>JBAWFA010000001.1:0-190647 GCA_049591455.1 Gammaproteobacteria bacterium
GTAGGCGGTCATCACTTTTTCGGCTTTTTTAATTTCGGCGTTTCCAATTGACCTTCGCTGTTTTTTCAAAGCGTGAGTGCAAACAATTACGCGGCCGCTGTCGCAGAAATAAAGAATCCTAATGCGACCCTTAATGAATTCATATATATCGCCACGAAGCTGGTGGCGTAAACTGCTGTTGAGAAGGGGACCGTGCGTGGAAACATGGTTCAGCAAAGCCCATAGACCATCGCCTGCACGTTTGAGATTGGGGCCAAGGCTTTCCAGAAACTCCAAGAGCTGGCATTCCTGCCGATCGGAGCATGCTGCGTAGATAGTCCACATACCCTCCGTTGGTAGCCGCCGGACGTACATTTTTAACCTATAAGTTAATTTCTGTCAATAACAGTATGTTTGACGCAAGGCACTTGTAGTCCTTCATGACTTGCACAAACACTGTAGTAGGCCAGTGTGCCGCTATTTATGTCAAGGCAATAGACACTATAGGTTGTGTGTGGCTGCTGTTCGACAACAATATGATGCGAGGACTAGATGCTCAAGAAGTGGCACAAGGCAGAATCGAGTAATTGATGGAACCGAAGCCTGCGCTCCTTGGGGTTGCGCAAATTCGATTGACCCTGATCCTCAAAAGCTTTTGTTTAGCGAATATGGCTACTTGAAGAAAGCGGGGATCAATGCGGGTATAGATAACTTTATAAAAGTGATTAATTCTTATATTTCAATAAGTTGCATATGTTTTTACCAAGTATATCTTAAACTGCTGGTATTCTGTTCATTTATGGAGCGCCCTTTGAGCCGACGCGCGATCAAGGAATGCCTGATTCCCGCCGAACTGGCCGGAAAGCGTTTCGACCAGGCGCTCGCGCGGCTGTTTCCCGAATATTCCCGCAGCCGTCTCACCCAATGGGTGCGCGACGGTCATGTGCTGCTGGACGAACGCATACCGAAGCCACGGGATTCGGTCGTGGCGAGTCAACGGGTGCGCCTAACTGTGATGGAAGAACCGCTCACGGGACTTAAACCGGAAGCGCTGCCACTGGATATCATTTTTGAGGATGCGGCGCTCATTATCGTGAACAAACCGGCGGGGCTGGTGGTGCATCCCGGCGCCGGCAATCCCGCCGGCACCCTGCAGAACGCGCTGTTGCACCATGCTCCGGAACTGGTGCAGGTGCCGCGCTGCGGTCTGGTGCACCGTTTGGACAAGGACACCTCGGGCCTGCTGGCAGTGGCGCGCACGCTCGAATCCCATACCCGTCTGGTCGCGGCGTTGCAGGCGCGACAGTTCGAGCGTGAATATGAGGCCATCACCACAGGCGTCATGACCGGTGGTGGCACCGTGGATGCCCCCATCGCGCGTCACAGCGTGGACCGGGTGCGCATGAGCGTGCGCGAAGGCGGCCGCGCGGCCGTGACCCATTACCGCGTTATCAAGCGGTTCCGCGCCCATACGCATGTATCCGTAAAACTGGAAACCGGCCGTACCCATCAGATTCGCGTTCACTTGGCGCATATCCATCATCCGCTGGTGGGCGATCCGGTGTATGGTCGGCGCCTCGCGATTCCCGCCGATTCGACCCTCACGCTCACGCAAGCCCTGCGGGGCTTCAGGCGCCAGGCGCTGCATGCGCGGCGATTGGGTCTCATGCATCCGGTAAACGGCGAATCCATGCATTGGGAAACGCCGCTGCCGCCGGATATGCAGCAGTTGTTGCACGCTCTCGAATTGGATTCACGAAAACATCCCACTCATGTCGAATGACTGGATCGTTCCCGACTGGCCGGCGCCGGTGAACGTGCGCGCCGTGAGCAGCATCCGTACCGGCGGTGTGAGTCGCGGTGTGTACGCATCGCTCAATCTCGGCGGGCACGTGGGCGACGATTCCACTGCCGTTGCGGAAAACCGCCGCCGTCTGTTGGCCGGCTTGAGTCTTCGCCATGAACCGCGCTGGTTGAATCAGGTACACGGTGCCCATGTTGTGCATCTGAACGGCGGCGATATCCACGAACCGGCTGGCGGCCTCTGGGGATCCCCGCAAGGGGACGCGGCGGTTGCACAATCCGTTGATGAAGCCTGCGTCATCATGACCGCCGATTGTCTGCCGGTGTTGTTCTGCGACCGAGCCGCAAAAACGGTTGCCGCCGCCCATGCCGGCTGGCGCGGTTTGGCGGCCGGTGTCTTGGAAGCGGCCGTTGCCGCCATGCGCACATCGCCCGATGAGGTTCTGGCCTGGCTCGGACCCGCCATCGGCCCTGAAGCCTACGAAGTGGGCGAAGAAGTACGCGCGGTATTGATAAAGGAACATCCGCAGGCGGAACAGGCATTTGAATCCGCGCGCCCGGGTAAATGGCTCTGTGATCTATATCTGCTCGCCAGCCTGCGGCTGCGACGCGCAGGTATCACCCATATCTATGGCGGCGGTTTCTGTACGTTCTCTGAACACGAGCGATTCTTTTCCTACCGCCGTCACGGAGAGTGCGGCCGCATGGCAACCCTTATATGGTTGGCTTCATCCTCGTCCTCTCTCCGCCTTCCAGAAGGAGACTAGAGTAAGAGGTAAAGGTAAGTGAGGTGTGAGGAATAAATGCATATGCATATTCTGATCTGGATAGTTCCCTGCACGCTGTTGGGCGGCGTGCTAAGTGCGCTGGCTGCGTCGCTGCTGCTGCTGTTCCCGGAACGCACGCGTGCCGCATTGCTGCCAGGGCTGGTGAGTTTCGCCGTGGGCGCACTCCTGGGTGCGGCGTTTCTGGATTTGCTGCCCGAGGCAATCCAGTCAGCCGGCCCGGAACGGCTGCGGGGCCTGGGTCTGGCGCTGGCCATCGGTGTGCTGGGATTTTTCCTGCTGGAAAAGTTCATTTTCTGGCATCACAGCCACAGCGGCGAAGTGGACGTGCATGCACGCCAGGATCACTTGCGTGACCGCGCGGCTGCCACGCTGATCCTGATCGGAACCGGGCTGCACAATTTCCTGGACGGCGTGCTGCTGGGCGCAAGCTTCCTCACGGATGTGCATCTCGGCATCGTGCTCACCATCGCGGTCATTGCTCACCAGGTTCCCCAACAGGTGGGTGACATTTCGGTGTTGATGCTGGCGGGGTATCGCCGCCGACGGGCGCTGCTGCTGTCGGCGATTTCAGGCGCCACCATGGGTTTGGGTGGCATCGTATCCTGGGCCTTCCTGGATCATGCACGGCAGTTGATTCCCTATGTGCTGGCAGTAGCGGCGTCCAGCCTGATATATATTGCCGTGGCCGACCTGATCCCCAGCCTGCATCGGCATGATCGCGCCCGGTTATCGATCGTGCCGGTGGTGGTCATCGCCGCCGGTATCGCCCTCATCTACGTGGTGGAACTGCTGATCAGCGGTTGAAACCCTTCCTGCCACCCCCATTTCAGGCGTAACCTGAATTCATCGCTAATGGGGTTTTCCGTGCGGCTCGACAAACTGACCAGTAAATTCCAGATGGCGCTGGCCGATGCGCAATCGCTGGCCGTCGGCCGTGACCATCAATTCATCGAGCCGGCGCATCTGATGCTCGCGCTCCTGGACCAGGAGGGCGGCAGCGCGCGTCCGTTGCTGGCCAAGGCCGGCGCTAATCTCAACCGCCTGCGTTCGCAACTTGAAACCGCACTGGATCGTCTGCCACAGGTGCAGGGCGATGCCGATGTGCAGGTGTCCGGCGACCTCAACCGCCTGCTCAATCAAACCGACAAACTGGCGCAGAAGCGCAAGGACCAGTTCATTTCCAGCGAGTTGTTTTTGCTGGCGGCCGTGGACGACAAGGGCACGCTGGGCGAGGCGCTGCGCGACGCGGGTGCCACCAAGGCCGTGATTGAGAAAGCGATTGAAGAGATGCGCGGCGGTCAGCAAGTGAACGACGCCGGCGCCGAGGATCAGCGTCAGGCGCTCGAGAAATACACCATAGACCTCACCGTCCGGGCCGAGTCCGGCAAGCTCGATCCGGTGATCGGCCGCGACGACGAAATCCGCCGCACCATCCAGGTGCTGCAACGGCGCACCAAGAACAATCCGGTGCTGATCGGCGAACCGGGTGTCGGCAAGACCGCCATTGTCGAGGGCCTGGCGCAGCGCATCGTCAACGGCGAGGTGCCGGAGGGCCTGAAGAACAAGCGCGTGCTCACCCTCGACATGGGCGCGCTCATCGCCGGCGCGAAATTCCGCGGCGAATTCGAGGAGCGCCTGAAAGCCGTGCTCAAGGACATCGGCAAGGAAGAGGGCCGCATCATCCTGTTCATTGATGAAATCCACATGGTAGTCGGCGCCGGCAAGGCGGAAGGCTCCATGGACGCGGGCAATATGCTGAAACCCGCACTCGCGCGCGGCGAACTGCACTGCGTGGGCGCGACGACTCTCGACGAATACCGCCAGTACATTGAAAAGGACGCGGCATTGGAACGCCGCTTCCAGAAAGTGCTGGTGGACGAGCCGTCGGTGGAAGACACCATCGCCATCCTTCGTGGGCTTAAAGAACGCTACGAGGTGCATCACGGCGTAGAGATCACCGATCCTGCCATCGTGGCGGCGGCGACTTTGTCACATCGTTACATCTCCGATCGCCAGTTGCCAGACAAGGCCATTGATTTGATAGATGAAGCCGCTTCGCGCATCCGCATGGAAATTGATTCCAAGCCGGAAGCGATGGACAGGCTGGATCGCAAACTCATCCAGCTCAAGATCGAGCGCGAAGCGCTCAAGAAGGAAAAGGACGAGGCCTCGAAGAAACGCCTCACTACGCTGGAAGCCGACATCCGGAAGCTGGAGCGCGAATACTCCGATCTGGAGGAAATCTGGAAGGCGGAGAAAGCCTCAGTGCAGGGCGCGGCGCAAATCAAGGAATCCCTGGAGAAAACCCGTACTGATCTCGAGACCGCGCGCCGCGCCGGCGATCTGGCGCGCATGTCGGAACTGCAATACGGCCGTATTCCCGAATTGGAAAAGAAACTCGCCCAGGCCACGGCGAAAGAAAACCAGCCCATGCAGCTCATGCGCAACAAGGTCACCGCCGAGGAAATTGCCGAAGTGGTGTCGCGCTGGACCGGCATTCCCGTGTCCAGGATGCTGGAAGGCGAGAAGGAAAAACTGCTGCGCATGGAAGAGGCGCTCATGCGACGCGTGGTCGGCCAGGATGAAGCGGTGCGCGCTGTGTCCAACGCCATCCGCCGCTCGCGCGCGGGGCTGTCGGATCCGAACCGGCCCACCGGCTCATTCCTGTTTCTCGGTCCCACCGGCGTAGGCAAGACCGAACTCACCAAGGCGCTAGCCTGGTTTCTGTTCGACACCGAGGATGCCATGGTGCGCATTGATATGTCCGAGTTCATGGAGAAACACTCGGTGGCACGGCTCATCGGTGCACCGCCGGGCTATGTGGGTTACGAGGAAGGCGGCTATCTCACCGAAGCCGTGCGCCGTAAACCTTATTGCGTGATTCTGCTGGACGAAGTGGAGAAGGCCCACTCGGATGTATTCAACGTGCTGCTGCAGGTGCTGGATGACGGCCGGCTGACCGACGGCCAGGGCCGCACTGTGAATTTCAAGAACACCGTGGTGGTGATGACTTCAAATCTGGGTTCACAGGTGATCCAGGAAATGGCCGGAGAGGAAAATTACGCCAAGATGAAAGAAGCGGTGATGGAAATCGTAGCGCAACATTTCCGGCCGGAGTTCCTGAACCGCGTGGACGAATCCGTGGTGTTCCATCCGCTCGGCAAGGACCAGATCCGCGCCATCGCCCATATCCAGGTGGAGGAGTTGCGAAAACGCCTCGCTGACCGTGACGTTGGCCTGGAAGTCACCGATGCCGCACTCGACAAGCTCGGTCGTGCCGGCTATGACCCGGTATATGGCGCACGGCCTCTGAAGCGCGCCATCCAGCAGCAACTGGAGAATCCGTTGGCGCAGAAAATCCTCGCGGGTGAGTTCGGTCCGGGTGATACCATCAAGGTGGATGCGCGTGACATCGGCTTCGAGTTCAGCAAAGCTAAACCGAAGAAATCCAAAGCAGTCAACGTTTGAGGGCACAGGACCATATGGTCCTTGGGTGTAATCCGTAACGGTGTAGGAGAAATTTATATGAAGCGAATGGAGTCGCTGACGGATTCAACACAGCGGATCGAGAACGTCGTTCGAGCATTTTGCGATGCCTGGAATCACCATGATATGGATGCTTTCGCTGCGTTATTCGCCGAGGACGCCGAGTTCGTAAACGTCGTGGGTCTGTGGTGGAAGGGGCGCGGGGAGATCAAACGTGCGCATGTGGCGACACACATCACGATGTTCAAGAACAGCCGTCTTGCGATAACCGGAGTCACGGTCCGTTTCGTTAAACTGGATGTTGCTGTCGCGCGCGCAACGTGGGAACTTACCGGCCACCTTGGATCGTCCGGGGAAGCCTTGCCAAAGAGAAGGGGGGTATTGATGAATCTTGTCGTTCGTGCAGACTCTGAATGGAAGATCCTCGATGCCCAGAACACTGACATCATGGAAGGAATGCTCGCGCCTCCGCAACACGATTGAGGGCCTATAGACCCTCTCCTGGAGGGAAAGCTTCAGATGCCCGTATTCTCAAAAAATAAGATGAAATATGAACTTTACTATTGGCCCGGCATTCAGGGACGCGGCGAGTTCGTGCGTCTGGCGCTGGAAGAGGCGGGCGTTGGCTATGTTGACGTGGCAAAGGACCAAGGTGGGGAAGATGCCGCGATCCGGAAACTTCAGCGCGTGCTCAACGATGCCAAGACGCTGCATCCACCATTCGCGGTACCGGTGCTGAAGGCCGATGGTCTGCTGATTTCTCAAACCGCCAACATACTCATGTACCTCGGGGCACAGCACGGACTGGCGCCATCAGGTGAAGCCGGCCGTCTGTGGACGCATCAGTTGCAACTCACCATCGCCGACTGGGTGGTGGAAATTCACGATACCCACCATCCGCTGGGTGCGACGGAGTATTACGAAGATCAAAAGGTGGAGGCCCGCAAGCGGAGCAAGTTATTTCTGAGACACCGCCTGCCGAAGTTCATGGGCTATTTTGAAAGAGTACTGAAACAGAATCCGGCCGGCGACGGGCTTCTTGTCGGAGCGTCGCTTTCTTACGTGGATTTGTCCCTGTTCCAGATGATGGAAGGTTTACGCTACGCGTTTCCGCACGCCATGAACAAAATTGCGGCAGGTTATCCCGGGGTGATGGCGTTGCACGCGCACGTCTCAAAACGGCCGCGTATCGTTGCCTATCTTGCTTCCGGACGCCGCCAGCCTTTCAACGAAGACGGGCTATTCCGTCATTATCCAGAACTGGATGGGTAATGTTCTTGTCCGCCGTCATCAGGCCGCGGTCTGCGTCGCGTGCATCCAGCACCAGGGTTTCGGGATTGTCTTGTATGGCATAGGAAACGGCGTTGGCATTGGGTTCAGTCGCCTGTGCTGGCAGCAACCCGGGCGTCAAGAAAGTGACGATACCGAGACCGAGGAGAGACCAGGACGAGAGCTTCATAAGTAAGAGCCCCTTCTGTGAGGTGGATTTGGAATACCGGAAGGGGCGAAACAAAATGCGGATTTGAGCCGTATAAACGCGAGATTTAGTTCTAAAGATGCGACTGTGTCCTAGCCCGTAACAGGGGCCGAAAGCAGCGTTTCCACGGTTTCGGCAATGGTATTGAGGCGTGAGGGCGGCGTCACGGCGATGAACACGGTGTCATCTCCGGCCAGCGTTCCCGCCACACCTTCGAGTTTCTGCTGGTCCAACCTGACCGCCAGCGGCTGCGCAAAACCCGGCCGCGTGCGGATCACAAGTAAATTCGGGAGGACCTGTGTGAGCGTGAACGCCGGGAGTTCCGCAGGCGGCGGTTCCAGACGCTGGTAGCGGCCGGCGACCTTCTGTATGCCGAGTTTCTTGAGGTGCCGCGACAGGGTGGGTTGGGTGATCGGGTGCGCGGCGCGCGTGAGCAGGTCCAGGAATGCCAACTGATCGGTTATTTCCCGTGCTTCTACCAGATCAAGAATGGTTTCATCCAGTGTCATGTGTTGATCCTGCCTGCAAAAAATGCGCGCATAAACCTTGCATTATTGCGAATTAGATTGTATATACTCGCATTATATACACCTTTAGCCCATTTTATTCACGCATAAATGCATAATTTTAAAGAAAGCCCGGAAAACGCTGTCACCGCGCCCTTATTGCCGACCTACTCGCCCTATCCTTTTCCCGTGATGTCGGGCGAAGGCGAGCGGGTGTTCGATGATTGCGGCACGGCTTGGTTGGATTTCTATGGCGGCCATTGCGTGGCCAGTACCGGCCATTGTCATGCTGCCGTTGTGGCAGCCATTGCCGAGCAGGCCCACAAGCTGATCTTTTATTCCGCCGCGGCACAACTGCCGGTACGCAAAGCCGCCGCGCAGGCGCTGGTGTCCTTCGCCGGCTCGGGCATGGCCTCGGTGTTCTTTTGCAATTCCGGCGCCGAAGCCAACGAGAATGCCCTCAAGATCGCACTCAAGCTCACCGGCCGGAAAAAGTTTGCGGCATTTCAAGCTGCGTTTCACGGCCGCACACTGCTCGCGTTATCGGTGACGGATTCGCCAGCGTTGCGCAAGGATTATGGACCGCTGCTTGTGCCGACCATGTTCCTGCCATTTGGCGATGCGATGGCACTGGAACGCGCGGATTTTTCCGAAGTTGCGGCGGTAATCGTGGAGCCCATTCAGTCCATGGCCGGCGTAAAAACCGCGGCCACCGGGTGGTTTACCGCGTTGCGCCAGAAATGTTCTCAAGCGGGCACACTGCTGATTTTCGACGAAGTGCAGACCGGCATCGGCCGCTTGGGCAAACCGTTCGCGGCGAATTTCTACGGTGTCGTGCCCGACGTCATCACCTGCGCCAAGGGTATGGCTTCCGGCGTACCCATGGGCGGCGTGCTCATGAGCGCGAAGATTGCCGCCCAACTCAAGCCGGGGGATCTCGGCAGCACTTTCGGCGGCGGACCGCTGGCTTGTGCCGCCTTGATTGCCACGCTCAAGGTCATCGAAGACGAAAACTTGATGGAACGGGCCGTCACGCTCGCCAAGCACATACGCGCCGGTCTGGACGGCAGCGTGGTGGAAGAGGTGCGCGGTGAAGGTTTGCTGCTTGGTCTCGACGCCGGCGTTCAGGCCAAAGCACTCAAAGCACATCTCCTTGAGAAACATATCCTGGTAGGCGGTTCCGATGACCCGGCGGTCCTACGTCTCATGCCGCCACTCAATGTGAGTAAGCATGCGGTGGGGACTTTGCTGGACGCTGTGAGCGAGTTCACGCGCCGGGTGGCTGCATGATGCGGCATTTCACCCGTATCTCTGACCTCGGCGTGAACGGCGTGGCTGCCGTTTTGAATGAAGCGCTGGAGTGGAAAAAACATGCGCCCGGCCCGCACCTCGCCGGCAAGTTGCTGGGCATGGTGTTCTTCAATCCCTCGCTACGCACGCGTGCTTCATTCGAAGCGGCCATGCTGCGCGGCGGCGGCAATGCCATCGTGTTGGACGTGGGAAACGGCGTCTGGAAGCTGGAAGATCGCACCGGCGCGGTGATGGATGGTGATAGGCCTGAACATATCCGCGAAGCCATTCCGGTGTTGGGTCGTTACGTGGACGCACTGGCGGTGCGGACCTTCGGCAGCTTGCAGGACGATGACGCGGATGTGGCGGATCCGGTGATGAACGCGTTCCGCGAACTGGCCGGTGTACCGGTCATCAGTATGGAGTCGGCGCGTGAACATCCCTGTCAGGGTCTCGCTGACCTGCTGACGGTACGCGAGGACTTTGGCGACACGCACAAGCTGCCCGTAACACTCACCTGGGCGCCACACATCAAGCCGCTGCCCAAGGCCGTACCCCACTCATTTCTGCTGACTGCTGCCGCGGCTGGCTGTGACATCCGCATAGCCCATCCGCCGGGATTTGATCTGCATCCAGCTGTGCTGGCGGAAGCCAATAAATATGCCAAAGAAAGCGGTGGTTCCATCACAGCATCACATGACCAGCGCGCTGCCTTGAACGGCAGCCGGGCGGTGTACGCGAAAGCCTGGGGACCTTCCACAAGAGCAGTGGCACCGGGCGAGGCTGCGGTACACGTCGCGGCTCACAAGGACTGGCTCATCACAAACAAAACTCTGGCGGCAGCCGCGCAAGACGCGGTCTTTCTCCATTGCTTGCCGGTACGCCGCAACGTGGAGGTGGCGGATGAAGTGCTGGACGGCGTACAAAGCCGCGTAGCAGCCGAAGCTGAAAACCGGTTTCATGTGCAGCGTGTGTTGCTCGATAGGCTGTTGAACAATGCTGCGTAAGAAATGGAGAAATGTAGGTTGGGGTAAGGTCTTCCGAACCCCAACGATTCAAATCTGTTGGGGTTTGCTGCGCTCACCCCAACCTACACATGAGAGGTAACGTCATGTCTGTATCACCCGACAGTTATGCGTCACTGCGCTCGGCGGCACAGTACGTGCGCGCCTTCCGCGGCAAGACGTTCGTGTTCAAGCTGGGCGGCGAGGTGCTGGAGAATTCCGCGGTGCGCCGCGCCGTATGCGACGAACTCAACGTGCTGTGGAGTTTTTCCATCAAGCTCGTCATCGTGCACGGCGGTGGCAGCGGCCTCGATAGCCTGTGTGAATTACTGGACCTACCGGTGGAAAAAGTGGCGGGCCGGCGCGTGACCACCCGCAAGGTCCTCGATGCCGCCAAGATGGTGTTGGCGGGTTCCGTGCATACCGATCTGCTGGCGGATTTGCGCGCCGCCGGTTTGCCGGTAAGCGGCGTCAGCGGCGTGGACGGTGGAATACTCTCTGCGCACAAGCGCCAGCCGGTGCAGATAAAAAACGACGCCGGTGAGACCGAGTTCGTGGATTTCGGTCTGGTGGGCGACATTGACCGTGTGAACCCGGCATTGCTCTTGCATCTGCTGGACGGCGGTTATGTACCGGTGATCACGCCGTTGTCCGCCAACGACAAGGGTGAGGTGTTCAATACCAATGCCGATACTGTGGCGGCGGAAATCGCCGTGGCACTCAAGGCCGAAAAATTGTTCTTTCTGTTGAAAGTGCCGGGACTGCTGGAGGATCTGGCGCGGCCATCGAGCCTGGTGCCGTATATCACGCTGGCGGGCACGGAACTGCTGGAAAAAAGCGGCAAGATCAGCGGCGGCATGCGGCCCAAGCTCACCGCCGTCAAACGTGCGCTCAACGATGGCGTACAGAGCGCCCATCTGGTGAGTGGCATCCTGCCGGACGCGGTGCTCACGGAAGTATTCACCAACCAGGGCAGTGGCACCATGATCGTGGCGCGGGATACCCACACCAAAGAGCAGGCCGCGTGAACGACGGCAAACACGCACCCCAGCTTTGGGCCAAAGGTTTGCCGCTGGACGAAGCCATCCATCGTTTCACCGTGGGTGACGATCCGGACATGGACACACGCTTATTGGTTTTCGATGCGCTCGGCAGCGCGGCGCATGCGCGCATGCTGGCGCGTGTGGGATTACTGGCGTCGAAAGACGCACAGGCGCTTGTGGAACAGCTCGCTGCCATCGCAACGCGCGCCCGGCATGGCGAAATCCACATCACGCCGGAGCAGGAAGATTGCCACACCAGCATCGAGATGCTACTCACCGGGACGTTGGGAGAAGCGGGCAAACGCATCCATCTGGGCCGCTCACGCAACGATCAGGTGATACTGGCGCTGCGCTTGTATATGCGCGAAAGCCTGCTCAGCATCGGCGCGCAGACAGCGAAACTGGCGGATTGCTTCGTGATGTTCGCGCGCACCCATGGCAGTAAAGCCATGCCGGGATATACCCATCTGCGCCGCGCCATGCCGTCAAGTTTTGGACAGTGGGCCGGCGGATTCGCGGCCGGACTTACGGAAGAACTCCAGGCCTTGCAGGCGGTGTATGCGCGGTTGGACCGCTGTCCGCTCGGCGCCGCCGCGGGTTTCGGGGTGCCGTTGCCGCTGGACCGGGAATACACCGCAAAGCTGCTGGGTTTTGCCGGTGTCCAGATAAGCCCCACGGATGTAATGAATTCCCGCGGCCGCCACGAACTCGCGCTGGTGAACGAACTGGCTTCTGTCGGTTTGGTGCTGGAGAAATTCCTTTGGGATGTGGCGCTGTATTCCATGCCGGAATTCGGATTCCTGACGTTGCCGGATGCGTTTACCACCGGCTCATCCATCATGCCCCAGAAGCGCAACCCGGATGTGGTGGAACTGGCGCGCGGCCGCTGCCGCGAACTGCGCGGCCACGCTGCCATGATTCAGGAATTGGCCGGTGGATTGCCTTCCAGTTACCACCGTGATCTTCAGCTATTGAAGAAACCCTTGTTCGCGGCGGTGGACACGGTGCACGCCTTACTCGACGTGCTCATACGCCTGATGCCGGAGTTGAAGGTCAACGCCGGCCGCGCCCATGATGCATGTACTGACGAACTGTACGCCGCTCACGAAGCCAGCCGGCTTGCGCAGGAAGGCATGCCGTTCCGTGAGGCATACAAGCAGGTGGCGCAGCAAATACACAGTGGCACATTCAAACCGGATCGTAACGCTCTTACTGCTTCTCATTTCGGCACGACAGGCAATCTCGGTCTGGATATGACTCAGGCAGACCTGGAGAAAGCTGGAAAGTGGATAGATGAAACCCGCAAGCATATTGAACAATGTGAAGAAAACATTTGGCGCAAGAAGATTCCGGAGAAATAACATGAAGAAACATGTGGTATTGGCATTCTCCGGTGGCCTGGACACCTCTTTCTGCGTCATCTATCTGCATGAACAGGGTTACGAAGTCACCACCGTCACAGTGAATACCGGCGGTTTCAGCCCGGAAGAATTGCAGCGTATCGAGAGCATGTCACCGAAACTGGGCGCCAAGGCGCATCACACCATTGATGCGCGCGCAGAACTGTATGATCGCTATTTGCGTTATCTGATTTACGGCAATGTGCTGCGCGGAAATCTCTATCCGCTGAGCGTATCGGCGGAACGGGTAGCGCAGGCGGCGAAAGTAGTGGCGGTGGCGAAGCAGGTAGGCGCCACTGCGCTCGCCCACGGCTCCACCGGCGCCGGCAACGATCAGGTGCGTTTCGATGTGGCTTTCCGGGCACTGGCGCCGGAACTGGAACTCATCACGCCCATCCGCACACTCGGCTTGAGCCGCGCCCAGGAAATGCAGTTCCTCAAGGAACACGGTTTCGAGTTTCCGGAAAAAACCCAGCATTACTCGGTGAACGAAGGCATGTGGGGCACCTCCGTGGGCGGCCGCGAAACGCTGGATTCCTGGAGCATGCTGCCGCAGGCGGCATTTCCCGGCGGCGAGATTGATGCCGCGAAGCTCCCGCCTGAGGCGCTCACCCTGAGTTTCAAACAAGGCGTACCGGCCACAATCGATGGCAAGCCCTTGGACCCGGTAGCACTCATCGCCAGGTTGAATGCCATTGGCCGCAAATACGGTATCGGCCGCGGCGTGCATCTCGGGGATACTATCCTCGGCATCAAGGGCCGTGTGGGTTTCGAGGCGCCGGCGGCGCATCTGCTCATCGGCGCGCACCGGGAACTGGAGAAACTCACGCTCACCGGCAAACAGCTGTTCTGGAAAGACACCCTTGGCAATCTCTACGGCCAGTTGTTGCACGAAGGTCATTTCTTCGATCCGCTGGCGCGTAATCTGGAAGCCTTTCTTGAATCGAGCCAGGCGCGTGTGACGGGCGAAGTGAAGCTAACATTGTATCCGCGCAGTTTCTCAGTGGACGGTGTGCGTTCACCGCATTCGCTCATGGACGCGAAAGTCGCCAGCTACGGTGAAGCGAATAAATTCTGGAGTGGCGCGGAAGCCGCCGGCTTCGCCAAGCTCTATGGCGTGCAGCAGATCCTTGCCTTGCAGGCGGGGGAATCAAAATGAGGATCAACGCGGACAAAATCGCCAGCGTCACCCGCAATCTGAAACTGGATCGCAGTCTCACGCTTTCATCAGAAATCCGCACGGAACATGGCGCGGTGCTCGCGGGCCGCATCCTCGGCGACAAGTCCGCTTATAACCAGTTGGAAGACGTGTACGGCCGAATGAACGTGCTGCATGGCGACGATATCATCGTGGGTGCGCTGGGCCATCGCAATGCGCTGCACGGCTACGAGGGTGTGTTGCCAAAAAAGGTCGAGCCGGGTCAGAAGCTGCATGTGCTGAATCTGGGCGGCGTCATCGGCGAATGCGTATCGCACAATCCGGACGTCGGTCCACCCTTCGAGTTCGAGGTGCTGGGCCAGGTGCTGGTGTATCCGGAATTCCAATCGCGTCAAGGCGAACCCGCAAATATCCGCATGGGCGCGCTCAAATCCAACGGCCATGCACCCGATTGCAAAGTGATTTATGTGGCAGGCACCTGCATGAATGCCGGCAAGACCGCCGCCGCCTGCGCCATCGTGCGGCGGTTGGTGCAGTCGGGCTACCGGGTGGGCGGCGCCAAACTCACCGGCGTTTCGCTGATGCGCGATACCCTGAGCATGCGCGATTACGGCGCAGAAGTGACGCTGGATTTCACCGATGCGGGCATCGTCTGCACCGGGCCGGACACCGCGGCGCAGGTGGCCAAGACGATCTTCGCGGAACTGTCCACGCGCCGCTTCGATGTCATCGTGGCAGAAACCGGCGACGGCATCATGGGCGATTACGGTGTGCAGGCGATTCTCGCAGATGCGGAACTGCGCGCGCTCACCGCAGCCTTCGTGTTCTGCGCCAACGATCCGGTAGGTGTGGTCGGCGGGGTTCAGCATCTGCAAGACGATTATGGTATCTGCGCGGATGTGGTCACCGGCCCATCCACGGACAACCATGTCGGCGTGCGCTTCGTTGAAAAACAGGTGGGCTTGCCGGCCATCAATGCGCGCACACATGCGAAAGCGCTGGGTGAGCATCTGCTCAAGCTGCTGGAGCAGCGTGGTGTTCGGCATCCGTGAAGAAAATCCAGGTTTACATCATCGGCGGTTCCGGCTATGGCGGTGGCGAATTGCTGCGCCTGCTGTCGCAGCATCCGCATGTGGACAGTATCCGTGCCGTATCCCGCAAGCACGCGGGCGAACCCTTCTGGAGAGTACATCCCAATCTGCGCAGCGTGGTGAACGGCACATTCGAAACGGAGCCCGACTGGACCGCATTCACGAAAACGGAACAACCTGTGGTGTTTTCCGCCATGCCGCATTTCGAGCTGGCGCAGCAATTGTCAACGCTGGCAAAGATATGGGCGAAATATGGGCTCGCTGAACGCCTCACACTCATCGATCTATCCGGCGATTTCCGTCTCGACAATGCCGCGGCATTTGAACGCGCCTACGGCAAACCACATCCCGATCAACAGGCGCTGGGCACTTTCGTTTACGGTCTACCGGAGTGGCAGAAAGAAAAGATAAAAGGCGCTCGGCGCATCGCCAGCCCCGGCTGCTTCGCTACTACCATCCAGTTGGCATTGTTGCCGCTGGCAGAATCAAAGAATCTGGGATTCATCGCCGTGAGCGCTGCTACAGGTTCTTCCGGTTCTGGCGCAACGCCTTCTGAGACAACCCACCACCCGACCCGCGCCAATGATTTCCGCGCCTACAAGGTGCTGAGCCACCAGCACGAAGCCGAGATTACGCGCCTGCTGGATGCAGAAAAGACAGTTGGTTATAGCCTCGCTTTCGTTCCGCACTCGGCACCGCTGGTGCGCGGCATATTCGCCACTGTACAGCTACATCCACCTGCCGCCCTTGAACTGAACGCGAAGACGCTGGCAAAAAAATACGAGGATTTTTACCGGGACATGTCGTTTGTGCGACTGGTAGAGGACACACCGCGTGTCGCGGCCGTGATCGGCAGCAACTTCTGTGACATCGCCGTGCACGAGAAGAGCGGCAACGTGGTTATCATGGCCGCACTGGATAATCTGGTAAAAGGTATGGCGGGACAGGCAATTCAAAACATGAATATTATTTTTGGATTAAATGAAACCACAGGATTACTTTTCGCAGGTGGATTTCCAGTGTGAGATGATTCTAATTGTGTTTAGATGACTATGCAGTGCATTTTTATTGACGATCACTGTTTCATTTTGGTTTTCTTTGTATGCCAGAATAGCCCTAATGATCCACATAAGAAGCCAAGAATTGATATACATCGAAATACTAAATACCAACCCGATTGATTCCACGAAACATCGGGCAATCCTGCAATATCTTTAATGGTAGGGCCTTCAATTAGAAGAGATAAAACACCTCCAAAAATTCCGAGAAAAGCCATTATGAATCCGATATTCATAAGAAGTGTTGGAATCGACTTAAATCGTACCCAAAGTATTATTCCGACACATAACAGCATAAAAACGGAATAATAAGTTACTGCTGTCAAGAAGATATCCAAAAAATTCTTACTCATTGGTTTATCTGTTCTTTTAGGCCGTGAGTAGGATAACCCGAATTTAAAAGCTCGAAGAAAATCGGATCAGCGCGAAAATCAGAAAATGGAATTCAACTTACAAGAGCTTTAGGATGTCGCATTGCAACTCGTAGTAAGGCATTCGCTGGACCAGTCGGTTTGCGGCGACCTTGTTCCCAGTCCTGCAGGGTGCGCAGGCTGACGCCCAAGAGGGCGGCAAAAGCGGATTGTGAGATACCTATGCGCTCACGGATGACACGTACATCGCCTGGTATTTTCACGGTATTTTTTTTGCCCTTCCCGGCCTTGATGGCGCGGATGCCTTCGAGTGTTTCTCGTCCGATGTCGCGTTTAGGTGTCATGGCTCGATTTCCTGTTTCAATATTTTCAGCATGTGACGCGGAATGTCTGTAACCTCATTCTTTGCGTAAAGTGTCAGTAACCAGATTTCACCTTGCTTGTTTTTCCAATAGTAAATAACCCGTAGGCCACCGCGTTTGCCCTTTCCCGGTATTGCCCATCGGAGTTTTCTCAGTACGCCGCTCCCTGGAATGATCACACCCATATCCGGGTCTAGCGTCAGCGCCCATTGCAGGGCGGCATATTCGTCATCACTCGGGTAGTTGTATACCAGTCGGGAGAAAAGTGGGGCTTCGATGATGATCATGCGACATCCTTGTCGCTGCTTGAAAAGCAGCATACGGCATTGCCGTATAGTCTGTCAAGATGCTATATTCTCGAGAGCAGGGCATCCATCCAGTGTGTCGGCAACACACAACGCAGGAAGGTGAGGGTATAGGCAGGAACCGTAACGTAATAACGCGCTTTCGGGTTCCTGCTTTCCAGTGCACGAGCTATTATTTTTGCGACAGTTTCAGGCGCAACAGTAAACGGTGTGTTGTCTTTCTTTTCTCCGGTCTGGGCCTTGAGCCGTGCATAAGAGTCACGGTGCGGGCTTGCAGCAGAATCCACGTATTCATCGAAGTTGGCGAGGGAGTTGTCGCGTAAATGGCTTTTGACCGGGCCGGGGCAGATGAGGCTTACTTTTATATTAGTACCACGCAATTCCATCCGCAGGGCATCGGTGATTCCTTCGAGGGCAAACTTGCTAGCGCTATAGGCACCGCGCCAGGGCATGGCTATGCGGCCGAGAATGGAACTGATCATCACAATGCGCCCGTGACCCTGGCGGCGCATGAAAGCCAATACCGAATTGGTCAGTTCCAGGGTGCCGAAGAAATTGGTATCAAATTGACGTTGCAGGACTTCTCGGCTCAGATCTTCGACAGCACCGGGGATGGCAATGCCGGCATTGTTCACCAGTGCATCCAACCGGCCACGAGTAAGCGTCAAGGTCTCATTGAGTGCAGCTTCAATGGACGCGGGATCGGCGATATTGAGCCGTATCGTTTTCAGCCCCATACCTTTGAGTCGTTCTACGTCTTCCGCTTTGCGGGCGCTGGCGATGACGTTCCAGCCGCGTGCTTTCAAGGTTTGTGCCGTAGCAAGACCGATGCCGCTGGAGCAGCCAGTAATAAGGACTGCCTTGGACGCATGAATATTACTGCTCATGGATAGACCAAACTGTTAATTTTTCGAACTGCTCGGTAAAACCTTATCCCCTCTCCCCTCGCGGGAGAGGGAAGGGTGAGGGGGTAAAAGTAAATGCGTACGAATTTCTTCCAGGACTGCCTGAGTGTGGCTAAGCACATCACTATTCCAGAATCGTAATACCATAAATTCCCTGGAATGCAGCCAGCGGCTTCTTAATTCATCTTTTTCCTGATGCATCATATGCTGACCACCATCCACCTCTATGACGATATTAGATTCAAAACAGACAAAGTCCACGATGTATTTTCCGATGAGTACTTGGCGACGGAATTTTCGTCCATCAAGCTGGCGATTGCGTAGATGTTTCCAGAGTAAGTTTTCTGTATCGGTTTGGTGAGTATGCAAATATTTTGTGAATCCTTTCACTAGTGATCTCCATTTTCCTAACACGACCAGAGTGATTATGAACATTTATATCACCCCTCACCCCAACCCTCTCCCGCAAGGGGAGAGGGGGTCGAGACGTTTTGTCGGATGCTCTGAACATGAGGGGCAAAACTTGTCAGCCATTCAGCGCAAACGCAGGTGGAGCCGGTTGTTCAGCCGCTTTCTTTTGCTTTTCTTCCGCCTCACGCTGCTGTAAGGCCCAGAGTTGCGCGTATAGACCGCCGACGCGCAACAGTTCGCGATGGGTGCCGCGTTCGACGATGGCGCCTTTGTCCAGCACCACGATCTCATCGGCATCCACGATGGTCGACAGCCGATGCGCAATGACCAGGCTGGTGCGGTGCTCCGCCAATTCGCGCATGGCGACCAGGATCGCCTGTTCAGCGTTGGAGTCGAGACTGGAGGTGGCCTCATCGAAAAGAAGAATGGGCGGATTCTTGAGCATGGCGCGGGCGATGGCAACGCGCTGTTTCTCGCCGCCCGAGAGTTTCAGGCCGCGTTCACCCACCAATGTATCGTAACCCTGCGGCAGTGAATCTATGAATTGTTTGAGGTTGGCCATGTCAGCGGCTTGTTCGATGTCCGATCTGTTTGCATCGGGCTGGCCGTAGGCGATGTTGTAATAAATAGTGTCATTGAACAACACCGTATCCTGGGGCACGATGCCGATGTGCCGGCGCAGACTGTCGCGGGTCACGTCGCGGATGTCCTGGCCGTCAATCAGGATGCGACCGTCATTGGCGTCGTAGAAGCGGAACATCAGGCGCGCGAGTGTGGATTTGCCGGCACCGCTCGGGCCCACCACCGCGACTTTCTTGCCGGCCGGCACGCTGAAGCTCACGCCGTGCAGGATTTCCCGGTCCTTGCCATAGCCGAAGCGCAAGTTCTCGAAGCGGATTTCGCCGCGGCGCACATTAAGTACCTGCGCGCCCGGCTTGTCCGCGATTTGGGTGTTGCGATCCAGCAGCGCGAACATGCGTTCCATGTCCACGATGGAGCGCTTCATTTCCCGGTAAACGAAGCCGAGGAAATTGAGCGGCATGAACAACTGCACCATGTAAGCGTTGACCATGACGAAATCGCCGAGCGTCATGCGGCCATGCACCACTTCATAACCGGCCAGCAGCATCATCGCGGTAACACCGAGCGCGATGATGAGCGCCTGGCCGCTGTTCAGGGTGGAAAGTGAATACTGGGTCTTGAGGGCCTCTTTTTCCCAGACCGCCATTTCATTGTCGTAACGTCCGGCCTCGAAATCCTCGTTGGTGAAGTATTTCACGGTCTCGTAATTGAGCAGGCTGTCCACGGCGCGGGTGTTGGCCCTGGAATCCTGTTCGTTCATGCGGCGCACGTGCTGCATGCGCCACTCGGTGACGGCGATGGAAAACGCGATGTAGATCGCCACGGACGCAATGATGATGACCGCGAACCAGGCGGAGAAATTCCACAGGAAGATGCCGAGCACCATGGCGATTTCCAGCAGCGTCGGCAGGATGTTGAACAGCATGAAACTCAACACGAAGCTGATGCCGCGGGTGCCGCGCTCGATATCGCGCGACAGGCCGCCGGTCTGGCGCTCAAGATGAAAGGCCAGATCCAGGTCGTGCAGATGCCGGAACACGCGCAGGGCGATGCGGCGCACGGCGCGCAGGGCGGCGAACTCGAACACCAGGTCGCGCAGCTCGCCGAACAGGATACTGGCGAAGCGCAGGGCGCCGTAGCCGATGAGCAGCGCGAGCGGCAGCACCAGCGCTGCGTGATGTGCAGGGTTGAGGTCGTCTACCAGATGCTTGAGGGCGAGCGGGATCAGCACTGTGGCGATCTTGGCGATCACCAGGAAGGCGAGGGCCAGCATGGCCCGGCCGCGGAATTCCCAGATGAAGGGCAGCAGCGAACGAAGCGTGTGGCTGGTCTTGAAGGCGGAGGGCATGGGTTACCTGATGCGTCAGTCGGCAAGGCTATAATGACACGCGTCTGTCGTCTGTGCTGAAGAGGGCTTGAGGCCGGGCGGGCAGACCCCATACATGGGGCAGTCAACAGGGTTTTCAACGGTGGGGTAACCATGCCTATATATGAGTATGAGTGCAAAGCCTGCGGCCATCATTTAGAGGCATTGCAGAAGCTCAGCGACACGCCGCTCAAGAAATGCCCTGAGTGCGGAAAACCGGCGCTGCGCAAGCTCATGTCCGCCGCGGGGTTCCGCTTGAAGGGCGCTGGCTGGTACGAGACAGATTTCAAATCCGGCAACAAGAAGCACAATCTGGTAGACAGCGGCGACAAGCCGGTCAAGGAGATCAAGGAGGGCAAGGAAAGCAAGGAAAAGAAGCCAGCGGAAACCGCCACGGCGTCCAAGGGCGACAAGTCCAAGACTGACAAGCCCAAGAGCGACAAGAAATCCGGACCCCAGAACGCAGCAACGTCTGCTTCTTCTTGAGGCGCATCCATGGTCGACGATCCTACTATCAAGCGTCCACACAAGAGCCTCATCCGGCGTTATCTGATTACGGGGTTGCTCGCCTGGGTGCCCTTGGGCGTAACTATCTTTGTCATACAGTTTTTTGCCGGGTATCTCGGCGGCCTGGTGAACCTGCTGCCCGTCACTTGGCAGCCTAAGCATCTTATCGGCTTCGACATTCCGGGGCTCAGTGCGGTAATCGGAATCATCATCGTGCTGGCAGTGCTGTTTGTCACGGGATTCATCGCCAGCAATTTCTTCGGCCGTTACCTGCTCAGTCTTGGCGACGACTTGCTGGAGCATATCCCGCTGGTGCGCTCCATCTATTCCACCGCCAAGCAGATTTCCGACACCATGTTTTCCAACAAGGGCAAGGCGTTCCGCAAGGTGGTGATGATCCGCTATCCGCAGAAGGACACTTGGAGCCTCGCGTTCCTCACCAGTGATTCTCTGGGCGAGCTTGAAGCAAAGGCCCCCCGTCGGCTGATCAGCGTGTTCATTCCCACCACGCCGAATCCCACCTCGGGTTTTCTCATCATGGTGCCGCCGGAGGACATGATCGAACTGGAGATGTCGGTGGATGAGGCCTTCAAGATGATTGTATCGCTGGGCGTCATCGTGCCGCCGTTTCCGCGCCCTCCTTCAGGAAAAACCCTGCCCGGTATTGCGCGGGAGAAGCGCGACCCGTAACATTCCGCGGCCAAAAATGGGTCTTTTGCTCTTCGCCGGCCCCAACCATCATTTGAATAAAGACGTACTCCAGGAAACTTCACATGCGCACTCACTATTGCGGGCAGGTCAACGAGTCGCTGCTGGACAGGGAAATCATCCTGGCCGGCTGGGTCCATCGGCGCCGCGATCACGGCGGCGTGATCTTTGTGGACCTGCGTGACCGCGAGGGTCTGGTTCAGGTGGTATTCGATCCGGATCGCGCCGAGTTGTTCTCCAATGCCGAGAGACTGCGCAACGAATTTGTGGTGAGTGTCAAAGGCAAGGTGCGCCATCGTCCCAAAGGCACCGAGAATCCGAATCTCGCCAGCGGCAAAGTGGAAGTGCTGGCGCTGGAAATGCAGATCCTCAATCGCGCCGAAACGCCGCCCTTCATGCTGGATGAAGAGGATGTGAATGAGGAGCGCCGTCTCCAGTATCGCTACATAGATTTGCGCCGGCCAGTGATGCAGCAGCGGCTGCGCCTGCGTCACCGCATCATCAGTGCGCTGCGGCGTTACCTGGACGAACAGGGTTTCATCGACGTCGAGACCCCGATTCTCACCAAGCCGACACCGGAAGGCGCACGCGATTATCTGGTGCCGAGCCGCACCCATCCGGGTAAGTTTTTTGCGTTGCCGCAGTCGCCCCAGCTGTTCAAGCAATTGCTGATGATGTCGGGGTTCGACCGCTACTACCAGATCGCCCGCTGTTTCCGCGATGAAGACCTGCGCGCCGACCGCCAGCCGGAATTCACCCAGCTTGACATTGAGACCTCGTTCCTGAATGAAAGCCAGGTCATGGACATCGCGGAGGGCATGATCCGGCACACCTTCAAGGAAGTGCTGGGCGTCGAATTGACGAAACCGTTCCCGCGCCTGCCGTACGATGAAGCCATGCGCCGTTACGGCTCTGACAAACCGGATCTGCGCATCCCGCTGGAACTGGTGGACGTGGCGGACCTGGTGAAGGATTGCGAATTCAAGGTGTTCGCCGGCCCGGCCAATTCCAAGGATGGCCGCGTCGCGGCTTTGCGCCTGCCCAACGGCGGCGAGATGGCGCGCAGTGAAATAGACGACTGCACCACGTTCGTGGCGCGGTACGGTGCCAAGGGGTTGGCCTATATAAAGGTTAACGATATTGCCAAGGGTCGCGAGGGCCTGCAGTCACCAATCATCAAGTTCCTGTCGGACGCGGCCCTCGACGGTATCCTGAAACATACCGGCGCACAGAACAACGACGTGATTTTCTTTGGCGCCGACAAGACAAAAATCGTGAACGACGCGCTCGGCGCGCTGCGGCTGAAACTCGGCCAGGATCGCGGCCTCATGAAAGACGAGTGGGCACCGTTATGGGTGGTCGAATTCCCGATGTTCGAATGGGACGAAAAGGACAAGCGCTGGGTCTTCCTGCACCATCCGTTCACCTCGCCCAAGGTCATGGATATTTCTGCGATGGAGAAGGATCCAGGCGGTATTCGCGCGCGCGCCTACGACATGGTGTTGAACGGCACCGAACTGGGCGGCGGTTCTATCCGCATACACAACCAGGACATGCAATCTGCGGTGTTCCGCATGCTCGGCATCAGCGACGAACTGGCCCGCAAGAAATTCGGCTTCCTGCTGGACGCGCTCAAGTCCGGCTGCCCACCCCACGGTGGTATCGCGCTGGGCATGGACCGGCTGGTGATGCACATGGCCGGCGCGCCCAACATCCGCGAAGTCATCGCCTTCCCCAAGACCCAGACCGCCTGGGACCCGCTCACGGATGCACCCGCGGATGTCAGTGATGCGGAACTCAAGGAACTGCATATTCGTTTGCATCTGCCGCCGGCACAAAAAGGCGGTTAACATACCTGTCCACTCGCCCCATGCGGGAGAGGAAAGGGTGAGGGGTGGAGTGAAGCTGATTAGGGAGTGTGTAGCTGCTACGATAATTTCCCGTTTATTGATTGATGAAAATGCGATATGACAAATATTAAGAAGCAACCAAAAGGATGAGCTGACATGAGAAAACTTTATTTCGTATTGCTAGTTTTATCCCTATATGGATGTGCTACAAGCAAACTGCTAATAGAACACTCGGTCGATACAAGTCAAAAGACAATCACAGTACCGCCGGGTAATTCAGGGTTGTTGGGTAATATAAAAGAAGCACTTATTCAAGATGGGTGGCAATTGGAAACCGATACGGGACCAGTTGAGACACAAGGATCTATGGGTGCTACTACTGCATTAACTTCACATCAGACATTTAAAAGTCGATATCGGTTATTAATCAATGACCACTATTATCCTGTTGGGCAATGGTGTTTCGCAGAGGAATATGACTTTGATATCTCGGTTGTGGACAATCAGTCTGGACAAGAAGCGTTTGCTTTAAGTGGCACCTCTTGTGGACCTACTGATGCTGTTAATAAGTTCATGAAAGCGCTTGACGGGAAGTCATAAAATAGGGCAATCCAGTTCAGAATCTTGTACATGTCAGAACCTCCATAGCTGTATTATCCACCGCTACGTCGGTATCCGAAATTCAGGGGCAAGCTCAACTTGGGCAAGTTAAAATGTGCTTATGATTCAGTTCAAGTGCCCCGAATCCGTGCTGGTAATTATTTACACTGATCACGGCGAAGTGCTGCGTCTGTGCCGGTGCGAACCGCCGGGTTACTGGCAATCGGTCACCGGCAGCCTGCTGCCGGACGAAACCCCGCGGCAGGCGGCGCTGCGCGAAATTCGTGAGGAAACTGGATTTCTAGCGGACCACGGCCTAACCGACAGCGGTATTGTCAACCGCTATCCGATCCACAGGGCCTGGTTGGCGAAATTCGCCGCCGGCACCAAAGAAAACACGGAACACGTTTTTTCCTTTCAGTTGCCGGCGATTGACGCGGTGCGGATCAATCTAAAGGAGCATGTCGAGTACCGCTGGGTAAGCCGGGACGAAGCCGCGAAGCTCGCCAGCTCCGCCACCGATCGCGACGCCATTCTGAAATTGGTTCCCGAAAAATTGTAAGAGCGATTTAAGCCACGAACATCCACCCTCGCCCGGGACCATTTCCTCGATTGTAGAGGAGACAAAAAACTGTGGGAGCGGTGGGTGAACCACAGTTTATACGCTGCGATCAGCGCTCCCTCATGAGAGCTTTCAACCTATAGGAATTGTGGGTGGCTTTACGCGGTGCAGCACCGCCCATTCCGCATTCTCCCAAATGGCTTCCTTGCCAAGTTCCAGAAGCACCGTTTGTATGTGCGGAAAGATTGCCGCTGACCGTGATCTCGTGAAGTCCACGATCTGCTCATGCGCATGCGCAAACAGCGCCGCGTTGCGCGTGTACTCCCTGACATGCCGCTCCCAGCCCTGCTTTTCAGCATAAGCAATCCATAACACCGCAACGGGCGGGCCGGAAGCCATGAGCAAAATCAGTATGTCGCGCAGCAGTGACGGTTTTGTCACAACGGCCCCATAAACCGCCACGCATATCGAAAACACCAACGTCAGCGCGTACAGCAATCCTGCAAACCGGCGGTACAGGTTCACGCGCTTGCTCTGACGAAGCGACTGCCGCTGGTAATATTGCAGCTGGTGATCTACCCAGAATTGATCGGCAACAAGCAGACCTTGCTTTTGCGCAAACCCGGTGTCTGGTGATGGCAGTGTCAGCAAACCCAGGATCGCATCTGGTATCCAGCCAATCGCCGCGGTATGACGGCCAAGATACTGATTGGTGATGCTCTCGCGGATTCCTGCCAGGCGCCAGTAAATTGCCACCCGCAGCGCCTCGGCAAGGATGCGTGCGTCAATGAAGCGGTCATCCAGCCGGCGCCGGTTCAATACCGAATAGGCCGCGGTCATGACGATAAAAGCCGCCGGGTACAGCAGCAACAGCAGGCTGTGGGTCCAAATATGAACGTAACTCTGGAAGCCGAGAATCATCACACCAGCCAGCATGAAAATCCCTTTCCACAATTTGTATGCCAGCTTTTGATATTTTCCCGAGATCAGATCCGCGGCAATAAATGCGCGCAGAATGCGCCCAGTTGGGTCAACTGTCTTGCTGCTCACATCGGGGGGCAACAGATTATGCAAGTTTTCCTGAATGCGTTGCGATGAGAGCGACAACGCCTGGGCATTGAAGACTTCGATGGACCGCAGATTCCGAAATTGCACTGCGGGCCAGTTCCCGCCGGCTGTGCTGAATGGCAGTTCCGGATTGCGTTTATCACCGAAACGCCAGCAGGCTGTGTAGTATTGCGGCCTTGCTTCAGCGCTTTTGCCGGACGAGCCGGTTGCCCGCGGTGTCCGCAGGTGCCATACGGCTTTTGTGGAGTGCAAGTCGTCGGCAAAGGGTAACGTTGAACCGGACAACGCATGCCTCACAATTTGCGCCGTCCCGCCCCGGTCCGCGCTCGCCACCCCATCCCAAAGTGCCACGATCAGCTGTGAGTGCTTGACGATGTGCAAGCCCACCTGCTCGTAACACTCATCACGCTGAGAGCCAGAGAATTCGACACCCTGATTCGCCGCCGCGTCTGGCGGTGGCAACGCATATACGATGGCTGCCTGAGCTTTCAAGACATCGAATTCTGAAAGTGTCTCCGGGAAATCCTTGCGGTACTCATCTTCGGGCATGGGTAAGGGAACCACGAGTTCGGCGCCGTGCTCCAGGGCAACTTTTGCAACCAGGCGATCTGCGCCTTCGGCCAGCGGTGAAAGCAGCCTCAGTGGTGTATGCGGGTACTGTCTGTGCAGACAGGCGAACAATGTATCGAGTGATTCCCGAATGCGCGGGACGTCTTCAGGCACCAGATCGCGGTGTCCGGTTACCCCTATCACCAGCGGTACAGGACCGGTACCGGTATTGCCAAACGCCGAGATTGCTGCCACAGGTAGTTCCGTGCATTAAAGAAGAGAAAGAATTGTCGTCAGCTTCGAATACGAGCCCGAAGATCAGGCCTTGTTGGCCGTCGGCGCTCCCATTTTCTTTTCCGCGGCGAGCCGCGCTTCAGCCGCTGCCATCATGGCCTGGTAACGTGGGTCTGCGTGCAAAGATTCCAGATCCGGATCGGCTTTCAAATAGCGCAAGAATGATCCAGTGATCTCGCCGAAAAGCGGTTTGAGCATTTCGAGGGCAGCTTCCTTGTCTTTCAGGTGACAGTTCAAGGCGCACGCAAAGTTGTAACGCATGTCCCAATTATCAGGATCGATGACAATCGCACGATTCATGCGGGCCTTAGCACGCTCGGCCTCACCCAGCGATGCAAGTGCGTAAGAGCTGTAAACCAGGGCGCTGGAATTATTCTGGTCGCGCGCCAGGATAGTCTCGGCACGCTTGAGTGCGAATTCGGCGGATCGGCGCACGCCTGGTTCATTGCCCAATACCTTGTAACAGGCAATCAGCATCCCCGCTGAGTTGAGATCCGCTTCCATAAGGCTGACTGCTTTTTCATAATGATGGATGGCTGTTTCGTAGCTATGCAACAAGTAGTTCAAACGTCCGGCCGACCGATTGGCTTCATACGATTCAGGGTCCAGCTTCAGCGCGATCTCAATTTCGCCTGCGGCTGCAGCGTCGGTATTGTCCTTCGTCAACAGGATGTAGGCCTTGACGGCATGAGCTTCGGCCAAATCCGGATTGAGAGCCAGCGCCCGCTCGGCAGCTTCCATACCATCTTCCGACTGTACTCCCCATTCACGCAGACTGCGGAAACCCATGGCCATCAACGCCCAAGCCTGTGCATATTTCGGATCAATCTCGGTCGCACGGGTACACAGGCGAACAATCGCTTGTGCGGAACGCAAGTCCTCCTGGTTGTTCACATACGTTTGGCGCGCCATCAGGTACAGGTCATGGGCTTCGACGCTATCGGTCCCGCGGCGCTCCATGGCCCGCTTCTCCTCGGGCTGCAGCCGTAATTTCAGTGCCTTGACGATGGCATGTGAAATCTCGTCCTGCAGCGCGAAAATGTCGCTGGCATCGCGGTCGTAGCGTTCGGCCCAGATCTGATTGTTGGTAACGCCGTCTATTAACTGAGCACTGATTCGTACCCGTCCACCGGACTTGCGTACGCTACCTTCCAGCACATGGGTGACCTTCTGTTCATGCGCGATGCGCGGAACATCTACCTGCCTGCCCTTGTACATGAAGGACCCGGTACGCGACACTACCGCCAGCGCCGATACCTTGCCCAAGTCGGTGATGATGTCCTCGGTGATGCCGTCGCTGAAGTATTCCTGCTCAGGATCGCCGCTCATGTTGATGAACGGCAATACACAGATCGAGCGATGCGCAGCCGGCGCGGCTTCGGACGATCGGGTCGGGTGAACCGCGGGCGATGTGGTTCGCGTTTGGCCGAGCATCGCCGCCAGCGCACGCAGGCATTCCTGCGCGGGCGGACTGGACGGGTCTTCGTGCCAATCATCGAGGTCGGTGGTGTGAATGGCGCGCACATCCATGGGCAGGCGCGCCTGTTCGAAGCGCACCGGCACCAGAATGCCGCGCTCGGCGGCTTCCCGCGCCTCGCCACGCACCCAGCGCGATACCACCGAGGTCGGCGTCCACACCACCACGACCGCCTTGGCCGCGGCCATTTCTGCGTCGATCTGGTCGTCAAATTCCTGGCCGGGGTTGATTTCCGGATCCCACCACACCGACCAGCCCTTGGCCTCGATCGCGGCGACCAGCGGCGCGACGCGCGCTTTGTCTGTGCGGGCATAGGAAACGAAGACGTCAGCCACGGTTGGTAACCAGTAGCTTTGGCGCCTTCCTTTGCCCAGGTTTCAACCGGAAGAAGGCACTGCAAAGGATGATGGATGCTTGGTAGCGCATCAGATCTTTACCTTGACCTTAGTTTCCACGGTCTTAGCCACCGCAAGGCGCGCTTCGGCGGTGGCGACCATGGCCTGATAACGCGGATCGTCGTGCACGAGGTCGAGGTCGGAATCGGCTTTGAGGTAAGGCAGGAAGGTATCCGTGATCGTTTCGAGCAGCGGGCCAAGCATGTCCAATGTGGCCTGCTTGTCCTTGAGTTGCCCGCTCAACATACACGCGAAGTTGTAGCGCATGAGGAAGCTGTCCGGATCGACCAGCAGGGCGCGTTCCATCCGCGCCTTGGCGCGCTCGCTCTCCCCCAACGCTGCAAGCGCTTGGGCGCTGTAAACGGTGACAACGGCGTTGTTCGGATCATGGGCCAGAATGGCCTCGCTACGCTTGAGCGTCAGTTCCGCGGCACGGCGTACGGCCGCGGCATCACCCAGTGCGGCGTAACAACTGGTCAGTATGGCCGCCGAATTGACATCAGCGTCCATCAGCTTGATCGCCCTTTCGAAAAAACGAGCGGCGTCTTCGTAGCGGCGAAGCTGATAGTTCAAGCGTGCGGCCGAACGGTTGACCTCATAGGATTCCGGAGCCAGTTCGAGCGCGATGGCAACTTCGGCGGCGGCTTTGTCCGCGTCGTTATCCTGCAATAGGAGCTGCGCTTTGACCGCATGCGCCTCGGCCAGCTTGGGGTCCAGGCTCAGCGCCCGCTCCGCAGCCGCCATGCCTTCTTCGTATCCTTTGCTGTGCAGCCAGCGCAACTTCATGTAACCGACGGCCATCAGTGCCCAGGCCTGGGGGTAGTGCGGATCGATTTCGGTGGCCCGGGCCGACAGTCGAATAATCGCTTCTGCAGCTTTGGCGTCGGCCTCGTTGCCAGTGACGTAGGTTTGCCGAGCCATCAGATAGAGATTGTGCGCTTCGGCGCTGTCAGTGCCACGCCGCTCGATGGCTTTCTTTTCTTCTGGCAGCAGTCTGAGCTTGAGCGCCTTGACGATGGCCTGTGAAATCTCGTCCTGCAGCGCGAAGATGTCGCTGGCGTCGCGGTCGTAGCGTTCGGCCCAGACGTGGTTGTTGCCTACGCCGTCGATCAACTGCGCGCTGATCCGCACGCGGCCACTCGCCTTGCGTACGCTGCCTTCCAGTACATGCGTAACCTTCAAGTCGCGCGCGACCTTGGGAATATCAACCTGCTTGCCCTTGTATAGGAACGAACCGTTGCGCGAGATGATCGACAACGCCGAGATTTTGCTGAGGTCAGTGATGATGTCCTCGGTGATGCCGTCGCTGAAATACTCCTGTTCGGGATCGCCGCTCATGTTGATGAAGGGCAGTACGCAGAGCGAAAAACGCGCGGCGCTTCGGCCCGAAGACGCCGCCGCAGAAGCAGTCGCTTCCTTTGCGGATTGCGCGGCCTGCGAACGCGCAATCATGGCAGCCAGTGCGCGCAGGAATTCCTGTGCCTGCGGGTTGGCCGGGTCCTCGTTCCAGCCGTCGAGATCGGTGGTATGGATCGCGCGCACATCCATCGGCAGGCGCGCCTGTTCGAACCGCACCGGCACCAGGATGTTGCGCTCGGCCGCTTCGCGCGCCTCGCCACGCACCCAGCGGGAGGCCACCGAAACCGGGGTCCACACCACCAGCACGGCTTTCGCTGCGTCGATCTCGGCGTCAATCTGGTCGTCGAACTCCTGACCGGGGCTGATCTCGGGATCCCACCACACCGACCAGCCCTTGGCCTCGATCGCGGCCACCAGCGGCGCGACGCGTGCCTTGTCGCTGCGGGCGTAGGAAATGAAAACGTCAGCCACGACTGTGCAGCCTCCGGCAAGCGTGCATCCCTTGCTTCTGCCGCCACGCGGCAGCGGACAGAAAACTGGATAAGTTGCCCGGCTTCATGCCTTCGCCTTCGCCAGTGGCATCGCTGCCTTCGTCACCGCGAGGCGCGTTTCGGCGGCGGTGAGCATTGTTTGGTAACGCGGGTCGTCATGCAAGCACTCGAAATCGGGATCGGCCTTGGCATAGGGCAGGAAAGCGTCCGTGATCGTCTCGAAAACAGAGTGGAGCATTTCCAGGGCCGCTTCCTTGTCTTTCAGGTATACGCTCAGACTGCATGCAAAGGTGTAGCGCATATTCCAATTCTCGGGATCGATCAGCAGCGCGCGGTTCATGCGCACTTTGGCACGCTCGCTTTCGCCGAGTGCCGCGAGTGCATAGGCGCTGTAAGCCACGACGCCGGAATTATGCTGATCGTGCGCCAGGATCGCCTCGGCGCGCGTGAGCGCTGACTCGGCGGCATGACGCGTACCCGCGACATTGCCCAACGCATTGTACGAACTGATCAACATGGATGCGGAGTGGAGATCCGCTTCCATCAGACCCGCCGCCTTTTCAAACAATCGGATGGCATCCTCATAGTGATGCAATTGGTAGCTCAGGCGTCCGGCAGCCCGGTTAACTTCGTAGGATTCCGGGTTCAGCTTCAGCGCGATCGCGGCCTCTGCTGCGGCCGCATCGGTATCGTCGTGCATCAATAGAATGTACGCCTTGACGGCATGCGCCTCAGCCAAATCGGGATTCAACGCAAGCGTCCGTTCCGCGGCTGCCATGCCGTCATCCGATCCCACCCCCAGCACGTGCAGCGTTCTGTAGCCAATCGCCATCAGCGCCCACGCTTGCGCATAGTCCGGGTCCATTTCGGTCGCGCGGGTACACAGACGCACGATGGCCTTTGAGGCACGCTCATCGGCCTCCTGATTGGTCACATAGATTTGTCGCGCCATCAGGTAGAGGTCGTGGGCATCCGCGCTGTTGGTGCCGCGCTGTTCGATAGCCCGCTTTTCCTCCGGTAGCAGCCGCAGTCTCAGTGCTTTGACGATGGCTTGGGAAATCTCGTCCTGAATCGAGAAGATGTCGCTGGCGTCGCGGTCGTAGCGTTCGGCCCAAACGTGGTTGTTGGTCGCGCCGTCGATCAATTGCGCATTGATCCTGATCCGGCCGCCGGCCTTGCGTACACTACCCTCTAGAACATGGCTGACCTTGAGCTCACGAAATACTTGCTGGATATTGATGTGCTTGCCCTTGTATGTAAAGGCGCTGTTGCTGGAAGCGACCGCCAGCGCCGAAACCTTGCTGAGGTCGGTCGTGATGTCCTCGGTGATGCCGTCGCTGAAGTATTCCTGTTCCGGATCGCCGCTCATGTTGGAAAATGGCAGTACGCAGATCGAAAAGCGTGGGGACTCCTTAGCCGAGGCCGATGACGTCGTGGCATCGCTCTTTGGGGATTGCGTTGCCTGCGAACGCGCGATCATCACGCCGAGCGCGTGCAGGCATTCTTGCACGGCTGGGTGCATTGGATCTTCGCGCCAGCCGTCGAGGTCGGTGGTATGGATCGCGCGCACGTCCATCGGCAGGCGCGCCTGCTCAAATCGCACCGGGACGAGGATACCTCGCTCGGCCGCTTCGCGCGCCTCGCCACGTACCCAGCGGGAGACCACCGAAACAGGGGTCCACACCACCAGTACGGCTTTGGCAGCGCTGATCTCGGCGTCAATCTGGTCGTCGAACTCCTGACCGGGGCTGATCTCGGGATCCCACCACACCGACCAACCTTTTGCCTCGATCGCCGCGACCAGCGGCGCGACGCGCGCCTTGTCGGCTCGAGCATAGGAAACAAAGACGTCAGCCATGCCAGTCACCCCTTGGAATGAGGTCGCGTCCCGCAACCACCTGATTATCAAGGATACCGTAGCGGCGGTCGGGAAAGTAGTTCGAGCGGCGTATTATAAGGATACAAGTGTCGCCGTATGCCTTTCGGGATTTACCGTTCCTCAAATCATGCAGGAAGGGACCACTTTCCCAAGCGGCGCTTGAGGAAATAGGGGAGGAGTTAGTTCAAGGGCTGGGTCTAAGGAACCTCATCCCATACCAAGCCAGGCTGTAACGAAATTCATCCCCTCTTTCTCACTTGGCAGTCGGGTTTCGTGTGGAAGCCCATAGCCAGTACCCGCGGCTGTCAGATTGGAGCGTTGCACCTCCTCCTTATTGCGGACCGGCATTTCGAAAGAAGTGCGGTTAACCCCCTCAGTCAGGCAGGCGTAAAATATCCCGCCAGCCGCGGAGCCTACTCCGCCGGAGGTAAGTCAAATGGCCGCACCGGCTCTGGCATTCGATCTCTACACGTTGCTGGAAGACGATGTCTGCGATGCGCGCATCCGTGCCGCCAAGGCGCGGCTCAAGGGCCGCGCGGTGATCCTGGGCCACCACTATCAGCGCGAAGAAGTCTATCGCCATGCGGACCTCACCGGCGATTCTCTCAAGCTCGCGCGACTGGCTTCCAACGTAGACGCGCAAACCATCGTATTCTGCGGCGTGCATTTCATGGCGGAAGTGGCGGATATCCTGTCGCGCGCGGATCAGAAAGTGATCCTGCCCGATCTCGCGGCGGGCTGCTCCATGGCCGACATGGCGAATCTCGCCAAAGTGGAAACTGCTTGGCGCGAACTCAGGACGGTGCTCGATCCGGACCAAACCATCACGCCCATTACTTACATAAATTCCGCCGCGGATCTGAAAGCCTTCTGCGGCCGCCACGGCGGCATCGTCTGCACAAGCACGAATGCCCGCGGCATCCTCCAATGGGCGTTCAAGCAACGCGAGAAAGTGCTGTTCTTTCCGGACCAGCACCTCGGCCGCTGGAGCGGTCACAAGCTGGGCGTGCCGCTGGACGAGATGGCGGTATGGGATTTCAATCGGCCCATGGGCGGCCTCACAGCGGAGCAGATTCGCAAAGCGAAAATGCTGCTGTGGAACGGCCATTGCTCCGTGCACCAGATGTTCCGGCCGGAGCATATAGACAACTTCAAGAAGAAATACCCGGACGCGAAGATCATTTGCCACCCGGAATGTGCCTTCGAAGTGTGCCTGAAATCCGACTACATAGGCTCCACCGAATTTATCCAGAATACTCTCCGCGCCGCCGAACCCGGCACCCGCTGGCTGGTGGGTACGGAACTGAATCTGGTGAACCGCCTGCACGAAGAAGTGAAACACAAGGGCATCAACGTGCACTTCATGTCGCCCATGGTGTGCATGTGCTCCACCATGTTCCGCATTGATCCACAGCATTTCGCCTGGACGCTGGAGAATTTAGTCGAAGACAATGTGGTAAATTGGATCAGGGTGCCGGAAGTGGAGGCGCATGAAGCACGAACAGCATTAGAACGAATGCTGAAAGTATTTATCTGAATGAGCAAAAATTATACGAGCCTAAAAAGAGGAATAAACATGCGCTGGCAAATGACTTTATGCCCCTGTTTATTGGCAAGCATTCTTGTTGACTGTTCAATAGGTCCAATTAATGTTTCTAATGCCCAGATATTGAACGCTAAAGCGAATCATGTACCTGTAGTTATTTATGGGACCTCTTTCAACAATGCAAATAATCAAGGGGATATAAGCGGACTGAGCGTGCAGTTTTTGATCACGTCAGACGAAGCTGTCCAAACTATTATTTTGTTTGTCAGAACTTGTAAAGGGGCGACTGGACAAGAAGAAGGACCAATAGTGCCACTATCTTTGATTGGGCCATTTCAAGCAAATACTGCTTATCTGGTAAATCCGCGCTTTCCATTTAGTGAGAGTCAGCAATGGCAGTCACGCCGATCTTGGCATTTGATAATTAAGGGAGTTGAAGCAATCGATACAACCGGATCGAGCAGCATGTATGCGAATGACTTATCCCCTGTCTTAACCAAGAAAATTGCAAATTATTGTTCCACAATTCTGTTTCCAAATAGTATGAATGGTTCATTGGTGAACTAGGACCAAAGGTGGTATTGCGCTTATTAGTCATAACCCTTTTTGTGAGGTACCGTGATGAAACGCTTCCTATCTGTTCTTGCCGTTTCGTTTATCCTTTGCCTGATAGCCGTTCCAGGCTGGGCTGCCACCGATCAGGCGACTGAAAACCAGGCGACGATTGCCCTGCAGCAACTGTTCAAAACCTCCTGGCAGCGGGAAATGCGCGAGCATCCGCTGGAAGCTTCGGGGGACGGGTTCCACGAATACGATGGCGACTTGCCGGATGTGAGTCTTGCCGCCATTGCCCGCGAACACGATGAGGATATGCAAACACTCAAGGATCTGGCGGCCATAGACCGCAGCCAGCTCTCGTATGAAGACCAGATCAGCTATGACCTGTTTAAGTACCGCTATGACATGCAGGTGGACGGGTATCAATTCAAGGATTACCTGATGCCCATAAACCAGTTGGATGGCATCCAGATTCTGAGCACGCTTACCGAGACCTTGCGATTCGAGAATACCCAGGATTACCAGAACTATATCAAGCGGCTGCAGAATTTGAATGTTTACATGGATCAAACCATCGCGCTGCTCAAGGAAGGGGTCAAGCAAGGCATGACGGAACCGCAGGTGGTGATGGAGCGCATTCCGCACCAGATTGCCGCCAACGTCGTGACCAAGCCGGAACAAAGCGCGTTCTATGCACCCTTCAAGAATATGCCGAGCATCATTCCGGCGGCGGAACAAGCGCAGTTGCGGGCCGCGGCCCAAGCCGCCATCGCGAAGGTGGTGGTGCCAAGCTATAGCAAGTTCCTGAAGTACTACGACGATGAGTATCTGCCACATTGTCGCAAGAGCATCGCTGCAGAAGACCTGCCCAACGGCAAGGCGTATTACGCCTACCAGGTGCGGCAGTACACCACCACCGACATGACGCCGGAACAGATCCACCAGCTGGGCTTGCAGAAAGTGACACAGATTCATGCGGAGATGGAAAAGGTCTTCAAGCAGGTGGGTTTCAAGGGTAGTTACCAGGATTTTCTGCACTACCTGCGTACCGATCCGCGTTTTTATTACAAGAACCCGCAGGACCTGCTGGAAGCCTACCGCGCCGCCGCCAAGAATGTGGACCCGCATCTGATGCAGTATTTTCCGGTGTGGATCCTGCCGCGCGTAACCTACGGCGTGCGCCCGATTCCGGCAGCGCTGGCGCCGGACACCTATCCGGCGTATTCCGTGCCGCCCGCGGGTGATGGCAGCGTGGCGGGTTATATGGCGGTGAACCTATACAAACCGGAGACACGGCCAAAATACGAGATTCAGGTGCTGACTTGTCACGAAGGCCGGCCGGGCCATCAGTTGCAGATTCCCATCGCCATGGAATTGAAAGGCCTGCCAGATTTCCGCCGTTTTGATTATTACAGTTCCTACGGCGAAGGCTGGGCGTTGTACACCGAGACCTTGTGTAACGAGATGGGGCTCTACGACAACCCCTATTCAAAGTTCGGTTATCTCGATTACCAGATGTGGCGCGCGGTGCGGCTGGTGGTGGACACGGGCATCCACTCCGAAGGCTGGACGCGCGCACAGGCCGTCAAATATTTCGAGGACAACACCGCCTTGAGTACTCAGAACATCAACACCGAAGTGGACCGTTATATCGCCTGGCCCGGGCAGGCGCTGTCCTACATGATCGGCGAGATCGAAATACAGAATTTGCGCAAACAGGCAGAGCAGACCCTGGGGCCAAAATTCGACATCAAGGCGTTCCACGCCGCGTTGCTCGAACACGGCAACCTGCCGCTGAAAGTTCTCAAGCAGGTGGTGGACAAGTGGATTCAGGATACTCAGGCAGGCAAGCCTGAACCCCCGCATTCCTGAAGCCGTCCCCGCGTCCCGCGTAGTGCGGGCCGTGGGTTTCCGGTATCATTTTGCGCCTCCGTAAGTGGCTTTCCCGCCTGCGGAGCAGCCTCAATAGCGGATTGGCGAGGCGGTGGGTTTGCCCGCTGCCTTTGATTTTTTTACCTCGCAGAAAACGGCGGAAATGGGCAAGCGCACTCCTTTATATGAAACGCATGTGGCCGCCGGCGCCCGGATTGTTGATTTCGGCGGCTGGGACATGCCGGTGAACTACGGCTCGCAGATTGAGGAACACCATGCGGTGCGCCGCGACGCGGGCATGTTCGATGTGTCGCACATGACGGTGCTGGACCTGGAAGGATCGAAGGTGCGCGAGTTCCTGCGCAAGCTGCTGGCGAATGACGTGGCCAAGCTGCGCGAATCGGGCAAGGCGCTTTACAGCTGCATGCTCAACGAGCAGGCCGGCATCATTGACGACCTGATCGTGTATTACATGCGTGACGACTGGTTTCGCATGGTGGTGAACGCGGCCACCCACGACAAGGATCTGGCGTGGATCACGAAACAGTCGCAAGCCTTCGGCGTAAAACTGGCAGAACGTGATCTTGCCATGATCGCGGTGCAGGGGCCGAACGCGCGCGAGAAAGCCGCGAGCTTGCTGCCCACGAGTCTGCGCAACAGAGCGCTGGCGCTGAAACCGTTTACCGCCGTGTTCGGCGAAGACCTGTTCGTGGCACGCACCGGGTACACCGGCGAGGACGGTTTCGAAATCATGCTGCCGCCGGACAGGGCGGCGGATTTCTGGCGGGCGCTGGCGAAGAAAGGCGTCAGACCCTGCGGACTCGGTGCGCGCGACACGCTGCGTCTGGAAGCTGCGATGAACCTGTACGGCTCAGACATGGACGAGAACAGCACGCCGCTCGAATCGGGTCTGGGCTGGACGCTCGCCTGGGAGCCGGCGGAGCGGGATTTCATCGGCCGCCGCGCGCTGGAAGCGCAGCGTGACGCCGGGCCGAAACGCAAATTCGTAGGCCTGCTCCTGGAAGACAAGGGCATTCTGCGCGGTCATCAAAAGGTGATTGCCGATGGCGTTGGTGAAGGCGAGATCACCAGTGGCACGTTTTCACCGACCATAGAACGTTCCATTGCGTTGGCGCGCGTACCAGTGGCGACCGGCGATACGGTGCGGGTGGATATCCGCGGCAAACTTAGCATGGCGCGGGTGGTGAAACCGCCGTTCGTGCGCAACGGCAAGATATTAATCAGGTAGGAGCAGCCCTGCCGCGATTTCTGCATCGCGCCTGAACGGCGTTCCTACAAATGAATTTACGCAGGAGAATGCAATGAGCAAAATTCCGGCCGACCTTAAATACACCAAAAGCCACGAATGGATCAAAACCGGCAATGATGGCGTCGTGACCATAGGCATCACCGATCACGCCCAGGAAGCGCTCGGCGACATTGTTTTCGTGGAAGTTCCGCAGAAAGGCCGCAAGCTCAAGGCGGGCGAGGCCTGCGCGGTGGTGGAGTCGGTGAAAGCCGCGTCTGATATTTACAGCCCCGTGGCGGGCGAGGTGGTGGAAGGCAATGGCACGCTCGCGGACAAACCGGATCAGATTAACCAGAACGCCTACGGCGCCTGGATCATGCGTATCAAACCGGCCAGCGCCGCGGAACTGAACGCGCTGCTGGATGCCAAGGGCTATGAAAAAGTGGTTTCGGATGAAAGCCATTGAGAACTTGAGGTATGCCCACACATTATCTCCAACGGTTTTCTGAAACATGAACGCAGTGGCCGGATTACCCATGACGTCATCGAACGCGCTTGCCGATCTGGAACAGCACGGCGGCTTCATCGGCCGGCATATCGGCCCCGATGCCGCTGATCAGCAGGCGATGCTTTCCGACTTGGGCTTTGCCACCCGTGCGGCGCTCATCAATGCTGCGGTACCCGCCAACATCCGCCGCAAGGATGAACTGCCGCTGGGACCATTTACACAGCCGAAATCGGAGCGGGAAGCGCTGGCGGCGCTGCGCGCGCTCGCCGGCAAGAACCAGGTGTTCAAGTCGTTCATCGGCCAGGGCTATTACGGCACCCACACGCCGGGCGTGATTCTGCGCAACGTGTTCGAGAATCCCGCCTGGTACACGGCGTACACGCCGTATCAACCGGAAATTTCCCAGGGACGGCTCGAAGCCCTGCTGAATTTCCAGCAGATGGTCACGGATCTTACAGGTCTTGACATCGCCAACGCTTCGCTGCTGGACGAAGCCACCGCCGCCGCCGAAGCCATGACGCTGGTGCGACGCATGAACAAATCTTCGTCACAAATGTTCTTTGTGGCGGACAACGTATTTCCACAGATCATTGAGGTAGTGCAGATCCGCGCCAAGCCATTGGGTATCACGGTGCGGGTGGGGAGAGCCAGTGAAGCAGCCAACGTGGATTGCTTCGGCGTGTTGTTGCAATATCCCGGCGTTGACGGCGAAGTCTGGAATTACCGTGCGCTCGCGGAAAGGTTGCACGCAAAACAGGCGAGCATCGTGGTAGCCGCTGACCTGCTGGCGCTCACGCTGCTCGCACCGCCGGGAGAATGGGGGGCGGATGTAGCGGTTGGCAACACCCAACGCTTTGGCGTGCCTATGGGTTTCGGCGGTCCGCATGCGGCCTATCTCGCCACCCGCGACGAGTTCAAACGCTCCATGCCGGGGCGTCTCGTGGGCGTCAGCGTGGATTCCCAGGGCAAGCCCGCCTACCGGCTGGCGCTCCAGACCCGCGAACAGCACATCCGCCGCGAGAAAGCCACCTCCAACATCTGCACCGCCCAGGCGCTGCTCGCAATCATGGCGAGCATGTACGCCGTGTATCACGGTCCGAAAGGGCTGCGCACCATCGCCGAACGCGTACATCGCCTCACCGCCATTCTCGCCGCCGGCCTGAAGCAGTTAGGTCACGCACCCGCCAATACAAATTTCTTTGACACCCTGACGGTCAAGACGGGTACTCATACGACCGCGATTCTCGCCGCCGCCCGCGCCCGGCACATAAACTTGCGCGTGATAGGCGATCAGCAGGTGGGCATTTCGCTGGACGAAACCACCACCCGCGACGATGTGTTGAAGCTGCTTACGGTGTTCGCCGAGGCTGGCGGTCATGGCGGTGAGGTACGTAGCGTCACGGTATTGGATGGCAAAGTTGAGGTGGACTATCCGACGACACTGAAACGCACCAGTGCCTATCTCACTCATCCGGTGTTCAACCGCTATCACTCGGAACACGAGATGCTACGCTATCTGCGCAGTCTCGCCGACAAGGACCTAGCTCTGGACCGCAGCATGATTCCACTGGGCTCGTGCACCATGAAACTCAACGCCGTGAGCGAGATGCTGCCGGTGTCCTGGCCCGAATTTGCCCACATACACCCGTTCGCGCCGGTAGAACAGACCGCTGGTTACCGTGAAGTGATCGCGCAACTCGAACAGATGCTGGTCGCCTGCACGGGTTACGCGGCGGTCTCATTGCAGCCCAACGCTGGTTCGCAAGGCGAATATGCCGGATTGCTGATTATCAAGGCGTACCACGAATCCCGTGGTCAGGGTCAGCGCAACGTGGTGCTGATTCCGTCCTCCGCCCACGGCACCAATCCTGCATCGGCGCACATGGCCGGCATGCAGGTAGTGGTAGTAGCCTGCGACGATCACGGCAACGTGGACATGGCTGATTTGAAAGCCAAGGCGGAGCAATACAGCCAGGATTTGGCCGCCATCATGATTACGTACCCATCAACCCATGGGGTGTTCGAAGCGGGGGTGCGCGAACTTTGCGATCTTGTACATCAGCACGGCGGCCAGGTGTATGTGGACGGCGCCAATCTCAACGCCATGGTGGGGTTGGCGGCACCGGGTCAGTTTGGCGGTGACGTGTCGCATCTGAATCTGCACAAAACCTTCTGCATCCCCCATGGCGGCGGTGGCCCGGGCGTGGGTCCGGTGGCAGTGGGCGCACATTTGGCGAAGTTCTTGCCCAATACGCGCAGCGTGGGGTATGTGCGTAGTCCGGACGGGATTGGCTCTGTTGCTGCCACACCATATGGCTCGGCCTCCATCCTGCCTATTTCCTGGATGTACGTCGCCATGATGGGCGCCGAGGGACTTACCGCTGCCAGCGAGGTGGCGATTCTCAATGCGAATTATCTGGCGAAGAAACTCTCGCCCCATTATCCGGTGCTGTACAGTGGCCCCGGCGGTCTGGTGGCCCACGAGTGCATTTTCGATCTGCGACCGTTGAAGGAAACCAGCGGTATCACCGTGGATGATGTCGCCAAGCGACTCACGGATTACGGCTTTCACGCGCCCACCATGAGTTTCCCGGTGCCCGGCACGCTCATGGTCGAGCCCACGGAATCGGAATCGAAGTACGAACTGGACCGTTTCATCGCCGCCATGATTGCCATCCGCGAGGAAATCCGCGCGGTGGAAGATGGCAAGTTGGATCGTGAGGACAACCCGCTCAAGAATGCGCCCCATACCGCGGAAATGGTCACGCGTGACGACTGGAAGCATAAATACAGCCGTGAACAGGCGGCTTTCCCAGTGGCATCGTTGCGCCAGAGCAAATACTGGCCGCCGGTGAGCCGTGCCGACAACGTCTACGGTGACAAGAACCTGATGTGCGGTTGTCCGCCGGTGAGTGACTACGAATAGCATGTGCAGCCGTTTGGCTGCACACTTTGTCCCTTGTCCCCTTGAGGGGAGAAGGCAGGATGAGAGATGGAGCGGTTTTTCCATTTCCATCCATTTTTCTGGAGGAAACAAACATGGCCAAGATCACATTACGCGGCAATCCGATCCACACCAACGGCGAACTGCCGAAAACTGGTAGCAAGGCGCCGGATTTCAAGCTCACCACCAAGGATCTGAAAGATGTATCGCTTGCCGATTACAAGGGTAAGAAAAAACTCCTCAACATCGTGCCGAGCCTGGACACGCCGGTCTGCGCCCTGTCCACAAAGAAATTCAACGACCATGCCAAAGCTCACAAGGACTCGGTAATCCTGATCGTATCGGCGGACTTGCCGTTTGCCATGGGGCGTTTCTGCGGTGTCGAGCACCTGGAGAATGTGGTCCCGCTCTCGCTCATGCGCGACAAGAAATTTGCCCAGGATTACGGCGTACTCATCCAGGACGGTCCCATGGCAGGCATAACGGCGCGTGCCGTGGTAGTGCTTGACGCAAACGACAAGGTCATTCACAGCGAGCTGGTGCCGGAAATCGCCAACGAGCCGGACTATGAGAAGGCTTTGAAAGCACTTGGTTAGATCAAGTACTGGTGAGGTGTAAGGAGTTAGGGGTGAGGCGGGACAAGAATATAATTCCGGTCTTACCCCTCACTCCTCACGCCTTGCTCTTTACCCGGCAATACCAGAAGAACGCCGGCTTCATTCATTAACAGATTTCGAATAAAGGAATGAAGGCATGTCAGCTCTAATCTGCGGTTCCCTGGCTTACGATACCATCATGGCGTATCCACAAACCTTCAAGGACCAGATTCTGCCGGACAAGATTCACATCCTGAATGTGTGTTTTGAGGTGCCGGAGATGCGCCGCGAGTTCGGCGGCACCGCCGGCAACATTGCCTATAACCTCAAATTGCTGGGTGGAGAAGGCTCTCCCATGGGCACAGTGGGAACGGATTTCAAACCTTATGCTGAGTGGATGGACAAGCACGGCATCCATCGCAACTATATCAGGGAAATTCCGGGCACCTACACTGCCCAGGCTTTCATCACCACAGACACGGAGAATAACCAGATCACGGCGTTTCATCCCGGCGCCATGCACCACGCCCATGAGCAGACCGTGCCGGCGGACAAGGGCATCACGCTTGGGGTGGTGGCGCCGGATGGACGCGAGGGAATGTTGCAGCACGCGCGCCAGTTCTACGACGCCGGCATTCCGTTCCTGTTCGATCCTGGCCAGGGCTTGCCGCTATTTTCCGGTGCAGAACTCAACGAATTCATCAGTATGGCCACCTGGGTGGCGGTGAACGACTACGAATCCCAGATGCTGGAAAAGAAAACCGGCCTGAGCGCCTACGAGATTGCCGACAAGGTGGCGGCCTTGATTGTGACCTGGGGCGCCAAGGGCTCGGTGATCTATAGCAAGCAGCGTCGCCTTGATGTGCCCGCAGCCAGAGCCATAAAAGTGCTTGATCCCACCGGTTGCGGCGATGCGTATCGCGCCGGACTCATCTACGGCCTCATGCACGATCTGGACTGGGAAACCTCCGGCCAGATCGCTTCGCTTATGGGTGCCCTCAAAATCGCGTTCCGCGGCACCCAGAACCACCATTTCGACCGCCAGGAATTTGACGCGCGCTTTGAGGAGACTTTCGGGCACAAGCTGTAAAAAATTCCGGCGCTACACCGCGACTTTGCGCCGGTCGCGCGGTCTGAAACCTCACTTCACCCTCACAGGTTTATCCATGTCCCTTCAACGCACGTTTCCGCTCCTGTTGCTGCTGGTCGGCACCAGCGCTTTTGCCGCCAATACCACCGACGGTCAGCAGCAATGGGTTAATACCATCGCCCGGGTTTCGCCGTCCATCGTGTCCATCCGTGTGGATGCTCCGCGCGCCTTCGATACCGGATGGAATCTCACCGGTCAGGCCACCGGCTTCGTGGTGGACGCGGCGCGTGGCATCATCCTCACCAACCGCCACGTGGTACAGCCGGGACCGGTGGTGGCGGAAGCGGTGTTCCAGGATCACGAAGTGGTGCCGCTCAAACCCATCTATCGCGATCCGGTGCACGATTTTGGTTTCTATCAGTACGATCCCCAGGCGCTCAAGTACATCCATCCCGCTTCGCTCAAACTCGCGCCCCGCGAAGCGCACGTGGGCGAGGACATCCGTATCATCGGCAACGACGCCGGCGAGCAGCTTTCCATCCTGAGCGGCATCCTGGCGCGAGTGGACCGGGACGCGCCGGATTACGGCATCGGCAGTTACAACGATTTCAATACGTTCTACATGCAAGCGGTGTCCGGCACCAGCGGCGGCTCTTCAGGTTCGCCGGTCATTAATGTTTTCGGCGATGTGATCGCGCTGAATGCAGGCGCGCGCAGCGACGCAGCTTCCAGTTATTTCCTTCCGCTCGATCGGGTGGTGCGGGCACTGAAACTTATCGAAGCCGGCCAGCCGGTGACGCGCGGCACCCTCGAAACGGTGTTTCGGCATGAGTATTACGATGAACTCGAACGCTTGGGGCTGCCCGCTGACACCGAGGCACAACTGCGTAAAGACCATCCCCAAGACACGGGCTTGCTGGTGGTCAATCAGGTGCAACCGGACGGACCCACGGACGGCCTTTTGCAGCCCGGCGATATTCTTCTGGATGTGGATCAGCAAGCCGTTTCGAATTTCGTGCTGCTGGAAAATATCCTCGACGACTCTATCGGCAAAACACTCACGCTCAAGCTCAGTCGCAGCGGAGTGCCGGTATCCGTCGGCGTAAAAGTGCGAGATCTTAGCAGCATCACGCCTGCTGATTACTTGGAGTTCGGCGGCGCGACGCTGAATAATCTCTCGTATCAGCAGGCACACAATTTCAATGTGCCGGTACGAGGCGTGTACGTGGCCAATCCCGGCTATGTATTCAGCACCGCTGGCATCGGTCGTGCCAGCGTCATCACCAGCATTGACGGCGTGGCGGTGAGCAGTATAGATGCGTTCCAGAGGGTACTGACGACCTTGCCGGACCGCGCCCAGGTGACAGTGCGTTATTTCAGTCTTGCAGACGCGCAACATTCCATGTTGGGTATCATCAGCATAGACCGGCGCTGGTATCCGGCAAACCGCTGCCATCGCGACGACATCAGTGGCTGGTGGCCATGCACACCTTTGCCACCATCGCTGGCATCACCGCCGTTCATGCCGGCTTCGGTGAGTTTCCCGCATTATCGCGACGCGCGCATGGACGTACTGGCGGCGTCACTGGTGTACGTAAATTTCGACATGCCCTATCCCATAGACGGCGTGAATGAAACTCATTATGTGGGTACTGGCGTCATCGTGGATGCCAGGCGCGGACTGGTGGTGGTGGATCGGGACACCGTGCCGGTGGCCATGGGTGATGTGCGGCTGACCTTTGCCGGATCTTTGGAGGTTCCCGCCAGCGTGGTTTACGTCGACCCGCTGCACAATTTGGCGGTAGTCCAGTACGACCCGAAGCTAATCGGCAGCACGCCGGTGCGCAGTATCCGCTTTAGCGACCGCCCGTCGCACCCTGGCGATACGGTATGGGTAGTGGGCTATCAGCCGAGCCAGACTCTCGCCAGTCAGGAAACCCGCGTGGCGTCTCTGGATCCGGTGATGTTCCCGTTGTCGCGCACGTTCCGTTTCCGCGACACCAATCTGGAAGTATTGAGTCTCGTCAATCCGCCCGCCAATATCACCGGCGTAATCACGGATCGCGAGAATCGCGTCACTGCCTTGTGGGCAAGTTTCGCCTACGATGAGGCTGAAGACACCCGCGAAATACAGCGCGGTATTCCCGCCAAGGTGGTGCAGGACATGCTGCGCATTGTGGAGAGCCATGGTCAGCTCATACTGCGGACCCTGGATGTGGAACTGTATCCCGTGCCGCTTTCCCAGGCGCGTAAACTGGGTTTGCCGGCGGCTTGGGCGAACCGCCTCGAAGCCGCCGAGCCGCAACAGCGTCAGGTACTGGCGGTGTCACGGCTCACGGCGGGCACCCCGGCGGAGAAGCTGCTGCAAACCGGCGATCTGTTACTCGTAATAGACGGCACACCCGCCACCAGCTTCCATGCCGTTACCCAGGCCAGCCAGCGGCCCCGGGTAAATCTGATCGTGTTGCGCAACCGCCAGGTGATGAATCTCAGCGTTGCCACGGTGGCGCTAAGTGGCGAGGGCACCCGGCGCATCCTGTTGTGGGGCGGAGCGTTGTTGCAAAAGCCCCAACACGCCGCTTCCGCCCAACGAGACATTCCGCCCACGGGTTTGCTGGTGGATTATTACAATTTCGGTTCACCGGCAAGCCGTTACGGCCTCACACCAGGCCAGCGCATCATCGCAGTCAATGGCGGAGCCACGCCGGATATGCAAAGTTTCATCAGTGCAGTGAAAAACGAACATGACGGTGACGTGATACGCCTCACGGTGCGCACCTGGGACGGCATGGTGCAGATCATCACCCTTAAACTTGATCTACGCTATTGGCCGACTTACGAAGTGATGCGCGGCACCAATGGCTGGCAGCGCGTGATGTTGTAGGAAGGATCTCCGGATCGCGATTTCACGGCATTAATCCCTGTAGTCCCACTGGACTTTGAATATAAACTCATTGCCTTGCGTGATGATTGGCTGGCCGATGCCGTTGGTTTCATTTACCTGTCCGTGATTCCAGACCACATAGATGTTGCTGGCGCCGCCAATGATCCAGCGCAGGCGTGTGTTCATGCTCACGCCGGGAATACCGTTTGTGTATTGGGCAAATTCGGAGATGTAGAGATTGGGCGTGAATGAATATGTGGCGCCCAAAGTGGACAGACGAATGATGAAATCGCCTTCCGGCAGGTAGCCGAAAAGATCTTCCTGGGAGGCGTTGAATTGCAAGCGACCGGATGGCGTATTCCAGTTGACGCCAATATATGGATGGATTTCGCGGCCGTTGTAATACCCGCCTGCCGAGGCAATCAAATCGAATACGAGAGGTTCTGATTCTGGCGTGTTGAACGCAATGCGTGCGCGGTTCCAGGTGTATTGACCGGCGGGAATCGTGACGGTGGGCGCAGGCTGGAATGCTTGATTGGGCGCGTCGTAGGTCTGATATGCATCAAACTCAAGATAATATCCGTTGTTACTAATAAACGCAGGGCTGAACCACCACTCGGAACCCTGTTTGCCGCCGTCTTGTACGCTCAAGCCGTCCACTTCGCTGTAATAGCTGTCGAAGAAGAACTGCCGCACCCAATCAAATAGGCTGTCCGCTGGCGGCCGGGGCTTGTAGTCCAGTTCAGTGTAATACTGCCGCGTGCCGGGCCGCTGCAGGAAGCCGATTCCCGGATCCAGGGCATCGCCGAACACATTGACCTGGGTGGTCGCGTACCACAGATCGTTTGGGTATTCGATATCAAAGCCGTAGCCGTCAGGGTTTCCGCTGGGTAGATTACCGCTGGAACGGCCAGCCCAGGCGGCGAGATTGAGGTTTTTGTCGCCGGTGAAACTGGCGGTTTGCCACAGCGCATCCGTGCCGACGAAGGTATTGTCGCTTATGCCCAAAGGATCGCCATGGGTGATGAGTGTTCCCACTTGAAGATTCTGATCGACGTTATAGGCGCCTCGGGCAGCGAACAAGTTGGTAGAGTCGGAGACATTGGAGCCGGCCATCTGAGTATCTAACAGTGCAAGCGAACCGTTGTCAGATTGCCCAAGCAGTTTGACACCTTCATTGAGTGGCACCTGTTCGCCGCTCACCAGACCTATGCTGCGTGAGTAATAGGGTATGAAGCCGGCATTAGCCAGCTTGTATCCGAAGCTGAATAGATTGGAACCCTGTAAAAAGAACTGGCGTTTCTCAGGAAAGGACAGCGGAAAACGCGTGGTATTGATCTGCTGCTGGTCGGCTTCCGCTTCGGCGAAATCGGTGTGGTAAGTGAAAAGTCCCGCGAGCGAAGGCGTGAAGTTATACTTCAGATCGAAGCCAGCGTTGCTGGTGCTGCTGGCGCCAGTCTGGGACTTGACCAATCCATAAGGCTGGAAATCCCAACCGTTACCCTGCTGCACGCCCTGCACGCCGGTCAGCGTGCCTTCCCACTGCAAGCCCATAACTGAGGCATTCAAGTTGATACCTGACCAAACCAACGTGAGTTGGGCACGCGGCACATAACGACTCACATTAAAACCCCAAGCCGTGACGCCGTGGCCGAATTGCAGACTGCGAGTGTCAATGGCGATCTCGGCAGTCCAGCCGTGATCATTGCGGCTAACCGCCGCCTGCCAGATGCCATCCCAGTTGTAATCCACACCGTTGTTGCTATTGATGGACGGCGTCGGCGCGATCAGGCCGTCGGCCATGGCGCCAGCGGCATTTACCTGGAATACGTAAGCGACGCGCTTGGTGCCGAAGGTGTCCAGCATCATGGTCACGCTATCATCGTTGCTCTGATCACCATCGCGCACCAGCGTATGAGTGGCGATCTTCACGGGATTGGGGTCATCGCAGATCACGCCGATATAAAGCATATGGCCGTCATGTAGCAGCAGGATTTGAGTATGGAATGGCGTAGGCTGGCCGGGATGCGGACTTTGTTGGGTGAGTTCAATCATCCCAGCGTGCCGCCAAGCCGGCTCGTCCAACTTACCATCAATGGTGATGGCACCGGCAGCGGGTAGGGCCGCGACCGTTGGCGTCGTGACCGGTTCGGCCCGTGCTTGAAGGGTGAAAAGAAACGGGAGCAAGAACAGGGATAACTCTGAAAACCGGAAGCGTGGACGATGCATGTGGAGTTTCCCGGTGCAAATTTTGCTGTTATCTTTTTAAGATGCGCGAAAGTCTAAAGTCGTTAGCGCTAGATGAAGAATATATTTTGCCTTCCATGAAACCTGACCTCTCTCCCGAACAGAGAGAGGTCAGTAATAATAGACAATGAATGTGCAGTTATCAGGGTGTGTGCAGGGTGATATTTCCGCTCAGAGTATGCGCGGTCACCTGGGCGTCGCCGGCGCCATTGACGAAATGCAGCTCCATGCCGGGACCGTACTCGCTGGTGCGCTGCGCGCGGGGACCGAAATTGTTGTCAATGTCACCGCTGAAGGTATAGAGGTCGAAGCGCGCATCCGGTGCTTTGGGAAAAGTCAGCGACAGATTGCCGCTGGTGCTGTTAAAAATGTAGTTACCGGATTTGGCTAGGTCGGCGGAGAAGTCCACGTTGCCGGAGGTGGAATTCAGCCGCGCGCGGTCCAGCCGGCTCTGGAATATCTTGACCGTGCCGCTGATGCTTTCGGCCTGCACATCGCCGTCCACGCCGCTGATTTTCACGTCGCCGCTGATACTGTGGCCGAGAATGTGGACGCCGGGCGCGGAGCCAGTGATGGTCACGTCGCCGCTGACCGATTTGGCGGCAATATCGCTGTCACGCGAATCGAGTGTCACGTTGCCGCTCACGCTTTCCAGTTGGGCACTACCGCCGAGATCGCTGGCGCCGATGTCGGCGCTCACGGTATTCACCGTGACGCGGCTGGCCGTGGGCACCTGGATGGTCAGATCAGCCCCACCATTATTGTGGGAATTCTCGGGATATATCGCGCGGATTTCCAGGTCGTTTCCGGAGCCGTGGAAGTCGAGCGTCACGCCGTCCGTGAGTGTGCCCGAGACATGCACCTGGTTGTTGTTCCAGCCCAGGATCTTCACCGAGCCGGCGATGTTGTTGATCCGCACCGTGGCATTGGCCGCGGCGCTGTGGGTTTCGTTGACGCTGCCGCCGTTGGCCGGGTAGGCGTAGGCGGAATTCGCCACCAGCATCATCGCCACGAACAGGCCGATGCTGGCCATGAACATCGTCAAAGAGTAAGTCAGTACCAGTAATGCACGTTTCATATTTCAGTCCTCGCGGTAGTTTGAATCTGGGCTTGCTGGGCTTCGTTCATAAGCTGGGCTTGTTGTTGATATAGATTGAATAGCAGTGCCCGCAGGTTTACATCGTTGGGGTATTTTTTGAGCGCCGCCTCGGTGTGCAGAATGTCAGCGTTGACCATGCGCAGATTGTCGAGCAGCGCAGCGCGCGCCTTGGGCGGCAGGCTGCTGTTGCTGGCAAGCTGTGTCGTGAAGCGCGCCAGCAAATCAACGGCTTCGCTGGCAATATCGCGGTTCGCGGGAACGGTGGTGGCAGCCGTCTGACTGCCGGACACCGGCGCATGCATGGGCAGTATCAGCCAGGTTATGGCCACGGCTACTGCCACGACTGCGGCCGCGGCGGTCACGTTCAGGATGGCGCGCGGCCAGGTGATGGAGTGGCGGCGGGCAATACGCGCGGCGATGCCGGGCCAGAGGTCGCGCGCCGGCTCGATGGAGCGGGGCAGTTTCGCCAGCTCCTCGTCCAGCTTGTCATCCGATCCGTTGTTCATGTCTGTAACCTCGCTTGCAGCAAATGCCGCGCCCGGTGCACGTGCGCCTTGCAGGTGCCCGTGGCAATGCCGGTCATGCCGGCGATTTCCTCGTGGCTGTAGCCTTCAATGGCGTGCAGCACGAATACCGCACGCGCTGCCGGCGGCAGCGCGGCGATCAGCTTCTCCATATCCATGCCGGCTTCAGGCGTCTCATCCGGCGCCGGCAGACTGTCCATGAGTTCCTCGCTCCCCGGCTGCACCAGCCGCAGATGCCGGCGCTCCAGTTTCAGCCGCTGCAGGGCCACGTTGATGGCAATGCGCGTCAGCCAGGTGCCGAAACTGCTCTCGCCGCGGAACTGGAAAAGTGCATCCCAGGCCCGCACGAAGGCGTCCTGAGTGCATTCCTCCGCCGCTCCCCTGTCGGCGATGATGCGCAGGCAGACGGCGTATACCCGGCCCGCGTGCTGCCGGTAAAGCCGTTCGAAAGCGGTAATGTCGCCTTCCCGGGCACGGGATGCCAGTCCGGCCGCCGCGTCGCGGCCTGCGCTAGGGTCGTCCAGAGGAGTCATGGGCACGCTGGCGGCTTCCATACCCGTTTGATACCGGGCTCGTGAAAAGGGTTTAGACGGCCGGAAAATATATCCTTAAATATGCCGCCGGGTGGACGAGTATGGCAAAGTTACTGGTATTCGGCTGCAGTATCAGGGGCCGCCCAAAGCACCAAATACTCTAAGGTGCTGTCAGAGCCTTATCGGCATTTACCGCCATCTTGCGGTTTTGGGATAACTCAGGGAGAAAATCATGAAGAAGTTCGCCTTGGTATTGCTGAGCATGATCCTGTTTTGGGCCGGCGTTGCGGCCGCGCAGCGCGCCGGTCAGAAACTGGCCTACCCCCCTGCTGCCCGCGATAACGTCGTGGACAACTATTCCGGTACCAAAGTGGCCGCGCCTTATCAGTGGATGGAGGACCTCAACAGCCCTGAAGTCAAACAGTGGGTCGAGGCCGAGAACACGCTTACGTCTACCTATCTGGACAAGATTCCCGAGCGCAACTGGGTGCGCCAGCGCCTCACGCAGCTGTGGAATTACGAAAAGGTGAGCGTGCCGCAGGTGGCCGAGGCCGGCCGGCTGTTTTTCAGCAAGAACACCGGTTTGCAGAACCAGTCTGTGGTGTTCGAACAGGAATCCCCGACCGCCCAGCCACGGATGCTGATTGATCCCAACACGCTCTCGCCGGACGGTTCTATCGCTTTGCTTCAGTATGCGCCTTCCGAAGATGGCCGCTATCTCGCCTACGGGCTGTCGCAGGGCGGTTCCGATTGGGAAACCCTGCGCGTGCGCGACCTTGCCAATGGCCATGATTTGACCGATGAGGTCCACTACGTGAAGTTTTCGGGGGTTTCCTGGGCCAAGGACGGCAAGGGCTTTTTCTATTCCCGTTATCCCGCGCCACCGCCCGGCGAATCCATCAGCAATCAGGTGAAGGATCAGACGCTTTACTACCATGTGCTCGGTACGCCCGAAAGCGCCGACAAGATGATTTATGCACGACCTGATCTGCCGGAGTGGATCGTGAGCGGCAATGTTTCCGAGGATGGCCGCTATCTGTTCGTTGCACTTATAAATGGCACCTCGCCAAACAACGAGCTTTATTACGCCGATCTGGGTGATCCACAGCATCCGAATATCAGCGCTGCAATCAAACCGCTGTTCACCGGGAATGATGCGGCCTACGTTCCCATCGGCAATCTGGGCGATACGGTATATCTGCAAACCACGTTGAAGGCGCCCAAGGACAAGATCGTGGCATTCAAATTATCCGATCCCGCGCCCGCGCGCTGGCGGACACTGGTGCCGGAAACCGATAACGTGATTAGTAATGCGCTCATGGCTCACCGCGAGGTGGTGGTTGGGTATCTGGTGGACGTCAAGAGCGAAGTGAAAATCTACGCCAGCGACGGCAAGCTCAAGGGTACGCTGCCCTTGTCAGGCATCGGTTCGGTGGCGGGCCTGAGCGGCCGCAACGATTCACCCGAGCTTTATTACGGCTTCACGTCTTATCTCTATCCCACCACGGTGTACCGCTACGATTTGGCCGATAACCGCCGCGCCGTATTCTTCAAACCGAAATTGACCTTCGATCCGTCGCGCTACGAAACCCGGCAGGTGTTCTACCGCTCCAAGGACGGTACGCGCGTGCCCATGTTCATTACCTATCGGAAGGGGCTCAAGCTGAACGGCGAGAACCCCACGCTGCTGTATGCCTATGGCGGTTTCGATATCAGCATCACTCCAGGTTTCAATCCGTTGGTGCCGGTGTGGCTGGAACTCGGCGGCGTGTACGCCGTCGCCAACATCCGCGGCGGCGGTGAATACGGTGAAGCCTGGCACAAAGCCGGCATGCTGGGTCACAAGCAGAATGTGTTCAACGATTTCGCCTGGGCTGCGAAATATCTGGTGCGTGAGCATTACACCACGCCCGGGAGACTCGCCATCTGGGGTTATTCAAACGGCGGCTTGCTGATGGGCGCGAGTCTGACGCAAAACCCGAAGCTGTTCGGCGCCGTGTATGCCGGCGCAGGCGTCATGGACATGCTGCGTTATCAGCATTTCTCGGGTGGTGCCCTGTGGGCGCCCGAATATGGCACTTCGGCTGATTCGGAGGCGTTCAAGTGGCTGTATGCCTATTCGCCGTTGCAAAACCTGAAGCCGGGCGTGTGCTATCCGCCCACCATCATCACCACCTCCGATCATGACGACCGCGTGGTGCCGAGCCATTCCTACAAATTTGCCGCCGCCATGCAGCACGACCAAGGTTGCGACAACCCGGTGCTGATCCGTGTTCAAACCCAGACCAGCCACAACTACATGCCCACCGACAAGCGCATCGCCCAGTGGTCGGACGTGTGGGCGTTTCTGGCCTATAACCTGGGAGTTACCAAGGCGCCTGATAGCAAGTAGTGCCGCGTGGCTTGTTGCGGCCTAGGGTTCGTATATCGAACCCCAGGCACACATAGAGGGCTCAAGGACGCCAATAGCCGCGAACCCAGACGCGGCCATAGGGGCCCTGTCCCCAATGTGCTGGAACCCATACCGCGCGAGGCGAGGGCCGTGCCGGCACGACCACGCAGCCGGTGGTGGCCAGCATGACGGCAAGTGCTGCCGCCGCAAAAATGTGACGTAGCGCACGTTTCATGACGAATACTCCGGTTGTTGCCTGAAATATTCAACGCGGAGATTTACCGGGCGTTGACAGATTACCGGTACGTGCGGGCAGGGGTGAGTAGAGCGCGCCACAACAAAATTGAAAACTCAGATTGCGGGCAATGCCTTGATTTCTGTGATCGGTAATGAACACTGTGTTCCGCGACAAACATAAGCGCAGATATCATTACGCATTGCACATTGAGCCAATAAGCCCGTCAGCTTTGTCGCATCGTCAGGAATCGCCAGCACAATTCGTCGCGGATCAAGTTTCTGGTCAATCTCCTTTCGCCATTCCATCAGTTTATTTGTCTTACCCCGCAGCACCACCATCGTTGGCGGTTCGTGAGCGTCCTCTAATCCCAGTAGCATGGCGGCATGGGCATCTGGATAACGCATCATGCCGGGCATGGCGGCCTTGAGCGTGCGCTCCGCGGCTTCAAGATACCGTGGTTCCGCGCACAAATGACCCAGGCGCAACAATGCGCGGGTGGCAATGGCATTGCCAGCAGGCAGGGATTCGTCGGTGAAGGTCTTGGGCCGATGCAGCGGTGTGATCTGGTCATCTGCCGTGAACCAGAAGCCGCCGTTTTTTCTGTCCTCGAAATGTGTCAGCAAACCATCCGCTAGTTGGCGTGCGAATTCGAATGACTCGCTATCCCATTGCGCTTGCAGCAATTCCAGGATGCCGTCCAGCAGGAAGGCGTAATCATCGAGATAGGCTAGCAGCTTTGCCTGACCGCTGCGCCAGGTGGCCAGCAGACGACCGTCTTTCCAGAGATGTATGTGGATGAAACTCACAGCACGTTGTGCAGAGTCAATGCAGCGTGGTTCATCCAGCAACCGGCCTGCAATCGCCATGCCGCGAATCATGAGACCGTTCCAGGCAGTCAGTATTTTGTCGTCCAGATCCGGCCGAACGCGCTTTTGCCGCGCCGCCAGTAATTTCTTGCAAGCGGAATCCAGTAGTGACTCTACGTCGGATTCTGTTTTCCCAAGGGATGCGGCAATATCCTCGATTCCGGTTTGCGCATGCAGATGCCACTGTGCCTCGAAATTCGCCGGCCGGTCCAAGCCGAAACGCGGTGCAAATATGGCGTATTCGGCGTCGTTTAGCAGGCTGCGTAACTCGTCATGATGCCAGACATAATACTTGCCTTCATGGCCCTCCGAATCCGCATCCAGACTGGAGTAGTAGCCGCCTTGAGATGATTGCATCTCGCGTATTACCCAATCAGCGGTTTGCCGTGCAATATCCGCATACAACTTTGAGCCGGCGAGCCGGGTTGCCTGCGCGTAAAGCGCAAGCAGCGGACCGTTGTCGTAGAGCATTTTCTCGAAGTGCGGGATCATCCATTCCTCATCAACGGAGTAGCGGCAGAAACCGCCAGCCAATTGGTCGTAGATGCCGCCTTCCGCCATGCGCGTGAGGGTGGTTTCCAACATGCGTCGGCTGTGTTTGGCAATTTCGCCGTCAGTTTTCGGGTCGGAGGCGTTCCAAATCAGGAATTCGAGACTGGGTGGATGTGGAAACTTCGGCGCGCGGCCGAAGCCGCCAAAACGCGGGTCGAAACTTTCAGAGAGCGAACGATAGGCGGCTGCCAGCGGCGCGTCATTCAATTCGCTGAGCGGCGTGTTTGTTTCAGATTCGATGCGTTTGAATACATCTTGCAAAGAGGCGTTCTGCTTGCGCAGGACTTCCTGATTATGGCGATGGAACTCCGCCACTCGTTCCAGTACCTCTTTGAACGAGGGCATCCCGTAACGCGGAGTCTTGGGAAAATAAGTGCCGGCAAAGAAAGGTGTTAGATCATCGGGCGTGAGGAATACCGTGAGCGGCCAGCCACCGCCGCGCTGCGCCAGAATCTGATGCGCAAGCTGAAACACGCGGTCCAGGTCGGGCCGTTCCTCGCGGTCCACCTTAATGTTCACGAACAGACGGTTCATGAGTGCGGCCGTGCCTGAATCCTCGAAGGATTCGTGCGCCATGACATGGCACCAATGGCAGGCGGAATAGCCGATGGAAAGCAGGATGGGTTTGTTTTCCGCACGCGCCTTGGTCAGGGCTTCGTCGTTCCAGCTTTGCCAATCCACGGGATTATGGGCGTGTTGCAGCAAATAAGGGCTGGTTTCGCGGATGAGTTGATTGGTGTGGGGCTGGGCGCTCATGGTGATGTGAAGTTGGTAGAATTCACACACTATAAACCTTTGAACCGCACGCTCACCCCAGTCCCTACACGCAAACTGGGCGAGGGGGACAAAAATATGCCTTTGCCGCCGCTCATATTGAAAAAGAACGAGGACCGAAGGCTGCGGACAGGGTATCTGTGGGTGTTCAGCAACGAAGTGGATATCGTGCGCACGCCGCTGAAAGGTTTCACGCCCGGCGAGCTGGTGGAAATACAAACTCACAACGGGCGTTTCATCGGCAGCGGCTACGTTAATCCAAACTCCCTGATTGCGGCGCGCATCTTGTCGCGGGATGAACGCCATCCTCCGGACCGTTCGCTGCTGGTGCATCGCCTGAACATCGCGCTGTCCTTGCGCGAACGGTTATATGCGAAGCCATTTTACCGTCTTGTGTTTGGCGAATCCGATGGTCTGCCGGGACTGGTTGTGGACCGCTACGGCGAGGTACTGGTGGCACAGATCACCACCGCCGGCATGGAAGCAATGAAGACTGACATCGTGGAGGCGCTCGTGAAAGTACTCCAACCTTCCGGCATTCTGTTCCGCAACGATGCAGGCATCCGCGAGCTGGAAGGTTTGCCGCTCTACACGGAAGCGGCACAGGGCACGGTTCCGGATACGGTGATTCTCGAAGAGCACGGGCAGAGATTCCAGGTGGCGCTGTCGGGTGGCCAGAAGACCGGCTGGTTCTTCGACCAGCATGACAATCGCAGCCGCATGTTGCGTTACATTCCCGACAAGCGTGTGCTGGACGTATTCAGCTATGTGGGGGCTTGGGGTATCCAGGCCGCAACGCATGGCGCGCATGAGGTGTTGTGCGTGGACAGTTCAGCAGCGGCCTTGGCCCAGGCCAGGAGCAACGCCAGCCTGAACGGCGTTGGCATCGGCATCCGGGAAGCGGACGCGTTCGACGCCTTGCGGGAATTGCACGCCGCCGGCGAGAAGTTCGACGTGGTGATTCTCGACCCGCCGGCCTTCGTGAAGCGCAAGAAGGATCTGGCCACAGGCCGCGATGCCTACCGGCGCCTGAACCAGCTCGCCATGCAGTTGCTGGAGCGGGACGCGCTGCTCATTTCCTGCTCATGTTCCCATCATTTGCCAGCGGAGGAACTGCTGGCCGGCATCCAATCCGCCGCGCGCCATTTGAACCGGGATGCGCAAATGCTGGAGCAGGGCGGCCAGGCGGCCGATCATCCGGTGCATCCGGCCATCCCCGAGACCGCGTATCTCAAGGCATTTTTCGTGCGCGTGGTCGGGTGAGCCGCGAGAGCGGCGAACGACCGGCCATGGAAGGCCGGGCTGGAAAACCCATCATGGATGATTCAGTAAGCCACTCACATCGTGGAGATAGCACGGAAATGCACAGGGATGTCGTTTAGAATAGTGCCCATGCTCACCTATCCCGATCTCAACCCTGTCGCCGTCAGTCTAGGTCCGCTCAAGGTTCACTGGTACGGCATCACTTATCTGATCGGTTTTCTCGGCTGCTATCTGGCCGCACTGGTACGCGTCAAGCAATCTCCCCGGGGCTGGACGGTCGAGCAGATCGGCGACCTGCTGTTCTTTGTGGCGCTTGGTGTGGTGATCGGCGGCCGCATCGGCTACATGCTGTTCTATGCCTACACACCCGACGGCCAATGGCTCGAATGGCAGAATCCCCTTTATATATTCCAGGTCTGGGACGGTGGCATGTCATTCCACGGCGGCCTGCTGGGCGTACTGGTGGCCGGCTGGTTGTTTGCGCGCAAGTACGGGAAAGCTTTTTTCGGCGTGCTGGATTTCGCCGCGGTGGTGGTGCCCATCGGTCTCGCCGCCGGACGCATCGGCAATTTCATCAACGGCGAACTCTGGGGCAAAATCTCAAGTCTGCCCTGGGCCGTGCGGATTCCCTGCATTAACACGCGCTTCACGGGCAGCGAGTATTGCCGGGATATGGTGAACGGCTACAGCCTGCCACGTCTGCCCACGCAGCTCTACGAATTCTTGCTGGAAGGCGTGGTGATGTTCGTGGTGCTGTGGTTGTTTTCCATGAAGACGCGACCGCGCATGGCGGTTGCCGGTTTGTTCGCGCTGCTCTATGGTTGCTTCCGCTTCCTGGTGGAATTCTGGCGCCTGCCCGATCCGCAATTCGGCTATCTGGCTTTCGGCTGGCTCACCATGGGTCAAGTATTGTCAGTGCCGCTCATCATCGGCGGAATCGTGCTGCTGGTGCTGGCCTACCGGCGCAAACAGGGCGTGGAGAGTGCCTGATGCGGCAATACCTGGAGCTCATGCGCCACGTGCGCGATCACGGCGTGCGCAAGAGCGACCGCACCGGCACCGGCACACTCTCGGTGTTCGGCTATCAGATGCGCTTCAACCTGGCCGAAGGTTTTCCCGCCGTTACCACCAAGAAGCTGCACTTCCGCTCCATCATTTACGAACTGTTGTGGTTTCTGCGCGGCGAAACCAATCTCAAATATCTGCACGAGAATAAAGTCACAATCTGGAACGAATGGGCCGATGCCAACGGCGATCTCGGGCCGGTATACGGCTATCAATGGCGCAGTTGGCCCGCGCCGGACGGCCGCCACATAGATCAGATCAGCAAGGTTCTGGAGCAGTTGCAGAAAAACCCCGATTCACGCCGCATGCTCGTGAGCGCCTGGAATGTGGCGGACCTGGACAAAATGGCCTTACAGCCCTGCCACGCCTTTTTCCAGTTCTATGTGGCGGATGGAAAACTCTCCTGTCAGCTCTACCAGCGCAGCGCCGATATTTTCCTGGGCGTGCCTTTCAACATCTGCTCTTACGCGCTGCTCACACACATGCTGGCGCAGCAGGCCGGCTTGCAATCCGGCGAATTCATTTGGACCGGCGGCGATTGCCACCTGTACCTCAATCATCTTGAGCAGGTAGAGGAACAGCTTTCGCGCAAGCCGTATCCCTTACCGAAACTGGGCATCATGCGCAAACCGCCGAGCCTGTTTGACTATGTGTACGAGGATTTTGAAATAGCTGGCTATCAGAGCCACCCAGCCATCAAAGCGCCGGTGGCGGTCTGAGGAGACAGAATGCGCGCGCTCGTTGTCCAGTCGGAAGTCTGTGCGATCGTGTTATACATCGCGCTCGCCATTTGCTACATCCCTGAATGGATTGGTAGTTATTTCCAGCGACCTGAAAAGGGCGCCGTCAAGCGTGACCGAGGCTCGCATATTTTTCTGATAGCCAGCCTGGTTATGGGAATATTCGTAGCGTTTTTCTGCGTCAACCTGGCTCCACCGATCGGGACGATTGCCTGGCACCAACCGCTGTTGTTCTGGATCGGGATCGTGATGATGCTGGCCGGCGTGGCGTTTCGCTGGTATGCGATTTTCGTTCTGGGCAAGTATTTTACCCGCGACGTGGCTACACGAACGGATCAGCAGGTGGTGGAGTCGGGGCCTTACAAATGGATTCGCCATCCTTCCTACAGCGGCGCCTTGATCACGGTGCTGGGATTGGGGCTTGCTTTGACCAATTGGGTGGCGCTGATTGCGGTTCTGCTGGGGGCATTTGTCGGCTATGGCTATCGCGTGCATGTGGAAGAACGAGCGTTGTCTGAAGCCCTGGGCGAGCCGTACCGGAATTATATGCGGCGCACCCGGCGCTTTGTGCCTTACATATGGTAACCATGGACAGCATCGCCTGGCAGGATTTCGAGAAAGTCGAGTTGCGGGCCGGAACCGTGATCGCTGCGGAACCTTTTCCGGAAGCGCGCAAGCCGGCGTACAAGCTCAGGGTAGATTTCGGTCCTGAAATCGGTGTGAAGCAGAGCTCTGCCCAAATCAGCGTGCATTACCGTCCTGAAGAACTGATCGGTCGGCAGGTGCTGGCGGTAGTGAATTCCGCGCCCAAGCGTATCGGGTCGTTTGTTTCGGAATGTCTGGTCTGCGGTTTCTACCGCGAGGACGGCAGCGTGGTGCTGGCGGTGCCGGACAAGCCTGTGCAGAATGGCGCCAGGCTCGGCTGATGTTGTCGCTCATCGTTGCCGTCGGCGAACACAATGAGATCGGCAAGAACGGCAGGATGCCGTGGCATCTGCCCGCCGACCTCAAGCACTTCAAGACCATCACACTCGGCAAGCCGGTCATCATGGGGCGCAAAACGTTCGAAGCCATCGGCAAGCCCTTGACGGGACGCCGTAATATCGTCGTCACCCGTGATCAGGGCTACCACGCCGCAGGTTCCGAATTGGCGCATTCATTCACAGATGCGCTGGTGATGGCGGCTGGCGTGCCGGAGATCATGGTGATAGGAGGTGGCGAGATTTACCGTGAAGCCTTGCCGCGCGCGCAGCGGATTTATCTGACGCGCGTGCATGCGGATTTCGATGCGGATACATTTTTTCCTGTGCTTGACCCAGCGGACTGGCGGGAAACGACGCGTGTGGATCATGCAGCTGATGAACGCAATCTGTTCGCCTATTCCTTTCTCACGCTAGAACGACGCATCCCCGCCAATCTCGCGTGATTATTCCAAGGATATTGGAGATGACTGAAAGCGACCCTTCTGAGACTTTCGTGACTGGCGGCTTCCGGGCAGGCAAAATGCGGTCCCTGAGGTCAGGATGTGTAGGAGACAGGCGATGAGGTGCAGGACAGGCGACAGACGCTGCAAGGTTAGGCTGATCTGCATTCCACTCGTGTATGTGACTTGCCTTTTAGTCTATGGCAACACGCTTGGGCAAGGGATGACAGCGCTTACAAGCGAAGTCATAACCCGGAATTGGAATACGTTAGAGACGGTGCGATACATCTGGCGTAAGAACCAGCCCGAGTACCAGTTTACGGTAGAGGAGAACTCGGCAAGCCGGGGACCACCACGTCTTCGGATCCAGTATCCTCACGGGGGCGGCCTTACAATTACACTCGACGGGGGCGTCGTCCCGATTGCTGACGGCGTGCTAAATGATCATGCGTTAATTGCGGACAACCTTATTAAGTCGAAATATATATACATTTCTCCGAAGCTCCGAAACGCCTATGGCGAACCAATGCTAATTATTTTCGGATGGGCATACGGCAGCGACCCCGGATCCATTCGCATCGTTGCACTAGATTCGCACGGCGTGCCACGAATCGTGTTCAGTGCCCAGACTTTCCTTCTGAGAAGAATCGTTGATGTCCATAATGGTAGAAGCCTGGAAGTCATCGGCCTTCGTTCGATGTCGCAGCGGAGCGGGTGCTTGGAGACCTACAACCCTTACATTGTGTACAGTCTCTCACTCCCGCGTGGGAGCGGCTTTATCTACTCTGAAGGGTCCAGTCTGAAATACAATGACGAGCATTATTTTGGGTGGGCTGGACCCAAGGCAACCGAACGTATTGCGGTCGTGTTATGCAAGCACGGGTACGGGCGTATCCTCCCGTGGAAGGAGGCCGAGAGGCTTTATGACCAATGAAAGAGGGCCACGCTCGACATCCGCTTTTCGGAAAATTGGTCGTTGGAGTGATCAGCAGCTTTTGGCCGCTTCTGACCACCGGCGAACAAGCAGACCCTATGCGATCTTATTGCCATTATGCAGATAACGGCTGGTGTGCTCTAAGGCTGCGGTATTGCGACATAGTTCTGTCGCCCAGCGCAACCCCGTCTGGATTTCGTCATGGAATCTCGCTCGCGCTTCCTGCAATTCCTGGTCGCGCTGGACGGGATTGAAACTCTGCGCTGGAATCTTTGAATAGCTGCGCATCAGCGGACTGGCGACCAGTTTTTCGATTTCGCCGTCGGAAGATTTGAGCTGGAAATGTTCCGCGATGGTATTCAATTGTTCGACGGGGTTTTTCAGAAAGTCATCGAAGTTCAACAGTCGCGCTCGCACCGGAGCGCTCGCCACTGTGCGCGTGAACAGCAGCATGAGCGTCAGCCATTTCATGGCCACTTGCTTCGCATCGTCGAAATCGGCCAGGCGCACATCGTTGCGGCCGGTCAGGCGGCAGAAGTCCGTAATCCACGCCGGTGAATAGGCGTGGATGCTGTCGCGGAGGCTGGATGTGCGCAGCATCACCGCGAGGAAGGACTCCAGGTCAAGATACATCAGCAGCATTTGCGGAGCGTTTTCCGATCCCGAAGGCGAGGCTTCGAGCAGATTGCCGGCGGCGCTGGTGACCTTGATGATTGCCCGGTCGTCATTGCGGTGGGTTCGCCCCAACGCGCGGGTTGCGAGCACGAACCAGCGCTGCCACTGCGCTTCGTTTACCCACGATGACGGCCGGCCCAGATCACGTCGCGCCATGGCGAGCGTCAACAGCGACATCGGTTCACGCACCGGCAGATTGCCGGGCAGTTCTGCGAGCAGCCGTGAGATCAGCGTGGAGCCGCAGTGGCCGACTTGAAATATATAGTGCGGCGCCGGCGGTGCGAGCCCGGTAGTCGCTTCCTCAAGCGCATCCAGCGGGAACCAGTAACCTTCCATCTGCGGGGTGAACATGCGGTCGTCCAGGAACGACGACTCGCGGTACAGCGCTTCGCTGACGCGCACCACCAGACCGCGTTTGTTTACCAAGTCCAGGTTCTGGAGCATGCAGTCGGGGTTTTGGCGCAAGCCGGCTAGCAGCGGGTGGGCGTTCATGCTTTGATGGGAGTGTTGCCGAGTTTTTGTGCGATGAGTGTATCAGCCCGTTCGAGATTTATCTGTTCGACGGTGTTCGTTTCACGGGTCAGGTCGTCGAGGATGGCTTGTTGGATGGCGCCACGCCGCCGGGCTTCGGAATAGGGCAGGTGATGAAACATCACCATGGAATATCGCGGCACGAACACTCCCGGATGGCGCTCCTCCAGCAGAAAGCCGAGTTTCTTTTGCAGATGGAACTTGGGATCGCGCACTGCATCGCGCATTTCCACGTAATTCTCGAGGGCCATTTCGGCGATGGCTTCCGCATCCGGCCGGCGTTGTGTCTCGAATTCTGCGAACACTGTTTCCCAGTCGTCACCGTGTTCGCCTATGTACTGATCCAGAATCAGGCAGTCTTCGAAAGCACAATTCATGCCCTGGCCGTGGAAGGGCACGATGGCGTGGGCAGCATCGCCCAGTAACAGCGCCCGGTCTTTCACGTGCCATTGCGGACAATGCACCGTGCCCATGATACCGGTCGGGTGCCGGTAGAATTCGGTGCGAAGATCGCGAATGAGCTTGAGGGCATCGGGGAAATTCCGTTCAAAGAATGTAAACAAGGCCCGTGGTTCATTCAATGAAACAAAACTGGATTCGCCTTCCTTGGCGAGAAACAAGGTCACGGTGAAACTGCCGTCCAGATTCGGCAGGGCAATCAGCATGTAACCGCCCCGCGGCCAGATGTGCAGCGCCTCGCGTTCTAACTGATGTTGTCCACTCGGTCCGGCGGGAATGGTCAGTTCCTTGTAGCCGTGTGGGAGAATGTCCTCCACCACCTTCACATCGAGCCGCCTCATCATGGCTTGGCGTATCGCCGAACCCCCGCCATCAGTGGCGATGACGAGCTGTGCTTTTACGTTGTAGCGGCGGCCGGAGGTATCGCCGAGATGCAGTGTGCCGGCATCAAAATTCAGGTCGTCGCAATGCTGGCCGAATAGGATATTGGCACCCGCTGCTTCTGCCGTATCCATGAGCAGCCGGTTGAGGCCCGGCCGCGAAACGGAGTTGATCACTTCCGCAGGCGTGCGGCCGTAGGGCGTGAGCGCGAGCTTGCCGTCCGGGTCGTGCAACATACGGCCGCGCATGGGAATAAGCAGCTTGTTTACTTGTTCATCAAGTCCGACTGCGCGCAACGCCCGAATGCCACGGTGTGCCAGGGCCAGATTGATGGAGCGGCCGGCCGGGATTTCGTGGCGGCGCATGTCCGGCTGGCGCTCGTACACCATCACGCTGAAACCGCGGCGTGCCAGAAAGATGGCCAGCAGACTACCGGCGAGCCCGGCGCCGATCAATGTAATTTCTTTTTTAGCGGGCATGTGGAATTGGATTGCTTTGGGTTTGTTTTGTCTTTGTGCCAGGTGTCAAGTGCTGTGGATTATTTCAATAAATTTTCCAGGATTTCCACAAAGCGATACACGTCGGTGTAGGTATTGTAGAGTGGTACCGGCGCCACTCGGATCACATCCGGTTCACGCCAGTCGCAGGTGACGCCGCGTTGCTCCAGTTGTTCGTGGACCTTGCGCGCCTGATCGCGGCTTGCGTGCAGGCGCAGGGACAACTGGCAACCGCGCGCTTCGGGGACGGATGGCGTGAGGATGTCCACGCTGTCAGCCAGCTTTTGTTTGAGCAGCCATTCGAGATAACCGGTGAGTTTCAGGGACTTTTCCCGCAATGCGGGCATGCCGGCGGTGTCAAAGATTTCCAGCGAGGCTAGCACCGGTGCCATGGCGAATATGGACGGATTGCTCAACTGCCAGGCTTCGGCGCCGGGCGACGGCACAAATGCCGGCTCCATGCGGAAGCGCGTGGCCTTGTCGTGGCCCCACCAACCGGTGAAACGCGGAAGATCTCGCTTGCCCAGATGTCGCTGGTGAACGAAGCAGCCGGCGACGGCGCCGGGCCCGCCGTTCATGTATTTGTAATTGCACCACACGGCGAAATCCACTTCCCAGTCGTGCAGGGCCAGCGGCACATTGCCGGTGGCGTGGGCCAGATCGAAACCGACTACGCAGCCGGCCGTATGAGCAGCATGGGTGAGACGCGGCATGTCGAATATCTGGCCGGTGCGGTACTGCACGCCCGGCAGCAGTACCAGCGCGATGCGGCGGCCTTCTTCCGTCAGGATGGTTTCGATATCTTCGGTACGCAGGGTTTCCTCATGACGCCGAGGGCCGATTTCAATAAGTGTTTCCGCCGGGTCGAGTCCGTGGAAATGCAATTGGGATTCGACCGCATAGCGGTCGGACGGAAAAGCGCCGGCTTCGATGAGCATGCAATTGCGATCGTGGGTGGGACGGAAAAAGCTTACCAACATGAGGTGCAGGTTGACCGTGAGGGAATTCATATTGACCACTTCCTGCGGTAGAGCACCCGCTACTCTTGCGGTCTTGTCCGTGAGGAATTCGTGGTAGGGCATCCACGGCCGGCGGCCGGAGAAATGTGCCTTCACCGCCAGCCGCTGCCAGTCTTCCAGTTCTTCCTGCAGGTAGCGCGCGGTGGTCTTGGGTTGCAGACCCAAAGAGTTGCCGCAGAGATAAATTTCATCCACGCCGTTGTGCTGAGGGATGTAGAAGCGTTCGCGATAGATGGCCAGCGGGTCGGTCCGGTCCAGTTGGGTGGCGAAGTCGGCGTCGGGTTGGAATTTCATTTGCTTTCTATCGGGTAAATAATGGGGCGGCTGGGCGCGGCATCGCTCATGAACGCCGGGATTTGCAAATCGAGCAGGTAATAACCGTCCTTTACCTGCTCGGGCACATAGATCATCTCGGTCACGGTGCAACGGGGCCGCTTGGCGTCAGCCTGCCGCTGGCTGCCGGCCGGCAGTCCCCAGAAAGTGCGGTGCGCCGCGAGCCGGCCTTCGTCGTGCATCGGATCGAGCGAGGGCAGATCCACCAGCAGGTGCTCCACTCCAGCTTCAACCAGAAGTTGTACCGCGTCTTCCGCGAGATAGGCGGGTGGAATTGCATCGTAGCGGTGCGTGAGCTTGTCTCTGGTGTTAGGCAGTGTACGGATGATGAAAGCCGTGTGCATTCCCCGCAAGGGTTGATGCTGCAGGCTCATCCTGATGAGCGTCGCGTCAATCACGTTATGACGCGGCGCCAGCGTGACCAGCGTTGCCGGCAACAATGAAACGCGCAGTTGTTCGGTGACGGCGGTGCCGTCATTCACAAGATGCCCGAGGCATTCCGTGTGGGTGCCGTTGCAGTGGGGCACGAACTGGTAATGGCCCACGTTACAGCTTCCGCCTTGGCGGGTGTCGCCGGTGAAATCGCCCACCTGCAGGGGCGCGGCGCCGGCCGCCGGCGCACCAAAGAAACTCGGCTGGGGGCCATTGAATTGCAGCGGGATGGCCAGGGATACGCCGCGAGCGAGGTCCACGCTGCAATGTCGGGCGTCAATCTCGAAATGGATGAGGTTCACAGGAAGCGCGCCTGGTCGAGCTTGAGCCATTCCAGCGCGGTGCCGTGCAGCAGGCGTTCTCTGGTTTTTTGGTCCAGCGGCATGGACTCAATGAGTTGGCCTGGCTCATGTTCCCCCAACGGGAAAGGGTAGTCGCTGCCGAGCGCGATGCTGTCTGCACCCAGGAGGTCAATCATGTAGTGCAGCATGCCGGCGTGGTGCACCAGCGAATCCACGTAGAAACGGCCCAGATAGCTCATGGGATTCACTTTGTTGTCCACGGAGCAGAGATCGGGGCGTACCTGGAAACCGTGCTCGATTCGGCCCACGGTAGCCGGAAAGGCGCCGCCGCCGTGGGCGAAGCACACGCGCAATTTTGGCAAGCGTTCGAGCACACCGCCGAAGATCATGCAGCAGATGGCAAGTGAGGTTTCCGCCGGCATGGCCACCAGCCAGGGAGTCCAGTATTTTCGCATGCGCTCCTTGCCGAACATGTCCCAGGGATGCACGAACACGGCTGCATCCATCGCCTGTGCCGCTTCAAACACCGGGAAGAGCTGTGCGTCGTCCAGGTTCATGCCGTTCACGTGCGAACCGATCTCCACGCCGGGAAATTTCAACTCCTTGACACAGCGCTCCAGCTCCCGGATCGCTAAATCAGGGGATTGCATGGGCAGGGTGCCGAGACCCGCAAAGCGTTTTGGGTTCGCCGCGACGACGCCGGCAAGGTGGTCGTTCAGCAATCTGGCCAAGTCCAGCGTGTCCTGCGGCTTCGCCCAATAGCTGAACATTACCGGCACCGTCGAAAGTACCTGCACACTCACGCCGTGTGCGTCGCATTCTTTGATACGCACTTGCGGATCCCAGCAGTTCGCTTCGATCTCCCGGAAAAATTCGCCGTCCTTCAGCATGCGCGCGCAACCCGGACCGTGGTGTTCCAATTGAATGAAACCGCCATAGCCATAACGCTCTTTCAGGTTCGGCCAGTTCTCGGGCAGGACGTGGGTGTGGATGTCAATTTTCAACATGAGTGGATTCGTTTGTGGGTGCGTTCTTCTGGAAAGTGGGAAGTGAGGAGTAAGGCGATATGAAGCATCAATCGTTGCCTATTTCTTTTCGGGTAACTCCATAACGCTACCGCACCGCTTGCAGGTTCGATGCTCCAGGCTCCCGAAGAAGCGGTCGAACACGGGCGGGAACTGAGTCTCGATGTTTTCGAGATGGAAATATTCTTCGTAGAGTTTACTGTGGCATTGCTCGCAGAACCACAGCAAGCCGTCTTTCTCATCCGGCAGGCGAGGCCGTTCGATGACCAGGCCCACGGTATTGGCCAGGCGTTGTGGTGAATGAGGTAGGTGCGGCGGGATCAGCAGGATTTCACCTTCACGGATGGAAATGTCCACCGGCCTGTCCCGTTGCATGGTTTTCAGGACCATGTCGCCCTCGATCATGTAGAAAAATTCCTCACCCGGATCGTCGTGGAAATCCTTGCGCGAGTTGGGGCCACCCACCACCTGCACCACGAAGCCAGTTTCGGTGTAGATGCGCTTGTTGCCCACAGGCGGTTTCAGCAGATCGCGGTGATCGTCTATCCACTGTTTGAAGTTGATGGGCGTCAGGTCCCACATGGCGATATCCTCTTACAAACCAGCGAGGCAGTTAAATACCTCCTCACTCTAATCTCTTCTCCTTGAAGGGAGGAGAGAGGGAAAAGCAGTCAACCGATTATATGACCGCAATGCATTTCAGTTCGATGGCGATAGGCGTGGGTAGCGCAGTCACCTGCACCGTGGTGCGGCAGGGCTGGTTGTCCTTGAAGTATTCGGCGTAGAGGCGGTTGTAGGCGGCAAAATCCCGTTTCATGTTGGTGAGGAACACGGTCACGTCCACCAGCTGGTCCCAGCTTGAACCGGCGTCCTCAAGTATCGCGCGCACGTTCTCGAACACGGATCGGCACTGGGCTTCGATGTCGTAGCTGACGACATTGCCTTGGGTATCGAGTTTCACACCAGGAATATCTCTGCTGCCGCGTTTGCGCGGTCCGACACCCGACAGGAACAGCAGATTTCCCACGCGCCGCGCATGCGGATACAAACCTACGGGTTCCGGTGCATTCAGTGATTCAATTTTGCCGGAATTATTCATATTTGATACACACATTGCGGGCTTCGGTAAAGAAGCGCATGGCTTCCCAGCCACCCTCGCGGCCGCTGCCGGATTGCTTCAGGCCACCCATGGGCACGCGCAGGTCCCGTAGCATCCAGCAGTTCACCCAAATGAGGCCCGCTTCGAGCCGGGCAGCAATACGGTGGCAGCGGGATACGTCCCTGCTCCAGAGCGAAGCGGCAAGCCCGTAAGGCGTGCCGTTGGCATAGGCAATGGCTTCGGATTCCGTATCGAACGGGATCAGTGTTACTACCGGACCAAAGATTTCTTCCTGGTTGGTGCGGCAATCAGATGGCAAATTTTCAACCACCGTGGGCTCCACGAACCAGCCATTGGCACAGCGGCCATTGAGGTTGGCGCGCCGGCCGCCACAGAGGATTTTGCCGCCTTCCTTTTTTGCGAGTTCGATATGGCCGAGAATCTTCTGCAAGTGGGGTTCGGATACCACCGCACCCTGTTCGGTCTGTTCATCCTGCGGATCGCCTAGCCGCAGCGTCTGCACGCGCTTGACGAATTCATCGCGGAAGCGGGGATAGAGGCTGCGCTCGACAAGGATACGCGAACCGCATAGACAGATCTCGCCCTGGTTGCAGAAGGCGGTGCGCACGCTCTCGGCCACGGTATGCTCGAAATCGCAATCGGCGAACACGATAGTCGGATTCTTGCCGCCCAGTTCCAGCGACAGTTTCTTGAACTTTGGCGCGGCGCGGCTGGCGATGTCGGCGCCGGTCTTAGTGCCGCCGGTAAAGGAGATGGCCTTCACGTCCGGATGTTCCACCAGCACTGTGCCCGCTTTCGGCCCCAGGCCGTGCACCACGTTGAGTACACCGGCCGGCAGTCCCGCTTCCACGCACAGTTCCGAGAACATATACGCGGTCATGGGTGTGATTTCGGAAGGCTTCGCCACAATACAATTGCCGGCGGCGAGCGCCGGCGCGAGTTTCCAGGTAAAAAGATATAAGGGCAGGTTCCAGGGCGAGATGCAGCCCACCACGCCGAGCGGCGAACGCAGCGTGTAATTGATGGCGCCGGATTCCATGGCGTGGGATTCGCTGGCGAACTGGCTGGCGGCGGCGGCGAAGAAGCGCAGGTTGGCGACGGCACGCGGAATGTCCAGGCTGCGAGCGAGCGCGACGGGTTTGCCCGAATCAATACTTTCGGCGTGTGCCAGTTTTTCCAGATCACGCTCCACCAGTGCCGCGAGCCTGTGCAGCCATTCGCCACGTTGTATCGCGGCTGTGGCGGACCACGTTGGAAATGCGCGCTGGGCGGCGGCGATAGCGTTGTCTATGTCGGTCTTGTGGGAGTCGGGGATGCGTGCGTAAACCTGACCGGTGGCGGGCTCGAAATCCTCCAGCCAGCCGCCAGATGCCGCCGGAACGAATTTGCCGTCTATATAGTTCACAAGCTTTTGCATGTCACAAACTCTGGATGCGGCCGCCGTCCACCGGCAGGTTGATGCCGGTGATGTAGCTCGCGGCAGGTGAAGCCAGAAACGCGATGGCCGCGGCGGTTTCTTCCGGCTCGGCGATGCGGCCCACGGGGATGAGCGAGATAGCTTCCTTCTCGATATCCGCGAGGGAGCGGTGCTCTTTTTCGGCCCGCGCTTTGAACAGGCTTTCGATGCGACCGGTGCGAGTAAAACCGGGCAGCACGTTGTTGACAGTAATGCCGTGGGGGGCGAGTTCACCGGCCAGCGTTTTGGCCCAGCCGGCTACGGCCCAGCGCACGGTATTGGATACGCCCAGCCCCTTGACAGGCTCTTTCACGGACGTGGAAATCACATTGATGATGCGACCATAACCCGCTGTTTTCATGCCCGGCCACAGCGCCTGCACCAGGATCTGGCCACAGATCAGCAAGCGCGTGAAGGCTGTCTGATACTCGTCGGGACTCGCAGTGTGTGCCGGCCCACCGGGCGGCCCACCGGAATTGTTGATGAAGATGTGCGCAGGAGCATGTGTTTTTAACCAGGCATCCAACGCGGTTTTAAGGCTATCCGGCCGGTCGAAGTCAGCGCGGAAATAATCGTGTTGTTGCTTGTTGCTCGTGGCAAGTTGTGCGAGCGTGGTTTTGAGCTTGTCTTCGGAGCGCGCTACCAACGTCACACTGGCGCCGAATTCTGCCAGCGCTCTAGCCGCTGCGGCGCCGATTCCCTGACTCGCGCCGCAGACGAGAGCGCGTTTACCGTCGAGGCGCAGATTCAGGATGGGTTTGGTATTCGACATAGCATGAGATTCTAAAGGACTGCGGCCTGATTGGCTTGTGGTTTTTGAGCGCCGGGGCAGTCCACGCAATACCAGCCACCGCTGTCGTCGCCGTCAAGCCGCAGGGCTGTGAGCCGGCCGCCCCACACACAGCCGGTATCCAGCGGATAGACATTGTGGCCTTTCACGTCGCCAAGTGTGGACCAGTGGCCGAAGAGGACGTGCAGTTTGGCGCTGGTGCGCCCCGGTACTTCGAACCAGGGAATGAAACCGGCGGGCTGGGTTCCCGGCACGCCTTTTGAAGCCAAATCCAATATTCCGTCCGCCGTACAATATCGCAGGCGGGTAAAACAATTGACGATGAAGCGTAGCCGTTCCATGCCTTTCAGTTCCGACGACCAACGGGTCGGTTGATTGCCGTACATATGCGCAAAGAATTCCCGGTAATCGTCGCCGCGTAATGCACTTTCCAGTTCACGCGCGCAGGCCGTGGCGGTTTCCAGATCCCATTGGGGTGGCAGGCCGGCGTGGATCAGTGTGTAACCGAGTGTGGCGTCGTGGTGCAGCAGAGGGCGATGGCGCAGCCAGTTAAGCAGTTCATCCCGGTCGGGTGCCGTCAGCACGGCGTCGAGCGTGTCGGCGGTTTTGTGTTTGTCCTGACCGGCGGCGAGTGCCAGCAGATGCAGATCGTGATTGCCGAGCACGCAGATGGCGCGTTCGCCGAGATTTTTCACGAAGCGCAGGACATCGAGGGATTTCGGGCCGCGGTTCACCAAGTCGCCGGTGAGCCAGAGCGTATCTTCGGCGGGATTGAATGTGATTCGGTCCAGCAGGCGGCGCAGTTCGTCGTGACAACCCTGGATGTCGCCGATGGCGAAGATCGCCATTTAATGCAGCAAACCCGGTACGGCGAGGCGGAATGGTGCGATGGGAGCGTCAAAATGCTCGCCCTGGTCGTTGACCATCTGGTAGGCACCTTGCATGGCTCCCACTGGCGTTTCCAGGATGGCGCCGCTGGAGTAGCGGAAACCTTCACCGGGCTTGAGGTAGGGTTGTTCACCCACCACACCCTCGCCGCGTACTTCCTGTACTTTGCCGTTGGCATCGGTGATGAGCCAGTGGCGGGTCAGCAGCTTGGCTGGCGCCGCGCCCTGGTTACGGATGGTGATGGTATAGGCAAACGCGAAGCGGTTCTGCTCCGGGTCGGATTGAGCAGGCACAAAGGCCGTTTCCACGTCCACACGGATGTTGTTCTGGGGCATGTTGTCCATGGAATCGGGAGGAAGCTGGAGAACGGCCCTTATTTTAGCGTAGTCACTGACTCAGGGTTGGACTAATCAACCCAGCCGCACGGCTAAAATATCACATGGTACCTTGTGCAAAAGGGATTTTTCTGTGGAGCCCATGAGCAGTGCCAGACCGTGGCGCCCGTGGCTACCCAACACCAGCAGGTTCGCTTGTTCCTCTATGACCACTCGCAGAATCTCCGCCTTGATGTTGCCCACCTCAACCCGCCGTGGTGTTGCTTGCAGACCCAAGCTGTCACATAGAGCGTTCAGCCGCTGGCGGGCGCCCTGAACCAGTTCGCCTTCCATGTCCACAGGCGGCGGCAAGAGGGCCTCGCCAGCCGGATCCACGGGTATGAATTCCACTACGTGCAGCAGACTCAGTTTGGCGTTGCTGTGGCCGGCCAGATCCTGGCCCCGGCGAACCACGGTTTCGCTGTCTTGAGATAAATCCACGGCGATGAGTATGTGCTTATATCCGCTCATGGGTGATCCTCCGGGTACGGAGTCGTCAAGTATACGGACCCGCGGCATGAGTGCCAGTGTAGCAATCAATTTGCCGCGAGGCGGGCGTAGTCGCTGGCGCTCAGGGTTTCGGGACGGGCGGCAGGATCCAGGCCAGCGATGCGGATGGCGGCCTCGTCAGCAAGTCCTTGCAGGGCGTTGCGCAAGGTCTTTCGGCGATGACTGAAAGCCTGACTGACGAATTGGGCAAAGCGCGCTGGGTCCGTGAGCGGGAAGAGGAGGGCTGCATGGGGAATCAGGCGCACGAAGGCAGATTCCACTTTGGGCGGTGGCCTGAAGGCACCGGAACCGATGCTGAACAGCGGCTCCACACGACAGCGGGCGGCCAGCATCACCGTAAGCCGGCCGTATTCCCGGCCGCCCGGCTTCGCCGCCATGCGCCGTACTACTTCTTTTTGTAGCATGAAGTGCATGTCCTGGATCGAGTCCGACTGATCCAGCAAGTGAAACAAGAGCGGCGTTGAGATGTTATAGGGTAGATTGCCCACCAACCGGATCTTTTGTCCTGAGGGAGCGAGGTCATAGAAATCGGTTTTGAGGGCATCGGCCTGGATGATATGCAGCGTGCCTTTGCCGGCTGCGCTTTCTCGCAGATGCGGTATCACATCGCGATCGAGTTCCACTGCAGTGAGCATACCGCAGCGTTCCAGCAGCGGCAGTGTAATGGCACCGAGACCAGGGCCGATCTCCACAATGAAATCAGTCGGCTTGGGGGAGATGGCCAGCAGAATTTTATTGATGATGTTGCGGTCGTGCAGAAAATGCTGGCCGAAACGTTTGCGGGATTGATGTTGCACGGCCCCGTCATCTTGTTGATGTTCTGAACAGTGTGATCGCCATTTCGAGTGCCGCTTCCAGACTTGTGTGTTCGGCGCGGCCGCTCCCGGCCAGCTCCAGGGCGGTGCCATGATCCACCGAGGTGCGGATGATTGGCAGGCCGAGCGTTACGTTCACCGCATGACCAAAGCCGGCATACTTCAGCACCGGTAAACCCTGATCGTGATACATGGCCAGCACCGCGTCCACGTTCTTGAGCCGTTCTTGGCTGAAGGCGGTGTCGGCAGGCACCGGCCCGGTGAGTTGCATACCCTGTTTGCGCAATGATTCCAGCACCGGTGTGATAATTTCGATTTCCTCGCGCCCCAGATGACCACCTTCACCCGCGTGGGGGTTGAGTCCCAGTACCAGGATATGCGGTTGCAGGATGCCGAAGCGCAGACTCAGATCCGCATGCAGTACGCGCAGTGTATGAACAAGTTTCTGTTTGGTAATCGCACGTGGCACTTCAGCCAAGGGCAAATGCGTGGTGGCCAGCGCCACGCGCAGCTTGCCGGCAGCGAGCAGCATCACCGGCGGCGGAGCCTTGCAACGTGCCGCGAGATATTCCGTGTGACCGCTGAAGGGAATGCCGGCATCATTGATAACGCCCTTGTGCACCGGCGCGGTCACCATGGCATCAAATTCGCCACTCAGGCAACCTTCCGCTGCCCGATCGAGGGTATCCAGAACATAACGGGCATTCGCGGGATCGAGAATCCCGGCTTTTACCGGCGCACGTATTCTTATCGGCAAAACGCGTAAATGCCCCGCCTGTTGTGCACCGGATTCAGCCTGTATATAGGGCGCAACCGTCAGCGGCAGGTTTAGCGCATGGGCACGGCTAGTAAGCAGATCCGCATCGCCGAGGGCGACGATGACTGCGGCGTGAGCCGCTTGGACAAGCTGGATGCAGATATCGGGGCCGATGCCCGCCGGCTCACCGGTGGTGAGCACGATGCGGGGCAGAGCGGTGGACATGGGTGTGGTCGTGCGGTTCAGCTTTCCAGGTGGTACTCAATAAAGGCGGAATCTTTGAGCTGACTCAGCCATTGCTGAACGATTTCCTCGGATTTGCGCGCGTAGATGGCTTCGTAGGCCTTGTTCTGAGTGTATTCCTGGGTCTGATCCACCTGCCGCCGGCCCAGCACCTGCACGATGTGCCAGCCAAACTGGGTTTTGAACGGCTCGCTGACCTGTCCCACTTGCAGCTTGTCCATCTGCGTCTGGAAAACCGGCACTGTGGCGCCGGGGTCGAGCCAGCCCAGATCGCCGCCCTTGGAGGCGGAACCGGGATCCTTGGAATATTGCTCAGCCAGTTTGGCGAAATCCGCTCCGGCGAGGATCTCCTTGCGCAATTCCTCCAGCTTCGCCTGGGCTTGGGCATCCGTCATAATGGCGCTCGGCTGCAACAGGATGTGACGTGCATGGGTCTGGGTGACTTCCACCTTGTTGTCTGTGCGCTTCACACCGTCCAGTTTCACGATATGAAAGCCGCTTGCATCCGACAAGGGCTCAGTTATATTGCCCGCGTTCATCTGACTGACGGCATCGGCAAAGACGGTGGGCAATTCCGAGCCCTTGCGCCAACCGAGATCGCCACCTTTGAGCGCCTGCTGACCCTGTGAATATTCCACTGCCATGGCGGCGAAATCCGCGCCTTGCTTGAGTTTCTGATAAATATCCTGAGCCTTCGTGCGGGCTTCCGCCACCTGTGCCGGCGTGGGATCGGCCGGCGTGGTGATCAAAATCTGCGCGAGATGGTATTGGGTATTTGCGTTGCCATTGGCTTCGTCGGCCTGGATTTGGGCCTGGACTTCGGCAGGAGTGATGTGCATTTGCTGGCTGACCAGTTGCTGTTCCAGGTCATGGATGATGAGCTGGTTGCGTAGGTCCTGGCGGAAGTCAGCGTAATCTATGCCTTCCTGCTGGAGTTTTGCGGGCAACTGTGCCAGGGTCAGGCCGTTCTGTTCCGCGATGCGGGTGATGGACTGGTTCAGTGTATCGTCGCTCACGCTGATGCCCTTGTTGGCCGCCTGTTGAAGTTCCAACTTGGTCGTCACCATCTGGTCCAACACCTGCTTGCGCAGAATGTTCTCGGGCGGCAGCGCCGTACCCTGGGCCTGGATTTGCTTGGTGATTGCGGCGATGCGCTGATCCAGTTCGCTTTTGAGGATCACCTCATCGTTCACCACCGCCACGACGCGGTCCAGGAGTACACCGGTCTTGGACGCCTTGGCGATGGCCGCGGCGGTGGCAGCCGCCTGTACCGGGGCGGGGTTCATTACCGCGGAAGCACTGACGTTGGGATTCGGTTTGGGCGCGGAAGCGCAGGCGCTGCAGAGCAACAGCACCGCGGCAAAAGCCGCGAACAAATGGAGGACGGATTTCAGCATGAAACGGGAACCTTAAGTTTAATGTGATTGATTGGGAGGTTGATTGGGATCGGAATAGCCTAGGATACCATTTTGCAAGAAGTCTTCGAGGCCCCGGCCGATGGTGGTGAGGCCCTTGAGCTGCAACTGGAAAAAGATGGCTGTATTGGCTTGGCCCGTCTGGGTGATATAGCGGCGATGCACTATCTGGAAAGCCCAGCAACAAGTGTCATATTCGAATCCTGCGAATGTCTCCAGTGTGACCCTGTTTTGCACGTCGTAGTTCCAGCGTCCCACCATGCTCCAATGCTCAGTGAGCGGCCAAGCGAGGGACAGATCCGTTTGTTTCAGGCTCAGGTCGCGGGTGTAGAGGTATGTCAGGTTGATAACCTGATGAAATGCCGGATGGTATTGGACCCCGACGGAGGCTAAATCCGTCTGCCGGGTGGTGGGGTTCCACTGCTGGCCATAGCTGGTGGACCAGTTGTCATTAAGGTTCATGGTGACGTCGCCGACTATGTCCGAGAACAGGTTGGTCTGAGGGGCCACGCCAGGCAATTGCACATCACGGTCGCGGAAGTAGCGGATCTGACCGATATCCGCCTCCAACAACTGCGAACCGTCTGAAGTATCCAGCAGACGGCTGGTAAGAGCGTAACTCAGTTGATTGGCATCGCCCTGGCGGTCACCGCCGTAGAAGCGGTTATCGGTGAACAATTGCAGGAAACTGAATTCCGGTTGCAACGTATCGAAGATGGGAATCTGCGACTGGTCGCGATAGGGCACATAGAGATAGAACAGCCGTGGCTCCAGGGTCTGCACATAATCGCCGCTGTCGCCCACGTCGCGTTGAAAGAACATGCCGCTGTCGAGACTGACAATGGGCGTCACGCGCGATATCTCCGTTCCGGTACCAGCGGGCACGTTTTGGTCCAGGTTGTACTCGGTGACTCGCATCGCTGCCGTGGGTGTGAAGTAATAACCGGCGTTGCCGAAGGTATAACTGGCGGTGGGTTTGAAGTCCAGGCGCAGGGCGCCCAGCTGTTCATCCTCCTGGAACTGCACCAATTCGCTGTTGAACCCGTATTGGCCTCCGCCGCTGCCGGGGCTGCTTTGCCACCCGAACAGTATCTGGGGCAAGCGTTTGTACGGATAGTCGCTGGGTGGAATGGTAGGATCCACTACCTGCCAATCCTGCACTTGGGTCATGAATGTCCAGTTCGAGTCCGGCAGACCATAGCTTACGGCCGCATGGCGTTCCAGGGTCGTGGTGGCGATGGCTGCCAGGCTGTCACCCAGATCCTGGAAATAGAGATCATCCGAGACCCAGTTATAGGCAGTATTGAAGTCCCAGCCTTTTGAGAGCGTGGTTTTGTCTGAGAAATTCAGAAGTCCACGTTCCTCGTTGGTAAGCTGTTCCTGATCAGCAAGCTGATCATGCGGCAGATAACTGATATCAAGTATTCCCTTGCTGCTGTCGGTGAGATACCGGAACTCCCCGCCCAAATCAATGCCTCGCTTGGTGATGATGCGCGGTACTAACGTGGCGTCATAGTTGGGCGCCAGGTTCAGGTAATACGGCGTGCTGAGATCGGTACCTGTAAATGTAGAGAAGCTGAACGCCGGTGCCAGGAAACCGGATTTGCGCTCGTCGTTCAGGGGGAAATTGATATACGGCGTCCAGAAGATGGGTATGCTGAAGAAATCAATGGTGACGTTGTGACCGACACCAGTGTTGGTGGCTTGATTCAGTTCCATATCAGGTGCGTTCAGCATCCAGTCATGCCTGCCCACCGGACAGGTGGTGTAATGCATGTCGGTGAGCAAGTCATGGTCTTTGTCCAGGGCTTTTACCAGCTTGGCAGTGCCGCGGCCGTGGCGCTGAGGCAGGAAAAACGTGGCATCGTTGAATATGCCGCTCGCGTTATTAAGATTGTAATCCGCCGACGGACCTTGCAGCACTATATCGGGCGAGTTGAGATGCACGTTGCCCACGGCGTGGGTATTCCCAGTCAGACTGTTGTAGCGCATGTGCTCGGCCGTCAGTCGCTTGTCACCCTGGATCGCAAGGACGTTACCGGTGAGCAGCGACTCGCCGTGTACATAGCCTGTGAGCAGATCGGCGCTGACGTAGGTGGGTGGATTGACGGTATTGACAGCTGGAGCGCTGGTAACCGGCGCAACGGCAGGCGGCGGGATCGGACAGGTGGCCCATTGGTTGTAGCCGATGGTTCCGGGCGGCGTGTCGGCGAGCAGCGGCGCGGAAGCGAGCAGCGTGGCGGCGAGGACAAGCGCGCGGCTCACATTCACCAGCAGACTCCTGGACCGTTATCAAACGCGGCGTACAATCGCACACTTTAATAATGGGTTCAAACTTCGGGAGAAGGCCGGCATGTCGCAGCGGCTTGAGGAACTGCAAACCTGGGTGGAAGGGGCGTTACAGATGCCGACCGTCAAACTGGAACCGGCGTCGACGGATGCCAGTTTCCGGCGCTATTTCCGCGCCCATGCCCGCGACCGCTCGGTCATCGTCATGGATGCGCCGCCGCCCGCAGAGGACTGCCGGCCGTTTGTGCGGGTCGCCGGATTGCTGCAGGCAGCCGGCGTGCACGTTCCGGATATTCTGGCCCAGGACCTGGAGCGCGGTTTCTTGTTATTGAGCGACCTCGGTCGGCAGACCTATCTCGATGTGCTGAACGCCGATAATGCCGATGCGCTGTTCGCGGACGCCATTGCTGCGCTCATCCGCTGGCAACGGGCCAGCCGCTCCAGCGTGCTGCCGGTTTATGATCGCGCCATGCTGCATCGGGAACTGGAGTTGTTCCCAGAATGGTATGCGGCGCGATATCTGGATCTCGCACTCTCGACGGTGGAGCGCGACATACTGGCATCCGCTTTCAGGCTGCTGGAAGACAGCGCGCTGGCGCAACCGAAAGTGTTTGTGCACCGCGACTACATGCCGCGCAATCTGATGCTGAGCACGCCCAATCCGGGCGTGCTGGATTTTCAAGACGCGGTGTACGGCCCGATCTGCTACGACGTGGCGTCGCTGTTCAAGGACGCGTTCATCTCCTGGGAGACGCTGCAGGTCAATATATGGCGGCAACAATACTGGGAGCGGGCGCAGGAGGCCGGCCTGCCGCTGCCGGGATTCCCCGAGTTTGAGCGCGCCTGCGACTGGATGGGCATGCAGCGGCATCTCAAGGTGCTGGGCCTGTTCGCACGCATCGAGTACCGCGACGGTAAGTCCGGCTATCTCAAGGACACGCCACGGTTTCTGAACTATGTACGGGAAACGGGAAAACTTTACAAGGAATTCACGCCCTTGCTGAATTTGCTGGATGCGCTGGAAAGCCGTTCACAGAACCGGACGCCAATTCAATGAAAGTCATGATCCTGGCGGCGGGCCGAGGTGAGCGTCTGCGGCCGCTGACAGACACCACGCCCAAACCGCTGCTGGAGGTGCAAGGCAAACCGCTCATCGTGCATCATCTGGAACGGTTGCACGCTGCGGGATTTGCGGACGTGGTCATCAATGTCGCGTGGCTGGCAGACAAGATTAAAAACTTCCTGGGTGACGGTTCCCGTTATGGTGTGCGCATCCGGTATTCCGAAGAACAAGAGGGTGCGCTGGAAACAGGCGGCGGCATTCTCAAGGCATTGCCGCTGTTGGGCACCGAACCCTTTCTGATGGTGAACGGAGACATATACACCGATTTTCCTTTCGAGACGCTGAAATCCGCGCTCAAGCGCGGCGATCTGGCCCATCTCGTCATGGTGCCGAATCCCCCGCACCATCCGCAGGGGGATTTTTTCCTGGATCGTGACCGTCATCTTCGTGCCGACGGTATGCCGCGTCTTACTTACAGTGGCATCGGCGTTCATCATCCGGATTTCTTCAGAGACTGTTCACCGGGGAAGTTCCCGATGTTGCCTTGGTGGCAACGGGCCATACATGTGGGCCGGGTCGGGGGGCAGCTGTATGTAGGCCGCTGGCATGACCTTGGCACGCTCGAAAGCCTGTGCGCGTTTTTGTGACTCAGTACTGACTGGTGGCGATGCCGAAATAGGGGCTCGCGGAATCGGTGCCGATCAGGAAAAACTCGTTGGGGCTGACCGGATAGATGGCGAACGGTGAACTGCCACCGCCGCTGCTGGTGAGCGTGGCGGTTCCGCGCACCGAGATGTTCAAAGTGTACGTACCGCTCAGAGATTGCGTGGATGGCGGACTGCCATTTAGGTTCTGGATCATCTGGCCGCTGAGATTGCCGTTGCCGTCCAGACTCAGGGTGCCGATTGCCGCGGACAGATTGGATGCGCTCGTTTGGGCACCGAGGGTAAAGCCGTACGCGCCGCTGAGCGAGGAATTCTGGAAGGCACTGCCCTGGGTTTGTGTGACAATGTAACCACCGGCCACAATGCTGGACTGGGTGCTCATGAACTCGGCTTGTTGGGGCGACAACATGTAGAACACGTAAGTTTGCGGCGCACCAGTTCCCTGGTTATTTATGGTCAGCGTGCCGCGGCCATTTGCCGAGGGATCGAAGATATAAGTGCCGGTAGTAATCAGGTCGGTCTGGATATTGCCGGGCGTGTTGATGTCCTCGGTCACGGTTCCGAGGCTACCTTGGCCATTGGGATTGAATTGACCGGCCTGGACGTAACCCTGGGTGAGGCTATTGCCGTTCATCAGGAACACAAACGGGCCATTCAGCGAGCTATTTGTATAGGAGATTGGCTGCTGACCGGAAAGGCTGCCATTCACCGGTGCCGACTTGTCGTTTGACAGCAGCGCGAAGGCCGAGCCCGATTCCACATAAAAACTGTATGGATGCGTGCCGTTACTATCCGTGATGTGCAACGTACCATGACTGCTGCCGTCGAAGGCATAGGTACCGGAGACCGCCGCACGGATCAGCGGATTCGCACCGCTGACGTCCTCCGTGCCGGAGGGTAGGCTGCCGTTAGTCAATGCGTTCAGCGCGGCGAGCACGCCGATACCTTGGTTGCCCGCGGTTTGCCCGCTGACGTTCAGCACCAACGGACCGCTGAGTGTACTGACATTGTTCGCCGCAGGGCCCTGCGGCGACAGTGAGCCGGCGATCGTCGTACCGTTGCTGACGCTGACGAGGAACGCCGGACCACCAGCCTGCAGGACCAGTTGGAACTTGAGAGTGCCGAGCGAGAGGCTGCCGCTGCCGTCGGAATTGATGCTGTAGCTACCGGTAAACGCGGTTTTGGTCGAGACCGTAGTGCCGTTGTTGATGTCTTGCAGACCGTTGCTGATCTGGCCGGCGCCGTCAGTACTGAACTCGCCGATCACAAACCATGGTACGCCATGATTAAGGCCATCCAGACTGAACACGTAGTCGCCGTTCAATGAGGCATTCGAATAACCGATGCTGAGTGTTGCCGAACCTGACAGCGCCGTATTGGACTGCTCGATGGCGGTGATGGTGACGGTGCCGCCTGCGGGCGGAAGATTGGGAGCGGTGTACAGACCGTTCGCAGAGATGGTGCCGACGCTGCCGCCGCCGCCCGTGGTGCCGTTTATCTGCCAAGTGAAGGTGGTGCTGCCGTCGGCGGCCGTGGCAGTCATCTGCAAGGTGGCGCCTGCCAGAACCTGCGTACCGGAAGGACTGACGGTGATGCCTGAAGGGGATGAGCCTCCGGAACTGCCGCATGCAGTAAATATCAACACTACGCTGGTCAAAGCCAATGTCTTGATGGCCTTTAACATGGCTCAATCATCTCAGTTATCACAGTTTGAGTTCTGCCGAGTAGGCCACGTCCAAACCGAATATCCCGAGGTAAAGATATGTGCCGGCTGCGCCGCCGAAACTTCCTGAGGTGTCTTTCGAGCTCTCGAACGCGAGCCCATCCATAATGCCCGGGCAGCCGCTTCCTTTCGTGATGTAATTCACATAGTAAAGGTTCGTGCCGGGATCCTGTTGTACAAGGCTGCCGCTGATGTTGCAACCGTAGCCGTCGTTGCCATTGAACACGCCGTCAGCGCTGATCGTTATGGCCACCGATGTGGATGCTTTGCCCACGTAATAGCCCGTCCACTGGCCCTGCAGGGCAGCGAGAGACGGCGTTCCGGTGTACGGTACGTTGGAAGTCATGCTGAAGTTGCCGTTCAGACCGGTGGTGACGCCCGTGGTCGGATCAATGGAGGTCAGCGTCGCCTGCATGCTGGTGGCGGTTGCGGATGACGAGTAGTTCCCGTTTACAGAAAAGGTGTCGACATTATTGCCGTCGGGAAAAGTCTCACCCCGTGGTGCAGTGCCAATTATGGTGGAAGTGAATGGTGTGGTTTCCGGGACTTCTTCCAGCATGAATACATTACCCTGGTTATCGGCAAAGTAACCAAAGCCACCGGATGACACGACACCGCTTGCCGAAATCTGACTGCCACCGTTAAGGCTGTAGGTTCCCGACCAGGGACCGGGCACGACTTCCAGAATGGGAGGCGTTGTGGAAGTACTTGATCCACCGCAGCCTGCTGTCAGGGTGCTGATCAGCATGAAAACGAGAATCACGGTTTTCTTCAAGAACATGAGAATCTTGTACTCCTCCGACTGAGCGGTATTATCTGCCACTTTACGGATTTCTGCCTACTGGTACTGGCTTACCAGCGTCGCCACCATGGGCGCCCCGCTTTCACCCAGCATGATGAATGAGCTGTTGGATATCGGATAAAAAGCGAAAACCGTACTTGCGCCGCCATTGATGGTAAAAGTCGCCGCGCCCCGCGTGGCTGTGTTGGTTGCCGAAGCGGTTACGGCATAGGCTCCCGTGACGGACAGCTCACTCGAAATTGTGCCATTGTTATTTGTGATTTCGTAACCGGCTAGAGCGCCATTGCCGTTCAAGGCGATCCAGCCGACCGCTAACGATGGTGGAGTAACAGCAGTCGGGCTTATCTGGAGCAGGGTGTAACTTCCGATGAGGGCAGCCGTGGTATAACCGCCGCTCTGAGAATACAGCGCACCACTTGCATTGATGCCACTGTCCTTGCTTAACAGGAAGGCTGTACTGGGTGTTATCAGATAATACACATAATTGTTGGTGCCGCTGGCACCGCTAAGACTGAGAGTTCCTCGACCAGAGGGTTCGATGGTAAAACTCCCTGTCAGCGTCGCGTTGATTGTGATCGCCCCTGCAATGTTGATGTCATCGGTTCCCGCGTTGATATTGCCGGTTGTGCTTGTATTGGTCGAAAAGCCGCCTGCAGCACCATAAGCTGCTGACCCGGTTTCGCCGGATTCATAAAAAACATACCCACCCGCCAGGGTTGTGGTAAAAGTCACGGACTGTTGTTGGAACGCGGTGCCGCTCAGGTTGCCTGAGGTGTCGGTTTCGATAAACTGCAGCTGAGTGGGAGAGACGATATAAAAAGTGTACGTGTGAGCGCCTGTTGAATCAGTGAACGTTGCAGTGCCGCGGCCCCCGGTGCCAATACTGTAAGAGCCGGTAAAGGGCTGATTTGATGCCGCACCGCCGTAATTGATATCTTCTTCGGCGGCCGCAAGCGTGGTGGAGCCGTTGGTTACGAACGTGCCGATGGCGTTTAGTATCTTCCCGGAAGAGTCATTGCCCGTGAAGCTGAAAACATATGGCGAATTCAGGTTTGTCAGAGTCAGCGCTGTCGGCAACTGCAAATAGAATGTGCCGGTAGCGGCGCTACCGGCATCGGTGCGCATTACCACAGCCTGTCCCTGGGTATTCAAGGTGAAAGCCATGTTTATGCTGCCTTGGGCACTCGTGAAGGTGACAATCCCCTGTCCGTCGGCGTCTAAAAAGTAACTGCCGTTGAAAGGTAAAGCCTGCGAGATGCCGGAAGGCCCGTTAATATCCTCGATACCGTTGCTGATGGTGCCGTTATTCGCGCTGAAGCTGCCCGCCACCGCCCATGGACTGCCGGATTGCGTGCCGTTCAGGGTGAATACGTAGTTGCCATTCAGTGAGCCGGCCCCGAAGGTGATATAGATGGTTATGGATGTGGTGACTATCGGGAAAACCTGGGGCGCGGCGCTGATAACGACGAAACCATTCACTGGCGGTATGCTGGGTGCCGTATACAGACCTTGCGGCGAGATGGTTCCTACGGTGCCACTGTTTCCGCCGGGAATATTATTTACATACCACAGCACCGTGGTGTTGTCACTGCCGGATACTATGGCGCTGAGTTGCAACGTCGCGCCTGCGGCAATGGTGGTGGCATCAGGTGTAACGAAGGTAATAGTGGGGTTGTTAAGTTCTGAGCTTCCGCCGCTACCACATCCTGCGAGCATGAGAACGAGACCCAGCAAGAACCATTTTCTCAATATCAAAGTCATGTAGTTGTCTGCTCCTGTATTCCTGCAAACCCTAGACGTGGTGTCCTAGGTGACTGATGCCTTACCCGAAAATTATTTGAGCCTGCTACTAACTGTGCCCGGATCGGGGCTCGTCAGGCAACGCTGACCAAGTCTTCAGCCTGTTTATCCGCATGGTAGGACGAGCGCACCAGCGCACCGCTGGCCACATGCTGGAAACCCAACTCGTAACCCTCGAGTTCAATTTCCCTGAATTCATCCGGCGTCACATAGCGCACCACCGGATGGTGAAACTTGCTGGGCTGGAGGTACTGGCCCACCGTCAGCATGTCCACGTCGTGGACGCGCAAATCTTGCATCACCGCATGAATTTCTGAAATCTCCTCGCCCAGTCCCAGCATGATGCCGGATTTTGTGACGATGTCCGGATGCGCCGTCTTGAAGCGCTTGAGTAGCATCAATGAGTGCTGGTAGTCGGAACCGGGGCGGACCTCCCGGTAAATACGCGGTACGGTCTCGAGGTTATGGTTGAACACATCCGGTGGTGCCTCATTGATGAGCGCCAGCGCCACGTCCATGCGGCCACGGAAATCCGGGACCAGCACTTCGATGCGGGTTTGCGGACTCAGTTCGCGGATGGCGCGGATGCAGGCCACGAAATGCCCGGCGCCGCCGTCCCGCAGATCGTCCCGGTCCACGGACGTGACAACCACATAATTCAGGCTCATGGCCTTGATGGTTTTGGCGAGATTGGCCGGCTCCTCCGCGTCCAACGCGCCGGGGCGACCGTGGGCCACATCACAAAAGGTGCAGCGGCGGGTGCAGATATCGCCCATGATCATGAAGGTGGCCGTGCCCTTGCCAAAGCATTCGCCGATGTTGGGGCAGGAGGCTTCCTCGCAAACGGTGTGCAGATGGTTGTCACGCAGAATTTGCTTGAGCCGTGCCACTTCGGGGGTCGCAGGCGAGCGCACCCGTATCCATGACGGTTTACGCAATGGGATCACCGTAGGCTGGATTTTCACCGGGATACGCGCCATTTTCTCGGCAGCGCTGAGCTTCTGGCCCGGTTCGAGCCGGGTAGGCGGAGCGGACAGGGGTTCACTCACAAAAAATCCTTGGGCTGGTCGACGGCAGGAGCCGTCCGACAAAAAAATGTGTGGCTATTGTACCCCAGCCGCTCGATTAGCCTGGGCTTGAGTTTTTCGGCCACGAGGCCGACGTTCGCCGGACCGCCCAGATCTTTTACCTGTGTCATCTCGAGGCCCGCATAACCGCAGGGGTTGATGCGCGAAAACGGTTCCAGGTTCATGGCCACATTGAAGGCCAGACCGTGATAGCTGCAGCCGCGTCGCACACGAAGACCCAAGGATGCCAGCTTGCGGCCGTCCGGTGTATACACGCCCGGCGCTTCGCGTTTCGAGACCGAGCAGATGCCGAATTCGCTCAAGGTGTCCATGACGCCGCGCTCAATGGCTTCGACCAGCCCGCGTACACCAAGTTTCAGACGCCTGAGGTCAATGAGCGGATAGACCACCAGCTGGCCCGGACCGTGGTAGGTCACTTGGCCGCCGCGGTCAATATGAATCACGGGGATGTCGCCCGGAGCCAGCAAGTGTTCCATCTTGCCGGCGAGTCCCAGTGTGAACACCGGTGGATGTTCCAGGAACCAGATCTCGTCACGGCTGGAGGCATCACGCTTTTCAGTGAATACCTGCATGGCGCGCCAGGTGGGTTCGTACTCTGCACGGCCCAAATCGCGCAATATCGGCAGTTCAACACCGAGGGTCATAAGGTCATGAGTACGTGTTCGCTGTCCGTGAGTGCCTGGTAAAGCGCATCCAACTGTTCCCGGTTGACAGCGGTAAAAGTGACGGTGACGGACACAAAGCGGCCTTCACTGCTGGGCTGCTTGGTGACCTTGAGAGACTCGATTGGAGCCACATGCTGTGTCAGGATGGCCGCTACCGCATCATGGAACTCCGGGGTCTCCCGGCCCATGATTTTGATCGGAAATTCCAGTGGAAATTTTAGAGGTGCGGTATCGTTCACGGGTTTCAGGCGGCAGCCAACATCTGTTTATGACGTTGAAAAAGTTCGTACATCATTTGCCAGTGAGCACCCGGGTTACTGTTTCCTACCTTATGTCCGTCCAATTCCGTCACCGGGTACACCTCGCGGGTGGAACTGGCGAACCAGATTTCCTCGGCTTCGCGCAGTTGTGCCACCGGAATACGGGCTTCGTGGTATGGCAGGTGGTGCTGCACCGCCAGTTCCAATATCACATCGCGAGTGATGCTGGGCAGCAGCTCACGGCTTTTGGGAGGCGTGATGATTTCACCCGCTTGTACAATGAACAAGCTGCTGGCGGTGCCTTCGGTAGCATAACCGTCCCGTAGTAGCACCGCTTCATTGCAACCCTGATCTACTGCTTCCTGGCGTAACAACACGTTACCTAGCAGCGCGACGCATTTGATGTCGCAGCGCTGCCAGCGGATGTCTTCCAGCGTCACCGACTTTGCGCCGCGCTGGATCAATTCGGCGGGCAGTTTCGCCAGCGGTGTGCACATGGCGAACACTGTCGATGGCAGGTTTTCCGGAAAGGCATGATCCCGTCCCGTATCGGCGCCACGGGTTACCTGTACATACAACGCCTGGTTGCCGCCACCGTTCTTCTGCACCAATCCGTTCAACAGCGCGCTCCATTCGGTATTGCTGTGGGGATTACTGAGGCGGATTCCCCCCAGGCTGTATTGCAGCCGTTCAAGATGGGCGTCCAGGTGAAACAGCCGGCCGTCGTAGGCGGGAATTACTTCATATACACCGTCGCCGAACAAAAAACCTCGATCCAGCGGCGACACATGCACCTCGGCCAAAGGCAGAAATGTACCGTTGAAATAAGCGGTATTTAACGGCTTGGCCATTTATTTCTTCGTGAACCAGAGACGTACGTTGTCTATCATGCGCCGGAAAAAATTGCCCTCGGGCACTGTTCGCAAGGTGTACAACGGCGCATCCAGCAGAATCTTGCCGTCATAGGACACATTCACGGTGCCGGCAGCGGCTCCCGCCGGAATCGGAGCAATGAGCCCCGCCGGAGTTTGCAGGGAGGCTGAAAGCTGTGGGTAACTGCCCTTGGGAATGGTCACGTATAGGTCACGGGTTACACCCACCGGCACGCTGCCGTCCACGCCTTTCCAAGCCTTGAGTTTGGTAATGGGCACGCCGGCGGTATACAACCTGTGGGTTTCATAGAAATTGTAGCCGTAGTTGAGCAGCGCCTCGTCATCAATGGCACGAGTTTTCTCCGACGGTGTGCCCATGACCACCGCGATCAGTCGCATGCCGTTGCGCAGCGCCGAGACCACCATGCAATAACCAGCCTGGTCCGTGAATCCAGTCTTGAGACCATCCACGGAGGGATCGGTATAAAGCAGCGACACGCGGTTCGGCTGGGTGATCTTGTTCCAGGTGAACTGCTTTTCGGAAAAGAACCGCCGGTAGTCATTGGGAAATTCATTGATAATGGCGCGCGACAGGATCGCCAAATCCAGTGCCGACACATAATGACCTGCATCATTGGTGAGGCCAGAGGCATCCACGAAATGGGTGTTCTTCATGCCCAGTTTTTGTGCGTACTGGTTCATGAGTTCCACAAAAGTGTCTTCCGTGCCGCCAACCCTCTCTGCCAGCGCCACAGCAGCATCATTGCCCGACTGCACAATCACACCTTGCAGCAGATTTTCCACGCTGACCTGGCTGCCCACATTCGCGAACATGCGCGAGCCGCCCATGCGCCAGGCATTGGCGCTGATGGTAACCGGCGTATCGAGCTGAATCACGCCGTCCTTAAGGGCGTGAAATACCACATAGACGGTCATGAGTTTCGTGAGGCTCGCGGGCTCAGTGTGTATATCGAGATTGCTGGCGGCGATCACCTGGCCGCTGTTGGCGTCCATGAGCACATAGCTTTTCGCGGCGAACTGCGGCGGTGCGGGAATCGGAATCGCGCGGGCGGCAAGGGTGGCACATAAGGCAAACAGACCCAGAGTGCAGGCAACAAGACGCTGACTTCTCAAGAGAACACCTCATTAGGGTAAGCGGGAACCGGAAAAAACCGGCATACACCGGGCGAAGACGCAATTTTAACGCGCCATGGGGTAGAAAAGTACGATTTCTGCCTACGGAATGACCACTTGGGCGTTGGGAAAATCCAAACGACCCAACTGCGCGGTGAGGGCGTCCACATGGTCCACATCGGATATCGGGCCGATGCGCACCTTGTAGAAGGTGATGCCGTTTTGAGGTTCAGTGAGGATGAACACGGGACTGATGGCGGCTGCACGCAGATGCTGCAGTACCCGTTCCGCATTGCTCCGGTTCGCGAAGGCGCCCACCTGCACGAAAATCTGCGGCTTGCTGACGATGCCGGTGGCAGCCGTCATTACGGGTGCACTACTCTGTTCCGGCACGTTGCTGCCGGGACCAGCGGCCGGCGCCGGTTCACCCGGCGTCACGGCGATCACATCCACGAGCGCGGTGCCGGTGCCGAGCATGCCGATGCGGGCCGCGGCGGCATACGACAAATCAATGATGCGGTTCGCCACGAACGGACCGCGGTCGTTCACTTTTACGATCGTACTCTGTCCATTCTCCAGATTGGTGACGCGCACGTAACAGGGCAGCGGCAATACCTTGCTGGCGGCGGTCATGGAGTACATGTCGTAGGTTTCGCCGTCAGAAGTGCGGCCGCCGTGGAATTTCGTGCCATACCAGGACGCGATGCCGCGCTCGTCATACCCCGCACAGCTCGGCAGCAGGTTGTAGGTTTGACCGTTCACCGTGTACGGCGAAGAGTTGCCGTAGGAACTTCTGGGTTCGTAGCGCGGCACGGCGTTTGGAACCTGCGACACGTCCACCGGAGTGGCCGGCCCGTGATCCTGGGTGGGAAACTGGGCGCAGGCGCTCAACAATAAAGCCGTCAACACCAGGCAGAACGCTGCGCGCGGATCAGGGCGGCGCACTCTGTCCCTCCTCGGCCCGCGCGTCACTGATGCGCGTGGCCAGGTCATACACTGCCATGGCGTACAGCGGACTTTTGTTGTACTGCAGGATCACGCGGAAATTATGCAGGCCCAGCCAGTATTCAGTGCCATCCTCCAGTTGCAGCGGCACCATCATGGCAGGCGTATCATCCGCCAGTCCTTGGCTCACCACCACACCGCCGCTACGCAGGGCGCCGACCGTGGTGGGTATGAGCGTCGTGGGAGTTTTTGCCACCACCACAGGCAACGCCGCGGGCACGGCGATGAGACCGTTCATTTGCCAGCCATGGATATGAAAATAATTCGCCACGCTGCCTATGATGTCGGCCCAGTTGTTCCAGATATCCGGCGGATCCCGGCCGTCGAAGGCTACCGCGTACTGGCGGTAGCTGTCGGGCATGAACTGCGGCGCACCCATAGCGCCGGCGTAGGAGCCCGTTAGCGAGTCCGGATCAAAAGCGTGTTCGTGGCACATCAATAGATATTGTTCCAGTTCCTTCTGGAAAAAGCTGGCCCGGGGCGGATAGTCAAAACTCAGCGTGGTGAGCGCATCGAGCACGAAGTAACCGCCTTTCTGGCGGCCGTAGAAACTTTCCACCCCCAAGATAGCCACGATGATGGCAGGCGGCACGCCATATTGTTGTTGTGCTTTATCGAGCAGCGCGCTGTGCGTATCCCAGAAAACCACGCCGGCGTTGATACGTGCCGGAGTAACGAACAACGGTTTGTACTGATACCAGGGTTTCGCTTCGTAGGGTTTAGCAATGGCGGCGAGGATGCTGTCGCGCCGCTTGGCGGCGGCAAAGGTTTTCTCCAGCCAGGTCGGGTCAAAACCATCCTGCTGCGCCAGTTTGGCGATGAACTGCTGAACATCGGGCCGTGCCGTGTAGCCGGCCTGCGCAGTTTGAACCGCCGCTGGAGCCGCATGCCGGGTTTGCGCCAGCTTGAGCATATGGGAACAGGCGCTTAACAGACAAGCGGCGATGATGAGAATGGAAGTGGGCGCGGTATGGGTGGACGGTGTCACGTTGCCAGGAGCTTGCGGTGTGAATGGATGCTCATGAGCATACCGAAGCCCGCCATGAGCGTCACCATGGAACTGCCGCCGTAACTTACCAGCGGCAGCGGCACGCCCACCACCGGCAGAATCCCAGAGACCATGCCGCTGTTGATAAACACGTAAGTAAACAGGGCCATGGTTAGCGCACCTGCCAGCAGCCGGGAGTAGGTGTCTTGGGCACGCAGTGCGATAAAAAGCGAACGCGCGATAATGAAACCGTAGAGCGCCAGTAGCACGATGCTGCCGATGAAGCCGAACTGTTCACCGAGTACCGCGTAAATGAAATCCGTAGAGCTTTCCGGCAGGAAATCCAGTTGCGACTGGCTGCCGTGCAGCCAGCCTTTGCCGAACACACCGCCGGAGCCGATGGCGATCTGCGACTGGATGATGTGATAACCCGTGCCCAGCGGGTCGCGCTGCGGATTGAGAAAGATCAACACCCGCTCACGCTGGTAGCCGTGCATGAAATGCCAGAGGATGGGCGTGGCGATGGCCACCACCACGGCCAACAGCAGGATGATCCGCCAGCGCAGGCCGGCGAGAAACACGCCGAAAGCACCGGCGCTCAGAATCAGCAGCGCCGTTCCCAGGTCTGGCTCGATGGCCACCAGCAGCACCGGAATGAGCACCATGGCGGCCAGCGGGAACAATTGTTTCCAGTTTGGCGGCAAGGGTTTTGCGTGCAGATACCAGGCCACCATCATCGGCACGGCGATCTTCATAATTTCCGAGGACTGGAAACGCACCACGCCAAGACTCAGCCAGCGTTGCGCGCCGCGACCGATGTGACCGGCGTGCAGCGTGAACAGGAGCAGTATCAATCCCAGAGCGAACAGCCACGGCGACCACAGGCGCAGAAATTGCGGTGAGATCTGCGCGACCGCCAGCAGCACCAGGAACGACAGCGCCAGCCGTATGGCTTGGCGGTAGACCATGTTGGTATCCTGGTTGCTGGCTCCGTAGAGAATGGCGAGACCCGCCAGAGCGAGCAGCACGATTGCCAACAATAACTGGCCGTCCAGATTCAGGCGGTGCAACAATCGTTCGCCGAAGCTGATTTCGGCCCTGGGAGCGGAAAACGCAGAGTCCCTGAAGCTCATGGCGGTTTCACATTGCTGCTGGTTTCCTGCAAAAGATACGCGTCCATGACCTGGCGCGCTATGGGGGCGGCCGTGGAAGCGCCGCCGCCGCCGTGTTCCACCACCACCGCCACCGCTATCTTTGGATTTTGCACCGGTGCGAAGGCGATGAACAGGGCGTTGTCGCGAAATCGTTTGGGAATGTCCAACTCGTTTTCCTCACCGAACACCCCCAGCCGCTTGCGGTGCACTTGGGCAGTGCCGGTCTTGCCGGCGATGGTGTATTTGGCTCCGACGCCGATGCTGTGGGCAGTGCCTTCCCATGTGGCCACCACGTTTTTCATGGCCTGCACCACGATGTTCCAGGCGTTGGGGTAAGACTCCTGCACCGGCGGCAAGGCCCGTGGCGTGGTGTTGCTGATCACGCCCGAGAGCGGATCGCCGATGGCGTGCAGCAGGTGCGGCACAAAACGCTCGCCGTGCATGGAGATGGCAGCCGCGCCGTCGGCCAGTTGCAGCGGCGTCATTAACAGATAGCCTTGGCCGATGCCGGTGATGACCAGATCCCCCAGATACCACGGTTGATGCAGGGTTTGCTGTTTCCACTGGGGCGAGGGCACCACGCCGCTGCGTTCACCCATGAGGTCAATGCCGCTGGGTTCGCCGAAACCGAATTGTGTGGTGAGGTAGTCATGGATGCGATCAATGCCGAGCTTCATGGCCACGGTATAGAAGTACACGTCGCAGGACTGGGTGATGGCGTTGGGCAGGTCGATCTCACCGTGGCCTCCAGCTTTCCAGTCACGATAGGGATGGGGATTGCTCGGCACGTAGAAGTAGCCGGGACACATGAGGTTCTTGAACGGGTTAACCACGTTGTAATTGAGCGCCGCCAGCGCCAGGAACGGTTTGATGGTGGAGCCGGGCGGATATTGGCCGCGCAATGCGCGGTTGAAGAGCGGCTGATCGGGGCTGGTGTTGAGTTTGGCGTAGTCACCGGGGCTGATACCGGCCACGAACAGGTTCGGATCGAAAGAGGGTGTGCTGATCAGCGCCAGCACTTCGCCGTTGCTGGGATCAATCGCCACCACCGCACCGTTGTAATCACCCAGGGCTTTTTCCGCCGCTTCCTGCAGGCGCACATCCAGACTCAGATAGAGATTGCTGCCCGGTACCGGCGGGGTGTACGACACCGTGCGCACGGCGCGGCCCTGGGCATCGGTTTCCACTTGGCGCACGCCGACGGATCCGTGCAGCAGGCTTTCATAGGCACCCTCGATGCCGATCTTGCCCACTTGGGAGGTGCTGGTGTACTGCTCCGGGTCCAGGTTCGCCAGCTCGTCCGGGCTGATGATGCCGGTATACCCCACTACATGTGCCGCCACTGGTCCCAGCGGATAGTAACGTATGAGCGTGGCGCCAATATCCACGCCCGGGAAATTCTGGCGGTCCGCAGCGAAGCGCGCCACTTCCGCGTCGGACAGATTGCTGCGCAAGGGTAGCGGTTGAAACGGCCGTTTGGTCTTGAGCAGATCATGGAACAGCTTCATATCCTGGGGACGGATATCCACGATCTTGCCCAAGGCTGCAATAGTGGCTTTCAGATCGGGCACCTGCTCGGGAATGATGTCCAATTCATAACTCGGCCGGTTTTCCGCCAGCAGCACGCCATTGCGGTCGTAGATGAGCCCGCGCGGCGGCATCACCGGTTCGTCCCTAAGCCGGTTGCCTTCGGCGAGATTGACGTAATGGGAATGATTGATGACCTGAAGATCAAATAGCCGCACCACTACTGCCAGCAACAGCACCAGGCCGATGCTGCCGACTATGACGATACGCGCCGTGAACTGGTGGCGTTCCAGCCATTCATTGCGGATGCGGATGCGTGCCATGGAATCAGGTATGCGCAGGAGGATTAATCATCAACTCACCTGATAACGCTGCTGCAAAAAACTCAGCAGCTGCATGCTCCAAGGCCACAACAGGGCGGTGATGAGCGCCGGCATCCAGCGTAGCAGCGCACCCTGGGTAAAGCCGAGCATGCCGTCAATCCAGTAGAGCACGAAGGTGTAAAGCAGCATCAGGGCGAATACCACTGGAGCTTGCTGCCACCAGGGATACACACGGATTTGCAAGTGCAGTTTGAGCGTGACCCAGGCCACCAATAGCAATGCCAAAGCGTGTTCACCCAGCAGACTTCCGGTGAGCGTATCTACCAGGATGCCAATCACGAAGGTCACCAGCAGGCCTACACGATGGGGCAAGAACAAGCACCAGTAAATAGTGGCCAGCACCACCCAAGCCGGGCGGAACGGCTGTACCCAATCCGGCAACGGCCAGATGGCGAGCAGCAATGCCACCAGATAAGTAGCTGCCACAACCCAGTTGGCGCGGCGCCGGACAACGCTGTTCATTGCGGTTTTTCCCCGCGTGATTTTCCCCTTACCGGTTTTCTCACAACTTTAGGCTCCGGTTGCGGCACCGGCGGGGGCGTTACCGAGGGGAAATACAGCAGTACATGATGGCCGTGATCCAGATCCGCCACCGGCCGCGCGCTCACCGCAGCGAATGGCTCCGCCGGATCGCGGTGTACCGCGGTGATCACCGCCACCGGGTAGCCGGGTGGATAGCGGCCACCGAGGCCTGAAGTCACCAGCAGATCGCCGGGTTTCACGTCGGCGTTATTGGCCAGATAGGGCAGCGACAGCACGTCCACGTCGGCGCCCCCGATCGCGAGGGTGCGCAATCCGGTGCGATTGATTTGTACCTGGATTGCCTGGCTGGGGTCAGTGATGAGCGCGGCCTCGGACGATACCGGACCCACCCGAATGATCTGACCGATGATGCCACGGTCATCCAGAAGCGTCTGACCCTCATACGCGCCATCATGGGCACCTTTGTCAATGACGACCACGTGCCGGAAAGGGTCCATGTCCACCGCCAGCAATGCCGCCAGCACCACGTGGCCATCGACTTTAGCCGCCGCCCGCAGGAGTTCGCGCAGGCGTGCATTTTCCTGTTCAAGCGCAGCCAGTTGCTGCAATTGCACTGAATCTATCAGCACTTGCTGCTTGAGGGCGGTGTTCATCTTTACCAGTGCCCTATGGGTCGCGAGCTTTTCCTCCGCCCAGCCGGCCACTGCATAAGGCGCGTTCACTGCCGCCTGCATGGGATAGATCAGTGTGGACAGCGCCGCATGCAGTTTCCCAAGTTGTCCGCGTTGATGGTCGTAGAACATGAGCACGATGCACACGGCGATGAGCAGCAGCGTGCGCAGCGCTCCCGCCGGATTGCTGCTGAAGAGCCGGGGAGCACGTTGCGGATGGCGCAGGGTGAACACAGCAATTCAGTCGGCACTGTGGCAAGCAGGCAGGGGATAAGCGTTCATGGACAGAGTGGCGAGCAAACAGACCTCGGGGCGCACTTTACCCACCATGAATTCAGGCCATGATTTTCCGGTGCGTGGGCCATGGCTGCAACAGCCGGGAGGGGTTTCCGGAAAATATCCAGCCGTCATTCGACAGCAAAGGTTTCCGGCCCGTACTCGTCTATCAGCTCCAGAACCTTGCCGCCGCCACGGGCCACGCAGGTGAGGGGATCATCGGCGAGTATCACCGGCAGACCGGTTTCTTCACGCAGCAGCCGATCCACGTCCCGCAGCAGCGCGCCGCCGCCGGTGAGCACGATGCCGTTGGTGGCCACGTCGGACCCCAATTCCGGCGGTGTTTGTTCCAAGGCGGTTTTGACTGCGCCCACGATGCCGGCCAGGGGTTCCTGCAGAGCTTCCAATATCTCGTTGCTGTTGAGCACGAAACTGCGGGGCACACCTTCGGAGAGATTCCGGCCCTTCACTTCGAGTTCCCGCAATTCCTTGCCTGGATAGGCGGAACCGATTTCGTGCTTGATGCGCTCGGCGGTAGCTTCGCCGATCAAAGTGCCATAGTTGCGGCGGATGTAACTGATGATGGCCTCATCGAATTTGTCGCCGCCGATGCGTGCAGAAGCGGCATAGACGATGCCATTGAGCGAGATCACCGCCACCTCGGAGGTGCCCCCGCCAATGTCCAGCACCATTGAGCCTTTGGCTTCATGTACCGGCAGCCCGGCACCGATGGCGGCGGCCATGGGTTCCTCGATAAGATACACCTTGCGGGCACCAGCGCCTGCAGCCGACTCGCGGATGGCGCGGCGCTCCACTTGGGTCGCGCCATAGGGTACGCACACCAGCACCCGCGGCGTGGGACGGAAATAGCGGTTGCCGTGCGCCTTCTTGATGAAATGCTTGAGCATCTGCTCGGTGACGGTGAAATCCGCGATCACGCCGTCCTTCATGGGACGAATGGCGACTATGTTTCCCGGGGTGCGGCCCAGCATGCGTTTGGCGTCGGCACCGTAGGCTTCAATGACCTTGTTGCCGTGACCCGGTTCCTCGCGTATGGCTACCACCGAGGGCTCATTCAGGATGACGCCCTTGCCGCGCATGTAAATAAGCGTATTGGCTGTGCCGAGGTCTATGGACAAATCGGTGGAGAAGATTCCGCGCAGGCTTTTGAACATGGTTTCTTTGATTTGGGGTGGCCCGGGATCACGGACCTTTTTAAGGGCGCACTACTCTAGCAACGGCAAGAGGCGGCGGCAAGCCGGTTTGTGCCATAATTTGCGGAAATACGATGGGTTTTCCTCAAAACAATCCAGCGGAGTCCCGACATGTCGCTGACCCCTGATGAGGTCCGGAATATCGCGCGGCTGGCGCGTCTCGCCATCAGCGACCGGGATATCCCCCGCTATGCCGACAACCTGTCGCGCATCCTTGAATTTGTAGCGCAACTGGACAAAGCGGATACCATCGGCGTCGTGCCCATGGCCCATCCTCTCGACATGACCCAGCGCTTAAGGGAAGACCTCGTGACGGAAACCAACCAGCGGGATCTGTTCCAGAAGAATGCGCCCCAAGTTGAGGCTGGTTTATATCTCGTGCCCAAGGTGATTGAATAACTTGCGGGAATGAGACCTTGTGGGAGCGGCGGTGACTGCTGTGATTTCCTTAATATTTTGAATTTGCACAATGCACACTAAAACTCTTGCCCAACTGGCGCGCGACCTCAAGGCGCGCAAAGTTTCCAGCGAAGAACTCACTCGGGCCTTTCTGGCGCGCATCGAACGGTTCAATCCGCAATTGAACGCCTTTATCACCGTCGTGCGGGATGACGCACTGGCTGCGGCACGCGCTGCGGATGTGAGCATCAAGAAGGGCGATTGTGGTCCGCTCACGGGTCTGCCCATCGCGCAGAAAGATATTTTCTGCACCGCTGGCGTGAAGACCAGTTGTGGTTCAAAAATGCTGGATAACTTCATCTCGCCTTATGACGCAACAATTGTCGAACGCCTTAAAAAAGCCGGCACGGTGATGCTGGGCAAGACCAACATGGACGAGTTTGCCATGGGCTCGTCCAGCGAAACCAGTTTCTACGGTCCGGTGAAAAACCCCTGGGACGAAACCCGCGTGCCGGGTGGTTCCTCCGGCGGTTCCGCGGCGGCGGTAGCTGCGCGGCTCGCGCCGGCCGCTACCGGCACAGATACCGGCGGTTCGATTCGCCAGCCGGCGGCGCTCACGGGGCTCACGGGCATCAAGCCTACATACGGGCGCGTGTCGCGCTACGGCATGATCGCGTTTGCATCCAGCCTCGATCAAGCGGGCGTAATCACGTATACCGCCGAGGATGCGGCGTTGTTGATGAAAGCCATCGCGGGTTTTGATCCGCGGGATTCCACCAGCGTCGACAAGCCGGTGCCGGATTACCCGGCAGAACTCGACAAACCGCTCAAGGGCCTGCGCATCGGCCTGCCGAAGGAATTTTTCGATCAGGGCCTGGACCGGCGCGTGGGCGAGGCGGTGCACGCTGCGCTCACTATATATAAGAAGCGCGGCGCGGAAGTGCGCGACATCAGCCTGCCGAACTTCTGGTTGTCGGTGCCCACCTATTATGTGGTGGCACCGGCGGAATGTTCCTCGAATCTGTCACGCTTCGACGGCGTGCGCTTTGGCCACCGCTGCGAGCATCCCGTGGATCTCATGGATCTATACAATCGCAGCCGCGGCGAAGGCTTTGGTGCGGAAGTGAAGCGCCGCATCATGACCGGCACCTACGTTCTATCCGCGGGCTACTACGATGCTTATTACCTCAAGGCCCAGAAGACCCGCACGCTCATCCGCCAGGATTTTCTCCAGGCTTTCAAGAACGTGGACGTGATTATGGGACCCACCACGCCAACGCCGGCTTTTCGCCTGGGCGAAAAAACCGACGATCCCATCACCATGTATCTGAACGATATTTATGCCAACGGCGTGAATCTCGCCGGCTTGCCGGGCCTGTCCATTCCCATGGGTTTCGTCGATCAACTGCCGGTGGGTTTGCAGATCATCGGTAACTATTTCGACGAGGCGCACCTGCTGGCGGTGGCTCATCAGTACCAGCGGGAGACGGATTGGCATCATCAGATGCCGAAGGGATTTGAGTGAGGAGTTTACAATTCATATAGAGCTAGGTGAAACAGAGAGCGATTCATAAATGGAATGGGAAACGGTCATCGGGCTTGAGATTCACACGCAGCTTCTGACGAAGAGCAAGATCTTCTCAGGCGCATCTGCCGCGTTCGGTGCCGTGCCAAACACGCAAGCCTGCCTGGTGGATTTGGGCTTTCCGGGCGTGCTACCGGTACTGAACAAGGAGGCGGTGCGCATGGCGGTAAAATTCGGCCTTGCCATCGGTGCACAGATCGCCGGTCATTCGGTGTTCGCGCGCAAGAATTATTTCTATCCCGATTTGCCCAAGGGTTACCAGATCAGCCAGTACGAACTACCGGTGGTGGCCAGGGGCCAAGTGGAGATCGAACTGGAAGACGGTTCCAGCAAGCGCGTCGGCATCACCCGCGCGCATCTGGAAGAGGATGCCGGCAAGTCGTTGCATGAAGGCTTGCAGGGCGTGAGCGGTATTGACTTGAACCGCGCCGGCACTCCGCTGCTGGAGATCGTATCCGAACCGGACCTGCGCTCCGCAAAGGAAGCCGTGACTTACATGAAAAAGATTCACTCGCTGGTGCGTTATCTCGAAATTTGCGACGGTAACATGCAGGAAGGCTCCTTCAGATGCGATGCCAACGTTTCAATACGGCCTAGGGGCGAGCCGAAGTTCGGCACCCGCGCGGAACTCAAGAATATCAACTCCTTCCATTTCGTCGAAAAGGCCATCGTCTACGAAGTGCAGCGGCAGATTGAACTGTTGGAAAGCGGTGGCAAGGTGGTGCAGGAGACTCGACTGTACGACTCCAAAAAAAACGAGACCCGCCCCATGCGCAGCAAGGAGGAGGCCAACGATTACCGCTATTTCCCGGATCCCGACCTGTTACCGCTGGAAATCACGCCGGACTTCATCGCCAGTGTAAAAAAGACATTGCCAGAACTGCCGGATCAGAAAAAGCACCGCTTCGTGCAACAGTACAACTTGTCTGCCTACGACGGGGACTTGCTCACCAGCAGCCGTGAGCTGGCGGATTACTACGAAGCCGTGGTCAAGGCTGCGGGCGTCGAACCGAAACTCTGCGCCAACTGGGTGATGGGCGATCTGTCCGCCGCTCTCAACAAGGACAACCGGGAAATCGGTGACAGTCCGGTGACGGCAGGCATGTTGGCGGGACTGCTGAAACGCATTACTGACAACACCATTTCCGGCAAGCTGGCCAAAGAAGTATTCGAAACCATGTGGGCCGGCGAGGGCGATGCCGATGCGGTGATTGCCAACAAGGGTCTCAAGCAGATTACCGACAGTTCGGTCATCGAAAAGACTATTGAAGACGTGATGGCCAGGAACCCCCAGCAGCTCAGCGATTACCGCTCCGGCAAGGACAAATTGTTCGCGTTCTTCGTGGGCCAGGTGATGAAAGCTACCCAGGGCAGGGCGAATCCACAGCAGGTGAATGATTTGCTCAAAAAGAGGCTGGGCGCTTCTTCTTGAGAGTGAAGCGTGAAGCGAAGAACGCTATTCTGTTCACGCGCCGCTTGGCCCGCTCCTCATTTCTGATCCCTCACACCTCCCTATCCCATGCCTGAACACGATTCATTGCGCCGTTTCATTTTCGAGAAGTTGCCCGTGCAGGGCCGCTGTGTGCACCTCGATGCCAGTTGGCGGGCGGTGCTGGAGCGCCAGAATTATCCCGCGCCGGTGCGTGCACTCCTGGGCGAGGCCATGGCCGCTACGGTGCTGTTGTCGGCCACGCTCAAGTACGACGGCACCATCACGTTGCAAATCCAGGGCAATGGGGCAGTGCATCTTCTGGTGGTGCAGTGCACCAGCCGTTTCAGTCTGCGCGGTCTGGCCCGCTGGCACGCGACGCTGCCGGAATCCGGCCTGAGAAATCTTCTAGGTGGCGGCCGCCTGGTGCTGACGATCGAGCCGACGGGCGAAGGCGAGCGCTATCAGGGCATCGTGCCATTGGAAGGCGAAACCCTGGCGGCGTGCCTGGAAGGCTATTTTCAGCGCTCTGAACAATTGCTCACGCGCCTGTGGTTGGCGACGGGCCAGGGCAGCGCCGCAGGCTTGCTGTTGCAAGTGATGCCGCAGCGGGAACGCAATCCGGATGCTTGGCAGCACGTGACGGTGCTGGCGGATAGCCTGACCGGCCAGGAACTGAATGCATTGTCTCCGGAACAATTACTGCACCGGCTTTATCACGAAGAGGATGTGCGGCTGTTCGAAGCGGCGCCGGTGTCGTTCCGCTGCCAGTGTTCCCGTGAGCGCATCGAGGTAACGCTGCGTGGCCTGGGCGCCGAAGAGGTGCGTGGTATTCTGCGGGAACAGGGCAGGGTGCACGTGGACTGCGAATTCTGCGGCCGCGGGTACGATTTTGACTCCGTGGATGTGGAAGCCCTGTTCAGTGGCGCTGTGCAGCAGCAGTCTTCGGATGCGCGGCATTGAGCGTCAGGTTTCGGCCTCACGGATAGTCACGTCCAGCTCCAAAGTCTTTAATCCATCAAATCGCCAGCCGCGCAGTTGCAACACTCCTCTGATATCCAGCGCGACGCCGAGATAAAGCGGAACAAATTCCACAATCACGCGGAGTTCGGTCGCGGCGGGCGGCGGCAGCAGTCTGTTTGAGGTACGGTAAAACGCAAACAGCCGCTCAGCATGGCTTTGCAGTTGTTTTCCTGCTCGGGCGAGATCGGCATCAGCCGGCAGCGGCGCGCAGCGGAAATGATCGTCTGCGCGACGCAAGACAAAACCCTGGGAAAACGATCTGGCTTCCTGCGCAGCATGCAACAACTGGTTCACCAGCGGGCGCGGCAACACCAGCGTTTCGGATTCAGACGCGCGCGAGTTCACGATAGGCGACAAAACTGCCGGTGAAACGGGCACAGACGGTTTTTTCTTGCAGGATTTGGGATGTGAGTTCCAGGCGCGCTTTGCGGCGCCGCTGCAGCACGGCGAAGAACGTCTGGCGCGCGGCTTCATCCGGCAGAGGGCAATGGGCCACTAGGGCTTCGGTCACCGGGTGTAGATAGTGCATATGGGATTCCGTCACCACGATGTGGGCGGAGAGCTCCTTTTCCAGCTGCAGCCAGATGAGACCCCAGCCGGCGAGGGTAGCGAGACTCACCAAGCTGCCGCCGAAAGCGGTGGCTTCATGATTGATATTGGCGGCCAGCGGTGCAGTGAGCGTCAATCCCGCAGCGTCCCACGCCGCTATCCGCACCTGCATGTGGCGCACCAGCGGAATGTAGCGGTAGAGGTACGCCTCCAGCCGCACGGCGCCGTCTAGTGTTTCAGGCACACCGGACATGCGGGATCTCTTGTTATCAGAGTCATGAGCATCTCTCCACTCTTGGCATCCAGCCGCAACAGCCGGCCGATGAGCGGCGCGCCCACACCAGCAATGAGCTTGATCGCTTCCACCGCCATGAAACTGCCGATGACACCCGTGAGCGGCGCGAGAATGCCGTTGCTGCGGCAATCCTCCAGTTCCTCGCCGCTTTCCGGATACAAGCAGGCATAACAGGGGCTGGCGGGATCGCGTGCGTCGAATACGGTCATCTGTCCTTCATAGCGGATGGCGGCGCCCGAAATCAACGGCGTTCCGGTTTTGACGCAAGCAGTGTTTATAGCGAAACGGGTACCGAAGTTATCGCTGCAATCCAGCACTACGTTGGCGTGTTCTACAGCCGCTTCGAGTTCCGAACCCATGAGACGCTGTTCCAGCCGCTCCAGATGACAATCGGGATTCAGCGCGCCCAAGCTGGCGGCCGCCACGACGGTTTTAGGCTGACCCACGTCTCCGTTGACGTACAGAATCTGGCGTTGCAAATTGGACAAGTCCACCCGATCAAAGTCGTTCAGCATCAAGGTACCCACACCGGCCGCGGCCAGATACAGGGCCGCGGGCGAACCCAGTCCACCCAGACCCACGATCAGCACCCGTGCATGCTCCAGTTTTGTCTGGCCCGCGGTGCCGAAATCCGGCAGCGCCAGATGTCGGCTGTAACGCAGCGAGTAGTTCTTGGCGTCCATAAGATGCAATCACGACCGGGAAAGTCCAAGGTAAATTTTATCCCTTATGCCCGGCATCGGTTCGCGTGCGAACCTGTAATATATCGCTTTGCGGCCGCCAGTTCCCTGAAGCGGCCATTTCCTATGTTGACAGGACGAAGCACAGTCGTGAGCGCGTGGGCGGAATATCTCAAGTTCTTTGCCGGCCTATTGGCCATTCTCAATCCCATCGGCGTTATCCCGATCTTCATCAACCTTACCCATAACCAGACGGCGAAGGAGCGGCATCGCACTGCGGTTACCGCCGCCATCACCGTGGGCGTGGTGCTGGCGGTGGCGCTGTTGGCGGGTGAACTGATCCTGAATTTCTTCGGCATCAGCGTGGCATCGTTCCAGGTGGGCGGCGGTATTCTTATCCTGCTCAATGCCCTGTCCATGCTGCAGGCCAATGTGGGGCCCACGCGCCAGACTGCGGAGGAAGCCCAGGAAACCCAGGAAAAGGAACAGGTGGCGGTGGTGCCGCTTGGTGTGCCGCTGACCGCCGGGCCGGGCGCTATCAGTACGGTGATTCTCTACGGCCACAAACCGGCGCTGTTCGGCCGTTATCTCATCCTGCTTGTCGGTATCGCCATTATCGCCGTCATCGTGTGGCTGGCTTTCAGGTTGGCGCCGCTCATTTCACGGGCCCTGAGCCGCACGGGGATCAACATCGTGACGCGCCTCATGGGCCTCATCATGGCTGCTATCGGCATCGAGTTCATCGCCGCCGGTTTGCGGGTGCTGTTGCCGGCCTTGGCCGGCTGAATAAAAGGTGATACATGTTGGTGCGCACTTCAGCCTCACAGGCGGCCTAGCCGCCAGGCTTTCCTCTCAACATACTTTAGCGACAGCTAGGAAATCCGTTCTGCTGACTGGAGGATCACAGGCTCCACAGGGACATCGCTGTGTGGACCATGACGGCCGGTCTTGACAGCGGCGATCCTGTCGACGATTTCGGTGCCTTTCGTCACCTTGCCGAAGACCGCGTAGCCGTAATCGCGCGTGCCGTGATCCAGGAAAGCGTTGTCGGAGATATTGATGAAGAACTGGCTGGTGGCGCTGTGGATGTCCGAAGTGCGCGCCATGGCGATGCTGTAGCGCAGGTTCAGCAGCCCGTTATTGGCTTCATTATGGATAGGCCTGCGGGGTTTTTTCTGCAGCATATCCCGGGTAAAGCCACCCCCCTGGATCATGAATTTTGGAATCACGCGGTGGAACACGGTGCCGTCGTAGAAGCCTTCGTCCACATAGGCGAGGAAATTCTCCACGCTGATGGGGGCCTTGTGGGGATACAGTTCCAGGGTGATGTCGCCCAGGCTGGTGGTCATGAGGATCATGCAGGGCTCCGCAAGAGAAAACCTAATTCTATCAGTCGCCAAATCGGCCACCGGTAACGCGTTCGCGCCCCCCCAGATCACGGGTGGTATGGATATCGGCGAATCCGGCGGCTGAAAACAGCGCGCGCACCGGTTCGGCCTGGTCATAACCGTGCTCAAGCAACAGTACGCCGCCGGGATCCAGGTGGGTCGGCGCCCGCAACACGATTTTGCGGATGGCGGCTAGGCCGTCCGGTCCGCCGGTCAGGGCGCGGCGCGGTTCAAAGCGCAGATCACCGATGCGCAGGTGCGGATCGTCATTACGGACGTAGGGCGGATTCGAGACGATCACGCCATAGCGCCGGCTGGATATGGGCGCGAACCATTCACCCTGTATGAATTCCACGTTGTTGATTCCGAGCGTTTTGGCGTTTTCACGCGCCACTGCCAGAGCTGACCGGCTGATGTCGGTGGCGGTGAGGATGCAATGAGGCCGCTCTTTGGCGAGTGCCAGCGCGAGGGCACCGCTGCCGGTGCCCAGGTCCAGCAAATACCAGCGGGCACCCACGGGTACATAACGCAAGGTTTCTTCCACCAGCAGTTCGGTTTCCGGCCGCGGAATCAGGGTGGCGGGCGTGACTTTAAGGCTCAGGGACCAGAAATCCTGCAGGCCGGTGAGATGCGCTACCGGCCGGCCTTTGCGCCGTGCCACCACCAGCAGCGCGAACAAGCGCAGTTTGTTACCGTCAATGCGTTGTTCCGGCCGTGCGAACAGATGGCTACGAGGCGTTGCGAGCACATGCGCCAGCAGAATCTCGGCATCCAGCCGCGGCGTGGGGCTGGTCTTGGCAAACTCCCGGGCGGCCGTGCTCAACAATGTGGCAACACTCGTGCCCATGGATCTCTTTGATAGTGTGTTGAAATTGGACTGACTGAAAAATGCGGGTACCACCCCGTACCCGTCTGGCAGATTGTTTTCAACATCCCGCCAGAAAGTGGGCTTATTTTAAGCGCTTCCGTACAATAGCACCTGCATCTGCCGAACGGCACCCGGAGTCGCATGAAAGTCTATTCCAATGTACTGGAAATGGTCGGCCGCACGCCCATGCTGGAATTCAAACGGCTGGACACCGGTCCCTGCCGCCTGTTTGTGAAGCTCGAACTCATGAATCCTGGTGGCTCCATCAAGGACCGCATTGGCGTGTCCATGATTACGGAAGCGGAAAAGCGCGGCGATCTCAAACCCGGCGGCACAATCATCGAGGCAACCGCCGGCAATACCGGTCTCGGTCTCGCACTGGTGACGGCCCAGAAAGGCTATCGCCTGATCCTGGTGATCCCCGACAAGATGAGCCAGGAAAAGATATTCAACCTACGCGCCATGGGCGCTGAAGTGGTGCTGACCCGTTCCGATGTGAGCAAGGGCCATCCGGAATATTACCAGGATCTGGCGAAGCGCATGGCGCGGGAAATGGGCGCGTATTTCATCAATCAATTCGGCAATCCCGATAATGTGAAAGCCCACGAAACCACTACCGGCCCGGAAATCTGGGAGCAGATGGAACACAATCTCGACGCAGTAGTTGTGGGCGTGGGTTCCAGCGGCACGCTTAGCGGCATTGGCCACTATTTCCGGAAAATGGCACCGCAAGTGGAAATGGTGCTGGCGGATCCGCAAGGTTCGGTGCTGGCGGATTACATCAAAACCGGCAAGCTAGGCGAGAAGGGCGCGTGGCTGGTGGAAGGCATCGGGGAGGATTTCATTCCGGATATCTGCGACCTGTCGGTGGTGAAGCATGCCTACAGCATTCCCGACAGCGAAGCCTTTGCCACTGCGCGGGAGGTGCTGCTCAGGGAAGGGCTGTTGCTGGGTTCATCTTCTGGTACGCTGATTGCCGCCGCCCTGCGTTACTGCCGGGCGCAGAAAACTCCCAAACGCGTGGTGACTCTGGGTGCGGATACTGGCAACAAATATCTTTCCAAGCTCTATAACGATTTCTGGATGATCGAGCAGGGATTCATCGAGCGGCCAAAACGCGGCGATCTTGGCGATTACGTGGGCCGGCCCTATTGGGAGCGGGCCACCGTGTATGTGGGTCCATCGGATACTTTCGCCACTGCCCACACGCGTATGCGCAACAACGGTATTTCCCAGCTGCCCGTAATAGAAGGCAAACAGTTCCTGGGCGCAGTGACAGAAAGCGATCTGATTCGTGCAGTGCGGTGCGACCCGCGTGGTTTCGCCCAGGAAGTGCGCGTTGCCCTGGATACACAGTTCCCGCGCATCAAGGCTGACAAGAAAGTTGGACAACTATTCGCGTTATTGGAAAAGGAAACCGCTGCAGCGGTCATGGACAATGACGAATTTCTGGGTTTGGTGACCCGCAGCGATCTTCTCAACCGTCTGCGGTTAAACCTTCAATAAGCCAAGGAAGATTTGCGTAACTTTGTGTGCCGTGAGCCCGTCGAAAGGTAGTTTCTAACGCTTGAATCTAAAATGGAATTCCGTTCACGCTTCGACGGACTCAGCATGAACGGAGTTTCGATCATCCGAAAGGTAAATGCGATGCAAGCCTCAGATAAAAAAACCGGTTTTTCCACCCGTGCCATCCATGCCGGCCAGTCGCCAGATCCGACTACCGGCGCGGTGATGCAGCCCATTTATGCCACCTCCACCTACGCCCAGGAAAGTCCCGGCCGGCACAAGGGTTATGAATATTCACGCACGCAGAATCCCACGCGTATGGCGTATGAGCGCTGCGTCGCGGACCTGGAGGGCGGCGCCCGTGGTTTTGCTTTCGCCTCGGGCATGGCGGCCACGGCCACGATTCTGGATTTGCTGGACTCCGGCAGTCATGTGATCGCCATGGACGACATGTACGGCGGCACCTACCGGCTGTTCGAGCGTGTGCGCAAACGTTCCGCCGGTCTCAAGTTCAGTTTCGTGGATTTGCGCGAGCGCCGGACACTGGAAAGTGCCATCCGTCCTGAAACCAGATTGATCTGGGTGGAGACGCCCACCAACCCGTTGTTGAAACTGGTGGACCTGGCCATGGTGGCGAAGGTGGCGCGCAAGCACAAACTGCTTACCGTGTGCGATAACACGTTTGCTTCGCCGTATATACAGCAGCCCATCGAGCTGGGTTTTGACATGGTCATGCATTCCGCCACCAAATATCTCAACGGGCATTCCGACATGGTGGGCGGTTTGGTGGTGGTGGGTGAATCAGCCGAGTTGGCCGAACAGATGGCGTTCCTGCAGAACTCGGTCGGCGCGATAGCCGGACCTTTCGACAGTTTCCTGGCGCTGCGCGGACTCAAAACCCTGGCATTGCGGATGGAAAGGCACTGCAGCAATGCGCTAGAGTTGGCCGCTTGGCTGGAGAAGCACCATGGGGTGAAGAGCGTGCTTTATCCGGGACTCGTCAGCCATTCGCAAAATGCGCTGGCAAAAAAACAGATGCGTGCTTTCGGCGGCATGATTACGATTTTTCTCAAAGGCGGTGAAGCGGAATCGCGGCGTTTCCTGGAGCGCTGTGAACTCTTTACCTTGGCCGAAAGTCTGGGCGGTGTGGAAAGCCTTATCGAGCACCCTGGAATCATGACGCACGCGTCGCTGCCAGCTGAAACACGGGCGGCATTGGGCATCAGTGATTCATTGGTGCGTCTATCCGTGGGTGTGGAAGACGTAACGGATTTGCGGGCGGATCTGGAGCAGGCACTGGCTTAATTGGAAAGGGCAGACCGTTTCCGGCCTGCCCTTGGGTCTCGTACACTTTTACCATCCACCGGAGTGAATGACCAAAAGCCTGATCCGGCTTCAAGCCGTTCCAGACTTTCAGCTCTGTGGCGGGGTCGTGGAAGCTGGCTTAGCCGTGCTGGCAGCTGGTGCCTTCATGGCCGTGCCGGCAGCCGGGGCTTTCATGCCCGTACCGCTGGCAGGAGCCTGCATGGCCGTGCTGGCAGTCGGTGCCGCCGCAGCCGTGGAGGCGGCCGGAGCAGAAGATTCATTACCACTCTTGCTGCAGGCGGTCACGGCGAGGGCCAAGGCCGCAGCAGAAAGGACAACAAGGTACTTATTCATGTTAGTTCACCACCAATAATAATGTGCCAGGAAAACGTGAGCGCATGATACTACTCGACGATTTGATTGCAAATCGCACGATCAGGCGCAGATTCTAGCGAATCTCCGCTCGGGCCCGCGGGCTTGCGACGGGTTTATTTATTTCCTTTTTATAATCATAAAGTTACATATCAGAAGCGCAGCGCCGTGTTCGGAGCCGCTGAAATTCTGTTATTAGAAGCCCGTCAGTCAATCCTCGGTCCACCCATGTCTGTATCCTCAAACCTTTCCACCGCCGACACTGAACAGACCGCATTCAATCGCGTCACGGGCGATCTCACCCGGCAGGGATGGGCAGTCTGCGAACGGTTCCTGTCTCAAGGCAGTCTTGCGGGACTGGCGGGGGCGATCCGCAAGCTCTGGGAGCAGGGGCGGTTCCACAAGGCTGGCATCGGTCGCAAAACAGTACCGCAGCTACACAGTGACATTCGAGGCGATTACATCCTGTGGCTGGAGGATTGCGCAACGCCTGTCATCAGCCGGTTTGTCGCGCAGGAACTTGAATCCTTGCGGCAAGCGTTGAATGCCGCTACCTATCTGGGCCTGTATGAATTCGAAGGCCACTTGGCTGTTTACCCGCCGGGTTGCGGCTATGCGCGGCACGTGGATCAATTCCGCAATGCACAGGAACGCCTGGTTTCTCTGGTGCTGTATCTCAATGAGGGCTGGCGCGCGGAGGAGGGCGGGGAGTTGTGTCTTTATCCCCCCAGCCTGCCGCAGGGGCGGAGCGTCGCGGTTCCGCCGATCGGTGGAACACTGGCGGTCTTTCTCAGCGCCGAGATGCCGCATGAAGTGCTGCCGGCCACGCGGTACCGCTTTAGCCTGAGCGGCTGGTTTCGCTCCCGTTCATAGTGTTTCAGCGGGTTCAGCAAGGCTTGCAGCCGTCTTGCCCGGTCAGGCACACTGCCGCACTCATTAACATCGTACTTTGGGGTTTCGCATGTTTGAATTGGATCCCACACCCCAGTCACCCATGAAGGTTTGGTCCCAGGGCATACGCTTGGGGTGGGCGGGCTTTCCCAAATTGATTGCCCTGACAACCGTGCTGGCTTTCATCAGCCTGTTGCCGACCATATATATGGCTGACAAGCTTGGCAATACGGAAGTCACGCCGGATGTGATGCAAGAGTTTTTCAGGCAGGGGCATTTTATTCGTGATCTGCTGCTGCTGGAACTTTTGATGTTGGTACTGAGTTCCTTTGTCAACGCACTGATCATCCGGCGTCTTGATCATACCGTGCACGGAACACAGCCGGCACACGAGTTTGGTTTTGCATCGAGCAAACTATTGTCCCTGATGTTGGCGGGGATTCTTGTTGTCGTTACCCTGATAATAGGTCTGATTATCGCCGTTATCATCGGCGGAGTTCTTGGCGCTGTTTTGGGGACAATGCTTGGACATGACACCGCAATTGTAGTAAGCCTGACCTGCTTTCTCATTGCTACCATATTCATCAGCGTTAATCTGGTCTTTTTCCAATTTGCCATCGTCTTGGACAGCAAGGGTCCTGTCAGCAGCCTGAATCACAGCTGTGCACTGGTGTTCCGTAACTGGTGGCGCACCTTTCTGGTGTTGCTGATCACGCTCATTGTCATCATGTTCATCGCGGTGCTGGTAACGCTCGTCATGCTGTCAGCCGTTCACGGACACCTGTTGCAAGATGCCATGGATAACGGCCGCGCCATGCTGGTGAAGGGCATCCTGAATCTGGTGGGCGCAGCGTTACTCGCGCCTTTCGTCATGGGAATACTCTATGCGCTCTACCACGATCTCGGGATGCGATACACGCAAAGATCCACGCATACGGGGGTTGTGCAGGCGTGATAACACGTGACTGAGGGAGCAGCAAAATCCTCAACCTTGCCCATCGGGGCGACGCTGGACGAGGGCTGGCGGTTATTCCTGAAATCCTTACCGATAATCTTTCTGCCACTATGGATCGCTGGCATCGTGGACACGGCGCCCGATGCCTTCGCCGGTGGCGGTCTGCTTACCGGCAGCATTACCTGGACAACTTTCATCCTGACCATCGTGGCCTGGCTGGTGGAAAGTGCGCTTTTTGGCTGTGCCATTGCCAAACTGGATTCGTTTGCGACCGGAACCACGCTGTCTTACGGCAAGGCACTGGGTATCGGCGCTCGCTTTGCACCGGTCATACTCGTTGGCGATCTACTGTACAACATCGCTTCCTGGGCAGGGTTTTTATTTTTCATCATGCCCGGCATCCTCTTGGGTACAACCCTGGCTTTCTTTGCCTATGCGGCGGTGCTGGATCGCAAGAATGTCCTCGATGCACTGGGTTACAGTCACAGGCTGACTTGGCCACACTGGTGGCGAACATCGGTGGTGATCTCGGTGCCCGCGATTGTGTTGTTCATCTATGATGTCCTTGCCGGCTGGCCGGAAATCATGAGCGCCGTGCATCAGCTGGGCGCAGGACAGGCGTCCTCTGCGCCGTCGCTGACAAACCCATGGTATGACTACGGCCTTATGCCGTTATTGAGTGGGATCGTGTGGTGTTATGCGCTGTCCGTCTGTTATGTGCAGTACCACAAGCTCAAAACGCGTGCCGTAGCTCACTGAGCCGTCATCGTAACCAGTTCTTCCGCCTGATATTCGTTCATGAGCGGTACGATTAAGTCGTCCAGCTTGCCTTGCAGAACTTCATTCAGTTTATACAGTGTCAGATTGATGCGGTGATCGGTGACGCGCCCCTGCGGGAAGTTGTAGGTGCGGATGCGTTCCGAGCGGTCGCCGCTGCCCACCTGGAGCTTGCGCGACTGCGCTTGGGCGGTAATTTGCTTCTCGCGTTCAGCTGACAGCAGTTTCGCCCTGAGCAGTGACATGGCACGGGCACGGTTCTTGTGCTGGGAGCGCTCGTCCTGGCATTCCACCACGATACCGCTGGGCAGGTGCGTGATACGGATGGCGGAATCGGTCTTGTTCACATGCTGACCACCGGCACCCGAGGAACGGTAGGTATCCACCTTCAGGTCCGCAGGATTGATGTCCACTTCTTCCACGGCTTCCACTTCCGGCAGGATGGCCACGGTGCAGGCGGAAGTGTGGATGCGCCCCTGAGCTTCGGTTTCCGGCACGCGCTGCACACGGTGAGTGCCCGATTCGAATTTCAACCTTGAATAGGCGCCCTGACCCAGCATGCGCGAAATGATTTCCTTGTAGCCGCCGTGTTCGCCAGCGCTTTCGCTCAGGATTTCCATATTCCAGCCCCGCGTCTCGGCATAGCGGCCGTACATGCGGAACAAATCCCCGGCGAACAGCGCTGCCTCATCGCCACCGGTGCCGGCGCGAATCTCAAGAAAAATGTTGCTGTCATCGTGGGGGTCTTTCGGCAAAAGCAATCTGATCAGTTCCGGTTCAAGCGCCGCGAGACGTGCTTGCGCAGCGTATTTTTCTTCCTGCGCCAGATGCCGCATGGCTGTATCACTGTCCGTTGCCATTGAATCAGCAGCATGTAAGTCGGCTTCAGCGCCGGTGTATTCGCGGAAATGCACGACAAGGGTTTCCAGGCGTGCGTATTCGCGGGACAGCTCCCGGAACTGTTGTTGCTTGCTGATTATAGCGGGGCTGGCGAGCAAGGCCGCCAGTTCCTCATGGCGTGTCACGAGTCGTTCAAGTTTCTGCCGGATGGAGTCTTTCACAGGGAGTATCCGCGTATATGCAGCGTCACCAAGGCGACAGTATCAGGGTGACTTGTCTTTGTCCTTCAGACCGAATAGTTCATGAGCCTGACGGATAATGTGGTCACGACCTTCGTGGGCCGCCTGCCGCAGATAGGCGGTGGGCGCATGCAGTAGCCGGTTGGTAAGCGTTTCGGCGAGAAATTGCAATACCTCGTCCGGCGAAGCACCGCTGGCCAGCAGATGCTGCGCCTGCGCCAGGGTATGATCACGGAGGACGGCGGCATTATCGCGCACCGCACGAATCGCGGGCACCGCGTCCAGGCCGCGTAACTGCTCCATGAACTGTGCTACTTGCGCGTCAATTATGATCTCCGCCTGTTGTGCCGCTTCCTGACGGGAGCGCAGGTTTTTTTCCACCACGCTGTGCAAATCATCAATGGTGAAGAGATACACATCGGCAAATTTCGCCACGGTAGCCTCGATGTTGCGCGGTACCGCGATATCTATCATCAGCACCGGACGATGCTTGCGTGTCTTGAGCGCGTCGGCCACGATGGCGCGCGTGAGAACGGGTTCCGGGCTGCCGGTGGAGGCAATGACGATATCCGCTTCGCCCAAGTGCGCTGGAATTTCTTGCGCGCCGATGGCATAACCGCCGAACTTCTCCGCAAGCTGGTGTGCACGGTTCAGAGTGCGGTTGGCGATAATCATGCGTTGCGTACCCTGTTCGCTCAGATGCTGTGCCACCAGTTCGATGGTTTCGCCGGCGCCGATGAGCAGCGCCGTGAGCGTTCCGAAATCGGAGAAAATCTGCCGCGCCAGGTGCACCGTGGCGTACGCCACAGACACCGGGTTTTCACCGATGTGCGTATCGGTGCGCACCTGTTTTGCTACTGTGAAAGCATATTGGAACAGCCGGTGCAGGCGATTACCCGCGGCGTCGTTGCTCTGCGCCAGTTCGTAAGCGTCCTTGATCTGGCCGAGGATTTGCGGCTCGCCTAGGATCATGGAATCCAGGCCGCAGGCGACCCGGAACAGATGCCGCGCCGCCGCTTCACCGTTATGCATATATAAACGTTCACGCACACCGGGGTCATCGGGGGTGCGCACACGCGCGAGCCAGTCAGCCAGCTGGATCCCTGAACCGTTCTCCAGATGGGCATAGATTTCGGTGCGGTTACAGGTGGACAGGATGGCGGCTTCTTCCACGCCTGTCAGACCGGTTACCGCCCGCAGTGCGCCGGGAATTTGTTCGGCGTCGAAGTTCAGGCGTTCCCGTATGGCGACAGGTGCAGTGACGTGGCTGATTCCGAGAGTGAAAAAGGGCATGAGTATGTGGGTCGGACTGGGGGTCAAATTTTGGGCAAATTTCCCGGTCGTAACAAGCGCTTACCTGCGGGAAAGCCTGTAGCCCGCGCTGTGGCGGAGTATAGTGGATATGCAGGAAAACTGAGCAAAGCCCCATGAAGATGTATTTTCATACCGGTCTCACGGGCGTGGCCTTGGTAGTGGCCGGCTGTGCGGCCGTGCCGGCCCACAAGCCGCCACTCGTCCCGCCAGCTTCGCCGGCTGCATTTACTACCCCGGAACAGGCGCTTACTTACCAGGTTTTCATGGGCGAACTGGCGTTGCAGCGTGATAATCGTCCGGTGGCGGTGGAGCAGTATGCGCAGGCGGCGCAACTGAGTACCGACCCGACGCTGGCGGAACATGCCACGCTGCTGGCGTACCAAGCTAAGAATGATGTTTTGGCGCTGGATTTGAGCCATCGCTGGCTGATGCTTGCTCCGAAAGACAGGAACGCGCGGCACTTCGAGGCGATCCTGAACACGCGCCTGGGCAACGTGGACGCCGCTGTCGGCGAGTTTGAAAGTCTGCTGCGGGATGTACCGGGTGAAAACCTGCTGATTGTCGGGCAACTGCTGGGTGAGGAGACCGATGCCAGACAGGCTTTGCCGGTGATGCAAAAAATCACAGCTGTCCATCCGCAATCGGCCGAGGCGCATTTCGCCCTGAGCCGTTTGGCCTTACGCTATCACAGCGTTACGCTGGCGGTTGACGAAGCACGGCGCGCGGTGGCACTCAAGCCGGACTGGGACGAAGCCGTGGTACTTGAAGCCCAGGCGCTGGCAGCGGCCGGGCGGAGCGATGAAGGTTTGAAGCTGCTCAGGGCGCGGGTACAAGCCGAGCCCAGCAACATCGGCCTGCATTTGGCCAACGGAGCTTTGCTGGCCCAGGCGGGACATAACACACAGGCGCAAGCGGAATTCGCCGCCATTCTCAAGCAATACCCTCGCAATCCGGACGCCCTGTATTCCCTCGGTCTGTTGGCATTGCAGGCCGGCCAGCCTGGCAATGCGCGCAATTATTTTATGCGCCTGCTCAACACCACTCAGCGCAACAATGATGCCCTCTATTTCCTTGGTAATACCGCCGAACTGGAGAAGCAGTATTCTGAAGCACTGCAATGGTATGAACAAGTGGACGGCGGTCAGAATTGGCTGTCTGCGCAGATCAATATCGCCCGGGTGTTGATTGCCGAGGGCAAAGCAGAAGCGGCACGCAACTATATAGATAGCGTCGTCGCAGCTGATCCGGATGACGCCGTGCAATTCCGCATTGCCGAAGCGCAGCTGTTCAGCGACACGGGCGACAACCAGACTGCGCTTCGTGTGTTTGACCAGGCATTGGCGGAAAACCCCGGCGACGTTGACCTGCTATACGGCCGCGCGCTGATGCGGGAAACCCTGGGAGATGTGAGCGCGGCTGAAAGTGATTTGCGCCAGATTCTCAGCCGGCAACCGGACAACGCCGATGCCCTGAACGCTCTGGGATATACGCTCACGGTGCATTCCACCGACTATCAGGAAGCACGCGGCTATATAGAGAAAGCTTTGCAGCTCAAACCCGGCGATCCCGCCATCGTAGACAGCATGGGTTGGGTGGAGTACCGGCTTGGCAATTATCCGCAGGCTCTTGGTTATCTGCGCAAGGCTTATGCGCAGTTTGCCGATCCGGACGTGGCCGCACACTTGGCGGAAGCTTTGTGGGTGGCGGGTGACAAACAGGAAGCACGCAGCGTATGGAGCACCGCGCTCAAACAGCATCCCGGCAATCCGGCACTCCTCAAGCTGGGTCCGCGGTTCTCGCCATGAAATTCCGTGGAGTGTTCTCGACCGGCATTCTGTTGCTGGTCGGTTGCGCGAGCGTGCCCGGCACCGCGCCCGTGGGGCCACCCAACGAAAACGCCTGGCTGGCGCGGCGCGCGCGACTTGAAAAACTGACGGACTGGGAATTACAGGGTCGCGTGGGTATTGTCAACGGCAAGGATGGTGGTAGCGGCTCCATGGACTGGAAGCAGCAAGGTGATGTGGTTGCGTTCAGCTTTCGCGGACCGTTTGGTGCCGGCACACTGGAAGTGCGGGGCGATTCCGGCGTACTGTGGGTGCGTAGCTCCCGCGGCGATGATTTCATGAGCACTGATCCTGAACAGGATTTTGCCGAACGCCTGCATGTGCCCTTGCCGGTGCTGAGCATGCGCTACTGGATGCTGGGGATTCCGGACCCGGGCACGCTGTTCGCCAAAACCGCGGACGCTCGCGGTGATCTGGTCACCCTGATACAGCGTGGCTGGCAAGTGTCCTATCAGGACTATGCCACGTTTAGCGGCTACGAACTGCCTACCCGCCTGCTGATCAGCCGCGACCAGGTTCGCATCAAGATGGCCATCAATGATTGGCATGTAGGGCCGGATATCAGCAATACGCCTGCTAATAATCAATGACAGCATCAACAAGCCGTGGCTGGCCTGCTCCGGCGAAACTCAATCTGTTTCTGCACATCATCGGACGGCGCACCGATGGATACCATTTACTGCAAACCCTGTTTCAGTTTCTCGATTACAACGACATGCTGGATTTTACCTTGCGCAAGGATGGCCGCATTACGCGACCGTCGGGACCGACGGAAGTGCCGGAGGAACACGATCTCGTGGTGCGTGCTGCAGTTCTGTTGCAGCGGTGTGCGGGTGCACGTCAGGGTGCGGAGATACACCTGCACAAGCGTTTGCCCCGCCAAGCGGGCTTGGGTGGCGGCAGTTCCGATGCAGCAACTACACTGGTGGCCCTGAATCATTTATGGAACACGGGTCTCGCCACGGAAGAACTTGTGCGTCTTGGTCTGGAAATAGGCGCGGATGTGCCAGTGTTCATCAAGGGCCACGCGGCCTGGGCCGAGGGCATTGGCGAAATTCTGACGCCGGTGGAGATACCCGAATCCTGGTATTTAGTGGTGCAACCCGCCTGCGAAATCGCCACCCGCGAGATTTTCCAGGCCCCTGATTTGACACGAAATTCCGCTCCAATCACAATAGCGCGCTTTTATGGGGGCGAAGGCCGCAACGACTTCGAGCCGGTGGTGCGGAAACGCCATCCGGCAGTGGCCGAAGCCTTGGATTGGCTCGGCCGGCGGGCTTCCCCGCGGCTCACCGGGTCCGGCGCCTGTGTGTTTGCGGGCTTTGAGCGCGAAACCGAGGTACGGCGCGTATTGGCGGATTTGCCCCAAGGCTGGCGGGCATTCGTTGCCCGGGGACGCAATCGCTCACCCTTGCTGGAGCGGCTGGCGGCGGAACCGGTCGCGTGACTATTGGGGCGTAGCCAAGCGGTAAGGCAGCGGGTTTTGATCCCGCCATCCCAGGTTCGATCCCTGGCGCCCCAGCCAAAGAGTGTTTTGGAACGCGCCACGCGTTCCGGTGTGACCGACTAGGGCAAACAAGCGAGGCCACCGTGTCAGCAGGCAGCATGATGGTATTCGCGGGCAACGCCAACCCGCAATTGGCTGGCAGGATCGCCAATCATCTGCATTTGTCCCTCGGCAAAGTACAGGTAGGCCGCTTCAGCGACGGCGAAGTGGCAGTGGAGCTGATGGAGAACGTGCGCGGACGCGACGCGTTCATCGTGCAGTCCACCTGTCCGCCCACCAACGACAACCTCATGGAGTTGCTGGTGATGGCCGACGCCCTGCGGCGCGCCTCGGCTTCGCGTATCACGGCGGTGGTGCCGTATTTCGGTTATGCCCGCCAGGACCGGCGCCAGCGCGCCGCGCGTGTGCCCATCACCGCGAAGCTGGCCGCCAATATGGTGGTGTCTGCGGGTGTGAACCGCGTGCTCACGGTGGATTTGCACGCGGACCAGATCCAGGGATTCTTCGATATACCGGTGGACAATGTGTATGCGTCGCCGGTGTTGTTGGGTGATGTGTGGAAACAGAAATTCAAGAACCTGATCGTGGTGTCGCCCGACGTGGGGGGCGTGGTCAGGGCGAGAGCGCTGGCAAAGCGCCTCGATGATGCGGACCTGGCCATCATAGACAAGCGCCGGCCGCGGCCCAATGAAGCGCAGGTGATGAACATCATCGGCGAGGTAAAAGGCAAGACCTGCGTCATCGTGGATGACCTGGTGGATACGGCGGGCACCCTGTGCCTCGCCGCCAAGGCGTTGAAGGAACAGGGTGCAGCCAAGGTAATGGCTTACATTACCCATCCGGTGCTGTCCGGCAAGGCCATCGAGAATATCGAGGCCTCGGTGCTGGACGAGCTGGTGGTGACGGACACCATCCCGCTGCGTGACAAGGCCCAAGCCTGCGGCAGGATAAGACAATTGAGCATCGCGCAACTGCTGGCCGAGACCATGCGCCGCGTGAGCGATGAAGAGTCAGTCTCTTCGCTGTATATAGATTAGGAATCGTGACGGAGCGTCGCTCCTGCATTGCAGGAGCCGCCTCTGGTTACGATTCTTTTGAGGAGCCAACCCTGGTCGCGGGGAGGCGTTTGTTAAACGTAACTGGAGCAATGAAACATGGCTATCAGCTTTAATCTGAGCGCCGAAGTCCGCAATGACAAGGGGAAAGGTGCGAGCCGCCGCCTGCGTCGTACGGGCAAGGTGCCGGGCATTCTTTATGGAGCCGGCGAACCGCCGGTGGAACTGGCTTTCAACCACAACGAACTGCGCAATAATCTTTCACACGAAGCGTTCTATTCGCATGTCCTCAAGATCAAGGTGGGCAGCGATGAGCACCAGGCCATCGTGAAAGACCTGCAGCGTCACCCGGCCAAGCCGATCATCATGCACCTGGACCTGCTGCGGGTGAAGGACGACATGGAAATCCGCGTGCACGTGCCGTTGCACTTCCTGGGCGAGAAGGAGGCCATCGGCGTCAAGCAGGAGGGCGGCGTGGTGTCGCGCAACCTGATCGAGGTTGAAATCGCGTGCCTGCCGCGCTATCTGCCCGAGTATATTGATGTGGATGTCACCAATCTGGAACTCAATCATGCTCTGCACCTGTCGGATCTGAAACTCCCCGAGGGCGTGCGCATCGTGCAACTGGCCTACGGCGAGGAGCACGATTTGCCGGTGGTGGCGATTCACCATGCGCGCATCACTGTCGAGGAAGAACCGGTGGCCGCCGCCGTTCCTGCGGAAGGCGCAGTGGCACCGGTGGAAGGCGCTGCCGCACCTGCCGCCGCCGACGGCAAAGCACCCGCGGCGGATGCCAAGGCAGCTGCGGCTGGCAAGGCAGCGCCCGCGGACAAGGTCGCACCGGCTGCCGAGAAAGGCGGCAAGGGTAAGGACAAGAAGTAATCAATCGCCGGTCCGCATCAGCGGGCCGGTCCTTACTTTTTGCTTGTCATGGCAGAATCCGTGCAGATACAACTTGTGGTCGGCCTCGGCAATCCCGGGGCCGATTACGTTTTGACACGCCACAACGCCGGTTTCTGGTTCGTGGATGCGCTCGCGCGTGCTCACGGCGGCGGCTTTAGCCATGAGCGCAAGTTCAGTGGTGATGTGTGCCGTGTAAGCATAAGCGGTCATGAACTGCGGCTGCTCAAACCCGCTACTTTCATGAACCGCAGCGGTCAGGCGGTGCAGGCGCTGGCAGCGTATCTCAAACTGCCGCCGGAAGCCATCCTCGTGGCCCACGATGATCTGGATCTGCCTGCGGGCACAGTGCGCCTGAAACAAGGCGGCGGGCATGGCGGCCATAACGGCCTGCGGGACATCATTGACCATTTGGGCGAAAACTTCGCGCGGCTGCGCTTCGGCATCGGCCGGCCCTTGCATGGACAGGAAGTGATTGACTATGTGCTGCACCGCGCCACTGACCAAGATGAATCGAAGATCATGGAAGCCGTGACGGCGGCCATAGCCATCATGCCGCGGATTCTCGCCGGAGAAATGGAGAAAGCCATGCACGAGCTGCACAGCCGCGGCGTGACGCCGCGCAACAGGCGTGATGAATCGGCCAGTCATCCCGGCAACCTTCAGAAAGACAAAACATGAGCCTCAAATGCGGCATCGTTGGCCTGCCGAACGTGGGCAAGTCCACGCTCTTCAACGCGCTCACCAAAGCGGGAATCGCCGCGGAAAATTATCCCTTCTGCACCATTGACCCAAACGTGGGCGTGGTACCGGTGCCAGACGTGCGCATGGACGCTTTAGCCGCCATCGTGCATCCCCAGAAAATCGTACCGGCCGCGGTGGAGTTCGTGGACATTGCGGGCCTCGTGGCTGGCGCCTCCAAGGGCGAAGGCTTGGGCAATCAGTTTCTGTCCCACATCCGCGAGACCGATGCCATCGCCCATGTGGTGCGCTGTTTTGTGAATACCGACGTGGTGCACGTCACCGGCAAGGTGGATCCGCTCTCGGATATCGAAACCATCGACACCGAACTGGCGCTGGCGGATCTGGAAACCGTCGCCCGCGCAGCGGAGCGTAATGCGCGCGTGGCCAAGTCCGGTGACAAGGAAGCAGTGGCGCGGCAGAAGGCGCTGGATGCACTTAAGGCACATCTTGATCAAGCCAAACCAGCACGTTCGCTGAGACTGCCGGCCGAAGATCAGGCGCTGGTGCGCGCATACGGTCTGCTGACCTTGAAGCCCTGCATGTATGTGGCCAACGTGGATGAGCATGGTTTCAGTAACAATCCACTGCTGGAAAAAGTGCAAACCATCGCGCGAGCGGAGAATGCGGAAGTGGTGGCGATCTGCGCCGCCATGGAAGCCGAGATCGCTGAACTGGATGATGCCGACAAGGCAGATTTTCTCAAGGATATGGGTTTGAGCGAGCCCGGTCTCAACCGGGTGATCCGTATAGGTTACAAATTACTGGGACTAGAGACCTATTTTACCGCCGGCCCCAAGGAAGTACGCGCCTGGACCATCCACAACGGCATTACCGCGCCGCAGGCGGCGGGCATTATCCACACGGATTTCGAGAAAGGTTTCATTCGTGCGGAAGTGGTGGCTTATGAGGATTTCGTGAAATACAAAGGCGAAGCCGGCGCGCGCGAAGCGGGCAAGTGGCGGCTGGAAGGCAAGGAGTATATCGTCCAGGAAGGCGACGTAATGCACTTCAGGTTTAACGTATAAATAGCAGGGTTTCTTGACTTGAAAGGCGTGAAAAACGACAATCTGCGCCCTTCGATTTTCCCAATTGGCTATGTAGCTCAGCTGGTTAGAGCGCGGCACTCATAATGCTGAGGTCGGTGGTTCGAGTCCACCCATAGCCACCAACATTATCAGCAACTTACGTTTTGCTTTGAAGCCAATCTTTGGTCGATTGCATTGCGTCAGAAAACTTTCACATGGCTGACATCCGAATGTCATCGTCAGTCTTCATCATCACGCTTGCCCCTGTGATTGAAAACCACGTGTGGGATCCGGGTAGGTGATATACAACCGTTTCAAAGGAGGTTAAGTATGGGTACACGACATAGTCTGAAGAGTGGTATCACGTTCATCCTTTCAGCTGCGATGGTAATCGTCGCCAATATGGCACTGGCCGATCATGTCGGTGGCGGCTACGATTCAGCGGCGGCCTATCCCACTGCTACTCCCATCAAACATATCGTCGTTATATTCCAGGAAAACGTCTCGTTCGACCATTACTTCGCCACCTATCCCCAGGCGCTCAACCCGCCCGGTGAGCCTCGATTTCATGCGTCGCCACATACGCCGACGGTCAACAATCTGGTGACCGCCAACCTCTTGACCAACAACCCGAATTACACAAACCCGGAAAATGGCGCGGGTGCAGCAGATCCATTCCGTCTCGATCGCACCCAGGCCGCCACGGCCGACCAGAATCATAGCTACACGCCCGAGCAACAGGCTTACGACGGTGGTAAAGCCGACCTGTTCCCGAAATATACCGGAAGCGGCACATCAGGCGGCGCCGGCGCGTTTGGTACCACCGGCCAAGTCATGGGCTACTACGACGGCAATACCGTAACCGCCATGTGGAACTATGCTCAGCGTTTTGCCATGAGCGACAATGCCTATACGGACACCTACGGCCCGTCGACCCCGGGGGCGTTGGAAGTTGTCTCCGGCCAGACCAACGGCATGCAGATCGTCCAGACCTCAAAGAGCAGTTATTACATCGCCGATGGTCAGGGTGGCTACACGTTGATCGGCGACGACGATCCGGGTGACGACGTTTGCTCCAGCGCCACCAATCAGACTTTGATGAAGGCCAAGAACATTGGTGACCTTCTCAATGAGAAGAACATCAGTTGGGGCGGCTTCATGGGAGGCTTCGATCTGACGATCACCAACGCCAACGGCACCACCGGTTGCGCCCGCAGCAGCTACTCATCCGTGTTCAATGAAGATGTGGCCGATTACGTTCCTCACCATAACTGGTTTCAATACTTCTCGTCCACAGCCAACCCGAGCCATGCTCGCCCGAGTTCGGTTGATGCTATCGGTGATACCTATGAACCGAACAGCAAGATCCCTGATCCGGCGAATCACGAGTACGACATCAATGACTTCTTTGCGGCGGTCAGGGCGGGTGAATTTCCGGCAGTGTCCTATTTGAAGGCACCGGCCTACGAGGACGGTCATGCTGGTTACTCCGATCCGCTGGACGAGCAAACCTTTGTCACCGAGGTGGTGAATTTCCTCGAACAGCAACCGGACTGGAAGGACACCGTTGTCGTCGTGACTTGGGACGACTCGGACGGTTGGTACGATCATGCTTTCGCGACCACGACCAACCCGTCGTTCGATCCGGTTGCGGATCAACTCGATGGACCTGGTGTCTGCGGCAGCGGTACGCCTCTGGATGGTTTGAATGGCCTGCCGGTTAACGGTCGCTGCGGTCCTGGCACGCGGCTACCGTTACTGGTGATTTCGCCTTACGCAAAGCGCAACTACGTCAGCCACACCCGTATCTCGCAAGCCTCCGTGGTGCGCTTTATTGAAGACAACTGGCTGCGGGGGGAGCGCCTCGGAGGCGGATCGTTCGACGCCACCACCAGCAGCATCATGGACATGTTTGATTTCAGAAGAGCGCCGGACCTTCAGCCACTGTTTCTCAACCCGCAAACCGGTATCCCGGAAGATCAGCATCATCAGCGGCACTGGGTATATTAATTCCAGGTGATATGGACTTAGCCCGGCTCTCCCCACGATGAGTGTTCCCGTCGGTCAAAGTTGATCTAAGTCATTCGGGTACGCGTCCCCAGGAAGGGGATGCGTACCCATGTGTCATGACTGAGTGGCGAGTTCCCGTCGGTGGGGTTAGCTGGCCAAGACAAATGATTTTCGAGCGACCCATGAATGCGCAGATGCGCCCGTTGGCAACCGGACCAAAATTACTATTGCTGGCCGCCATGCTGTTGCTGGCCGCCATGCTGTTGCTGGCCGCCGGTCGCGCATTGGGGCAGACGGCGGGCCTCAATCCACATCCCGTGCAATTGCGGTATCCGCCGGCCCGGTCCCTCTCGGTCATCGCGCAGCTGGGCAAGAAGCTCTTTTACGATCCACGCTTGTCCGGGTCGGGGCGAATGTCCTGCGCCAGCTGCCATAGTCCAGGCCATGCCTATGGGCCGGCGGGAAACGGTTCCGTGGTACTCGGCGGACCGGGCATGCACATGGCGGGGTTTCGCGCTGTGCCGTCACTGCGTTATCTGTACCGCCAGCCGCCTTTCAGCATCGGCCCGGACGTAGTCGGCGATAACGACAAGCTGGTAACTTTGCAGCAGCAGGCGCTAAAGGCAGCCGGTCACGCGCGCGTGCTCAAAACCGCACAGGTACCACTCGCCGCCGCCGCCAATCTGGTGCCTCAAGGTGGGTTGTTTTGGGATGGGCGCGTGAACACGCTGCAGCAACAGGTGAACGGGCCGATGTTCGATACCTTTGAAATGGACGCAGGCACGCCGCTTACGGTAGCGGAGAAGCTCGAAGGCTCGGCTTACGCCGCGGATTTTCGCTGGATGTTCGGCCCGGACATCTTTTACCGCCCGCAACTGGCGGTATCGGAAGCCATGTTTGCAATCGCGCGCTACGAGATCGAGGATCCAAGCTTTCACCCGTTTACCAGCAAATACGATGCGTGGCTGTCTGGCAAGGCGCGCTTCACGCCTGCCGAACTCCGCGGCTACCAGGCATTCAATGATCCGAAAAAGGGGAATTGCGCCGCCTGCCATCTCGATCAGCCTACCCGGGACGATCTGCCGCCGTTGTTCACCGACTATCAGTACGAGGCCCTGGGTGTCCCGCGCAATCCGGCGATCCCTGCAAACCACAATTCCTACTACTATGATCTCGGCATCTGCGGCCCGATACGCACGGACATTCATGGCGAGACAAAGTACTGCGGAATGTTCCTGACACCGAGCTTGCGTAACGTAGCGACCCGCCGCGTGTTCTTTCACAACGGTGTATTCCATAGCCTCACTCAGGTGCTGGATTGGTACGTCAACCGGGATCTGAATCCGGCGGACTTCTACCCGCGGGACGCGGCCGGCGTGGTAATCAAATACAACGATATTCCGGCACGATATCGCAGTAACGTGGATACCACGGACGCGCCTTTTAATCGCCTTCCAGGCCAAGCCCCAGCACTCAGTCACGCTGAAATCCGTGACGTTATCGCATTTTTAAGGACATTAACTGATGGTTATATGAAAACGCCATCCAAGCGCCATTCCACAGGTGCAACAACAAATTACTGATCTAATTGTGAGGACGGCACTAGCCGCCCTTTGTGTTTATAAACTGGCATGGATTTGATCCCACCCAGCGACTACCGCTTAATGCAAGACAAACGCGATGTGAATACGATTAGAGGCCATCTCCCTCATTGCAACGGCAGTGCAAACGCTAGACTGCAGTCTCATACAGAAATTCACGAGCTGTAGTATCCCCGGTTAAAGCCTGGACTCTTACAGTGATAGTTCCATACGGAATTGACCCAAACGCTTTCATTGCATTCGTCTGAATTCGGGAACCGGGGGCTTAGCTACGGGGAAACCCGTGGTGTACGATCTGCGACCGCATAAACCGCTATATCCTTGGCATTGCTGGCTCTCAACCGTGTAACAATTGCCCGGGTGAATTAGGATATTCTATTCAGGTAGTAATCTAGATGACCCAGCCTAAGCGTACCAATTTTTGGTGCCCTAGCGACAGGTCGTACACCAAACTAAGTTCTTACAGCCAGTACTCGGAGGGCAATAACATGTATAAGTTCTTGGCAAATGCACCGGTATTCATTGCCTGCAAGGCATGTGGCAAGATGCAGGAAAAAAAACTTAAATGGGTAAAGAAGAACAAGTCGTTAAAATGCAAAAAGTGTGGCAAGAATATCGATCTTACGCAAAAGGATGTTAAGAGAGTTATAAATGATTTAGCAAAAACTATTAGCGCTTTTGAGACAGCTTTGGCTAAATTATATAAAACTGCCCATCCAATCAAGATTAAGAAAAAATCAGCATCAAAGCGTTTACCAAAACGAGTGCCTGCAATTAGTTCGCCAACGCCAACCGCGGTCGTCAAAGAGAAGCGGTCATTTGTCTAGCCGTGATATAAAAGGGTATTTCTTAGCAGACCGCTCAAGAGACAGTTCACCTTGACATGACTCTGGGTGCAGCCTTGTTCCGTGGATTCTGGGTTGCAGGGTGCCTTTGCCGGGGACTGGTTAACCAAGCTTGGAAAGCTGCTTCGAGGTAAGCAACCATGAAATCTTAGCTTTGCCTGCCTGGACTTTCGAAGCAAATTCAAGACAGCAGACACCACCCTTTTTCAAACGTACTATCTCCCGAGAATTAGTGGTGGCCAGATAGCTGACCAAATTACTGAGATCGGGTTCGTGGCCAATGAGTGCAATGGTTCCGGAGTTGCCTACAACAAAGGTGAGCAACTTCGCCTGATCGAAGCCCGGCGCGAGATCAGATAGGGAGACAAGCTTGGCACGTGGAAAAGCTGTAGCAATAATTTCCGCCGTTTGTATCGCCCGCGTGAGGGGGCTCGTGGCAATTATCGCGAGATTGTCCACAAGGGTGCTTAGCCCCTGGACGCCTTTGCGCATTCGCCGGATGCCACGCTTAGTGAGGGCACGTTTTGTATCGTCGCGTTCAGCGGACTGGGGGGTATTTTCCGCTTCCGCGTGACGGATGATAAAGATGCGCTGCATATTATCTGACTATCCTCATTCCATGCTAGAAATACCTTTATAGGATTTGTGTTCAATGGGCAGCGGTGAGCTGCGTTAGTTACCAGTGACACGCAGATTGAAAGGGCGCAAACGCTATAAGTGACTGATTTTGTTAGATACGCAAATATTCAGTCTAAGCTCATAATGCTGAGGTTGATGGTTCGAGTCCATCTCTAGCCATCAACATTAATTATTTATCTCGTTGAATAGAAAACATCAATTGATCGACCTCAGCATTATGATGTTGATATAAAGGTCGGTGTTTCTCCAGTGGGCTACGCCATTCTGGCTTCGCCGCCGGTCCAGGGCAGGCATCCTGCCTGCCTGTAGCTCCTTGGAAATTCGGACCAGTCAGAAATAGAGTTTTCCGCATAGAGAAGAACTCGGATGAAGAAGTCGAAGTTCAGTGAGGAGCACATTATCGGGGCGCTGCGGCAAGCGGATGCCGGCGTGAAGGCCATGGGACCGCAAATATTCCAAATATTCTTTGACGCGGGCCTAGCGGAACGTTGCAAGAAGCCGCTTCACCCCATCGAAAGCGAAGCACACGGCAATGGCCAGCGCCAGGCCGATTACCGATTCGATGAAGCGCAGCGCCGCATTCTCGAGCGGCGAGGTCCGCTTGGAAAGGATGCTGATGCCCATGATGACCACAGCCGCTGCACTCGCCAAGCGGGCCTGGTCCGGGATCCGAACCGCGTAGCATGCCACCGCCGTCAGAAAGGTGCACAGTGCCAGCCCCCAAATGCTGGGTGGCAGCATCAGAAGATAAAGGCCGCTGATGAGCGCTCCCATGAATGTTCCCACAGCCTGTAGCGCGGAGAATTTCAAGATGTCATGGCGCCCGGCCTGAAGGACCACCAGGCCGGCGATGGCGGACCATATTGCACCGATGATCGCTCCCGGCCCCTCCACGGCATGCGTCAGGTGCTGGCCAATGAGAAACGCGAGCGACCCGACGACTCCACCCTCGATGGCGCGGCCGACAATGTCGCGATCAAGGTTCATGCGCTTCAGGAATTTTTCTCGCGAGCTGCTCATTTCGAATCGACCTGTGCGGATAACCGGATTGCGTTATGACCGTTTTGATAACATGTGTTGAAAAAATCGATTATCATATGAAGCGATTTTTTAAATTCGCTATTGGCATGTATTATTGTACCAATTCAGGCAGACCGTATTTACACTACGATTTATATGCGTAATGACTTTGGTGCGCTTTTATCTCAAATTTGGATCAGGAAACCAGCAATATTTATTTCATTCTGAATATACCATCTTGGTGTTTTACGAGTTTTCAAATCAATAGGCCGTAACCTGACAAACTGCGCCAAGATTGTGCCACGCCAGGATGCGCTGAGATGCGTTTACTGACTATTGAAATGCGGTTTCGAAAAGGGTAAGCGCCGTAAGTGACTGAATTAATTAGAAACGCAAATATTCAGTCCAAGCTCATAATGCTGAGGTCGGTGGTTCGAGTCCACCCATAGCCACCAGCTAATAAATCACTTACACGCGATCGCATTCCAGCCCGCCGAAATTCCGGGACTTTTGCGGGGTGGGCGACGCTTCCAGTCAAAGTGGGCATTACTAGCTGTGCCCAAACGTGTCACGGCAGGACGCAAGGCGTTAGTGCAAAGCTGACGATTATTGTCAATCCAGCAAAACCGCGGCGGGCTACCCTCTCAGGCCCGGAGTCATTGGGCCCGGAGGGGTTGGCATCGAAATTGCTTGAATATCAATGTAGGAAGAATCCCCAGGTGCCTTCATAGGGACCCCCCAAGGCAGCTGGTGAATACCCGGATGGGTGCAGGGACCAAGGCCGCCCGACAGGGAAGTGGGCAGCCCTAGTAGATCCACGAATTGGATGGCAGATGGTTTTTGATGCCTACCCTTAATTTAATTGGAGAAGTGTCATGTTTAGATTTATACACCCTCTTGCCCATGCTGCCGGCTTCAGCCTGTCGCTGGCCATCTTTGCTGTTTTCTTGATGTTTTTTCTGTTGGCATTTATTGGTTCTTATCTAAAGTCTGAATAGGCATAGGTATTTCTGAGGTCGGTAATCCGTGCCCACCATAACCAATAATACCTGGGATAGTTATTTCCAACGAGCCAAGGAGGGGCGGCGCCTACGGCGAGAAGCGCGCAACAACCATAGCGTTCGCAGCACCGTGTCTGTGGGTGCGAAGGAGGCACCGGAGCGTAGAGTCCCTGTGGAGGAAACCGAGCGGAGCAAGGGCCACCAAACGCGTGGCAGTCATGGTAAAAAAGATGCTCGTCCTCGGGACACTGGGAACCGTGCCGCACGTGCTGAGTCCCGCGATGCCATTGATCCTGTTCTATACTTCAAAAAATGTGCTTACTGAAAGCAACCACGACAAAAGCCGCTGGGTTTCAGCAAGAAGTTAGCAAGCAGACGGCCCGGACTTCGCCAGAAAAGCCAGAGACAGATAGTTCAGTCCCAGTTTATCGCTTCCGAAGGTAGGTTCGACGTTATCCCAGTTTGAGTAGCCGGATGGTTCAGAATTTAACCCGTTCACCGCAACATCTGGAAATGATCGATGTTTGCCCGAACGACCATTCGGAGGTGAATTGAGGCTTTATCAGTCAACGCCCACAAGCAGACGTCACAGATTCCCGTGATTTAACAGCCCACGCAAATCAGAAGACATATTCGGGATTTTTGCGGGATGCGGTGCCAGCTCAGCAAAAAACCGCGAAATGCGGCTGCTATATACGGCCGGCGATTCGCCGGTGAATTGCGCTATCCTGAACGGATCACCTGCCAGAGTCACTGTCTCTCAATGGCCATCTCGTCATTCTCCCGGTATCCTGATATACCCGCCTTCGGCAGACCGTGGTGTCAGCGGGTGCCCCTCTGGCCACAGGTGCACGCATATTCCTGAAATCGGGAGACTGATGCATGAACACGAACGTAAAAAACGAATTCTCCGAAGCCGAAATCGCGGTGCACTGGCGCGAGGAGCCGTTGATCCTGCCGCCGCCGGAATTTATCGGCCAGGCCAACATGACCGATCCGGAGATTTTCAGGCGCATGACACTCGGAAATTTTCCCGAGTGCTATCGTGAATACGGTGATCTGCTGCACTGGGACCGTTACTGGACCCAGACCTTCGATGGCTCGCAGGCACCCTTCTGGAAATGGTTCGTGGGCGGCGAATTGAACGCCTGCTACAACTGTGTGGATCGCCATCTGGCGAGGCACCGTAACAAGGCTGCGCTGTACTTCGTGCCGGATGCGGAGCATGAACCGGCAGTCGCTATTACTTACCAGGATTTGTGGGTGCGTGTGAATGAATTCGCCGCGCTGCTGCGCGACTTTTGTCATTTGAAGCGCGGCGACCGCGTGACGCTGCACATGCCCATGGCACCGGAAGCAGTTATTACCATGCTCGCCTGTGCGCGCCTCGGCGTAATCCACTCGCAGGTGTTCAGCGGGTTCTCCGGCAAAGCCTGTGCCGACCGCATCGTGGATTCCCAGAGCCGCGTGCTGATCACCATGGATGCCTACTACCGCGCCGGCAAGTTGCTGGATCACAAGGAAAAGGCCGATCTCGCGGTATCTGAGGCACAGAAGCAGGGCCAGAAAGTGGACCAGGTGCTGGTGTGGCAGCGGCATCCCGGCAAACATTCGGCTGCGACCTCCCGGGTTGCCGGGCGCGATCATGTGGTGAACGAGGTGCTGACAAAATACCACCGTCAGCGGGTGGTGCCAGAAAAGCTCTCGGCCACCGACGGGCTGTTCATCATGTATTCCAGCGGTACCACCGGCAAACCCAAAGGCTGCCTGCACGCCATTGGTGGTTACCTCGCTTGGGTCACCGGCACCAGCAAGGATGTGCTGGATGTGAAACCGCAAGACGTGTACTGGTGCATGGCCGACATCGGCTGGATCACAGGACACTCCTACATCGTGTATGGCCCGCTGGCACTTGGCGCCTCATCGGTAATTTATGAAGGCGTACCGAATTATCCTGACGCCGGCCGGCCTTGGCGCATTGCCGAGCAACTGGGCGTGAACATCTTTCATACTTCGCCTACCGCCGTCCGCGCGCTGCGCCGCGAGGGTCCGGATGAACCGCAGAAATACAACTACCGCTTCAAGCTCATGTGTACTGTGGGCGAACCCATCGAGCCGGAAAGCTGGCGCTGGTATTACGACGCGGTCGGCAAGCGTCGCGCGGTGATCGTGGACACCTGGTGGCAGACGGAAACCGGCGGCCACCTGATTTCCACGCTGCCGGCGCTCGGCGCCATGAAAGCCGGCAGCGCCGGTCCGGCACTCCCGGGCGTGCATCCGGTGATCTACGACGAAAATGGCGAGGAAATTCCCGCGGGCGGCGGGCGCGCGGGCAATCTGTGCATCCGTAATCCGTGGCCGGGGCTGATGCAGACCATCTGGGGCGACCCGGACCGCTACGTGAAGACTTATTTCGAGCGCTACTGCAAGAACAAGAACAGCAAGCACTGGCAGGACTGGCCCTACTTCCCCGGTGACGGCGCGGTGCAGGCCGCGGATGGCTATATCCGGATTCTTGGCCGTATTGACGATGTGATCAACGTGGCCGGCCACCGCCTTGGCACCAAGGAAATCGAATCCGCCGCCATGACCGTGGCGGAAATCGCCGAGGCCGCAGTAGTGCCGGTGCCGGATGAGGTGAAGGGCCGGGTGCCGGAAATCTACGTCTCGCTCAAGCCCGGAGTGGCCGCGAACGAAGCACTGGCACAGCGCGTATCCAAGGCCATCGAAACCGAAATCAGTGCTATCGCCCGGCCGCGGCGGGTGTGGATCGTGCCCGACATGCCCAAGACCCGCTCCGGCAAGATCATGCGCCGTGTGCTGGCGGCGCTCTCAGCAGGCCGCGACCCGGGCGACATCACCACACTTGCGAACCCGGAAGTGGTGGAGAAGATCCGCAGCCAAGTGGCGCAACGCTGATCTTTTTCAGGATTTCGCGGCCAGTTTTTCATTGGTCCGCGGTAACCGCTGCACCAGCGCGTGGGCGAGTGGATATTTGCCAAGCTTCTCCGCAGTCCTGGTCTTGATGCCTGCCGTTATGGCGAAAGTGTATCCGGGTATCGCATCCGCCGCGCTGCACGGCGCTCAGTGGCCTGCCGGACTGTTTCCAGTTTTTCCTGTTCGGTCATTTCCGACCAGCGGCGGATTTCATCCAGCGTGCGCCCGCAGCCGATGCAAGTGTCATCGTTGTCGAGACAACAGATGCGTACGCAGGGAGAAGCCAGGGGATCACTCATATCGATAGCCGGTAACCTATGCCGGAGAAATTGTACGCTCAGGACAGCAGGATAAAGAGCGCGATGTAGGCAAGACCGCTGAAGATCAGCCACAGAGGAACGAGGCGGCGGGTCAGGCTGAGGAGCAGGACCCACAGAATGGCGGCAAAGGTGAAGCCCATGGCCAAAAGCATATCCGGCCGCGGCTGCCAGGCGCTAAGCTGGATGCCGAAGGCTGGTAACAAGGTTCCCTGAAACACCAGTGCGCCGGTAACATTGCCAAAGGCGAGCGTGTCCTTGTTGCGGCGTATCCACAGGATGCTGTTGAATTTCTCCGGCATTTCCGTGGCTAGCGGAATAATCAGCAACGACAACACCAGCACGCCGACTCCGGTCAGCGCCGCTGTTTGCTCCACGCCGTACACAAACATCTTGGCGCCGGCGATGATGAATGCGAGCCCCAGCGCGAGTTGAGTGATTTCCGACCAGAGGTTGTGCGGGATGCCGATGCGCTTCAGCCACAGCGCGGCATCCGTGCGGGTGCCATGCCCCCGTTCCACCAGCAATTTGGAGGCGCGGATAGTGTTGTTCACGTACATTACATACAGGAAAATCAGCAATGCGGTGACGAAGATGCGCGGACCCGGTTGACTCGCGGGTATGAAGAGCGCTATGAACGCGATGATGAACGCCACCAGGAAGTACAGCAGATCCCTCAGGAAGCCGCTGATTTCCGGTTTCAACGGCGTGTGCCAGCCGCGTTTCATGCCGGCGAACAGGGCGATGAGCGCCATGGCAGTGGAGGCGAGCATCAGCGGCGCACCCAGGATCGCGCCGATGCCGATGTGTTCGCGCACCGCCGCAGTGGAGCCGCCGAAGAATACTGCCACGATGGGCACGATGGTTTCAGGCAGCGCCGTGGCGACGGCGGCGAGTACCGAGCCTACCAATCCTTCCGAGAGCGCGTAACGTTGGCCCACGTGCTCCAGCGAATTGGTGAACAACTCGGAGCCCGCCAGGATGACAAGCAGCGCCAGTACCAGTGTACCGATGTCGAATATCAACAGCCGTCTCCCTGTGGGCCGGGCATCAGCTTGCAGCGGAGAAGCATGAAGAACTCCGGTTTTTCTTGGTTGAGTTGCGAACAGGTTTGTCGCGACGCGCTATCCTAACCTAAAAGGAGAAATGCCATGCGCGCATGGAGTATTGCTCAACCCGGTGGTCCGGATGTGCTGAAACTCGAAATCTTGCCCGATCCTCAAGCGGGACCCGGGGAAGTATTGGTAAGCGTGCGGGCCGTCGGCGTGAATCGCGCCGATCTCTTGCAGCGCCGCGGCCTGTATCCGGCGCCGCCGGGATTCGATGCGCGCGTGCCGGGCATGGAATATGCGGGCGTGGTAGAACAGGCGGGCGCACGCTGCCGGCTGCGCCAGCCTGGCGATACGGTTATGGGCATTATCGGCGGAGGTGCTTACGCGGAAAAGCTCGTGATCCATGAGCGCGAGACGCTGCGTATGCCCGGACAGCTGACGTTCACGGATGCCGCTGCGGTGCCGGAAGCATTTCTGACCGCCTACCGCGCTCTCTACCTTGAAGGCGGACTTGCGCACGGCGCGTGGTGCCTGATCCGTGCCGTCACCTCCGGTGTCGGCATGGCGGCGGTGCAACTCGCCCATGTATTCGGCAATCGCAGCATCGGCACCAGCCGTTCGGTTCAACGTCTGGAAAAAGTGCGGGCCCTGGGGCTCGATGCCGCTTGCGTGGATGGCGAAGACACGCTGGTGGAGCGCGTACGTGGGATCACCGGTGGCGAGGGCGTGAGTGTGGTGCTGGATCTGATTGGCGGCGGCCATCTGGCCGAGAATCTGGCCTGTTTGCGTGAAGAAGGTACGCAGGTGCTGGTGGGCGCCATGGCGGGACGTGAAGATCGCATTGATCTCGGTGCGTTTCTGAACCGGCGGCTGAAACTCAAGGCCATGACCATGCGCAGCCAGCCGCTGGAACGCAAAATCGAACTGGCGCGGATGTTCGAGACCCGGCTCACCCATTTGTTCGAATCGGGAAAGTTGCAAGCCTGCGTGGATAAAGTCGTGCCATTCAACGATGTGCCACAAGCGCATCGGTTGATGGAAGCCGGCGGACATCAGGGCAAGATTGTGATTGCGCTGTGAGAGTTTCCCCCCTCATGCCGTTCCCGGGACAAGCTGCGTATCATACGAGTTCATTCCTGTCACTCTCCCTCCAGGGGAGGGGCCATTGAAACGATTTCTAATTGATATTTCGAGATTTCTGCTGTGCCGCGTTCAGTGCCCGCACAAAGACTTCCACCGGTTGGGCGCCGGAGAGTGCGTAGCGGTTGTCGAGGATGAAAAATGGCACGCCGCTGATACCCACCTCACGGCCGGTACGCAAATCGTCGAGCACCGCACTGCGTTCGCTTTCGCCGCTGAGCCAGGAGTTGATGTTGTCCTCGATACCGGCATTGTTAGCCAGCGCGGCAAGTGTTGCGTCATCACCGATGTCGCAGCCTTCCAGGAAGTAACCGTAGAATAGCGCCTCCACCATGTCTTGTACCTTGTTCCGGGTTTCCGCCAGCCGGATCAGACGGTGGGAATTGAAGGTGTTGGGGCTGCGGGTGATCTTGTCGAAGCGGAAATCAATGCCGTCGGTTTTGCCCGCTTCGCGCACCCGTGCATAAATACGTTCGGCGTTCTCCGGGCCGCCGAACTTGGCATCCAGGTATTCCCTGCGGTCGCGACCCTGCGGCGGCAGATCGGGGTTGAGCTGGAAGGCATGCCAGTGGATGTCTGCATCTCCGAATTTGGATTTAGTCAGTGCTGCTTCCAAATGGCGCTTGCCAATGAAGCACCAGGGACAGACGGTATCGGAGAAGATATCTATGCGCATGATTCAGCGCTCGACCTTGGTGTAGATCACGCTTGGCTTGTCGCCGCGGCGCGAATAAATGTGTTCGCGGCTGTAGTTCACGTAATCGGTGTCACGCTCCTGCTCGGTGTCGTACCAGCGAAAGGCTTCCCAATCGGGACCCAGCAGGTGCGGCGCCGACATCGGGTCGTCCGGCAGCAAGGTGCAGTGGATACCGTAGCGTTTCGTGGATTCATCGGTGTTCATGCAATATCCCGTTTTGCGTGTCTGGCAGTTATTTTAACGCCATTGAAACAGGGCGTGCTTGTGCGTCGTTGTATTATTGGCGGAGACATGAGCTGGAAAGCAAGCGTACCCTACATGGGGGTTATGTCTGAGCGAAATACTGTTTCAGGTAGTCGTCGAACGAAATCCGGTCGGCGGCTTCGGTCTGCGCCTGCTTGGCGAGCGATTCCTGCGCTAGTTTATCAAACTGCTGCTGGGTTTCAGGCGGCAGTTTGCGGTGCAGGAAATAATCCCGGTGTTTTTCCGACAGGCGCTTGGCGAAGCGGAAGAAACTTTCACCGTTCGTGCGCATATCCGCCAGGACTCGGGCAGAGGGGAGGCGCTCCGGGTCGGCCAGCTCTTCGCGCCGGGCGTGCAGACTGGCGCGATACGGTTTGCGTTCATCGCCGGCGTCAAGAATTTCACAAATGCCGTCCATCTGATCGGTGATTTCCCTCGCCCAGTCCCGCAGCCGGATACCGCGGCCGTCGCGTTGCAATTCCAGCGCTGGATCGCGGCCGCGGCGCGCGGTTTCCGTCTGGTTGTGATTGATGATTTCCTGCTCACGTTCCGAAACCGGCTGGCTGTCGTGCAACAGGCATAAGACCAACAACGCCTCGATGAAGCGCAGGGCCGGTGCGTCCGCGCCCACCGGGTCGTAGGCATTCACATCGAGCGCCCGCACCTCGGCGTACATCACGCCGCGCTTCTTGAGGGCCAAGGCGGCGCGTTCACCCGAGTTGATGGGCTGCTTGGGGCGCACATAGGTATAAAACTCGTTCTCGATCTGCAGGATGTTGGCGTTCAACTGGCGGTATTCGCCGTTCACCTTGACGCCGATGGCCTCGTATTCCGGCTCCAGCGTGCTGATGGCATGGGTGAGGCTGGTGACGTAATCATCCAGGCTGTTGTAGTGCACGCCGACGTGGGCCTGGTTCTTGTTCTTGTAACCGATGTCGCTCATGCGTAGTGAAGTGGCGTAAGGCTCATACCAGGTACCCGAATCGAATTCCTGGAATCCGGGGTCGCGGCCATGGAAGAAGCTCTTGCATACCGCCGGCGAGGCGCCAAAGAAATACGGCACCAGCCAGCCGAGCCGCTGAAAATTGCGCAACATGCCTAAGTAAGAATCGTCCGTGAACTCCCGCAGCGGCCGGCGATCGCCCTGCAATTCCTTGAGTGCCGGCCAGAGCGCTTCCGGGACGGAATAATTGAAATGCACGCCGGAGATGGTCTGCATGGTACGGCCGTAGCGATAGCCCAGGCCACGGCGGTACACGTGTTTCATCATGCCCACGTTGGATTTGCCGTAACGGGCGATGGGGATGCTCGAATCGTCTTCGAGCAAGCAGGGCATGCTGGTGGCCCAGAGCATTTCGCCGTCCAGATGCTGATAAACAAAACTGTGGATGTCGCAGAGGAAACCGAGGGTATCCTGTGCCGTTGCCAGAGGTGGCGTCACCAGCTCGATGAGCGCCTCGGAATAATCAGTAGTGATGTATGGATGGGTGAGCGCTGCGCCCAGAGATTTCGGGTGTTCCGTCCGGGCAATGCAGCCTTTGCTATCGACCCGCAGACTTTCTTTCTCGAGACCCTTCAGGCCACCGCACAACAATGGTGCCACGGGGCTTGCGAGCAATCGGCTCAGGCGGGCATCAGGGATTCTATTTGCAGACATCGGAAAGGTCCGGCACGGGGACCGTATGGTGGCGTAAACCGGGGCGCTGGTGCAAGCGCAGCGCACGCCGGCAGTCCCCTGCGGTTTACGAGCGGCGGCATGGAGCAGATTTCCGCTCCATCTCCTTCAATGTAAGAGGGAATTATTGCGTGGAGTTTCGGAAATGCAGGCGCAAAAGAAGACCGGCTTGCGCCAGCTGAGGGGTGCCATCAAGTAGTCTTAACCGCCCCAACACTCGGTGCTGGAGGTGGCTAAGCTCGCGGTGTAGGACACCTTCGTGCCGGTGTTGTCGAGCGTGAACGTCTGGCAGTCGGTGTCGCTCCCTTGGCGTGTGCCGGGTACGGCGGTGGCGGTAATCACATAGGTGGTAGCGTCCAGCGGCGCAATGGCGATGGTGTAAAACCCATTCTGGGTAGGACCGGCGAGCGAGGCCGCGGCGGTGACACAGGTGGCGTTGTTATAGGCGAAATACTGGGTGTAGCAGCGTTCCAGCACCTGGGCGTCCTGGTTGAGGGCGCTGGTGGCATCGGAACGGTCTGAACGCATCACCGATTTCTCATAGGACGGATAGGCAATGGCGGCGATGATGGCAATGATCGCCAGCACGATCATCAGCTCGATCAGCGAAAAACCGGTAGTGCGTGCCCCACAGGTTGAATTCCTGTCCATGGTTGCCTTGATGTTTTATCGAGACGGGGGCGGAAGCACGATGATGTTGGTGATTACGGAACCGGGATTCTTCACCGGGCTGTTCGCTATGAACCGGATATTCATGCCGGGTTGCAAGCCGCCGATGTTCCTGGCAACACCATTCACATAGGAAGCCTTGCTGGATATCTTATACCTTTGGCCATTCACGGTGACGGTATGATTCGCATAATCAACCGACTGGATGATGCCTGTCCCCATGTCTTCGTTCGGGACGGCATAGCTCGCGAGTGCCGCGTGGCACAGGCACAAACCCGCGAGCAGCATTATCACAGCCCACACGCCGGAAGCACGTAACTTCAACATAGCCATCAACCTCCCCGGTACGATCTCTGGTGTACCGCCTAGTTTGGTATTTCCCGCCAGGATTGGCGCTGTTGCGGACCACCGGCCTGACCTACCGCCTTGATCTGCCCATTTGACTCCGAGACCAGCTTCACGGCTTTTACATCGCCGAGGCTCGCCGAGATGATGGTGGGCGCCGCTGAATATACCGCGCCTAGATACAGGCCCACAGGATTCTGGCCGTCCACCTGGTCACCGGAATTCAGTTGACCATCGTTGTTGAGATCCAGTTCCGGATCGGGAAAGGAACCGCCGGTCTGGTAGTTTACCGCCAGCAGCCAGGAGGCGCCGCCCACCGCGCAACTGCTGGTGGTGGGGATATAGGTGGTGAATACCACTGCGCCGTTTTCAAGCCGCGGGTTGGAAACTACGCGCTCACCTGATATGGACAGATCCTCAAACCAGCCGAATTTGGTGGTCCAGTCTATGGGGAGACTGGTCACCGTCCGCACCGTCGTTCCCGCCGGCCCAGGGGTCGGGAGGGACAGGGTTTGCTGCACCAGATTTCCGCGCGTGATCACGCTCGATAGTCCCGGCTTGTCCCACACGCCGTAGAAGGTCTGGGTGCCGGAAGTGCTCAGATCTGGCGTGCCCAGCAACTGGCCGGTGCCGAAATAGACGATGGTGCCGAGATCCCGCGGAAAGTCGGGGTGCAACGATACCACCGGCGCCACCGTGATGGGCTGTGGATTACCCAAAGCGTCGCGTGCCTGGAACAGCAGCTGCACAATCCAGTTCGCCGGGTTGGGATCGGAGATAGTGACCTTCCACAGGTTGCCCTGTAGATCGCCTGCGTAAACTGTATCGTCGGGCAGCGACAGGGCGCCGGTGCTGTTCAGGGCCACCGGGCTCGACAAGCCGTTGGGCAAACCGGCGTTGCACGGGTTGGGTATGACCGCCGCGCACAGATTGATGCGAGTGACCAAAGCACCGGTCTGGGCATTGACGGCGTACAGATAAGGATTGCCGTCGCTGTTGTTGTAGCCGGAACCGAAAAACACCACGAACGGCGTGGAGCTGTAGGCGCTCGCTATGCCGGTGCGTGCGATAAAGGGCTGGCTGTAAGTCAGGCCCAATTTACCGGTGGGGTCGCTGTATTCCCACAACACATCGGAGGCCAGCGCGGACTCGGTGGTGAAGGACGAAGGATTGGTCACATCCAGGGCGTAGATACTGTTGCCGCCCGCATTCAGGCCGCCCGCCAGAATAGTGTGCCAACTGCTGTCGGAAAACTGCACATCACCGGACGTAGGCGAGCCGTCCACGAAGAACTGGTGGTTCTGGTTGTAGGTGGGTTTGGTGAGGTTGATGAGATTCGTGAACACACCGTTTGGGACGTAGGCGAATTTCTCGTCGCCCGTGGCGGGATCAATGGCGTGCAGCATGCCGTCATTGGCGCCCACGTAGAGCATCGGCGCGCGGCTGACTTGGGCCAGCTCGAAGTTTATATAGGACGTGTCCTGGTAGGGACCATTGGGAGGTCCCACGTACAGCGGATTGCTGTCAACTATGTCGCCGAGAACATGTGAACGGTTGCGGAAGCTGCCGCCATTTTGTTGTTCGTCGGAATGATCCCCCCGCAGGTAGGTGAGCCGTTCGGGGCCGAGAGTGGTATCCGTGGGACTGGTCATGAGATCGAGGCCGAGTGCAGTGGTGGCGTCAATACTGCCGGCACTGCAACTGCTGGCGCACCATTCGAATGGAATGCCCGTGTTCACGGCCGGATTCCAGGTGGCGATAATACGGCTGCCCGGGCTTTCCAGGTCAAGCTGCGTTTGCGAGGACCACAACGGGGTGGTGGTGTTCACCGTACCGGTGGACAGGATGGGGTAGGCCAGCAGATTGCCGGTCCAGTCCTGCCAGGGTGTATCGGCGGAGGTGAACTGGGCCTGATAGGCCACAGCACCGGCCTTGAGACCGGTGGAGTTCACCGCGGCGGATGAGGTGGACATATTGGCCGCCTCGATGGCGGACAGGATCGCGGTCATGTCGAGCGCGACCTGCGCGGGACTGGTGGCGGCATAGTAGTTGCCGGTGTTGCCGGCCATGGCCATCGCGGTGAGGGTCGCGGCCGCCGTCGGATTGAGGGCCGGATCCACACCGGCGCCGACGCCGACGATGTAAGTCTTGACGCCCTTTGCCTGGAGCGCCGTGAGTTCAGTAATGGTGTCGGTGAGCGCCTGGTCATTGGTGGTATTGAGTGAGCCGTCTCCGTTGAACGTGGCAGTGACACCGTAACCATTGGGTGAGCTCTGCGCTGCCGCACTGCCGAGCGGCGGCCAGCTTTTGCCGCTCGAATCCTCGGTGGGCAGGCCGTCAGTGATCATGATCACATAGCGTTGCGGCGGACAGCCGTTGCTGGAAGGCGGATTGGTGTTGAAGTAAGCAAGCGCCTTGGTCAGCAGACCGGCCATGGGTGACTGCACCGCGAGTGCCTTGATTTCGCTACTGCCGGTATTGTTGGTTTCAGGGTCTAAGTAAGATGTGAATGTGTTGATGACGGCCTGGATTTGCGCCGGTGTCGGATTGTTGCCGGCGGATTGCAGTGGCAGCAGCAAATCGCCGGTCGTAGCGCTTTGCGTAGTAACGTAATAACCAAAGCCGCGTTCGAGATACATGGTTTGGGGCTGATAGGGAACGAAACCCGCGTTGGTGGGTCCCGTCTCCTCGGCACAACCGTTGATTTCTTTGCTGTACGATACCGTGATTCCGCCGTTGTTGTAATCAGTGAGGCTGTAACCCGTATACGGGTTCGCCGGGGTGACGGTGCCATACACCAGGCACACGGGTGCCAAGCCGCCGGCATAGAGTACGTCATTGATGGTCGGATCGTCGCTAGAAAACTGCACCAGCATGTAAGGCATGGTGAGCAGGTTTGCGCCAAGTATGGCCACCATGTTGGTGCAATCAGTCTTGACAGTGCTTGCGCCCACCAGGTTGTAACACGGATTGTTTATGTACTCGCTGCCCGGCGGTGGACTGGTATCGGTGGCCGAGAAAGTGAACCCGCCGGTGTTGCTCATCACATACAGCCAGGTAGTGAAAAGGCTCGGTGCACCGGTCGAATAGGTCAGCAGGCCGAAATCCGTATTCCCGACGAACGTATCGAGAATGGCCTGGATGGCGCTTTTGGCCACATTCAGGCGGCTCGGGGAGTTATCAACTTGGTTGCCGCCGACAACGGAGGTGTAGGGTTGTGGGCTACCGACGGCACCACCGGTCACCGGTGGTGTGAAGCCGGCGGGCACGGTGAAATCCACTGGTGAACTCGAGTTATTGAGTTGTGAAGGAATGCCGCTGGCGCCGGAACCGGTCATGATGGCGCCGGACAAATCGCCATCCATTGATTGTGAATTGGGGATGGCGAGTAGCACTTGCGGGTGAGCGGGCGCCACAAGCGTAAGCGGGATGTTGGAAATGGACACCACCGGCGTGGCGGCAAAGGCCGGCAAGCCGATTCCGCCGATGCTGGCCGTCAGGGCTGCGGCCAGTGTCATCACACTGGCCTTGGCAAGGATAGCTTTATTCGGGTAATGCCTGTTCATGATGTGATCTCACACGCTGCGCACGGAAGGGCATCGCAGTTGAACTTGTTCATTGGGTCACCACGGTTTGCAATACCACGCTAGTGGTTTGATCACCACCCGTGGCGTAAACGGTGATGCGGTATGGCTGTACCGGCGGTGAACCGGAGCCGTTTTGCTGCTGCGCCAGGTTGCTGCCTGGCGGTGCCACCGGCGGTAACTCCTCGATAATGAACACCGGTTGTTGCGCCAGCTGGCCTGGAATAGTGAGTCCGGGGACCGGGTTGCTGATCGGCAGAGCGGTAGTCCAGGCGCCCGGCACGGTCCAGGCAGAGGTCCAAGCGGTGGCCGGCGCACAACAACTCGAGAGCAGGTACAAGCCATTCGCATTACCGGCGAAGTCCGCGTTGGACCAGAGATTTTGCAGGACGCCGCTGTAGGCGGCATTCAAACCTGCCTCGGCGGACTGGAAGGCCAGATCGTGGTTGCGGGCGTTACCCGCCATGCGTTCCTGCACGGATGTGCTTTGGGCCGCCGCCAAGCCGAGAATGGTCAACACCAGCAGCAGTAGTAGTGCCACAATCAGCACAAAACCGTTTTGCTGTTGGGTCTTTGAATGAATCGAACAGGGTTTGTGAAGCATGGCTGTGTACCTTTTGTTCGTCACTGTAGTCATGGCTGTGTTATCCGCCGGTAGGCAGCGGTGCATTTCTCAGGTAAACCGTGGAGCTGAACACGCGGCGCAGGCGCGTGTCCGCCGGCACCGTCACATAGGTATCGAGCAGGTTGAATGTTTGAGGCGCAGCGGGCAGCGGCATCGCACCCGAATCACTGCGCAGTAACAGCGCCACTTGCACACTCAGGACATTGCCCCAGTTACCCGAGGCATCCACCGCGGCCGCGGTCAGGTACTGACTGGGAGAAGCGCCTCCGGCAGGATCCACGCCGTACAGCACCTGCATATTCTCCACGCCGGACACCAGTTCCTGCGCAGTGCCCAGAGCACCGCCCGGCAACACGTCCGCACGGTACAAGGCCGGTGATTTATCCGTACCTAAGCCGACGTAATACACGATGGCGTCGGCGCCGAACACTTGGGCTCCGGCGTCATAACCTACATTGAAGGAGGTTTGGAAATTCCCGGGACCCGGAGCACCGCCGCCCAGAGTAAGTGTGCCGGGAGCGGTGCTTGTGGTGGCGCCTACCTCGAATACCGTACTCCTCAGGCAGTCGGTGATCACCGCCAATTGTCCGGCCACGAAACCGGTGCTGCTGGTAACCGGAATCACGGGACCTGTCACGGGGGCTGTCACATAGACCGGATTGCTCACGGCTGTGAATAGCATCAGCACGTCGCTGCCGGGAATGGCATTGACGGGAACGGTGCCGTCGGCGACCGGCGTCCAGCTGCCGCTGGCCAGGGAGGCGGACGCAGGATTTTCCGAGGTGATTACGTAGGGTGCGCCGGATGTGGCAGTTGCCGGATCGGTGCCGTTGTATTCATATCCGTACACCGGCAGGAGAAAGTTGTAGATCTGACCCGCCGGATTGAGCAGACTGTTGGTGCGCGCGGTGGTGGTGCAGCCCATGAAACTGGTCATGCGTGTATCGTTTCGGAGGAAATCCAGGGTGAAACGGCCGTTTTCCTGAACCTGGGCGATGGCAGTATTGATGCCGTAATTCTGGTGGCTGGAAATATATACGGACAGTACACCGGCCAGCAGGATCAGACCCACCACCATCGCAATCATCAACTCGATCAGCGACAGGCCGGCCTGCGAATTTATTTTTCCAGAGCGCATGGTGGCCGTTCCTATAACGCCGAGCTGACGGCGAGGGTTGTGAGCGCGGGCGCGGCGCTGCCTTGCAGGCTCTTGCTGGCACGGCTGTCGTTCCACAACACCGTGACCGTCACGGTGGTGACGCCGCCGACCGTCGCCGTCACGATGCTGCCGTCGCCCAGGGGTAAGCCATTTGTGGGCGAGGCCAGTGCCAGTTTCCACTGGGCCAGATCAAAGGCCGCCAGAGCAGGCGAGCTGCAATTGGCGCCACCACCGGTGCATGCCGTGCTGGAGCCCGGCGCCGGCGTGCCGATGGCGATGTTGTAATCACCATTGATAGCCTCGGTCTGGTTGGCGCGCATGCGGTCAATAATGCTGTAAGCCAGGGCCGTGGCCTGGGTCCGCATGTAGGCGCTGTCATTGCTCTTGAGGGAGGTGCTGGTGAGGGCGGCTATGCCCAGCAGGCCCACCGACAGGATCACCAGCGCAATCAGCACTTCCAGTAGACTGAATCCGGCGGCTGCCCCTTGGAAATCCCGGCCGCGCTGTGGATCGCATTCGTATGTATCGCTTCTGTTCATGTCGCAAATAATCTTGAGGGTCTAGCAACTTGTGATGGCGGTGACGCCATCAATCTCGAAACCGGCTTCGGGTGCGGCTTCGGCCTGGCCGGCGGTACCAAGGTCAATCGCTCGTGCAAAAGTGGTGCCGCGTGGATCGCACAGCGTAAACGTGATGGGAGGCGCGGGCGGAGTCAGGAGCAGGCCGCTCGCCTGAAAGGTGAAGCTGTAGCCATTGTTGCTGGTGAAAGTGTTATTGCCGCTGATGGCGGGGAACACGCGGATAATCGGATTGGTGATACCGGCGGGCAGCGGCGCGTTGTAGTAAACCACCCAGCCGGCGGCCCAGGTGGGGCCGCTGCAGGCGAGTGTAGTGCCGGCGCAGATGCTGACGTTGTCGTCGCTCTTGATTGCTTCGCTGCGTGCCACCGCAAGTCCGGTGATCAGGCTGTTGGACTGGGAAATGTCCTGGCCGTTCTTGATGGTGGTGCTGAAATCAGGGGCAGCAACGGTCGCGAGGATCGCTACGATGGCCACGAGCACCAGCAGTTCGATAAGGGTAAAGCCACTTTGCTTTTGCATGCACGAACTATAGGTGCTAGTTGAGCATGTGCAGTCAAAACTGCGATGAGCGCGCAGGAATTTACGATGGGCGGTAGCCGTTTGTCAGGCGGGAATGAAAAACCCTATCAACGATAACAATGTATCTACATTTTTCGATCATTGCGGGCAGGGCAAACGCAGTTGCTTCCGATTGGATTCCCGCCCGCGTGGGAATGACGGGATGGAATTAATCAGGGTTTTCTCAAACCCCGCCCGGCAGCCAGGTGATGCCAACGATGACCGGCGTCTCGGCGGCCGGCTGCGCACCAGGCTGTGACTGGCCGTCAGCTGTGCTGCCGAGCATCGCCTGGATCGGCATGCCGATATGCAGAACCGAAAACGCCGCGATGCCGCTGAACTTCGCCTGGGGTGAGACCGCGTAAGTCTGGCCGTTCACGGTGATGGCATGGTGCAGGTAATCAATGTCCTGTACGGTGCCGGTCACGATCTGAGCCGAAGTGTAGCCGCCCATGGCCAGGGCCGGTCGGCACAGAGCGAGGCTCAGGATCAAGGCCCCCGCCAGGCTGATAAATAATGATGCTCGGTTTCCTAACATAGTGTTCTCCTTTTCTGTCGTGTTGTATTCGATTCATGGAGCGCGCGATACAATGTCCCATTCCACTGGCGCGCTTTTTTACTGTACCTGCCACCAGGAACGCTGGCCGGGCATACCACCGCGTTCGCCCACGTTCATGATGACGCCCGTGGACAGCGTGATGAGTTTCATCACCTGGATCGCGCCCATGCTTGCCGAGAGGATGGCCGGCGCCGAGGCATAGACCTGACCCAAACCGATGCCCACCGGATTGAGGCCGCTCGCCAACTGGTCATCGGTATTGAGCGTGCCGTCGCCATTGATATCCAGTTGCGGCTGCGGGAAGCTGCCGCCGTTGGCGTAGTTCACCGCCATCAGGAAGGCTGCACCGCCTCCGACGCAGGTGTCGCCCGGCGATGGCACGTAGGTGGTGAACACCACTTCGCCGTCGTACAGGCGCGGATTGGTGATAGCGCGCTCACCGCTATCCGGTAGATTCATGTACCAGCCGCGCTGGGTAGTCCAGTTCACGGAGTTGTCGGTGATGGTGCGCGTCTCGACGCTGGTCGTGGTGCCCCCGGCGGTCGCAGTGCCGGCGGCGACATCCGTGATCACCTGTTGTTCCAACTGGCTCTTGGTTGCGGTGCCGGTGCCGTTATCCCACACGCCATAGAACGATTGCACCTGGGTAGTGGTTTGATCCGGCAGGCCGAGATACTGGCCGGTGCCGAAATAAACGATCACGCCGGTCTGGCCCGGGAAATTGGGTTGCAGCGATACCACCGGTGTCACCGTGATGGGTTGCGGATTATTGGAAGGATCGCGTGCCTGGTATAGCAGCGACACCACCCAGTTCGCCGGATTGGAGTTGGAAATATTCACGCTCCACATGTTGCCCTGCAGGTCACCTGTGTAAACCCGGTCATCCGGTTCGCCCACGGCACCGCCGCTGTTGATCACCACCGGACTGGAAAGGCCGTTGGCCAGCGTAGCGTTGCACGCGCCCGCGACCTCGGCGCACAGGTTGATCTTGGCGACTTCCTTGCCGGTCTGGGGATTGACGGCGTAGAGATAATCGTTGCCGTCGGAGTTGTTGTAACCGGAACCGAAGAACACCAGGAAGCCATTGGGATTCGCATTGGTGGCGCTGGTGACGTTGGTGTACGCGGTGACCGGCTGGCTGTAGGTCAGACCCAGGGTGGAATCGGTGAATTCCCATAACACACTCGAAGCCAGCTGGGTCTGATTGCCGATCGATGAAGGACTGGTCACGTCCAGGGCGTAAATGCTCTGGCCACCGTCGTTCAAGCCGCCCACCAGCAGCGTGTGCCACGTATTGTTGGCGAACTTCACGTCACCCGCCGAGGGTGTGCCGTCCACGAAGAACTGATGCGCCAGGTTGTAAGCGCTGGAGGTGAGATTGATGAGGTTCGGGAACACGCCGTTCGGAACGAAGGCGAATTTCTCCTCGCCGGTGCCGGCATCGAAGGCGTGCAGCATGCCGTCGTTGGCGCCCACATAAATCATCGCTTCGCGGCTCTTGGTGCCGGCCGCGAATGTCTGGTAGGTAGGGTCGGCCATGTACGGACCGCTGGACACGCCTATATAGAGTGGCGCGCTATCCACGATGTCACCGAGCAGGTGCGAACGGTCGCGGAACGCGTCGGCGCCGCCATTGTGGCTTTCTTCCACGGTATCGCCGCGCAAATAGTTGAGCCGGTCCTGGCCGAGCGCATCGGTCGGCTGCAGTTCTGTCTGTTGCGCGCTGCTGATGTCGGCCCAGACGAGCGGCACGCCCGCCCCGGTGGACGGGTTCCAGGTGGCGATCAGGCGGGTCAGATTCCAGCCGCTGCCCGTGCCGGTGCCCGCGTCGCTGTTATCGGTGCAGACGGCACCGGTCGCCATGGCATCCAGTTCACACTGCGCCGACCAAGAGGCGGTGGTGCTTACCGCGCCGGTGCTGGCATTCACCGGGAAAGCCTGCACATCGCCAGTCCAGTCGTGGTAGGCCCCGTTGTAACCGCTGTAGGAAGCTTGGTATACCGTGGTACCGGTATTGAGGCTGCTGGTGTTGGCCGCCGCCGATACCGACGACACGTTGCTGACGCTGATGATATCCAGAATGTTTTGCAGATCCGTCACCACTTGAGCGGGACTGGAGCCGGGGAAATAGCCCGTGGGACTGGCGCTGCCGGTGCCACCGGCGACGGCCATGGCGGTGAGGGCAGCGGCAGCCTGGGGATTCAGGGTCGGATTCACGCCCGGCCCCATGCCCACGACGAAGGTTTTGACGCCGGCGGTCTTGAGCGCCGATAGTTCGGTGATGGTATCGGTGAGCGCCTGATCGTTGGTGGTAGAGAGCGAGCCGTCGCCATTGAACGTGGCGGTGACGCCGTATCCCGTGGCCGCGGCGCTGCCGAGCGGCGGCCAGGTTTTGCCGCTGAGATCCAGTGTCGGTAGACCGTCGGTCATGAGGATCACGTAGCGTGGTGGAGGACAGGGGCCCGCTGGCGCCGGGCCGTAGCTGCTGAGGGCTTTGCTCAGCATGCCGGCGATAGGCGACTGGCTGGCGGACGCGAAGATGGCACTCTTGTAAGTACTGTAATTCGGGTCGCCGGCCGCCACGTTGTTTTCCTCCACCAGGTAGGGCGTGAAGGTGGCCACATAGGCCGCGATCTGTGCGGTGGTGGGATTGGTCCCCGCCGTACTCACGTTCACCAGCATGTTGCCGGTGGTGGCGCTGGCGGCGCCTGACCATAGATAGCCGCGCGCGCCGTAAATCACCTGCGGCGTGTAGGCCACGTAGCCCGCATTGGTGGGATAGGTGTACATCTCGTTGTACGGCGCGGCATTCTTTGCAGGCACGAGATTACTGTAGGTCATTTGCACGTTGCCGCTGTTGTAATCGCTGAGCGAGTAACCCGCGTAGGGCGAAGCCGGCGTGATGGTGCCGTCCTCGATGAACGTCTCGGAGTTCGTTCCAGTGAAAGTGGCGCTGGTGGACAGGAACACGTCATTGATTGTGGGGTCGTCACTGCGCGCGGCCACCGTCATGTATTCATACGTTTTCAATAGAGCAGCGGTAGTGATGGCTGGATTGGCAGCCGTCAGTTCTCCCACCAAGTCACCACAGGTGGTATTGGTGGTTGAAGTGGACTTATAACAAGGATTGACCACATCTTCACTGATCAGGGTCTCAGGCGTGGTGCTGGTGTTGTAGGTGGGCGCCGCATAGGTCTTGCTGAAGGTGAAGCCGCCGGGCGGGCTCATGTAGTAGGCCCAGCTATAGTACCCGGTCTTGCTGGGGACGGAATAGTCCATCAGGCCGAAATCAGTCGTGCCTGCGTAGGTGGAGAGCACCGAAGCGATGGAAGACTTGGCGATGTTGAGCCGGCTAGCCGAGTTGTCACCGTAATAGGTGTAGGTGTCGGTGTACGGTGTGACGGTAAGCGGCGTCCACTTCCATTCATGGCAATAATCTGTGACTGGCGGCGCACAGGCGACATAGGGAACCGAACCGACGCCGCAAGCCGGCGGTGGTGTCGGACTGCCGCCGGTGGAGCGGGGCTGCACACCGCCGCTGCCACCGTCGTCTGAGACGAGGTAATCTACGTTGCTCAAACCGAGCAGCATGGCGGCCGGACTCACAGCGGAAATCCCATACGGGATCGCCACGCGGCTGGCGAGACGCTCGTTTGAGGGGCGATATAGCATAGCGGCGGGATTCGAGGTGGTTGAAAAACCGTAATCACCACCCGTATTTATGCCGTTGTAATACCAAGTTTCATTATCTACTGAGCTCCAGGTTCCATAGAGACTGGTCGGCCAGGAACCCAAGGCTGTGCTCGGTGGAGAGCCTGAGGGTTTGGGCACAGCTGTGTAGCTACCTCCCAGCGCCGTGACCTTGGTGGCTGGGTCGTCGTCACAGGTCCAGCTATTACCGCTGTCTGTGTCCCCCGAAACCGAATACTGGTCAACTTGGGCTGTATAGAGTTCGGAACTAGCGGCCGCACCGCCCGTAATGGGCGGAGTGAAGCCCGTGGGGACGGTGTAATCCAACGGCGAGGTGGCGCTTTCCAGTGACGCATACCCGGCACCGTACAGATAATCCGAGGCGGCCGCGCCGATATTGCCGGACCAGGTCATGATGGCGCTCTGGGGCGCATTGCTGGTGAGTGCGCTGTTGCTGGTGTCGGTGATGTCGTCGCTGCTGTCCATGGAATTGGAATTGGTGAGTGCGATCAGCACTTGCGGATGGCTCGGCACGATCACCGTCAACGGGGTGCTAGAGATGGATACCTGCGGCGGCGGACTCGCGGCCAGCACCATGCCGGTAACACCGGTGAGCAAAAAGCTTGCGACCGCCGCCACCAGGGCGGTGATGAACAAGGATTTCGTGAGGGTCGTGGTGTTGTTCATGGTGCAATCCTTGGAGTACTTCAATCAGGGCCCGTACATGCTTTGCAGCATGACTGTGGAGGTGCTGTCACCGCCGGTGCCAAGCGCGGTGATGCGGTAAAGCTGGATGGTGGGCGCGCCGCCGCCGAACTGTTGTGCGCCGAGGTTGCCGCCGGGTGCCGCGACCGGCGGCATTTGCTCGATGATGATTTGCGGCTGTGTCGCCACGCTTGGGATATCCGACGCGGTGACCGTGGAATAGCTGAGCACACTGGCGGCGTCGCTCCAGTCCACGGTTTTCCAAAGAGGCGTCGTGGGTGGAGCAGACTGATCGAAGAGATAGGTGCCGCCGGTGTCGCCGCCGAAGTTGCTGCATACCGACAAGCCGGCGTTCAGGCAACTCTCTCCGGCGCGCAAGCCCGCTTCCGCCGCCTGCAGGGCCATATCCTGGTTGCGCGCATTGCCGGACATGCGTTCCTCCAGCGAGGTACTCTGGGCCGCGGCCAGCCCGAGGAGAGTGAGCACCAGCAACAGGATGAGCGCCACGACCAGCACGAAACCGTGCTGTGCAGCGGGCGGGGAAATGCTTGATTGGTTGGGCATGAGAATCTCCTTAGTCTATGGCAAGCTGTTGCGTATGCCGATGGTAGCGATGAATACTTGCCGCATGCGCGTGTCCTGTGGCGCCGTGACCGGACTATCCACGAGCGTGTAAATCGGCGCCGCCGCGGGCAGCGGTACGGCCGCCGTGTTGCTGCGCAGCAGCAGAGCGATGCGGACGCTCACCACCTGCGCCCATTCATTGGCCGCATCCACCACATCCGCGGTGACGTATTCGCTGGGGACTTGGCTGCTGGTGAGGTCCACGCCGTAAAGCACCCGCATGTTTTCCGCGCCCGATACCAGTTCCTGAGAGCTGAAACCGCTGGCTTGCGTGGTGTCGGTGCTGGCCTCGATCAGGGCCGGAGAACCGTCGGCACCCTTGCCGATGTAGAACAGCGCCGTGGTGGGTGAAACCACCATGGCGCCGGTGAATGACTGGGGTAATACGTCACCTGAAATGTTGCCGGGCGCGGGGCCGCCGCCGGCGTACTCCAGGGTGGTGCCGCTGGTGGCGCTGGTGGCCTGCATGACAATACTACTGAGGCAGTTGCTCGCGAGGAACAAGTCGCCCGGTGCGAGGGCGGTCTGATCCGGCGCCCCCAGGGTGTTGACCGTGGCTGAGGTGGCGGTGGTCGAAGTGATGGTCGTGATATAGATTGGATCACGTTCGGCAAACCTTACCACCAGCACATCGGTGTTGGGGAGAATCAGGCCCGTCAGATAGGCGTCGAGATTGGGTGTCCAGTCGGAGGCGGTTGGATCGGGCGCGGGGTTTTCCGTTGGCCCCGGGACAGTTCCCGTGAAGTGGAACCCGTAGATTGCCTGGGTAAAATTGTACGGCAGGTTGTCCGCGGCCGGATTCAGGTAGCTGACGGTTGTGGTGCTGGTGGCGCAGCCCATGTAACCAGCCTTGCGTGCATCCGTGCTGACAAAATTCAGCGCGAAGCGGCCGTTCTCCTGGATCTGGGCCACGGCGCTATTGATGCCATAACTCTGGCGGCTGGAAAGAAAGATGGAGAGCACGCCCGCCATCAGGACCAGCCCGACTACCATCGCAATCATCAGTTCAATGAGCGACAGGCCGGTCTGATTCAGGGTTTCGCGGCGGTACATGGCGGTCATTCCTACTGCAGTGCCGAGCTGACGGCCAGACTGAAGGTGGTGGCCACGGGCACGGCGCTTTTCTGCAAGCTGTCGTGCGCGCGGCTGTCGTTCCATAGCACCGTGACCGTTACCGTGGTGACAGCCGCCGGGTTGGCGCTGGTGGCGCTGCTGGCGGTGGTGATGGAGCCACGGCCCTGGGGTAGAACCGTTGCCAGATCGTGTTCCCATTGGCCCTGATCATAGGTCGCCAGATCTACAGAACTGCAGACAGTGCCCGTGCATGTGGTGGGGTTGCTACCGGTAGCGGCGGAGGCCGGCATGGTGACGTCGTAGTCGCCACTGGTGACGGCTGGCAGGTTCGCGCGCATGCGGTCAATAATGTTGTAGGCGAGCGTGGTCGCTTGGGTGCGCATGTAGGCGCTGTCATTGCTCTTCACGGTGGTGCCCATGAGACCGGCGATACCGAGCAGGCCCACCGACAGGATCACCAGCGAAATCAGCACTTCCAGCAGGCTGAAGCCGACGGCGTGATGCCGCGGATGATGGGGGCGGCGAATGTAATTCGTGTGAGTCATGTTTCCAATCCCGGTTGTTTCGGCCGATTTGGCAGCAAGGCCGTGTTTGCACGCATTATGTATAGCCAATTATGTAACCAGAATCGAGTGATTCCAGACAGGCGGCCATAATTTGACGATAAATGGCCTCAGCCTGCGAGGCCCTGTCCCATAAGGGCTAACGACAGGGCTGGAATCAGTGGAAGACCAATCGGAAGGTAGGGAACTAAGGCTTGAAAGCGCCCGTATTCCAGTGATCACAGTTGTGCGGCCTGGGGATTGCCCCTAACGGAAACCGTCTCGGCGGAACGCGGTTTCAAAAAAAGGCCGGCTTGCGCCAGCTGAGGGGTGCCATCAAGTAGTCTTAACCGCCCCAACATTCTGTGCTGGAGGTGGCTAAGCTCGCGGTGTAGGACACTTTCGTGCCGGTGTTGTCGAGCGTGAATTTCTGGCAGTCAGTGTCGCTCCCTTGGCGTGTGCCGGGTATGGCGGTGGCGGTAATCACATAGGTGGTGGCGTCCAGCGGCGCAATGGCGACGGTGTAAAAGCCATTCTGGGTAGGACCGGCGAGCGAGGCCGCGGCGGTGACACAGGTGGCATTGTTATAGGCGAAATACTGGGTGTAACAGCGTTCCAGCACCTGGGCGTCCTGGTTGAGGGCGCTGGTGGCATCGGAACGGTCCGAACGCATCACCGATTTCTCATAGGATGGATAGGCAATGGCGGCGATGATGGCAATGATCGCCAGCACGATCATCAGCTCGATCAGCGAAAAACCTCTCTCGCGGGGGGAGGGGGATTCAAGACGAATTGACGTTTTTAACAGCATGACTAAACCCCGCCCGGCAGCCAGGTGATGCTGATGATCATCGGCGCACCATTGTTTGTTTGCGCCGGGCCACCATGCGCAGTGCCGGGCGCCTGACCGGGAGGCGCGACAACGGGCAGGCCGCCCGGCGGGCCATCAGGTCCCCCGCTGTTATTGACGTTGCTCAGTGTGTACTGGATCGGCATGCCGACATGCAGGATCGTGAAGCTCGCGATGCCATAGAAGTTGGCATACGGCGAGACCGCATAGGTCTGGCCGTTCACCGTGATGGCGTGATGCAGGTAATCAATGTTCTGCACCAGACCTCTGATGGACTGACCCGGGGATTGACCATTCACCGCCATGGCCGGCTGGTACAGGGTAAAACTCAGAATCAAAACCCCGACCAAGCCAGGGAGGAATGACATGCGCTGTTTGTACATAGCCGTTACCTCGACTTAATGTATCTGGTACCAGGAGAACTGGCCGCTCTGACCACCGCGTTCGCCGGTGTTCTGGATGTTCGAGCCGCCTGAGAGCGGAGGGCTGGACAAAGTCGTGAGTTTCATGGCTCCGATATCTTCATAACTCGTTGAGAGAATGGTGGGTGCCGAGGCGTACACATCGCCAAGGCTGATGCCCACCGGATTCTGGCCGGTGGCTGTCTGATCATTGCCGTTGAGCAACCCATCATCATTGATGTCCAGTTGCGGTTGCGGAAAGCTGCCACCGTTGGCGTAGTTCACCGCCATAAGGAAAGACTGCCCGCCTCCCGAACATGTGGCTATCGGCGATGGCACATAGGTGGTGAATACCACCTCACCGTTGTTGAGCCGAGGATTGGTGATGACGCGCTCACCCGGTAACGGCAAGTCCATGTACCAGCCGCGCTGGGTGCTCCAGTTCACGGCGTTGTTGGTTCCGGTGCGGACCGTCGTAACGCCGACGGTAGAGATGCCGAGCACCTGTTGCTGCAACTGGCTGCGCAGAGCCGTGCCGGCGCCGTTGTCCCAGATGGCGTAGAACGACTGGGTATTGATATTGCTAAGATCCGGCAGGCCCAGATATTGGCCGGTGCCGAAGTACACGAGGGTGCCTCCGTTGGAGGGGACCGGCTGCAGGGATACCGCCGGCGTCACCGTGATGGGCTGTGGATTGCCCAGGGAATCGGTGGCCTGGAACAGCAGCGTGACTACCCAGCTCGCTGGATTGGCATTGGATATATCAATTTTCCACAGATTACCTTGCAGATCGCCCGTATACACGGTGTCCGCCGGCAGACCCAGGTTGCCGCCGCTGTTCACCACCGTCACCCCCGAGAGACCGTTGGGTATTGTCGTGCTGCACGCGCCTCCCACGGCGGCACACAGGTTGATCTTGGCCACCAATTTGCCGGTTTCGGGATTGACGGCGTAGAGATAATCATTGCCGTCGGAGTTGTTATAGCCCGAGCCGAAGAACTCCAGGAAACCATTGGGGTTGGCATTGGCGCTGGCGATGTCGTTGGTGCGCGCGATGACCGGCTGGCTGTAGGTCAGGCCCAGGGTGGGATCGGTGAATTCCCACAACACTTTCGAAGCCAGCTGGCCTTCGGTGCCGATAGACGAGGGACTGGTTACATCCAGAGCATAAATGCTCTGGCCGCCGTCGTTGAGACCGCCGGTAAGAACCGTGTGCCATAAGTTACTGGCGAACTTTACATCGCCCGCGGAAGGCGAGCCGTCCACATAGTACAGATGGCTGCTGTTATAGGCGGGATTCGATAGATTCACCAGATTCGCGAACACACCGTTGGGGATGAAGGCAAATTTCTCCATGCCGGTATTGGCATCAAAGGCGTGCAGCATGCCGTCGTTGGCACCCACATAGATCATGGGCTCACGGCTGGTGGTGCTGGCCGCGAAAGCCTGGTAGGTGGGATCCACCATGTACGGTCCATTGGAAGCCGCGATGTACAACGGTGCGCTGTCCACGATGTCGCCGAGGATATGCGAGCGCGGACGGAAGTTGTCGCCGCCCGGCGCGTAGTTGGATGTGTCACCGCGCAGATAGTTGAGCCGGTCTGATCCAAGCGCATCCATGGGTTCAAGTTCCGCTTGCTGCGCGCCGCTGATAGTGCCCCAGCGGAACGGTACGGCTAATCCCGAGGCTGGATTCCAGGTGGCGATCAAACGTTGCGTATCCCAGTTCTGGCCGTCCAACTGGGTCTGTGCCGACCAAGTCGCGCTGGTGCTCACCACACCGGAGTCGGGATTGATGCTGAAAGCCTGCAAATTGCCGGTCCAGTCCTGATCCGGCGTGTCATAGCCTGTATAGGATGCCTGGTAAACCATCGTAGTGGCGCTGAGGCCGGAACTGTTCACCGCCGCCGGCACCGAGTCCACATTAATTTTGCTTATGATGTTGAGAATGGCGTTCAAGTCACTCACCACGACCGCCGGGCTGGTGGCGGCGTAGTAATTGTTGGTGCCTCCGGCAAGCGCCATGGCGGTGAGAACCTGCTGCGCCTGGGGATTCAGCGTCGGGTCCACGCCCGCGCCCATGCCGACCACGAAGGTCTTGATGCCGGCAGCGTTGAGCGCGGTAAGTTCGTTGATGGCGTCAATCACTGCCTGGTTGTTGGTGCCGCCTGCGTTGAGCGTGCCGTCGCCGTTGAAGGCCACGGTTGCGCCGTACCCAGCTGCCGCGGCGCTGCCGGGCGGCGGCCATGCATTGCCGGCCAGATCCATGGTGGGCAGACCGTCAGTTATTAAAATCACATACTTTGACGGGAGGCAGCTTCCAGGCGGCGGGGCCGGCATCCAGCTTGAGGCGTTCAAGGCGGTGGACAGCATGCCGGCCACGGGTGACTGCGTGGCCCAGGAGAAGATGGCGCTCTTGTAGAAATTGTAATAGCTGATCGCAGGATTGCTGGCCGGTATGATTCCCGTGTCACCGGGTTGCACATTGTTTTCCGGCGTCAGGTACGGCGTGAATTGCTGCAAGTAGGCCGCTTGCTGGGCCGCACTCGGGCCTGCCGCCGCGTTGACTGGCACAGGCACTGCACCCGTGTTTGAAAAAGGATTGCCGTACCACAACACGCCGCGCAATGAGAAGAGTCCTTGGGAAGAATACGGCGCATAACCGGAATTGGTGGGCGTGAGGGTAAAGGCGCCTGTCCAGGGTATGACGGGTGCAGTCGAGGAATAATTGACCGCCACGGGATCGGTACCGGGTGGACAATTAGATGGACTGCAGTTGTAGTTGGTCAGACTGTAACTCAAATAGGGCGAGGTGAGGGGCAGGTCGCTCGTCGGGTCGGTGAGCGCGCCATAGGTCATGAATACGTAATTGTTGGACCATCCGGCCAGCAGCACATCGTCAACGCCGGGATCGTCACTGCTGTTGGCTACCAGCATGTAGTGGTAGCTTTTCAATTGGACAAGCGTGAGTCCGGTCTGGGACGCGAGCGCACCGCAATTGCCAGCCGGGTTCGAGTTCCAGCAGGGATTGATGACCCACTCGCCGGCCGCGCTCGGTGCCGCATACACATTGCTGAAATCCGCGATCGTGAAGCCGCCGGCCGGGCTCATGTTGTACGACCAGGTGAACGACGCCGAAAAGCCGCTTTGAAGTTTGTAATGCATCAGGCCGAAGTCCACTTGGGTGCCATAGGCCGCGATCACTTGGGCGATGGATTCCTTGGCCACGTTCAAGCGGCTGGCCGAGTTGTCTCCCAAGGGCGTAACGGGCGTGCTGGTGGGAAACGTCGCGGTCCATTTCCATTCGTGACAATACCGTGGTGGTGGCGGCGGAATCACCGGACACGTGACAAAAGGAACCGAGCCAGGTCCGCAAGGCGGAGGAGGAGGAGGACCGCCGCCGCCGCCGACTCGCGGAGCCGGGGTGTGGGGACCGCCATCGCCCATACCGACGCTGAACAGACCGGCATTGCCATTGAAGGCAATCTCATCCGCTTCGCCGTGGAACATCTGGCGTGCACTCGGGACCTTGCCCGCCGCCGCCACCGGGCCTGGATCAAAGCCTTCGTAATAACCATTGTTGCCAGCGATGTTTACGCCGTTGTAATACCAGTTTTGAGTCGGATCCCAGGTCAGTGAACCTGGAAAGAATAGGGTCGGTGGGTTGCCGCCTGGATTTGGCAGTGATGAGACGGGTCCGAGTGGAAGCCCGAGCACCGTTATTATCGGATTGAGGGAATTGTCCGTGCAACTCCACCCGCCACCGCCAGTCCCTGCAACGCTATAAGTATTGATGGGTGCGGTGTAGAGCGTGCTGCCGGCGGTGACGCCGGTGATCGGTGCGGCATAGCCGGCGGGCACCTGATAGTTGACTGGCGAGGTATTTGTCGGCCAGCCGTTCGCTCCGGACCAAGTCATGATGGCGCTGGAAGGTGCACGCGCTGATGTGGTGGCCGCGGGAATCGACAGCGGGCTGTTGGAATCGTCAATGATGTTGTCGGAACTATCCATGGAATTGGAATTGGTCAGCGCGATGAGCACCTGCGGATTGGAAGGAATCACCACCGTCAACGGAGTGCTGGAAATGTTGACCAGAGGCGGCGGCGGGGCGGCACTCACGACCGTGACCGGGATGACCGAGAACGTCATGCTGGCGAACGTCGCTACCGCGGCGGCGAGGAGCCAGGATTTGATGATGGGCTTCATGTTCATGGTGCAGTCCTCAAGACGTGCTGCGTTTTATTTGGTTTGCATCAATTTGGGTGGTACATGCTTTGCAGCATGACCGTGGATGAACTGTCACCGCCGGTACCCAGCACGGTGATGCGATATGGCTGGAAGGTGCCTGAACCGCCGCCGAATTGCTGCACACTGATGCTGCTGCCGGGCATGACCATCGGCGGCATCTCCTCGACGATGATTTCCGGTTGGGTCGTCACGTTCGGGACATTGACGGGATTAAGCACGGAATAGCTCAGATAGTTGCCGGCGTTGCTCCAGAATCCTGCTTGTTCCCAGATAGGTGTGGTCGGCGGGGCGGCGAGCGGAAACTGGTAGGCGCCGGCGCCGCCGGTGGTGCCCGCGCTGAAGGTGCTGCAGGCGGCCAAGGCCATGCTCACGCAAGCCTCGCCGGCTTTCAGGCCGGCCTCCGCAGCCTGGAAAGCCAAGTCGTTGTTGCGTGCATTGCCTGCCATGCGTTCTTCCAGCGAGGTGCTGCCGGCGGCGGCCAGCCCCAGGACAGTGAGTATCAGGAGCAGGATCAGCGCCACGATGAGCACGAAACCGTGCTGCGGATTGCGGTAAGAAAGCCTGGCATGGAATTGAGTGTGCATGGCGGTACCTTCGAACTTAACCTTGCGGGTTGCGAATGGCGACGGTGGTCGTGAATACCTGCCGCAGACGCGTGTCTTGCGGAACGGTGATGCAGGTTTGCAGGAGGCAGTAGCTGGGCGCGGCGGCGGGTATTGACACAGCGCCTGTGGCGCTGCGCAGCAACAGCGCGATGCGCACGCTTACCACGTTGGGCCAATTTCCTGCGGCGGTCACCGCGTTGGCGGTGAAGTACTGGCTGGGTACCATGCTGCCGGTGAGGTCTACGCCGTACAGCACCTGCATGTTCTCCACACCAGGCACCAATTCCTGGAAGGTAAAACCGCTGGCGATGCCTGTAGTCGTCACCCCCTCAAACAGGGCGGGGAAGTTATCGGCGCCCTGACCGACAAAGAACACGGTGGTGGTGGGTGTAACCACCTGCGCGTTGAGATAGCTGGCGGGCAGGTTAGGCATGGCATCGCCGGGTGATGGACCACCGATAGCCGTAGTAATTGCGCCGCCAAGACCGGCGGTAGCGGCGGTGGCCTGCTGGACCACGCCGCTCGCGCAATCCGTGACCAGCACCAGATTGTTTGCCATGATCGTGGTGTTGTTGGCTACCGTGAAACTGCCGACACCGATTGAAGTGACATACGTAGGATCATTCATGCTGTAGCGCACCACCAGCACATCGGAACCAGCGATGGCATAGGCCGCGCCTGCTACAGGCAAGGTGGGGTCCAGGCTGGGTGACCAGTTGCCGGCAGCCACGGGAGCGGGGTCTTCGCCCGCCATCACATAGGCGGCGCCGGGACCTGTGCCCATGTATTCAAAGCCAGTGATGCCGGTTCCGAAATTGTAGGCCAGCAGATAAGGGCCTCCGGCGGGAGCCAGATAATTGGCAATATTGTTGCTGGTGGCGCAACCCATGTAACCGGCTTTGCGGGTGGCGGTGCTCATGAAATCCAAGGCGAAGCGCCCGCTTTCCTGAATCTGGCCGACAGCGCTGTTGATGCCATAGCTTTGGCGGCTGGACAGGAAAATAGACAAGACACCTGCCAGCAGGATCAGACCCACCACCGTGGCGATCATCAGTTCGACCAGCGACAGGCCGGTCTGCTTATGGAGGCGGTTTTCGCTGCAGCGCATCGTGGTCAATTCCTACAATGCCGAACTGACGGACAGGCTGGTGGCCACGGGTGCGCCAGTGCCTTGCAGACTCTGATTGGCGCGGCTGTCATTCCACAGCACCTTCACGGTCACATTGGTAACACCGCCGCTGGCGGAAATACTGATGGCGCCCTGGCCTTGGGGGAGAATTGTGTTCAAGTCATATTCCCACTGGTTCAAGTCGTACGCGGCCAGTGCACCCGCTGTACATGCGCCGGCGGTGCAGGCACTGGAAGCGCTGGGCGGCGGGATATAGGGCATGGCCAAGTTGTACGCGCCGGCTTTCGCGCTGCTCAGATTGGCGCGCATGCGGTCAATGACGTTGTAGGCCAGCGTCGTGGCCTGGGTGCGCATGTAGGCACTGTCATTGCTTTTGAGCGTCGTGCTCATGAGGCCGGCGATGCCCAGCAGGCCCACCGACAGGATCACCAGTGAGATCAGCACTTCCAGCAGGCTGAAGCCGGCGGCGTGATGTCGCGCATGACAAGATGCATAAAATTGGCGTGTGCTATCCATAACCCCATTCATTTGATATGTATTCCCGATTGCAACTCAGGTTCTTTGTTCCCAATTTCTTTCCGTTACACTTTCTGACATTTCTCCGAAATTACTTTCGATCCTCTTGCATGATTTATGGACAAGCAGCGATTGGTGTGCCATTGATTAACTGGCCTGCCTGACTGGCAGCTTCGGCCCGGCCGGTGATGTTCAAATCTATGGATCGGGCGTATGTAGGGCCGCGCGGATCGCACAAATTGAATGTGCTGATGGCGCTGGCCGCGCCTTGGGAATCGAACGTGAAGCTGTTGCCGCCGGTGCTGGTGAGTGTGTTGCTTCCGGAGAGTGCCGGAAACGTACGAATCATCAGGGTGGTCGCAGCGGGTGGCAAGTACATGACCACCCAGCCATCGGCCCAGTTGAGGTCGGTGCATGCGACATTGCTGCCGGCGCAGATGGCCACATTGCCGCCGCGTTTGACTGCTTCGCTGCGCGCCAGCGCCAGACCCGCGAGCAGGGTGTTAGTCTCGGAGATATCGCGGTCGCCCTTTATGGTGGCGCTGAAGTTGGGTATGGCCACGGCCGCAAGAATGGCGACGATGCCGATCAGCACCAGCAGCTCAATTAGGGTGAAACCGCTCAGGTTTTTCATGGATTAGACTATAGGTGATTCCCTTATATATGTTAATGCCGTACCGACCAGCGCTCAGGAATCGGCGACGAACGGTGCTGATGGAAAATAAATTGTTAAATCAATGGCTTAGAACGATATGAACGAAGGTCAGGAATTCTTCCAGGAGCCGCCGGTCTTGGGTAACCAGTACCGGGACGATGGTGTGCTGCGGTCCTGGCTGAAGGCGCGTCTGCCGGCCGAGGTGCTCCGGGAAATCGAGCCTGGCCTGGAACGCTTGGGCAGCCGCGCCGCCGGCGATATGCTGGCCATGGCCGCCGATGCCGAGGCCCATCCACCACGGCATGTGCCTTACGATGCTTGGGGCCGGCGGATGGACCGCATCGAAACCGCCTGGGGCTGGCAGGCCCTGCACCGGGTGGCGGCGGAAGAAGGCATCGTCGCCACTGCCTACGAACGCCGCGAGGGACCTTGGTCGCGGCTGCATCAATTTATCCGCCTCTATCTATATAACCCGTCTTCCGCCATCGCCTCTTGCCCCCTGGCCATGACGGACGGAACCGCGCGGGTGCTAGAACTTTACGGCGAAACGGATCTGAAGCAGAGGTATTTGCCCCATCTTCTGAACCGCGACCCGGCGCAGTTCTGGACTTCCGGCCAGTGGATGACGGAGCGCGCGGGTGGTTCGGATGTGAGCGGCACCTCCACTCTGGCGCTGTTGGAGAACGGCAGTTACCGGCTTTACGGCAGTAAATGGTTCACCTCCGCCACCGACTCCCAACTGGCTGTGACGCTGGCGCGGGACGAGATGCTGGACGCGGAGGGCAAGCTGAGCCTGTTCCTGCTGGAACTGCGCGACGTCCAGGGCAATCTCGACAACATTTTCGTGCACCGGCTCAAGGACAAACTCGGCACCCGCGCCCTGCCGACCGCAGAACTCACGCTGAAAGGCACGTCGGCGCGGCGCATCGGGCCGGCGGGTCACGGCGTCAAAACCATCAGCACGGTGCTGAATATCACGCGGCTCTATAACGCCGTGTGTGCCGTAAGCTACATGCGCCGCGGTATCGCACTGGCGCGGGATTATGCCGGCAAGCGTCGCGCCTTCGGGAAACTCCTGATCGAACATCCCTTGTACCGCGAGACACTTGCCGATCTCGAGGCGGAATTCACCGGCGCGCTTCATCTGGTGTTTCACCTTGGCGTATTGCTGGGACGCGACGAAACCGGCAGCGCCAGTGAAACCGATAAAGCGCTACTGAGGCTGCTGACGCCGGTGGCGAAACTCCATACCGCCAAGCAGTCCATAGCCGTGGCGAGTGAAGTACTGGAATGTTTCGGTGGCCAGGGTTATATCGAAGACACGGGGCTGCCTTCACTGCTGCGCGATTGCCAGGTGCTGTCCATCTGGGAAGGCACCACCAATGTGTTGAGCCTGGATGTCCTGCGCGTACTTGAGCACACGGAGGTGCTGGAGGTGTTCGCCAGTGATACCGCCCGTCACCTCGAGAATCTGCGGCGCCCCGAACTCGCGGTTTTGCGTGTCAGCATTCAGCGCGCCGTGAAGGATATTCTTGCGTGGCCGGCGTTCGCCGTGAAATCGGGCCGCGAAGCCCTGGAAACAGGAGCGCGGCGCTTTGCCTTCAGTTTGGCGCGCACCTACACCGCCGCGCTGCTGGCGGAAGCTGCACAAAACGGCTACATCAACAACGGAGTGTTACAGCGCTGGTGCCGCGCGCCACTGACGCTGATTTAGTCGCGCAGGAGCGACGCCTTCGCCGCGATAAAACCAAAGAATCGCGATCAGAGGCTCGCCCCTATGTCCAAGAGGTCAAACAATTGTGCGCAAGCCTACCCTGTATGTAAATAATCCGGACACAAGGATCTGAAACATCAGCGGCGCGAACAACAACAAATCGGCTTCCACCGGCGGAATCAATTCGCCTGCTCTTCCAGCTTATTCACTGTACCGGGATTATTTCCTGTGGGTGCTGGTGGCGGCATTGGTGATATTTAGCGCACTGGCGCCGCGCAAGATTCCTTCTTATATAGATATGGTGAACTGGCCGACCATCGGCACTTTACTGGGCCTGATGATTCTCACCAAGGGCGTGGAACTGAGCGGCTGGCTGCATCGGATTGGACAGGGCGTTATGGCCCGTATCAGCAATGTGCGGATGCTGGCACTGTTCCTGGTGGCGGGCTCCGGGCTGTTGGCCATGCTGCTCACCAATGACATCGCTTTGTTCGTGGTGGTGCCGCTTACGCTGGGTTTGGGCGAACTCGCGCAGTTGCCGCTGCGCCGGCTGATCATTTTCGAAACGCTGGCAGTAAACGTCGGTGCCATGCTCACGCCCATTGGCAACCCGCAGAATATTTTTCTGTGGCAGTTGTCGCATGTGAATTTCGGCACGTTCGTATTGCACATGCTACCGCCCTTTATCATCGCGAGCCTGTGTCTGCCGCTGCTCACACTGCTCGCGTTTCCCGCCCGGCGCGTCCCTGTGGATGAAACGCGGCCTACGCCCGCCCTGCGCAAACCCCTGCTGCTGGCTTCGGCACTCTTATATATACCGTTCCTGGTGCTGGCGGACCTGCACTATGCCTGGACAGCCCTGATTCTGGTGGCAGTGGTGTTTCTGCTGGGATTTAGACGGGTGTTGCGGCAGATTGACTGGCCACTGCTGGTGGTGTTCGTACTCATGTTTATTGACCTAGGCCGGCTGGCCCAGTATCCGGTGTTTGAGTATGCGAATCTGGCGCATGCCAGCACCCTGTATGTAACCGGCACAATCAGTTCGCAGATCATCAGCAACGTACCCGCCGCCATTCTGTTGTCAAAATATTCCAGCGACTGGAGCACTATTGCCTGGGCAGTAGATGTGGGCGGTTTCGGCCTTGTCATCGCTTCGCTCGCCAACATCATCGCACTGCGCATTGGCCAGCAGCGCGGCAGTCTTCTGGCTTTTCACGCCTGGTCGGTGCCGTTTTTTATTATCGTGGGCGGCCTGACCTGGGTGTGGCTCGTGCTGAGGTGACGCTGAGTGGAGCATCAGGCAGAATAAGGCTCATGAAACCTAAACTTTCCATTCATACCGGTGATGCGGTTCCTCTCACAGCACCCGCGCGGCAGACGCTTACGCTGCCGGGATCGTTCGCCATGCGCCTGGGTGGCGAACTTGCACACGTGCAGCTCGCGTATGAAACCTGGGGCAAGCTCGCGCCCGCCAAGGACAACGTGCTGTTGTTGTTCACCGGTCTTTCACCTTCGGCCCACGCCGCGTCCTCACCGACCGATCCCGCGCCCGGCTGGTGGGAAGAGATGGTGGGCCCAGGTAAACCCGTGGATACCCATCGGTTCTACGTGGTGTGCATAAATTCGCTGGGGAGCTGCTTCGGCTCCACCGGCCCCGCATCCGTGAATCCCGGCACCTGCAAGCCCTACGCGCTCACATTCCCGACGCTCACCGTTGAAGACATTGCCGCCGCCGCGCATGCCGCACTGGTGGCGCTCGGGATCCATCGTGTGCTGGTGGTGATGGGACCATCTCTGGGGGGCATGAGTGCGCTCGCCTATGCGTTGCTGTTTCCCGATGCAGCGGATGTGCTGGTGAGCTTGTCCTCCGCCACTCATTCAGAGCCTTTCGCCATTGCCATACGCTCGCTGCAACGGGAACTCATCCGTGCCGACGGCGCCTGGAACAACGGCAATTATCCGCCAGGTGATGGACCCCACGAAGGCATGCGGCTCGCGCGCAAGCTCGGCATGATGTCCTACCGTTCAGCGCGCGAATGGACCGAGCGCTTCGGCCGCGAACGCGCCGGCGATGCGGGCAACCAGACGTTCGGGCCCGAGTTTGAGATAGAGTCGTATCTGGAATCCCGCGCCCGCACTTTTGTCGGCGGCTTCGACGCGAATTCATATTTATATCTGTCGCGCGCCATGGACCTGTTCGATGTGGCCGAGCATGGCGGCACGGTGGCAAAAGCCTTCACGCGTTTGCGCCTGAAAAAAGCCCAGGTGGTGGGCGTGGAGACAGATATCCTGTTTCCGCTGCACCAGCAGCAGGAGCTGGCAGATACGCTGCAATCGGCCGGGGTTGAAACCCAGTATGCGATGCTGCCCTCGAAACAGGGACACGATTCCTTCCTGGTGGACATGGATCGTTTCCGCCCTGTAGTCGGCGATTTTCTTGCCGGCTTGTAAGGGATTTTTTGTGGGCGCGGCAAGGATGCCAGTGATGATCTCCCTTTCCCGCGAAGGGGAGAGGTAGCAAGAAAGTGAATCATGGAGGTTGGGCTGAGTGAAATAAAGCCCAACAGATGAGATTCGTCAGGGCGCGCTTTGTTTACCCACAACCTACTTCGTGACAGGTGGAATCACAGGCACCGGAATGAATGCATGCGGGTCCACCGGGGTGCCGTTGAGACTCACGGTCCAATGCAGATTGGGGCCGGTGGTACGTCCGGTGGCGCCGATGGTGCCCACTACTTCCCCGGCTTGCACCGTCTGTCCGCGTTTCACTTTGATTTTGTCCATGTGGCAATACACGCTATACAAACCCTGGCCCAAATCAATGGTCAGAGTGTGACCGCAGAAATAATAATGGCCCACATCCGCCACCACACCGCTAGCCGGCGCCAGCACCGGCGATCCGGCCGGCGCGCCGAGATCTATGCCGCTATGGGGACTGCGCTCTTCACCGTTGTAGAAGCGCCGCAGGCCGAAGCCGCTGGTTTCCGGTCCCTTGGCCGGCCAGATGAAACTCAGATCGGGCACGCGCTGTGGCGCCCAGGTATTCAGCACGTGAGAAAGGTGTGCCTGTTCGCGCTCGATGCGGTCCAGCTCCAGCGCAGATGGATTTACGAGTTTCGGGTTCTTGATAATTAGCCGTTGTTCAGGATATTGCTTGGGAACAATGTTAAATTTCAGTTGCTGCGAGGGCTCATCAGCGATAACGACTGCCAAAGTCTTTTCGCCTGGCGCGGTGGAAAGTGGAATACCGGTCACGGCGTACCAGCGCCGGTCGTGGCTCACTACCATGATGCGATGCGCGTCGAAATGCACCACCGGTGCAGTGTCCGAGGCGGGCAGTTCCATGACCACAACGCCGCCCGGCACCGGTTCGTTCTTCGGCAACACCGTCGCTAGCGTCGCGAGAGGAAACAGACCCGCCATGAGAAGCAGCACGCTGGTTTTCATTTTTCGAGCCCTTGAGTGACGCTGTCAACGTTCGCGGAAAGCCGTCCATCCGCGAGCTGCGCGTAGATTTTCTGGCCGCTGCGCGCGGTTTGCACCGAGGTGATGACCCGCCCATTGGCAGCATCCGTGACGATGGCGTAGCCCCGGTCCAGTGTCGCGAGTGGACTCACGGTGTTCAGCGCGCACATGGAAAGTTCCAGGCGGCTGCCCAATCCCTTGAGGTATTGACGCGCAGCGAAGCTTAATCGCTGGGCTGAAGTCTGGCAACGGTTGCGCAGCAGGGCAAGTGCTTGAGCAGGGCTGTGCTGGTGCAGACGCGCATGCAAACCTTCAAGATGCGCGGCGCGAGTTTGCAAACTGGTTTGCAGGGATTGGCGCAGGCGCATGTCCAGTTCATCCATCCGCTGTGCGTGCTCCCGCAGCAGGCGCGCGGGATGCAGTTGTTCCAAGCGCACGATACACCAGTCGAGTCGTTCGCGCAGGCCGGTGAAAGTCTCCAGCAGCATACGAGTCAGACGTCGGCGAGTATCCGCCAGGTTGCGCTGCCATTCGCTGCTGTCCGGCGTCACCAATTCCGCGGCGCCTGTGGGTGTGGGTGCACGCGCGTCGGCGACAAAATCGGCGATAGTGAAATCAATCTCGTGGCCCACGCCGCTGACGGCGGGGATATCGCAGTCATAAATGGCGCGCGCCACAACTTCTTCGTTGAAGGCCCACAAATCTTCCAGCGAGCCACCGCCGCGCGACACGATGAGCACGTCGCATTCGGCACGTGCCGAGGCAAGCCGAATCATATCGGCGATTTTCTGCGCCGCGCCTTCACCCTGCACCGGTACCGGATAGACGATAATCCGTGCCAGCGCATAACGGCGACGGATAACGCTCAGGATGTCGCGCAGCGCCGCACCGCTTGGCGAAGTCACGATGCCTATGGTGCGAGGAATGGCCGGCAACGGTTGTTTGTGATCCGCGTCGAACAAACCGGCTTTCGCGAGTTTCTGCTTGAGTTCCTCGAAGGCGCGTTGCAGCGCGCCGTGGCCGGCTTCTTCCATGTGTTCCACGATCAACTGGAAATCGCCGCGGGTTTCATACAGGCTCACGCGCGCACGTGCCAACACCTGCAGGCCGTCCACAGGTCTGAACCGCAGGAGATTGGCGCGGTTGCGGAACAGGGCACAGCGGACCTGAGCGGCGGAATCCTTGAGCGAGAAATACAGATGACCGGACGCAGGGCGTGAAAGGTTGGAGAGTTCGCCTTCCACCCAGATTAGCGGGAACCCGCCTTCCAAGAGTGCGCGGGCCTCGTGGTTGAGTTGGGAAACCGTAAGAACCCGTCGTTCGGGAGATTCCAGCACGAGACTGTCCTGGGTCGAGGTCATGCGCCATGATAGCCGCGCTGGTGGGGCGGCGAAAGTCACCGTGCGGGATGAAACCGGAAGACATCCAGGTTTACGCGATGGGCGGCAAACGTCTATAATCGCGCGCTTTATACCTGCCTGGGAGCCATGATGCGCATCGTCCAGGAAGCCCTCACATTTGATGACGTTCTGCTGGTGCCTGCCTATTCAGAGGTGCTGCCGCGGGACGTGGATCTCAAGACCCGCCTGACCCGCGATATCCACCTCAACATTCCGCTGATTTCCGCCGCCATGGATTCAGTTACCGAGGCGCGGCTCGCCATCAGCATGGCTCAGGAAGGCGGCATCGGCATCATTCACAAGAACATGACCCCTGAGGAACAGGCGCGCCAGGTGCGTGCCGTGAAGAAATTCGAGAGCGGTGTCATCAAGGATCCCATCACCGTCACGCCCGACATGACCGTCGGCGACGTGCTCAAGCTGACACACGCCCACAACATTTCCGGAGTGCCGGTGGTCGAAGGTGAGCGTTTGGTCGGCATCGTCACCAGCCGTGACCTGCGTTTCGAGACCCGCTACAACGAGATTATTGCCAAGATCATGACCAGCAAGGAACGATTGGTGACGGTCAAGGAGGGCGCCGACAAGGAAGAGATCCTCGCCAAGCTGCACCAGAACCGCATCGAAAAAGTGCTGGTGGTGAACGACAAGTACCAGTTGCGCGGCATGATTACTGTGAAGGATATCCAGAAAGCCAAGGATTATCCCATTGCCTGCAAGGATGAGCACGGCCGTCTGCGCGTCGGCGCGGCGGTGGGCACCGGCGGCGATACCGATGAACGCATTGCAGTGCTCGTTGAAGCGGGTGTGGACGTGGTAGTGGTCGATACGTCTCATGGCCACAGCGTCGGTGTACTCAACCGGGTGCGCCAGATCAAGAAACATCACAAAGACCTGCCCGTTATTGGCGGTAACATCGTTACTGCCGAAGCGGCAAAAGCGCTGGTGGAAGCGGGTGCCGACGGCGTGAAAGTCGGTATCGGTCCAGGTTCCATCTGCACCACGCGCATCGTCGCGGGCGTAGGCGTGCCGCAGATCAGCGCTGTAGCCAATGTGGCGGAGACGCTGGCAAAATCCGGCGTGCCACTGATTGCCGATGGCGGCATCCGCTATTCCGGCGACATAGCCAAGGCGCTGGCGGCCGGCGCGTATTCCGTGATGTTGGGCGGTTTGTTTGCTGGCACCGAAGAAGCGCCGGGCGAAGTGGAGCTGTACCAGGGACGCTCCTACAAGTCCTATCGCGGCATGGGTTCGCTTGGCGCCATGGCCCAGAAGCAGGGTTCCGCCGACCGCTATTTCCAGGACGCAACCGAAGAGATCGAAAAACTGGTGCCGGAAGGCATCGAGGGCCGCGTGCCATACAAGGGCTCACTGGTGGCCATCATCCATCAGCTCATGGGTGGCGTGCGCTCCAGCATGGGTTATACCGGTTGCCACAATATTGACGAAATGCGCACCAAGCCGCAGTTCGTACGCATCACGGGTGCGGGCATGCGCGAGAGTCACGTGCACGACGTGAGTATCACCAAGGAAGCGCCGAATTATCGAATGGAATAACTTTGTTATTCCATTCGATGTGTGGAGTGAGGAGAAAGGAATTGTTGTGGAACTTCTTTGAGTAAAGCGTTGTTTACCGTCCTAGCAATTTGATCAATTGAGAGTTGAAGCATTGAGTACAGGCAAACGCCTCACCCCTCACCCCTCACCCCTCACCGGCGCGGCAGAGCCGCGCGATATCCACGCCCAACGTATCCTGATCCTGGATTTCGGTTCCCAGTGGACTCAGTTGATCGCGCGGCGGGTGCGCGAAATCGGCGTGTTCTGCGAAATTCGCTCGCCGGATCTGGATGAGCAGGCCATTCGCGATTTCGCACCGCGTGGCGTGATTCTCTCCGGCGGGCCGGAATCCGTGGTAGGTGACGCCACACCCAAGTCACCGCGTATCATTTTCGAACTGGGTGTGCCGGTGTTGGGCATTTGCTACGGCATGCAGGATATGGCTGCCCAACTCGGCGGCAAGGTGTCATCCGGCAGTCACCGCGAGTTCGGTGTAGAACGCATGCTGATTACCGCCGCATCGCGCCTGCTGGACGGCATTGAAGACCAGAAGAACGAACGGGGTTCACCGTTGCTGGAAGTCATGATGAACCACGGCGATTCGGTCACGCAATTACCACCCGGGTTCACCCGCACCGGCGTTTCCAATGACGCTGCTTACGCAGCCATGTCCGACGATGCGCGCCGGTTCTATGGGGTGCAGTTTCATCCGGAAGTCACCCAGACCCGCCAGGGTGGGCGCATTCTTTCACGTTTCATACTGGAACTGTGCGGCTGCAAACCATTGTGGACTCCCGCGAGCATCATTGCTGACACCGTGCGCAGCGTACGTGAACAAGTCGGAACTGGAAAAGTACTGCTGGGTCTGTCGGGCGGCGTGGATTCTTCCGTCGTAGCCGCGCTGTTGCACCGCGCCATCGGCAATCAGCTCACCTGTGTGTTCGTGGATACCGGTCTATTGCGCCTGCACGAGGGCGATCAGGTGATGGATACCTTCGCGCGTCACATGGGCGTGCAGGTGATACGCGTGGATGCAGAACAGCGCTTTCTTGCTGCCCTCAAGGGCATCAGCGATCCTGAACAGAAACGCAAGATCATCGGCAAATCGTTCATAGACGTATTTGAAGAGGAAGCGGCCATACTCAGGGATGTGCAGTGGCTGGCCCAAGGCACGATCTATCCCGACGTGATCGAATCCGCCGCCGCCAGCGGCAAGGCCCATGTCATCAAATCCCACCACAATGTAGGCGGTCTGCCGGCACAGATGCGCATGAAACTCATCGAACCTTTGCGTGAGTTGTTCAAGGACGAAGTGCGCAAGATCGGCGTGGAACTGGGTTTGCCCCACGACATGGTGCATCGCCATCCGTTTCCCGGTCCCGGGCTTGGCGTGCGTATCCTTGGTGAGGTGAAGAAAGAATACGCCGATCTGCTGCGCCAGGCGGATGCTATATATATAGAAGAGCTACGCAAGGCCGGTTTGTACGACAAGGTAAGCCAGGCGTTCGCGGTGTTTCTACCGGTGCGCTCGGTGGGCGTCATGGGTGACGGCCGCCGCTATGATTACGTGGTGGCGCTGCGCGCGGTGGAGACCGTGGATTTCATGTCGGCGCGCTGGACAAGATTACCCTACGATTTTCTCGACCACGTATCGCGGCGTATTATCAACGAAACGCCGGGGATTTCGCGAGTGGTATACGACATCTCTGGGAAACCGCCAGCGACTATAGAGTGGGAGTGAGGCGTGAGAAGTATTCCGTTGTACTTGAGCTGACTCTATTTCATGAACATACTCACCCCTCGCTCCTTACCCCTCACGCCTCACCGTATCAACGAAGTTGATTCTCACTGGATGCGAGAAGCCCTTGTACTCGCCCGCCAGGCAGAAACTATCGGTGAAGTGCCTGTGGGCGCGGTGGTGGTCAGAAACGGCGCCATCCTCGGCCGCGGCTGGAATCATCCCATCGCGGCGCATGATCCCACCGCACATGCGGAGATCATCGCCCTACGCGAAGCCGCGCAGGCCTTGGATAACTACCGGTTGACGGATACCACTTTATATGTGACGTTGGAACCTTGTGCCATGTGCGCCGGCGCCATGGCGCACGCACGCGTCAAACGGCTGGTGTTCGGCGCGCCGGACCCGCGCGCCGGCGCCGCCGGCAGCGTATTCAATTTAGTGCAGGCCACAGAATTGAACCACCGTCTGGAGGTGGCCGGCCGTGTGTTGGCTGAAGACTGCAGTGAGGTGCTGAGAGGGTTTTTTGAGAAGCGGCGTTGATGAATTGGCGGAGGGGGTGGGATTCGAACCCACGTGGGGCGGTTAGCCCCCAACCGATTTCGAGTCGGTGCCGTTGTGACCGCTTCGGTACCCCTCCGGAAACCAAAATTTTTAAACACAAATACAACAACCGTCCCTGGTAAGCTGATCAGCCGCCCGATCCATGGTTCGGCGCCCGGCCAGCCAAAAAAGAGCGTGCATTTTACCCCAGAAAACCCGATCTGCCATCGTCCGACGTCACGCTCCGAATCTTGCATGGCACGCCGAGGGTAGCTCCGGTAGAATCAGCGCTCAAACGTATTCGGAAGTCTGTCAGATCATGACCACCCGCCACATTTACAAAGTGACCTTTATGAACCAGGGCAAGATCTATGAGGTCTATGCCCACAAAGTGAGCCAGGATGGGTTCTGGGGATTCATCGAGATAGAACAGTTGGTATTTGGCGAGCGTTCCAGCGTGGTGCTGGACCCGAGCGAGGAAAAACTCAAGGATGAATTCGCCGGTGTGAAGCGCACGTATGTTCCCATGCATGCGGTGGTGCGTATCGACGAAGTCACCCACGAGGGCACCGCCAAGATTATCGCAATCGAAAGCGGTTCCAATGTGATGCCTTTTCCCATGCCGGTATATACACCCGGCAGCACTCACAAGAAATAATGAGACATTTCGTTTCTGATTTCAAAACAAGGCTGCACGTATAGTGCGCTTCGCTCTGCTTGGCAGCGGCAGTCGCGGTAACGCCACACTGGTGCAGTCCGGTACTACCTGTGTCATGGTAGATTGCGGCTTCTCGGTAACGGAGACTGCGGCGCGTCTGGGGAAACTTGGGATTGTTCCTGGCAATATCACGGCTATTCTGATTACGCACGAGCATGCCGACCACGTGAATGGCGTGGTCAGGTTCGCCGGGCGTTTCAATATCCCGGTTCACTGCACCCGGGGTACGTTCGAGGGTTGCGGGAAGCTGGGTCTGGAGCGCGCGGAACTGTTTGACCCGCAGACGGTATTTGCGCTGGATGATCTCGAGGTTACGCCGCTGACGGTACCGCACGACGCGCGCGAACCGACCCAATTCGTTTTCACTGACGGTAAGCACAAATTGGGCGTGCTCACCGACACTGGCAGTCTCACAAGCCATATTCAACTTCTGCTGAATGGCTGCAATGGGCTTGTCCTCGAATGCAACCACGACCGCGATATGCTGGAAAATGGTCCATATCCCGTTCAACTCAAATTACGTGTAGGCGGACCGTTGGGGCATCTCAGCAATGCCAAGGCGGCGGTTTTGCTGGCTAGTCTGGACTGGTCACATTTGCAGCACTTGGTAGCGGCGCATCTGAGTGAAAAGAACAATACACCGGACCTGGCTCGCGAGGCGCTGGCGCAAGTCATGGGCTGTGACAGCGATTGGATTCATGTGGCTACTCAAAATGAAGGGGTTGGCTGGCGCGAATTGAGCTGATTTCTGACTGGAGCGCGCGGTACGCTTCCGGTAAAATACGCACCCGCTCACGCCCGCAAGGACCGATCATGCTGCAGTTCCGTGGTGGCCCGGCGCTTTCCGAGTTCCGCGTCCAGAAACTGCTTGACCATCTGCACAAGCTCATCCCGGCCGTGTCCGGTGTGGCCGCCGAGTTTCGCTATTTCGTTGATGTCTCCGGCGTGCTCAGCACAGGCGAAGAGCGCATTCTCCATGAATTGCTGGCTGAGGGCCCGGCACCCGCCGCGCAAGCACCGGGGGGTGCATTGCTGCTGTGCGTCCCGCGTTTCGGCACGGTTTCGCCTTGGTCCAGCAAGGCAACCGACATCGCGCATAACTGCGGCCTGAACAAGATCCACCGCATCGAACGCGGCATTGCGTTTTATCTCATCCATGCTGCGGCACCCCTGAAGCGCGAACGGGTGTTGCGTGTCGCTCACGTGCTGCACGACCGCATGACACAGACGATGTTGTTCGATGCGGAGGAAGCCGCTGGTCTTTTCGAACAGGCCAAGCCCGTCGCGCTCAAGACCGTGGATATCCTCAAAGGCGGCCGCCGGGCGCTGGAGAAAGCCAATCGGGAATCCGGTTTTGCCTTGTCCGGCGATGAGATGGAGTATCTGCTCGGGAATTTCAAGAAGCTCAAACGCAACCCCACTGATGCCGAACTCATGATGTTCGCTCAGGCAAACTCCGAGCACTGCCGGCACAAGATTTTCCGCGGTGACTGGATACTGGATGGTGAACCGCAGCCGGTTTCGCTGTTCGACATGATTCGCCGTACCCACGAGCACAATCCCAAAGGCGTGCTCTCGGCCTATCGGGACAACGCTGCTGTCATTGAAGGCTGCAAAGGCGAGCGCTTTTTTCCGCGCCCGGCGGATAAGGTGTATGCACGTCATGAGGAAGCCATCCACATCCTCATGAAGGTCGAAACCCATAACCATCCCACGGCCATCTCGCCGTTTCCCGGCGCAGCCACCGGCGCCGGCGGTGAAATCCGCGACGAGGGTGCCGCCGGACGCGGCGCGAAACCCAAAGTCGGGCTCACAGGTTTTTCGGTTTCCAATCTGCGCATCCCTGGGTTTGAACAGCCTTGGGAACAGGACTACGGCAAGCCAACACGCGTTGCCTCGGCGCTGGAAATCATGCTGGAAGGTCCCATCGGTGCGGCTTCATTCAATAACGAATTCGGCCGCCCGGTCCTGAACGGTTATTTTCGCAGCTACGAACAACAAGTGAGCGGAACCCTTCGCGGCTATCACAAACCCATCATGATTGCCGGCGGCCTGGGCAATATCCGCGCAATGCATGTGGAGAAAGATGCATTGCCGGCGGGCGCAAAGGTGATTGTGCTGGGCGGTCCTGCCATGAAAATTGGCTTGGGGGGTGGCGCGGCTTCCAGCCTGGCCAGCGGCACCAGAATCGAAGACCTGGATTTCGCCTCGGTGCAGCGCGGCAATCCCGAAATCCAGCGTCGCGCACAGGAAGTCATTGATGCCTGCTGGGCGCTCGGTGAAGTCAATCCGATCCTCTCGATTCACGACGTGGGCGCCGGCGGCCTGTCCAATGCCGTGCCGGAAATCCTGGAAGCAAGCCATCGCGGTGGCGTTCTGGATTTGCGCCGTGTGCCAAACGACGAACCGGGCATGTCGCCCATGGAAATCTGGTGCAATGAGGCGCAGGAACGTTATGTGTTGGCGGTCGCGCCGGAGCGATTGTCGGAGTTTGGACGTTTGTGTGAACGCGAGCGTTGCCCGTTCGCGGTAATTGGCGAAGCCACCGGCGAACGCCTGCTGGTGGTGACGGATACGCATTTCAATATCCGGCCGGTGGATATGGCCATGGATGTGCTGTTTGGCAAACCGCCAAAGATGTTGCGCGATGTCAAGCGCATCAAACCGACTCTTGATTATTTCGATACCTCCAAGATTAATATGCATGAAGCCGCTATTCGGATGCTGCGCCTGCCGGCAGTCGCGGACAAGGGTTTCCTCATTACTATCGGCGATCGCAGCGTGGGTGGACTGGTATGCCGCGACCAGATGGTGGGTCCCTGGCAGGTGCCGGTGAGCGATTTGGCGGTCACCGCCGCAAGTTACGACGGCTGCTCCGGCGAAGCCATGGCTATGGGTGAGCGCACACCCTTGGCGATAATCAATGCACAGGCTTCCGGGCGTATGGCAGTGACGGAGGCGCTCACCAATATCGCTGCGGCGGATATCGGTGCACTGGGGAATGTGCGCCTGTCAGCCAACTGGATGGCGGCATGCGGACACCCGGGTGAGGATGCAGCACTTTATGACACTGTGAAAGCCGTGAGCGAACTGTGTGTGGCACTCAACATCACCATTCCCGTGGGCAAAGATTCCCTGTCCATGAAGACCGTTTGGCAGCAGGACGGTAAAACCCGCAGCGTGGTGGCACCGCTATCGCTCATCGTCTCCGCCTTCGCGCCCGTGAGCGACGTGCGCCGCACGCTCACCCCGCAACTGCAACTGGACGTTGGAGAAACCCGTCTGCTGCTCATTGATCTGGGCGGACGCAAGAATCGTCTAGGCAGCTCCTGCCTGGCGCAGGTATATGGACAGACCGGCGAGGAAGTCCCGGATATGGATAGCGCTGCCAGGTTGCACGGGTTCTTCGCGGCTATCCAGGAACTGAATACCGCCGAACGCTTGCTGGCCTATCACGATCGCTCCGACGGTGGATTGTTTGCCACTCTTTGTGAGATGGCATTCGCTTCTCATTGCGGCCTCTCGGTGCAATTAAATGAATTGGGTGACGATATTGTGGCGGCTCTGTTTGCCGAGGAAGCCGGTGCAATGATCCAGGTACGCGAGACGGATGTGCCGCTAGTGCAGCGCGTATTTGCGAGTCACGGATTGCTTGATGTGCCTGTGCTGGGAGCGCCGCGGGACCATGACAGGATCATATTCAGTCATGGTGAGGACGTGGTGCTGGAGGGCGAGCGACTTGAATTCCAGCGCGCATGGAGTGAAACCAGCTTTCACATGCAACGGCTGCGTGACAACCCGGAGGGGGCACGACAGGAATTTGAATCCAAGCTGTCGGAGGACCCCGGGCTGCATGCACGCCTCAATTTTGATCCAACCGAAGACGTGGCCGCACCCTTTATCAACAAAGGTCTGCGCCCGCGGGTCGCAGTGCTGCGCGAACAGGGCGTGAACGGTCAGGCAGAAATGGCGGCGGCTTTTGACCGTGCCGGTTTTGCTGCAGTGGACGTACACATGACTGACATTCTCTCGAGCCATGTGAGCTTGGCGGGCTACGCCGGTATTGTGGCTTGCGGCGGGTTCTCTTACGGTGACGTGCTGGGTGCCGGCCAAGGCTGGGCAAAATCCATCCTTTTCAATCCGCATGCACGTGATGAGTTTGCCCGCTTTTTCGACCGGGATGACAGTTTCGGCCTGGGTGTTTGCAACGGCTGCCAGATGATGGCGGCTCTGGGCGACCTCATACCTGGAACGGTGGGTTGGCCGCGTTTCGTGCGCAATGCCTCGGAACAGTTCGAAGGCCGGCTGAGTCTGGCAGAAATCCAGCCCACAGCTTCACTGTTTTTCAAAGGTATGGAAGGCTCGGTGCTGCCGATCGTGGTGGCCCACGGCGAGGGCCGCGCGGAATTCACTCGTCATGAAGGCGCGCAACAGCTTCTGGCCAGCGGCCGTGTCGCGCTGCGATTCGTGGATAACCATGAGCGCGTCACGGAACATTATCCCGCGAATCCCAACGGCTCCCCCCTGGGGATCGCCGGCATCACCAATACCGACGGCCGCTATACTTTGCTGATGCCGCATCCCGAGCGCGTATTCCGCGCCGTGCAGATGTCCTGGCATCCGCGCGACTGGGAGGAGGAATCGCCGTGGCTGCGCCTGTTCCGCAATGCACGGGCATGGGTTGGCTAGTTCTTCAGGGAGACATGTATCCTGGAATCAACCCTTCGGAGAGCATGCGTATCTGAGTCTCGATGCGTTGCCTCCGCTCCGGTGTTGCCCCGTTTCTGGCAAAGAAGCATGCATCATTCGGCCCGCAAACCAGAGCATTTTTGCCTTCCGCGTCCGCCAGTTTTACCATCACATCCCCTTTGAGAGTGCCGTTGCCACTGCCGGATACCACAGCGCTGGTAATACCGCTTTCGGACTCTTGTACCTGAATGTTCGGTATGCCGACCTGATACCAATGACATATATGGCTGCCCGTCACTATCACGCAGTTACCTGTCGCCTTATTGGTCTGGTTTGCTGTAAAAACAAATTCGAGGTGTACGTGCGGTGTGATGGTCCTGCCATTGAAGCGAACAGGCTTGAACTTCCAGTTTTCGAGCGCACCGCGCACGCTTGTGGCTAGGACCATTGGTCCCTTGGTCATCTCGGTCTGGATATCCGTGGTATCGCCGGTTTTGCTGACTTGGAAGGACGCTTGCACGACACCATCCAGATCGTCGCGCAAGGCTTGATAGGGATACCCCGGCGTTGGCAGTGGCTGTGCCGCCACTACTTTTACTGTTGCCGGTGCAACCGGTTTATCCACAACATGGGATACGGCTGGCTCCGGTGCCGGCAGAGATGTCACCGGCATTACCGCTTGCATGGACAGGAATATCTGCAGCAGTTTGACGCGCTGCATTGTAGCTGCGTGCGCAGGTGCGAATCGGGTAGGCGCCAGCACCGGTGCGGCAAGAGCTTCGGCATCGGCCGCGCTACGGGGCACACGCATCGCGGCGGTGTGGATTTCAGGCATCATCGTCATTCGTGCCATGGGAACTTTATTTGCAGGCAAGACGGGTAGGCGGCTGTGGGGATGAATCAGCACAACTGCGGTTATCAAAACCGCCAGCGCCAGTAGTACGACGGACTCTCCCGACGGGCGACCGACCGGTTCGGTCTGATGGGCGAGGCGGTAAGCACGGTTCAGCAGCATGCCGCCGTTGGAAGCCAGGGTCAGCGGCGCGTGCAGACGCCGGCTTTCAAGTTCCGCCAGGGCTTTGAGATAAGCCACGCGGTCGCCACAGGTTTCCATCACCACGTCATCGCAACAGAATTCCCGTTCGTTGCGCGCATCCCGGGATATCCAATGCACCACCGGGTGATAAAACAACAGCGTTTCCAGCACCACCTGCAACAGGTTGAAAAGATAATCGTGGCGGCGGATGTGGGCCAGTTCATGGACAAGGATCATTTCCGCCTGCTGCCAACTGAGCCCGCAGACGGCGCTGGGCGGTATCAGGATGATGGGTTTGAGCCAACCCACCACCGTGGGCGCGTACACCTGCGTGGATGCAAGCAACGAGGTCGCGCGTTTGATGTGCATTCTTTCAGCCAGATCGTGCAGCAGCGGTTGCCAGGGATGGACGGGCGTAGAGGGCAGTGCGATGCGCAGCATGCCGGCCTTACGCCAGCCCCAGACTGCGCGCGCGCCCATGAACGCCACGCCCGCGAGCCACAGGATTACCGCCCAGGAGACGAGAGGCGTGAACCGCTCAGCCGGTGTTTGCGGCAGAGTGATTTGCTCGGTATTGGTTGTGGCGGCCATGAAGTTGATACGTAACGGTGAGGGCATGTGCAGGTGCGGAGAATTCCAGCCACTCAGGTAAAAGAACGTGAACAAGGGCAGCAGGGCGAGTGTTACCAGCGCCATCAAGGCTAGAACATAACGCGCTTGTGGTGAGCGTCGCTGCAACAGGTTACGAAGGCAGAAGTAAACCAAGCCTGCGGCTGCGCCTTGCCACAGGAGATGGATCAGGGTCCAGCCGAGACGTGTTACCACCGGCATGTGGGTGAAATCATTCATGATTGCTGTTTTTCCAGTTCATCAATGAGTTCGCGGATGCGCACCAGTTCCTCGCTGCTTGAGCGCCGTCCCGAGCCCAGCGCCTGCAACACCAGTTCCGTGACGGAACCTTCGAAGGCGCGTTGCGTCAATTTGACCAGCAATTGCCGCTGGGTGTGTTCGCGGCTGGAGGCCGCGCGATAGATATGGGCGCGGGCAGAATCGTCCCTTTCTACCAAGCCCTTGGGGTACATGATCTGCAGCAGCTTGAGCACAGTGGTGTAGCCCACCCGGTTGTGTTGTACCACCATCTCATGCACTTCGCGCACGGTGCTGGGGCCCTGCTTCCAGAGAACATTGAGGATTTCCAGTTCGGCATCTGTGGGATGTGTGGCCCGGGCCCGGCGTGGCGACATGACGCGCTCCAAGTGTTGGTAACCAGCAGCCGGAACCGGCCGCCAGGACAACTTAAAGTATAAACAAAATGCGAGATATTTCGTAGGGAAAGAGCTAGGTATGCCTGCAGACCCTTAGGGCAGAGCGTCGTTAGCGGGTGGGGTTCTTACAAGGAGATTTTCAGGCTTAGCGGTTGGTGTTTTGGGTCTTTAGTTGGTGCAGACATGGTAACCCATGGGGATCTTGCAGGGTCCACCGCTTGTGGCCGAACCATTCAAGCGAAACTCGAATTCTATGGCCATGTGTTGTGCCACTGATTCGTCTTCTATAGTGACAGGGGCGAATCTCCAACGGCGGATTGCATCCATAGCAGCCGGTCCGAAAAGCCGCGAACCATTCACTTGTGACACGCGCACGTCTGTTACTTCACCTTCCTGGGTAAGTGTGAATTCCACGGTCGCGGAGCCTTCGACCCCGCGCTCCAGGGCCAGGGGCGGATAGGTGGGCGAATACTGTGCAATCACTGTTCCGCCTCCGCGATTTGCTGCCGGTACACGGTGGACAGGTACGGCGGTTGGCGCCGCGACATCGGCTTGGGCGGGCGTCGCCAAGGCGGGTAAAGCCAAAAGCGGCGCACTCACTAATTTACCAGGGGCGCGCAAGGTGTGTATGCGTTGCAACGCGGGTCGTGTCAATGCGATGTTGATTATCCCTGTGGGTACCGTGGCGGTAGCGGAAATTTGTGCAGGCTGAGGCCGGTTTTGCTCCGGCTCGTCTGTAAGGGTGTATTTGGCCGCCAAAACCGATTGGAGCGGGGCCTTTTGCTGGAGAACCGTCATGAAGCTGCCTGCAAGCAGCAACCCGGCCGCCAGCAACAGCGGCAGCCAGGACATGGCCGCATTGGTGGTCGGCTGGCCCAATAGGCGGTGGATGCGTTCCAGCACCTGACCGCCATTGGCGCCCAGCACGAATGCCGTGCGCGGATGGCGCAGGCTTTCCAGTTCTGCCAAGGCGCGCGCGTAATCAATGGCGTTGCCATGCAGCTTTACCACCATGTCGTCACAGCACTGCTCGCGTTCCAGACGTGCCTGGTGTGATACCCAGCGGACCATCGGGTGATAAAACAGCAGGGTTTCCACTGCTATCTGCAGCAGATTCCACAGATAATCCTGGCGGCGGATATGGACAAGTTCATGGGCCAGAATCAGCTCCATTTGCAACGGCGTCAGGCCCGCAATCACGCTGGGCGGCAGCAGGATAATGGGTTTGAGCCAACCGATGACTGAGGGCACGGTGATGCTGACAGAAACGGCCAGCCGCACGAGTTTGCGAATACCCAGCAACGTGCGTAGGGATTCCACTACAGTGCTCCACTCCGGCAGTGGAATGAATGCGGCCGTTTTACGTAGACGATTGGCATGCCGCCAGCCGTACCAGACTCGCAGCGCCATGAACAAGACGCCCAGCAACCACAAAGGTACTGTCCAAGGTACCAGTGGCTGCAGCCAGATTTTCAGGTGATTCAAAACTGAAAGCGGCGTGGCAACGCCTTGGATTACACCAGTTGTAGTCATGCCGGCCAGTGTTTGCAGGGTACCATTCGAAGCGGTACTCGTGACTGCATGGAGATGCATGAAGGTAAAGACAGGCAGGGCAACCATTACGACTAGCGTGCCCATGGCCAGGCGGTAACGGGTTGCGGATGAATTTTTGCGTAACAGATGCCGCAGCGCGATATAGAGCACGCCCACCACGACGCCCTGCCAGAGGAAATGCACCAGCGTCCAGCCCAGTTGATAGGCCAGCGGCGAGTTGGACAGTGTGTCAATGATATTCATTTTTTGCGGCCCTCCAATTCATCCAGCCGGGCGCGGATTTTGCCGATTTCTTCCGCGCTGGCCGGTTTGGCGGAGCCCAGAGCCTGCATGACGAGTTCCGTGGCAGAACCCTCGAAAACCCGGTGCAGTAGCTTGCCGAGAATCTGGCGCTGAGTCTGATTTTTGCTCAGGGCGGGTGCGTAAACATGAGCGCGTTCCGAATCGTCGCGGGTGACCAGACCTTTCTGGTACATGATCTGCAACATGCTGAGCGCGGTGGTATAGGCGAGATCGCTGTGAAGTAGCAGGGCGTCATGAACCTGGCGCACAGTGCTCGAACCCAGTTGCCAGAGCACGTTCAGGATTTCCAGCTCGGCTTCCGTGGGTTCCGGCAGGTCGGGGGTGGATGAGGTTTTGCGAGGTGCCATGTTGGGTATCCAGTTTCCAAAGGAGGGGGGTGGCCAAGTACGCTGCCCTGAAGTATAGTACGGCTACTAGACATCTAGTATAATTTTTTATCTAGACCTTGCAACGCCAATTTCTTTGATTATAATACTATATAGATAGTACTTATTATCCAGTATTTTGTATCACCACGAGCTAAAGGAGCAAGACTCATGAGCAAATTAATTCTTTCCCTGGGACTGGTCCTGTTAATTACGGCCTGCGCGACACCCCAGCCACCGGCCCAGACGACTGCCGCCGCTGCGACAGATAGTCAGACCCAGATGGTGGTTTCTCGGGGTACACAGGCCACGGGTGACCAGTTGGTCTGCAGCACTGACTATCCCATGGGCTCACATATCCCGCAGCGCATTTGTCTGACCAAGGAACAAATGGCCGCTCGCCAGAAAGCCGCTCAAGAGGCTATGCAGAATATGCAGTCGCAAGGCAAGGAAAGCTCGTGCGCACCAAGCTGCTTATGACCTCTTAGGTGCCGGGGCCGGATTGTTCGCCGGTACGCGGAACAGGGTGAAGTAGTAACGTCCGAAGTAGACAGCAGACTTGCTTTTAAGATTGCTAGATAGATGGCCGGTTAAATACCGGCCATTTTCATTTCCAGTGCTTGTATCTTTCTGGCGAAGAGATACGTAAAAATCACTTGTGTGGCCAGTGTATATTCCTATCTTGCCGTAGCGCTGCGGTAAACTATCCGCATATCATTTTGCGGAGATGCCTGTGCCTACCCGTTTCCGTGATGTCGAATTGCACGCATCCACCGGTTCCAAATTGTCCTGCAAGGGCTGGCAGCAGGAAGCGGCGCTCAGAATGCTGCACAACAATCTCGATCCGGCGGTGGCTGAGCATCCCAAAGAACTGGTGGTCTATGGCGGTATTGGCCGTGCCGCACGCGACTGGGAGTGCTTCGACATGATTGTCGAAACTCTGAAACGCCTGGAAAATGATGAGACGCTGCTGATCCAGTCCGGCAAGCCGGTGGGCGTGTTTAAGACCCAAGAGACCGCGCCACGAGTACTCATCGCCAATTCCAATCTCGTCGGTAAATGGGCCAACTGGGAGCACTTCTTTGAGTTGGACAGGAAAGGGCTGATGATGTTTGGCCAAATGACCGCCGGTTCCTGGATCTACATCGGCTCTCAAGGGATCGTGCAGGGCACTTATGAAACTTTCACAGAAGCGGTGCGCCAACATTACAAGGGCGAGGCCGAGAGCAAATGGCTGCTCACCGGCGGTCTCGGCGGCATGGGCGGCGCGCAACCGCTGGCGGCAGTATTCGCGGGCTTGTGCTGCCTTGCCGTGGAAGTAGATGAGAACCGCATAGACAAGCGTCTTGAAGCGGGTTATCTGGATCGCAAGGCGAAATCGCTCAAACAGGCTCTTGATATTCTCCGCACGGGCATAGTTCGGGGCGAAGTGGTGTCCGTGGGTCTGCTGGGCAATGCGGCGGAAGTCTTCGAGGAGATTCTTAAAGACGAATTCCATCCGCATCTGGTGACCGACCAGACTTCCGCCCATGATCCCCTGAATGGATATATTCCTGTGGGTTATTCGTTAGCGCAAGCCGCTGAACTGCGAAAAAGCGATCCAAAGAAATATGTGGAGCTGTCCAAACAATCCATAGCGCGACAGGTGCGCGCCATGCTGGGGTTCCATAAAAGAGGCATTCCCACATTCGATTATGGCAATAATATCCGCGCCATGGCCCAGGATGCGGGCGTTGAGAATGCATTTGATTTCAAGGGTTTTGTGCCACTGTATATTCGTCCGCTGTTCTGTGAAGGCATGGGCCCATTTCGCTGGGTGGCGCTGTCCGGTGATCCGGAGGACATCTATAAGACCGACGCCAAGGCGAAACAACTGTTTCCTGGCAAACAACATCTGCACCGCTGGCTGGACATGGCACACCAACGCATCCATTTTCAGGGTCTGCCGGCGCGTATCTGCTGGTTGGGTTACAGGGAGCGCCACAAGCTGGGCCTCGCGTTTAACGAGATGGTGAAGAATGGCGAATTGAAAGCACCCATCGTCATCGGTCGTGATCATCTGGATGCGGGTTCGGTGGCCTCGCCCAATCGTGAAACCGAAGGCATGAAAGATGGTAGCGACGCAGTGGCCGACTGGCCGGTTCTGAATGCGCTGCTCAATACTGCCAGCGGTGCGTCCTGGGTGAGTTTCCATCACGGCGGCGGCGTGGGCATGGGTTACGCCTTGCACGCCGGCGTGGTGATCGTGGCGGATGGCAGCGAACGTGCTGAAAAAGCCCTGACACGTGTGCTAATCAATGATCCGGGCAGCGGCGTTATGCGGCACGCCGACGCGGGCTACGAAAAAGCGATCCAGGTGGCTAAAGAACGCGGCCTCGATTTACCGATGATTCCTTGAGCTGTAACCCATGACCAGCGTGGCGGTGATAGATCTCAACAGCGATCTGGGGGAGGGTTGTGGCGATGATGCGGCCCTGCTGGGAATCGTGAGCAGCGCCAATATTGCCTGTGGCGCCCATGCGGGCGACGTTCACAGCATGCGGCACACTGTTGAAACCGCGTTGCGCAACGGCGTCAGCATCGGTGCGCATGTTTCTTATCCTGACCGGGAACATTTCGGCCGGCGCGACATGACGATGCCGTCACATGCCCTGACGGAAAGCATATTGGAGCAACTCAAAGTTCTGGACGGTATTGCCCGCGCCGCGGGCACCCGTGTGCGTTATGTGAAGGCACATGGCGCACTGTATAACCGCATGGCGGATGATGCCGGCGTCGCCGACACGGTGATTGCCGCCATCAAGACTTTCGATGCTTCACTGGCTATGCTGACCTTGTCTGGCAGTGTCGCCATGCGACGGGTGCAGGCTCAGGGTTTGCGCGCAGTTGGCGAAGCCTTCGCGGATCGCGCCTATACACCGGCAGCCCGGCTGGTGCCACGCGTTAAAGCTGGCGCGGTCATCGCTGATGCCGCTACGGTTGCCCGGCGTGCTGTGGAGATGGTCATCAACGGACAAGTAACCAGCCTGGACGGAATCAAGATTTCCATCCGGGCACATTCCCTGTGTGTGCATGGCGATACACCCGGCGCTGTTGAGTTTGCGCGCGCGGTGCGCGCGGCGCTGGAACAGGCCGGTATTACCATTCGTGCGTTCGCATGAATATCCGTTTTTTTGGCGACAGCGCCCTGCTTCTGGAAATGAAAGACTTCCGCGCCGCCCAGCAATGGCGCCAGGCCATTCATAAGCAGTCAATTCCAGGCATACTCGAATTGGTGCCGGGGTATGACACCCTGCTTGTGGAATACGATCCGCAGCGATTGGATGCAGCCAAATTCACACGCCGTCTGCAGAAACTCGCACAGATCCCCATATTTCCTGTTGATGAGCGTGAACATCATATTGAAGTGCGTTACAACGGCGTGGATCTGGAAGATGTGGCACGCATGACCGGCCTTGATATAGCGGAAGTTGTGCGGTGTCACAGCAGCGTCACCTATACAGTGGCATTTCTGGGTTTCGCGCCGGGCTTTTCGTATCTGACGGGGCTTGATCCGAAAATACGCGTGCCGCGGCTCAAGTCGCCGCGTGTCCGGGTGCCGGCTGGCGCGGTGGCGATTGCTGATGAATTCGTCGGCATTTATCCGCAAGCCACACCGGGTGGCTGGCGCATATTGGGACATACCGACGCAGTATTGTTTGACACCTCACGCCCGGCACCGGCGCTGTTTATGCCAGGTGATAAAGTGCATTTCAGGCCGGTGGCATGATTACGGTGATGGAGCCGGGGCGGTTCACAAGCGTCCAGGACAGGGGCCGCGAGGGCTTTGCGCATCTCGGCGTACCGCGGGCGGGAGCGGCGGACAGTTTGAGTTTGCGTCAGGCCAATCTGCTGGCGGGGAACCCCGAATATGCCGCTGCTCTGGAAATGACGCTCAGCGGACCGACATTGCGCTTCGAAACCAATACGGTGATTGCACTCGCGGGCGGCCGTCTGGATGCCTGTCTGGACGACTCGCCCATTCCAATGTACCAGAGCGTATCGGTGCGCGTCGGCCAAGTGCTGATTTGTGGGACCATACTGACAGGGATGCGCAGTTATCTGGCGGTAGCAGGAGGGTTTTCCACGGTTGTGGCCCTCAACAGCGCGTCCACTGATACTTTTGCCGGATTAGGGCCACCGGTTCTGCGCGCTGGCGATTCTCTTGTCATCCGGGCACACAATCCGCATCAAGGCTGGTATCTGCGCGCGCCGCCGGAATTTTCCGGTGTGGTTACGTTGCGCGCCATTACCGGACCTCATGCGGAATGGTTCACCGCCGGTGCACTTGAGGATTTTCTGCAAAGCGGTTTTGAAGTGCGCGCCGACAGTGATCGTACCGGCCTGCGTCTCGCGGGTGAGCGTATTTCGCGGAGCAATCGGAGCGAGTTGCGTTCGCAGGGTATGGTGAGCGGCGCGGTGCAGGTACCCGGCGACGGGCATCCCATCGTGCTCCTGCCGAATCACGGGACCACAGGGGGTTATCCGGTGATCGCTGTGGTTATCCGCGCCGATCTGCCGCGGCTCGGCCAACTGCGTCCCGGCGCAAAACTGCGTTTTGAGGTTGTGGGCCGTGAGCAGGCGCTGGCAGCGCTGCAATTCTCCGAGGCGAAACTCCATCATGACATCATTCCCGCTGATCCCGGCTTGCTGGCCGCGCGCAGCTTCATGGTATTGGCCAAATCCCACCCCTCCTTGCGGGAGGCGCGGTTACAGATGGGCCAGTTGCATGTACGGTTGCGGCGTTAAGCACTTCAACTTCGGGAGCACTTCCATTTCCATAAAAAACCCGCGCAACCAGGTTATTGCATTTCTGTTTGCCAGCTTCCTGAGTGCCGGTTTTATAGCGTGTGCACCCTGGCCAGTGCGGCCGGAAGCGCTGCCGTACAACGCCGCCCAGGCAAACCGCGCGGCTGAGGTCGTGCGGCTGGTCAGCCAACAGCTGGGCGCGCCCTACCTTTACGGCGGCGATACGCCGCAGGGTTTCGATTGCAGCGGGCTCGTGTATTACGTTTTCAGGCATGCTGGTCTGACAGTGCCGCGCACCGCCAATGACCAGTTGTATGCTTCGCATCCGGTGGATTTGCGCGATTTGCAACCCGGCGATCTGGTGTTCTTTCAGATTGCCGGCGATGTGCAGATGCATGTAGGAATTTACGTGGGTAATGGTGAATTCATTCACGCTCCGGAAACCGGCGAGCCGGTGTCCCGCGCGCACCTGGGCGACATCTATTGGAACACACGTTTTGTCGGCGGCGGAAGATTCCAAATGCCGTGAATACACATTCCTTCACGCTGTTTCGGCAGGCAATGCTGATAAAATTGCTTTCCTGACATAGCCGTCTTTCCTCCGACGTCTTGATCCGGTCTGCATACGCAGACAAACAAGGGCTGCGTACTATGTGGCTGGCGCTGAATGAACTGCACCCCACCACGCGGCGCCTGCTGGCATCGCGCGCAGTGCGCAGCGTGGCCCAGGGCGCCCTGGTGGCGGATTTGTCTCTGTATTTGCACGCTTTGCACTGGAGCGGGCTGGAGATCGGCCTGACCCTTACCGCCGGTGGCCTCATTGCTGCGAGCTTGAGCATTCTCATCGGTATCGTCAGCGATCGCCTCAAACGCAGGCCATTTCTGCTTTGCAATGAAGGGCTGACGATCCTGTGCGGTTTGGCGCCGCTGTTGAGCGCCAATATGACTGTGTTGGCCGTGGCTGTCATCGTCGGCGGCTTTGGCCGTGGGACCAATGGCTCCGCCGGTCCATTCGCGCCTGCGGAACAGGCGTGGCTTGCGGAAGCGGTGCCACCTGTCAAACGCGGCTGGATATACAGCCTGAACACCGCCGTGGGGTTTTTCGGCATGAGCCTGGGGGCGCTGTTTGCGATACTGCCTGCGTTCCAAGTGCATTCGCTCGGCCCACGGCTGGCCTACAGCCCGATCTTTGTGATCGTGATCATGGGCGGTTGCGTGAATCTCTGGTTGTTGGGTGGCGCCGGTGAATTACGCGCCACGGCGGCTTTGCCTCGCGCTAGGCTAGCGGCGGAAAGCACCCAAACCCGGCGTTTCGAGAACCACATTCTCTGGCGGCTCTTCCAGCTGAATACCATCAACGGCCTGTCCATCGGTTTGACGGGGACGTTGATCGCATACTGGTTTGCTCTCAAATTCCATATCGGCCCCGGTGCGATTGCCCCCATGATGGCCATTACCTTCCTGCTTACCGGCATCACTTCGATCTTCGCGGGCAAGCTCACAGAGCGGCACGGGTTGGTAATTTCGGTGCTATGGTCCCGCGGCATTGGTGTGGTGCTTCTGGCATTGCTGCCACTCATGCCCTGGTTCTGGCTGGCAGCGGTCATCTACATGCTGCGGCTTGCTTCCAGCGGCGCTTCCCTGGGTGCGCGCCAGGCACAGGTCGTGTCCCTGGTGCGGGACGAACGCCGTGGTCTGGCAGCGAGCGTCAATGCAGCCTCCTTCCAGGTGCCGCAATCCATAGGACCAAGCGTTGCGGGACCGCTGATCGCCGCTGGCATGTTTCTCACGCCGTTTTACCTGGCTGCCGCGTTGCAGGTGCTATATGTGGTGGGATATGGGCGCGTGTTTCGCCGCTACCAACACATAAGCGGTACCGGAAGGAACTAGTTATCCGTACGCGCTAAAGTGACCAAACGGAAAGATACCTACACAAAGAATCAGGCATTAACCAGATTCTCGTTCTTAATTCAGGCTGATAAAAGTGGTTTGTCCGTTGACTACCGTCGCAGTGGTAGTGGAAATGAATTGGATATTATCGGTTTTGGTTGGATCATCCTCGGCTGCCTGACAGGTGAAGGCGAGGGTGTATAAGCCGGGCGGCAGAAAGCTGACCGTAAAGTTGTTTAGCGCAGTCGTGCTATTGACTCCAACCAGGGCGCTGCTGATGGGCTGCACGGTACCAGACGGCGCATTGATATTCACATCCGTGGGTGTAACCTTGCCACTGTATACATATACGGCGCCCGAACAACCGGAGCTGATTAATGTGTTAGCCACTGTGCCTGTGAAGGTGCCGTAATCGGAATTGTTCACGGCACGTAACGCCGGTTGCAGGATGTATTGCTCGGGATTAGTCGGGTCCACATATATGGATCTGCGCAGGTCCAGGTCCACAGTGTAGCTGGCATTAATGTTCTGGATGACGATGAAGTTCACCGGCAGTGTGAACGCGGTCGGCGCGCCAGCCGGTATGACCAGGGGGTAAGTGTTTCCATTCCCGATCAGCGAGATACTTGAATCCAGCGTGCCTGGAGCGGCCTCGAAGTACAGAGTAATGGAAGTGTAATGGCCTGCCGGCAGGGGCGCGCTGAGCACGAATTGTGAGAGCCCGCCCTGGAGCTGGTAGAAATTCAGTGTCACCGGGGATGAAAATGGGAAATACTGGGTGCCTTCATCGCCGGTCACGTCTATTTCAGACAGGGTGATATCGACGCTGTTTGCTTCATCAATGGGCGCATCGGCCATGTAGAGATAGAGATTGGGCAAACTATTGCCGCTTCCGCCACAGCTGGTGAGTAGCAGCAGCGCGCACAGCACGGCGGCGGACCGGGTAATCAGTCTGAGCATGGGAGCTCCGAATCGGGATGAGTAAGTCGGGGAATGACTTTGTTCACGTGACAGTAAGTTTACCGCGGACTGCGGCCGGCTCCTAGTAGAACGGCGCATTAAGCATGGCGGATCACGGAAAAAAAGAGGGGCCTCTCGTCAAAGGGGGAAAACGAGAGGCCCCGGACTTCCCCACGTTGCGTGAGGTCGTCATAACCGTCATTTCTCCGCTCGTGGCCTGGAGCCAGTGCACCAGAGTTTGCTTGAGACTCGATCCAAATTATAGCCAAAAACCGGCAGATATGTCGCTTGCTTGATATATTCACGGAAGCCGCAGTTTTCACGGAAATACCCGCAAAATCAACCTTCCGCGCGGGCCGGTTCAGCTTAACTCAGCAACTCGCGAGTACTGGTTTCCGGATTTAAACATCCGACCAGTACGCCGGAGCCAAGTTCCCGGGCGAGCCGGCGGATGTCACCGTCCAGCCGCCGGTCACCGGTTTGTGAGGCTGCATGTTTGCGCAACAACGCGTGGACCGCTTCCAATTCCACCGTGGTTTCGAGCGGACGCTGGGCATCAATGGCCGCCGCCGCCGCCAGTGCTTCAATGGCCAGAATGTGACAAAGATTTTCCAGGATTTGCAGCAATTTCAGCCCCGCCCACGGGGCCATGCTCACGTGGTCTTCCTGACCCGCCGAGGTCGGGATGGAATCCACGGAGGCAGGATGTGCCAGGGTCTTGTTCTCGGAAACTAGGGCTGCGGCTGTCACGTGGGCGATCATGAAACCCGATTCCACTCCCGGTTCCCGGGCCAGAAACATTTCAAGCCTGGGATTGATTTTCTTGAGCATCAAATCAGTACGCCGTTCCGAGATGGTGCCCAGCTCCGTGGCAGCGATGGCCATAAAATCCGCCACGAAGGCCAGCGGTTCCGCATGGAAGTTGCCACCCGAGAGCACATCCTCGCCGAAGATGAGCGGATTATCCGAAACGCTGTTGCATTCAAGCGCCAGTATCCGGGCAGCATGAGCGAGGGTATCCCACACGGCACCATATACCTGCGGCATGCAGCGCAGAGCATAGGGATCCTGCACCCGGTTGCAGCCTTGATGGGATCGCCAGATTTCGCTTCCGGTCAACAGGCTGCGGAACAGTTGGGCCACTTTGATTTGCCCCGGCAAATTACGAGCCGCGTGGACGCGCGCGTCGAAGGGGCTGTAACTGCCGGCCAGGGCTTCCAACGTGAGCGCGCCGATGACGATGGAGGACAGCAAAGCGATGCGTGCTTGCAGCAGACCTTCAATGGCGAGCGCTGCGGAAACCTGGGTGCCGTTGAGCATCGCCAGGCCTTCCTTGGCTTCCAATTGCACTGGTTTCATACCGACCGCAGCCAGAACCGCATTTCCTTTCAACAACTGCTCTTTATGCAGCGCTTCACCTTCGCCGATGAGCGCCAGGGCCAGATGGGCAAGTGGCGCGAGATCGCCGGAGGCGCCCACCGAGCCCTTGGCGGGAATCACCGGCAGTACGTCATGGTTGAGCAGTGCCAGCAGCACGTCCACGACTTCGGGACGAATACCGGAATTGCCGATGGCGAGACTGTTGGCCTTGAGCAGCAGGATACGGCGCGTGACAGAGGCCGGCAGCGTATCGCCCACGCCGCAGGCGTGGCTGCGCACCAGGTTGTATTGCAACTGGATGAGTTTGTCGCGGGAAATATGCTGGCGGGCGAGGGCGCCGAAGCCGGTGTTGATGCCGTAGCACACCCGTTCCGTTTCTATGACGCGACGCACCGTATCCACACTGGCTTGCATTTTCCGACGCGCACTGTCAGCGAGCCTCACCTGCGGCTGTGCGGCATCGAATCCGGCCAGTGCCGTAAGGGTGAGATCCGCGCCCGTCAGCAACAAATGGCTCATGTCTTTTTCCCTTTGAAAAATACCGCCGCGGGCTTCAAGCCACCCAGTTGGTAAAGCAGGTATTCAGGTGCCGGGATATCCCAGACACTGAAGTCCGCGTGCCGGTCCGGTGCGAGGCTGCCGATTGTATCCTGCCGCCCCAGAGCCTTGGCGGCGTTACGGGTCACCCCGAGCAGGACTTCCTCTGGTGTGAGGCCGAACAAAAGTGTGCTCATATGCATGACGGTAAGCAGGCTGGCGATGGGCGAGGAACCGGGATTCAGGTCCGTGGCGACGGCCATGGGCACCTGATAGCGGCGCAATAAATCCACCGGCGGTTTGCGGGTTTCCTTGAGGAAATAGAACGCTCCCGGCAGCAGCACCGCCACGCTGCCGGCGCGGCACATGGCCAGGATATCTTCCTCGTTTGCATATTCCAGATGATCGCAGGACAAGGCGCCGTGGGCGGCGGCCGTCTCGGTGGCGCCGATGTTGGACAACTGGTCGGTATGCGCACGGGTTTTCAGGCCGGCTTTGGCTGCCTGCATGAACAATTGGCGCAGATCCTGCACATCGAAGGCGATGGATTCCACGAAAATATCCACGCTTTCGGCCAGCTTCTCCTTGGCCACCGCCGGTAACATGCGTTCGATTACCTCGGCGAGGTAATCCTCACGCCTACGGCCGGGCGGGACGGCATGGGCACCGAGAAACGTCGGCACGATAGTCATTTCCAGGTGCTGGCGCAGCTGTCGGATGGCGCGCAGCATCTTGAGCTCGTTTTCCATATCGAGACCGTAGCCGCTCTTGATTTCCACCGTGGTGACGCCTTCGCTCCGCAGCGCCTTGAGACGCGGCAGGGTTTCTCCCACCAGTTGATTTTCGCTGGCGGCCCGCACTGCCCGTACGGTGTTCTGGATCCCGCCACCGGCGCGTGCGATCTCCTCGTAGGTCGCGCCCCTGAGTTTGAGACCGTGCTCGCCCATGCGATTGCCGGCGTAGAGCGCGTGGGTGTGGCAATCCACGAAACCCGGCAGCACCACGTGGTTTGCGGCATCAAAGACTTCCCGCGCCGGCGCCCTGTCGGGCACGCCCAGCGCTGCGATCCGGCCCTCGCTCACCGCCAAGGTGCGGGCATGGGCCATACCGGTATCCAGATGCATCGGATACAGTCGGGCGTTCTTGACCAGTAGGTCGTACACGGCTTTTCCCTATGCGTTGGGGCGTGGATTTGAGAGCATAAGGGTATGCAGACGCAGCTTACTTTCAAATACCTGCTGACGCCGGATGGCCTGCGTCGTGATCAGACGCTGGTGGTGGGCGCCGGCGGCTTGATCGAATCCATCGAACCTGCCCACGGCCCGACAGACGGCTTTCTTGCCCTTCCCGGCATGCCCAATGCCCACAGTCATGCGTTCCAGCGGGCTTTGTCCGGTTTCGGTGAACAGGCGCATGGCAACGATTCCTTCTGGAGCTGGCGCGTGGCCATGTACAGGCTCGCCAAGCGCATAACGCCGGAGGATATGTTCGTCATTGCACGCGAGGCGTTTCTCGACATGCTGCGTGGCGGATTTACCAGCGTCGCGGAATTTCATTATGTGCATCATAGACCGGACGGCCGTCCCGGACCGGAAATGGCCCGTGCCGTCATTGAAGCAGCGCACGCGGCGGGCATCCATCTGGTGCTGTTGCCGGTGTTCTACCAGACCGGCGGATTCAACACGCCGCCTTCGGATCTTCAGCGGCGTTTCGTGCACGCCAGTATAGAGGACTATTGCCGGCTGTTGCAGGAGCTGCACGGCGTCAAACTCGGCGTCGCGCCCCATTCCCTGCGTGCGGTGCCGCCCAAGGTGCTGGCTCAACTGGTCAAAGGCGTGGAAAGTCTGTCCGGCGGCACATGGCCCATCCATATCCATATCAGCGAGCAACAGCGGGAAGTGGAGGAATGCAAGGCGCTCTTCGGGGCCACACCTGTAGAACTGCTGGCACGCACGGTTGAACTGAGCCGTCATTGGAATCTGGTGCACGCGACTCATGCCACGGAAGCGGAGCGCAATCTGATCCTGAAACACGATGCGACGGTGGTGTTGTGTCCCGTCACCGAAGCTTATCTGGGCGACGGTCTGTTCGCGGCGGAGGAGTTCGCCCGCGCCGGCGGCCGTTTCGCGATTGGCTCCGACAGCAACTGCCGCATAGATGCGGTGGAGGAGCTGCGCTGGCTGGAATATGGTCAGCGCCTGCGCCAGCAGCAGCGCGCGAGATTGGCTACCGAGGCCGGTTTGGGAGCGTCGCTCTGGCAACGAGCTTGCAACGGCGGTGCAGCGGCTCTGGCTGAACCGGTCGGCATGCTTGCGATTGGCAGGCGCGCGGATCTGATGGTGCTGGATGAGCAGGCGACGCCCTGGCTGGGCCATGATCTCGGCACGCTCCTGGATGCCTTCATCATCGGCGGCAGCCGTCACGACATAGCGCAGGTGTATGTGGGCGGAAAGCGCGTGGTGGATCATGGAGCGATAAAGGATGCGGAAACCAGCGCGCACGAATTTTCAAAAATCGTGTCGCGTCTCAGTGAGCACTAATGGAACTGAAACCTTACGAAATCCGCAAACCGTCAGCGCATGAACTGCCGGTGCTGGTGAGCATCCCGCACACCGGCACTTATGTGCCGGAAGCTATCGCTGCGGAGTTTGCCTCCGATTACATCCGTAGCTTGCCCATGACCGACTGGCATCTGCATCATTTATATGATTTCCTGCCGGCGCTGGGCGTAACCACGATTTACGCCACCTATAGCCGTTTCGTGGCGGATCTGAATCGGCCGCCCAACGACCAGCCGCTGTATCCGGGCCGCTTCGAAACCGGTTTCGTGGCGCTCAAGACTTTCTGGGGCGAAGTGATTTATCGCACTCCGCCATCACAGGAGGAAAAAAGCCGGCGGCGCGAGCGGGTGCATGCGCCGTATCACGCCACGCTGCTGGAACTTATCGACGCCAAAATCAAACGCTTTGGCCGCGTAGTGTTGATAGATGCTCACAGTGTCGCGTCGCGCGCCAATCTGCTGCACGGCGAATTGAAAGGTCATGTCTATCTTGGAGACCGCGATGGAAAAACCTGCGACCCCTGGCTCATCAACACGGTGGAGCACGGTTTCCAGCAAGCCGGATTCACGGTGACGCGCAACAATCCCTACAAGGGCGGCTATATCACCGATCACTACGGAAAAATAGACAAAGTCGAGGCCCTGCAAATCGAAATGTGCGAGCGGGTATATATGGATGAAAATAATTCCGCCGCCGCCTTGACGCACCCCGTGTTTAATGTGGCCAGGATCAAGATTCGTGGGGTGATGGAAGCGGTGTGTGCCGAAACGGTCCGGCAACAGGCAAACTGGCTGTCATCGGCTTGATTTCGGGATAGTCGCCCATATTTTGGGTGGTCAGGCATACGGGCCATTCCGGGCCGGCCCAGGAGTGAAATCATGCAAGTGCGCACAGTCTCAAAGGTCATCGAACCCCAGCATGTCTCCGACGGTGCGGGCGTCAAGCTCAAGCGCAGCATCGCCGGCGCCGCGCTGGATTATCTGGATCCGTTCCTGCTGTTTGACCATTTCGGTTCCGACAATCCCGACGACTACATCGCCGGTTTTCCCATGCACCCGCACCGCGGCATCGAGACCGTGACCTACATGCACTCGGGCGTGGTGGAACACCGTGATTCACTTGGTCACGCCGGCAGTATCGCCGCGGGCGACGTGCAATGGATGATGGCCGGCCACGGTATCCTGCACGAGGAAATGCCGCAGCTGCGCGGCGGTCACCTGTCCGGTTTCCAGTTGTGGGTGAACCTGCCGAGGAAACTCAAGCTGACCAAACCCCGTTACCAGGAAGTCGCGGCGCGACAGATTCCCGAAGTCAGCCGCGATAACGGCGTGAAGATTCGCGTCATCGCCGGTAGCGTGGACGGCATGCAGGGCGCGGTCAAGGACATCGCGGCGGATCCTGCCTACCTGGACGTTATCGTTCCGGCAGACGGGACTTTCACTCAGCCAATCCCGAAAGGACACACGGCGTTTGCGTATGTGTATGCAGGCGAAGGCCGGTTCGGCGTGGACGGTTCCACCGCCGGAACGGCTGTGCATGGTCCTAAATTGGCAGTCTTCAGCGATGGCGACGCAGTGGCAATCAAAGCCGGTGAGCAGGGCGTGAAGTTCCTGCTGATTTCCGGCCAGCCGTTGCACGAACCGGTGGCGCGCTACGGGCCCTTCGTGATGAACACGCCGGAGGAAATCCACCAGGCGCTTGCGGATTTGCGTAATGGGACTTTTGTATAAAGATCAGCATGGTCAGGCTCGATTGATTGTTGAGATTTTGCTAATGCAGTCTGTGCACCGATGGTAAAATTGACCTGTAGCTTTTGTGGAATCAATTGCTTCTGCTAATTTATATTGAGTAAGGAATCTGAGTATGCCTAATGGTCATATAAAGCCTGATGAATTTGAAAAAGTTGAGGCGCCCTTACGGCAGCTTGATGTATTTTTATCTGAATATGCTGTTCAGCATCATATGAGAATTCGAAAGAATTATCACAATATGCCTGAACGTTCATTAACTTGGACTGAAGAAAATCAAAATTGGATTATGCTTCGTCCCATTAGCCTAGGCAATCAAGCCTATAATATAGGGATTTGTGCGATCAAGGATATCAATGGAGAAAGATATTGGAAAAATGAACATTTGTTAAAGAACCGATCTTTAGATGATATTAAATTAGGTAATTAGGGCGAAACGTAACCAAAATAGAGTTTCAGGAACCGTTTGAAGAGGTTCTCGCGGCGGTGGTTAAAGCGGTATTCGATTTCTTTGAGGTACATGGGGAAATGGTAGCGCGAAACG
>JBAWFA010000002.1:0-26788 GCA_049591455.1 Gammaproteobacteria bacterium
ATCGAGCGAAATTCCTTGTCGGGTAAGTTCCGACCTGCACGAATGGCGTAACGATAGCTACACTGTCTCCACCCGGGACTCAGTGAAATTGAAATCGCTGTGAAGATGCAGCGTTCCCGTGGCAAGACGGAAAGACCCCATGAACCTTTACTACAACTTTACACTGAACTTTGAACATACTTGTGTAGGATAGCTGGGAGACTATGAAGTCCGGTCGCTAGATCGGATGGAGTCAACCTTGAAATACCAGCCTGGCCTGTTCGGAGTTCTAACCTTGATCCGTAATCCGGGTCGGGAACAGTGTATGGTGGGTAGTTTGACTGGGGCGGTCTCCTCCTAAAGTGTAACGGAGGAGCACAAAGGTACCCTCAGCGCGGTCGGAAATCGCGCACGGCGTGCAAAGGCACAAGGGTGCTTAACTGCGAGACGGACAGGTCGAGCAGGTGCGAAAGCAGGTCTTAGTGATCCGGTGATTCTGTATGGAAGGGTCATCGCTCAACGGATAAAAGGTACTCTGGGGATAACAGGCTGATTCCATCCAAGAGTCCATATCGACGATGGAGTTTGGCACCTCGATGTCGGCTCATCACATCCTGGGGCTGTAGCAGGTCCCAAGGGTATGGCTGTTCGCCATTTAAAGTGGTACGCGAGCTGGGTTCAGAACGTCGTGAGACAGTTCGGTCCCTATCTGCCATGGGCGTTGGAAATTTGAGGGGAGCTGTTCCTAGTACGAGAGGACCGGAATGGACGTATCTCTGGTGTACCGGTTGTCACGCCAGTGGCACTGCCGGGTAGCTATATACGGACGGGATAAGCGCTGAAAGCATCTAAGCGCGAAGCCCACCCCAAGATTAGATTTCCCTGGGCACTTGATGCCCCTAAAGGTCCGTCGAAGACTACGACGTTGATAGGCTGGGTGTGGAAGCGCGGTAACGCGTTGAGCTAACCAGTACTAATTGACCGTGCGGCTTGGCCATATAACCCCAAACGGTTTGTTTGGGCGCGGCCGGTTAAGAGATTAATGCGACATGCGAGCGCCAACAACTTTTCGAATTCACTGCCCATGCCAAGCGGCATGGGCAACGGTGAAACGGTTTGCCTGGCGACCTTGGCGAGTGGGAACCACCCGATCCCATCCCGAACTCGGAAGTGAAACTGCTCAGCGCCGATGATAGTTTGGGGTCTCCCCATGCGAAAGTAGGTCATCGCCAGGCTCTAAACACAAACCCCCGGTGCGAGAGTATCGGGGGTTTTCTTTTGGTTATCTTTGGGCGGTGGCGTTCTGGTGTTGCATGGGTACAATACTTTCGGCGTCGCCGAAGAAAAACCCCAGCAGTACGTAGCGCCTGCCTGCCGTGACCGGTGTGACTTCATGGAGCAGCGAGGATGAGAATATGATTGCATCGCCGCGCTCCGGCTGATAGAGATTCAGGCTGAATTCCGGGAAGCGCAACTGTCCTCCCGTGTAGTCACCGGTATTAAGGTTAAGGGTCATGGCAAAGCGCCGGTGCTGCGTGTCACGGGATTCGTTGTCGCGGTGCAAGCGGAAATAGCCACCGGTCTGAGCGTCGTAACAAACCAGTTTGAATACTTCGTGTTGCGTGACCTGGTAGTGGAAGCAACGTTTGATTTCCGGTAACACGCGCTGCGTCAACATTTCCTTGAGTCGTTCCAGCTGCACACCCTCTTTCATGTAAACATCGCGGCGCATTTTCACCGAAGGGTCCGGCCGCCATAGAGCGTTGTTGCGATCAATATAAGCTGTGCCCGAAGGCTGTCCGCCATCTTCCTCGAAGTAGGCCATGAGTTCATTACAGAAGCCTGCATTCAGCACGCGCGGTACAAACAATACAGGAGCCTGCTGATGAAGAATTTGCGGGGTACACGGCGCATCATGCGAGTAAACGGCTGTTACCCGGCGCAGGAATTCATCCAGGTTCCCGCCGGCTGCGTACTCGATGCGCTCAATGACACGCAAGTTTGAATCCAGCGCGAAAGCAGTGATGAGGCGCTGACCCGATGGCTCGGATCCCAGCAGATGCGTGGCCACGGCGCCGTCATCCGCCAATACCGTCAACCCGCTCGCCGTGCCATTGACGAAATGACTGCATTGCACGAGCGTGCCGCGCACCAGTGCGACGCGCGTGATCTGCGCCCAGTTGGGATCATTGCCACCGAGTACGGCGAGGGCCGCCCGTGTATCCGCGGAATTCGGATTCTCGAATACTAGTAACACTACCGGCTGACCCACTTGCAGGTCATACAGCATTCGCGGCTCGCCCACCTGGTTCGGGCGCCTGAAATCAGGAATACGGTCCCCGCGGGTCAAACCAGAATGCACGACAAACTCCCACGTGGTGTAAAAGCTTACCCACACTTTATCACTTGGCGGGGCATCACGGCAGGCACAGGCGGGTCCGGCCTGAGCCGCCGTCTTTTGGTGTAAGATTTCACCGGATGTTCTAAATTGTCCAACCATGACAACCGCTGCTGAATCTCAGATTGCCGATGCCGTGCTCATGATCCGGCCAGCACGTTTCGGCGTGAATGCCGAGACCGCCGCGTCCAACACATTTCAGCGATCCGCCATCGAAGTGAATGATCCCCAGTCACTGGCGCGGCGGGAGTTCGACGTGTTGGCGGCGACCTTGCGCAAGCTCGGTGTGACCGTGGAGGTGTTTGACGATACATCCGAGCCTTGGACGCCGGATGCAATTTTTCCCGGCAACTGGGTTAGCTTTCATGCCGATGGTTCCGTGTATCTCTATCCCATGCTGGCGCAGAATCGCCGCTGGGAACGCCGTCCGGACATCATCGAAGCGTTGCATAAGGAGCGCGGATACCAGGTCAGCCGCATCGAAGACCTGTCCGGAGCGGAACTGGATGGCCGGTTTCTGGAAGGCACCGGCAGTCTGGTGCTGGACAGGATTCATCGGGTGGCGTATGCCTGCCTGTCGCCGCGCACCGATATAAAACTGTTACGCGAGTGGGCCGAGAGGCTGGAGTACGATGTGGTTTCGTTCCACGCCGTGGACAGCAGCGGCAAACCGGTTTATCACACCGATGTCATGATGAGCATGGGGGATCGTTTCACCCTGTTCTGCCTGGCGAGTGTTCCGGAAGTAAGTGAACGTCGGCGTGTCCAGCAACGGCTCGAGGAAACCGGCCATGAAATTATCCCGATAACGGCACAACAGATGCACGAATTTGCCGGCAACGTGCTGCAGCTCGGTACCCGCCATGGCGGTAGCGTGCTGGCCATGTCCATGCGTGCCGAGCACAGCCTTACGCCCACTCAGCGCGACGCCATAAACAGGTACACGCGCATCGCGTCCAGCCCCGTGAACACCATTGAGAATTGTGCCGGCGGCAGCGTGCGGTGTATGTTGGCGGAGGTTTTCCTGCCGCACACCGGTACGAGAGCCGGGGCGTGATGGAAAAATCCCTGCAGGATACCTACGCGCCGGACAGCATCTGTTTTGGCTGCGGACCGGCGAATCCGAAAGGCCTGCATATAAAAAGTTTCGTGCGGGGTGATGAAGTGGTGGCCGAATGGATGCCGGAAAAACATCATGAAGCCTTTCCCGGCATGTTGAATGGCGGCATCATCGGGGCGCTGTTGGATTGCCATTGCAACTGGACCGCTGCCTGGCATCTGATGCGGAAAGCCGGAGCGGATCAGCCGCCCTGCACCGTGACCGCCGCGTACGCCATAAGCCTGAAGCGGCCTACGCCAACAGATGGTCCGATCCACCTGTGTGCGCGAGTGGTCGAATCAGGCGAAGACCGGGCCGTAGTGGAAGGAGAACTTATCGCCGGCGGCAAGCTGTGCGATACCTGCCGCGGCACGTTTGTAGCCGTGAAGCCGGGACATCCTGCTTATCACCGCTGGTAGCGAACCACGCGGGCTAAATACGGCAATCAAACGGGTAATAGCAAGCGCAATTAATTTTTTTCAATCGCGCTACACGTGCAGACAACGCTCCTGCGAACATCACTCCGTCGGCATTGCGCCGGTCACTTCGTCCAGGAACGCCACCGCGCGGCGCAGATGCGGGATCACGATGGTGCCACCCACCACCAGCGCTACGCTCATAGCTTCCATTATCTCGTCGCGGTTGGAGCCGGTCTCAAGGCACTGGCCGATGTGATAGGCCACACAGTCATCGCAGCGCAACACCATGGAAGCCGTGAGCCCGAGTAATTCCTTGGTTTTGGCCGGCAGTGCGCCATCGGTGTAGGTGAGGCTGTCCACCGAGAATACGCGCTTGATGACGCGGTTATCTTCCGCGAGAATGCGCTCGTTCATCTTGCGGCGAAATTCGTTGAATTCTTTTACACGTTTGCTCATTTGCAATTGCAAACTTTAATTCCACAAAATGGTGCGGCCCAGCGCCGACTGAATCAGCCACACGGCAAACTTGCCGGTGCGGTTCTCGATATCGAGGATGGGATTGAGCTCCACCACTTCCATGCTGGTGAGCCGGCCGCTTTTGGCCAGCACTTCGCATACCAGGTGCGATTCGCGGAAGTTGAGTCCGCCCGGTACCGGCGTGCCGGTGCCAGGGGCGACCGACGGATCGGATCCGTCCAAATCGTAGGAAAGATGAATACCCGCGCTAGCGTAGCCAAGTATACGCATGGCTTCCTCAAGGCAGGCCGCGGCGCCACGTGCATCAATCTCGCTCATGGTGAACACACGCACGCCGCTTTGCTTCACCAGTCTGGCTTCCTCGGCGTCCACGTCGCGCACCCCATAGATCACTACATGCTCGGGTTTGAGCGCCGGCACCTGGCCGCTGATGCCGGTCAATTCCTTCGGGCCCATGCCGAGCAGTGTGGATAGAGGCATGCCGTGGATATTGCCGGAATGGCTGGTTTCCGGGGTGTTCATATCAGTGTGCGCATCGCACCAGAACACACCCAGTTCCTTGCCCTGATGTTTGAAATAACGCACGGCGCCGGCGATGGAGCCGATCGCCTGTGAATGATCGCCGCCGAGAATCAGGGGAAACTCACCCAGACTGAAGGTCTTTTCCACATCATCGGCGAGTTCGCGGCATACCTCGCCTATGACCTTGAGATAGCGCATCTTAAGATTGCCGATTTCGGCCGATTCCATGGAAATCTGACCGATGTGGCGCATGCCGACGACTTGGTGGCCGAGTTTTTCGAGTGCCGGGACCACGCCGGCCACATGCATGGCCGAGGAACCCATGTCGGTGCCACGCCGGCTGGCGCCAAGATCCAGATGCACATTGGTGATGCGGATTTTCTTCGACATGAAGGGATGATACGCCGCAATATTACGCAATATTATAATGAATGAAATTGTAACATGCCTTTGGATGGAGCATGCGGAACGCGTGTTTCGTGCGCTCCGGCGTTGCAGCTGTGTTGTGATGCACATTCGCCGAAACTTTCGGCTGCACGAACGGTCCATTGCTGGTGCACGAAATAGCGTACGGAAGTGCCTGGGTTATAATAATTGTCAGAGTACGCCCGAACGCTGGACAAGGAGCCAACATGACAGGAAAATTCAAGGCGCTGCCCGTGATGATGGCGGTGGCCGACACTATGCTGATGCGTCCCAGCCACAGACTGCCGGAGCATGTTTCCGTGCAGAATCCCGCCATTGACGTGATGACGGACCTGAGCCGGGTGGCGGCTGCCAGCGTGGATCCGAATCTGCCGCTCGACAAGGCCGAGGAGCGCATGAAAAATTCCGGCGTACGCCTGCTGTTCGTGCTCGATGAGTCCGGAGATCTTCTGGGGCTGATTACGCTCAACGGCATCAAGGGCGCGCGTCCCGTGCGGTTCCAACGCGAGATGAGCGTAAGCCGCAGCGAAGTGCTGGTGCGCGACATCATGACGCCGCGCGAGAAACTCGAAGCCCTGGCAATGCAGGACGTGGCGGAGTCCCGCGTCGGCGACATCATCGAGACCCTGAAGCGCACCGGCCGTCAGCACACGCTCGTCATCGAGCGCACACCTGCGGGGCCGGCTATCCGTGGAATCTTTTCCGCGCGCCAGATCGGCCGTCAGCTTGGCATGCAGATTGATACCAGTGGTATCGCGTACACTTTCGCGGAATTGGAAGCGGCACTGAGTCATTGATTATCAAAATTGCAATGCCTGCAATGCAGGCCCGCATCCGCGGGCCTGCATTTATTCGCCAACAATAACGGGATTTCCATGTGGCAGTTGATCGCCGGCGCGGTGATGATCAGTTTTTCGGCGGTGTTCGTGAAGCTGGTGAGCGTGCCACCAGCGACGAGCGCGTTCTATCGCATGCTGTTTGGCGGGTTTATCTTGCTCGGTATTGTGTTGTGGCGAAGAGAACGGGTGCGTCTCAATCCGCCGTCCCTGGCGATTTTGTGCGTGGCGGCGCTGTTCTTCGCGCTGGACCTGAGCTTCTGGCATCGCAGCATCCTGTACGTGGGGCCGGGCGTCGCCACGCTGCTGGGCAATTTCCAGGTGTTCGTGCTGGCGGCGGCAGGCATGCTGGTTTTCCGTGAACGGCTCACCTGGTTCCAGATAATTTCCATCCCGCTCGCGATTCTGGGTTTAGTGCTGCTGGTGGGCACCGACTGGTCTTCGTTTTCGCCCGGTTATAAATCGGGCGTCATCCTGGGACTAATCACGGCTTGCTGTTATGCGGGTTATATTCTGACGCTGCGCCGTGCACGGGTAGCGGAGACCGCCGGTTCCTCTTTTGTCACCATGACGGTGGTGTCGCTGGTCGCCGCCGCGTTGCTCGCGATTGCCATATGGCCGGAACACGCCTCCTTCGTGATTTCCACCTGGAAGGATGCAGGCTGGCTCATCGCATACGGCGTATTCGGCCAAGTGCTGGGCTGGGTACTGATTTCGAACAGCATTTCCAGGGTGCGCGCCTCGCAGGTGGGGCTGGTTCTGCTGCTGCAACCGGTGTGCACGTTTGTGTGGGACGTGCTGTTTTTCGGTCGGCGTTTCACCACTGTGGAAATCGCCGGGGCGGTGCTGGCGCTAGCGGCAATTTATCTCGGCTCGGTAAGACGCTCAGCAGGGCTTTCCGTCAGGCGAGAATCGTGAGCCGCTGCGGCAGGATTTCGATGTCGAGACGTTTTGCCTCGGTGTAGCGGATCTCGCCGTCCGCGTGCACCGGCAGCCCGGTTTCGGATTCAATCAGCAATTTTGCAGTTCTGAATGTTGTCACGGCTTGATGATGAACGTGAGTACCACGCAGCACCCGTGGCACCAGCGCCAGAATACCCAGCCGGCTCAAACTTCTTGCCACGACAACATCGAAGAGTCCGTCGTTGATTTCTGCGTCGGGAGCTAGCACGAATGCGCCACCTTCCACGCAACCATTATTCACCGCGATCAGTGTAATGGGCATCTCCAGCACAGCATCATCGTGACTTACCCGCACCAGCGGAATTTGATGATTGAACATCAATGTCTTCAGCAACGCCACAGCGTAGATCAGATTGCCGCGCAACCATTGCACCCGTCCAGCGGTCATGGCCACCTGCGCATCGAAACCTATCCCCAGACTGTTCACGAAATAAAAATCGTTGCAGCGGCCTACATCCACGTGCTGCGTGCTGCCGTGAGCAATGCGCCGGCAGGCTTCGCGCCAATCGGAACCGCTGGTGAGCATTTTAGTGAAATCATTGCCGGTGCCCGCAGGTATGATGGCCAACGGCGCTCCCCCGCCCGCTTGCATCCAGCCGTTCACCGCTTCATGTACGCTGCCGTCGCCGCCAGCGATGATGATCACGTCTGGGTGCAATGCGAGTTGCCGTTTTACCTGGAAGGTAATATCGCCCGCCGCGCGGCTGTGGAAGACTTGCGTGGTGATGCCGGAGTCAGCGAGGCAGTTGACTATGGCCGGGCCGAGCGTGCGTCCCGCGCCGCGCCCGGCAGCGGGATTGATGATGAGGATAGCGCGCATGTGGCGAGGTTACTGGAACCGTCCTATTGCATGTCATTGCGCGAATCGGCCAAGTCCGCGAGATACTGGATCACACGCAGGACTTCGCCGCGCTCATCTTCGGGCAAGCGTTCCAGGGCCTGGGTGAAGCGTTTTGCGAGATGCGAGGGTGCCGCTTCCGCTGCGGCCGCGCCCACGGGCGTGACCGTCACCAACACCCGGCGCTTGTCCTCTGGCCGCCGCTCCCGCGTCACCAGACCACGCAGTTCCAATCGATCGAGAATGCCGGTCACCGTCGCGGGACTCAGAGACACCAGCCGGGCGAGCATGCCGGTGGTCAGGGGGCCCTGGTCCTGCAAATGCTGCAGACAAATAAGCTGAGGCGTGGTCAGGCCGTGCTCGCTATTGAGCTGACGGCTGGAAATATCCATGCTGCGGATAATGCGTCGCAGGGCCAGCAGGATATCTTCGGCCAGGCGATCCGGGTCCGTGGTCATGGGGTTTGCCCCTCCTTTCGAGCGCCAGATTGTTGAACACTTGCGGCCGGCCTGCAAGCCGCGTGGCAGCAACTGTCCTGTCAGCAGGTTGTTGAAAACAATCTGCTAATCGCGCACAGGACGTGCGCGCATTTTTCAATCAGTCTAACTGATTGAAAAATGGAGGAAACCGGAAATTGCATTTTCGGTTTTCGAGTTGAAAAGGCCATGCACGGTCTTTTTCGGCATCCTGTTAGAATGAAAGCCCTGCTCACAGGGATACGGAAGGAGCCATGTTGGCGCTGATAATCAGAATCATTGTGGCCTATCTGCTGGGGTCGCTCATCGGCAGCCTGATTGTGGGCAAGCTGTACGGTGGCGTGGATATCCGCAAGCTCGGCAGCGGCAACGCAGGCGGCACCAACGCGCTGCGCACCCAGGGAAAAATTTTCGCCTTGTGGGTGATGAGCATTGATGTTGGCAAGGGCATCCTGGCCGCCGGTGTGGTGCCGCACTTGTTTTCATCCCATCATCTGCTGGGTATCGGCTGGAGCGCCGCTGTCTGCGGTGCCGCCGCCATGCTGGGACATGTGTTCCCGGTATTCTTTCGGTTTCGTGGCGGTAAGGGCATGGCCACGTTCCTCGGCGTGTTGCTGATGCTCTGCTGGCCGGCGCTGATCGTGGTATTGATCGTGTGGGTGTTGGTGCTCATCGTCACTGGGTATGTGGGACTATCCACCATTCTGGCGACTTGGTCGGTGCCGGTGTATGCCCTGATCGTTCTGAGTGTCAACGCCCCGCTTTTCTGGTTCGGTCTGATTATGGCATTGTTCATCGTGTACACTCACCGCAGCAACATCCAGCGCCTCATGTCGGGCACCGAGCACCGCTTCGAGCGTGCCATGCTGCTGCATCGTCTGCGCTGAGAGTTCGCGGGTTTCGCACACCGTGCCGCAAACCATACACGCCATCATACACGCGCTGGCTGACGGTTCATTTCATTCCGGTGAACAACTCGCCCGGCAACTTGCCATCAGTCGGGCTGCTGTATGGAAGCACGTGCGTCAGCTCAGGTCTTTCGGAGTGGAAGTGTTTTCCGTGCCGGGGCGCGGTTACCGGTTGTCAGAACCTCTGGAATTACTGAACAGCATGCGCGTGCGCGAATTGCTGACGCCTGCATGCCGCAAACAGCTGCACACGCTCACGGTGCTGGACCAGGTGGATTCCACCAACACCTGGCTCATGTCACAGTCCACGGATTTCCCGGCCGTGTGTCTTGCCGAATGGCAGACTGCAGGGCGTGGCCGCCGCGGGCGTCACTGGGTATCGCCGTTCGGCGCCAACTTATATATGTCACTCGGCTGGCAGTTCGACGATCTGCCGCCCGGCTTCACCGCGCTCGCCATGGTCGCGGCCATCGCTGCGGCGCGCGCCCTGCGCGGTCTGGGTATTCCGGGTGTCGCCATCAAATGGCCAAACGACCTGCTGGTTTCCGGAAAAAAGCTGGGCGGGATTCTCGTGGATATGCAGGGTGAACCGCCCGGCCGGGCGCGTTCGGTCATCGGCATCGGCATCAACTTGCGCATGCCGGTGGCTGCCGCCGCCAAGATTGACCAGCCCTGGACGGATGTGGCGGCACTGGTGCCGGAACAGACGCCGGATCGCAACCGCTTGGCGGCAGCGTTGATCGAGGAACTGATGGCGGCATTGCAGGTATTTGCGGCGCAGGGATTTGGCGCCTTCACCACGGACTGGCGCGCGCTGGATTTGGCGGCCGGCCGGACAGTGAATCTGCACCACCGGCAGCAGGTGATACATGGCACGGCCCTGGGCGTGGACCAGGACGGCGCGCTGCTGTTGCGCACCGACGCCGGCACGCGCCGCTTCGTGTCCGGCGACCTCTCCTTGAGGATACGGCCGTGAGGTTGCTGGTGGATGTGGGCAACACTCGCATCAAGTGGTGCCTGGCCCGCGGCCGGGAACTTTCTGATTACGGCGCAGTGATACACGCGGGCAAACCGGCCGATGAAATATTGACGACAGCATGGCGGGCATTGACCATGCCGGAGCGCGTTGTGGTTGCCAATGTGGCCGGCAAAGCAATGGCCGAAAGTCTCGACGGCTATTGCCGGGGTCATTTCAAACTCATGCCCGAATATGTGGCAGCCGTATCCCGGGCTTGCGGTGTCAGCAATGGTTACGCGCAACCCGCTCAGCTGGGAGCGGACCGCTGGGCGGCGATTATCGGTGCGTATCATCGCCAGAAAGATTCCGTGTGTGTCGCAAGTTGCGGTACGGCCATTACGGTGGATACGGTAACGCGCACCGGGCAGCATCTGGGCGGACTCATCGCACCGGGCATCGGCGTCATGCACAAGGCGCTTGCGAATGCAGCCGCAGCGATTCCCGATGAACGCGATGGGACGCTCACGCTTTTCGCGCAAGACACACGCACCGCGGTGGCCAGCGGCATCTTGTACGCGGCGGCGGGTTTCATGCAGCGGGCTGTCACGGAAATCCGCGCGCAGCAGGGCGCGGAGATACCGGTGCTACTGACCGGGGGTGATGCCGAAATCCTGCAGCCGCTGTTGCACGGACGGATTACACTTGCACCGCATCTGGTGCTGGAAGGTTTGGCAATCCTGGCGGAGCAGCGTGCATGATGCGGAGAGCCTTTCTGGTACTGGTGATTGCCAACGTGGTGGCGTTCATCTGGTATGGATGGTTGCGTCCGGTGGCGCAGACACCGGTTCAATCCACGCCCTTGCCCCATGTGCAGCCGCTCGAACTGATTGCCGGGATGACACCGGTGCAACGGCAGGCACTGGCTAAATCGTCCGCACCCGCTTCGGTGCCTGTCAGCACGTCCAACCCGGCTGCGAATCAGAATAGTGCCGGGGAATGCGTTAGCTATGGACCGTTTCCCAGCACAGAAGCCGCGCATACCGGCCTCGTGCGTCTGCAGAAATCCGGCGCCAGCGTCGTGCAACGGCTGGTTCCCGGCAAAGTGCGTCTGGGTTACTGGGTGTACCTGCCGCCCTTCAGTTCGCGGCGCGAGGCGGACGCCGCGGCAAAACTGTTGCAAGAACGCGGCGTGAAGGATCTCTACGTGGTGACGGACGAAGCCAATCGCAATGCCATCTCGCTCGGCGTGTTCAGCGATCGCTATGGCGCCGAAGCGCACCAGAAAAAGATCCGCCAGATGGGTTACCACCCGGTGCTCACCGAACGTTTCCGCGACTCGCCGCGCTACTGGCTGGACGCCCGTGGCGCAGGAAGCCAGTTGCCGGCGGCAAATGTGTTCGCGAATCTCGGTGAAGATGGCGTGATCATCGGGAGGGCGGTCTGCAATACCAGTGCTGGCCCCTGACCCGGTTGCCGCGTCCTGTTAGAATCTGCACGTTGAATCAAAGCCGGCGTAGCTCAGTTGGCAGAGCAACTGATTTGTAATCAGTGGGTCGGGAGTTCGATTCTCTCCGCCGGCACCATAAAATCAATGAGTTACGAATATACAAATGCGTTAGCTCTTGGAAAGTAGTCAATATGTAGACATCTATAGGCAGCGTACGTGGCTAGGAGCATGACTATATATTTGTAATCAGTAGGTCTGGAGTTCGCTTCTCTCCGCTCGCATGATGAAATCAATGGCTTAGGTCTTTCCAAACCGCGTGAAGTATATAGTGTAAACATAAGGGCACTTAGATTTTTGCAACTCTAACTTCAAATGTACTCAAGACGTAATAGACCACTGTTCTCGACACGGCGCCTCGATGCTACTCTTCTCAGGCAACGACATGGATTACATGGTCTGATAGACAAAATTTCAGAGCCGCTATTTCTCCGGATGACTGATGATGACGTAATAACAGGTGTAATTCATGAGCATCGAGTCATCCCTCTTAGAATTAATGTGGGGGCGAGAACAAAACGTCAGGAAGAAGCAGTAATAGATATCAGCCAGAATTCCAATCCGAGATATTTTATATTACCCGGCCAAACGCAGGTTCGTGGCACGCGACTAACGATTATAACGCCATTTGTAGGTGCTACAGAGCTGTGGCATTTGACGCCAAGTACTCACCGCTTAACCTTCCCAGTAGGTTCGGTGGAACGAGGTCATGACGAAAACAGCGGAAATTTGATCGTAACATTCGAATTCACTGCCAACCAAGATTTGGCGCAGCTGACACAGCTCCTAGTGCAAAATGACGACAATATAAATTTTTACATCCAGCAGCAATTAGAGCAGATCGAACTAGAGCTAAACCAATGGCCCTCAATTATCCAACAAGCTATTATCGCCCGTCGCCAGCTTTTAAAAAAACATGATGAGTTAGATATCCTATTAGGAATTCCTTCGGGAGACACGAGGCGGCCTTCAACGAATGCGTCACATCAAGATGCCTTTTCGAAAAACCCCACGGATAATATTGTGCCGACAAAAGAACAACCTAAATGGGATGTGTTTATATCGCATGCTTCGGAGGACAAAGACGATTTTGTTCGTCCTTTAGCTAAAGCATTAATGGCCAAAGCGCTAAACGTATGGTATGACGAATTTACGCTTAAGGTCGGCGATAGCTTAAGAAGGTCAATTGACAATGGCCTAGGAAACTCAAAATATGGCATCGTTGTTATTAGCCCATCCTTCCTTGCTAAGGATTGGCCGCAAAAAGAACTAGATGGTTTAGTTTCTAGAGAGAGAGACGGACAGAAAGTTATTCTACCCATATGGCACAAGATTGATGAATCTGGAGTTCGAAGCTACTCTCCAATTCTTGCAGATCGTTTTGCAGCGTTATCAAAGCGTGGCGTTAGCTTAGTTGCTGAAGAGATCATATCGGTTATAAAAGCAGGATAATTCAATCCGGAACTCAATAATGTCAAATGTAGAGTTCAACTCCTTTTATTTATTAATGCTCATTACGTAGATGAACACACAACTCAATATTCCTATTTGCCCAATTTGTAGAGTGAGCCCTACGTCGCAAAGTAACTATCAAGGCGATGCAGCATATATTATCTGCCCAAATTGCGGATACTTCTCACTTACTAGAAACGCGATTGATAGATTTGAGATGAGACCACTTACTTGGATGGATAGTGCCAAGCTGAGCCATTGGGTTCGTGAGACCGACAAACCAAAGATAACTTCCAATCTTCTCGAAAACTTATTACGCGACCTGCCAAGTATCACGGTCCCAATGCAAGTCGACAATTTGATTATGCTATTAGGGAAGCGATACGACTCCGCTAAAACAGGGGTCATAGTCGACAGCTATCCAGACTTAGCGTTAGTGGGCGCTCAAACCCCGCAGGATCTAAATTTACTGGTGCACTCCGTATGTTCTGAGGGTTTGATCATGAATATTGGTGATTTTCTGCAACCGCCGGATAGCAACCCTATTATTCACGGTAGTTTTCCACGATATCGCATACACACACAGTTAACCTTGAAGGGGTGGGAGCTATATGACGAACTAACGCGAGCTAAGATCGATAGTCAAATGGGATTCATGGCTTTTGAATTTGAAGACGTTGATGCTGAGAGCTTGTATAAACATATATACAAACCAGCAGCTAAAGAGGTTGGATTCGATCTATATTCGCTTATTGATAATCACAGACCTGGTTTAATTGATGAAAAGTTGAAAGTGGAATTGCGTCGTGCCGCATTTATAATAGCTGAAATCACCACTCGGAATTCTAATGTACTATGGGAAGCGGGTTTTGCTGAGGCTCTCGGTAAGCCCGTTATCTATTCGTGTAGAACAGATAAATGGGATGATGTAAGGAAATACACATTTGATACAAATCACATGTATACAATTATCTGGGATATGAATGTAAGGGACAAAGCAGCTGAAAAATTAAAAGATACTTTACGAGAAACATATCCCTCAAGAACTAATTAGAATAAGCACGATTGATATATTTATCACAAATTTCGGGCGCACCTATCCGGTCAAGTAACGAAAGACGAAGATTAAGAGGAAGTAGCGTCAAACAGCAGCCTCCTCAGAAGTACTCTCTATTCATATGTCAGTGGAAAAGAATACACAATGCCGACGGAGATCAGGTTCACGGTTGCTTCGCCGGTTGTATTGCTGCTACCCAAGTCATGGTACTGGTCCCACCCCAAACGCACAGCCCAGTCATCCGTAAATGACCAGCTGACCCCGCCACCGAAGGTGGCTTTCCAGTCCGTGCTGGTTTTGCTATTTGTGAAAGTTCCCAGCGATGTATTCGCATTGCTGAACAACTTCACGCGGGCATCTATTGCACCCAAGCGCGCGAACAGCGACCAGTGATCATCAAGCGGCAGGGTGCCGACTCCGGCGAGACTCCAGCCCCATGCCCTCGTTCCACCGATAACGGGTAATTCGCTTGCATCCCCGCCCGCCAAATGTGCAATGCTGAAATCCGATTCCCCGAAATCCGCGTAGCTCACTTCCATTCCCCAGTTGGAGTTGAATTGATAGCCGCCGGTCAATCGGTAGCCGGTGGAATTGGTGAAGGAGCTGGTTAGAGGTGTATCTGCATTGCCAGCGCCAATGAGCGTCAGGATATTCTGGGCAGACTGGCCGTTGAAAATAGACGGGCCTGCATCGAACGCGGCATACGAGTTGTTATCGTCCGCTGTCGCCGCTGCCGGCAGTGATATGCCGGTAATTCCCAAGATGATGAGAATGAATGTTTGCTTGTTCACGTGAATATTCCTCAATGACATCGTTGTGGCATGCAATTTAACGGTAGCGCGTGCCGATGATGATAAACCATGGCGTGACTGAAGCGTACGGAGGCTGGCTTATATACGGGTTTTCACCCAACCAGCTTTGCCTGCGGGGCGGATTTTGCTAGCATTTACACGGCAATACGGGTTTGAGCATAACGACCTTTTCCATCACCCTGAATCCTCGCAATAAGGAGATGACTATGAAGAAAATAATTCTGGCCGCCATCCTCGGTGCGCTCCTTGGCGCCGGCGGTGTCGCCTATGCGGCCCACAGACATCCGAATCTTGCCGCCGCCATGAGCCTGGTCCACAAGGCCAACATGCGGATTGACGCGGCCCAACGTGCGAATGAGTTCGACCTAGGCGGACATGCCGCGAAGGCCAAGGAGCTGCTCGCTCAGGCCGAGATTGAACTCAGACAGGCGGTTGCGGCGTCTAACGACAGGTAGTAACTCAATAACTGTATCTGAATACACCAGGGCCATGACAGCCTACTCGCGCTGCATGGCCCTTTCTTGTTGCTATCACCCGCATGTTGTGGAAAGTTCCGATTGATTACCCTGCGCACATTGAAACGTTTTGTCCTAGTTCAAGACAGTCGAGCAGCCGCGGTACGAACGAAATTTTAATGTTCCCTCCGCCCACTTCCATCACTGTATCCGGCGCACCTGCACTGAATCCGTCAAGCCTTTCACTGAAAGGTAATAGGCGTTAAATACCCCTTTTGTGATGGTGACCTCGGCATGTGAGATCGGGGCAATGGACAGGATTCCATCGTCGGTCTGTTCCCAAGTCTGCCCATTATCCAGTTTGAAGACAGTGTTGCCTGACCAGCCCGTGAAAGGACCGATGAGATGAATGACTCCCTTTTCACTGGATGAAAAGGCGGATTTGGAAACCGGAGTGACGGGGTTGGATGCATTGGCAGCGGCTTGAGCGCAGGTGCCGGCCTGTTGTTTTTCATAGTTGGAAAACCAGTCGTTGAGCGCCTTGAGCTGGGATTCCGACAACCGGTCCAATCCGGTCGCGCGGTAATCCGCTGCCGACATGGCTTTAAGCAGATCAAAATTGGCGCTATCCGTGGTGCACGCCACGGCGCAGGGTGGTAACAGCAAAAGTGCCAGCATCAGCAGATTGCATACAAGTTTCATGGCCTGGCTCCGATTCTTTTGGAATAGCCCAATAACAGACTGGAGCATTGTAGCGCGTGCTTCCAGCATTGGCATTCGGATTATCCCGGCCTTTCATGTCACAGAGATGTAACAAATCTGCCTTAATCTCCATCGCCATGGATACCAAGGATCTCAAGCGCCCCGAGCTTTACATTAACCGCGAGTTGAGCTTGCTGGCGTTCAACCAGCGTGTGCTGGAGCAGGCCAAGGAAACCTCCATCCCTCTATTGGAGCGTTTACGCTTCTTGTGTATCTCAAGCCTGCATCTCGATGAGTTCTTCGAGATCCGGGTGGCCGGTCTGCAACAACGCCTGGAACTTGCCGCCGGGCCGCTGTCACCCGACGATATGCCGGTTGGAGAAAGTCTGCGGGCGATCCGGGTGAGCGCTACTGAACTCATCGCCGAGCAGTACCGGGTGCTGAACGAGATGCTGATCCCGGCCCTGGCGAACGAGCGCATCCACATCGTCCGCCGCGATCACTGGAGCACGGCACAGGAAGCCTGGCTGCGGCGTTATTTCGACGACGAGCTGCTAGCGATCCTGAGCCCCCTGGGGCTCGACCCCGCCCATCCGTTCCCACGCATACTCAACAAGAGCCTGAATTTTATTGTGCCGCTTCAGGGAAAGGATGCCTTCGGCCGCCACAGCGGCATGGCCATCGTGCAGGCACCCCGATCGCTGCCCCGCGTCATTCAGTTGCCCACCAATGATCCGCGCAGTCATGAGTTCGTGATGCTGTCATCGGTGATCCATACCTATGTGGATGAGCTTTTCCCGGGCATGAAGGTTATGGGCTGCTACCAATTCCGGGTGACGCGCAACAGCGATCTGTATGTGGATGAGGAAGAAGTCGTGGATGTTTTGCGTGCGGTACAGGGAGAGCTCGCCTCGCGCCGCTACGGGGATGCGGTGCGTCTCGAAGTATCCTCGGACTGTCCGGAGGACACCGCAAATTTTTTACTCAGACAATTCGAACTGCGCCGTGATGATCTCTATGCAGTGCATGGGCCGGTGAATCTCAATCGTCTGGGGGAAGTGTATGAACTGGCCAACCGTCCGGACCTCAAATTCCCGGCATTCGTTCCGGGCGTTCCGCGGCAGCTCATGAAAAGCAATGATCTCTTCGAGACGTTGCGCAATTCAGATTTAGTGCTGCACCATCCGTTTGATTCATTCCTGCCAGTAGTGGACTTGGTGCGTCAGGCCGCGAGTGATCCGAAAGTTCTGGCCATCAAGCAAACGCTCTACCGCACCGGACCTGAATCCGATGTGGTGGCTGCCCTGCTGGCGGCGGCTCAGGCGGGCAAGGAAGTGACCGTGGTCATCGAGCTGCGGGCCCGTTTCGATGAGGCCGACAACATCGCACTGGCCAATAAACTCCAGGAAGTCGGCGCGCATGTGGTCTATGGCATCGTTGGTTACAAGACCCATGCCAAAATGATCCTCGTGGTGCGACGCGAAGGGCGCCGCCTGAGGCGGTATGTGCATTTGGGAACGGGCAATTACCATTTGCGCACGGCCATGGTCTATACGGACTACAGCCTCATGACCTGCGATCATGAGATCGGGGAGGACGTCAACCGCATCTTTCTGCAACTCACCAGCCTCGGAAAGGTAATGAAGCTCTACAGATTGAAGCAGTCGCCTTTCTCGCTACACAGCAGTTTGCTGGAACTCATTGACCAGGAAGCGAGGCATGCCCAGGCCGGTAAACGCGCCCACATCATCGCGAAGGTCAACGCGCTCACCGAGCCCGGCATTATCCAGGCGCTCTACAAGGCCGCCATGGCCGGGGTCCGGATTGATCTGATCGTGCGGGGCATATGCTGTCTGCGGCCGGGGATGCCCGAGATATCCAGGAACATCCACGTGCGCTCCATCGTCGGGCGCTTCCTGGAACATAGTCGCGTGTTCTATTTCCACAACAACGGCAAGAAAGAACTGTTCTGTGCCAGCGCTGACTGGATGGAGCGCAATTTCTTCCGGCGCGTGGAAGTGTGCTTCCCGATCCAGAACAAGAAGCACCGCGACCGTATCCTCAAGGATTTAAAGCGTTATCTGAAAGACAATACCCACGCTTGGGTGCTGCAGGCGGATGGGCGTTACCGGCGCCTGAAACCGCGCAAGAAGTCTGCATTCCAGGCCCAGCTTTCGCTGCTGGAGCAATCCGCCGAGCGAAGCCAGTAAGTCAACTGACCAGCAGACGCAGGCCGCTGTCACGGATGAGCTGTCTTTCCTCGCTGATATCGGCATGCGTCAGCGGGAACTTGCTGATCCACCCGCGCGGGAATCGCAGCCTCAACGAGACACCGCGTGCGCTCGCCTTGAGCTTCGGCACATTCCGGTTATCCCGCCCGCGGTGCAACAGCACCGCCAAGCGCAGAATCAGCGTGAGTCTTAGCAGCTGTGCCCGCGATTCTTTTTCCGATTCGTTCAGCACGTTCAGGGCGAATTTGCGCCGGTGCAGACGCACCAGGGCCGCCAGCAGGTTCTGCTCTTGGCGCGAAAATCCCGCCATCTCGGTGTTGGCTACGATGTAGGCGCCGTGCTTGTGGTAGCCGCTGTGGGCCACGGCGAGACCACATTCATGCAGCCACGCCGCCCAGCCGAGCAGCCGACGGGATTCGTTGTCGAGCCGCCAAGCCTTGGATACGGCGTCAAAAATCTGCAAGGCGGTGGCCTCGACACGTTTCACCTGACGGATGTCCACGGCGTAGCGCATGGCCAAGCGTTCGACCGCGTCTGCCCTGACATCCGTGCCCGTGTGCCGTTCCAGCATGTCCTGCACAATGCCTTCCCGCAGGGCGTGGCTGGATACCTCCATGTACTGCAGGTCCAGCGCCTGAAACACCGCCAGCAGCACCGCCAGGCCGCCGGCAAATACCGGGGCACGTTCAGCCATCAGACCGGGAAGGTTGAGACGATCAAGCCGGCGCTGCCGTGTCAGGCGTTCCGCCAGCCGCTGGAGGCATTCGAGCGTGATGCCATGCCGGCACCAGCCGAGCGCGCGAAAGACATTCTCAACCGTGTGCAGCGTGCCGGACGAACCGATAACACGTTGCCAACCTTCCCGGCGCAGTTCCGCTTGCACCGGCTCGAGCTGCTGGCGTGCGTGCAATATCGCTTCGCGAAACGCGCGGCGTGTGATCATTGACTTCGGGAAGTGGGAATCGGTCAGGCTGACACAACCCATCGCCACGCTTTCCAATAGCCGTGGGTGCCGGCCCCTGCCGACGATAAGTTCCGTGCTGCCGCCGCCGATGTCCACCACCAGACGGCGTTCGTCGCCCGCGGGCAAGGCGCTGCTGACTCCTTGATAGATAAGGCGTGCTTCTTCCACGCCCGATATGACCTCAATGGGGTGTCCGAGCGCAGCTTCGGCCTTCCGCAAAAACTCCCCGGCATTACGGGCCTGCCTCAAGGTGTTGGTACCTACGGCCCGCACCTGACCGGCCTTCAATGCCCGCAACCGCTGGCCGAATCGCCGCAGGCAGGCCAGAGCCCGGCGTGAGGCTACCATGGTGATCCGGCCCCGGGAATCAAGGCCGGATCCGAAGCGCAGCATTTCCCGCAGGCGGTCCACCACCCGCACCTCGGTACCCTCAAGTTCGGCGACGATCAGGTGAAAACTATTCGAGCCGAGGTCAACAGCGGCCACGACCGATCCAGTGCGGGATTGTCTTGACCGTATTGCCATTGGATAGTGCCTCAGGGATTCATTATCGCAAGTCAAATATGACAATTTTGTTGCAATTTGATTAAAAGTTTTCCACGAGTCACCAAGCCTGACGTTTTTGGTTTTGCCGAGAGTATGCTCCAGGCATCTGACAAGAAACATCCCACCCGACCCCGCACCAAGAGGAATCAGACACCATGCTCATACTCTCGCTTGAAAATGTTAATCAGCCCGATCCGCACGGTTTGACTATCTTTGAGATTTCGAAAATCCCGGGTGTCAGCGGGCTGGGCGGATTTTCCTATGAATGCCCCTCGTGCAAGTCCATCCTTCTCGAAAATGTCTATTTGGCGGAACTGACGCAGATCGCTTTCCGCTGCCCAAAATGCGGGGCGCTGTCGCGCATGCATACTTCAAAGCGAAAACATGAAGAGATCCCGCAGCAAACTCCTTCACTGGCCGGCTGATTTGGAACGAGCGTGAATATCTTGCTTCTTTTGCGGAAGACACGCCGCAAAGAGGCCGTCCCAGTCGTGGAGGAACCCACCGATAAAAAGAACCCCGCTTTGCGCGGGGTAATTTGGGGGGAGGGCGGGGTGAGGATAAGCGGCTTTGTATTGTGGCAACAGCATAGCGCTCATCTGTGACGGGGTCATGACATTATTGTGAATTATCCGGTCATGCGCCTGCTCAGTTGGGCGCCGAATTCGGCAAGAATATCCTGTTCAATTTCCTGCATCAGCTGGACATCGTGGGAATACCTCGCGATGAACCAGTCACGCACATTGTCTGCATACAGCCATAGCACCCGAGTGGTGTGGCCCGCGTCCAGCATATGGACGGAGGCACGGTCATCCCTGACGCGGCTGAGGCGCAGCCATTTGGTGCCCGGCGTCAGATAGGTTTGCAGCCGTGTAAGGAGTTCGGCGCATAGCAATTCATCGAAACAGAAATCAAATGGATTTCTGTCAACGTGCGGCATCAGTGAATTGGGTTTTAGTAGGGTGTTCATGGTGAATACCTCTTGCTGAAAGCCTGGACGGACACTAGCAGAGAAATATGACGGGGTAATGACGCCAAGCGCTGATTTGTTTTTGGCCTGCACCGGCTGGGTTCAAAGAACTTTAGTTATTGTCCGATGCCTCAGGGAACGGACGGCAGCCCGCAAAACGAAGCTTCAGCGCGTAGCCCGTGATCCTGTTTCACGAAATTGCCATCAGGGTGAAATAGTCCTGCCATCTCCCAAATCCAGAATACCGCTCACCATGAAACCCGGTAATCCCATTTGACCATTGATTATTCGAACCCTTGGCGGTATCGAAGCATTTTCATATCAGACGTGCATCTCGGCTTCCGGGGCTGCCGGGCCGAATTCCTCCTCGATTTTCTGCACAACACCGAATCCGAATATCTTTATCTCGTCGGGGACATCATAGATGTGTGGGAAATGCGTAACCGGCTGTTCTGGCCGCAGGCGCATAACAACGTGATTCGCACCATCTTGGGGAAGGCCAAGCGCGGCACCCGGGTGATTTACATCCCTGGCAATCATGACGAGGTGCTGCGCGACTTCGTGGACATGGATTTCGGCAACGTGTCTATCCGCCGGGATGCCATTCATGTCACCGCGGCCGGCAAGCGTTTGCTGGTATTGCACGGCGACGAATTCGACAGCGTGGTGCAATGCAGCCGTTTTCTGGCAATTCTCGGCAACCGGGCCTACGACTGGTTGCTGTATCTCAACCGCTGGTTGAATGCGTTTCGACGCAGGCTCGGCTTTTCTTATTGGTCACTGGCCGCCTATTTGAAGCACAAGGTCAAGAACGCCGTGAAGTTCATCAGCGACTTTGAACAGGCTGTCGCCAGGGAAACCCTGAAGCGCAATGCGGATGGCGTGATCTGCGGCCATATCCATCGCGCCGAGATCACGATGTACAACAACGTGCTGTACTGCAACGACGGCGACTGGGTCGAATCGTGCACTGCCCTGGTGGAAAAACAGGACGGCAGTCTCGAGCTATTGCACTGGACCGATAAACAGCAACCCACACAATCCCGGCGCGACGGCGTATCCCAGGCGGCGTATGCCGTGGCTCGGGACTGATTCAATCCGCGATGAAGATTGCTCTCATTACGGATACCTGGCTGCCGGAGGTGAATGGTGTCGTTGTTACTTTGCGCCACCTAACGGCTGAACTCTCAGCTCTCGGTCATGAAATTCAACTGCTGACTCCCGATACATTCAGCACAATTCAGTGCCCCGGGTTCAACACGGTGCGTTTGGCATTATTTCCACAGCGCGGGGTAACTCGAATTCTTGATGAGTGGCAGCCGGCGACCATTCATATTGCTACGGAAGGTCCTTTGGGACTCGCCGCGCGTCATTATTGTCTGAAGCGCCGGTTATCGTTCACCACCAGCTATCACACGCGCTTTCCGGAATATCTGCGAACGCGTGCGCCGGTGCCGCTCAAGCTGAGCTACGCGTGGTTGCGGCGCTTCCATCAACCCGCAGCGCGGGTTCTGGTTTCGACATCCACGCTTGTTAGGCATCTCGCCAGTCATGGTTTTTGCAACTTGACGGTATGGGGCAAGGGCGTAGATACGGAACTGTTTCGTCCGCACGACAAAAACCGGATCAGTGACCCGCGGCCTGTCTGGATGTATGCGGGAAGGGTTGCGGCGGAGAAAAACCTGGAAGCTTACTTGTCGCTCGATTTGCCCGGCACCAAATATGTGGTGGGCGATGGCCCGGAACTTGTCTCGTTGAGGAAACGCTATCCACAAGCGCGTTATACCGGCTTCCTGTTAGGTCAGGATCTGGCACGCCAGCTCGCGACGGCCGATGTGTTTGTGTTTCCCAGCCTGACCGACACGTTCGGGTTGGTGCTGCTTGAGGCCCTGGCCTGTGGTGTGCCGGTGGCGGCCTACCCGGTGATGGGACCGGCGGATGTCGTGAATCAGGGTGTCACCGGCTACTGCCACGGGGATTTGCAGCAGGCGGCTCTCGCCTGCCTGTCGCTTAACCCGGAGCACTGCCGTGCGCAGGCTTTACGCCAAGGTTGGCACCAGGTAGCAGCCCAGTTCGTGGCACACATGGTGCCGGCACGGCCCGTGGCTGACCGGCTCGCAGGATAGCAACGACGCCGGAGCGGGGATTGCGCTCCAAATCAATGTCATAAAACCTCAATCAAATGGTCACTAAACCGTCACATCGGTTACCTAATCTTGTGCGACCTCAGAGCTGTCACAGCCTGAGTCCGAAATATAACCAAATTAATCTTTAGATATGGAGAACAGTCACATGCGCAAGATTTTCTGGGCTTCTGTACTAATGGCGGGGGCCGCGATATTCACGCTGCAAGCCCATGCCGATACGCCTCCGGGGACTACTACCGTGGGCGGTACCATGTTTACTGACTTCACGGACCTGAACACGGACGTGACTTCTCAGAGCACGGCCGGCAGCACATCTGCCAGTTCCAATAACTATGGTACCGACGTCAAACGTTTCTATCTGATTGTCGATCATGGTTTTGACGACGTTTGGTCGGCCAATCTGACCACCGACTTCAATTACGTTTCGGCGGACGGCGAAACCCAGTTATTCGTGAAAAAAGCTTATGTGCAAGCCAAACTGAGCGATGCCGCCGCCTTCCGCCTGGGTTCTGCGGACATGCCCTGGATTCCGTTTGACGAGAGTGTTTACGGCTACCGTTTTGTGGAAAACACTCTGATTGACCGCCTGCATTTCGGCAACTCGGCGGATTGGGGTGTGCATTTCGTCGGGCAAAGCGACGGCAATTTTGCCAACTATGCAGTTTCGATGGTCAACGGCGGCGGTTACAAGAACCCCACACGAAGCAAGAGTGTGGATTTTGAAGGCCGCTTGGCCATCATGCCGGTGAACGGCCTGATCATCGCGGTAGGCGCCTACACCGGCGAACTCGGTCAGGATACCAGTTCGCTAAAGCCGGGCACTCCTATCAACACCGCAACCCGCCAGGATGCGCTCGTCGCCTGGAAGGCTTCGGGTCTGACGCTCGGAGCGGAATACTTCCACGCCAGCAATTTCACCCCGGCCCTTATCACCAGCAACCAGACGGATTCGGCCAGCGGCTATTCGCTCTTTGGATCCTATGATTTGACGGATGATGGAATTGCCGTGTTCGCCCGCTACGATAATGCTGATCCCAGTAAGGACCTGCATCCGTCCGAGAAGGATAAATATTATAACTTCGGTGTTTCCTTCCCGGCCAACAAGAACATCACCTGGGCCATTGCTTACAAGCATGAGGATCTGTCACTCAATCCCGTGCTTACTACGACATCCGCGGTCACCGATACGACCACCAAGGAAATCGGTGTTTGGGCACAGGTCAAGTTTTAGTCGCTGACGTTCATCCGCGCTCTGCACGAGCAATTAGGCGGACTTCGGTCCGCCTTCTTTTTTTGGCAGGCATAAAAAACCCCCGGAGTCTGGGGGCAGAATACGGGGAAGGGTGCAGAGCCGGGTGGCGTATTTTAGAACAGAGATGGCCCTGACCGGCGCACTGGAGTTTTCCTGATAAGTGCCGCGCTCAAGGTATCTTGCAGCGCGACATGCCGTGCTTGTCTTACTCTGCGGTCGCGATTGCGGCGGGTTGCCATAAGACGATCAATATATTGTGGCACGGCCGGGGTGGCCGTGCGGATGATGTCAGACATGGGATGCTCCTTGTGTGATTGGTTTACGCTGCAAGTATGCGGAACGCGCGTTACTGAGGCGTGATGTATTCATGAAGAAACGGTGATATCGCATCAGATTTAGCCGGCGCGACGTTGAGGCGGGTATAAACTGTCATGGAACTGACGGCAAACTGTCATCGTTTTGTCAAACAGTGCTTTTAAAGTTGCGGCTTGGCGTACGAGACATTCTTGGATATTGAAGTCATCCCTCAGCTCAGGAGTAACAGTACATGTGGAGTAATCTGATCAAGAAAGCAGCCTTGGTAATGGTTGTTGGAGCTGCCTTGATAGGCCAGGGCGCGTTTGCCGATAGCACGTCCATCACCGGAGCCGGCAGCACCTGGGTGTACCCCTTGGTGGCCAAGTGGGCAACCGTCTACAACCAGCAAACCGGAATCGAAGTCAATTACCAGTCCATCGGTTCGGGTGGCGGCATTGCCCAGATCAAGGCGGGCACGGTGGCCTTTGGCGCCAGTGATATGCCACTGAATCCGGCAGATCTCGCCCAGAATCATCTGATCCAGTTTCCCACAGCTATTGCCGGCGAAGATATGATTGTGAATCTTCCGGGCGTTAAACCCGGCGAGCTGATTCTGAGCGGTCCGGTCATAGCGGATATCTATCTTGGCAAGATCACGCAATGGAATGATCCGGCCATCCAGGCCCTCAACAAGGGTCTGAGCCTGCCTGACATGGCGATCACGGTGGTGCATCGAGCCGACGGCTCGGGTACGACCTTCACGTTTGCCAACTACCTTTCCAAAATCAGCCCGGAATGGGCTAAGAAGGTGGGGGCCAACACGTCCATCACCTGGCCCGTGGGAGTGGGTGGCAAGGGCAATGAAGGAGTGTCAGCCTACGTGCAGCGCATCCGCGGTTCCATCGGGTATGTGGAATATGCCTATATTCTTGAAAACCATATGACGTATGCGCGCATGTACAACCGTGATGGCAAGCTGGTCAGCCCCAGCCTCAAGGGATTCCAGGCGGCGGCTTCGCATGTGGACTTTACCAAAGCGAAGGATTTCTACGTGATCCTCACCGATCAGCCCGGCCCGGATACCTGGCCTATCTCGGGCTGCACTTGGCAAATTCTTCGTACCAATGTCCCCAAAACCGTCAATCAGCCCGTGATCAAGTTTTTTCTCTGGGGATTTGAGCATGGCCAAAGCATGGCGGAGTCCATTGCGTTTGGCCCACTGCCTCCAACCACGGTGCATGCCATCCAGGCTTACTGGAAACAGAACCTGGGTATCTGAATTGTCAGCCGCCTAGCGGCGACGGAGCACCCTGTTCCAGCCGCCGGACTCATGAACCCCGAGGGCGCTTCGGCGCCCTCGGTCTTTTCGCAGGTTTTTCCGAGAGATGATTAGGAGCAGTCTGGCCGAGGCGCCAGAAAGAGCCTGAACCCGGATCTCCGCCCCCGGGCCACGGCACGGAAATTGCGCGGTTTGTGAATGGAGCAGGCCCAGGAGGGAGGATGGGGCGAGGGTGCAGGCGGGACAGCGGTTTAAACTGGGCTGTCGGTTGACACAAATTCGTGATTTATCAGACAATTCGCGGCTTCGTCTGTGGAGGGGTACTCAAGCGGCCAACGAGGGCAGACTGTAAATCTGCTGGCTTTACGCCTACGAAGGTTCGAATCCTTCCCCCTCCACCAGAAAGTTGAGTTTCGTTAAGCCCCGGTTGGCAGGTTCGGGTACCCAGTGGACGCAGCGGGTGTAGTTCAATGGTAGAACCTCAGCCTTCCAAGCTGATGATGTGGGTTCGATTCCCATCACCCGCTCCAGCATCGAACGGGTGCACGGGTGGTCAAGTTATCGCGCCCATGTAGCTCAGTCGGTAGAGCACGTCCTTGGTAAGGACGAGGTCACCGGTTCGATTCCGGTCATGGGCTCCAAGAGAGTGAAGGGTAAGGCATGAGGTGTGTAGGACCCAGATGGATATTTATCTGCCTCCCCCTCACCTTTATCTGTCTGTGGGGGGGAGATGCGGCTGCTGACGTGAAGTAAATGAGTTAAGGCTGAATTGAGGAGAGAGCTGTGTCCAAGGCAAAATTTGAGCGCAAGAAGCCGCACGT
>JBAWFA010000003.1:0-54147 GCA_049591455.1 Gammaproteobacteria bacterium
GCCGTAGGCTACCAGAATGCCTATTAAATTGCCGCCCATCTGCGCGCTCCGCCATCCGGTTCAGAGCGGCCAGGATCAGTTGCTCCGGTTTCATCACCCGCTATTTTTCAATCCCGGCAGGCTGTTATTGAATATCCACTACATGATAATTTGTTCATCATAATTCAATTTGCACTGATGTTCGCTGGCGCGGGTCAGGTGCTGGGTATTGATTATTCCCCCGCCGAAAATAAACCCAAAGTCCTGTTATGGTGAGCCGCATGGACAAACTTCACAAACCCGACGAAGTCTGGCGCGCACAACTCACACCCGAGCAATACGCGGTGACCCGCCAGAAAGCCACGGAACGGTCTGGCACCGGCGAATACCTACATAATCACGCGACGGGCGTGTACCGCTGCGTGTGTTGCGGCAATCCGGTATTCGCTTCGGATGCCAAGTTCGAATCCCACTGCGGCTGGCCCAGTTTCACCGCGCCAATCGGCGAGACGAATCTGGAGGAACACACGGATTCGAGTCACGGCATGCAGCGAGTGGAGGTGGTTTGTGCGAAATGCGACGCGCACCTCGGCCACGTGTTCAATGATGGGCCACCACCCGCCGGCTTGAGGTATTGCATCAATTCCGCCGCGCTCAAATTCGAGCCGGACGGGGATCAAAAAGCCAAATGACCGAAGAAGTGTTTCGCGCCGATGCCTATGTTCGCCATTGTGAAGCGGAAGTCATCGCCGCGGATGAACTTGGTATCCGATTAAACCGCACCGTGTTCTACCCCGAAGGCGGCGGCCAGCCGGGCGACACCGGCGTACTACGTCTCACCGATGGCCGCGAATTGCGCATCGGCGATACCCGCAAAGGCGCGCAGCCGGGTGAAATTATGCATATCCCGGCGGAAAGCGTTGACTGGCTGAAACCGGGCATGCGCGTCACGGCGGAGATTGACTGGGCGCGGCGTTACCGCTTGATGCGCATGCATACCTGTTTGCATCTGCTGAGCGCCATCATCATTGCGCCGGTCACCGGCGGCCAGGTGGGTGACGGTTACGGGCGTCTCGATTTCGATCTGGCGGAAACTCCGGACAGGGATGAGTTGAATGAGAAACTCAAGGCGCTCATCCAGCGCGATGCAACTGTGTCCTTCCGCTGGATCACCGACGCGGAACTGGACGCCCATCCGGAACTGGTGAAGACCCTGTCGGTGCAGCCGCCGCGCGGTGTCGGCCGCATCCGGCTAGTGAACGTGGAAGGCATTGACCTGCAACCCTGCGGCGGAACGCACGTCGCGCACATCGGCGAGATCGGCGAGGTGAGCATTTCCAAGATCGAAAAGAAAGGTAAACAGAACCGTCGCGTGCGCCTTAAATTCCCAGGCACTCAATCCCATGCAGCTTGAAAGAGTGTTGACCCTGAGCGTAGCCACATAGTGGTGAAGTTGAAGGGTGTATTTAGATCCTCAACTTAGGATTTGGACAGGCCACACTAAAAAATAGATTAAATTAGAAATGACAAGGGATGATCAACGGTATTTATATTTTCGTAATACCTACGGAATACATTGATGGAGCAATTAGCAGCGATCCATTCAAGTTATTTTGACCCTGTGCTAGGAGGCGTATTATTCGAGGATGTAGTGTTTGCTGTCAGTTTCTTGTTGTATCGTCTGGCGCATAAAAAACCGTCTATAAATACCACCAAATAGAAAACTAATAAACTAAATATTCCATATATATCCCAACGTATAATGATTGAACATGCAATTCCGAATGCAAGGACTCCAAGGAAATAGCGTTTACAATAAAAATAGCCTGCTCCTGGTATGAGAATATTCAAGAGCGCAGTACGTCGACCGCTCTTTATACCGGCAACAGTCGCAGGCTGTATGCTCGCTACAGCGGTCAAGTTTTTAGTTTCCATAGCAATGAAAGTAGCATAACAATAGAGGGCGTACAACCGTTTGTAACGATAGAACAAATTGGAAATTTTGAAAATTTGTCAGGAGTACAACAACATGAACGCATCAAAACAAGGCCACGGCGTCACCATCGTGGCCTACATCCTGCATCTTCTGGGTGCTATCACCGGTATTCTTAGCATCGTGGCACTCATCATCAACTACGTGAAGCGCGGCGATGACGGCGCCATGATGGACAGTCACCATTCCTGGATGATCCATACATTTTGGTGGGCGATTCTGTGGTGGATCCTCATCGCCGCCAGTTATTTCCTGTTGGTGGGCTTCGTCATCGGCGGCATCGGTTTTCTGATTGTGTGGATCTGGTACATCTACCGCCACGTCCGCGGATTGATTTACCTGTCCGAAGATCGCGCCATGCCAGCGTGAAGGTTCGAAAATATCAATAAAAAGGCCGGCAATGCCAGCCTTTTGTCATTGGGTAACAGTATCTTCAGGCTGTCGCACGAACCTTGCCCATTTCCCTGAGTACCAGCGCAATGCGTCCCACCGCCCAATCAATCTGCTCGCGGGTGATAACCAGCGGCGGCGCGAGCCGCACTACGGTTTCATGGGTTTCCTTGCTCAGGATGCCGTGGGCCATCAGACACTCGCAGACTTCGCGGGCGCGCACCTTGCGCGGGTCGAATTCGATACCGATGAACAAGCCCTTGCCGCGCAGGTCCTTGATGAGCGGACTCCTGAGGGCGTGGAGCTTTCCCAATAGGTAGGTACCCATTTCGGCGGAACGCTCCGTCAGTTTTTCTTCCATGAGCACGTTGAGAGCTTCGAGGCCCACTGCAGCAGCGAGCGCGTTGCCGCCGAAGGTGCTGCCGTGATCACCCGGATGAAATACGTCCATAACTTCGCGGCGTGCCAGGAACATGGACACGGGCAGCAATCCGCCGCCCAGTGCCTTGCCTAAAATCAGGCCATCGGGCTTCACGTTCTCGTGTTGGCAGGCGAGCAGTTTGCCGGTGCGGCCGAGGCCCGTCTGGATTTCGTCGCAGATCAAAAGCACGTTGTACTTTTTGCAGATCTCCGCGCATTTCGCCAAGTAACCGGCGGGCGGGACGATGATGCCCGCTTCACCTTGTATCGGTTCGACCAGAAATGCCGCAGTGTTGGGTGTGATGGCCTTCTCAAACGCAGCCGCATCGCCGTAGGGAATGAGTTTCATGCCGGCCGGGAAGGGACCGAAGCCATCTTTGTATTGTGCTTCGCTCGACATGCCGACGATTGCAATGGTGCGGCCGTGGAAGTTGCCTTCGCAGGCGATGATCTCGGCTTTGTCCGCCGGGATGCCTTTGACCTTGTAACCCCATTTGCGTGCCGCCTTGAGGGCGGTTTCCACGCCCTCGGCGCCGGTATTCATGGGCAACGCCATGTCCATGCCGGTGAGTTCGCATACGCGCTTCAGGAACGGGCCGAGCTTGTCGGTGTGGAACGCACGCGAGCAGATAGCAAGCTTGTCAGCCTGATCCTTGAGCGCTTTCACGAGACGCGGGTGCGCATGACCGTGGCTCACGGCGGAATAGGCGCTCATCATGTCGAGGTATTTGTTGCCAACGTCGTCCCAAACGTACACACCTGCGCCACGGGTGAGCACCACCGGCAGCGGATGATAGTTGTGTGCGGCGTAACGGTTTTCGAGTTCGATGGTCTTGTTCATGGCGATTACCCTGTTGTGCCAGCGCCTCATTTTGAAGCTTGCGGCCGGGGGAAACCCAGTATGATACTCAAACGGGACAGGACGGACAAAAACAGCCAAGCGTGATGATTGTCTATGCATCTTGATCTTGCCGGCGCGATAGCCCTGATTCTGGTGCTGGGCATTGCCGCGCAATGGCTCGCGTGGCGCGTGAAGCTGCCGGCCATCATTCTCCTGACCGTCACCGGCCTGGTGGCGGGACCCGGGCTGCATATATTGCAGCCCTCGCTGCAGTTCGGTCACGCGCTTGAAACCATCATCAGCCTCTCGGTTGCGGTCGTGCTCTTTGACGGCGGATTGAATTTGCGTTTCCATGAGTTGCAGCACGCCGCTGCCGGTGTGCGGCGGCTCGTGTATCTCGGCGTGCCTATCAGTTTCGGGCTCTACAGTCTCGCCACGCACTATATCGGCGGCCTGTCCTGGCCTGTGGCAATGGTATTCGGCGCGATCATCGTCGTCACCGGGCCGACGGTGATCCTGCCGCTGCTGCGCCAGACGAAGCTCACGCGCCGTATCGCGTCCTATCTCAAGTGGGAAGCCATCATCAACGACCCCATCGGCGCGCTGCTGGCGGTGCTGGTGTTCGAGTATTTCATCTATTCAAGCGGTGGGGGTTTCTCTTCAAAGGTGGCTTGGGATTTGGGCACGGCTATTGCCGTGGGCGGAATCTGCGGCGGCGGTGTGGCGTATCTCCTCGGAAGAGCATTCCGCCGTCACGTGGTGCCAGAATATCTGAAGCTGCCCATCACGCTCGCACTGGTGATCGGCGTGTTTGTGGCCGCGAACGCAATGCAGGATGAATCCGGCCTGCTGGCGGCCACAGTCATGGGCATCGTGATGGGCAACATGCACCTGCCCGGCATCGAGGAGATGCGCCGTTTCAAGGAATACATCACCATCCTGCTGGTCTCCACCATATTCATCCTGCTTACCGCCAATCTGAATCCGCGCATCCTCGGTCATTTGCGTTGGGATGGGGCGCTGCTGATTGTGGTCATCATGCTGGCAGCGCGTCCCATTGCGGTATGGATAGCGACAATTGGCGCGGGCATGCACAACCGTGAGCGCTTGCTGCTGGCCTGGATTGCTCCGCGCGGCGTGGTGGCGGCGGCCACGGTCGGCGTACTCGCACCACGTTTACAAGCCGCGGGGTACGCGGACGCAGATTTGCTGGTGCCGCTCATGTTCGTGTTGGTGTTCGCCACCGTGCTGGTGCATGGCCTCACGCTCGAGCGAGTCGCACGCACTTTCGGACTGGCCGCGGCCGTCAGCAACCGCTTGCTCATCGTGGGTGCGTCGCCCTGGACCACGGAGTTTGCGCGGATTCTTATTGAATCAAGCGCCAACGCCCTGGTAGTGGACAATTCCTGGCATCGTTTGAGCGGACCGCGCCTCGCCGGTATCCCGGTGTATTACGGTGAAATCCTTTCCGAGTCCGCAGAAGCTTCGCTGGAATTGTACGACGTTGGCATCCTATTGGCCGCGACCGATAACGATGCGTACAACGCGCTGGTGTGCACTGCGTTCGCGCCGGTCATGGGGCGTGGTGTGGCGTTTCAATTGCCCATGTTTGCCGCTGAGGCGGATGATCCCAAAGGCGTCACCCGCGGCATGCGTGGCCGCATCGCGTTCAGCGAAGAAGCCCTCTATGAGGAGCTATGGCGGCGGTTAAATCAGGGCTGGATATTTCAGAAAACCCATATCACCGAGACTTACACTTACGAGAAATATCTCGCCGACTGCCCGGAGGGAACCTTGCAGCTGATGGCGATCAAAAATGGCGGTGGCTTGTTGCTGCACGCTCAAAGTGCTCCGTTTGCGCCTGTGGCGGGGGATACGGTTATCAGTTTCGGTCTATCGCGCAAGGAAAATGCGCCGTCCCTGGTGCCGGCATGAGTATCGGCGAGACTGTAAGTTTTGCCGGCAACGCCGGCGTGCTTGAAGGTTTGCTGAATGTACCAGCAATGGCACCGCGCGCCATCGCCGTGGTGTGTCACCCTCATCCGCTGCAACAGGGCGCCATGACCAACAAGGTCACGTATATTCTGGCGCGTGCCTTCAACGATCTGGGCGCGGTCAGCCTGCGCTTCAATTTCCGCGGCGTTGGCAAGAGCACTGGCAGCTTTGACAACGGCGTGGGCGAAACTGCCGATGCGCTGGTGGCACTTGACTGGTTGAGCGCGCAACATCCCACTCTGCCGCTGTGGCTCGGCGGGTTTTCCTTCGGCGCATACGTGGCGCTGCGCGCCCAGAGCGAACGGCCGGTGACGCGGCTGGTGACGGTGGCGCCGGCGGTGCAGCGTTTCGATGCCGCGCCCATCGTGCTACCTGCGTATCCCTGGTTGCTGATCCAGGGCGATGCCGATGAGGTGCTGTCACCTCGGGCGGTATTTGATTGGGTGGCGGCCCTTCCCGTGAAACCGACAGTGGCCGTGCTCAAAGGCGCCGGCCATTTTTTCCACGGACGCTTGAATGAACTGCGCCAGACTGTGGTGACGTATTTTTCCGGACAGCCGGGAACCGTTTGAGGTCTAATAAGCTTTCCCAAGCCATTTTGGCAATGAGCAAACCGGAAATCAGGGAGACTCATCATGCGCCGTCTTATGCTGGCCGCTCTATTGCTGCTACCTGCTTATAGCGTATTCGCGAGCGACAACATCAACGATCTGCCGGCCCTTAACCAGGGACAATTCAGCGATCTGTCCCATGACCTGAGCGCGGTCACCACCTACAAGGAGCTGGAAGCCGCCACCTCCGAGGGCATTGCAGGATTTGATTTCGGATTTGCCTACAGCGTCACCAACCTTGCGCATCAATCGGCCTGGGATACCGCCGGCAACGGCGGCGACGTGAGTAACGTTTCCCTGGCGCGGCTTAGCGTCAGCAAAGGGCTGCCCTTCGGCTTCGACATAGGCGGTTATTACGGCTATTCGCCCAACACCAGTCTTCAAGCCTATGGCGCCGAGCTTCGCTATGCCATTCTGGACGGCGGTGCATTGGAACCGGCACTCGGCATCCGTGCCACATACAACTGGCTGTCCGGCGTGAATCAGCTTTCCTTCAACAGCCGCAGCCTGGATCTCACCTTGTCCAAGGGGATTGGTCCCTTCACGCCCTATGCTGGCGTCGGCCAGGTATGGGCAAACAGCAATCCCGATGCGTCCACCGGATTGCGCGATGTGAGTTTTACCGCCGGCGAGGCATTCGTGGGGTTTCGTCTAAACTTGCTGGTAGCCAACCTGAGCGTGGAAGGAAATCGCACCGCCGGGAACAATACCTACGGTGTGAAACTGGCTTTCAGTTTTTGATTCATGACGGCTCCACCGATAAAACGGCGGAACGTTCTGGCGTTTCACACACTCAAAGGGATGATTTCACCCGCAATATTCAAGGGTAACGAGAATCATGATGTTTGCCTCATTCGTTGAATTCATCGAAAAGAACCTCTCTGAAAAGCGCGCACGCGCCGACACCGATCCGCAGCAGGCACTGCGGCTGGCGGTGGCGGCGCTGTGTGTGGAAATGGCGCGCGCGGACATGGAAGAAAAACCTGAGGAACTGGAGCGCGCCAAAAAAATGCTGGCGCAGCGGTTTTCACTGACCGAGCAGGAAGCCCAGGCGCTGATTGCCGCCGGTCGCACCGAATCGGATCAAAGCGTGTCGCTATATCGTTTTACCCATCTGCTCAACCAGCATCTGGATGAACCGAGAAAGCTGAGTCTGCTGGAGATGCTGTGGCGGGTAGCTTACGAGGACGGTAGTCTGGACAAGTACGAAGATGCCCTGATGCACAAGCTGGCGGAGTTGTTATATGTGCCGCTTGCCGAGCTGATGCTGGCGAAGCAGAGAGCCTTGGCGGCTAAATAAACCACGCTCCCGGCTGAACGCCGGATAAACAGCGCAATCTTCCGAGGACAGGGCCGGAGCCGCGTTGCCGCGGCTCCGTGCCGGAATGGCTTATTTCACCATGTCCTTCATGGCCTTGAGGGCCTGAATCTTCACGACGTTGCGAGCGGGTTTGGCCTTGAAGATGGTGGGTTGGCCCGTGAACGGGTTGATGCCTTCGCGTGCCTTGGTGGCAGGCTTGCGCACCACGCGCACCTTCATCAGACCCGGCACCACGTACACGCCCGGGCCCTTTTTGCCGAGGCTCTTGCCGATGAGCCCGGCCAGCCCCTCGAACACCCCCGCCACCTGCTTGCGGCTCAGGCCGGTGTTATAGGCCAGATACGAGTAAGTTTCCGATTTGGTCAACGGCTTGTCCGCCGAGATAACCGGGGCCTTGGTGGCCTTGGCGACGGTTTTTACCTTCGCCTTGGCCTTGGAAGCAGCTTTTTTCTTTGCAGCCATTTAGGTCTCCTGTGGATGGCAATGCAGAACACGCCGCGAAATCTAGCATACGCCGGGGGAAAATGTGAGGGTTTTCCGCTAAAAACAAGCGGTTTTGCACGAGTCGGCCGGCCCTTGCCTGAGCGTTATCAGCGCAGCGGCCATTGCAACGGCAGCAGGATATTGATGACCTGCAACAGGATCAGGACTACCAGCGGCGAGAAATCGAGTCCGCCCAGGGGCGGAATCAGCTTGCGAGCTGGTTGGAGAAGGGGCGCGTTGACGCTCCACAACAGGCTCGCGATAGGGTTGTGATGGCCCTGATTGGTCCAGCTTAGAACGGCTTCCACCAGGATGGTGACAAAGTACAGATTCACCAGCACGAAGATAATTTTGAGAAAAGTCCACCAGGCCAGATCCGGCGGCACCAGGGGATAGCGCACCAAAACCAGCACCAGGACCACATTGATGACTTGGATGATTATTACCAGCACTACTGCGGCGAAATCCAGACCGCGCCAGCCTGGAACAATGCGCCGTAGAGGCAGCAGCAGGGGATTGGTGAGCTTCACGATGGCTTGGCAGATGGGGTTATAGAAATCCGCGCGCACCCATTGCAACAGGAAGCGCAGCATTACCGCGGCGGTGTACAAGCCCAGCAGCGTATTGATGAGGAAGACGAAGGCAATGAAACTGCGGCTGATCATAGTGCATCCTGGCCGAATTTACGTGACAGTTCTGTGCCGCGGTCGCAGGCGAGGGTGAACGCCTTCAGGAAGATCTTGCGCATCTCTGCTTCCTCCGGCACCTTGACGGCTGCAGCAGGAGCCCCCCGAGGGAAGTCAGCTGTTAGCGCAGCATGACCGTAGGCGGCTAGGATACTTGGCCCTGGGCTGTTTCAGGAATGTTTTGCGCGGCGCGCGCCAAAAATCGCCGTACCCAGCCGTATCAGGGTAGCGCCTTCCAGGATGGCTGCCTCGAAATCCGCCGACATGCCCATGGACAGGGTATCCAGTTCATGACCGCTTTTATTGAGCCTGTCGAAAAGTTCCCGCAGGCGGCGAAAAGGAACGCGCTGCGCCTCGGGATCGTCTGACGGCGCGGGAATAATCATGAGGCCACGCAGGCGCAGGCGCGGCAGACCAGCGATGCATTCAGCCAGTTTCGAAATCTGTCCGGGCAGGATGCCGCTTTTGCGGGCTTCATCCGATACGCGTACTTCGATGCAGATATTGAGTGGTGGGAGAGCGGCGGGCCGTTGTGCATTGAGCCGTTCAGCGGTCCGTTCCCGGTCCACGGTATGTACCCAGCAGAAATGTTCCGCCACTGGCCGGGTCTTGTTGCTTTGCAGGGCACCAATGAAATGCCATACGAGTTCGCGATGCCGGCTGAGGGTTTCCAGTTTGGGCAGCGCTTCCTGCAGATAATTCTCGCCGAATTCAAGCTGGCCCGCCTGATACGCCGCTTTAATGGCCGTGGTTGGCCAGTTTTTGCTCACGGCGATCAGCCGGACGGCGGCAGGGTCGCGGCCCGCCTGTGCCGCTGCCGCCGCCATACGCGTATGCACGGTCTTGAGGTTTGTGCCGATGGCTTCCAGGGTTGCGCCGGTCATGCTGGTATGGGTATCGTGGACGGCGGGCGGGCATGCGCGTATGGCTCCCGCGGAGCTTCGTTATACTACTTTAGCTCACCACGGCCGTCACAGCCGCCCGGGGGCGGATACGGATTACACGTTCAGGGGAGTGCTATGGCTTTTGATATTTCCCAACTGCTGGCCTTCAGCGTCAAGAACAAGGCCTCCGACCTGCACATATCAGCGGGGGTACCCCCCATGATCCGCGTGGACGGCGACATGCGCCGCGTGAACATGCCGGCCATGGAGCACAAGGACGTGTACGACATGGTCTACGACATCATGAACGACAAACAGCGCAAAGACTATGAGGAATTCCTCGAATGCGACTTCTCGTTCGAGATTCCTACTCTGGCGCGGTTTCGTGTCAACGCCTTCAACCAGAATCGCGGTGCGGCGGCCGTATTTCGCACCATTCCCGAAAAAATATTGACTCTTGAGGATTTGAACGCGCCCAAGATCTTCGTGGATATCGCCAACACACCCCGCGGTCTGGTGCTGTGTACAGGTCCCACCGGCTCCGGCAAGTCCACCACCCTGGCGGCGATAATCAATCACATCAATGAAAATGAGTTCGGTCACATCCTTACTATCGAGGATCCCATTGAGTTCGTACACGAGAGCAAGAAATGCCTGGTCAACCAGCGCGAGGTGCACCGCGACACCCTCGGATTTAACGAGGCATTGCGCTCGGCCCTGCGCGAGGATCCTGACACTATCCTGGTGGGCGAGATGCGCGATCTGGAGACTATCCGCCTGGCGCTCACCGGCGCGGAAACCGGCCATCTGGTCTTCGGCACTTTGCATACCAGTTCCGCGGCCAAGACCATTGATCGCGTGGTGGATGTGTTCCCGGCGGCGGAGAAAGATATGGTGCGCGCCATGCTCTCGGAATCGTTGCGCGCGGTCATTGCCCAGTCGCTATGCAAGAAGATCGGCGGTGGCCGCATGGCGGTGCACGAGATCATGCTCGGCACACCCGCCATCCGTAATCTGATTCGCGAGAACAAGATCGCGCAAATGTATTCCGCCATCCAGACCGGTCAAGCCGCCGGCATGATCACGCTCGATCAAAACCTCACTGATGTCGTGCGCAAGGGCATGATTACCAAGGATGAGGCTCGTGTGTATGCGGTCAACAAAGATGCTTTTATTTGAATAAGGCTGCACGGAGCGGGCAATGGAAAAAGATCAGGCAATCAAGTTCATCCAGGACCTGCTGCGGGCCATGGTCTCGCGCAAGGGGTCGGACCTGTTCATTACCGCGGGATTTCCGCCTGCCATCAAGGTGGACGGGGAGATTTCGGCCGCCACCGACAAGCCCTTGACTGCCGAAACGGCGGGGTTGCTGGTGCGCGCCATCATGAACGACCGGCAAACCAAGGAATTTGATTCCACCAAGGAATGCCAGTTCGCCATCAGCCCGCCGGGCATCGGGCGTTTTCGCGTCAGTGCCTTTGTTCAGCAGGGCCGTATGGGCGCGGTGCTGCGCACGCTCAATACCGAAATCCCGGATTTCGACAAACTGGGGCTGCCGCCCATCCTGAAAGACGTGGTGATGGCCAAGCGCGGCATCGTGATTTTCGTGGGCGCCACCGGCTCGGGAAAATCCACGTCCATCGCTTCCATGATGGGTCACCGCAACAAGAATTCCAAGGATCATATCGTCACCATCGAGGATCCCATCGAGTTCGTGCATCCGCACATTAATTGCGTCATCACTCAACGCGAAGTGGGCGTGGATACGGATTCCTGGGATGTCGCTCTCAAGAACACTCTGCGCCAGGCGCCGGATGTGATCTTTATTGGCGAGATTCGTGATCGCGATACCATGGATTACGCCGTGGCGTTTGCCGAAACCGGCCATCTGGTGCTGTCCACGTTGCATGCCAACAGCACCAACCAGGCACTGGACCGCATCATCAACTTTTTCCCCCCGGAACGCCGTCAGCAACTGCTCATGGATCTGTCGCTCAACATCCGTGCGCTGATTTCGCAGCGCCTGATCCGGCGCCAGGGCGGCAAAGGCCGTATACCGGCGGTGGAGATCATGCTCAACTCGCCACTGATTTCCGACCTGATCTTCAAGGGCGAAGTGGCCACCATCAAGGAAATCATGGCGAAATCCACTCAGCTTGGCATGCAAACTTTTGACCAGTCGCTGTTCGATCTTTTCGAGAAAGGGCTTATCAGCTACGAGGATACCATCCGCAATGCAGATTCGCAGAACGAGCTGCGTCTGCGCATCAAGCTGGAAAGCAAGCGCGACAAGCGCGCGGTGGATGAGGGCATCGAAGAGCTGCGCATCATAGACAGCGGCAAAGGTCAGAAATTCTGATCCGTGGCTGTTCCGGCCGGAATCAACCTGATTAAGAACGTCTGATGGATATAAACAAGTATCTTAAACTCATGGTGGAAAAAAAGGCCTCGGACCTTTTCTTCACCAGCGACGCCCCTGTCAAGATCAAGATCGAAGGCCGGCAGATGCCCGTGGGCAAGACTTTGCTGACATCGGAGATGGTCAGGGAGGCCGCTTACGGCATCATGAACGAAAAACAGGCGCGTTCCTTCGAGGTCAAGCACGAATCGGATTTCGCCATCGCCGAGGAGAGCGTGGGCCGTTTCCGCGTCAACGTGTTCATGCAACGCGGTCAGGTGGCCATGGTGCTGCGTTACATCCCCTCGGAAGTGCCGCAACTTTCAGATCTCGGGCTGCCCGGTGTGCTCGAGGAGCTCATCATGCACAAGCGCGGCCTGATTCTGGTGGTGGGCGCCACGGGTTCGGGCAAGTCCACTACCATCGCAGCGATGATGCGGCACCGCAATGAGAATGAAGCTTCGCACATCATCACCATCGAAGACCCCATCGAGTACAGCCATCCCAACATCCAGTCCATCATCAACCAGCGCGAAATCGGCCTGGACACACTGTCCTATGCCAACGCCCTCAAGCAATGTCTGCGCGAGGCGCCGGATATTGTCGTAATCGGCGAGTGCCGCGACCGCGAAACCATGGAAGCCTCCATTCAGTTATCCGGTACCGGGCAGCTCGCCGTTTCCACCCTGCATGCTAACAACGCACACCAGACCATGGACCGCATCATCAACATGTTCCCGGAGCAGCTGCACAAGCAACTGCTTTTGGACCTGTCCATCAACCTGCGCGCAATCGTGTCACAGCGGCTGGTGATGGGCAAAAACGGGCGGCGTCTGGCGGCGGTGGAAATCATGATGAACACGCCGCATATCGCCGACCTGATCCTCAAGGGGCAGATTGACCGCATCCGGGAAGCCATGGAAGAAAGCTCCGAGCCTGGAATGCAATCCTTCGACGAGGCGCTGCACCGCCTCTACAGGGATGGCAGAATCACTCTGGAAGAAGCCCTGCGCTATGCAGATTCACGCGCCAATCTGGAGGCCAAGATCAATTTCGGCTGAGCGTGCAGCACGCTTGGGTGTTTTGTCAGCCGGAGCCGGATATAAACTTGGGGGGTTGATCATGCTGTTACGCCTGTTTTCCGTGATTGCGGCCCTGCTTTTGGCTACGTCTGTGTGTGCAGTGCAAGCCGCTTCGCCACCACCCGTCCAGGCGTTCTTTTCCTACCCGCAGATTTCTGATGTGCAGATATCTCCGGACGGGAAGTATCTCGCCATGGTGGTGGCGGACAGCCAGACTGGCGAGAACCGCAAAGGATTGGTCGTTCTCAATCTTCAGAGCCGCAAAGTTACTGCCAGTTTCAAGACTATTGGTGATCAGGATATCAACCAGTATTGGTGGGCGAACGACAAGCGACTGCTGATCGCTACAGCCATTCAGACCGGCAGTCTGGACAGCCCTCTGGGCGACGGCAAGCTTCTCGGCATCAACGTGGATGGCACCCAGATGGAGCAGTTGATGGGTATCATCCCGGGTAACTCCGAGAACTTTACGCATATACATATAGGGGCACATTCACAATTGCTGTTTTTTGTGCGCATGCTCTACATTCCACCGGATGCTGCGAAACAAGTCATAGTTCAGGCAGTTTCTGATACCGGATTCCGCAATCAGCCTGACCAAGCCTATTCACTGGATATTTATCAAGGCAATCTACGCAATGTTGCCCAGTCGCCTGCTGCCAACGGCACTTTGCTAACGGACAATGCCGGAGAGGTGAGACTCGCTATAGGTTCCAATACGCTTACCGGCACGACCAAACTCTTCTACCGCGCGTTCGGTTCCGATCTCAAATGGAAGGATTTGAGTGCACTTTACGGTGATGACGACCCGGCGATGACCCCGCTTGAGCCCTGGGTTTTGCGGCGGATGATCAGACGGTGTATTGGTTGGGCCGTACGCCAACATCGACGTTAGGGCTGTACACACTCGATCCCGACACTCTCAAGACCACACTTTATGTATGGCGACCCAGATAATGACATAGATCATGTGATCTGGTCGTTCGATTGGCAACGGATCCGGCGTGTCATTGCGGTTACCTCCATGCCGGGCTTGCCTGCGCTGCACATCCTCGAGAGCGATTCACCCAAGGCCCAGGATCTGGCTTCGCTGTACGCCGCTTTTCCAAACCAGGTAGTAAATATCACCAGCAACACACGCGATGGCTCGGAAATGGTGATCTACGTACACAGCGATGGCAATCCCGGCAGTTACTACCTGTTCAATGCCAACAAAAGCCAAGTGTCGCTGCTGTTCAATGTCTTGCCCGGAATCGATCCAAAACAAATGGCCGACATGCCACCCATCACATTCAAGGCGCGCGACGGTGTCACGTTACGCGGCTATTTAACCCTCCCACCCGGCAGCAATGGCAAGAACCTGCCGCTTATCATCAATCCACACGGCGGACCGCACGGGATACGCGATGTGTGGGGCTGGGACCCGGAAGCACAGTTTTTTGCGAGCCGCGGTTACGCCTGGTTGCAGGTGAATTATCGCGGTTCCGGCGGCTACGGCATGAAGTTCCAGGACATGGGGTATCGCAACTGGGGCACCTCGATGCAGAGCGATCTCGCCGATGCAGTGCATTGGGCAATCGCGCAAGGCATCGCGAACCCGAAAAGGGTGTGCATCTACGGAGCGAGCTACGGTGGATACGCGGCGTTGGAAAACTCCATTCTCTATCCCGATTTATATAAGTGTACGGTGGGTTATGTGGGATTGTATGACCTGACGCTGGCGGGCCGCGCCAGTTTCGGCCTTTACGCATCCGGCCAGCGCTTTGTGGATATGGTGTTGGGGACGGATAGTGCTGTGCTCAAGTCCGAATCTCCGGTATATCAGGCGGATAAGATCAGTGATCCGCTATTTATCATTTACGGCGGTGCTGATAAGACCGTGGTACCGGAGAACGCTGAAGAAATGATGTCAGCGCTCGACAAGGCCGGTAAACACTACGAGGCGATGTACGAACCCAATGAAGGTCACGGGTTCACCAAGCCGGAACACAATTTCGAGTTGTACACGCGAATGCTCGCATTTTTCAACAAATACATCGGGCCGGATGCTGTCAGTCATTGAGTAATTGCGAAGACTGAGACAAGCAGGGTGCCGAAGACGCTCTGTGTGTTTGTTACGAAGCAATGATTCGGCGTCGCGGAAACACGCTGGCGCCGTCAAACACCGGGCCATCCACACACACACGCTTCATGGCCGGGCCGTCGGGCGTTCGCACTTCCACGCTGCAGCCGGCGCACCCGCCTACGGCGCAGGCCATGAATTCCTCCAGCGACACCTGGCTCGGCAGGCCAAACTCCTGGGCGAGATGGGCGGCGGCTTTGAGCATGGGCGTGGGACCGCAGGCAAAGATTTCCACTTCTGCCAACGATTGGCTGTTCAGGGCTTTGAGCCAGTGGCGGGCAAGATCGGTGACGTAACCGTCATAGCAACCGGGATAACCCTGTTGACTCGCGAGCCGGCTCGCAATGTCCCAGTCTTCCAAGAGCGGCATGCAGGCGATGACGCCGTCGGGCATGCCGGGCAGCACGAGGGTGGAGGGGCGAGTTTTGAACGGGAACGGCACTTCCGAACCCATGAGCACCAGCGGGTTCCATTTTGCGCGCCGGTCGTGACGCAGCGCATCCGCCAGGAAAATCATGGGCGGAATGCCCACACCACCGCCGATCATGAACGGCTGCGGCCGTTCCGGATGCGACACGAAGGGATTCCCGATTGGGCCGAGGGAACTCACCACGTCGCCGCGCTGATGCTGAGCCAGCAGGCGGCTGCCTTCGCCCACCACTTTGTACAGGCATTCGACCCAGCCGTCTTCCTTTGAAACCCGCATGATGGACATGGGACGGCGCATGGGCAGAGCCGCGTCGCAGGTGACATGGATGAAACTTCCGGGCAAGGCTGCGGCCGCACAGCGGGGCGCCAGAATCCGCAGCACGTATTGCTCGCCGGGAAACTTTTCCTGCTCGAGGACTTGTGAGTCTTCGAGGAAAATGGTGCCGCGATATGGTTTTGAGTTCATGCGGCTTGTTTATTTGCCCATGAGCGTCGCCATCACCGCCATGCGCACCGCGATGCCGTTGTTCACCTGCTGGCGGATCACCGACTGCGGACCGTCAGCCACGTTGGAAGCGACCTCCACGCCGCGGTTCATGGGTCCGGGATGCATGACGATGGCGTCGGGTTTGGCGAGTTTGAGACGCGTCGTGTCGAGACCATAACGGCGAAAATATTCACGTTCATTGGGAATCAAACCCGCCTGCATCCGCTCTTTCTGGATGCGCAGCATCATTATCACGTCGGCGCCTGACAGCGCCTTGTCCAGGTTAGTGAAACTCTCGCCGGCGAGGTCGTCGGGTAGCAGCTCGGCGGGACCGGCGAAACGGATGTCGGTTGTACCGAGGACACTGAGCGCTTCCACCGCGGAGCGCGCCACGCGCGAATGGCGGATGTCGCCCACGATGGTGACCGTGAGTTTGTCGAATTTCTTCTTATGTTGACGAATGGTAAGTGCGTCCAGCAAACCTTGCGTCGGATGCGAAACATGCGCTTCACCCGCGTTGACGACATGGACGTGGGGCGACGCGTGTTGCGCCAGGGTTTCCGGTACGCCGGGTTCCTTGTGGCGCACCGCGAACAGGTCCACGTTCATCGCTTGCAGCGTGTAGAGCGTATCCAGTGGCGATTCGCCTTTAACCGTGGACGAGAAAGCCATATCCAGCGTGATAACTTCTGCCCCCAGTCTTTGCGCCGCCAGCTCGAACGAGGCACGGGTACGGGTGCTTGGCTCGAAGAACAGGTTGGCGACGGTCTTGCCGGTCAGAAGATTGTATTGGCGAGCTGCTGCGCCGGCTGGCACGCGGAATTGTTCGGCGCGGTCCAGTAATGCCCCAAGTGTTTCGCGCGACAAGTCCGCAAGCGTCAGCAGATGCTGCAAGCGTTTCGGGGAATCAGGCTTGGTATTTGTCATGCGGAGGCCCGCGTGGCGTGGTTATCTTCCAGTCTTGAGCGCGAAACCAGCTTTCCAGGATCACGCAGGCGGCGGCGCAGTCTATATCGCCCCGTGTGATGCGCCGCCGCCCCTGCTGGCGTAGTTCCTTCAAGTGCGCCTCCGCTTCCTTGGATGACAGGCGTTCGTCAATGACATGCACCGGATGCGGATAGCGTTGTTCGAGGTCGCGGGCGAATGCGCGTGCGCGGCGGGTAATCTCCTGCTCGCTGCCGTCCATAGTATACGGAAGTCCCACGACCAGCCGGTCCGGTGCCCATTCTCTGATCAAATGGTCAAGATTGTGCCAATCCGGTGTGCCGTCCCTTGCGTCCACTACCCCCACCGGCGCGGCACTGCCGGTGATACTCTGTCCCGCCGCCACGCCGATGCGCCGCAAGCCGAAGTCGAAGGCGAGCGCGCTCAAAGCGCCGTCCTCAGGCATGTCCCGCGTCACCCGAGAGCAGCGTGAGGTCCACACCGATGAGATGCGCCGCCGCCTGCCAACGCTGTTCCACCGGGGTTTCGAAAATGATGTGTTGGTCCGCCGGGGTGCTGAGCCAGGAATTACTGGCCAGTTCCGTTTCCAGTTGTCCCGCGCTCCAACCGGCATAGCCCAGTGCCACGAACGCCTTCCGCGGACCTTCACCCCGGGCCATGGCGGCCAGTACGTCCCGCGATGTGGTGACACCCAGGGCATCGTTGATCTTGAGCGTGGATTCCCAAGTGCCGGCGGGTTCATGGATCACGAAGCCGCGTTCGGTCTGCATCGGGCCGCCTTGGAACACGGGTTGCTGCGCCAATCGCCGGTCGCCCGGCGGGATGGACAGCTGCTTGAAAACGTCTCCCAACACTACATTGGTGGGCCGGTTGATGACTATGCCCAAGGTGCTCTCGGAGTTGTGCTCACAGATATACACGACACTTTGCTGGAAATTGGGGTCGTTGAGCGCGGGCATCGCCACCAGGAACTGATTGATAAGGAAATCCTGACTCATGCAGTTAGTATCCGCAAGCCGTATCCCACGCACAAGTTTCAGCGCGTGCCGGCAGGCAGTTCGACGCCGCCGCCCGTGTCCAGGCGGCCGCCGTTGAAGCGCCACACATATACGAAGCGCAACACGTCGGTGTCCTTGCGAAAGCTGTCCGGAAACGGTGCAAAGGGTGCGGCCAATTTCACGATGCGGATGGCGGATTGGTCCAGCAGTGGATAGCGCGAAGGCTGGCGCAGGATCAGGTCGCGAATATTGCCGTCAGCGTTGAGTGCTACTTCGAGTGCCAACGAACCGGACAGGTGTTCGGCGCGGATCTGCGGCGGGAAATTGAGATTGCCGATGTGTTCCACCTTGCGCCGCCAGGCGTCGAGATACTCCGCATAACGCGAGGCACGCGCGTTCACTGACACGAAGGCTTCGCGTGGCGTCGGACTGCTGGCTTGCGGCAGTTGCACCGGGTCGTCGGTGGGCATGAGTGCGTCGTCGCCTTCCGTGAGCAGGTGCGCCACCAGCACACGCGCACTGGGACTGTTGGGCGCAGGTGCGGAGCGGGCGTTGGCAAGCTGATCGGTATCGGCGCGGGTGGTAACTACCGCGTTTTGGTCTGTGGCAGCGTAATTCAATCCCTTGTCGTCACGCGTTCCCTGGCCGCGGCCGGGATTGCTCACCAGATCCGCGCCGTCCGGCAGGCCGGGATTGTTGACCGCCGAGGGCATGGATAACGGACTTTGCGGGCGGACCAGTTTTTTGGTGTTGCCTTCGCCTTGCTGGTTTGCGTTGGCGATGTAATCCGCCTCAGCCGGCGGCAGAACGCTGCGGGTTTGCACCAGGGTTACTTCAAGGGTGGAGCCGCCGCCGGATTTACCTGGTGTGAAGGTGATGCCGAGAATGATGATGGCGTGGATGAGAACGGCAAAGAAAAGCGTGGTGACCAGCCGGTCGCGGGAACGGATATCGGGCGCACGCGGCGCAACCGCGTTCACGGACGGGACCTCTCCGATAATTTGCGCGCCACCATGTCCATGAACTGACCGGCGACATCAAGGCCGTAGAGTTTGTCCAGTTCGCGCACGCAGGTGGGGCTCGTAACATTGATTTCCGTGAGGTAATCGCCGATCACATCCAGGCCCACAAACAGCAGGCCTTTTTTCCTAAGCGTGGGCGCCACTTGATTGCAAATCCAGCGGTCGCGTTGTGACAGTGGCACGCCCATGCCATGACCGCCGGCTGCCAGATTACCGCGGGATTCGCCGGGTGCCGGGATGCGCGCGAGAGCGTATGGAACAGGTTCGCCGTCTATGAGCAGAATGCGTTTGTCGCCCTCGCTGATTTCCGGGATGAATTTCTGCGCGATGGCTAGGCGCCTACCTTCCTGGGTGAGGGTTTCCAGCGCCACGGACAGATTGGGATCGTTTTCAGCGAGTACAAATACCGAACTGCCTCCCATGCCGTCCAGTGGCTTCACCACGATTTTGCCGTGCTCGGCGAGGAATGCGCGCATCCGGTCCATACGTCGGGTCATGAGAGTGGGCGGACCGCACTGCGGGAACCATGCGGTATAGGCTTTTTCGTTGGCGTCCCGCAGAGCCTGGGGGCGATTGATTACCAAAGCGCCCCCCAGTTCAGCCCGTTCCAGCAGATAGGTGCTGTACACATATTCCATATCGAAGGGCGGATCTTTACGCATCAGGATCACATCCAGGCCAGCGAGCAGCAGGTCTTGCTCCTCGCCCCACTGGAACCAGCCTTGAGCGGTATCCCGGACTGTGAGCCGGCGTGTCCGGCCCCGGGTTTCACCGTCCCGTAAGTACAGGTCAGGCTGTTCCAGGTAATACAGCTCCCAGCCGCGCGACTGGGCGGCCAGCAGCATCGCGAGGGTCGTATCCTTGGAGGGTTTGATGGATCCGATGGGGTCCATGACCACACCCAGTCTGATAGCTGCCTGGGGCATGATGGGGCTTGGTAATCTCCCGGGTTGAGCCTGTTTGAATCCCTTGAAGTCGTATTGCTTTCAATGGATTAAGCGGGGATTTTATGCTAAAACCTTCAATAATAGGCCTGCCCCCGCATACTGCGGGTAGGCATTTTACAGGACCCCCGGGTCCACGGGGTGGGGCGGGAAAGCACTCTGGCAGAAGGGGTCTGCATTGTCTCAAACAGGTTAAGGTTAATATGGCGCCGTCGGCCGGCTCGCTTTAGGGGCCGGCATGGCAGAGGAGTTCAATGGGTGGAGGTTAGAGTGGCCAGCGAACAAGCCCAAGGTGATCTAAAGGGCCTGAAGGTCCTTGTGATTGACGACAGCAAGACCATCCGCCGTACCGCCGAAACGCTGCTTTCCAAGGAAGGCTGCGAGGTACTCACTGCGGTGGATGGTTTCGAGGCGCTTTCCAAGATCGCCGATCATAAACCGGACATCATTTTCGTGGACATAATGATGCCGCGGCTGGATGGTTACCAGACCTGTGCCTTGATTAAACACAACCACACTTTCAGGAACACACCCGTGATCATGCTGTCCAGCAAGGACGGTCTGTTCGATCGCGCCCGCGGACGTATCGTAGGTTCCGAGCAGTACCTGACAAAACCATTCACGAAGGACGAATTGGTGGATGCGATCCAGCACCACGCGCGAAAGAACGCAGGAAGCCAGCACGTTTCCGGCAACGACTGATTTGGAGGAAATCCCAAGATGGCAACCGTACTTATCATTGATGATTCTCCGACTGAAATACATGTGCTCAAGACCTGGCTGGAGAAGAACGGCTTCGCGACCCTTACCGCTGAAAGCGGTGAGGAAGGCATCAAGATGGCGCGTGGTGAAAAACCTGACGCCATCATCATGGATGTGGTCATGCCCGGCATGAGTGGTTTCCAGGCCACACGGCAATTGTCCAAGGATCCCGAAACCGCGAGTATCCCGGTGGTGATGGTTACCACCAAGGATCAGGAGACCGACAAAATCTGGGGCATGCGCCAAGGTGCCGTTGCCTACCTGCCCAAGCCGGTCACCGAGAAGCAGGTGGTGGACAAGATCCGTGAAGTGACCCACGGCTGACTATGGCCTCGACTCTCGCAGAACTGCGCGCCCGCCCCTTCGAACTCCTGCAGGAGCTTGAACGGCGCAGCCGTGTGGCGGCATCGGGCCGCGGCCGCGAAGCGGCCCATCAGGAAGAATGGGTGGGGGTGGGATTCCGCGTGGGCCGCGCGTATCTGGTGTCATCGCGGGAAGAAGTGCGCGAGGTGTTGCCGTTTCCCGGAGTCACCAGACTGCCGGGAGCCAAGCCCTGGTTGCTGGGGCTCGCGAACGTACGCGGCCAGCTACTACCGGTCACCGATCTGAACACATTTTTTGGCGGTCCCCCAACGGATATTGGACGCAACACAAGGGTACTCATGGTGAACCATGCGGATATCCCGGCAGGGCTGCTGGTGGATGAAGTACGCGGCTTCCGGCGGTTCGTGGCTTCGGAACAGGTGGAAGCGGTTCCGGAGATTCTGCCGGGGATGACACCATTCATCACCGGCGCCTATAAAGCGGGTGATGAGCTCTGGGGAGTATTAGGCGTTCACGGTTTGGTGGAAACCCCCGCGTTTCTGCATGCCGCCCGCTAAAACGCCACGAAGCAAGACCGGCTGCTTATTCATAGAGTGATCTGAAAACCGACTTTATTTAAGGTGACCAATATGGCTGTGATGCAGAAACGTTCCAACAAGGCTTTGTATCTGCTACTGATACTGGCTCTGATATTGATCGGACTGGCGGTCTGGGATCTGGTTGCAGTGACGCGTAACTCAACTCACGACTCCGAATTCCTGTCCCTGGCTTCGCAGCAATCCCTGCTTTCCCAGACACTGGCGCGCTCCGCCGATCAGGCTGTCGCCGGCAATAACAACGCCTTTCAGGATTTGATCAACACCCGCGATGAGCTCGACACCTCCATCAATCGGATGGCCAACGGCGATCCCAAGACCCAAATGCCTGCCGCAAGCGGCGAGATACTTTCGGAAGTCACTGTCCTGCAGGGCCAATGGAACCAGGTGCGCACGGCGGTGCAAGCCATCATGGCGGCCCACGATTCGATTCTGGTGGCCAGTCAGGCGGCAGCCGGCATCACGCAGACCATGCCGGGTCTTATCCAGGCCTGGAACGGTTTTGCCGGGGAACTTGCCAAGAGCGGCAACGGCCGTAATGTCCTGGTGTATGCAGCCAGGCAACCCTATTACGGCCAGCTCATCCAGCGCGACGTGAACCTGCTCACGAGCGGCGGAAACGGTGATCTCTCCTTCGTGGCGCAGGAATTGCCCGACACTATCCAGAACTTCACCGGCATTACACAGGCCATGCAGGTTGGCAATGTGCAACTCGGTATTACCGCCATAACGGATCCGGGTTTGCAGGCGTCGTTGCACAATATCAAAGGTCAGTTCGACAAATTGAGCGGAAACCTCACTACCCTCACGCCGTTGATCAGTCTCCTGATGAGCGTGCAAAAAGCCAACCAGAGCATTCACAGCCTGAGCGATCAGTTGCTGACCACGGGGCAGGCCATCACCACCAGCTACCAGCAACAGATTGGTGGCCGTGTGTTCCGTCCTATGGCGGCTTACATACTGGGCGCCATCGGCTTGCTGCTGCTGCTGCTCATTTTGTGGATGTATGTGTTGGGTGGCGATGCGCGCCGTGCCGCGCATTCACAACAGGAACAGAACGAACGCAATCAGCAGGCCATTCTGCGACTGTTGGACGAACTCGGCTCCCTGGCTGACGGCGACCTCACTGTGCAGGCCACCGTGAGCGAGGACATCACCGGCGCCATCGCGGATTCCATCAACTACGCACTCGAGGCCCTGCGCGGCTTGGTTCGTACCATTAACGACACAGCTGTGCAGGTGGATGCCGCCGCCCGCCAGACCCAAGCGACCGCCGCCCATCTGGCGGAAGCTTCCAAGAACCAGAGTAAGCAGATCAACACTGCGTCCACCTCCATCACCCAGATGGCCCATTCCATCGAGCAGGTGTCCCTGAACGCCGATCGCTCCGCGAAAGTGGCCCAGCAATCGGTAGATATTGCCCACAAGGGCGGTGAGGCGGTGCGCCGCACCATTGACGGCATGAACAACATCCGCGAAACCATTCAGGAAACCTCCAAACGCATCAAACGGCTGGGTGAGTCCTCCCAGGAAATCGGCGACATCGTGGAACTCATCAACGACATCGCCGAACAGACCAACATCCTGGCCTTGAACGCCGCCATCCAGGCGTCCATGGCCGGTGAGGCGGGCCGCGGTTTCGCGGTGGTGGCGGACGAAGTGCAACGGCTCGCTGAGCGTTCCGCCAACGCCACACGTCAGATCGAAGCGTTGGTTAAGACCATTCAGACCGACACTAACGAAGCGGTGATCTCCATGGAGCAATCCACCGCCGGCGTGGTGAGCGGCGCGCAACTGGCCGAGAACGCCGGTACCTCGCTGGACGAGATCGAGAAAGTGGCGAACAACATCGCCACTCTGGTGCAGAGCATCTCCAGTTCGGCCCGGCAGCAGGCCCAGACCGCCGGCGAGATGACGCGCACCATGAATGTGATCCGCGAGATCACCGCCCAGACCACCGAAGGCACCATGACTACGGCCCAGTCCATCGGCAAGCTCGCCGCGCTCGCTACGGAAATGCGCAAGTCGGTAGCCGGCTTCAAGCTGCCGAGCGGTGCTAACCAGGAAACCATGATCATTGCCCCGCCCCAGCAAATGCAGAGTAGCGCGGCTTGATAGCGGCATTAAGGGAAAGATGAGGGACGCATGAGTCAAGTCGCTTCCGACTCGCTGCTGTGGATCAAGAACGAAATTGATCACACCTTGGCACGCGCACGTCAGGCGCTTGAAACCTACGTTGAACACCCGGATGGTGATGAGGCGCTTGGCCAGTGTCTCGAACTTCTGCATCAGGTGCAGGGCACCCTGCGGATCGTCGAAGTGTACGGCGCCGCCATGCTGGCCGAGGAAATGGAATCGGTGGTGCGTGGACTGCGTTCCGGCGAACTACAGCGCAGCGACGCGGCTTTTGAAGTGCTCATGCGTGCGATGTTGCAACTGCCCGATTACCTGGAGCGGGTTATCGGCGGCCGGCGTGACATGCCGTTGGCGCTGTTGTCATTACTCAACGATTTGCGTGCGGTACGCGGCCAACCGCTACTGTCTGAAAGCGCGCTGTTCGCCTATAACCTGGCGGGCCGTTCTGCCAGTGTCGTGGGGCGGGCAGCTTCGCCCAAGGCGGTGGATATCAAGAGCCTGGCCGGCAAACTGCGGCCCAAGTTCCAGATGGCGTTGCTCGGCTGGTATAAAGGTGATCAGGCGGAAAAATACCTCGCCACCCTGGCCGATACTGCGGAAAAGCTCGAGCAGGCCGCTACCACGCCTGCAGTGTTCGAACTGTGGTGGATCGTGGGTGGCATCATCGAGGGCCTGCACGAGGACGGTATCCAGGCGGATGTGAGCCTGAAACAACTGCTCGGACAAGTGGACCGGCAGATCAAGCGGCTCATGGATCAGGGCGAAGCGCCGGTGGCGGAAGATTCCGCCAGGGAACTGGTGAATAACCTGCTGTATTACATCGGCCGCGCCACCAGTAACGGCAAGCGCATCGCGGCCATCAAGGAATCCTTCAAGCTCGGGGAACTGCTCCCCGGGGAAAACGAAATCGTCGAGACCCGCGAGAAAATTTCCGGACCCAACATCAGCCTGATGCGCACCGTGTCTGGCGCCATCAAGGAAGATATCACCCGCATCAAGGACACGCTCGATATCTTCGTGCGCATGGGCAAGTCCGAAGTGGCGGAGCTGGCGCCCCTGGATGCGCTTCTGAAGAAAGTGAGCGATACCCTGAGCGTGTTGGGCCTTCCGGAGTTGCGCGAGATATTGGAGGCCGAACGAGGACACCTCAAGAAGGTTCTCGATGGCGAACGCACCGCCGACGAAGGCGCACTCATGGAAATTGCCAGCGGCATCGTGCGTGTCGAAAACCGGTTGGACGAGGCCATGGTGGGACTGGTCACGCCTCAAGGCAGTGACCAAACCGCCGGCGAATCGGGTGGTGAACGTTCCGAACTGCGTGAAGTTCAGAACGCAGTCATCCGGGAATCCATCATTAGTCTGGCGCATATCAAGGAGGCGATTGTCGAATTCGTGAACGATCCATCGCGGCTGGACAGTTTGCAGCCTTTACCGCAGCGCATTCGCGAAATCCAGGCGAGCTTGCGGTTCCTACACCTGGAGAGGGTGGTGGTATTGCTGGAAAGCGTGCGTCAATACATCCGTCAGCGCCTGCTGGCCGGCAAAGGCATGCCCGCACAAAATGAACTGGACCGCATGGCGGACGCCATTGTGAGCATAGAGTTTTATCTGGAAGCACTTCAGCAGGGCCGCGGCAATCCCGTGTCCATGCTGGATAATGCCGAAGCCTGCACTGCCACCTTGGGGTTTCCGGTAGGCCGGGCCTATACGGACGAGGGCGCTGAACCCGCCGCCGAGCCGGCGGTGTCCACCGCGGGTCTCGTATCTTCGGTGGTTGAGTCCGAGGACATTGTCATTGAACCGGCCAACACCGTTGCCATCGAGAATATTGCGGCACCGCTGGCGGAAACCCCCGCGCTGGTATCCCCGATAACTCCCAGGGAATCCCTGCAGCCGCCGGCAAAAGCGCCCGCCCGACACGTCCGGCCATCAGCTGAAGGTCCGGCGGTGGTGCCACTGGGCGAAGTGGATCCGGAAATCCTCGAAATTTTCCTGGAGGAAGCCCAGGAAGAAATGCAGTCATTGCGGGAGAATTTCCCGCGTTGGCGTTCCAATCCCGCCGACCGCGAGGCACTCACTACGGTGCGGCGCTCTTTGCATACCCTGAAGGGCAGTGGTCGCATGGTAGGCGCGCGGCTCATCGGCGAATTTTCCTGGTCCTTGGAGAACATGCTGAACCGGATCATTGACCAGACCATTGAACCTGTAGATGACATGTTCAGTTTGATGGAGCGGGGCATCACGGCGCTGCCAGAGCTGGTGGAACAACTGGAAGTGGGCACTGCGCCGCGCAGCGACATTCAGCCACTCATGGATGCGGCGGCGGCTTTCAGCCGCGGTGAGCATCCACTGCTGCCTCCGGTAATTGCGGAGGCGGAAGCTTACGCAGTTGAGCCCGCCAAAGCCGGGCCACGAAAGCGCCGACATCCGTCCCCGCCGATGGATGATTTGTCCTTAACTACTGAAGCGGGTATGGACCTGCAGTTGCACAGTATCTTTACCCGCGAAGCTGAAGGACATCTCGGCGTGCTGGAAAAGTTCCTTGAGCAGTCACGCAGGAATGCAGATGAACGTGTGCCGGATGAAGATCTGGTACGCGCCATGCATACTTTGCATGGCAGTGCTTCCATGGCGGGGATCACCGGATTGGCGACCCTTACGGAACCAGTACAGCGCTACCTCATGGACAGGAGTGTCCGCAACGAGCCCCTACCGGAGACCGTGTTGCGAGTGCTGGCTGAAGTGCTGGCCACTGCACGATCCATGCTCAATGCCCTGAGTGCAGGCGCTGTTGACGTCACACCACCCGATTCCAGCCTGCTTGAGCGCATTGGCGCTCAATTGCAGACGGCACCCACCGAGGAGCTCAGGGCCCAGACCATCAAACGCGCGGCCGTACCCCGCCCGGAGCAACCGCTGCGCTATGTACAGCTTTCCGAACTCAAGGATTTCGACCCGGATCTGGCCGCGATTTTCTTCGAGGAAGCCAACGAACTCCTGGAATCAACCGATGGCACCCTGCACCAGTGGTCGCAGAACCGCAATAACTCCGAGCTGGTGATGCAGTTGCAGCGCAATCTGCACACTCTCAAGGGCGGCGCGCGCATGGCGGGTCTCAGTCCCATGGGCGACTTGAGTCATGAGATGGAAACCGTGCTTACCGATGTGGTGGACGGACGCATCGTGGTTACCACGGAACTGGTGGCACTGTTAAACCGCTCCGTGGACCGCTTGCACCGCATGTTGGAGCAAAGCTACAGCAATAAACCCATCGTGGATGCCGGCGATCTGGTGACGGACCTGCAACGCGTGCACGGGCGCATGCTGGACGAGGAACCGGAGCCGGCGCACGTCGAGGACCGGTTTGAGACCATAACCACACCGCCGCCCATCCCCGAGTTCGTGCCGAGCGAAGCGCAGACCGCGGCTGCAGCCGAGGAGGACGCCGCAGCCGCAGAAGCGGCCCTCGGTGGAACGGCGGAGCGGCGAGCCGGCTCGCGAATCCAGCACGAATTGATACGGGTACGCGCGGATTTGCTTGAAAATGCGCTCAATTATGCCGGTGAGGTGGGTATTTACCGTTCGCGTCTGGAGCAACAAGTCCATTCCATCAATTTCAATCTTGGCGAGCTGGAACAAACTGTAGTGCGTCTGCGCGATCAATTGCGCAAGCTTGAAATCGAAACCGAGGCGCAGATTCTGTATCAGTTTCAGCAGGAAGGCGGCGCCCGTGAGCGTCCGGAGTTTGATCCATTGGAGCTGGACCGATACTCTCTGCTGCAGCAGTTATCGCGTGCGCTGGGTGAATCCACCGGCGACTTGGTGAGCCTGCAATCGCTGCTGCTCAACCAGGCGCGCGAGGCCGAGACGCTGCTGATGCAGCAGTCACGTGTCACCGCAGAGCTCCAGGATGGACTCATGCGCACACGCATGGTGCCGTTCTCGCGGCATGCACAACGTCTGCGCCGCGTGGTGCGTCAGACCGCTGATGAAGCACATAAACAGGTGGATATAAAGTTTCTCGGCGCCGAAGGCGAGATGGACCGGCAGGTGCTGGAACGGGTGCTGGCGCCGCTCGAACACATGCTGCGCAACTCCGTGGTGCACGGCATCGAAAAGCCAGAGCTGCGCAAGCAACGCAAGAAACCGTCCCTGGGCGAGATTACCATCACGCTCAGCCGCGAAGGTTCAGAAGTGGTTGTGGAAGTCGCGGACGACGGCGGCGGCCTTGATTTGCGTGCCATCCGCAGCAAAGCGGAAGAAATGGGGCTCATCCCGCACGGCGCGAAACCCAGCGAACGCGAGATTATGAGCTTCATTCTGGAGCCGGGTTTCTCCACCGTTCAGCAGGTTACTCAGACCGCTGGCCGCGGCGTGGGTATGGATGTGGTGGCAAGTGAGATCAAACAGCTTGGCGGCTCGTTGCGAATTGATTCTACCGCCGGCAAGGGCGCGAAATTCACTGTGCGTCTGCCGTTTACCCTTGCCATTTCCCAGGCATTGCTGGTGACTGTGGCGGAACAGCCGTATGCCATACCGTTGCCCAGCATCGAAGGCATCGCCCGGATACCGCGTACCGAGCTTGAACGGCTCATGGCCAACGAGAATCCCGCCTATCTTTACGGCGGCCGCCCCTACCAGTTGCAGCATTTGTCGGTATTGCTGGGTATCGGCGCGCCCCAATTTAGCGATGAGTTTGCCACTGTGCCGCTGCTGCTGGTGCGCGCCGCCGATGCGAATATCGCACTGATCACCGAAGGTATGCAGGGCAGCCGCGAAGTGGTAGTGAAGTCCGTGGGTCCGCAGGTAAGCAGCATTCGCGGCATTTCCGGCGCCACCATTCTCGGCGACGGCAGCATTCTGCTGATTCTTGACGTTACCGCGCTGATCCGCAGTGTGACCCAGGCCGAGGAAGCCGCCATCGAGGTGCTGGCACGGGAAGCACCCCAGGAAGATACGCGCATTCTGGCCATGGTGGTGGATGATTCCATCACCGTGCGCCGCGTGACCCAGCGCCTGCTGGAGCGTTACGGCATGCGCGTGATTACTGCCAAGGACGGCGTAGACGCGCTAGCGCTGTTGCAGGAAAACAAGCCGGACGTGATGCTGCTCGACATCGAGATGCCGCGCATGGACGGTTATGAGTTGGCGCAGCACATGCGCAACGACGAGCGCTTCAAGAGTTTGCCGATCATCATGGTCACCTCGCGCACCGGAGAGAAGCACCGTAATCGTGCCGTGGAAATCGGCGTGAACAAGTATCTGGGCAAGCCCTATCAGGAAACCGAATTGCTGGAGAATATCCAGGAACTGGTAGGCCGATTCCACCCGCAACACACCCGCTGGGAATGAACCGCCATGCCACAGGCGCTTGAAGAGATTTATAGCCTGCTGATCCCGTTCGCGGGCGGCAAGCTTATCCTGCCGCGCCTGTCCGTGGCAGAAGTCATGGGCTACACGCGGCCGCGACCGGTACGCGGCACGCCTGCGTGGCTGATGGGGCTTATCAACTGGCAGGGCCAGGAAATACCATTGGTTTCTTTTGAAGGATTGTGCGGTCGCAAGATACCGGAGCGCGCCAATCGCACGCGGGTTGCTATCATGTTCACCATCAACGGGCAGATGGATCCACCGGTATTCGCCCTCATGACCCAGGGCTATCCCTACCTGGTGCGGGTGAACGCCACGGTTTTGAGTGTGGACGCCGAAGATGCTTTCAGCGAGGACGCGCCGGTTTTAAACCGCGTCCGCATGGCCAATGAACGTCCGGTAATTCCCGATCTGGAAGCCATCGAGGAAAAACTCCTGGAAGTCATGCCGCATCGGCGTGCCGCCGGTTGATCATTGTCCCTTGTTGTCACGCTTTCCTTGTGATGCCCGTATTTCGCCGTTCGGCAGCATCCGTCTCAGCGGATGGCCTTCGGTGTTGAAGATCACCTGATTGAAGTTTAGCGTCTGCGGCGGCGCGAACAACAGGTAGAAATACTTGAAAGTTTCGGCAAACACATAGCTTTCCATGGCATCGGTTTTCTGTTTCGTTATCACGCTGGCGAGCGCCGCGTAACCGGTGTCCGTGCGACAATACTTCACCAAGTCATCGAACATGCGCTTGCCCATGACGCGGTAATAAGGATCGCGAGTGTAGTGGTAAAGGTAATAGGTAGATTCGACGATTTCCGGGCGCAGCGGGTATTCCGGATATACCACCTGCATGGTCTTGTAATTCAGTGTGTCGGGTTCAATGCCGTGCAGATTCCACATCTTGAACGACGAGTCCTGCAGACGTCTTGCCCGATCGAGATCGCCTGACAACGCCAGTTCCGCCGGGAAATAGGCATCCAGCGCGCCGTATTCCGTGGCCGTGCGTTTGCCCGTATACATGTCCGCATGGCCGTACCACAGTTCACCATTGCTTTGATCGGCCAGGTATTTATCCACAGCTGCAATGCTTGCCAGCCACATGTGCTCGCAGTCCTCGTCACCGAACAGTTTCCAGCATTTGATCTGATACTCGTAATAGGAATCTATGCCGCCGCTGATGTGGGAATCGTTGTCCGTCCATTGGCCGGTTTCCACGTTGATGCCGTCACCCACGAGTCCGATGAGCGAACGTCGCCTGAAGGTTTCCATCAGCGCACGCTTGGCCTTGTCGTAGAACACCGGGTTGCTGGTGAGCCGGCTGAGCGTGCCGAATTCCAGGATCAGTGTGCCGGTCTCCGCAGGATTGGAATCCACGCCGCGCACCGCACCGGTACGCAGATTCACATAGCGGTAAGGCAGCCCGGTGGGTGAATTGAACGCCGGCAACAGGCGCGTGCCGAGATCATCTGCCAACGCCAGCAGCCGCTTGTCGCCGGTCAGCTCGTAACCCGACAACAGTCCGCCCAGCAGCCGGATATTGATTTCAAAAACCTTGACGTAGATATCCTTGTTGAACGAGAGCGTCGTGTCAATCAATGCCCGGTCACGGTCCGCCTGCGGTTTCAAACCCATGAGCACCAGCGTGTCGAGTGCGTCCACCGGCGTCATCAGCAGGGACTGGCCGTACCAATCGTAGGGCTTTTTGCTCAGTGGCTTGAGTTCATCGTGCCCCCAGGCATAACGCACGTAGTTATTCCATGCATGCAGGAATTCTGTCCTGACACGTCCGGCCATCAAGGGAGCATTGACCGGGGTTGGTTGTGTGGTAGCGCCCACGGACGCGCCGGCGCCTGGCAGAAATACCGCGAACAGGAAGAAAGCGCATAACAAGATTGCAGATTTCATGGGTATTGTCCGTTGTCTATGGATGTTAATCGCCATCAATTGATTCGTATCAGTGTGCCGACAGTTTGTTAACGGGGCGGAGGAAACGAGGGTGGCGCATCATCCGGATCGGCGCCCCAACGGGCGTCGGGTTTCGTGCCAAGTCTGAATTCCAGATGCCCGCCGTGTTCGGCAAAATCCGTCGGCAACCACGGGCGGCGATAGGCCTTGCCATCCAGCGTCAGTCCCCGCACATAAGCTGCATCAGCCGCCGCCTCGGGCGCAGTGATGACGATATTGCCAGCGGCGCGATGCACAGTGATGTGTGGGAACAGCGGACTGCCCAGCAGCAATTCGGCGCGGCCGGGAATTTCCGGGTACATGCCGAGCGCCGCCCACACATACCAGGATGACATCTCGCCGAGGTCATCGTTGCCAGGGATGCCATCGGGTGTGTCCTTCCACAGCGAAGTGACAACGCGGCGCACCGTTTGCTGGGTTTTCCAGGGTTGGCCCGCATAGTCGTACAGCCACGGGGTAGCGACGGACGGTTCGTTGTTCATCTCGGCGTGCAGCGGGCCAGCGTTGGTGAGCGCCCAACTGCCATCCGCATGATGGAAGAACGCATCCAGCCGTGCAACGGCTTGGCTCCGACCACCCAGTGCCTCGAACAGGCCGTGGACATCGAATGGCACCATCCACAGATAGACTGCGGCGCTGGCTTCGACGAAACCGTCGTCGGTGGCGGGCGTGAACGCCGGCCAGCTGCCGTCGGCATTGCGGTTCTGGATATAACCCCCGTGCGGTGTGGCCTTGGGATTGAGCAGGTTGCGCCAGTAGCCGGCGCGCGTCAGAAAGCGGTGGTAGCCAGCAGGGTCGCCGACGCGCTGCGCCAGTTGCGCCAACGCGAAGTCGGCGGTGGCGTCCTCCAGCGTTTCACCCGCGCCGCCCCAGGCATGCGATTTGCTCGCGATGTAGCGCAGTTTTAGCCACTGGTCCAGCGACGGGCGTTCACCCACACATTCCACGTTGCAGCCGGCGTCGCTGAGGTCATGCGCGGTCGGCACGGTTGCGGCGCGGACCAGCGAAGCATAGGCGCCGCGCAGATCGAAATCGTCGCCGCCGAAGGCGGCGATATCGGCCAGCGCCGGCACCGACGGATCGCCGCTCATCACATGTGTGCCGCCGGAATTGTGCGTCCAGCGGTCCCATTCGCCGTGGTTCTGTCGCGCCTGGTTGTACAGCGATTGTGCGATGTCGCTGCCCACCTGCGGCATCAGCCAAGTGACCAGTTGCAGTTGGGAACGGTAGACATCCCAGCCAGAGAAATTCGCGTACTGTGTGCGCTGGTGAGTGCCGATGCGATGTATTTTCTGGTCGAAGCCGCGATACTTCCCGTCGACGTCACTGAACGTCGCCGGTTGCAACAGCACATGGTATAGCGCGGTGTAGAACGTGGTGCGCTGCTCGGGTGTGCCACCGTCGATCACAATTCGGCCGAGCACGTCGTTCCAGGCGCCGCGCGCACGCTCGCGCACCTGCGCCAATGTCGCGCCGTGCGGAATCTCTGCCTCCAGATTGGCGCGTGCATTGGCGAGACTGACGTAGGAAATGCCGACGCGCGTGTTTATCGTCGCACCGTGCGTCACATCGAAACCGACCCACGCGCCGGAACCCTTGCCGACTGTCGGAAAACCCTTGTCGCCGTAACCAGTGCCGCCATGCGCCGTGGTACCGCCTGCGCGCACCACTGCGTCATGCCAGGCACCGGTTGATGCGAACGGCTGATTGAATTTGGCCACGAAATACAGAGTGTAGTAGCTGCGCCGGTCAGCCTTGGCCAGATAACCGCAGAAATTGCCGCTGGTCACCGAACCGGTCACGGTGCGTGTGCGTTTGTCGATGTGAACCTCGGCCGCGCTGCTGCCAACCTCCGAATCGGACACGCGGATCAGCAGATTGGCTGGCTTGTCTGCCGGAAATTCAAAACGCGCCATGCCACTGCGCAGTGCGGCCCCGAGTTCGACGGTGACGCCGTTGGCCAGACGCACCCGGTAGTCGCCGGGAGTGGCGTGCTCGTCAGCATGGCGAAAGTCGCTGGCATAGTAACGATCCGTGCTGTCGGCGGACGGTGAACGGGTGATCGGCATCGTTACCGGCATGAACGGCACATCGCCGCTGGCGCCACGACAACCGGTGCCGGACAAGTGAGTCAGGCTGAAACCACGGATGCGCATGGCATCGTACTGATAACCGCCGGGAGCAGCGGTATGGTCGTGTTGGCCGCGCGTGTTTTCCGGGCTCCATTGCAGCATGCCAAACGGCAGGGCCGCACCGGGAAAGGTGTTGCCGCCGTTAGCACTGCCGATCAGTGGATTCACCGCAGCAGCGGGAGACGGCGTGGGATTCTGCGCGGAGACAATACCGGTGAAAGCAACCAATGCAGCGAGCAGAGAACGGCGGGGCAAGGACCTAATGTGACTGATCATTCAGTTGTCCCTCGGTGCAAGCGGGGTTATGCATCAACGTGGGGCGGTCGTTTTGAGTACTTCGTAGCAGGCACCCATGGTGTGGTAATCTACTTTGCCCGCCGGACTTTTCTCATCATTGTATTTGCGGTTCTCGCGATCCAGGATCCGGTACCAGCCGCCGAATTCGTGGTCCACGAAATGACGCCAGGCATAGGACCAGATCGCGTCGTACCAGTTCCAGTACTTCTGTTCGTTGCTGCGCCTTGCAAGCAAGGCCGCGGTGGCCAGACTTTCAGCCTGCACCCAGAAGTACTTGTCCGTGTCGCAGGGCTTACAACCGGGGTCGAAGCCGTAATAGATCCCTTCGAATTTGCTGTCCCAGGCGCGGACCAGCGCAGTATCGAAAAGATACCGTGCAGTTGGCAGCAGCCATGCTTCGGGTCGGTGACGTTCCAGAATCAGCAGTAGCTTGGCCCATTCGGTCTGATGTCCGGCCTGGAAACCCCAGGGCCGGAACAGGTGTTTCGGGTTGTCGCGGTTGTAGTCCCAGTCCGGCTCCCAGTGCTTGTCGTAGTGCTCCCACACCAAGCCACCGGCTTTCTGTGCCTGGCGCCGCGTCATGTGGTCCGCCAGGGTGTAAGCACGCTCCAGATAACGCCGTTCACCGCTGGCATCGAATGCCGCGAGCATGGCTTCGCACATATGCATGTTGGCGTTCTGGCCGCGGTAGTCCGTGAACGCCCAGTCGGCTGAAGCCTCGTCGCGATACAAGGCGGCCTTCACATCCCAGAAGTGTTTTTCAAGTAACACCCAGGTTTCATCCATCCACGCCGTGGCCTCGCTGATGCCAACCTGACGTGCATAGGCATATGCGAGCAACACAAATGCCACGCCGTAGCAATGATTAGTGCGATCCTGGGCGCGGCCGTCACGGATGGTCCAGGCATAGCCGCCACTTTTAGGATCGCGATGCACGTTGCGCAGATAGTCGAGGCCGTGATGCACACCATCGAGATAGGCGGAGTCGCCGAACTCGCGTGACGCCATGGCGTAATTGAAGATGAAGCGCGTGCTGCTTACCAGATGCCGATGGTGCGTGTCGTAGATTGTGCCGTCATCCTTGAAATAGTGAAAGAAGCCGCCTGCTGGATCTATGGCATGCGGGTGATAGAACGCCATGGTGTGCGCGATGTGTGCGCGCAGGAAAGCAGGAGAGCGGAAATCCGGCAGGTCGTTCACGCCTGTTCCCGTAAAAACCGTTCAACTTCGGCATGTGACGGCATCGCCTCGAACGCGCCGTGACGCGTGACCGCCAGTGCGCCGCAGGCGTTGGCGAAACGTATTGCTTTCTGCATGCGCGAGTTATTCGCAAGAAATCCCGTGAGTGTGGCCGCGTTCACGTCTTCGCGCAGCAGCCAGCTCAACATGCCGCCCACAAAGGCGTCACCGGCGGCTGTGGTGTTCAGGGTCTGGACGGCGAATACCGGCAATGTTTCTTGCATAGCGCGTGTGAAATACCGCAACGGTCGAGCCCCATCCGTCACCCACAACCACTGCGTCCGGCCGTGCCACAGCTCATCGAGCACCGCGGTCTCACTCCCTAGGGACTCGGCCAGGAACACCAATTCCGCTGCGCTGAGTTTTACCAGTTCCGCTGTATGCAGCGCACGCCAGATGCGCGGATGCGGATCCACGTCTTTGGGCCACAGGGCGGCCCGCAGGTTCATGTCGAAACTCACGAGTCCGCCAGCCGCATGCGCGCGACGCATCCCGTCGAGTGTAGTGTCGGCGATGGCGGCTTCCGTGAGGCTGTTGGAGCAGGCATGGAAAATTACCGTTGAGGCAAAACACGCGTCCTCGAAGTGCTGCGGCCGGAACAACAGGTCCGCAGATGGCGGCCGGTAGAAACTGAATCGGCGTTCGCCGTCCGCATCCAGGGTCACAAATGCCAGTGCCGTATTGGCGGCATCGGTACGCACCACGCAGGCTGTGGATACACCGGCCGCATCGAGACTTTCCAGCAGGAAATCCCCGAACATATCCCGGCCCAACATACCTAGAAATACCGAAGGCGAGCCAAGCCGTGCCACCGCTACGGCCACGTTTGCCGGTGCACCGCCGGCATGCCGGACAAAGTGCAGCGGCGCATGCGGGTCCTGCCCGGGCTCGGCCAGAAAATCAACCAGCGCTTCGCCGAAGCACACCACGCTAGGCACGGCCGGTGGGCTCCGTCTGTCGGATCAGTGGCGTCTTCAGATCCAGCTTTGAACCTTTGAATCCATAAAACACAATGTAGAGATAACACAAGAGCGGCAGGAGAAAGGCGTGATGCACGCCAATATGGTCCGCCAGAATACCTTGCAGTTCCGGAATGACGGCGCCTCCCACGATGGCCATGATCAACAGGCTGGAACCGCGGCCGGTCAGCGGCCCGAGTCCTTCGATACCGAGCGTGAAAATATTGGGAAACATGATCGAGTTAAACAACCCGATGCACACCACGCTCCATACCGCCAGCATGCCGTGGCTGAGCATGGTGGTTATTACAAGCGCCGCGGCCACGCAGGCAAATACTCCCAATAACTTGCGTGGCTCGATGTGTTGCAGGAGTGCGGAACCAATGAAACGGCCCAGCATCGCACCACCCCAATACAGCGACACGAACCCCGCCGCGCGTACTTCCGGCATGTTGCCGATGCCGGGCAGCGAGACGTAGTTGATCATGAAACTGCCGATGGAGACTTCAGCACCGACATAGACAAATATGCCGATCACCCCGAAGAACAGGTGCCGGTGCCGCAGTGCAGCCCGGAATGGATGCGCGGGTTCTGCGGCATGATTCTCGGCCACGTCGATCGCCGGCAGATGGAACAAATAGACGACGGCAGCGAGCGCGAACAGCGTGATAGCAATGGCGATATACGGACCCTGTACCACGCGAGCTTGTTGCAACTGGTAAGCGAGCTGCTGGTGCGCGCCAAGTTTGGCAAAGGCAGCCGCGCTCAGCATGGTGGCGGACAATATCAACAGGCCGCCGAATTTGGGTGCCAGAGCGGTGCCAAGTGAGTTGAATGCTTGCGACAGGTTGAGGCGGCTGGATGCGCCACGCGGCTTGCCCAACAGGCTCACATACGGGTTGGCGGCCACCTGCAGCAGGGTGATGCCGCTGGCCAGGACGAACAGCGCGGTAAGGAACAGGGCGTAGGAGGGGATCGCTGCCGCTGGATAGAACAGCAGTGCACCCAGACCCGTTACACACAGGCCGATGATGATGCTGTTCTTGTAACCGAACACGGACACCGCTTTTCCGGAGGGCAGCGACACCAGGAAATAGGCGCCGAAGAAGGTGAACTGGATCAACATGATACGGGTATAGTCGAGGGAGAATACCGATTTCAGGTGCGGCACCAGCACGTCATTGAGGACGGTGATGAAGCCCCACATGAAGAATACGGCGGTAACGACGCTGAAGGCGACGCGGTTTTTGTTCATGTTGGCGATACATCCAGTCGTGATGCTGCGGCCCGCCTGAAAGGGCCGCAGCACTATATTATGATTGTCCGCCGGTTCAAACACATGCCCGGGTTTGAAATCCTTAGTTAGAGAGGACCCTATCATGGTCGCGCACATCTCATCCCGCATTTCATTCGGTATAGCCACCCTGCTCATCGCTGCGATGCTGCCTGCGCATGCCGCACCTACGGCGGAGAGGGCCTATGCTTCCGTGGATCCTTTCATCGGCACCGCCGGCGGCGGCCACATGTTTCCGGGCGCCACCGTTCCTTTTGGCATGGTGCAGGTGAGTCCCGACACCCAGATTCTGGATTTTCACAAAAGCTACGGCTGGGCCGCCGGGTATCGTTACGAGGACAAAACCATCCTCGGTTTTTCCCAGACGCATTTCTCCGGTACCGGTCATTCGGATTTGGGCGACGTGCTGGTGATGCCCATCGCCGGCGATGTGCGGCTCGATCCGGGTGACCCCGATAAATCCGGCAGCGGCTACCGCTCGCGTTTCAGTCATGCGAGTGAAACTGCGCAGCCCGGTTACTACGCTGTGACACTCTCGGACTACAACATTCGCGTGGAATTGACCGCGACAAAGCGCGTCGGGCTTGAGCGATACCGCTTTCCCAGTGACGAGCCCGCGCACGTGCTGGTGGACCTGCGTTCCAGCATCTACAACTACCCGGGCAAAGTGTTGTGGTCGCGCCTGAGGATACGCAACGATGGGACTGTTACCGGTTACCGCATCACCCGCGGCTGGGCGCCGGGCCGGCAGTTGTATTTCGCCATGCGGTTTTCACAGCCCGTCACCGGTCATGAACTCCATGACCGCGAAGGCCCGATTGATTACAAAGGTTTCGCGCCACCTGCCAGCAATGATCCCGCCGAACGCGCCCAGGTGCAGGGTCGTGGCCTGGTGGGCGTATTCGATTTCGGGATGCTCAAGAACCCGGTGTTGCTGGTGAAAGTATCCATTTCGTCCGTGAGCGAAGACAACGCCATCCAGAACCTGGATCGGGAGATGCCGGGCTGGAATTTCGACGCCACGCGCACCGCCGCACGCGCGGCCTGGACAAAGGTCTTGTCGGTATTTGATGTGGATGCTTCCCCTGATATGGAGAAGGGCTTTTACACGGCCCTCTATCACACCATGATCGCCCCCAATCTTTCCATGGACGTGGACGGACGTTATCGCGGACCCGATAACGAAGTGCATCAGGCCCGAGGTTTCGATTTCTAGTCCACCTTCTCGTTATGGGACACCTATCGCGCCGAACATCCGCTGCTGACGCTGATACAACCGCCGCGGCGTACCGACCAAATCATCCGCTCCATGATCGCGTTCCAGCAGGAAAGCCCCTACGGCATGTTGCCGATATGGTCGTATGAGGGTCTCGAGACCTGGTGCATGATCGGCTATCACGCCGTGGCGGTGATCGCCGATGCCTACATGAAGGGCATACGCGGTTACTCCGCCGATGCGGCGCTCAAGGCCATGGTGGCCACCGCCACGTACGGTCCTTACGGCGGCCTTCAGTACTACATGAAACTCGGCTATGTGCCGATTGACAAGGAACCCGAAGCCGCGTCCAAGACACTGGAATACGCATTTGATGATTGGACCATCTCACAAATGGCCCGCGCCATGGGGCGCAAGGACATAGCCGCCGAGTTCTACAAACGCGCCGGCTACTGGCGCAACGAGTTCGATCCCAAGACCGGCTTTGCGCGCGCACGTCTGAGCACAGGCGGTTTCCGGACACCCTTTGACCCCGCCGCTGCCGGCTACGGCAGCGATTACACCGAGGGAGACGCCTGGCAATATTCCTGGTACGAGCCCCAGGACATCGGCGGTTTGATTCATGAACTGGGCAGTGACAAAAGATTGATAACCAAGCTGGATGCCGTATTCGATACCAAGGTAGATCCGAAGGAATTCGCTAATGTGGAGGACATCACCGGCCTCATCGGCTATTACGCCCACGGCAACGAGCCCAGCCACCATATCGCCTATCTTTATGATTACGCGGGCGAGCCGTGGAAAACCCAGCAGCGTTTGAAACAGATCATGGATAGCCAATACGCATCCACACCCGACGGACTCGTGGGCAACGACGACTGCGGCCAGATGTCGGCATGGTTTATCTTTACAGCGCTGGGCTTCTATCCGGTGGCGCCCGCCAGCAATGAATACGTCATCGGCCGGCCCTTTGTGAAGCGCGCCACGCTCACCTTGCCGAATGGCCGGCATTTCACCGTGATTGCCGATAATCTGGATGATGCGCATCCCTACGTGGGCGCGGTGAGTTTGAACGGCAAACCGCTGGGGCGCGTGTATATCCGCCAGCAGGAAATCATGGCCGGCGGCGTGTTGCGCTTCGTGATGCAATCCCAGCCTAACAAGCACTGGGGCACCTCGCCCGCGGACCGGCCTTATTCCATGAGTGCCTTTGAGTGGGCTCGGGGCGGCTGACTAAACGCCGCTCAGGTCGCCCCACAGCCCTTGCAATAAGCTCAAGGCTACGAGTGCGGCGGTTTCGGTGCGCAGAATGCGCGGTCCCAACCGCACGCCCTGGAATCCGGCGTGCCGGGCTGCACCCCGCTCTGCTTCGCTCAGCCCGCCTTCCGGTCCCACCAGCAATAAAACTTGTTGGTGCGCGGGATGGTCGAGCGCGTTCAGGCGTGCCGTGGCTTGCGGATCCAGCAGCAATTTCATGGCGTAATCCCCAGCTTGTGTCAGCAGCGCATCGAATGACAAGGGCGCACGCACCGCCGGCAGGTGCACCCGGCCGCTTTGTTCACAGGCACTGATGACCAGTTGCCGCCAATGGTTTTGTTTGCGTGTGGCGCTGTTTGCATCCAGACGCACCACGCTGCGTTCCGTCAATACCGGCACAATCTCCGCCACGCCCAGTTCCACGGCTTTCTGCAAGGTGTAATCCATGCGCTCGCTCCGAGAAATGCCCTGGGCCAGCGTGATTCTGAGCGGCGACTCACTGCGGCTGCCGCGTTCGATGCCGATGGAAATGCGCGCGCGGCGGTTCTCCACCGCATCAAGCCGTGCCTCAAACTCGTGGCCCGAACCATTAAAGAGGACAAGTTCCGCGCCGGGTTTCAACCGCAACACCGTAAGCAGGTGCCTGGAAGCCACGGCTTCGAGTTCCATGGTCTGCCCTGTTACGAGTGGTTGGGGTGTGTGGATGCGGGGTATGCGCATATCAAGAAGGCGAGACGTGCGGGGCGAGACGTGAGGAGCCACGAGAAAATAGAATTCTTGGCAAAGCCTCAAAGACCCACAACATTCTCGTACACCGCACGCCTCACTTCCCGCGCGTCACGAGATCAATACCCTCTGCCGCGACTTGCGCCATGAGGTCAATCTCCTGCTCATTAATCACGTAAGGCGGCATGAAGTACACCACGTTGCCAATCGGTCTCAGCAGGACGCCACGTTTGAGTGCATGTTGATAGACGGTAAGACCGCGCCGCTCCTGCCACGCATAGGCTTCCCGCCTGCGTTTGTCTTTCACCATTTCCATGGCCAGGATCATGCCGTGTTGGCGGATTTCTCCCACATGCGGATGATCCGTGAGGTGAGCCACGGACTTGCCCATGTGTGCGGCAAGTGTGTGATTGTGTTCAATCACTGCGTCGCTTGCGAAGATATCCAGTGTCGCAAGCGCTGCACGGCAACCGAGCGCGTTGCCAGTGTAACTGTGGGAATGCAGAAATGCCCGCAGCGTGACGTACTCATCGTAGAAAGCCTGGTACACCTCCTCGCGCGTCAGTACCACTGACAACGGCAGATAACCGCCGGTCAGGCCTTTCGACAGCAACATGAAATCCGGGGTGATGCCCGCCTGCTCGCACGCGAACAGCGTGCCGGTACGGCCAAAACCCACGGCGATTTCGTCGGCGATCAGGTGCACGCCGTAACGATCGCAGGCTTCCCGCAACAGCGCGAGATACACCGGATGGTGCATGCGCATATTTCCGGCGCACTGCACCAGCGGTTCCAGAATCACCGCGCACACCTGATCGTGATGTTGCTCCAGTGTTTGCTCCATGTGTGCAAACATCTTGCGCGTGTGGGATTCCCAGCTTTCGCCGGATTCGCGCGCGAAACAATCGGGGCTGGGTACGGAAATTACATCCATCAGCAGCGGCTGATAGGTCTCCCTGTAGAGCGGCACGTCACCCACCGCCAGCGCTCCCAGAGTTTCGCCGTGGTAGCTGTTGGTGAGGGTGATGAATCTCGTTTTTTTGTGCCGGCCGCGGTTGCGCCAATAATGGAAACTCATTTTGAGCGCCACCTCCACCGCCGAGGAGCCGTTGTCGGCGTAAAAGCAGCGCGTCAATCCTGCTGGCGCGATTTTCACCAGCCGTTCCGAAAGCTCCACCACTGCCTCGTGACTGAAGCCGGCCAGAATCACATGCTCCAATTCCTGCATCTGGCGCGCGAGGGCTGCGTTGATGCGCGGATTGGCGTGGCCAAAAAGGTTTACCCACCAAGAGCTGATGGCGTCGAGATAGCGCTTGCCGTCGAAATCCTCCAGCCACACGCCCCGGCCGCGGCGGATGGGGACGAGCGGCAGCCATTCGTGATCCTTCATCTGGGTGCAGGGGTGCCACAGCACGGCCAGATCACGGCGGACGAAGTCGCTATTGGCGCTCATGGGATGGAAGGATGCTCTTTCGGGGCGGAGGGCAGGGCATTTTGCGCATTTACGCAATTCCCGGCAACATGCAGACATGGACAAATGGGCGGACAACCTACACGAAGCGCCGCGGCAGGTGGATCGTGCCACTGGCCTTCTGGACGGCGCGCACCAGATATCCTCGCCCCACTGTGACGAACGGCCGGCGGGCACAGTGATTGATCTGTTGGTAATCCACGGCATCAGCCTGCCGCCGGGCGAGTTTGGTGGCCCCTGGATAGAACGCCTGTTCCTGGGCACATTGCCGGCGGACGGGCATCCCCATTTTGCAACACTCAAATCTTTGCGGGTGTCAGCTCATCTATTGATTCGCCGCGACGGCGAGTTGATGCAGTTCGTGCCATTCCGCCGCCGCGCCTGGCACGCGGGCGCATCCGCATTTGAAGGGCGCGAAGCCTGCAATGATTTTTCCATCGGCATCGAACTGGAAGGCTGCGACAATGTGCCCTACACGCCCGCACAATACGCCGGGCTTGCGGCCGCGGCGCGCGCCCTCATGAACGCGTATCCCGGCATCACACCGGCGCGCATCGTGGGCCATTCCGACATCGCGCCGGGACGCAAAACCGATCCGGGACCGGCTTTCGATTGGGCGTATTTTCGCGCCCGGCTTGCGTAACACGGCGCAGACGGCTTTACTACCACCATGAGTTTCCTCGCTCTACTGATAAGCCTGCTGCTTGACCAGGGACTGCGCCATCTGGAATACCTGCGTGGGCCGCGCTGGTTCCAGGCGTATTTCGAAAGCCTGCGGTTCTTCGCACAAAGCCGGAGTTTCTGGCACGCCACCGGTGGCGTGCTGGTGGTCGTGCTGGTACCCACGGTGGTGACTTTATTCATCGGTCATCTGCTTGACCATATCTGGAATGCGTTCGGTTTTGCATTTGCGGTACTTATCCTGCTGTTTACCCTGGGTCCGCGGGATCTGCATACCGAGGTCGAGGCTTACATGGACGCCACCCAGTCGGACAACACGCAAAAGACCGGGGAACTGGCGCACGAACTGCTGAGGGGCGAGCCGCCGGCGGACACGGTCGCGCGCACGGAAGCCATTACCCGCCTGGTATTGTCAGAGGCCAACGACCGGCTGTTCGGCATCCTGTTCTGGTTCGCGCTGCTCGGCCCCGCCGGTGCTGTGCTGTTTCGCAGCACGGACTTCCTGCGCCGTCTTCCGCTCGAAGAAACCCGTTCCGATGAATTCGTATCCGCGGTGGGGCGCTTGCACGGTGTGCTCGCCTGGATTCCGGCGCATCTCGCTGCGCTGGGTTATGCGCTTGCCGGCAGCTTTGAGGATGCAGTGTCGGAACTCAAGGCGTTTTACGCCAATTCCACGCTGCGGTTTTTCCAGGTGAACGACGATTTGCTGGTGTGCACGGGTCTGGGCGCGCTGCGGCCGAGCGCCGAAGAATCCGGCACCGGACGGCTGCGCGCCGCTCTTCTGCTGGTGCGGCGCACACTCATCATCTGGATGGTGGTGTATGCACTGATCACTCTCTTTGGTTGGGTATGGTGATATCCAATGCAAAAATCTGCTGCGGCGTGCCGCGGCCGGTGTGTTTTTTATTCCTTTCCTGTTGGCTGATTTTTTTGCCGTTCACGGCTTCGGCAGCGATTACGCTTACCGGTGCCGACGGCCGCACCGTCACGCTGCAAGCGCCGGCCTCGCGCATCGTGAGCCTTGCGCCGGATCTCACCGAACTGGCCTACGATGCCGGGGCGGGTCCGGATATGGCAGGCGCGGGCAAGTACAGCGACTATCCCGCGGCCGCGAAAAAACTGCCGCGCATCGGCGACGCTTTCCGCGTGGATTTGGAACGGCTGCTGGCGCTCAAACCCGATCTGGTGCTTGCCTGGCAAGGTGGCACACCGGTCGCGCTCATCGAGAGGCTGCGCGCGCTTAACGTGCCGGTGCTGGTAATTGGCACGCATCAACTCAACGACATCGCTGCCAATCTCGAACTCATCGGCCATGCCACGGGCCATACAGCCGAAGCTCAGGCCGCTGCTCTGGCATTTCTCGCCGAATTAAAACAACTGCGAAAGCAATATGCAGGGCGCGAACCGGTGCGGGTGTTCTACGAGATCTCCGCCACGCCGCTCTACACCGTCGGCGGCCACCAGATCATCAGCCGCATGATTGAACTGTGCGGCGGCCGCAACATCTTTAGCGATTTGGGCGCGCTGGCCGCGCCCGTGAGTCTCGAGGCCGTGCTGGCGCGCGATCCCCAGGCGGTCGTGACCGGCGGTGACGAGGATGCCGCCGCGCGCCTAAAGGGATGGCGGCGCTGGCCGCAAATCAGTGCGGTACGTACTGGGAGTCTGTTCAGCATCTCCAGCGATTTGTTGGCGCGGGCTACGCCGCGGATACTCGAAGGCGGAATACGGCTTTGTGAGGACTTAGGTGAAGCCCGTAGCCATACCCGATAAATTCTCGTGACTCGTTGATTTCAAGGTATTACACTGCGCAAAGGGCACGAATATTGTTCGTAGGGGGTACACCGAACTGTTATAAAACATCAGATACGTGATCTGGTGCGTACAGGTGCAACATATTTGGGAGATAACCATGACAGATGCCAATCAAACCAAGAAATGCCCTTACTGCGGGGAAGAGATTCTTGCTGCGGCTATTAAATGCAAGCATTGCCTCTCTGATTTGACCGTTTCGCCTAACGTGCAAGCGTTGAATCAAGGAGGGTCTGTACCAGCCTCGAAAATTTCTAGTGAAATCCGATTTTTTGATCCTACGAATCGCATAGGCAGATTGCGTTACCTTGCGTACAACATTGGTTGTGGTCTTATAGCGCTAATCACAATTGTAATTGGATTCGCTTTGGTTGGTGCGCACATAGTATGGTTAGGCGTGATTCTGCTTGCGCTTACGTATATCTTTTTGGTGGTCATGAACATTTTCTTTGTTATCCGACGCTTGCATGACTTTAATGCTAGCGGTTGGTGGACCCTGCTCATTCTAGTACCCTTCGTTAATTTCATATTCACATTGGTTTTGATATTTGCCCCCGGAACGATCGGCGAGAATCGCTTTGGACTTCAGCCACCACCCAATTCTGCGTGGGTAATTGCGGGTGTTGTGACTTACATTGGGATAATTCCATTTATTGGCATACTAGCCGCAATAGCTATTCCTCAATACCAGGATTACGTGATCCGTTCAAAGGTTACCGAGGGCCTCAATCTGGCTGCGGCAGTCAAAACTGCTGTCGCGGAAACCTATGAGGCGGATGGTAATTTACCTGCCGGAAGTGGCCCAGCATCCAATGCCAGTTACGGCCTACCAGAAGCTGCAAGCATTGCTGGTGCTTACGTGTCGAGTGTTGCAGTGTCGGGTGGGGATGGTGTCATTACCATTACCTATCATCCAGAGGCGATAGGTGGCGGAATTACTGGTGATACAAACACGCTCACAATTACGCCATATGCCACGTCAAATGGGATTGCGTGGCTTTGTGGGAATACGATAAATTCGACTGGGCGTGTCAGCGGGAGCGGTACGACGGTTCCTGCCAAGTACTTGCCGTCAAACTGCCGTCTATGATCGGTAATTGCAAGATATCAGTTAGACTCGTTCATGCTTCCAGAGCACTTCAGTGCTGCAGTTCTCGCGTGCAAGGGTGCGTGCCAGCACGAACAATAAATCTGACAGGCGGTTGAGGTAACGCAGCACTTCGCTGTTCAAGGGAGACCCGCGGTGCAGTGTCAGGGTGCGACGCTCGGCACGGCGGCAGATGGTACGCGCCAAGTGACAGATGGCAGCGGCGCGACTGCCGCCCGGCAGGATGAATTCCTTGAGCGGCGGCAGGTCGGCGTTGAAGCGATCGAGAGTCTGTTCCAGCCAGGTGATGTGATCCGCGGTGATGGCTTTATAACCGGGTACGCACAGCTCGCTACCGAGATCAAAGAGTTCGTGCTGGATGCGCGTGAGGCATTCGCTCACTGTTTCCGGCAATTTTTCTGCCAGCAGCAGGCCGATGGCGCTGTTCAGTTCGTCCACCGTGCCATAGGCTTCGACGCGTGCATCGTCCTTTTGCACGCGCGTACCATCGCCGAGTCCGGTGCTGCCGTCGTCGCCGGTGCGGGTATAGATCTTGCTCAGCCGATTGCCCATCAGTTTTACTCTTGAGGCTTCTGCGCAGATTGTAAGCTTAACGCTGACAATGCGGGCAGTAATAGGTCGAGCGCTGGCCAGTAACGCGCGCCGCGATGGGTGTCTTGCAGCGTTCGCATAGCTGGCCTTCGCGGCCATAGACTCGGAGATGCTTGCGGAAATAGCCAGGTGCACCGTCCTCGCGCACGAAATCCCGCAACGTGGTGCCGCCGGCACCGATGGCGGCGGTGAGCACTTTGCGGATGCATTTGGCCAGCATGACGTAACGTTCTCTTGAAATACGTCCGGCGGCACGCTCGGGATGAATGCCGGCCAGGAACAGGCTTTCGCTGGCGTAGATATTGCCCACGCCCACGACAATATGGCTGTTCATGATGAAGTTCTTGATGGCCACCTTGCGGCGGCGGGATTGTTTGAACAAGTATTCACCATCGAAACCGTCATCCAGCGGTTCCGGCCCAAGGGTGCGCAAAAGTTTGTGAGCAGAGGGGCGTTTGGTGGTCCACAGCAGCGTGCCGAAGCGGCGTGGATCTCGCAGTCTCAAGGCACGACCATTGTCGAGCAGGATATCCACATGATCGTGTTTTTCGGCTGGCGTATCCGATGACAATATCCGCAGGCTGCCGGACATGCCGAGGTGCAGGATCGCAGTGCCGGATGAAGTTTCCAGCAACAGATATTTGCCGCGGCGAGTGACTGCCGTGATTCGTTGGCCGGGCAGGGTCTTTATCAGGGTTGCCGGCACCGGCCAACGCAAGCGCCGGTCGCGTACCTTGACCGCGGTGACGGTGCGGTTCAGCACATGCGGCTCGATGCCGCGGCGCGTGGTTTCCACTTCCGGCAATTCGGGCACGTCGTTTTTCCTTTATGCGAGCGTCGCCAAGGGGATGTGTCAGTGAGCGGTATTTGCCGTGGGCCGAGGCCTGCGCGTCTGGTTTGATTTTGCCGCGGGAGCGGGAGCCGTCTTGCTGGATTTCAGTTCCAGCAGGGCCGCGCGCTGGCCGCTGTCGAGTTCGTATTGCAAGCCGAGGTCGGGGCGTGACAGCACCAGAAAATCCGGATCCTTGAGGATGGCAAAGCGCAGCGGCTGGCTGTCGCCGGCGAGTTCGATGGCTATTTCACCCTGTGACTGGCCCATGCCGATTTTGCCCGTGCTGATGGCCTGGGCATTCTGCCAGTTGTCCACCAGTGTCTGAATCGCGTCGGCGGAAATATCAGCATTGGCCGGTGCCAGTTGCCACTTCGCGCCCTTGAGCGTCAAGGTTGCGTCCGGTAGTTGCAGGCCGGTGATGCGTGCACCCTCCGGCAGCAGGCGTTTGCTGGCCCACCACAAGGGTGAATGGCTGATACGGAAATACAGCAAGCCGCCGGTGAGCTGAACGCTGTCCCCGGTTTTCACGTAGCGGTAATTGTTGAGCGGTTCGGTATCGCCGAAATCGAATTCCGTGCCGTTGAGCCACAAGCGCAGATGCGGCGGATCGAGGCCGTATTTGCCGAGTTCCGCTTGTTTGACCTGGAAACTGCTTTTGACTGGCGCGTGGATACCGTCCAGCATCGTCTTCACCAGATACTGATCGGCGCGGATTTTGAGCGGTGCGACCATCTGCCATGTGCCGTCCTTGCGCGCCAGTTCCACCGCATCACCCTGAGCACGGGCAATTCTGATGGAGGTGATGTCCGTGGCCTTGAGCGTGGTGAGCGAAACCGGCGGCGCGGGTTTCCGGATGCCCGGTTTGAAGTACACGAATGCCACGAGGATGGCGATAACAACAATTAGGGCGATGTTGAGCCAGAGCCGGGTTTTCATGACGGCGTGAGTATGCTCAGGCGCGGCGGCGGCGCGACCAGATGATGAAACCGCAGGCGATCAGGAACAGCGGCAGCAGGAACAGGAAGCCAATGCTGATAACTCCTTCGGAATTGCGCGACAGAGCCAGGATTCTGTCCGGAGCGGATTGCGGATTGATGTTGATGAAACTGTCCTCGTGGGCGAGCCAGTTGAGAATATTCAGACCCAGCGTCAGGTTGCCGCCGTTGTTGAGGTAGGCGTTGGAGAGAAAATCCCCATCGCCGGTCACGACGACGCGCTGTTCCACAGGTTTTTCTTCGCTGCTTTTGCCGGTGGCCGGGGGTTTCACTTCGCGGGTGAGACTCATGCCGATGCTCAGCGGCCCGAGCTTGTCGCCGTGGGCCGGATCGTATTTGACATCGCCCTGCAATTTGCCGGTTTCAAGCCAACTGCGCGGCAGGGTTTGGAGGAACCCGTCCGTTTGCCAGCCGCTGCCCGGATCGGCGGTAATGGCGGTGGCACCGGCGAACAGCGTTGCGGTGTTGAAATCCCGGGTGATAGCGAAGTCCGGGTTGTACTTGGCTACCAGGATTACCGTGGGATTGGTGATGCCGAAGAGCTGCGAATCTGGATCAACGATGGTGCCCTTGTCGAAGCTGATGCCAAGGTCCCCGGCCAGAGGTTCGAGGCCGTAGAGCGGCCCCGGATCGCCGAGCCACAAAAGATTGCCGCCGCGTTTGACGTAATCGCGAATGATGTTAACCGTACCCGGCAGCAGATTGGCTTGGGGACCGGCGATCACCAGCACCGCGGTATTGACGGGAATGCTGGGTGTGGCAGCCAGGTTCAGAGTTTCCATTTTGAGACCCTTCTGTTCCAGCTGCTTGCCGAAGTCTCCCAAGTCGAAATTATGCTGGCCGAGGGGATCGCGTTCACCATCGCCCGCGAGGAACACCACGTAACGATCGGCGGCGTGCGCGATGCTCTCGATGCTATTGGTTACGTTGACTTCATTGATCTGGTTGGCTGGGACTTTTCCCGTACGGCCCTGATAACTGATTACCAGCTCACCATCCGTGGTAATGCCCTGGTCGCGGGTTTCCTGCGGATCGGTGTCGGGATTCACGAAGGTCAGGCTGGCGTCTTTTTTCACAGCCTGATATCTGCCCACGAAACGGCGGATAGCGTCGCGCAGAGCCGCGTTATCGCGTGCGAAGGCGGTGAAGCTCAGGGGACTCTTGAGGGTTTTGAGCAATTGCACACTAGCCGGTGACAGCGAATTGCGATGGCCGTAGGTCCAATCCGCCTGATAGACGTAGCGGGTGCTCAACCAGGCGATGAGGCCGATGACTGCCAGGAACAGGATCACGAAACTCCAGTTCTGGGCGCGGATTTGCAGACGGGATTTGCGGGTGACGCGCATGGCTGGTCAGTGTTGCAGGCGATAGGCATCCAGGCGGCGGATGCTGAGCACCAGGAAAGTGATGATGAACAACAGGTAGTACACCACGTCGGTAGTGTCGAAGGCGCCGCGCAGCAGCGAGTTGTAATGATCCACCAGTGACAGGTAGTGGAAAACCGGGCTGTAGCGGTCATCGCCGCTACCTGCCCAGCTGATGATCCACAGCAGCAGCAGCAGGCCGAAGCTGCTCACCGCCGCCGCCACCGGCTGTCTTGTCAGAGTGGAAATGAACAGACCCGCCGCCGCAAAGGCACCCAACAGCAGTGCCAGGCCCAGCACACCGGAAAATAGTTTGCCGTAGTCGAGATGGGTGCCCGCTGCCAGCGACAGTGGCATGAGCGTAATCAGTCCCAGCATGATGAGCAGGAAGATCAGCAGTCCCAGGTATTTGCCCAGCACGATCTCAGTCATGCTCACGGGTGCCGACAGCAGCAGGCTCAAAGTGCCGCTGCGGCGTTCCTCGGCGATGAGCCGCATGCTCATGAGAGGCACCACCAGGAGCATCACCACGCTGGCGGCGCTGAACATGGGCGCTGCCACCGCGTCTGTGACGCCCGGCGCATTGGCCATACCGGCCAGCGTTGGTGCGAACTTCAGGAAATTATCCACCTGCTCCAGGAACATCCAGGCGATGATGAATTGGATGATCGCCAACACGCACCAGGCCAGCGGCGACAGGAACAAATGCTTGAGTTCGCGTCCGGCGATGGTGAAGATCATCATGCCGCGCGTTCCTGAATGGACGCCTCGCCGGTTTCGTCGGCGGCGGTCAGGTCCACGAAAATCTGCTCCAGGGATTTGTGTTCCGGCGTGAGTTCCAGCAGACCCCAGCCGCGTTTCAGCACTTCCGCCGCGAGATTTTCCGCAGGATTCCTGTTTACATCGAAACCTACCCGCAGACGGTGCCCATCCAGCGTTTCGACGCGGTTCACACCGGGCAGTGATTGGATCACCTGCGGATCGGGTGCCTGCCGGCAGGCGAGGATCAGGCTGGTGGATTGCATACGTTGTGTCAGGCCGGCCAGACTGTCATTGAACACCAGGCGACCCTGGTGAATGATCTGCACGCGGCTGCATACGGTCTGCACTTCCGGCAGGATATGTGTGGAAAGGATCACGCCGTGTTCTTTGCCGAGTTCGGTAATGAGTGCGCGGATTTCGCGGATCTGGATGGGATCGAGGCCCACGGTGGGTTCGTCCAGAATCACCACGGCCGGCGTATGAACGATGGCTTGGGCGATGCCCACGCGCTGCCGATAGCCCCTGGAAAGATTGCCGATGAGCTTGTGGCCCATGTCCTTGAGACCGCAGCGTTCCTTGGCAAGCTCGCGCGCCGCAGGCAGCTTGATGCGTGGCACCCGGTTGAGGCGTGCGCAATAGTCCAGGTATTCGTCCACCGTGAAATCGGGGTACACCGGCGGCTGTTCCGGCAGATAGCCGAGGGCGCTTTTGGCGCGCTTTGGCTGGTCCAGAATGTCCACACCGTTGATGTATATCCGGCCGGCGCTGGGCGCCAGATTGCCAGACAGCATCTGCATGGTGGTGGACTTGCCAGCGCCGTTCGGACCCAGGAAGCCAAGGATTTCGCCCTTGCGCAGTTCGAAACTGACGTCCCGCACGGCGCAGTGATCGTCGTAATAGCGGTACAAATTCTCCACTTTCACGAGTAGATCATTGTTACTCATGGCATTAAGTCACACGACGGATTGGGTGAAAAACGCAACAGCGACCGACTCTATAGTCACAATACATGCCGGGAAAGTTCCCGCACTTGCGCAGTTTTACGGTGCCAGCCGCATAATTGCAAGCCTGCTGAAGCGGCGTCACGCGCGGGGTGCAAGGGGACCAGATCATATATAATGAAGAAGCGCTCACCGCGCTTGTCCGCTCCGAGGTCGCCACATTGTTGCTGACGCATGGTTTTCTGGGCTTGCCCATCTGGGCCTTGTTCATCATCGCCCCGGTCTTCATACACCTCACCATAGTGGCGGTCACTCTGTTCCTGCACCGTGATCAGACCCACCGCGGTCTGGAGTTGCATCCGGCTGTCAGGCACTGCTTCCGTTTCTGGCTGTGGCTTACCACCGGCATGGTGACCCGTGAGTGGGTGGCGGTGCATCGCAAACATCATGCCCATTGCGAAACCGAGGATGATCCTCACAGTCCGCAGGTGAAGGGTCTGCTCAAGGTGCTGCTGGAGGGTGCCGAGCTGTATCGCGAGGAAGCCAAACATCCGGAGACCATTGCAAAGTACGGTCGCGGCACAGTGGATGACTGGATGGAACGCCACCTCTATAGCCGGCATCCTTTTCTGGGCGTGAGTCTGATGCTTGTGATTGACGTACTGCTCCTGGGCCTGCCGGGCATTACAGTCTGGGCAGTGCAAATGCTTGCCATCCCTGTGCTGGCTGCCGGCGTGGTCAACGGCGTGGGGCATTTTTCCGGTTACCGCAATTTCGAGTGCAAGGACGCCGCCACCAATGTGATTCCCTGGGGCCTCATTGTGGGCGGCGAGGAACTGCACAACAACCACCACGCGTTCCCGAGTTCGGCGAAATTCGCGCACCGGCCGTGGGAATTTGATCTCGGCTGGTGGTACATCCGCGCTCTGAAATTCTGCCGCTTGGCCACCGTGCGGCGCGTGGCGCCGGAACCGATAATCTCCGTATCCGGCGGTCAAGTGGATATGGACACCGTGCAGGCGGTCATCGTGAACCGTATGCATGTGCTGCGTCATTACAGCCATGATGTGATCAAACCGGCGGTGGAAGCGGAAAAACAGAATGCCGGCATCGCCGGTCGTAGCCTGTTTGCCCGGGCGCGCCGGCTGCTCACACGCGACGAGACGCTCCTGGATGCGCGCGGCCGCGCACGTCTGCAAGAAACTCTGGCGTACAGCTCCAGCTTGCGCACCGTATATGAATTTCGCGAACGCCTGAAGGCCTTGTGGGAAAACAACACACTGTCCAATGACACCCTGCTGCAACAATTCAAGGAGTGGTGCGCCCAGGCGGAAGCCACCGGCATTGCTACTCTGCGAGAGTTTGCCCTGCGGCTGCGCGGCTACAGTCTACAACCCGCCTGAACTTTGCGAGGCCATAAACACAAAAACCCGCCGAGAGGCGGGTTTCTTGTTTGATACGTATATATGGGAACGGCTTACAGCCGCATTTCCTCAGTCTTACTTGATCTTCGCTTCCTTGTACATTACGTGTTTGCGTGCCACAGGATCGAATTTCTGCATCTCCATCTTGTCCGGATGCAGGCGGCGATTCTTGGTGGTGGTGTAGTAGTGGCCGGTGTCGGCGGTGGAAACCAGTTTGATTTTTTCACGCATGGCTTAGTCCTTCAGAGCTTTTCGCCACGGGCGCGCAAATCTGCAACAACCTGCTCGATGCCAAGCTTGTCAATGATGCGCAGACCCTTGGAAGAGACGCGCAGGCGCACGAAACGTTTCTCGCTATCCAGCCAAAACCGGTGCGCGTGCAGATTGGGCAGGAAACGCCGGCGGGTTTTGTTGTTGGCGTGCGAGACGTTGTTTCCGGTGACAGGACCCTTGTCCGTGACCTGGCAGACTCTCGACATGGCAAAATCCTCTGTAAAAACTTTCGCCCGGTCTGGGCGAAAAGGCGGGTATTTTAGCAGCCGCACCTTATTTCGCAAGCCGCGAATGTTATAAAAGACCGCGTTCCGCGAAAGAAACCGCTTCGCCGTCGCCCACCACGAAATGGTCCAGTACCCTGATGTCCACCAGTGCCAGAGCATCTTTGAGCCGCTGGGTAAGCCGCCGGTCGGCGTCGGAAGGTTCGGCCACGCCCGAGGGATGGTTGTGTGCAAAAATCAACGCGGCGGCGTTGTGACCCAGGGCTTTGCGCAGTACTTCGCGGGGATGGACGCTGGCACCATCCAGGGTGCCATGGAACAGTTCTTCGAAGACAATCACCCGGTGGCGGTTATCCAGATACAGGCAACAGAACACCTCTTGAGGCAGGTCCCGCAACCGGGTGATGAGATATCGACGGGTGGCCACAGGGTCCGTAAGCGGATTGCCGCGTTGCAGGCTTTCGCCCAAGTGCCGGCGTGCCATTTCCAGCACCGCTTGTAATTGAGCGTATTTCGCGGGACCCAAACCGCGCGCCGCACACAGACGGCTTCGTTCGGTGGCGAATAGCCCTCGCAGACCATCGAATTCCATGAGCAATTCCCGCGCCAAATCCACGGCGGTTTTGCCCTGTACACCGGTACGCAGGAAAATGGCCAGGAGTTCCGCGTCCGAAAGGGCCTGGGGGCCCCGGGCCAGCAGTTTTTCCCGGGGCCGTTCGGCCGCGGGCCAGTTGGTAATCGCCATCCTTAGCGCCTTTTGTCCAAATTCGGTCGGGTGAAAGTGTGCCCAAACTGGGCGCCGGGGTAAATACGGACGGCCAAAAAGCGGTTTTTTTTCGAGCCATGAGCCACTATCTGTCAACAATTGACCCTTTGAAAGTCGCCCGTATAATGCCGCGCTTCCTGTGCTGGTATGGGTCGCCCGATACAGGGAAATTCCCTTGGAGACCCGTTGACCAGCCGGGTGTGGCCTGTATAATGGTGGGTCTGCTTGGAACATCTCCAGGTCCGTTCTTTAACAGCACAATCAAGTAACTTGTGTGGGCGCTCGCGTCAGGGTTTGAGTATGCAAGCCTTAAGACGAAAGAGTGGCCCAAAATTGAGAACAGTAGTTCAAAGATTTCGGGTTCAACTCGGACATCGCCAGTTTTTCTGGCTTTAATTGAAGAGTTTGATCCTGGCTCAGATTGAACGCTGGCGGCATGCCTAACACATGCAAGTCGAACGGCAGCATGACGTGTAGCAATACACGTTGATGGCGAGTGGCGGACGGGTGAGTAATGCATAGGAATCTGCCCAGTAGCGGGGGACAACCCGGAGAAATCCGGGCTAATACCGCATACGCCCTACGGGGGAAAGCGGGGGACCGAAAGGCCTC
>JBAWFA010000004.1:0-442968 GCA_049591455.1 Gammaproteobacteria bacterium
GCAACGGCGCTGTTGTCAGGAGGCCGGTATTTCAGGCGTTGGGCAGATGTTCCTTGATGTAGTCAGCCGCCTGCCCGACGGTAGTGATCTTCTCGGCTTCCTCGTCGGGGATTTCGCACTCGAATTCCTCTTCCAGGGCCATCACCAATTCCACGGTATCCAGGGAGTCAGCACCCAGATCGTCCACGAAGGAGGCCTGCGGCGTCACCTGCTCTTCCTTGACACCCAATTGCTCCACGACGATCTTCTTTACACGTTCTTCGATGCTACTCATGACGGTTGGAACCTCCCGAAGTGACAAAAACAGTAGTGGCGGGCATGGCCGGCCAAACTGGGGGCGGTATTGTAGTGAAAACCGCCCCCCCATGCCAGCCGCGTCCACGTGGTGCTCAAGCCATGTGCATACCGCCGTTCACGTGCAGGGTTTCGCCGGTGATGTAGGCACCGGCCGGCGAGGCCAGGAACAGCACCGCCTGTGCGATGTCCTCGGGCGTGCCGAGGCGTTCAAGTGGAATCTGCTTGAGTATCGCCGCGCGCTGCTCCTCGCCAAGTGCACGGGTCATGTCGGTGTCAATGAAGCCGGGCGCCACCGTATTCACGGTGATGCTGCGCGAGCCTATCTCCCGGGCCAGCGATCTGGTGAAGCCGAAAATTCCGGCCTTGGCGGCGGAGTAATTGGTCTGGCCAGGATTGCCGGTGGCGCCCACCACTGAGGAGATGTTGATGATGCGGCCGCGGCGGCCTTTCATCATGCCCCGCAGGCAGGCCTTGGACAGCCGGAACACCGAGTTCAAATCAGCGTTGATCACCGCGTCCCAATCTTCTTCCTTCATGCGCATCAAAAGGGTATCGCGGGTAATCCCGGCATTGTTTACCAGGATGGTCGGATCGCCAAACTCCGCAGTCACGGCCTTGACGACCTCGTCTACCGAGGTCGGATTGGTCACGTCCAGCACCAGCCCCTTGCCTTTGATGCCTTCCGCCTGGAGGTAGGCACCGATGGTTTTGGCCCCGTCCGGCGTGGTGGCAGTGCCGGTTACCGCCGCTCCCGCTTTGCCCAAGGCCAGCGCGATGGCTTTGCCGATGCCGCGGGTGGCACCCGTGACCAGGGCGACGTCGTTGCCAGGCAGGCTCATGGGTTTTTCACCGCGGCCAGCGCGGCCTCCAGGGTTTGCGGATCGTAAACCGAATAGGTTTCCAGAGACTTGTCTATGCGCTTGATCAGACCCGCCAACACCCGTCCTGGTCCCAGTTCCACAAACCGGGTTACGCCCTGGTGCGCCAGGAATTGTATGGTTTCTACCCAGCGCACGGGGTTGTGCAACTGGTCTTTCAGGACCCGTTTAATGGCATCCGGCTCAGTGTGAGTTGTCACGTCAACGTTATGAATTACAGGAATTGCGGGTCGTGCCAGCTTGATGCCTGTGAGCCACGCCGCAAGCTGTTCAGCGGCCGGTTTCATGAGTGCGCAATGGGAAGGCACACTTACGGGCAAGGCAATCGCCCGTTTGGCGCCCCGGGCCAGACAGGCTTCAATAGCCCGTTCCACCGCGGCTTTGCTGCCGGCGATGACCACTTGCCCGGGGGCGTTGAAATTCACGGCTTCCACCACTTGGCCATGGGCGGCCTCGGCGCAGGCGTTGCGCACTGCCCCATCCTCCAGCCCCAGGATAGCCGCCATAGTGCCGATGCCCGGTGGCACCGCTTGTTGCATGGCTTGGCCGCGAAATTCCACCAGTTTTACCGCAGTTTTGAACTCTATGACGCCGGAACAAACCAGGGCTGTATATTCCCCCAAGCTATGACCTGCCATGTAGGCAGGTATAGAACCATGCCGGCCTTGCCAGACACGCCACAAAGCGACACCGGCCGTAAGCAAGGCAGGCTGGGTGCGCTCCGTGGCATTCAGGCGGTCGTCGGGTCCTTGCTGGGTCAGCGCCCACAAATCATAATCTAAAACCTTGGAAGCCTCTCCAAATGATTGTTTTATCTCAGGATACTCGCTAAAAGCCATGAGCATTCCTACGACTTGGGAACCCTGACCGGGAAACACCATGGCAAATGTCATGTCGGCTACCCCCCGTAAAGCGGCTGATTATACCCATGCCTTTTGGCAGACCCAGCGCCGCCAAGCCAGCATTCCTAAACCCAGAAGCACACCCGCGCAAGTTCCATACAGGTGCGCATCCACGGCCACCGGACCGCCGGTAGTTGCCACCGACAGGGGTAGTGGCCCTCGCAGTTGCTCGTAGACAAGTTTCAGCAGCAGGAATACCGCCAACACCCAGCCGAGCCAGTCACGTCGCGCCATCAGCACCATGGCGCCGGTAATCCAGAGGGTATTGAGGGCGCCGGAAATCCCCACGTACCAGCGCAAGCCGGGATCACCCAGCAACAGACCGATGCCGACCCCCAGGCAGCCCAGCAATATCAGTAACGGGCAGCGCCACCCGGGCAGCACGTCTTCAAACAACAACCACAGCAGCACATACCCTGCCATGTCTTCCGCCAGATGCCCCCAGCCGAGATGCACGAAATTACCCGTGAAAATCCGCCAGACCTGACCATGCAGAATGGCCACGCGGTCATATTGCAAGATGGTACGCGCCGCATCGCCTCCCAAGGCCAGCAGCACACAGGGCACCACGATAACCAGCATCGGCCAGAGGCGTTGCAGATTCCAGGTGGAACCACGGGACAGCGGCGCGGTCTTCGTCAAATGAAGCAATCCGTTGTTGTATGATGCGGGTCTGATTCGAATTGCACTTTAACCCACTCGTTCAAGCAAATCAGCCATGCAAGTACGCAAGCAGCTTTCCGGCTTCACCCTCATTGAAGTAATGGTGGTGGTAGTCATTCTCGGCATCCTCGCTTCCATCATCGTGCCCAAGATCATGGGCAAGCCCGATGAGGCGCGTATCGTCAAAGCCAAGCAGGACATCAGTGCCATCCAGTCCGCCCTGGAAATGTATAAATTGGATAACTACGTTTACCCCACTACCGACCAAGGCTTGCAGGGGTTGGTACAAAAACCTTCCACCGATCCGGTGCCGCCTCACTGGAAACAGTATCTGGACCGTCTGCCGATGGATCCCTGGGATCATCCGTACCAGTATTTGAATCCGGGTGTACACGGCACGATTGACATCTGGTCCTACGGACCCAAAGGTCCCTCCGGCGGCACCACCGATGCCGATGTCATCGGCAACTGGAATCTGGAAGGCAGCGGTGACAGCAACGGAACCGGAACCACGACTCCCGGCGGCCACTGACGACCGTCCACGGGTACGGCATCGTGCCATCGCGTACAAGAGGCTTCACGCTTATTGAAATACTGGTGGTGCTGGTCATCATCAGCATCATCACGGCCGTGGCAGTGTTGTCCCTCGGTTCACTCGGCGGCAATCCCGCCGCCAAACAGGCGGCCCAGAAATTGGCGGCATTGACGGATCTTGTGTCCCAGCAGGCGGTAATGCGCGGCCAGCAATACGGGTTGCTGGTATCGCCCCACAGTTATGAATTTATGCTCTACGACGGCAGCAAATGGTCCGTGGTGACGGATGATGATTTATTGCGAAAACGGCAACTGGACAGCAGCGTTACGCTGTCCCTGCAATTGGAGGGCACGGCTATCAACCTTCCCGCCAGCGGCCAATCCGATGATGATGTGGATGATACTAATGATGACTCCGGAAACCCTGAACTGAAACCACAAATCCTGCTGCTCTCAAGCGGCGAGATTACGCCATTCAAAATCATCATCGGCGGCGGCGATCAGAAAGACCTGTATCTGGTCACCGGCAATTTGCAGAATGGCATCAAGTTTGTCGCGCCGGATTCGGATAGTGGCCGTTAATATGCGTACGACTCCCTTCCACGCGGCCCGCGGGTTCACCTTGATTGAAGTACTCATCGCCCTGGCGGTGCTGGCCATCGGCATGATCGCGGTCATCAGCACCGCCGGCACCAGTACACGTCAGGCCGGTGAATTGCGTGATGACACTTTCGCCCACTGGGTGGCGATGAATGAACTTACCACGTTGCGGTTGGCGCCTGCCTGGCCGGACATCGGCACCCAAAAAGGCAATGCCGAGATGGCGGGGTTGAAATGGAACTGGCAAGTGACTGCCAGCACAACATCTGACCCCGATTTGTTGCGAGTGGATATCGATGTGAGCAGCGCGTTGGTGCCAAATACCGTGGTCAGCAGTCTCACGGGATTTCTCGGCCGGCCGTTGCCGCTGGTGCCCAACCAGACGCTGCCCCAATCCCCGCCTGGTGGCGGCACAACACCGCCATGAAACAACGCGTCAGCGGTTTTACCCTGATTGAATTGCTGGTGGCTGTGGCCATTTTCGCGGTGATTGCAGTATTGGCTTACGGCGGTCTGGACAGCGTCATCCGGCAGCGCGAACAAACGTCTGCCATCATGAACCGCCTGCGGGTACTGCAGCAGGCCATGAGCATTTTGACGCAGGATTTCAGTCAACTGGAGCCAAGACCGGTGCGCGATCCGCTGGGCAGTACGCCATTGGCCGCATTCATCAGCACACCCCAGAACCAGCCGCCGCTCGCGTTTACTCGCGGCGGCTGGAGCAATCCTCTCGCGGATGTGCGTAGCACCGAGGAACGCGTCGCCTACCAACTGGACAACGGCAAACTCGAGCGCCTGTCCTGGCCGGAACTGGATGCCGCACCTCAGACTCAACCCACGCAGCAGGTGCTATTAACGAATGTGACTGAGTTTGATCTGAGCTTCATGGATGACAACGGCCAATGGCAGGAACAATGGCCACCGCTCAATGCCGTTACCAGCGCATATCTCGCGCAACTACCACGCGCAGTGGAAGTGAAGATCACACTCAAGGACCTCGGCCGCCTCACACGCATCATTGAAGTGGCAACGCCGTGAGCCTGAAAATGCCGTCGCAAACGTTGTCGAAACAACGCGGCGTGGCGCTGTTGATCGCTATGGTGATTCTGGCCATAGCGGTAACCATCTCCACCGGTATGATCTGGAACCGTGAACTGGACTTACGCCGCACTGCCAACATCATCCAGGGCGATCAGGCCATGGAATATGCATTGGGCGCCGAGGCTTGGGCGGAACAGATACTGCGCCGCGATTTCCAGTCCGATCCCCACACCACGAATCTGACCCAGGATTGGGCTCAGCAGCTGCCACCATTGCCGGTGCAGGGCGGTTCCATTACCGGTCATATGGAAGATATGCAGGGTCTATTCAACATCAATAATTTGGCTAGCAGCAACCGCGCACAGGCAACAGCCGCGTTGGCCCAGTTTCAGCGGCTGCTGGCCACGCTTAACCTGGATCCTGAAATCGCCAATGCGGTGTGGGATTGGGTGAATGCAGGCAATCAGCCGCGTTATCCGGGCGGCGCCAAAGATGAGGTTTACTCACGCCTCGACCCACCCTACCTCACCGCTGAACAACCCATGACCAGCATCAGTGAACTGCTACTGGTTAACGGCGTCACGCCCCAGGTATATGCCGCACTGCTACCCTATGTTTGCGCCCTGCCCTTGCAGGCTCCCGGTTCTCCGCCTGGCTCAGCCATGACCGCCACCGCCATCAATATCAACACCGCGCCGGCACCCGTGATCATGACGCTGAATCAAGGTATCAGCGCGGATAGTGCCGCCGCCGCCGTGCAAGCGCGCCTGCAACATCCGTTTCAATCGGCCAATGATCTGGCACAAATGCTGCAAATCACCACGGCCGCGGGTTTGCCCACCAGTCTCACCAGCAACTACTTCCTGCTTACCGCCCAAGTGCAGATTGGCAGCACCCAGATCACCCTGTACAGTTTGCTGTATCGCGCCGGTAATGGCACAACTGTCGCCATCCGGCGGACCTTCGGAACTTTATGACTGAAACATTGTTATTGCGCATGCCAGATGCAGACAAGCCGGCGAGTTGGCTGGCAATGGATGCCTTCGGCAACCGCATGGGCCAGGCCCGCAGCGGCACGCTTGCAGAGGCCGTACCATTTGCCACTGGACGACGCCTGCGCGTAGGCGTTCCCGGTTCTGCGGTGACCCTGCTGCACGCGAACATCCCGACCCACAACGCGCAAAAATTGTTACAAGCGGTGCCATTCGCGCTCGAGGACAAACTCGCCGAGGACGTGGAAACCCTGCACTTTGCGATGGGTACGCGCGATGCTCACGGCTACCTCGTGGCGGTGTTGGCTCGCGCGCGCATGCGGCTATGGCTGGATGATCTGGCCACGGCCGGCTTGAAGCCGGCCGAGATGATTCCCGACATGCTGGAACTACCGGTACGTGAGCACACACTTATCCTTGTATCGGATGACGATGGACAATTACTGGCGCGGTTTCCGGACGGCATGGCCGTTGCTGCCGACGCCGCTCTTATGCCGCTGCTGATCCGGCGCCATCTGGCTGCACTTCCCGAAACTCAGCGCTGCACCCACGCGCTGATCCATGCTGCTACTGATACGGAATCGCAAACAGTCAGCGAACTCCTGGCGGGCTTGTCGCTGGAAATCGCCCATCGCCCCCTGAATGGCGGCGCTATCACTCTTATGGCTGCCTCAGGCCAGAATACTCAAACGATCAATTTATTGCAGGGTGAATTCAGCCTACATGGTGGCGTGAGCGAGCATTGGCGCCGCTGGCGTACCGCTGTGGCGCTGCTGGTGGCTCTGTGCGCCGTGCTCATTGTGCAGCAAGGTGTGAGCGAATTCAGCCTTCGACATGAAGCCACAAAAATGGATAGTCAAATAGCAGTACTGTTTCATGCTGCGGTACCCGATATGAAAAATATCAACGACATCGGAACAATGCAAAAAGTAATGCAGCAACGGCTCAACCAGCTTACCGGCGATGGCGCGAACACTACCGGGCTTCTGCCCATGCTGACGGCCGTGGGCGCGGCCCTGCAATCGCAAAACGGCCTGCAGTTGCAGGGGTTCAGCTACCACGGCGGCAGTTTGCAACTCCAGGTCCAGGCCGCCAGCATTGACGCGCTCAACAGCATGAAATCCGCACTCGCGCAGAATGCCGGATTTCAAGTGAACCTGGATTCGGTCAACAGCAAGGCGGGCCAGACCACGGGGCGCCTGACCCTCAGCGGGAGCGGCGGATGAATTATCTGCAACAACTGCGCCAATGGTTCATGGCTCTGGAAAAACGCGAACGCTGGGTGCTGGGCGGCGGTACCGTCATTTTGCTTATTTTCATTATTTACGTGGGCATCTTCTCGCCTTATATAAACTATCGGCACGCACTCGCCGCCCAAGTGCAGGATCAGCGCACACTGCTCGCCTGGATGCAACCGGCCGCACGCCGCATTGAATCGCTGCATGGCAACCAGCCGGCTGCGTTGCCGGGTGGCTCGCTGTTGAGTGCGGTGAACACCAGCGTTAGCGGCGCCGGTCTGGGCAATGCTCTGCAGCAGGCGCAACAAGCGGGCGACGGTTCAGTACATGCACAGTTTAGCGGTGCGGATTTCGACAGTCTGGTGCGCTGGCTCGACGACCTACACCGGACCTATGGCATCGTACCGGAGGACATGACCGTGACCCGCGGCAGCGCCCCCGGACTCGTTGACGTCAATCTCACATTGGAAGGCGCCACGCCATGAGATTACGTGAATGGCGCTGGTGGCTCGCAGGCATCATCGGTTACCTCGTTTTCCTGCTGGCCACGTTTCCCGCCGTTTACGCCGTCGCCTGGCTGCAGAAACACCTGCCGGATATACAGCTGGCAGGCGTGAGTGGCAGTGTGTGGTCTGGCGCCGCCCAGGATGTTGCCCTGAAAGGCCAATCTTGGGGTGCCCTTCAGTGGCATTTTGACTGGCGCGCGCCTTTTACCGGCCGCCTGGGTTATCGGCTGCAACTGCACGGCCCTGATGTCGTACTCCAGGGAAAGTTGGCGGCCAGGAACGCGGGCAAATTATTGTTGCAGGATATTCAGGGGCAAATCCAGATTTCACGGCTGGAACCCTGGTTGCCGCTGCCTTCCGGCAGCCTCAACGGCACCCTGCAATTGCAGCTGGCGCGGGTGGTGCTGACACAGGGGCGGCCCATAATGGCGGACGGTGTGGTGAACCTCAACGACCTCAGCCTGAATTGGCCTCAGCCGGCTACCCTGGGTAGTTACCAATTGAAACTTCAAACCCAAGTAAAAAACGACATCCGCGGTAATCTGTTGGATACCAGCGGACCCTTGATGGTGCAGGGTAATCTCAACCTCGCGCCGGATGGCCGATACGAGATAAGCGGTACACTCGCCTCACGTGATCCCGCCAACACGTCAGTGAACAATTTACTGCACTACCTTCCGACCGATGCCTCGGGCAGTCACCCGTTCCAGTTCAACGGACAGTGGTGAAAATTTTAAGAAAATTAATCTTTTAATTTCATGATCTTATACTTGTATCCTCTATAAGATTATCCGATATTTCCGCAGTGGTAAAACAGGCTGAAAAGCCAAGATCCTTAATTGCTCCCAACCAGCTTTTTTTATGGTCAAATTGCGGCTATGAAACCTGAGACTGCCATCATCCCGGCCCCGCCGGGGATATTCCAAGTCCTGCTGGAACAAACCGCAGGCGTCGTGGGACAGGATTTCTTCCGACATCTGGTGCGCACCCTCGCAGTATCGCTGGATGTGGAATACGCCTTCATCACCATGCGCAAACCCGAAGATCCCCAACATTTGCAACTGGTGGCCGGCTGGCACGTAAATCGCGCGGCCACCGGCGGCAGCAAATTTCCACTGGAAGGCACTCCAGCCGCGCTCACTCTGCTCGAAAGCCAATTCTGGCACGAGGATGGCGTTGCCGCTGACTATCCCAATGACCGCTGGCTGCGCAAGCACGGCGTACGCGCCTATTGCGCGGTGGCCATTCCAGGGCTGGACGGCCGCGCGCTGGGCCATCTCGGCATCATGTCCCGGCAGCCGTTCCAGGCAAGCGACGAATTATTTTCAGTGTTGCGCGTTCTGGCGCTGCGTGTGGCTGCGGAACTGCGCCGCCGGCGTCTGGATGAGATTCAGCGTATTTCCGTTACTAAATTCGCCGCTGGTTTCCGTATCGCACCCGGAATCATGGGGGTGCTGGACCCAGACAACGGCCGGATCACCGATATCAACCCTTTCGTGGAATCACTCCTGGGCTACAGCCCCGCGGAGCTGATCGGCCGCAGCCTGAAAGAACACAGCCTGTGGGAAAACCCCCAGGAATGTGACGAAATGTTGCAAGAACTCAAAGCCGGTGGACGCATTTTGAATCGCGGTATCGGACTTCGCGCGCGCTCAGGTAATACCCGCCATGGCCTGTTGTGCGCCGAGGTGGTCGAATTGGATCAACATCCGCACATTCTTTTCAGCATTGTGGACGACAGCGACTACCCCGCGGTATTGGACGATTTGACGGATTTGCAATTGAACACCAATCTGCATAAATCGGGCGATTCCGCTTTGGCAGATATGGAAAAAAAGTACCACTCGATGTTCGAAAATGCCATCGAGGGCATTTATCAATCCACAACGGATGGCCGCGTCACCGATGCCAATCCCGCGCTCGCCCGGATTCTTGGCTATGACACGCCAGAGGAAATGATCAGCGCCGGCCTGAATATTGCGTCACGAGTGTATGCGAATCCGAAGCAGCGAGCCGAATTGCTGCGCCGCATTGAACAAAACGGCAATTACATCAATCAAGAATTCCAGATATTCCGCCGCGATGGCACCACGATCTGGGTTTGCGACAATGCACGCGCAGTCAAGGGTGCCAATGGCCAAGTACTGCATTACGCAGGAACACTGCAAGATATTACCGCGCGTAAACGGGCCGAAGAAGCACTGGTTCGTTCGGAAGAAAAATACCGGACCCTTGTGGACATGAGCCAGGATGGCGTGTTCCTTAGCCAGAGTGGCAAGTATGTCTACGTCAACCGCGCCTTTGCCTACATGCTTGGCTACGAGCCGGAAGAGCTGGTGGGCCTGCCTACAAGTGACATCATACTTGCATCCAACGGCAAATTGGCCGAGCAGGTCGCCGCCGACTCGGTGGGACACCGTACAATCGAGCCGCACGAAATGCATTTACGCTGCAAGGATGTAAATAACCAAGTTACCGCGTCGGTTACTGTCAGCCGTATTTCCTGGCGCGGGCGCCCCGCCTCCATGGGCACGGTGCGCGACATCACCGAGAACAAAAAGACCGAGCAGGAACTCGTGCACAGCGCCTATCACGACCCGTTGACCGGTTTGCCCAACCGCAATTTCTTCATGGAGCGCCTGAGCCAAGCCTTGGAACAAGGCGGCAAACGCGAGGTTGACCGATTTGCGGTGCTGTTCCTGGATCTGGACCGCTTCAAGCTGATCAATGATAGCCTGGGGCACAGCTTTGGCGATCGCCTGCTGGTTTCCATTGCCAAACGCTTGCGCACCTGCCTGCGACCCGCCGATCTCATCGCCCGCCATGGCGGCGATGAATTCACCATCCTGCTGGAACGTGTTCAGAACCTGGATGAAGCCACGGCGGTGGCCGACCGCATCCACGAGGAACTGGCGCGCGCTTTCAGCGTGAACGGCCGTGAAGTATTTTCCACGGCCAGTATCGGAATCGTTATTAGCGCGCCCCACTATAAGCACCCCGACGAACTGCTGCGCGATGCAGACACGGCCATGTACCGCGCCAAAGCGGCTGGTAAAGCCGGCTATGTGGTATTCGACGATGCCATGCACGAGCATGTGAAGGCCAATCTCAAGCTTGAGACCGAACTGCGCCATGCCCTGCAGCGCAACGAATTCCGCGTGTATTATCAGCCGGTGATGGAGCTTGCCACCGGCCGCTTCACCGGCTTTGAAGCACTGGTGCGCTGGGCGCACCCCGACCGTGGACTGGTGGCACCAGAACATTTCCTCGCCGTAGCCGAGGAGACCGGGCTCATCATCCCCCTCGGCTGGTGGGTCATGGAAACCGCGTGCGCGCAACTTTCACAATGGCGCAAGCGCTACAAGCACCTCAGCGACAATATTTCGGTCAGCGTCAACATCGCGAATCGCCAATTTGCTCACTGGGTATTGCCGCAGCGCGTGGCGAGGGTACTGGACACAACAGGAATCCCAGCCAAGAACCTGTGCCTGGAGATCACCGAAACGGTATTCATGGACAATCCTGAGCTGGCCGTTGAGACGATCAGCCGCCTCAGGGCCATCGGCGTCAATTTGCAAATGGATGATTTCGGTACGGGCTATTCATCCCTGAGTGCATTGCGAACCTTCAAACTGGATACGCTCAAGATTGACCGATCCTTCATCACCGGGATCGAACATAACCGCAGTGATCGCGCCATCGTGCGTACCATCACCGTCCTGGCCGCAGACCTTGGTATGGATGTAGTTGCGGAGGGCATCGAGAACTCGCGCCAACTGGAATTGCTGCGGGCCTTGGGATGCCGCCGCGGCCAGGGCTATCATTTCTCTAAGCCCTTTGCTCCCAACGACGTGGAACGTTACTTGGCGGCACTCGCACCGCCAAAAGCGTAACCGTGTTGAATCGGCGGCCGCCCACCGTGCTGGAGTTCAGGCTAAATCAAGCAGTCAAAGGATGGTTGTCAGGGCGAGCAGCCATTTCGGCCACTGGGTGCCGGTTATGCCCATTACAATGAGAATAAGTGTGAGCAGGAGTGCAGCGCTGAACGCCACCTTGCCCCAATATTGGGCTGATCCTCCACTCCTCGGGTGCCTGTGTGCCTTGATATTCAAACTGTTAAACCATTCGTATGAATCCATGACTTGAGCGCTGTTCGGCAACTTGCGGATTGACAAGGGTGCCAAGCTTGGAATTTTCACACAGCGAGGATAGCGGAGCAAAAAGTTGAAATTCGGAGAAGGCTAAAATTCTTCGATCTGGCCTGATAGACAAGCATGCCGCCAACTTTTTGACTGAACAAGGGAACTGGTCGAGGCAAGAGGGTGAAACCAGTGTTTTTATCGAACAGTTGGTGGCTGTTCGATCCGGCTTCACGTCCGGATATGGATATCCGGGCTGATCAGTCTGCCAAGGACGGTTCTTTGCTGCAATGCTCATAATACGCAATAAATTGGTCGGGGCGAGAGGATTTGAACCTCCGACCACTTGCACCCCATGCAAGTGCGCTACCAGGCTGCGCTACGCCCCGAAACGATGGAAATCTGCAATGCCTTCAGCCGCAGGCCCATGATACCCGATGCATAGGGTACGCGGAACCTGCGTGATCTTGACAAGGGAATTATTTAACGCTTCAGAAGCTGTAACAGGTCTTCCAGCTCCACACGCAACTGATGGACAATCTGCTGACTTTGGGACACATCCTGCTTGGCGGTATCGCTGGACAGTTGCTGGCGTGCACCGCCGATTGTGAAACCCTGTTCATAAAGCAGGCTGCGTATCTGGCGGATCACAAGCACGTCATGTCGCTGATAATAGCGGCGATTGCCGCGACGTTTGACGGGCTTGAGTTGGGGAAACTCCTGTTCCCAATAGCGCAGCACGTGTGGTTTTACGCCGCAGAGATCGCTAACCTCGCCGATGGTGAAGTAGCGCTTGCCTGGAATCGGCGGGAGTTCGTTATTGTTCCCGGCTTCCAGCATAGGCTTCTACCCGCGCCTTGAGTTTTTGCCCTGGCCGGAAGGTGACCACCCGGCGGGCCGTGATAGGGATTTCCTCCCCGGTTTTGGGATTGCGGCCGGGCCGCTGGTTTTTACTTCTGAGATCGAAGTTGCCGAAGCCTGAGAGCTTCACCTGCTGGCCAGCGGCCAGTGCCAGACGGACCTCCTCGAAAAAAAGGTCCACCAGTTCCTTCGCCTCCCGCTTGTTGAGCCCCAGCTCCTCAAACAAGGCCTCGGCCATTTCCGCCTTGGTCAGTGCCATGTTCATTCTCTTATTGTTGCGCCCAATTCACGCCGCAATCGTTCGATCAGTTGGGACATAATTGTATCGGCGGCTTCGTCTGTTAGCGTGCGCGAAGAGTCTTGTAAAATCAAGCCTAAAGCCACACTTTTTCGTCCAGAATCTATGCCCTTGCCACGATATATGTCAAATATAAATGCTTGTTGGAGCAATCGGGATGCGCTAGCGGAGATACAAGCTTGAAGAGCTTCAGCTGAGATTTCCTCGTCCACCACCACTGCGATGTCCCGACGTACGGAAGGAAAGCGCGAAATCGGCTTAAAAGACGGTACGGGCCGCTCGGAAGTCGCCTCCCTCGCCAACTCGAAAAGGATGGCGGGAGCCGGGAGATCCAGCCGCTTAACCAGTTCGGGGTGCAGTTCGCCCAACCAGCCCCAATGATGATTGCCGGAGCGGATCGCGGCAGTTCGGCCCGGGTGCAGTGCCGGGTGGCTCGCCCGAATAAATTGCGCGGTGCGCCCGCTCAAAGTCAGCAATGCTTCTATATCCGCCTTTACGTCGGCAAATGCGACCGGCTGAGCCGTGATTCCCCATTGTTCCGGCTCCACACGCCCATATGCCAGTCCGGCAAGATAGTTTTCTTCCTTTATATCAAGATCTTGCCGAGTATATTTACGTCCACACTCGAAGACTCTGATACGTTCTTGCTGGCGGTTCAGATTGTAGCTCAGAGTTTGAATAAGCCCCGTCCACAGAGAGCGACGGAGCTCTGTCATCTCGGTGGAAATGGGGTTCTCCAATTCCACTCCATCCCCATGGCCGGCCAGCCAAGTATCCAGGGATTGGGCTACGAAGCTGTAAGTCACTACCTCCGTATAGCCCCGTTGTACCAGTGCTTCTCGCTGCTGTGCCAGTGCAACACGGCGCTCACTGGCTTGCCCGGGCCGAATCGCTGTGATCAGGGGGATTGTGGGAATGCGCTCAAAGCCATGAATACGGCCTACTTCTTCGATCAAATCCTCCTCATGGTGGATATCGAAACGGAAGCTCGGAGGAGTGATTTGCCAAGCGTTTGCTTTTGCCAGGGGCTTAATTCCCATATCCAGGCGTTCGAGGATACTCACGACCTCGCGATCGGGTACTGACAGCCCCAGCCGCTTCGTGAGCCGTTCCCGGCGCAAACGCACTGGGCGGTTTCTAGGCAGTTTTGCAGCAATCCGTGCCTCAACCACCGGGCCCGCCTGGCCTCCGGCAATATCCAACAACAGAGTTGTTGCCCGTTCCAAAGCGCGGCGCGGCAATGCCGGATCCACGCCCCGCTCGAACCGGTGCGAAGCATCGGTGGAAAATCCGAAGCGGCGCGCCCGGCCTGCAATGGCTTCGGGTGCGAAGAAAGCGCTTTCGAGAAAGATATCCGCGGTGTCGGCAGCCACGCCGGATTCATCGCCACCCATGACACCGGCGAGGGCCTTGACCTTTTTGTGGTCGGCGATCACCAACACATCCTTTGATAACTCAATCTGGCGCCCGTCGAGCAGCATAAGTGTTTCGCCCTTCCGTGCCCAACGCACCACGATGCCGCCACGGAGTTGTCGCAGGTCAAACCCATGCATAGGCTGACCCAGTTCCAGCATCACATAATTGGTGACATCCACCACCGGGTGAATGGAGCGCAGTCCAGCGCGCCGCAGCCGCTCGGTCAGCCACACCGGGCTGATGGCATCGGTGCGCAGGCTCTTTATGATGCGGCCTGCGTATAAAGGGCAGCCTTCAGGTGCCTTGAGTGCAATCGGCAGTTTGTCCTTGCAACTTGCTTTGACGGCGCGAATTCGCGGTGATTTCAACTCGATTCGATTAATGCAGGCAACTTCGCGCGCGATACCGGCGACACTCAGGCAATCGCCGCGGTTGGGGGTGAGCTTCAGTTCCAACACCCTGTCTGGCAAACCGAGATAGGCCGCGAGCGGTTTCCCGACACATGCATCCGCTGGAAGCGGCATGAGTCCGGTTGACTCATCCGACAACCCCAATTCCCGGCCGGAGCACAACATCCCCCGGGATTCAACGCCGCGCAGCGCCATCTGATTGACCCTCAGGTTATTTGGCAGTACCGCACCGATGAGTGCCAGCGGTGCATGCATACCCGCACGCACGTTGGGCGCGCCACAAACAATCTGGAGCTTTTCCTTGCCGCTGTCCACAATGCAGACTTTGAGCTTGTCCGTCCCCGGGTGTGGCTTCACCTCCACTACCCTCCCCACAACGACGTGAGTGAATTCAGCCGGACAGCTGTTCAGAGATTCCACTTCCAGACCGGCGAAGATCAATTGCTCCGTCAGTTTTTTGACATCCACTACAGGGTTCACCCATTCACGCAGCCAGGCTTCACTGATTTTCATTTTGCGGCTCGTGGCTCAGTGGAACTGCGCCAAAAAGCGCAGATCGTTCTCGAAGAACAGGCGCAGATCGTTGACACCGTAGCGCAGCATGGCGAGCCGCTCTACGCCCATGCCGAAGGCATAGCCGCTCCAGCGCTCACTGTCTATTCCTACATTCGCAAACACCTGTGGATGCACCAGGCCACAGCCGAGCACCTCCAGCCAGCCGGTATCACTGCACACGCGACAACCGGTGCCGTGGCACATGAGGCATTCCACATCCATTTCCGCAGAGGGTTCCGTGAATGGGAAATACGAGGGGCGGAATCGCACTTTAAGATCCTCTTCAAAGAAAGCGCGAACAAAATCTGCAAGCATGCCCTTCAAATTTGCCATACTCACACCCGTATCCACCAACAACCCTTCCACCTGATGGAACATGGGCGTATGAGTGAGATCAGAATCACGCCGGTACACCCGTCCAGGCGCGATGATGCGCATTGGCGGCTTGCGGTCTTTCATGGTGCGTATTTGTACCGGCGAAGTGTGGGTGCGCAGCAGTAAACCGTTCTTGAGATAGAAGGTATCCTGCATGGCACGCGCAGGATGTTGCGCGGGCATGTTCAGAGCCGCGAAATTGTGGAAGTCGTCCTCCACTTCCGGCCCCTCCGCGACCTCAAACCCAGCGGCGCAAAAAATGGCTTCGATGCGCTCCAGCGTGCGCGTCACGGGATGGATGGTACCGGGGCGCTGGCCGCGGCCGGGCAAGGTCACGTCCACCACCTGACCGGCGAGTTGTGCGCTGAGTGCAGATTGTTCCAGGACCGATTCGCGGCCCTCGATGGCCGCACTGATGCTTTCTTTCGCGTGATTGAGCTGCTGACCTGCCGCGCGCCGCTCTCCCTCGGGCAGACTGCCCAGAGACTTGAGCTGTTCGGTGACTATGCCCTTTTTGCCGAGATACTGGACCCGCATTTCATTGAGCGCCGCGAGCGAGTTGCAGGCCGCAATCCCGGCCTGGGCGTCCTCTATGAGTGTGTCCACGTTCTTCACGCCGGCTCCCGTGTGAGTGCCGTCACTCAAAACAAAAGGGGGAAAACATCAGAATGCCTTTCCCCTCACTCATTCGCAATCCACGCGGCAGGCGTTAACGCCTGCCGCGCAAATTACGCCAGACTTGCCCTGGCTTTCTCAACGAGCGCGGAGAAGGCGGCCTTGTCGAACACCGCAATATCGGCCAGCACCTTGCGGTCCAGCTCGATCTGCGCTTTCCTCAGGCCGTTCATAAAGCGGCTGTAGGACAGCCCGTTAAGACGTGCCGCGGCGTTGATACGCGCCACCCACAGGACGCGAAACTCACGTTTTTTGGCGCGACGGTCGCGGAAAGCATATTGTCCCGCTTTCATCACCGCCTGTTTGGCGGCCTTGATGGTTTTGCGGCGGGCATTGTAATAACCCTTGGCGCGGCCGAGCGTCTTCTTGTGCTTGGCGCGGCTGGTGACGGAACGTTTAACGCGTGCCATATATTTATCCTCCCGTTACGACCAAGGCAGCATCTGCTTCACGCGATCGTGGTCCTGTGCGACCACCATTTCGCTGCCGCGGAGCTGACGCTTGCGTTTGGAACTTTTCTTGGTGAGGATGTGGCGCTTGTGCGACTGGCCACGCTTGTACTTGCCGCTAGCGGTGGCGCGAAAGCGCTTGGCCGCGGCACGATTGGTCTTCAACTTGGGCATTGCAATAACTCCTGCGTTACATTTTCATAGGGTCTGGCCCCGCTTGCGCGGCGTTGTCTCGTGCCAGACGGCGGAACGGCGAACCGTTCCGCTTTTGCGTCAGTCTCTTACGAGACTTATTTTCTCTTGGGCGACAGCACCATGACGAGCTGCCGGCCTTCGAGTCTTGGATACTGTTCCACCTGGGCCTGCTCGCTGAGATCGCCCTTGATGCGATCAATCAGCCCGGACCCGAGTTCCTGATGGAGCATTTCGCGGCCGCGGAAACGCACTGTCACTTTGGCCTTGTCGCCTTCCGACAGAAAGCGCGTAAGGTTACGCAGCTTAATCTGGTAATCGCCCTCATCCGTGGTCGGACGAAACTTCACTTCCTTGACCTGGATCTGTTTCTGTTTCTTCCGTGCTGTCTGCAGTTTCTTGTTTTGCTCAAAGAGATACTTGCCGTAATTCATCACGCGGCACACCGGCGGTTCCGCCGTGGGCGACACTTCCACGAGATCCACTCCCGCCTCCTGGGCATACTGGATAGCTTCGCGTGTGTTCATAATGCCGATCTGCTGGTCGTTCGGACCGATGACCCGAACCTTGGGCGCCGTGATCTCCCCGTTTCGCCGGGCACGCTTTTCAGAACTGATTAGATGATCCTCCAAAAATAAACCCGAACCCGCCCGGGCTCAAATCCTTGCCGGCGGTGTTCAGGCCGATACTCCGCGACGGGTAACCTCGGCGGCAAGTTGCCGGGCGAAGACCTCGATACCGAGGCTTCCCAAGTCCTTGCCATCACGGCTACGCACCGCCACAGAACCTGTTTCCTGCTCCCGATCGCCCACTACCAAAAGATAGGGAATGCGCTGGAGCGTGTGTTCGCGAATTTTATAGCCGATCTTCTCATTTCTCAAGTCTGAATCAGCCCGAAGCCCCTGATTTTTCAGGATTTCAACCACTTTCCGGGCATAACCATCCTGCCGGTCCGTAATCGTGAGCACCATCGCCTGTAGCGGCGCCAGCCAGGCCGGGAAACGGCCAGCATGGTGTTCTATGAGAATCCCCAGGAAACGCTCCATGGAACCCACGATAGCCCGATGCAGCATCACCGGCACGTGTTTGGCGCCGTCCTCCCCCACATACTCGGCCCCCAGGCGGCCAGGCATGGAAAAATCCACCTGCATGGTGCCCACCTGCCAAGACCGGCCTATGGAATCCCGCATGTGGTATTCGATCTTCGGACCGTAGAATGCACCCTCTCCCGGCAATTCCTGCCATTCCACCCCGCAAACGCGCAGGGCTTGACGCAAGGCGGCTTCGGATTTGTCCCAGACCTCATCCGAGCCAATGCGCTTGTCCAGGCTGGGACGCAGGGCAATCTTCAGGCCGATGTCAGTGAAGCCGAAATCGGCATAGACCCGCATCGCCTGCCTGTGAAAAGCGACGACCTCGTTCTCGATGTGATCTTCAGTACAGAAAATATGGCCGTCATCCTGCACGAAACCACGCACCCGCATCAGGCCGTGCAGCGCCCCGGACGGTTCATTACGCGTACAGGAACCAAACTCGCCGTAACGGATTGGCAACTCTCTGTAGCTGTGCAAGCCGTGGTTATAGGTCAGCACATGGCCCGGACAATTCATGGGTTTGATGGCGTAATCGCGGTTCTCAGACGCGGTAGTGAACATGCTTTCACGATAGTTCTGCCAGTGGCCGGTCTTTTCCCATAGACTCTTGTCGAGGATCTGCGGACAGCGCACTTCCTGATAACCGTTGTCCCGGTAAACCCTGCGCAGGTATTGCTCCACGACCTGCCATACAGCCCAGCCTCTGGCGTGCCAGAAGACCAGACCGGGCGCTTCCTCCTGCATGTGAAACAGATCCAGCTCGCGGCCGAGACGGCGGTGATCGCGCTTTTCCGCTTCCTCGAGCCGTGTCAGATACTCCTTCAGGGCCTTCTTGTCCGTCCAGGCAGTGCCGTAAATGCGTTGCAGCATTTCATTCCTGGAATCACCGCGCCAATACGCTCCCGCCACCTTCGTCAGATTGAAGGCCTTAAGCTTGCCGGTGCTGGGAACATGCGGGCCGCGGCACAGATCAATGAAATCACCTTGCCGATATAGCGAGATTTCCTGGTTGGCCGGAATGCTGGCGATGATCTCGGCTTTGTACTCCTCGCCCATGTCGCGGAAAAACTTCACCGCTTCATCCCGCGGCATCACGCTGCGGCTCACGGCCTGATCCTGTGCGGCCAATTCTTCCATGCGTTTCTCAATCGCAGCCAAATCTTCCTCAGTGAACGACCGCTGATAGGCAAAATCGTAGTAAAAGCCGTCTTCGATCACCGGACCGATCGTGACCTGGGCTTCGGGAAACAACTGCTTGACCGCCTGGGCCAACAAATGCGCAGTGGAATGGCGGATGACTTCCAGACCCTCCGCATCCCTGTCAGTCACGATGCTGAGCGTGGCATCCTTGCGGAGTGGATACGAGGTATCCACCAGGCTGCCATCCACTTTGCCGGCTAGCGCGGCTTTAGCAAGACCGGGACCGATGCTGGCAGCGACCTCGGCTATGGTCACCGGATGATCGAACTTCTTTTGGGAACCGTCGGGAAGCGTAATGACGGGCATGGCGTCTGTCTCACAGTGGCGGCCGATACGAGAGGTCGCATGTAGGGCCGGCTTGAGCGGCTGTTATGGGAAATCTGGTAGGCGCGATTGGACTCGAACCAACGACCCCCACCATGTCAAGGTGGTGCTCTAACCAGCTGAGCTACGCGCCTGCAGAGCCGCGAAAGATACCGGAACCGGCTAAAACCGGCAAGGTTTCAGCCGGTTTTCACTTCCGGCAGGCCCATATCTATTTCCTGGATACGGCGGATTTCGTCTCGCAACCGTGCTGCCTCTTCAAACTCGAGATTGCGCGCGTATTTATGCATCTGATGTTCCAGCTTCTTGACGAGCTGCAGGCGCTTTTCCGGCGACATGAGCTCGTACTTTGCCCGTTCTTCTGCCACCTTGAGGTAGGTAACCCCAGCGCTGCCAGCCGCGGTGGAATGTGCACCTTCCATGATATCCGCCACCATCTTGCGAATACTCACGGGAGTAATTCCGTGCTTCTCGTTGTACGCCACCTGTTTGGCGCGGCGGCGGTCGGTTTCGTCCATGGCCCGGCGCATGGAACCGGTAACATGTTCGGCGTACAGAATCGCCTTGCCATTCACGTTGCGAGCCGCGCGCCCCATGGTTTGAATGAGTGAGCCTTCGGAGCGCAGGAAACCTTCTTTGTCTGCATCGAGGATTGCCACCAGCGAAACCTCCGGCAGATCCAGGCCTTCGCGCAATAGATTGATACCCACCAGCACATCGAATTCGCCCAGACGCAAGTCACGGATGATTTCGGTGCGCTCCACGGTTTCAATGTCGGAGTGCAGATAGCGCACCCGCACGCTGTGCTCGGCGAGATATTCCGTCAGGTCCTCTGCCATGCGCTTGGTCAAGGTGGTCACCAGCACCCGCTCATTTCTAGTCGCTCGCAGGCGCACTTCCGACAGCAGATCGTCCACCTGGGTGCGCGCCGGGCGTACCTCTACCGCAGGATCCACTAGGCCCGTGGGGCGCACTACCTGTTCCGTTGTCTGGTCCGACAGGCGTTTCTCATACGGCCCGGGTGTCGCGGACACGAAAATCATCTGTGGCGCACGCGTTTCCCATTCGTTAAATTTGAGCGGGCGATTATCCAGCGCCGAGGGCAGCCGGAAACCATATTCCACCAGAGTTTCCTTGCGGGAACGGTCGCCCTTGTACATGCCGCCCAGTTGCGGAATCGTCACATGGCTTTCATCCACTACCAGCATGGCATTGGGCGGCAGGTAGTCGTAAAGCGTGGGCGGTGGTTCCCCGGCCTTGCGGCCCGATAAATGCCGGGAATAGTTTTCGATGCCGCTGCAATAGCCCACCTCCGCCATCATTTCGATATCAAACAGGGTGCGCTGTTCCAGCCGCTGCACTTCCACCAATTTATTGGCCGTGCGCAGTTCCACAAGACGCTGCTTAAGTTCGAGCTTGATCTTGTCCACGGCTTCCAGCAGGGTGTTGCGGGGCGTGACGTAGTGACTTCCGGGAAATACCGTGAAGCGCGGCACCGTTCGGGATACTGCGCCCGTAAGCGGGTCAAACAGGCTCAAAGCCGTCACTTCATCATCGAACAATTCCACCCGCAGGGCTTCACGGTCGGATTCCGCTGGGAATATATCCATTACTTCACCGCGCACCCGGTAGGTCCCCGGCGTGAGCTCCAGCTCATTGCGGGTGTACTGCATTTCCGCAAGCCGTCGAAGGATGCGCCGCTGATCCACCCGGTCGCCCCGCGACAGGTGCAGCACCATGCTGAGATAAGCCTGCGGATCACCTAAACCATAGATGGCGGACACCGTTGCCACAATAATGGTATCTCGCCGTTCCAGCAGTGCCTTGGTGGCGGACAGGCGCATCTGCTCGATATGATCATTAATAGATGCATCCTTCTCTATATAAGTATCCGTGGAGGGGACGTAGGCCTCCGGCTGGTAGTAATCGTAATAAGAGACGAAGTACTCCACGGCGTTATCCGGAAAATACGTCTTGAATTCGCCGTAGAGCTGGGCGGCAAGCGTCTTGTTGGGCGCCATAACCAGCGTCGGCCGCTGCAAATTTTTGATTACGTTGGCAATGGTGAAAGTTTTGCCGGAGCCGGTGACGCCGAGCAGCGTTTGGCGTGCGAGCCCGTTTCGCAGCCCTTCCGTCAGGGCGCCGATGGCCTCGGGCTGGTCGCCTGCCGGTTGGTAATCCGCCGCCAATCTGAATGCGTCGTTCATTGGTAATTCCGTAATGCTTTCCTTATCATGATACCGCCCCGCCTTCCCGGATGGAGTTTCCCGTGAGCATCGTACTTTCGGAGCGCGTCCAGCGCCTGCACCCTTCCTCCACCTTGGCGGTCAGCACCCGCGCCGCCGAACTCAAGTCCCAGGGCCGGGACATCATCAGCCTGGGAGCCGGTGAACCGGATTTCGACACGCCCGAGCACATAAAAGAAGCGGCCATCCGGGCGATTCGTGCCGGCCAGACCAAATACACCGCTGTGGACGGCACGCTGTCCCTGAAGCGCGCCGTCATTGAAAAATTCCGCCGCGACAACGGCCTTGACTATTCGCCAAGCCAGATTCTGGTGTCCTGCGGCGGCAAACAGAGTTTTTTCAATCTCTGCCAGGCACTGCTCAACCCGGGCGATGAAGTCATTGTCCCAGCGCCGTACTGGGTATCCTATCCCGAGATTGTACAAATCAGCGGCGCCACGCCGGTCGCCGTGTATGCCGGACCTGACCAGCGCTACAAGCTCACGCCGGCGCAGCTTGAGCAGACCATCACAGCCCGCACGCGGCTCGTGGTGATCAATAGCCCCTCAAACCCCACCGGCATGGCATACAGCCGCGCTGAACTCACCGCCTTTGCCGAAGTATTGCGCCCTCACTCACGAGTGCTGATCGCCACGGATGACATGTATGAACATTTCCAATGGCGGGACGGACCGTTCTGCAACATCCTTATGGCAGCACCGGACCTCTACGACCGCACCCTGGTACTGAACGGCGTATCCAAGGCCTATGCCATGACCGGATGGCGTATCGGTTTTGCCGGCGGCCCCGCCCACCTCATTAAGGCCATGACCAACGTCCAATCCCAGAGCACCTCCAATCCAGCATCCATTTCCCAGGCGGCGGCGGAAGCGGCACTGACGGGAAACCAGGAATGCGTGCGCACCATGTGTAATGCCTTTGAAGAGCGCCACGCATTCGTATACAAATCACTCAAATCCATGTCGGGTGTACGGGTGTTGCCAGCGAATGGGACGTTCTATTCTTTCCCGGATTTTTCCCAAGTCATCAAGCGTCTCAAACTCAAGGACGACAATGCCCTGTGCGAGCGGTTGCTGATGAATGCGGGCATCGCGCTGGTGGCCGGTTCCTCCTTTGGTGCACCGGGCCATGTGCGTTTGTCTTTCGCCACCAACACAAAGAATCTCGAAGCCGCGATGGCGCGTCTCGGCGATTTTCTCGAAAAATCACCTGATTAAATATGCTTTCCGATTGACCCTTCCGGGAGCCTTCATTACCATAGGCACCCTTCCAATACTGTTCCCCGGTAGCTCAGTTGGTAGAGCGACGGACTGTTAATCCGTTGGTCGCTGGTTCGAGTCCGGCCCGGGGAGCCATAATCCTGAAAAACCCCGTTTACCATACAATTTCATGAAGCTGGCGGTATCAGAGCCCAATCAGCATAAATCTTCGCATGGCGCAGAATTCGAAAATCGCGATCATCATCCTGAACTACAACTCAGCTGATTGCACTTTGCGCTGTGTAGAATCCATATATAGGCATACAGCTGATTTATCACACGTTGCCCTGATAGTTGTTGATAACAACTCCGCAGCCGCCGACAGACAACAGTTAACTTCCCTTTCCTCTGAGCACATAACGCTCATTTATTCAGACCGGAATCTCGGTTTCTCCGCCGGCATGATGCTGGGAGCGCGCAGCGTAGAGGCCGAATATTATTTTTTTCTGAATAATGATTGCGAACTGCAAAACGACGCATTACCCATCCTGCACGGCTTCATGCAGGCCAACTTGAAAGCCGGGCTCTGCAGCGGCAGCATGGCGGACTCCAAGGGACAATCCCGGTCAAGTTTCAATTATTTCCCGTCGCTCACGCTTACGCTATTCGGCAGTGGCCTATTACGTTTCTTTTGTCCAAGCCGTTATCCAGACCGGCGCAAGCCCTGCAGCCAACCTATCCAAGTAGACGTGGTGACAGGAGCTGCCATGTTTGTACGCGGCACAGCACTCAAAGAGCTGCATGGACTTGATACAGGGTTTTTCCTTTACTGTGAAGAGGAAGATTTCGCCTTGCGTACCAAAAAGGCGGGCTGGAAGACCTATTTCGTTCCACAAGCGGAAATAATGCACATTGGCGGCGCCAGTTCAGCTGATGCCAGATTGCGGCCGGCCTTGCAAAGAGAGTATTACATCAGTTTCTTCCGCTACCTGCGCCTGCATCATGGCCGGATTTATGCCTTTGCCTTCCGGCTGGTGATCGCTTTGAAGGTATTGCGGCGCGCACTCGCCGGCAAAGCCGCCTTTGGTCTCGTCAGGTTTATCGTCCGGGGCGCGCCAGAAAAAGATAGTTTGAGATATAAACAGGTCGTCTGAGCCTATTTTCGCCGACGAGCTTCAAACCCAACCATGTTCAGGGTCAGATGCATGCCTCAATGCTGCTCATTCTGCAAATCGGCGCCGATCTTCTTAAGGTAATTGCGGAATTTATCTCCCAGCTCCGTATGTTTGAGACCGTATTCCACAGTGGCCTTGAGATAACCGAACTTGTCGCCGCAGTCATAGCGCATACCCTCAAATTCGCAGGCATAGACTCGCTCAGTGGCCAGCAGACCCTGTATGGCATCGGTCAACTGGATTTCGCCGCCAGCGCCTTTGCCGACCTTCTTCAATAACGTGAAAATCCTGGGTGAGAGCAGATAGCGCCCCACCACTCCCAGTGTGGAAGGAGCCTCGGCGGGCTTTGGCTTTTCCACGATTTGCCGGATTTCGTAAAGGCGCGGTGATATCTCTCTCGGCGTGATGATGCCGTAACGGCCGGTTTCTTCCCGGTCTACCCGCTCGACGCCGATCACGCTACCGCCATGGTTGTCATGCACGTCTTTCATCTGCAGTAGAGATGAGCGGCCCGCGCCATCAATAAGATCATCGGCCAGCACCACAAAGAAGGGTTCATTACCCACCACCGGTTCAGCACACAGCACGGCGTGACCCAGCCCCAGCGCTTCCGCCTGGCGGATATAGACGCAAGCGACATTGGCAGGAACGATGTTCTGCACCAGATCCAATTGGGCCTTCTTGCCGCGCAATTCCATCTCGGTTTCCAGTTCATAGGCACGGTCAAAATGATCCGAGATGGCACGCTTGGTACGACTGGTGACGAACACCAACACCTCGGCGCCTGCTTCTACCGCCTCCTCCACCGCGTACTGGATAAGCGGCTTGTCCACAATTGGCAGCATCTCCTTGGGACTGGCCTTGGTGGCCGGCAGGAAGCGTGTACCCAGGCCAGCCACCGGAAACACCGCCTTGCGGACTTTTTCATGTTGCATGGTTTGATTCTCCCTGTTTCTCGCGCCTACATCCGATCAAATGACTCAAGCGGGATTGGCAATGCCCGCCGCCGAAAAAGTAATTTCATGGAATGGCATGGTGCGGTTCCATGTCTTGCAACTTGGGCATTGCCAATACAAGGTCTTGCTCCGAAACCCGCATTCTTCACAGCGATAGCGTGGCCCGTTCTTGAGCAGATTCCGGACTGCGATCTGCAAGGGTTCCAAATCGGCCACCTGGGCCACGCCGTTGCGCTGCGCGAAGGATACGAACATTTCGTAGAGCCCGCGCAGACTGGGTTCAGTACGCAGGTAATCAGCGACACAGGCTCGAGACACAGGATCATCCAGCTCGGGATCGAGGATAGCGGCAATGGCCAGGTAGCCGGAGGCCTTCGGGTTATTGTTTCGCAGATCCGTTAGCACGGTTTCCAGTGACGCGCGCCCGTTCACCTGCCGAGTCACCCGTGCCAAAGCCGGCAGCACTTCAGTGGCATAACGGATTTCATGCTCCAAAACGTGCTTGTAATGCAGCTGGCTGCGCACCCATTCCTGATCGGTCTCGGCAATTTGCGCCAGCAGCAGGTTGGCGCGCACGCAGTGAGGATCATGGGATTGTGCGCGCTTCAGGAAGCGGCGGCCGAGCGCCATATCCTTGCTTGCCAATGCCGTTTGAGCCAACTCACAAAAATACTGGGAAATGGTCTCCTCCTGGGAGAACCCCGTGAGTGCCTGCAAGCGCCGCCGCATGGCAATGGCCTGTTCCCAATCCTTCTGCTGTTCGTACAGTGAAATCAGGCTGTGCAACGCCAGATCGGTGTAATTGGGCATATCCAGCAGTTCCAATAGCAGGCTCTCGGCACGGTCCAGCAAACCCGCACGCAGATAATCCTGAGCCAGTTCATACAGCGCCTGAGCCCGGTGATCACGGGTGAGATTGGGGCGGGCGATGAGATTTTGATGAATGCGGATGGCACGATCCACCTCGCCGCGGCGTCGGAACAAACTGCCTAAAGCAAAATGCGTCTCTACCGTATCTGAATCCACTTCCGCCACGCGGATGAACACTTCCAGCGCCTTGTCGGGTTGCTCGTTGAGTAGGAAATTCAAGCCCTTGAAATATTCTGCGCTGACAAACTTGAAATGCGAGTCCCGCTTGCTGCTCCGGCCCCAGCGTGCCAGCAGCCAGCCGAGCACGGCGGCCGCGATCAGCAATAAAATAATGATGGCCGTTGAATCAATGGTCATTCTTGAGAGGAAGATTGCGCAAGTTGCGGATTTCAGCCTCCGCCTCACGAATCGAGCGTTTGAGACGCCAGGTTTCCCGTTTGAGACGGAAAATTACCGCGAGGCTGCACAGCAAGCCCAGCAACCAGCCAATGATAGATGCACCCAGGATTGCCGAGGACAGATGCACTCGCAGGCTGCCCACAAGATAATCGAGGGCTACCGTCGTACCATTCGCGTAAGCCAGCAACAACGCCACGATGAAAATACACAGAAGAATGATGAGAGCAATCCAACGCAACATGACAGCAGGCTCCGCTCACGGTTTGGGGGTCATCCCCCCGGGTCATCCCTGTTACACAGTGACGCCTTCATTTACGCGATCACGCAGATCCTTGCCTGGCTTGAAGTGCGGGACATGCTTCCCGGGCAAAGCGACGGAATCACCGGTTTTCGGATTGCGGCCTATGCGTGGCGGACGAAAGTGCAAGGAAAAACTTCCAAACCCGCGGATCTCAATACGCCGTCCCGTGGAAAGCGCAGTGCTCATCTGCTCCAGTATCGTCTTGACGGCAAGTTCGATGTCCTTGCCGGCCAGATGGCTCTGTTTCCTGGCGATGATTTCGATCAGCTCTGATTTCGTCATGGTCCGCTTGCGCCTTCAAAGCCAAACCCCGTAACACGTCATCGCTGTAATCCGTCCACAATCAAGGTCGGTACCTGGGCCGTGAAGCCACCGGCACCCCCGGCTACTCCTCTTTGCCACCACCGATGTGCTCCTTGAGCAGGTCGCCCAAGGTGGTGGTACCGGACGAGATATTGCGGCCATAATCCTCCATGGCCTGGGCTTCCTCCTGGATTTCCTTTGCCTTCACCGACAGGCTGATGCTGCGGCTCTTGCGATCCACGCCCACGAAACGCGCTTCGATCTCATCGCCTTCCTTAAGCACGGTGCGTGCGTCTTCCACGCGATCGCGCGACAGTTCCGAAGCACGCAAATAACCTTCAATGCCGTTTCCGAGGTCAATAGTAGCGCCCTTGGCATCCACCGTGGCGATCCTGCCTTTGACCAAACTGCCCTTGGGATGCTCGGCCAGGAAGTTCGAGAATGGATCCTTCTCCAGTTGCTTGATGCCCAGAGAAATGCGTTCACGCTGCGCGTCCACCGCCAGCACCACCGCCTCCACCTCGTCGCCCTTCTTGTAATTGTGAACCGCTTCCTCACCCGAGATGTCCCAGGAAATGTCGGACAGGTGCACCAAGCCGTCAATTCCGCCATCGAGGCCCACGAAAATGCCAAAGTCAGTGATGGACTTGATTTTGCCCTTGATGCGGTCGCCCTTGTTGTGTCCAGCCGCGAAATCCTCCCACGGATTCGGCTTGCACTGTTTCATCCCCAGTGAAATACGGCGGCGTTCCTCATCTATCTCCAGCACCATGACTTCCGTTTCATCGCCCACCTGCACGATCTTCGCCGGATTCACGTTTTTATTGGTCCAGTCCATCTCGGAAACATGCACCAAACCTTCTACGCCCGGCTCCACTTCCACGAAACAGCCGTAATCGGCGAGATTTGTGACCTTGCCGAATAGCCGTGTTCCGGCGGGGTACCTGCGCGTGATATCCACCCAAGGATCATCGCCCAGTTGCTTCAAACCCAGAGATACGCGGTTGCGTTCACGATCGAATTTGAGCACCTTGACTTCGATTTCCTGCCCCACGGTCACAACTTCCGAAGGATGCTTGACGCGTTTCCACGCCATATCTGTGATATGCAGCAGGCCATCAATGCCACCCAGATCCACGAACGCGCCGTACTCGGTCAGGTTCTTAACAATACCTTTCACCACCGAACCTTCCTGCAGATTGCCCAGCAACTGGTCGCGTTCGACGCTGTATTCTGCTTCCACCACCGCGCGCCGCGACACCACTACGTTATTGCGGCGCTGGTCCAGCTTGATGACCTTGAATTCCAGTTCCTTGCCTTCCAGATAGACGGGGTCGCGCACCGGGCGCACATCCACCAGTGAACCGGGCAGGAACGCACGCACTCCGCCCACTTCGACAGTGAAGCCGCCCTTCACCTTGCCGCTGATATAACCCTTGACGATCTCGCTCTTGGCAAAGGCTTCATCGAGTTTGGTCCAGGAACGGGCGCGCTTGGCTTTTTCGCGCGACAACCTGGTTTCGCCGAAACCGTCCTCGACGGCATCCAGCGCCACTTCCACGTCATCGCCCACGGCGATTTCAAGTTCACCGTGTTCGTTGTAAAACTGTTCGGCGGGTATCACACCTTCGGATTTAAGGCCGGCGTTGACGATCACCACATCGGGCCGGATTTCCATCACGCGGGCCTTGAGGATGGCCCCGTTCTGCATCTGCTGTTGCTTGGTGCTCTGCTCAAAAAGTTCAGCGAAAGATTCGGTCATTTTGGGTTTAATCCTGAAATTCCCTGCACACAGGGGCTGGTTGATCCGGTGTCCCGTCCAGGGCCATCCCGGGTTGGTTAATCACGCGAGCTACTTCCCGTCAGCCCTCTTTATCAGCGCTTCGCTGGTATCTGGTCCAACCGTTGCCGGACCTGGCCCAGAACCCTTTTCACTATCTGCTCGGCACCGATGCCGGTTGTATCCAGTACCACCGCTTCCGGGGCGGGTTTCAGGGGGGAGACGGCACGGTTCTGGTCGCGTTCGTCCCGGGCGGTGATGTCCCGAAAAAGGGCGGGCAGGTTAGCATCTAACCCTTTTTGTTTCAACTGGTTATAGCGTCTTTTGGCCCGTTCCTCGACGCTCGCCGTGAGGAAAATTTTGAGGATCGCATCGGGGAAAATGACCGTGCCCATATCGCGCCCGTCGGCTACCAGGCCGGGGGGACGGCGGAAACTCCGTTGCAGGGTCTTTAGCCCTTCCCGTACCTCGGGAATCGCCGCCAGTTCCGAGGCATGATTGCCGCATTCCTCGCTGCGCACGGCGGTAGTCACATCCCGTCCGTCCAGCAGAAGCAACTCACTTCCATCCGGGCCCCGGCCAAACTCCGTCTGCATCTCCCGGGCCAGCCGGCTCAATTTTCCAGCTTCAACGGCGGGAATATGAGCGAGATGCGCAGCATGGGCCAGCAAGCGGTACAAAGCGCCGCTGTCCAGCAGATGCCAACCCAAAGCCTCTGCCACTCGCCGGCTTACGGTGCCCTTGCCAGATCCGCTGGGTCCGTCAATGGCCAGAACTGGCGGCAAGGCCTCGTTCATGGAAACTGCTCAGTGCTAATGCCCAGTCCCAGAGTGCGGGCGAGAGCCGCAAAACCCGGAAACGAGGTATCCACATTGCGGCAATCGCGGATGCGAACCGGTGCACGCGCGCGCAAACCGGCCATGACAAAGGCCATGGCGATGCGATGATCGCCACGGCTATCCACCTCGCCGCCCTGAAATTCATCGCCGCCTGTTACGCTCATACCATCCTCGGACAATTCCACTTCCACGCCCAGAGCGCGCAAGCCGTCTGTCGTGGCCTGCAAACGATCGCTTTCTTTCACGCGCAGCTCACCCGCACCGCGTAATGTGGTTAGGCCTTTGGCACAAGCAGCGGTTAGCATGAGTACCGGAAATTCATCTATGGCGAGTGGGACCATCTGAGGCGGAATATCAATGCCGTGCAGCATTGCACCACGCACCCGGATATCTGCCACCGGCTCGTTGCCCAGCATACGTTCGTTTTGCAGCAGGATATCGGCGCCCATTTCCTTCAAGAGCGTAATAATGCCGCCGCGGCTGGGATTCACGCCGGTATTTTCCAGCGTGACGTCTGCGCCGGGGGTCATGGCTGCGCCCGCCAGAAAGAACGCGGCGGAAGATAGATCGGCTGGCACCGTAAGGTTGGCCGCCCGCAATGGCGTGCCACCACGGATGCCAAGCCAGCCAGCTGAGCTCAGACATTCACAGCCGAACGTCATTAACATGCGTTCCGTGTGATCGCGGCTCACGGCCGGTTCGCGCAGCCAGGTTTCGCCATCCGCCTGAAGCCCCGCCAACAGCAACGCAGATTTCACCTGGGCGCTGGCTACCGGCAGTTCATACCGCAGGGGTCTGAGCGGCCGTCGACCGTGGACAATGAGCGGCGCATGGTTCTGTTGACCTTCAATCGCTGCGCCCATGCACGACAGCGGTTCGATGATGCGCAGCATGGGCCGGCGCCGCAGGGACACATCACCCGTAAGTACGGATTGAAACGGCTGGCCGGCCAATAAACCAGTGAGTAATCGCAAGCTGGTGCCGGAATTGCCGCAATCCAGGTCACGCACCGGCGGCTTCAAACCGCTAAGACCGTTACCTGTCACCCTGACAACCCCCGGGTCCCCACATTCAATCCTGACACCCAAAGCCCTTAATGCCATAAGCGTGGCCAGACAATCGGCGCTCTCCAGAAAATTCACGATGCGTGTCTCGCCAGCGGCTATGGCTCCCAGCAACAGAGCCCGATGGGAAATGGATTTGTCACCCGGCACCGATAGCTGTCCGCGTAGTATGCCGCCAGGCTGCACGAGGAAATCCATCCGTATGACGTGCTGCATGGAAAGTGTGCCGCTGTTCAGATACCTACCACTTTCTTGAGAGCCGCGAGCAGACGCTCGTTCTGTTCCGGCAGGCCGATGCTGATACGCAGATGATTGGGCAGGCCATAGTTGTGCACCGGCCGTACGATCAGACCTTCCCGAAGCAGCGCTTCATAAATGGGGCGCACCGGGCGTTTGAAATCCACTGTCAGAAAATTGGCGATGGAAGGAATCCAGGCCAGCCCCAATGAACGGAACCCCGCCTGCAGCTGCTGCATGCCTTTTTTGTTGACTTCTGCACTACGCCGGATATGTTCCTGATCGCCGAGCGCGGCTATCGCGCCCACTTGGGCCAGATTGTTCACGTTGAACGGCTGACGGACGCGGTTCAAAAGTTCCGCAACCCGCGGATGGGACAAGGAATACCCCACGCGCAGTGCGGCCAGGCCGTAGATCTTGGAAAAGGTGCGGGTCACCACGAGGTTTGGGAATTCATCAAGCCAACATGAGCAATCCGGATAGTCCGGCTCGTACACATACTCAATATAGGCTTCATCCACTACCACAAGCGTTTTTCCCGGAACCCGCTCGAGAAAATTCCGCATGGATTGTTTATCACACCAGGTTCCAGTGGGGTTGTTGGGGTTGGCCAGGAACACAATGCGTGTGTTTGCATCCACCGCCTGAAATAGCCTGCCCAGGTTGTGCCCATAAGGTGCCGTGGGATGAGCAGGCGGGTTGGCCTCGACCTCACGCTTTTCCGCACCCGCCGCCTGAGTCACGATGGTGTATACGGCGAAAGCGTGTCTGGAAAATACCGCGTTCCTGCCTGGCTCCAGGAACACACGCGCCAGAAATTCGATATTCTGGTCGGAGCCGTCACCCAATGTTATACAGGCTGGATCAATCGCGTGTTTCTTCGCGAGTATCTGTCGCAGATTGTATGCCTGGCCATCGGGATAGAGAGCCAACTCTGTCAGCGCTTCACGGATTGCCACCGGCACCCTGGGACTTGGGCCCAGCGGGTTTTCATTGGACGCGAGTTTGATGATGTCGCCGATACCGAGTTCGCGTTGCAATTCGGAAATGGGTTTGCCAGGTTCGTAGAGTTTGAGTCCGCGCACACCCCGGGTGCACAGCTCCATCAGATCAAAGTCGAAGTCCCGCGTTTTTCTCATGTGTGGTTATCTTCCTCGCTCACGCGCGGGCACGTTCGAATTCGCGCATGAAATCCGTCAGCGCGGTTACGCCCGCATCCGGCATGGCATTGTAAAGGCTGGCGCGAATGCCGCCCACGGAGCGATGACCTGCCAGCCCTACCAACCCTTCCGCCCTGGCCTGCTGCAAGAAGGTGGCTTGCAGACTCTCGTCCGCAAGCCTGAATGGCACGTTCATCCACGAGTGGCAGGTGCGGTCCACGCGGTTCCGATAAAAACCACTGCCAGACAGAAGTTCATACAGCTTGCCGGCCTTGCGCCGGTTGCGTTCACCCAAGACCGCAACACCGCCCTCCGACTTGATCCAGGCCAATATTTTTGCGGCTACGTACCAGGCAAATACTGGCGGCGTGTTGAAAAGTGACCGCGCTTTGACATGTTCGCGGTAATCGAGCATGGAAGGTGTGCCGGCGGGCGGATCCTGCAGTACATCGCTGCGCACGATGACCACGGTCAGGCCGGCGATACCGAGATTTTTTTGGGCGGCTGCGTAGATCAATGCATGACGGCTCACATCTACAGGCCGCGACAGGATCATGGAAGTCATGTCCGCCACCAGCGGCATGTCTTGTATGTCCGGCAACCAGTGGAATTCCACACCACTGATGGTCTCATTGGCGGTGTAATGCAGGTAGGCGCCGTTCCGATCCACCTGCCACTCCGCCATTGGCGGGATGCGGGTATAGGAAAAAGCAGCACCATCGGCGACCACGCGCACCGTGCAGAACCGTCCGGCTTCGCGCAAGGCGCGGGCCGACCAATGGCCGGTATTCACGTAATTGGCAATGTGCCGGCTGCCCAGGAGATTGAGTGGCGTCATGGCGAACTGTAGTGCAGCGCCGCCGTGCAGGAATAGCACGGCATATTCGTCGGGGATTGCCATCAGCTCGCGCAGATCCGCTTCTGCCTGCATCGCGATGACATGAAAAGCATCACTGCGGTGATTCATCTCCATGACCGAGATGCCGCTGTCGCGGTAATCGGGGAGTTCCCGTTGAATGTCCCGCAGTACCGAATCGGGTAGCATCGCGGGACCGGCACCAAAGTTGTAAACGCGTGTCATGTGGCTGCCGCAGCAAGCCTATTCCACGACTTCATCGCTTTCATCCGCTTCGATACGGTCAATGCCTACCAGTTGTTCGCCCGCATCCAGGCGGATGAGGCGCACCCCCTGGGTGTTGCGGCCGATGACCGACACATCACTGGCTGGCGTGCGCACCAGCGTGCCGCCGTTGCTGATGAGCATGATTTCTGCATCTGGCGCCACCTGGATCGCGCCTACCACTTTGCCGTTGCGCTCGGTGGTCTGTATGGAAATCACTCCCTGGCCGCCGCGACCCTGCACCGGGTATTCCGCTACCGGCGTGCGCTTGCCATAGCCGTTTTCCGTGGCGGTCAGGATGTCACCTTCTCCCACAATCACGAGGCCAATCAACTGCTCTTCTTTTGCCAGCTGGATGCCGCGCACACCGGCGGCGTTGCGGCCCATGGGACGCACGTCGTTCTCGCGGAAACGGATGGACTTGCCGTTGGAGGCGAACAACAATACATCGCGCTGGCCGTCGGTAATGGCCGCGCCCACCAATTCGTCGCCGGCATTCAATTCCACTGCGATGATACCGCTGGCGCGCGGCCGCGAGAAATTATCCAGGGAAGTCTTTTTGACGGTGCCAAGGCGCGTGGCCATAAAGACGTATTTGCTTTCCGAATACTCACGCACCGGCAGTGCTGCAGTGATACGTTCACCTTCGCTCAGCGGTAATAGATTGACGATGGGCTTGCCGCGGGCACCACGGCCGGCCTGCGGGAATTGATAGACCTTCAGCCAGTACACCTTGCCGATGCTGGAAAAGCACAGCACCGTATCATGAGTGTTGGCAATGAACAGGTTGTCAATGAAATCTTCATCCTTCACTGTGGTAGCGGCCCGGCCGCGGCCGCCGCGACGCTGCGCGCGATAGGCGCTGACGGGCTGCGACTTGGCGTAGCCCGCGTGCGAGAGCGTCACCACCACGTCCTCTTCGGTGATGAGGTCCTCGATGGTCAGGTCCTCGTGATCGGAAACGATTTCAGTGCGGCGCGCGTCACCGTACTGGTCGCGCAGCGCCACCAACTCGTCGCGGATCACCTTGAGCAGTTTGTCAGGGTTGGCGAGGATGGCACGCAGTTCGGTGATAAGATTCAGCAGATCCTTGTATTCGGCGACGATCTTGTCCTGCTCGAGGCCGGTCAAGCGCTGCAGCTTGAGATCGAGTATGGCTTGGGCCTGGATGTCCGAGAGGCGGTAGGTTTTGCCACGCAAACCGAATTCGGCACCTAATTCCTCGGGGCGCGAAGCTTCCGCGCCGGCGCGCTGCAGCATTTCCACCACCACACCAGGCTGCCAGTCGCGCGTCATGAGTCCGGTCCTGGCTTCCGCCGGAGCCGGTGATTTCTTGATTAGTTCGATCATCGGGTCAATGTTGGCAAGCGCTACCGCCAGACCTTCCAGCACGTGGGCTCGTTCGCGAGCCTTGCGCAGATCGAAGATGGTGCGTCGCGTCACCACCTCGCGGCGGTGCCGCAGGAACGCCTCCAGAATTTCCTTGAGGTTCAGCAACCTCGGCTGTGCATCCACCAGCGCCACCATGTTGATTCCGAACACACTTTGCATGGCGGTATGCTGGTAGAGATTGTTAAGCATAACTTCGGTATTCTCGCCACGACGCAGTTCGATCACCATGCGCATGCCATCGCGGTCTGATTCGTCGCGCAGTTCGGTGATGCCGTCGAGTTTCTTGTCCTTCACCAGCTCGGCGATACGCTCCAGCAGGCGCGCCTTGTTCACCATGTACGGCAATTCCGTCACGATGATGGATTGCTTGGTACCCTCCGCTCCCTCCACGTGGCTCCTGGCGCGAACAAAGATGCGGCCGCGGCCGGTGAAATACGCTTCATGAATACCGCGCGCTCCGTTGATGATGCCGCCGGTAGGCAAGTCCGGTCCCGGCAGGTGTTTCATCAAATCGTGAATGGTGAGCCCAGGTTCGTCGATCAATGCCACACAAGCGCCGACGACTTCCCTGAGGTTGTGGGGTGGGATGTTGGTAGCCATACCCACCGCTATACCGGAGGAGCCGTTGATCAGCAGATTCGGCAACCGAGTGGGCAATACCGATGGTTCGCTCTCGGATTCGTCGTAATTGGGGACGAAATCCACGGTCTCCTTGTCGAGATCGGCGAGCATCTCGTGGGCAAGTTTCGCCATGCGCACCTCGGTGTAGCGCATGGCCGCGGGTGCATCGCCGTCAATGGATCCAAAATTGCCCTGCCCGTCCACCAGCACATAACGCATGGAAAACGGCTGCGCCATGCGCACGATGGTGTCGTACACCGCCACGTCCCCGTGAGGATGGTATTTGCCGATGACGTCGCCCACGATGCGGGCGGATTTCTTGTAGGGCTTGTTGTAATCGTTGCCCAGCTCTTTCATCGCGTAAAGCACGCGCCGATGTACCGGCTTCAAACCATCGCGCACGTCCGGCAGCGCCCGCCCCACGATCACGCTCATGGCGTAATCCAGGTAGGACTGCTTCATCTCATCTTCGAGGTTGACGAGGGTTAGCTCGCGGGCGAATTCGGCCATGCGGGACTTGATTTTAGACTGCTTTTGGGGCCGCCGAAGGCGGAAAATTCAAAGCGCAAATTTTACCACAGACGGGCTGTTTATCCGCCGCTTGCAAGGGTCTCTGCACTCTAATCCCGCAGCCGCTAGCCCGCGTTGCTCCCGCAAGTCTGCTATAGTGAGCCCGCTCCACAGCACGCCTGTGCAGTCAATGACCCACACATCGAAACAAAATCCTGGGGTACTGCTCCGCCGCGGAATGATTCTCGCACTGCTTGCCTTGAGTGCGGGGTGTGCGTCGCAACGCCCGCAAAGCGGCTACCTGCTGGGCAACGCCGGCCGCCCCGTCAAAAACTCCCAAGGTGTGTGTGTACAGATCGGACCGCTCACATCCGCGGACAAGCGCAGCGAGTGCTACCAACTCGCACAATCTGGCTTGCAGCAACATGTGGAACCGCTCCCCCTGGATGAATTTGGCTACCTGTTTCCACCCCTAAAGCCCGAATCCAGGCCGGCACCTGCAGTGCTTCCCGAGCCGGTTGCAATCGCCGCCGCGCCTGCCGAACCCATCCCGGCGGCGCAGCCAGTCGCGACGGCCGAAACGCCCATACCGGTTCCGGTGTCGGCGCCTCTTGTCACGCCCACGCCGGTTATCGCCGCCGCAACCCCGCCTCCAGCGCGCGTGGCCAGCACCGGCGCCCCGCGCTACATCAAGAAAATCGTGCGCTTCAGCACGCAGATGCCATTCAGGCTCAACCGAGCGTACTTATCGCACGAGAACCGTCTGGCGCTGACAGCATTCGTGAATTCCCTGGAACGATACCGCGGTGTCGTAAGCATCCGCATTACCGGACACACGGACAAGAGCGGACCCGTGCGCTTCAACAAACGGCTATCAGTGATGCGCGCCAAATCGGCACAACAGTGGTTGCTGTCTTTGGGAGTTGATCCACGTACCGTCCGGTTGCGTGGCGTTGGCAGCAGTGAACCGAGGCGACATGCCCATAGTGCTGCTGATGACCGCTATGTGGATATCGAAGTGGTCGTGCGTGCCCCCGCTGAATGACAGGTATTCAAACCGGATGCGCGATGACCGTAGTTGACTTGGTAATCCACGCCCGCTGGGTGATTCCTGTGGAACCAGAGGGCGCAATACTTGAACAGCATGCCGTGGTCATTCGTGACGGCCGTATTCAGGCCATACTGCCGTCTTCCGAGGCGCGCGCGCAATACCATTCCGCCAACACGGTGGAACTTGCCACGCATGCACTGATTCCCGGTTTCGTCAACGCCCATACGCATGCAGCCATGACTCTGCTGCGCGGGCTGGCGGACGATCTGCCGCTGATGCCGTGGCTGCACGAGCACATCTGGCCGGTGGAAAGCCGCTGGGTGAGCGCGGAATTCGTACACGACGGCAGTGAACTGGCCATGGCCGGCATGCTGCGCAGCGGCACCACCTGCTTCAACGACATGTATTTCTTTCCGGATGTCACCGCCGAGGTGGCGCAGCGTGTTGGCATGCGCGCCTGCATCGGGATGATCGTTGTGGATTTCCCCTCGGCCTGGGGCAACGGCGCGCGCGATTATCTGGCCAAGGGCCCGGTGGTCCGCGACCACTATAAAGATGATCCGCTGCTCAGTTTTGCGTTTGCACCGCACGCACCCTACAGCGTCGCTGAGCCATGGTTAAGCGAAATACGCACGCTGGCCGATGAGATGGATGTGCCGGTGCAAACCCATCTGCATGAGACCGCAGGGGAAATCGAGCAGAGCTTGAAGCAATACGGCAAGCGTCCGCTGGAGCGGCTGGCGGAACTGGGTTGGCTGACACCGAACTTCATGGCGGTGCACATGACCCAGCTCAATGACGCTGAAATCGGCGAACTGGCGCGCTGCGGCGTGCATGTGGTCCACTGTCCGGAATCCAACCTGAAACTCGCCAGCGGATTCTGCCCGGTAGCCAGGCTCATGGCCGCCAGCGTGAACGTGGCGCTCGGTACTGACGGGGCCGCCAGCAACAACGATCTGGACATGCTCGCTGAAATGCGTAGCGCCGCGCTGTTGGCCAAGGGCGTGGCTGGCGACGCCGCTGTATTGCCCGCTGTCACGGCGCTGCGTATGGCAACCTTGAACGGCGCGCGTGCCTTGGGTCTGGAGCACGGCATCGGTTCGCTGTTGCCGGGGAAATGGGCGGACGTGACGGCTGTGGACCTGAGCGTCCCCGAATGCCAGCCTCTTTATAATCCACTCTCGCAACTGGTATATGCCGCCAGCCGACAGCAAGTTACCGACGTGTGGGTCGCAGGCCGGCAACTATTGCGCCAAGGTGAGCTTACTTGTCTTGACCTCGATTCCATCCTGCAGCGAGCGCAGTACTGGCAACAGCGCATTGCCCATACTCCGCCGGAGGTGGCGAGCGCATGACTTCATACGGCACCAACACAGACAACCGGGAAATTTCCAAATTCGACGCGCTTGCGTCCCGTTGGTGGGATACGGGCGGAGAATTCCGTACCCTGCATGACATCAATCCGCTGCGCCTCGAGTATATAGACAGCCGCGCTTACCTGAAAAACAAATGTGTGCTGGATATCGGCTGCGGCGGCGGCTTGCTCTCCGAAGCCATGGCGGCCCGCGGCGCCGATGTCACCGGCATTGATATGGCAGAAGCGCCGCTGGCGGTGGCCAGACTGCACCTCAAGGAATCCGGACTCAAGGTTCATTACCGCCACCTCGCGGCAGAAACCCTGGCGACGGAAACACCGGACCACTTTGATGTGGTGACCTGCATGGAAATGCTGGAACATGTTCCAGAACCCGCGGCCATTGTGCGCGCCTGCGCTACACTGGTAAAACCCGATGGCCATGTGTTCTTTTCCACACTCAACCGCAACACAAAATCATTCCTGCTGGCCATCGTGGGCGCCGAATATGCGTTGCGCCTTGTTCCGCGCGGCACTCATGACTACGCTAAATTCATCCGGCCTTCCGAACTGGATCAGTGGGCGCGAAATACGGGCCTGGTGCTGCGTGGCTGTACCGGCCTGCACTACAATCCGTTCACGCGGCATTACGCGCTCGGCGGCAACGTGGACGTTAATTACTTCATGCATTACACCCGGCCGAATTGAATCTCATGCAACTGATACTGTTTGATCTGGACGGCACCCTCTTGGACACTGCGCCTGATCTCGGCGCCGCACTCAATCAGCAGCGCGCCGAACACAAACTGCCGCCGCTACCCCAGGAACGCATCCGTCCGGTCGTGTCCCACGGTTCACCGGCACTGCTCAAACTGGGTTTTGGCATCACGCCCAACGATTCACGTTATGCCAGTATGCGAGCGCGATTGCTGGATATCTATCGTGGCTGTTTGAGCCATGCAACGCGGTTTTTCCCAGGAATAGAAATGATATTGCAGGAATTGGAGCAACGCAGCCTGCGCTGGGGAATTGTCACCAACAAACCGGGCGCGCTCACCGAACCCCTGCTCGAGGCTTTTGATCTGCACCGGCGTGCCGTGTGCATAGTGAGCGGCGATACCACGCTGCGGCGCAAACCGCATCCAGACCAGTTACTGCATGCCTGCACACTCACGGGATGCAGTCCGACGGACAGTATTTATGTGGGCGATGCCGAGCGGGATGTGAAAGCCGCCCATGCCGCCGGTATGCAGGCACTGGTAGCCTTGTATGGCTACATTGATGTCAGCGAGCAACCGGCCGATTGGCAGGCGGAGGGTTTGCTGGAAAAGCCTGCGGACCTGCTCGCTTGGCTGGACAGGCATGCCGGTGCCACCGTGTTGCAAGAAATCGGCTCATGACCATCCTGCTCATCATCATCACCCTGATAATCGGCCTCACTGCCGGTTATGCTATCGCCGCACTGCGCGAGCGTCAGCGCATTGCCGAATTGCGAATCGAACTGGCAACGCTGAAAGCCAGGGCCGAGGCCCTGAACACCACCCGCGAAGAGCTGGAAAAAACCTTCAAGGCCGTGGCGGGCGACGTGCTGCGCAACAACAACCAGTCTTTCCTCGAACTCGCCACCCAGAATCTGGGTAAATTTCAGACGGAAGCCAAGGGCGAGCTTGAGAAAAAACAGCAAATATTCACTGATCTGGTGAAACCCATCAGCGAGGCGCTTAAAAAGACCGAGGAACAGATACGCGAGATCGAGAAGGAACGCAAAGAATCCTTTGGCAGCATCAGTAACCACCTGAAGCTCATGGCCCAAGGGCAACAGCAACTGGAGAGCGAAACTCGCAACTTGGTAAATGCTCTGCGCCGCCCAGAGGTGCGCGGCCGTTGGGGCGAGATGACACTGCGACGTCTCGCCGAATTAGCTGGCATGGTGGATCGCTGCGATTTCGAGGAACAAGTACATAGCACGACTATTGATGGAGTACTGCGTCCCGACATGATTGTACACTTGGCAGAAAATCGCATATTAGTGGTGGACGCGAAGACACCCTTGGACAGCTACATTGCCGCTATAGAGGCGCGTACTCAGGACGAGCGTGATGTTCATCTCGTGCACCACGCTCACAAGGTACGTGAACGGATCAAAGAATTGGCTAGCAAACAGTATTGGGAACAGTTCAAAAACAGCCCAGATTTTGTCGTCTTGTTCATTCCTGGTGACCAATTCCTATCCGCTGCGCTTGATAAAGAGCATGAGCTTCAAGAAGAAGCTATACGTCAAAAGGTCTTATTGGCCACACCCACTAGTCTAATGGCTTTACTGAAAGTTGTGGCCTATGGCTGGCGCCAAGTAGCATTGGCTGAAAATGCTGATCGCATTCGTGAGCATGCAGAAATCCTTCACCAGCGTCTTGCTACTTTCGTAGAACATATGCAGCGCATGGAGGGCGCACTAGAGAACAGCGTGCAACACTTCAACAGCGCGGTCGGCTCGCTGGAACGACAGGTGCTGCCGTTAGCACGGCGTTTCACAGAGTGGGGCGTTCAATCGAAGAAACAAATGCCGACCTTGGAACCAATAGAGACCGCACCGCGGCTCATCGGTGGTGATAAGCTGGACCACAAGGAATGAGCTCTTCCGTGGTGGCGCGGCACAAACTTGCGGCCGCGCCCGCCAATCTGCGCAATCACGACATGGACCGGCACATCGTCGGTGAGGCGCATACCGGCGCTGGACTGAATAGACTGGCCCGGGCGCGGCTGAAAAAATTTACCTGGCGGGATTACAACACCGATGCAGCGCCGGTAGAATTGCGCCCGCTCGCAGCGGTATTCACTGCCTGGCGCAGCACCCGCACCACCACCCGTTAGGCCGCAGCAAGGAATCAACAGCGTCATGGCCCGTTGCCCCGCCGATTACGCTCCGCCGAAGAATCTGCTCAAGGGTCGTGTAATCCTGGTCACTGGTGCCGGTGACGGTATCGGCCGCGGCGTAAGTAAAGGTCTCGCGGCTCACGGCGCCACGGTGATTCTGCTGGGCAAAACCATCAAGAAACTGGAAGCCGCGTACGACGAAATCATGCAGGCCGGCGGTCCTCTACCGGGCATTTATCCCATGGATCTCATGGGCGCGAAATACAAGGACCATACAGACTTGGCTGGCGTGCTCGACAAGGAATACGGCCGGCTGGACGGCCTGCTGCACAACGCCGGCATCCTGGGCGAGCGTGCACCCATTGAACATCATGAGATACAAATCTGGCAGCAGGTCTTGCAGGTGAACCTCACCGCACCTTTCATGCTTACCAAAGCCTGCCTGGAACTTCTGTATAAATCCCCCGATGCGTCGGTAGTGTTTACCGGCAGCAGTGTCGGACGCAAACCACGTGCTTACTGGGGTGCCTATGCTGTGTCCAAGGCTGGCATCGAAGCGCTGTCGGCCATACTGGCCGATGAAACCGAATTTCGCGGCACGCTGCGCATAAACAGTATTAATCCGGGTGCGGTGCGCACCGAAATGCGACGCGCGGCATTTCCCGCGGAAGACCGTGACAAATTGCTCGCGCCGGAACAGCTCCTGCCGGCCTACCTTTATCTTTTCGGCCCAGACAGCCGAGGGATAACAAGTCAACAATTCGACACCTAACGACTCCGCGGCCCTGCAGTGAGATGCCCAGCGATAACCAGGGCGCGGCTCAACCCAGGGGCGCCGGGTTTGTGTATAGTCAGGCACGTCCAAAACACAGTAATCGGGAGACAAGATATGGAAAAAACCACGAAGCTCCTTGGGGGATGGGGTTACATCGGACTTATCGTCGGCAGTTTACTTGGCACGTTTACTTTCATCTTCCACGTGATCGGGCTCGCAGGGATCATCTGCGTGCTGATCGCGTTCTTCCGTGCCAGCAAGGAGCTGAACCAGCCGAAGGTCCAGAGCAACATCATCATCGCCATCGTGCTCTACATCATCGCAACACTTCTGTTTATTTTCCTCGTCGGATCGGCAGTGCTTGCAATGATGCATGGCAGCGGCGGGGGTCTCGCGGCCTTCACCGGGGGCGCCATTCTCAGCGGCCTTATTGCATGGATACTCATGATCGTCGCCACCTGGTTCTGGTATCAGGCATCGATTCCACTGACCAACGTCACCGGCGTCAGCCTTTACAAAACCGGCGGCTTGCTGATCTTCATCGGCGCCATCACTCTCGTAGTGTTTGGCATTGGTTTCATCGTAATGCTGATCGGCGAGATACTGCAAACCGTGGCGTTTTTCACCACGGCGGAAACGGCAGCCGCCAGTTCCCCTGCTTAACTGTCTGGTCTTGAATCTGCGATATCAAACCCGCCACCTCACACGAGGCGGCGGGTTTTTATGAGAGCAATGACTAGTCCCAGTATTCAGTAGTAGGTTGGGCTGAGCGTAGCGATGCCCAACAACATCAAATCACTGATTCGTTGGGTTTCGGCTGACGCCTCAGCCCAACCTACATATTACTTCAGTGTGCATGTGATGGATAAGGCGTACCGTCTTTGTGAATATAGCCGGGTGAACCGGCATGAATGGCGAGATCAATGTCAGGGTAATCCACGCCATCGCCTTTCGGATTGCGTGAGCCAATCTCCAAAATGACAGCTTCTTTCTTGCTGCGATTCTGGAGATGGTGGCCGTCCGAATCCCCCGCTTTGAAGCCGGCGCAGTCACCAGCTCGTAGGATCTCCTCACCGTTGTCCGTGACCAACACCACTTCGCCTTCCAGCACATATACAAACTCGTCTTCAGTGACATGCCAGTGACGCTGGCTCGACCACCCGCCTGCCGACAACCGCAGCAAATTGACGCCGAACTGGGTCAGGCCCGCCGCATTTCCCAGCCGCCAGCGCTTGCGGTCACGGCAGGGCTGGTCGTAAGGTTCGGGATAACCGGTGCCGTGCCGGGTCGGCGCTTTTTCAATGTTGATTTTTTTCATGACTTCTCCTCATGGTCCGATGAGCGGGAACGTTTCTGTGGGTCCGGTGTGCTGAAACTTTTGGCACAGCCGGGGATTGCAACATCCCCGCCAGCTCCAGCAGTGAATGCAGCTCCTCTTCCGTGGCATCCCGCCAGGCGCCGCGCGGCAACTGGCGAGGTAGGCTGACGGCTCCATAGCGTGTACGGATCAGGCGGCTGACGGTAACGCCCACGGCTTCCCACAGGCGCCGTACTTCGCGGTTACGGCCTTCGCGCAAGGTGACGTGATACCAATGGTTCGCGCCCTCGCCGCCGGCTTCGTGGATGGCGTCGAATTTCGCCATGCCGTCGTCGAGTCGCACACCAGTGGTAAGCGCGGCCAGTTGTTCATCTGTGATCCTGCCCAGCACGCGTACAGCATATTCGCGTTCGATTGCCTGCGAAGGGTGCATCAGGCGGTACGCCAGTTCGCCGTCGGTGGTGAACAGCAGCAAGCCCGAGGTGTTGGTGTCGAGACGACCCACCGATACCCAGCGACTGCGTCGCAGCCGCGGCAGGGACTCAAATACAGTTGGCCGTCCTTCTGGATCCTTGCGGGTGGTGAGTTCGCCTTCCGGCTTGTGATAGAGAATCACGCGCCGTTCGTCGGGCGTGGCGTGGATGAGGGTCTTGAGCAGCCGCCCGTCCAAGGCAATGCGATCGGCGGCAGTGATCTTGTCGCCGAGCTGTGCGGGCCGGCCATTGATGCTCAGGCGCGCCGCCTTGATCCAGCCCTCAATCTCGCGCCGCGAACCCAAGCCGGCGGCGGCCAGAAGTTTCTGGATGCGTTCCGGCGGACCGGCGGGTACTTTTGCGGGTCCGGGTTTGATAATCGCTCACCGTTCCGTTGCGTCTTGCGTGCGCAGGATGCCGTCATCCGCATCCGCGGGAAACGTATCATCATTGCCGATCGTACCGTTGCCATCATCGTTCACCACCTGCCGTGGCATGCCCTCATCCTCGAAATCCAGTTCCACGTTGAGGCTGTCTATGTCTTTCAACTCTGCCAGTGTTGGCAGTTCATCCAGACTCTTCAGACTGAAGTAATCCAGGAATTCCCGGGTGGTGCCAAACATCTCTGGATGGCCCGGTACGTCGCGGCGGCCGACGATACGGATCCAGCCGCGTTCCAGCAGAGTGCGCATAATGTGGGTATTGACGGTCACGCCACGCACGCTTTCGATTTCGCCGCGTGTGATGGGCTGGCGGTATGCAATCAGCGATAACGTTTCCAGCAGCGCGCGGGAATAGCGTGCCGGACGTTCTTCCCAGAGCCTGGATATCCAGTTTGCGAGTTCCGGTTTCACCTGGATGCGAAAACCGCTGGCGACTTCCTTCAAGGTAATACCACGCTCGGCAAATTCAGCCTGCAGCGTGTCCAGAGCCTTGCGCACCTGGGTGCGATCGGGCCGCTCCTCGTCGCTGAACAACGCCATGAGCTCGTCAATGTTGAGCGGCCGGCCGGCGGCGAGCAGAGCAGCCTCGATGATGTTCTTGAGCCGCAGCGGTTGCACCGTCATTTGTCTTCTCCTTCAATTCTCACCAGTGACAGGTCAACATGCGTGATGCCGGCGGCCTTCACGTGGATGGGTCCATAGGTTTTCGCTTGCACCAGTTCAATCAGGGTTTGCTTCCAAAGTTCCAGCAACGCCAGGAATGTCACCACCACGCCGCGGCGGCCTTCCTCCGGCGTGAATAGGCTGCTGAACTCTCGGAATTGCCGATCCTGCAGGCCGGCCAGTACCTCGGACATGCGTTGGCGCACCGAAAGCTGTTCCATCTGCACGTGGTGATGGGAATACATGGCGGCGCGGTGCAGCACGTCCTTGAAGGCGAACAGCAACTCCTGCATGGCGACTTCGGGCACCAGGCGCACCACCTTGTGTTCACCCATTTCAGCAGCAGCGGCAAATACGTCGCGACCCACGCGCGGTAGTGCATCCATGTCCTCGGCGGCGGTTTTGTAGCGTTCGTATTCCTGCAAACGGCGCACCAGTTCCGCGCGCGGATCTTCCTCTTCGCCCTCTTCCAGCGGCGGGCGCGGCAGCAGCATGCGCGATTTGATTTCCGCCAGCATGGCAGCCATCACCAGGTATTCCGCCGCCAGTTCCAGCCGCATCTCCTTCATAAGCTCGATATAGGTCATATATTGCCGGGTGATTTCGGCGATGGGCACATCGAGGATGTCCAGATTCTGACGGCGGATCAGGTACAACAATAAATCCAGCGGACCCTCGAAGGCTTCGAGAAATACCTCCAACGCATCGGGTGGAATATATAAATCCCGCGGCAGGCTGGTGACCGGTTCGCCCAGCACGATGGCGAATGGCATTTCTGCTTGTTGCGGCGCAGGAACTGGTGGTGTGGGTTCGTTTGCGGGTGGCTGTTGTTGCATGGGCCGTTACCGGTATTTCAGGCCCATGGCCTGGCGCACTTCGTCCATGGTATCGCGGGCCACATCCCGGGCCGCTTCACACCCCTGAGTGATGACGCTGCGCACCTGCTCCGGGTTTGCCTCGATTTCCACAGCTCGCTCGCGGATGGGCTTGAGTTCCTTCAGCACCGATTCGATCACCGGCTGTTTGCATTCAAGGCAGCCGATGCCGGCGGTGGTGCAACCTTTCCACACCCAGTCGCGGGTAGTCTGGCCGGAATACACCTTGTGGAATTCCCACACCGGACATTTTTCCGGATTACCCGGGTCGCTGCGCCGCACCCGAGCCGGATCGGTCGGCATGGTGCGCAGCTTTTCCTCCACTTCTTTCGGATCATCCCGCAGGCTGATGGTGTTGCCGTAGGACTTGGACATTTTGCGGCCATCCAGGCCGGGCATGCGTGCGGATTCCGTCAACAGTGGCTGCGGCTCGGTCAGGATGTTGCGGCCACCACCTTCCAGATAACCCAAAAGCCGATCTCGGTCTCCCAGCGTCAAATTGTGATTTTCAGCCAACAATGCCTGGGCCGTTTGCAATGATGCCTGTTCACCCTGCTCCTGATACGCCTTGCGCAAATCACAGTACAGCTTGCCGTTCTTTTTGCCCAGTTTCCGGATAGCGCTCTCCACCTTGCTCTCGAAATCCGGCTCACGACCGAAGACGCGATTGAAGCGCCGCGCGATCTCGCGGGTAAGTTCCACGTGCGGCACCTGGTCCTCGCCCACCGGCACCCAGCCGGCCTTGTAAATGAGTATGTCTGAACTCATTAGTACCGGATAACCCAGGAAACCGTAGGTAGACAAATCCCGGTCCTTGATCTGTTCCAGTTGTTCCTTGTAGGTGGGCACGCGCTCCAGCCAGCCGAGCGGCGTCACCATGGACAGCAGCAGATGCAGTTCCGCGTGCTCCAGAATGTGCGACTGGATGAAAATTTTTGCCTTGCCGGGGTCCACGCCCACCGCCAGCCAGTCCACTAGCATGTCCCACATAGCCGGTTCGATGTCGCGGGATTGTTCGTAATTGGTGGTGAGCGCGTGCCAATCGGCCACGAAGAAAAAGCATTCGTACTCGTGTTGCAGCCTGAGCCAGTTCTTGAGCACGCCGTGCAGATGGCCGAGGTGCATGCGGCCGGTGGGCCGCATGCCGGATAACACGCGCTGATTTTCAGAACTTACGGAATTCAACGGGCGCTCCTCACTACATCAGCCCGCCGGGCAGCAGCAACCGGGATAACCACATGATAGGCGGCGTCAAAATCACATTAAATGCGCCGACGAACAACAACAGAATGATGATGTAGAAGCCGTACGGTTCAACCCGGTCCACCACGTTGGCGGCATCGCGCGGCAGCAGGCCCACCAGCACCCGCCCGCCGTCCAGCGGCGGCAGCGGAATCAGATTGAACACCAGCAGCACGATGTTTATGGACACACCGGCAAAGCCCATGTAAATGAGGAGGTCAATCCACGGAAAGCTCGGCTGCAGCAAGAAGGCAACCCGCATGATAATCGCCCAGAGAATGCCCATGCCCAGATTCGAGAGCGGCCCGGCTACCGCCACGATGGCCATGTCCTTGCGCGGGTGCTTGAAATTGCGCGGCGAGATGGGCACCGGCTTGGCCCAGCCAAACAGGAATCCAGTGTGGAAGATCAGCATGGACGCGAACAGTACCGCCGGCACCAGCACGGTACCGAGGGGATCAATGTGCTTGATGGGGTTTACCGTGAGCCGACCGAGCATGCGCGCGGTGGGATCCCCTAAGCGGTTGGCCACCCAGCCGTGCGCCACTTCGTGGAGCGTGATGGCGAACAGTACCGGCGGACCCCAGATGATGATGAGCTGGACGATGTTGAAATGACCCATCGGCCCATTATACAGAGTCCCTCTGGCGGCTTATGGGCAATCAGTGAAGCCTGCTGAACGGGGCCGGGTTCCCGCGTCCAATACGTACCACAATCGGCACGTCCTGCGACAAGTCCACGACCGTGGTGGGTTCAAAACCGCAGGGACCGCCGTCAATCACCAAATCCACCAGATGTTCGAGGCGTGCGCGCATATCTTCCGGATCCGTGAGTGGCTGACTTTCACCCGGCAGCATCAAGGTCGAACTCATGAGAGGTTCGCGCAATTCGGTCAGAATAGCGTGCGGAACAGGATGGTCCGGCACGCGGATGCCGATGGTCTTGCGTCGTGGATGCTGCAGGCGGCGCGGCACCTCGTGAGTGGCGCGCAGGATGAAGGTATAAGGCCCCGGCGTGTGAGCTTTGAGCAGCCGGAACGTGGGATTGTCCACCCGCGCGTAGATGGCTATTTCCGACAGGTCTCGGCATACCAGGGTGAAATTGTGACCCGGACCGGCGCCGCGGATCGCGCGGATGCGCTCCATGGCGGCCTTGTCTCCCACCAGACAGCCCAAGGCATAACAGGAATCGGTGGGATACACGATCACTCCGCCGGCCCGCAGGATGGCCACACTGCGGCGCACCAGCCGCAGTTGCGGCGTCTCCGGATGAATGCTGAAAAACTGGCTCATGACACCCCGTAAATATGGCCGGCGCCGGGTCAGCGGCGCGAAAACGGATGCGTTATCATAACGGACCTTTACCGCCCGTCGCCGATATGTCCGCCGCTCTGGAATTCCTGCTGCTCGCCGCCTTTTTTGGAAGTTACCTCTGGAAAGGCATCTTTTTCGCCACGGGTGTGCTCATGGCCGGCAGTGTACTGGTGCTTGCCGTTTCCTGGTGGCGCAGCCGCAAGCTGGAACCGTTGCCCCTGACGGTGACCATCCTGGCGCTGGTGCTGGGGAGCGTGACACTGCTGCTCCACGACGCGGTATTCATCAAGTGGAAATTTTCCATCGTCGAATGGCTGTTCGGTGGGGTGTTCCTGGCCAGCCATTTCACGCAGCGTCCCCTGATCGAGCGCATGTTGGGCACCCAGATAAAACTTCCTGCCATCGTTTGGAAGCGGCTCAATCTCATGTGGGCTGGTTTCTTCCTGCTGCTCGGCAGCGTGAATGTCTATGTGCTTTACAGCTTCGATACCGCCGACTGGGTGAGATTCAAGGTATGGTGGTCCACGGGCGCCATGCTGGCATTCGTGGTGTTGCAGGCGTTTTACATGAGCCGTCACATGGAAATGGAAAAGGCTTCCTGATGTGGTACGCCATCCTGTCCGAGGATGTGAGCGATAGTCTGGCGAAGCGCGGCGGCGCGCGCCCTGCTCATCTCAAGCGGCTTGAGGAACTGCAAAACCAGGGCCGCCTGCTGCTAGCGGGACCGCACCCCGCCATTGACGCCGAATCCCCGGGCCCGGCGGGGTTCAGCGGCAGCTTGGTTATCGCCGAATTCCCATCGCTTTCCGATGCGCGGAGCTGGGCCGAGACGGACCCCTATGTGGGTGCAGGCGTGTATGCACAGGTGAACGTGAAACCGTTTCTCAGGGTGCTGCCGTGAGCGTATCCATCGAGCGCCTGCGCCAGCAATTGGAAACCCGTTTCCAGCCCCTGGAACTGGTTATCCACGATGACGGCGCCCAACACATCGGTCACGCCCACGAAGGCGGCGGCCACTTTTCCGTGCGCATTGTCGCACCCGCGTTCACGGCCAAAACACCGCTGCAGCGCCACCAGATGATCTATGCAGCCCTGGACAATCTGCTGCAAACTGACATCCACGCTTTGAGCATCAAAGCGTTGGCCCCTGAAGAATCTCACTGACTTTTCACCCACGAGGAACTGTTCCATGCGTACTGCACTTCGATCCATTCTGCTGATTCTCGCGGTGGCCGCCTTGGCCGCTTGTAACGGCAAGCAAAGCTCTGTCGACACTTCCAGCGTGCTGGCCACGGTGAACGGCGTGCCCCTCACCAATGACATGTATCGGGCCTATGTGCGCAGCCTGGCTGGCGGCCAGGAACCACAACTGGACGAGCAGAAGCGCCAGTTGGTGCTGAACCGCCTCATAGACATGGAAGTGCTGTCCCAGCAGGCACAGAAAGCCGGCCTGGAGAAAGATTCGAAAGTAGCGGCAGACCTCAATATCCAGAAGACCGGCCTGCTGGCGCAACAACTGATACAGCAGTATCTAACGCAGCATCCCGTCACCGATGATCAGATCAAGGCTGAATACGAGCAGCGTGTAAAGTCCATGCCCGGTACGGAATACCGTGCGCGCCATATCCTCGTGGCCAGCGAACAACAGGCCAATGACATCATCAACCAGCTGAACCACGGTGGGAATTTCGCCGTGCTGGCGAAGAAATATTCCACCGACAATTCCAAGAGCCAGGGTGGCGAATTGGGTTGGTTCAGCCCGGACCAGATGGTGCCGGCTTTCTCCGCGGCGGTAGCCCAACTCAAGAAAGGTGAATACACCAAGCAGCCGGTCCACACCCAGTTCGGCTGGCACGTGATCCAGTTGGAAGACACGCGTTCCATGCCGCCGCCGAGCCTGGATTCGGTACACGACCAGATCTCGAATTCCCTCGAAGGCAAGGAAGTCGAGGCCTATGTGAACCAGTTGCGCAGCGGCGCCAAAGTGAACATGACCACGCCCGCCGCCGGCACGGCAATGGCACCCGCCCGGGCAGCACCTGCTCCCGCAGCAATGCCCCCGCCAGCGGCCGGCACCAAACCTTCCCAACAGCCATAAACAGAATACACGGGCAATAACAAACGGCCAGCCGCAAGGCTGGCCGTTTCATTTGGAAAACTCTGAGCCATCCTATTTTTGTCGTCCCCTCAGAAGCGGGAACCCAGAAAATTCAAACATGCTGTACGGATTCAGAAACTGCGTATTTGTCGGGAACTCAAACACCGGGTCCACGGACAGGAACCGGCCCAGGCTCGGGTCGTACACCCGCCCGTTCATGTGGATGCGTACAGCTTAAAATGGTGTGGGCACCAAAAACATTTTCAACTATCCCTTAATGCCACTTGTCATTTGCTCGGCAGAGCACCGAAACCCTTTTTATTTTCCAGCAAATAAATGACTGGACTCGTATTTAGCATGTTCCGTGATAACGGATTTATCATCACTGAGTACCCCAATAGGCCTAGTTTTGGTGAATAATAAAAGAACGTAATGCCGGAATTTCCATTGGGCGCGTGATCTGTTGACGAAATAACCATAACGTGTATAGCCCGACCTAAGATAGTCATGGACCGAAGGGATGCGGATACCTTATATCTACGTCCGCTCACGCTCCAAGAGTGCGCTGCCACGTTAAGTGCTTTCGGCACAGCAAATGAAAATGCATCTGAGTTAACGCAATAAAACGGCGAAGATTTAGCACAAAAGGTTGCCTTAATTCCATAATCACCGAGTACGACCGTACCATTAAGTCGGATTACGAGTCTTCCTCCCCAAAACGTACTGTAATCGTACTCTTGTCCGTTTATCGCTTCTGCTTGCTGAGGAGTCAGAACTTCAATATTGTCCTGAAAAGGCTCGGCTTGCGCAGTCACAACCACCGTTATGATTAGCAACGCTAAGACTAGGATTTTACTCGCAACATCGATTTCCTAATTAGGAGGCGGACGAATCACGGGATCAATAGGGTCAGACTCGATAACAATAGGGGACAGACCACGGTTATTCATCGACTGCCATAGTAGCACTTCGTTTTCTGGTCGGTCTGCCGCTCTTGCCAGGCGTAACTCGCCGTTTCAGCATGCACTCGACTTCAGCCTGGAAACGCTGGTCTCCCAATGCATAGTTACCGTTGGTCGCCCGCCTGATCTTGCTGACCTCGGCCATGTCCATGTGAGCTTTGAATAGTGAGCGGTAAACGGTTTGCCGCTCGCCTTCGTCACGGCCAAGATGCAGGTATTCCGAGTGTGGGCGGATCAGCGGGCCGGGCTTCCCTTCCCCATTGACGCGGTAACTTGACCAACGGTAGTCCCGGGGGTGTGGCACCATGTCAGCGCGCACCGGGTTCAGTTCAATGTACCGATAGCACGTCAGAACATAATCTTCTTTCTGAGTGAGGCACGATCGAAATCGTCCCTCCCACAATGTACCGCTACGATGATAGGTGCGATTGATATATTGGACATACCGTTGCCCAAGATGCTTCATGAACAGGCTGGCGCTGTCCCTGCGCTTCGGGGTCAGTAACAGATGCACATGGTTGGTCATTAACACATAGGCGTGGATCGAGCAGTCGTAACGCTCTGCTACTTCCTGCATGGTGTCCAGGTAGCGCTGATAATCTTCATCTGCATAGAAGCAGGCGCTGCGGTTATTCCCGCGCTGGATGATGTGCCAAGGGATTCCTGAGATTGCGATCCGTGCGCGGCGCGGCATGCTGGATGTCCTTATCCATTACTGTGCTGAAACCAAGAATATCAAAAATTACAAAACCGTGGTCTGTCCCTTATTATTCTAATAGCTCCCAATGTGTAAACAATCACTTAGCATCCGGGGGTGGAGATTTCAGGATCGGGGCGCAGTACTGTTGGACCGTTTGAGCTTTACCTGTGGCTTGGATGTGCATCTGGGTATTCACTATGCCCTCATAGTTATTCTGCACCGCAGCCCGGCATTCCCAGTATAGTGCATCGTGCTCTCGTGTCTCACGATAATCTCTCCAGTAGAACACTCCGAGTGTTGCCTGTGCCTCTGCATAGCCGCCCTTGGCCGAATGCAGTAAATATTTCATCGACATATCGCCATCCTGTTTGATTGACGGCAATCCAAAATATTTACCACCCATTTCATATATCCTACTCAGCATATAGAGGGCTTTCGGATCATCCCGCTTCGCCAAAGCACTCAGGCGAACAAACGCATCTTCTGATTTGCAGTTCACAAACCCTTCTTCGGCTTTGCCGAATTGCGGGTTTTCGCACAGGTTCTCGTGACTGCCTTTTGCATAAGAACAGGATGCAATCCCTAGGCCCAGTATTACTACACCCAGGAACAACCGCAATACGCGTTTTGTACTCATGGAATACAGTGCCCAGTCAATGTGGTATCTACGGTGTTGATTCTAAAAACTCAGCCGTATCACGACTAATCCGCTTGGGATAGTAGGGATCAAATAACTGGAACGCTGCGTTGATATACCGCCCGCGGTCCACATCTTGGATAAACTCTCGTGTGAGGTGCCCATGCTGATATACGTAATCGCTCGCTGCGTCATGTTGGCCTTGAGTCATACCTGCCTGGACTTCGCGAGCTATTTTTTGATGCACATAAGTCCGCTCGAAATTGCGCGTCAGGGAATCGGCACCAAGATCAATAGGGTCAGATTCGGTTGATCCCGAGTTCTGATGATTTACGATTCCCATCTCTGATCTTTGGTTCAACTCGGTGTTTCATCTTCAGCACGATATTAATTGTGTTGCCGCTGCAAATCGGCGAATGCCGCGCGGATTTTTTCCAGGCGTGCCCGATTGGTGCCCACATCGAACAGCCCCAGGCGTGCAATGGAACGCATTTCAATTACATGCTGCCCCGGTTCCAGATAAAATTCCACATCGTCCACCGCATTTTCCGGCTGATAGTAATACTCCGAAGTGCGCTCCGAGCGGTCAGCAATGGGGTATTCAATACGGATGTAATTGCGGTGATCGGACACGATGCGGCCTTGCCCCACTACCGTGATGGCAATGAGCAGGTCATTCCGGGCTTGATCACGAGTGCTGGTGTATACGAGCGGCGCGATATGCAGATCAGGATCCTGGTCCTGGGTCGAAACACAATCGCGTTGCGGCGGACAGGCGGCAAGCTGTCCCTGGCGCACGCCGAAAGTTGGAGTCAGAATGGTGCTGCAGGCGCTGAACGCCAACACCACGAACACCGACACTGTTCTCGCATATCGCACTGTGGGTCTCCCGGGAATCTGGCCGGCGCAGCCGGCCAGATGGATTAAGTACATTTTATATCGAATGCACGCGGCAAACATCAGGATTCCAACAATCGTTGCAAAGCCGGCTCATCCAGTAGCGTGATGCCCAGCTTCCGGGCTTCCGCCAGTTTTGAGCCGGGCTCTGCGCCCACCACCAGATAATCGGTTTTTTGCGAGACGCTGCCACTCACTTTTCCACCCAGCGCCTGGATGCGCGAACGAGCTTCGTCGCGTGTCATGCCGGCGAGTGTGCCGGTCAGTACGAAGGTCTTGCCGCTCAGGGGCTTCGGTCCGACAGGTTGCACACCGCGCTGTTCGGGCCACTGCACACCAGCTTTGCGCAAGGCGATAATTACATCGCGATTATGACGCTCGCGAAAGAACGCTGCGATGGCTGCAGCCACCACCGGTCCCACATCCGGCACTTGCAACAGCGCCACTTCATCCGCATGTATCAGCGCATCCAGTGTGCCGAAATTGCGCGCCAACGCTTCCGCAGTGGCCTCGCCCACTTCGCGGATACCGAGCGCATACAAAAACCGTGTCAGCGTAGTGTGGCGGGCGTGTTCGATGCCTCGCACCAGGTTGGCCGCGGATTTCCCGCCCATGCGCTCCAGTTCTGCAAGCTGCGGCGCCGTGAGCTTGAAAATGTCCGCCGGCGTACGTACCAGTTCCGCGTCCACCAATTGGTCCACCAGCTTCTCGCCCAGACCTTCGATATCCAGGGCGCGACGCGAGGCGAAATGTCGGATCAACTCCTTGCGTTGCGCTGGGCAATAAAGGCCGCCGGTACAGCGCGCCACTGCTTCGCTTTCCGGACGTACCACTTCAGACCTACACACAGGGCATTTATTCGGCAGTTTCACGCGTCGGGTATTTTTCGGCCGTTTGCTCAATACCACGCCAGCCACTTCCGGGATTACGTCGCCGGCGCGCCGCACGATCACCGTATCGCCGACGCGCACGTCCTTGCGCTCCACCTCGTCCATGTTGTGCAACGTGGCATTGCTGACCGTGGCGCCGCCCACGAACACCGGCTCCAGGCGCGCCACCGGCGTCAGCGCACCGGTACGGCCCACCTGGAATTCCACCGCGCGCAACACCGTCATGACTTCCTCGGCCGGAAACTTGTGGGCGATGGCCCAGCGCGGCGCGCGCGCCACGAAACTCAGCTGCCGTTGCTGATCGAGGCGATCCACTTTGTACACCACGCCGTCAATGTCATAGGGAAGCGCAGCGCGCTTGGTACTCATTTGCCGGTAGTACTCCAGACAACCCTCTGCACCCTTGACCGACCGGATTTCTGGGTTGACCCGCAGGCCCCATTCCCGCAACTGCGCGAGTACCGCGCTGTGCCGCTCCGGCAGCGCGCCCGTCGTAACTTGACCGACGCCGTAACAGAAGAATTCCAGCGGCCGTTGCGCCGTGATGCGCGAATCCAGTTGGCGCAAGCCACCGGCAGCGGCATTGCGGGGATTTATGAAGCTTTTCTCGCCGCGCTTCGCCTGGCGGCGATTGAGTTCCTGAAACCCTTTTTTTGGCATGTACACTTCGCCACGCACTTCCAGCACCGCGGGATAATCCGTGCCCCGCAGCCGTAGCGGGATGGACGCGATGGTGCGCACATTGGGTGTCACATCCTCGCCGGTGCTGCCGTCGCCACGGGTGGCACCACGCGTGAGTACGCTGTTTTCATACAGCAGGCTTACGGCCAGGCCGTCCAGTTTGGGTTCGGCTACGTAATCCACCTCGGCTGCATCGTCAAGGCGTTCACGCACGCGCACGTCGAAGGCCCGGACTTCCTCGTCGCTAAAGGCATTGTCCAGGGACAGCATGGGCAACGCGTGGCGGACTTCGCCGAATTCCTTGAGCGGCGCCGCGCCGACGCGCCGGGTCGGTGAATCAGGAGTCACGAGTTGCGGGAATTCCTGTTCCAGCACCTGCAATTCCCGCATCAAGCGATCGTATTCGCTGTCCGGAATCTCCGATGCATCCAGCACGTAGTAACGGTAATTATGCCGGTCGAGTTGCTCGCGCAGAGCGCTGATGCGGCGTTCGGCATCCGGCTGACTGGTCATGGTAAAGATTCTCGCCGCAGAGTCATGGTTGCGAGAATGGGCGCGTCAGTGCGGGGGCGGGGGGATTGTCCCGCGCTGAAATTCCAGGATACGTTCGCGGATCTGCTGGGCACCCTCGAGCGTGAGAGGAGTATGGCGTTCATCCAGAACTTCGCCGTTCAACTGGCGCGCCAGGCCACGAGCCGTGGCCAACATATCGGCGCAGGCAGCCACGCCGTCCTGCGGGCCGGGCAGCAGCAGAAACAGGGTCAGCCCCGGAATCCGGACCTGCGGCAGGCTTTCCGGTTCCAGCACACCCGGTTCCACCATGTTGGCCACGCTGAATACCGATTGGTCCGTCGTGTCTTTAATCAGGCGATGGAATACCTGATATTGACCGTAATGCAAGTCGCTGGCCTGCAGGGCGGACAGTACGTCGGCGCCGGCGAAACCCATCTGTTCCCGGCAGGTCACATGCAAGGCGAGGATCAACTGTTTCCTTTTCGGGCTGGCGCCGCCGTCACCGGTTATTTCCGGTTGCGCCGGTTCTTCAGGCAGAAACGGCACGGGTGAAACGGAAGGTGGCGCAGAATCAAAATATATTTCCGGCAAGTCCGATCCCTCCAGCTTGGGGGCATCGCGGTGAAAATCGGCCGGACGGCTTTTTTTCTGACGCGACAATAAATACACCGCGGCGATAAACACCACACCGATCAGAATGAGTATCAGGCGCAGTTCCCACATTTCACATGGCCGCGATGCGCACCGCTTCGTCCACGTCCACGCCAACCAGACGCGAGACGCCGGGTTCATTCATGGTGACGCCGATTAGCTGGTTCGCCATTTCCATGGTGCTTTTGTTATGGGTGATGAACACGAATTGCACACGATCCGACATGCCGCGCACCAGATCGCCGAAGCGGCCGATGTTGGCCTCGTCCAGCGGCGCGTCCACTTCGTCCAGCAGGCAGAAAGGCGCGGGGTTGAGTTCAAAGATTGCGAATACCAATGCCACTGCGGTCAAGGCCTTCTCACCGCCAGACAGTAAGTGGATGGTGCTGTTCCGCTTGCCGGGGGGGCGCGCCATGATGGTAACGCCCGCGTCCAGCAGCTCCTCACCGGTCAGTTCCAGGTACGCATGGCCGCCGCCGAATAGTTTCGGAAAACTGGTTTGCAAACCGGAATTCACCTTATCGAAAGTTTCCTTGAAGCGCGTACGGGTTTCGCGGTCAATTTTGCGGATTGCGGTTTCCAGCGTGTTCAAGGCTTCATTGAGATCGGCCAACTGGGAATCCAGATACTGCTTGCGCTCCGACTGTTCAGCGTACTCCTGAATCGCCGCGAGATTGATGGGGCCCAGACGTTCGATGCGCTGGTTTGCCTGGGTGAGCTTTTCCGACCATTCCTGCGCATTGGCGCTTTCCGGCATGACTTTCAGCACATCGTCCAGCGCATAGCCGTCGTCCCGCAACTGTTCTGTCAGGGTTTCACGCCGCACACGCGCTTCCTGGGTGCCAAGGCGCAGTTGTTGCACCCGCTCGCGCAGTTCCTCCGCCTTGCGTTCACAGGCGTGACGCTGCTGTTCCAGCACACGCACTTGTTCGGCAAACGACTCCAGGCGGCGGCGCGCATCCGCAAGTTCCGTATCCATGTCGCTACGTTTGCCCAGCAGGTCTTTGAGTTCCGTTTCCTGCTGACGCGCGGGTGCAACCGCATCCTGCATCGCCTGCTGCAAACCAGTGCGGCGGGTTTCCATCTGCACCAGTTGGGTCTGCATGCGGGAAAGGTTCTGCTGAGTGGATTCCCGCAGCGAGCGCTGGGATTCCAGCTTCAGGGCGATGGCATGCATGGCTTCGCCGTCATTTTTCGCGCGGTTGCGCGTATCCTCGACCTGTGCGCGCAAAATCTCGCGCTCACCCTGTAAACCGGAACGCCGGGACTCCAGCACATGCATGGCATCCAGCACGTTTTCCATTCCGCCGCGCACTGTCTTGATCTCCGCTTCGGCTACGGCGATCTGTGCATCGAACTCGCCGATTTCCGCATCCAGGCGTTCGATACGCTGAGTAATCTGATCCAGTTTGCCCTGCATCGTCGTGAGTTGCGCCAATGTGTCCGACTGCTGGCGGTGCGCGCGGTTGACTTCACTTTGCAATTCCTCACGACGAAACTCCAGGTCCTTGATCTGCCGGCGCACCGCGTCTTGCGCAGCGGACTGACCGGCGACCTTGCGTTCTACTCCGGCCAGTTCCGCCTTGTGCTGCTTGAGTTCCTGCTCGCGCGCGATTACGCCGGCGCGTTCGTCGTGATCGCGGATCACGCGCAACCAATGCCGGCCCAGCCAGACACCGTCGCGGGTGATAACCGATTCGCCCGCCGCCAGTTTCGCGCGCATGTCCAAGGCCGTTTCCAAGTTGTCCGCGACGCGTACCTGGCCCAGCCAGCCATCCAGAGACACTGGCGAAGTGATCTTGCTCAACAGACTCCCGTCTGCCGCAGCGCCGTGGCCGCCGGCTTTTTCCACAAACGATAGCGAGCCGCCCGTGAGGCTGGCAAATCCCGCCGCGTCTCCGGTAAATTCCTCGACGCAGACCGCTTCCAGGTGGTAGCCCAGCACGGTTTCCACCGCGCGCTCCCAGCCAAGCGCGACAGTGATGAGTTCCGCGAGCCGCGGATTCTCGGCAAGCTTTCTGGTCTTGAGCCATTCCGCCACCTGCACGCGGCTCTTGCCGAGTGCCGCCTGCTGCAAAGCGTCCAGGGATGCGAGCCGGCCGCGATGGTCTTCGAGCATGCTGCGCAAACCATGTAGTTCGTTCGTCAGACGCCGGTCGTCGTCGCGGCGCACATCCAGTTCGCGTACCACCTGTTCGAGTTCGTTCTGGCGCTGTTCGTGCGACTGGCCGGCCTCGCGCGCCGCGCGGCCGATGCTGTCAATCTGCGTCTGCAGGGTTTCGGCCGACAACCCCCCACGCTCCTGCTGCAACTTCGTGCGCCGTTGCAAACTCTGGCTCAATTGCCGCTCCAGATGCTGGATGCGCGTGTTGCCCACTTCCGCACTCCGGGATTTCTCGCCGCTCTCGAGATTGAAATCTTCCCAGCGTTCCTGCCAAGCCTGCATGGCGCGTTCAGCATCCGCCAGAGCCACGGCAGATTGTTTTTCCGTTGCACTGGCCTGCGCATGGGCTGGTTCGAGTTCCGCGACGGCGTTGAGAATCCGGGTGATCTGCTCCTGGTCACGGCGAATGTGGCCATCGATCTCGCGCCGGTTGTTTTCCAGTTCTTCCAGATCTTTTTGCTGCTGGCTGCGTGATTCGCGCAAGTGCTGCAGCGATTGTTCGAGCCGGGCGATGCTGGTAGCGAGCTCGTAGGAACGGCCCTGCGCTGCGTTCAGCGTGTCGCCAGCTTCGTGATGATGTTGGCGGGTTTTCTCCAGCGCGCTCTCGATTCCACGCTGCTCCGCCATCGCCGCTTCGAACTGGTTCTCACGCTCGCGGATTACATGGTCCTGGCTGCCAACCTGCTGGTCCAGTTCCCGCCAATGCAACGCCTTCAACTCGGCTTCCAGCCGGCGTTTCCCCTCGTTCAATTCCTTGTAACGCTCGGCGGCCCGCGCCTGGCGCTGCAGATGCTGAAGCTGCTTGGTGATTTCTTCCAGCAGATCATTCAAACGCTCAATATTTTCGCGCGTGTGGTGGATACGGTTTTCGGTTTCTCGGCGGCGCTCCTTGTAGCGGGAGATACCGGCTGCTTCCTCGAGAAATACGCGCAATTCCTCCGGCTTCGATTCCACCAGGCGTGCGATGGTGCCCTGTTCGATGATGGCATAGCTGCGCGGCCCGAGGCCGGTTCCGAGGAACAGGTCCGTCACATCGCGGCGGCGGCAGCGGGTGCTGTTCAGGAAATAATTGGACGTGCCGTCGCGCACTACTTCGCGTTTCACCGAGATTTCCGCGTAATTGGCGAACTGGCCGCCGATGGCGCCGTCGGAATTATCGAACATCAGTTCAATGGAAGCGGCACTGATGGGCTTGCGGGCGCTGGAGCCGTTGAAAATCACGTCCGCCATGGAGTCGCCACGCAACTGCTTGGCGGAAGATTCGCCCATCACCCAGCGCACCGCATCAATGATGTTGGACTTGCCGCAACCGTTGGGGCCGACGATTCCGACGAGATTGCTGGGCAGATAAATGATGGTCGGGTCCACGAAGGACTTGAACCCTGACATTTTTATTTTGCTGAGTCGCATGCTGGATGGTGGTGGTGAGAAAATAGCCGGTCCTGGGCGCGTAGTGTAAAGTATCGGCGCCCGGAAACGCAGTAGCGAGTCATGCCCACCCTGCCCAGCAAAACCCTGGAAACCTTCCCCAATCCGCGCGCGGGGCGGGATTATACCATCCGCATCCGTATCCCCGAGTTCACATGTTTGTGTCCCAGGACCGGTCAGCCGGATTTTGCCAAACTGCGGCTGGAATATGTTCCCGACGGCCTGTGCGTGGAATTGAAGGCGCTCAAACTATATATATGGAGTTACCGCGACCAAGGCGCGTTCCATGAGGATGTGACCAACCGTATCCTGGACGACCTGACTGCGGTGCTCGCGCCCAAATTCATGCGGCTCACCGCCCGGTTCAACGTACGCGGCGGCATCCACACGACGGTGGTGGCCGAGTACCGCCAGCCCGGCTGGCAAAGTCCGGCGACGATTACTCTACCCTGACGCAACACTCGTGTTCGAAGAATTTGCCCACGGCGCCCACTGCCTGTTCATGGGTTTTACTTGGCTCACCCGTCCCGGCATCAAGCGCCACGTCATCATCCCGCTGCTCATCAATCTCCTGCTATTCACAGCCGCCATCGCCCTCGGCGCGCACTACTTCGGTGCCTGGTTACACCACTGGACCGCCGGCCTGCCCCACTGGCTTGCCTGGTTCGCCGCGCTGTTGTGGGTGATATTCGCGCTCGCCGCCGTGATGGTGCTGTTCTATGTCTTTGCGCTGGCAACGAACATCATCGGCGCGCCCTTCTGCATCTTTCTGTCCATGCGGGTGGAAACCCTGCTCACGGGCAGGCGGCCAAAAACCGGCCGCAGCGTGGCGGAGGATATCGGCGTCGCTTTGCGCGGTCAGGTACAGCGCATTTTGTACATCCTGTGGCGCGCAATCCTGATTGGCCTTTTGGGCCTGCTGCTGTTGTTTGTGCCGCTGTTCGGCATTGTGACGCCGCTGCTGTGGTTCCTGTTCTCCGCCTGGACGCTGGCGATCCTGTATTCCGACTTTCCCCTGAGCAATAGCGGGGTGGCATTTGCCGCGCAACGCCCGTTGTTCCGCCGGCATCGCTCCCGTCTGTTCGGATTCGGCGCCGCCGCGACCTTGTGTACCCTGATTCCGGTTGTGAATTTCATCATCATGCCTGCCGCCGTGGCCGGGGCCACGGTGATGTGGGTAGAAATCCGGCGACGGAACCCTTTAGCCCGCTGTGAGTCTGATTCTTCCGGATCCTAAATTTTCCCCGATGCAACTTGCGCACCGGTGAGTAATCCGGTATATAGTGCCCCGCTTTATTTCCGGGTAATCAGGAGTTTTCAATGCCGGCTAAGAAAAAGGCCGTTGTCACCGCCCCTTCCAAGGCTGCAAGGAAGCCCGTCGCCAAAGCTGTATCCAAAGCGCCCACTCTGAAAAAATCTGCCACCAAGCCGGCCGCCAGCGTGAACCGGCCCCGCCGCAAGGCTTCCGCAGACACCTTCATGGGTTTCACGCCCTACCCGCTCAAGAAGGGCGAACCCTACATGAATGAAAACCAGCGGGGGCATTTCCGCAACATTCTGCTGGGCTGGAAAAAGGAATTGATGGAGGAAGTGGACCGCACCGTGCATCATATGCAGGATGAGGCCGCCAATTTTCCGGATCCGAATGACCGTGCAACCCAGGAATCCGAATTCAGCCTGGAGCTGCGCACCCGCGACCGTGAACGCAAGCTCATCAAGAAAATTGATGAGGCCCTGACCAGTCTGGAAGCCGGTGAATACGGTTACTGCGATTCCTGCGGCGTGGAAATCGGCATCCGCCGCCTGGAAGCCCGCCCCACCGCCACTCAGTGCATTGATTGCAAGACACTGGATGAGATCCGCGAAAAGCAGATGACGGGCTGAAAAGAAAATGAGGGGTGAGGGGCAAGAGAATTGCGCCTCGTTTTCCGGGAAACCCATGGAACCACGCAAAGTTTCCCTGCAAGCGCCTGTATCTGATCTCTCACTCTCTTCCAACACCTCACCTCCCTATAGAGGCCGGTTCGCACCCTCGCCCACGGGTCCCTTGCATTTCGGCTCACTGGTAGCTGCGCTCGGCAGTTTTCTTGACGCCCGCGCCCATGGAGGTAAATGGCTGCTGCGCATGGAAGACCTGGACCCGCCGCGGGAACAACCCGGCGCCGCCGACGCCATTCTTCGTGCCCTCGATACCTTTGAGTTGCACTGGGACGGCCCGGTGCTCTACCAGAGCACCCGTCTCGATGCGTATCAGTCCATCGCCGAAAAACTGCTGGCAGATGGCCTGGCGTATGCCTGCGCGTGCAGCCGCCGTGAAATCGCCGACAGCGCTTTACTGGGGTTGGAAGGACCTGTCTATCCCGGCACCTGCCGCAACGGCGCGCAAGCGGGGAAACGTGCGTGGGCCATCCGGCTGCAGGTGCCTCCGGACGAAATTGTCTCTTTTACGGATTCACTTCAAGGAAACGTTCACCAGCATCTCGCCCGTGATCTGGGCGACTTCGTGATCCGCCGGGCCGACGGCTATTTTGCCTACCAGTTGGCGGTGGTGCTGGACGACGCTTTCCAGAGCATTACCCATGTGGTGAGAGGCGCCGACCTGTTGCTGTCCACCCCGCGTCAGCTCTACTTGCAGCGGCTGCTAGGCCTGCGCCCACTCATTTATATGCACCTGCCGGTAGCGATCAACGGGGCTGGCGAAAAATTGAGCAAACAAACCGGCGCGGCAGCTCTCGCTGAAAAATCGCCTGGCGTCACCCTCGCTGAGGCACTCGAGTTCCTGGGTCAATCGCCGCCGACGGAACTGCGCCGCGCCGTGCCACGGGAATTATTAAAATGGGCCATCGGTCACTGGCAACCGCAACTTATGACAGGTTCGAGAACTCGCAGAACCATAATTGAATCAACATGATGTTTATCATATATCTCATTGATTTAATTAAATATATATTTCATATTTTCGATGTGCATTTTGTACTGAACAACAACCGATACGCAACCGGATGTGTTGGCGTATAACGGGATTACAAATATGGATCAGAAAAGCACGGGCAATATCATCGAAAGCGACTTCAAACCGAGCCTGTTGCTTGGAAATCGCCATGCCCAGACGATTTTCCCCAACATCCTTTACCCAAGCCCGCACCTGACCTTGCGGCGCGAACGGTTAGAGCTGCCGGACGGGGACTTCATAGACGTGGACTGGACTACCCGCAAGACCGGCCCTATCGTTATCGTGCTCCACGGCCTGGAAGGTTCCATCAAGTCTCGCTATGCCGCGCGCATGATGCGCAAACTGGATGAACTGGGATTGCGCGGCGCGCTGCCCCATTTCCGTGGTTGCAGCGGCGAACCGAACCGCCTGAGCATCCACTACCACTCGGGCTTCACTCAGGATCTGGAGTACTTCAGCGGCTTATTGAAGCAGCGGGAACCGAACGTGCCGCTGGCGGCAGTCGGCTATTCTCTGGGCGGCAATGTGCTACTTAAATGGCTGGGCGAAAGTGCCAACAGCCGCCGATTGCTGACGGCTGTGGCGGTGTCCGTACCATTCGATCTGACCGACGCCTCCAGTACCGTGGAGCACGGCATGTCGCAAATCTACAAGTGGACTCTGCTGGCCAGCATGCGCCGTTCCACCCGCCGGAAATTTAAACGCGTGCAACCGCCATTCCCGCTTCCAAATATCCGCAAGCTGCGGACCTTCCGGGCTTTCGACAATGCACTAACGGCGCCGCTGCACGGCTTCAAGGACGCCGATGATTATTACAACACTTGCAGCAGCCGGTATTATCTGAAAAACATCACCATCCCAACCCTTATCCTGCATTCTACGGACGATCCCCTCATGACACCCGCCTCGGTACCGCGGGAAGATGAACTGTCACCGGCTGTGACGCTGGAACTCAGCCACAGGGGCGGTCATGTGGGCTTCGTAAACGGCTCACTGCTGCGGCCGAATATGTGGTTGGGAGATCGCATTGGCAAGCATTTGACCCAATACCTTGCAAGCGGTTAGACACCACAGATTCAAGCACAGCGCTTTTATCGCCAGAGAGCCTACATGAACAAAATCCTCACCCGCATATATCGTTCCGGCATCAGCCCAAACGGTTCCCGCCTCACAAACTGCTGAGCCTCCGCTCGATTACGCGCCCATCAAAGAGCTGCAACAGCAAATGCTTGACGGCAGATTCAGTCCGCAGACGCTGACGCAATACTTTCTCGACCGCCTCCCGGCCAGACCCCACAGCGAGGTGCGAGGGTAGCCGCACAGCGGCCGCGCGATCAGGGAAATGGTTGGGTACTTTTGTCAAAACAAAAGTACCCCGCCCGCGGGTATGAAAACCCGCATTCAAATCACACGGCCGAAGGCCGCACAAAATGCCACCCCGCATCCCCACCTCTCCCACAGGAGGAGAAAGAGCCAAAAAAAGAGGGCCTTGCGGCCCTCTTTCTATTCTTCACCCATCAAACCTGACCATCAGGCAGCGGCATCCACGGCCTTCATGCTGAGGCGGATGCGACCCTGCTTGTCCACTTCCAGCACCTTGACCTTGATCACGTCGCCTTCGCGGAGTTTGTCGCTGACTTTCTCGACGCGCTCCTCGGAGATCTGGGAGATATGCACCAGACCGTCGCGTCCCGGCAGGATCGCCACAAACGCGCCAAAATCCATGAGTTTGACGACTTTGCCCTCGTAGATACGGCCCACTTCCACGTCGGCGGTGATGTCCTCGATGCGTTTGCGTGCGGCTTCGCCGGCGGCTTTATCCACCGAAGCGATCTTCACGGTGCCGTCGTCCTCGATGTCAATTGTGGTACCGGTTTCTTCCGTGAGCGCGCGGATCACGGCGCCGCCCTTGCCGATAACGTCGCGGATCTTGTCCGGATGAATCTTCATCGTGATGATGCGCGGTGCGAACTCGGAGAGCTCCGCGCGCGGCTGAGCAATCACGGCATCCATCTTGGAAAGAATGTGCAGCCGGCCGTCGTGGGCCTGGGCCAAGGCCTTCTGCATGATCTCTTTCGTGATGCCGTCAATCTTGATGTCCATCTGCAGCGCGGTCACACCCGTGGCAGTGCCGGCCACCTTGAAATCCATGTCGCCCAGATGATCCTCGTCGCCGAGGATATCGGTCAGTACCGCGAACTTGTCGCCTTCCTTGATGAGGCCCATGGCCACACCTGCCACCGGCGCCTTCAGGGGCACACCGGCATCCATGAGCGACAGGCTGGTGCCACACACCGAGGCCATGGAGCTGGAGCCGTTGGATTCGGTGATTTCGGATACCACGCGGATGACGTAGGGATAGGTCGCCATGTCCGGCATGACCGCCTGTATGCCGCGTTTGGCGAGGCGGCCGTGGCCGATTTCGCGGCGCTTGGGCGAACCCATCATGCCGACTTCGCCCACCGAATACGGCGGGAAGTTGTAATGCAACATGAAGGGTTCCTTGCGCTCACCTTCGATGGCGTCAATGATTTGCGCATCGCGGCCGGTGCCCAGCGTGGTCACCACCAGCGCCTGGGTCTCGCCGCGGGTGAACAGCGCGGAACCGTGGGTGCGCGGCAGCACGCCCACTTTGATGGTGATGGGGCGCACCGTTTTGGTATCACGTCCGTCAATACGGGGTTTGCCTTCGATGATATATCCGCGCACGATTTTCTTTTCCAGATCCATGAACGCATTAGCCACGAGATTTTTCGGCCACTGGGGATTCTCGCCGGTGGCGAATTTCGTCAGCGCGGCCTCGCGGATAGCCTCAATGCGGCCGAAGCGCGCCTGCTTCTCCGCGATCTGATACGCCTCGCGCAGGGGCTTCTCGGCTTCCGCGGCCATCGCGTTGGCCAAGCCCTTGTCCTTCTCGGCGGGTTTCCAGTCCCAAGCCGGTTTGCCGGCTTCCTTCGCCAGCTCCCTGATGACCTTGATGGCAGCCTGCAGTTTCTCGTGACCGAACATCACGGCGCCCAACATTACATCTTCCGGCAGGCACTCCGCTTCGGATTCGACCATAAGCACAGCTTTATCGGTGCCGGCCACCACCAAGTCCAGGTCAGAGTTCCCAAGCTGGGTCTTGGTGGGATTCAGCAGGTATTGGCCGTTGTGGTAGCCCACGCGCGCGGCGCCGATGGGCCCCATGAACGGCATACCGGAAATGGCGAGTGCCGCGGATGCACCGAGCAGCGACGGCACATCCGGGTCCACGTCCGGATTCACGGAAATCACGGTGGCGACGACCTGGACTTCGTTGTAGAAACTTTTTGGAAACAGCGGGCGGAGAGGGCGATCAATGAGGCGGGAGGTGAGGGTTTCTTTTTCGCTGGGTCGCCCTTCCCGCTTGAAGAAGCCGCCGGGGATTTTGCCCGCGGCGTAGGTCTTCTCCTGGTAGTTGACAGTGAGCGGGAAAAAATCCCGGCCCTCGACCGCCGTCTCGGAACCGACCGCGGTGACCAGCACCACGGTATCCGCCATGGTCACCAACACCGCGCCGTCCGCCTGACGGGCGATCTCACCCGTTTCCAGGGTAACGGTATGGTCGCCGTACTGAAAACTTTTCTTGAATACTGTCACGTTAAGCCCTTCGTGTGCTGCGTTCTAAAAGTAAGAACAGGGGATGAAAAATTGAAAATCAGCGGCGCAGGCCGAGTCGCTCGATCAAAGCCTCGTAGCGTGCCTGGTCCGCGTTCTTGAGGTAATCCAGCAGCTTGCGGCGCTGGTTCACCATCTTGAGCAGCCCGCGACGGGAATGGTGATCCTTCTTGTTTTGCTCGAAGTGTGGGCCGAGACCGTCAATGCGGGCGGACAACAGCGCCACCTGCACTTCCGGCGAGCCGGTATCCTTGGGGTCGCGCCGGTAGGCGCTGATGATTTCCTGCTTCTTTTCAACAGTGAAAGCCATATATCCTCAACTCCAGTGATTTTCAGACGCTTGATTCAGCCGCGTATTGTAGTCGCGCAGCCCCTCTCGAACAAGTAAAAAGCCAGTAAAATCAGCATGAAACCGCATCTTCAGTCAAGATTCACCAGCCGCCGCGGCGTCACCCGACCATCCGATAACACTTCTGCCAAACCCAGAAATCGCATTTCCGTATAGACCCGCAACCAGCCGTCCGTGGGCGCACCCGGTACCAGCACTGCCTGGCCCCGCAGGAAATACCAGGCTGCGTCCGCGCCCAGATTGACTTTTGGCCAATGGGAAACGGCGCTGTCCACCGGCAACAGCAAATCATCCAGCGCTTCAGGACCTGCGTTGGCCAGCTGCTGGAGCTGCGTCAGGCCGTGCATCGGAAACGTGTTGCCATAAGGCCCCACCGCAAGCCGCCGCAGGACGCTCACATGACCACAGGTTCCCAACGCACCGGCGATATCTTCCGCCAGGGTGCGAATGTAGGTGCCTTTGGAACAATGCACCCTGAGTTCCAGGCTCTCAGGTGTGAAAGCCAACAATCGAAGCTCATGGATGCTGACCGTGCGCGGTTCGCGCTTGATCTCGATGCCTTCACGGGCCAGATCGTAAAGCCGCTCGCCCTTGTGCTTGAGAGCCGAATACATGGGCGGTATCTGCCGGATATCACCGCGAAATAACGCCAGAGTCTGCTCGATTAGCGCTTCAGCAAGCACGGGCACGGGCCGGGTTTCGAGCACCGCACCTTCGGCATCGGCGGTGGTCGTACGCGTGCCGAGCGTGCAAGTGACTTGATATTCCTTATCGGCATCCAGCAGGAACGCGGATACCTTGGTGGCCTCGCCAAAGCATAAAGGCAACAGGCCGCTTGCCAGCGGGTCAAGACTGCCGGTGTGACCCGCCTTGCGCGCATGGAACAGCCGTTTCACCGCCTGCAGTGCGTAATTGGAGGTCATGGCCACCGGCTTGTCCAGCAGCAATACACCGTGCACATCCCGCCGGGGTGTTTTCCTGATCTGGGACAGCGTGGAGGGTGTTTCACTCACTGTGGCAAGGCTCGGCATCACGAGGACTCGTCACCGTCATCATGGGCGGGCGCATTGGCTTTGGCAATCAGCGCCTCGAGCCGCGCGGCCCGATCCAGAACTTCATCGTAGCTGAAACGCAGTTCGGGAATGCTTCGCAGCTTTAGCGTGCGGCCCAGGTTGTGGCGCAGAAACCCCGCCGCATGGTTGAGCGCCGCAACCACTTCCGGCTGCGGACCTTCGGCGCCCAAGACCGAGATCAGGACTTTTGCATGGGAAATATCCGGCGACACATCCACGCTGGTAACCGTCACCAGATGCACGCGCGGATCCTTCACTTCCCGGCGGATCAGTTCCGACAACTCGCGCTGCAGCAATCCGGCGATGCGGTTCCGGCGCTCATATTCACGTGGCACGGATCGTTGTCCTGTGCGGTCTCAGAGAGTGCGCGCCACTTCGACGCGCTCGTAGCATTCGATCTGGTCGCCGGGTTGCACGTCGTTGTAATCCTTCACACCGATGCCGCATTCGGTGCCGGCGCGCACTTCGTTCACGTCATCCTTGAAACGCCGCAGGGATTCGAGCTGGCCTTCGTAGATAACCACGTTGTTGCGCAGCACGCGGATGGGCAGATTGCGTTTCACATAGCCGTCCACCACCAGACAGCCGGCGATGGCGCCCAGCTTGGAAGACCGGAATACTTCGCGCACTTCCGCCAGGCCAACGATCTGCTCACGCAGTTCCGGCTTCAACATGCCGGTAAGCGCCTTCTTCACATCGTCAATGGCTTCATAAATGATGCTGTAATAACGCACGTCCAGGCCGGACTCGCCGATCATGCGGCGCGCGCCGCTGTCGGCACGCACGTTGAAACCGATAATGACGGCCTTGGAAGCCAGCGCCAGATTCACGTCCGATTCGGTGATGCCGCCGACGCTGCTGCCGATGACCTTTACCTTCACTTCGTCCGTGGACAGCCCGGTCAAGGCGTCGCGCAGAGCCTCGGCGCTGCCCTGCACGTCGGATTTGATGAACAGATTGAGACCCTTCTGTTCGCCTTCCTGCATCTGCTGGAAGGCGTCATCCAGCTTGGTGGTTGCGCGCGCCAGTTTCACGTCGCGGAACTTGCCCTGGCGGTACAACGCCACTTCCCGCGCCTTGCGCTCGTCCGGCACCACCACCGCGTCGTCGCCGGCATTGGGCGTGCTGGACAGCCCCAGCACCAGCGCCGGCATGGCCGGACCCGCCTCGTCAAGGCGTTTGCCGTCCTCGTCAAACATGGCCCGCACCCGGCCGAATTCCTGGCCCGTGAGCAGGATGTCACCGGGTTTGAGCAGGCCGCGCTGCACCAGCACCGTGGCCACGGGACCACGGCCTTTTTCCAAGCTCGATTCCAGCACGAATCCCGATGCCGGGCCGCTGGCCACGGCTTTCAGTTCCAGCACTTCCGCCTGCACCAGGATGGAATCCAGAAGCGCATCCACACCCTGGCCGTTTTTGGCGGAGACGTTCACGAAGATATTCTGGCCGCCCCATTCCTCGGGGATGATCTCGTGCTTGGACAGTTCGCTGCGCACTTTTTCCGGATCTGCCTCGGATTTGTCAATCTTGGTAACGGCCACCACAATGGGCACTTCCGCGGCACGCGCGTGCTGTATGGCTTCGACGGTCTGCGGCATCACGCCGTCATCGGCCGCCACCACCAGCACCACAATATCCGCCACATTGGCGCCACGGGCACGCATTGCAGTGAAGGCCGCATGCCCTGGGGTATCGAGGAAAGTAATGACGCCTTTCTTGGTTTCCACGCGGTAGGCGCCGATGTGCTGGGTGATGCCGCCCGCCTCGCGCGCCGCCACCCGCGTGCTGCGGATGTAGTCCAATAAAGAAGTCTTGCCGTGGTCCACATGGCCGACGATGGTGACCACCGGCGGTCGCGTGATCTCGTCACCTTCATGACTCACCTGCAGTACCTGATCTTCCAGGTCGCTATCCTTGAGCAACGTGGCCTTGTGACCCATCTCGTCCACCACTATGGCGGCGGTTTCCTGGTCAATGACCTGGTTGATGGTGGCCATCGCGCCCATCTTCATCATGGTTTTGATGACTTCGGTGGCTTTCACCGCCATACGCTGTGCCAGCTCACCCACGGTGATGGTCTCGGGAATCGGCACCTCGCGCACTTGCGGCGCCACCGGCTTTTCAAAACCGTGCTTGCTCTCCACCTGGACGTTGACCGCGGCGCGCACCTTGGCCGGTTTCTTTTTGCGCCGATTGGAAAGCTCTTGGCCGACGTGCAATTCCGCGCGTCCGTATTTGGTGTGCTTGTCGTCAGCGCCGGCAACGGTGCCCGGTGCGGCCTTGCCGCGCGGCAGTGCCGCACGCATGCGCCTATCCTCTTCTTCCGTCAGCCGGCGCGCTTCGGCTTCGGCGCGGCGCCGTTCGGCATCGGCGCGGGCAATGGCGTCCTGTTCCTGTTTGCGGCGCGTTTCCTCTTCCTGTTTGCGGCGGCGCTCCTCTTCCTCCACCGCCTGTTTCTGGGCGAGATTGGCCGAAAGCTGCTCCTCTTCGGCGCGCTTGCGTTCCAGTTCCACCTGCTGGGTCGCTTCTTCTTCGGCGCGCCGTTTGGCGTCTTCTTCCAGCACCGCACTGCGTTTCACGTAAGTGCGCTTCTTGCGCACTTCCACGCTCACGGTCTTGGCGCGGCCCTGGACGCCGCTCAGCTTGATCTCGGAAACCGTGCGGCGTTTCAGGGTGATCTTGCGCGGTTCGCCACTGATACCCTCGCCGTGACTGTGTCGCAAATGCGTGAGCAACTGCAATTTCTGGTCATCGCTGATGGCGATGTCCGGGTCGGCAATCTCAATACCGGCCTCCGCCAATTGCGTGAGCAGGCGCTCGACCGGCGTCCCCACCACTTCGGCAAACTGTCTTACGGTGACTTCCGCCATGGCGACCTTCCTCGGTAATTACTTCTGCTGGGCTTCTTCAGCCGCAAACCAGGGGGCGCGCGCCGCCATAATTAGTTCGGCGGCCTTGGCCTCATCCAGCCCCTCCACGTCCTTGATGTCGTCCACCGCCTGTTCCGCCAGGTCTTCCTGGGTGATGATGCCGCGGCCCGCCAGCCGGTACGCCACGGTCTTGTCCATGCCGGAGAGGCTCAACAGATCTTCCGCCGGCTCCGCATCGCCGAACTGCTCCTCGCTGGCGATGGCTTGGGTCAGCAGCACGTCGCGGGCGCGGCCGCGCAGCTCCTCGACGATGCCCTCATCGAATTCCTCCACCGACAGCAGTTCCGAGGCCGGCACATAGGCGATTTCCTCGATGCTGGAGAAACCCTCCTGCACCAGGATCACGGCCACATTCTCGTCCACGTCCAACTGTTCCATGAACAGTTTCTGAAGCGATTGCACTTCCGTCTCGCTTTTCTGCGTGGCCTGTTCCTGGGTCATGACATTCAGCTCCCAGCCGGAAAGCTGGCTGGCGAGACGCACATTCTGGCCGCCGCGGCCGATGGCCTTGGAAAGATTGTCCTCGGATACGGCAATGTCCATGCTGTGCGATTCTTCATCCATGACAATGGACTGGACCTCCGCAGGTGACATGGCGTTGATGACGAACTGCGCCGGATTGTTGTCCCATGGCACGATGTCCACGCGCTCACCGGACAGCTCATTGGAAACCGCCTGCACCCGCGAGCCGCGCATGCCGACGCAGGCGCCCACGGGATCAATACGCGAATCGTTGCTCTTCACCGCCACCTTGGCACGCGCACCCGGATCACGCGCGGCGCCCTTGATCTCGATCAGACCCTGGCCCACTTCCGGCACTTCCAGCTTGAACAGCTCGATGAGAAACTGCGGCGCGGTACGCGTCACGAACAGTTGTGGTCCGCGCAGCTCGGCGCGCACCTCGCGCAGATAACCGCGAATGCGGTCATTGGTGCGCACCGCCTCTCGCGGGATCATCTCCTCGCGGGCGATATAGGCTTCGGCATTGTTGCCGAGATCAATGTAAACGCTGCCACGCTCCACGCGCTTCACCACGCCGGTGACCAGCTCGCCGATGCGGTCCTTGTAGGCTTCCACCACTTGGGCGCGTTCCGCCTCGCGCACCTTTTGCACGATCACCTGTTTCGCTGTCTGGGCAGCGATGCGGCCGAAGGCCACCGACTCCATGGGCTCCTCGATGTACTCACCTACTATGATGTCGGGTTTGACATCCAGTGCATCCATGAGGCGCAGCTCGCGTTCCGGCGATTCCAGCACCTCGTCGTCGGCCTTCACCAGCCAGCGGCGGAATGTCTGATAATCACCGGTCGTGCGGTCAATGGACACGCGCGCGTCGAGTTCGCCGCCGTGTTTTTTGCGCGTGGCCGAAGCCAGCGCCGCTTCCAGCGCCTCGAAGATCACATTCTTTTCCACGCCCTTCTCGTTCGAGACGGCGTCCACAACCAGCAATATTTCTTTGTTCATGACTTTATATATCCAATGCATAAATGCATATCAGATCAAATCAGAATTCCGGCACCAGCCGCGCCTTGCCGATCTGTGCAAACGGCAGACGGAACAGCGTGCCGTCCACATCAATCAAAACCTCATCCCTGTCCAGACCACGTAGCGTGCCGGAAAACCGACGCCGTCCATCGAGCGGCAGCGTCATCTCGATCCGGGCGCGCTGACCGGCGCGCTGCTGAAAGTCGAGCGGCTTGCGCAGCGGCCGGTCCAGGCCCGGCGACGACACTTCCAGCGTGTAAGCGCCCGCAATCGGATCCTCCACGTCCAGCACCGCGCTCATCTGCCGGCTGACCTTTTCGCAATCGTCCACCGTCACGCCATCCGGCTGGTCTATGTAAACCCGCAGCACGCCGCCGTGGAATTCCAGTTCCACCAGTTCGTAACCCAGGGCCTCGATGGCCGGCTCCAGTATCTTCAGCAGCGTCTCGCGCATGGCGCCTGCTCATCGCAAATAAAAAATGGGCCGAAGGCCCATTCCATTTACCCCGCAAAACCGCAGGGCTCTCAAGATGATAAACCCCGGAAAGCCGGAGTCTCAGTGCGGCTTAAGGCCGCTGACTGGCACTAAAAAGCCCCTGCGCGGGGCCCAAATCCAAGATCTTTGGTAGCGGGGGCAGGATTTGAACCTGCGACCTTCGGGTTATGAGCCCGACGAGCTGCCAGACTGCTCCACCCCGCACCGGGCAGCCGCGGAATATATAGGAGATAGCCGTTTTTTTCAAGCCAAATCAGGGCTTGGGAGCCTTACTTCGGGCTTCGTGACAGCATGTAACAGCTAAAATCGGGTTTAACAAGGAATTAGCGGCACCAAGGCGTGTTCAATCTTAGATTGCGAGCACTAGCCGAGCGTCCATTTATCCCCGGTCTGTCCGCTATTATTCCGCGTTTTTAAACGAATGGCGGCTCGTTTGAATTATCTCTATGGCTATTTGGCCGCCACGTGTGTCCGCAAAATGGGCATGTCACGAAGGTCTGTGCGTCTAATTTGTTGGTAAGAATATCCGTTTCCGCCTTACATTCCGGGCACCAAGCGTACATTGGTAATTCATCTGATGTTTTACCCATGATACATCCTTAAACAGATTATCTTACGCGAAAGCAAAAACTATTTATTTAAACACGGCCAAACTGCATGCAGCGCGTTGAACACTAGAGCAGCTGAGGGCTTATTTAGTTCTTCTGGATGGTCATTAAGGTATTTTGTGACCACTAGTGCTTGCTGCTGCCGTGAAGCATCTTTAGGTATGCAATAAGGTGGTTTATCAATTATCCATCCTACCGCCGTAGGGTGTTCAGCCCCAATAATCAGTCCTTCTAGTGCTATACCTTCTACTACACCATTTATAAATATGGCACAACCAAACCACAGGCTATTTTGCTCTTGAGAATTCTTATCATTGCAGAAGGTTGCCAGTTCTACCCCAGTACCAGCAGTAGGGTCGTCAGCTTTACTGCAAAGTGGCACAAATAAGCTTATAGCTATGATTGTCATGCATGCGACTGAAAAAGTTGATTTGATTCGAAGTTTGTTTGGCACGCTTGTTACTCCTGTACTTGAGATATAACGCGACTGATTGGTTACAGCATTATTTCTTCGGAACGGGGGTGTCAATTACACATTTGAAAGTGAGTGTCACACGTTTGCCAAAACCAATGTCAAACGGAATGACCAGGGGCAAACCACGGTTATTATTCCTTAGCTATTGTACAACCGCCCCGCTTCGGATGCTGTGGGCAATTTTCAGAAGGTAATGACTCGGGCGCACAGCGCCATGAGCGGCCCCGGTAGAATCCCCAAGGCCAGAACGGCAAGTCCGTTCCCGGACAGCACCCAGCGCATATCGAGGCTGCACTGGATGGGTTTGGCGTCTTCGGGTGCGCGGTCGAAATACATGAGCTTGACGACTTTCAGGTAATACCAAGCGCTGATGAGCGTGAAGACGACCGCGAGCACGGCCAGCCAGACCATGTGCACGTCAATGACAGCGCGCAAGACATACAGTTTGGCGAAGAAGCCCACGAACGGCGGCACGCCGGCCATGCCGAACATCACCATGAGCATCATGAGCGCGAACCACGGGCTGCGGTCATTCAGGCCCTTGAAATCCTCAAGCCGGTCCGCCTCGAAACCCTTGCGCGCCAGCAGGATGATCATGCCGAAGGCAGCGGCGGACATGATTACATACGTCACGACGTAGAACATGGCGGCCTGATAGCCCTCCGTGGTTCCGGCGAGGATACCGAGCAGGATAAAGCCCACGTGGGAAATGTTGGAATACGCCAGCATGCGTTTCAGGTTGGTCTGAATGATAGCCACGATGCTGCCGATGCCCATGGACAGAACGGCCAGCACCGTGAGAATCAAATGCCATTCCACATGCAGCCCGCCCAACCCTGCGACCAGCAGACGCATGAAGATCGCAAACACGGCAATCTTCGGCACCGATCCGACGTACAGCGTTACCGGCGTGCTCGCGCCTTCGTACACATCCGGCAGCCACATGTGAAACGGCACGGCTTCCAGCTCGAAACACAAACCGACGATGACGAATCCGAGCGCCAGGGTTATCCCGATGTTGATAACCGAAGACTCGGCGATGTGCATGCCCAGCCGCGTGAGATCCAGAGTGCCGGTGGCGCCGTACAACAGCGACAGACCGTACAACAAGGTGCCCGACGCGATCGCGCCGAGCACGAAGTATTTTATGGCTGCCTCCGAGCCTGCGCGCGAATCGCGGTCCATGGCCACCATGGCGAACAGGCACAGGGCCAGCAGTTCCAGCCCGAGATAGATGGTGATGAAGTTATGCGCCGAGATCATCACCATCATGCCGAGCATCCCGAACAACCCGAGCACATAAAACTCGCCCTTGAACAGATTGCGGTCGCTGAGGTAATCGCGGGAATACAGAAAAGTGACGGCAACCATCAGGTATACAAACAGTTTGAGCACGTTGCCCATACGGTCGTTGATGAACATGTCGTCGAATGTCAGCAGCCCGGCATGCTGGGCTACCATCACGGTCAACCACGCGGTGGCTGCCACTGTGGCCAGCGACAGCCAGTGGGTCACGGCGCGGTGACGGTCTTTTAGGAACACATCCACCACCAGGATGAAGCAACCCATGCCGGCCACGAACATCTCGGGGATTATGGGCGTGAACGCCGGCAGCGTGAATGTCATGGTGCCCTCGGAGTTTTCATAGTTTTGACAGTATCGTCTGGTGCACCAGGTTCATCACCGAGGCGTGCATTACGCCCAGCAGCGGGCCGGGATAAACACCGATGAGGATCACCGGGATTGCAAGCAGGCCGAGTACGATGAATTCGCGCTTGCCGATATCCTTCATTCCCGCCACATGATCGTTACCAACCGGTCCGAAAAGCACACGCTTGATTAGCCAAAGCGTATAGGCTGCGCCCAAAAACAGTGCAAACGCGGCGCCAAAGGCAATCCAGAAATTCGCCTTCATGCTGGCGAGGATCACCATCCACTCGCCCACGAAACCTGAAGTGCCGGGTAGCGCGACGTTAGCCATGGCAAACAGCACGAAAAAGAACGCGAATGCGGGCATGAGGTTGATGACGCCGCCATAGGCCTTGATCTCGCGGGTATGCAGGCGATCGTAGAGCACGCCTACGCACAGGAACAGCGCACCCGAGACGAAGCCGTGTGAGAGCATTTGCACCATGCCGCCCTCCACGCCCAGAACCGTTGTATCCACGCTCGCGCTCTTGGCAAAAATCATGAACAGTATGAAGAAACCCAGAGTCACGAAACCCATGTGCGCCACCGACGAGTATGCGATCAGCTTCTTCATGTCAGTCTGCACGACCGCCACAAAACCGATGTAAATGATAGCCACCAAAGACAGGCCAATCATGAGCCACATGAGCGCGTGGCTCGCGTCAGGTGCGATTGGCAGGCTGAAGCGCAGAAAACCGTAGGCGCCCATCTTCAACAGGATGGCCGCCAGAATCACGGAACCGCCGGTGGGTGCTTCCACGTGAGCATCCGGCAGCCAGGTATGCACCGGCCACATCGGCACTTTCACGGCGAAGGCCACCAGGAACGCGATGAAGATCAGCACCTGCGCGGTCATGCCCAGGGGCATCTGCTGGAAAGTGAGAATGTCGTAGCTGCCGGATTTCACGTACATGTAAATGATGGCGACCAGCATCAGCACCGAACCAAAGAACGTGTACAGGAAGAATTTGAGGGTGGCGTAGATGCGTCGCGGACCGCCCCAGATGCCGATGATGATGAACATCGGAATCAGCATCGCTTCCCACAGAACGTAGAACAGCAGCGCATCCATGGACGAGAACACGCCGTTCATCAAGCCTTCCATGATGAGAAAAGCGGCCATGTACTGCGCCAACTTGTAATGGATCACTTCCCAGCCGGCAATCACCACCAGCACCGTCATGAAGGTAGTGAGCAGGATTAGCGGCATGGCGATTCCATCCACGCCGAGCGCGTAATGTACGTTGAACGTGCTGATCCAGTTCAGATTCTCCACGAACTGCATGGCGGAGGTGCCGGTGTTGAATTCGGTCCACAACGGCACGCTGATGGCGAATACCAGGATCGAAAAAAACAGCGCAAGCCAGCGCACCGATTTGGGCGCCACACGTCCCGCCAGCAGCACCACGATGCCGCCGAAGATCGGCAGCCACAGCAGTACACTCAGGATGGGAAAATGCGCGGTCATTGAAAATCCCCTTAGCGCAACACCAGCCAGCCCAGAAGCAGGCACAGGCCGATGATCATGACAAAGGCATAGTGATACAGATAGCCGGACTGGCCACGGCGCAGGATGCCGGAAAACCAGCCGACGATCCTGGCGCTGCCGTTTACAAAGCCCCCGTCAATGATGTCTTCGTCACCCACGTGCCATAACAATCTGCCGAAACCACGTGAGCCGCCGGCCACGAAGAATGCATACGCTTCGTCAAAATAGAATTTGTGCACAAGCAACTGATACAACGGGCTCAACAATTTTGCCGCTACGGCCGGCCATGTCGGCCGGAGCAGGTAGAAAATCCATGCCACCACCAGGCCCGCCAAGGCGAGCCAGAGCGTCGGCGTGGTTACGCTCCCTGCCACCATGCTGCCGGCGCCGTGGAACTCCGCAGCGAGTGCCTGCATCGAATGATGATCCGGCGCGACGTAAATGGAGCTGCCGAAAAAATTGCCGTACAGCAGCGGTTTGATTGTCAGCCAGCCGATAACCACGGATGGAATCGCGAGCAGAATCAGCGGCACGGTCACCACCCAGGGGGATTCCTTGGGCGCATGCGGCAGATGACCGGGTTGTGGATGCTTGTTTCCTCCGTCATCGTCATGATGTTCGCCGTGAGCCTGATCCACCACGAAACGTTCCTTGCCATGAAAGGTCATGAAGAAACAGCGGAAAGTATAGAGTCCAGTCACGAACGCACCCAGCAGCACACACCAGTAGGAAAACGTGCTGCCCACGCGGTGTGATTCCCGCACGGCATCGATGATGGTGTCCTTGGAAAAGAATCCGGCGAAGCCCGGGAACGCGATCAAGGCCAGAGAACCCGCCAGGAAAGTGATGTAGGTGATGGGCATGTATTTGCGCAAGCCGCCCATGTATCGCATGTCCTGTTCATGGTGCATCGCCATGATCACCGAACCCGCTGCCAGAAACAGCAGCGCCTTGAAAAAGGCATGCGTCATGAGGTGGAAAATACTCGCCGTATACGCAGACGCACCCAGGGCGACTGCCATGTAACCCAGTTGCGATATGGTCGAATAGGCGATTACGCGCTTGATATCGTTCTGCACGATGCCCACCAGACCCAGGAAGAATGCGGTAACGGCCCCGGTGATCATGACCACCGACAAAGCCGTGTCGGAAAGCTCAAACAGCGGTGACAGGCGCGCCACCATGAAAACTCCGGCGGTCACCATGGTGGCAGCGTGGATCAGCGCCGAGATGGGGGTCGGCCCTTCCATGGAATCCGGCAACCACACATGCAGCGGCACTTGCGCTGACTTACCCATGGCGCCAACAAACAACAGGATGCAGATAAGCGTGGGCACTGACCAGACCGTGCCGGAGAACAGTTCGATTTGCTGGCTGGCAAGCTGCGGCGCCTGGGCGAACACATCGGCGTAATTCACGCTACCGGTATAAGACAGCACCAGGGCAATGCCCAGGATGAAACCGAAATCACCCACGCGATTCACGATGAAAGCTTTGAGGCCGGCGGCGACGGCCGTGGGCCGTGCATACCAGAAACCGATGAGCAGGTAGGACACGAGGCCCACCGCTTCCCAGCCGAAGAACAGCTCCATGAAGTTGTTGGCCATCACCAGAACCAGCATGGAGAAAGTGAATAGCGAGATATAACTGAAGAAACGCTTATAACCTGGGTCATCCGCCATGTAACCGATGGTGTAGATGTGCACCATGAGCGATACGAAACTCACGACGGCCATCATGAGCGCACTGAGGCGGTCTACCATGAAACCGACCTGGAACTGGATATTGCCCACCTGGCCCCAGTTATACCAGGTGACGTTGTAGCTGCCCATGCCGTTGAACAGCATTTGCCAGAGTATGAACACTGATAGTGCACAGGACACGGCCACGCCCAGAATCGTAACCACGTGGGCCGCGGATCGGGGAATGAAACGCATGAAGACGCCGGCCGCGATGGCTGCCGCCAGCGGCGCCAGAATGATGATGACAAACAGTGTCGGCATCGCTGAATTCATATCAACCCTTCAAACTGTCCATTTCTTCGACGTTGATGCTGTGGCGATTGCGGAACAGCACCACCACGATGGCAAGACCGATGGCGGCCTCGGCCGCGGCCACGGTGAGGATGAAAAATACAAACACCTGTCCGGCGGTATCGTTGAGATAGCGCGAAAAGGCGATGAAATTGAAATTCGCCGCCAGCAGCAGCAATTCGACGCACATCAGCAGCAGGATCACGTTCTTGCGGTTCAGGAACACGCCGGCTACGCCGATCGCGAACAGCACGCCGCTCAGGGCCAGAAAGTCAAACAGCGTAATCATGGCGCCTTCCCTCCTTGCCTGGATTCCGGCGGCATTTTCACGATGCGGATGCGGCCGCGTTTCGCGCTCACGCGGGATTGTTTGGCCGGATCCTGATAGCGCGCCCCCGGACGGCGGCGCATGGTGAGAGTAATGGCGGCGACGATGCCTACGAGCAACACCACCGCCGCGATCTCGAAAGGAAATGCATAATCGGTATAAATCACGTTGCCGAGTTCACGGGTATTGCTGAATGTCGTGGCATGCGGCAACGGTGTGCCGAAAGTCACGCCCAGCTTCTGGCTCCACACCACATAGCCGATCTCCAGCAACACGATGACCGCCACCACGATGCCGAGCGGCGCGTAGCGCACGAATCCCTGCCGCATAGTGGCGGTATTGATGTCCAGCATCATCACCACGAACAGGAACAGCACCATCACCGCGCCCACGTATACCAGCACCAGCACCAAGGCCAGAAACTCTGCTTCCAGCAACATCCACAAGCCGGCGCTGGTGACGAAGGCTAGCACCAGAAACAGGGCCGAATGCACCGGGTTGCGCGCGGTGATGACGCCCAGCGCCGACCCTGTGGTGACGGCCGCCAAGGCGATAAAAACTATTGTCTCCACCATGTCCCGGTTCCTCAGCGGTAAGGCGCGTCGGCGGCGCGATCGGCGGCGATCTGTGTCTCGTATTTATCACCGATGGCCAGCAGTTTCTCCTTGGTATGGATTTGCTCGCCGCGTTTCTCGAAATGAAAATCCGTGATGCCGGTCAGCACGATGGCGTCGGTCGGACAGGCTTCTTCGCAAAAACCGCAATAGATGCATTTGAACAGATCAATATCGTAGCGTGTGGTGCGGCGTGTGCCGTCCTCGCGCTGTTCCGAATCAATGGTGATGGCCAACGCAGGACACACCGCCTCGCACAACTTGCAGGCGATACAGCGCTCTTCACCATTGGCATAGCGGCGCTGCGCGAGCAAACCGCGGTAGCGCGGTGACTTCGGCGTATGTTCCTCGGGATAGCGGATGGTGAACTTGCGGTGAAAAAACACCCGCAGCGTCAGCGCCATGCCCCGAAGCAGCTCCACCAGCAACAGACTCTTGATCCAGCCGAGCATTCTTCTCATGGCACTCTCATGCGAACCAGGGCGGGATTCTGAACACGATGGCTACCCCTTCCAGCACGAGCCACAGGATGGTGATGGGGATGAACACTTTCCAGCCGAGCCGCATGATCTGATCGTAACGGTACCGCGGGAAGGTACCGCGGAACCACAGGATGGTAAAAAGGAAAAAACATATCTTTATCGCAAACCAGACGAAGCTGGTCCTGGTGAGAAAGCCGAGGAACGTACCGCCCAGCCATACCCAGCCCTGGAACGGCGACAGCCAGCCGCCACAGAACAGGATGGTGGCCAAAGCCGAGATCAGGATCATATTGGCGTATTCCGCCAGGAAAAATGCCGCGAAAGCGGTGCCGGAATATTCCACGTGGAAACCGGCGACGATTTCCGATTCACCTTCCGCCACATCGAATGGCAGACGGTTGGTCTCGGCCACGCCGGAAATGAAATAGATGACGAACAAGGGCAGCAGCGGCCATGCATACCAATGGCCGATGCTGCCGCTCTGGCCCAGCACGATCTGATTGAGATTCAGACTCTGGCTCACCAACAGCACGCCCACCAAAGCGAAGCCCATGGCGATTTCATACGCCACCATCTGCGCGGCGGAGCGCATGGCGCCCAGGAAGGCGTATTTGGAATTGGAGGCCCAGCCGGACAAGATGATGCCGTACACACCGAACGAGGTCAGCGCCAATATATACAGGAGTCCGGCATCGGCATTTGAGAGGATCACGCCGTTGCTGAAGGGGATCACCGCCCAGGCGGCAAAGGCCGTGGTGATGGAGATGATGGGCGCGGTGAGGAACAGGAAGCGGTTGGCGTTGGTGGGCAGCACCACTTCCTTGAATACCAGCTTGAGCACATCGGCAAAAGGTTGCAACAGTCCCCAGGGGCCCACGCGGTTCGGACCCATGCGCACCTGCATGAAACCGATGACGCGCCGCTCAGCAAGCGTCATGTAGGCCACCGCGAGGATCAGGCAAATCATGATCACGATGATGCCGCCGATGGATTGCAGTGTGAGCTGCCAGCCGAAAGGCAGCTCCGTCCAGTACACCCCGATGGTATGCAGTAACGACATCAGGCTTTCTCCACTTCCACGTCGGTGTGGAAGGCACCGAATGCCGCTGTCGCGACGATACCGGCTGGCAGCCAGACATCACCGGCCGCCACGCTTTCGTCGAAATGCACAGGCAGGCGGACGCGTGTGCCATTGCGTTTTACACTGACACTATCGCCATCCTGGACTCCGAGTTTCTTGCCGTCAGCCGGCGACAATCGCACCCAGGCGGCATCCGCATCGCGGGTTTCCTGCAAGGGTTTTGCGCGACGTACCAGCATGTCAGATGAGTACAGCGGCACTTCCCCAACGCGCCGGAAGCCGTTGACGCGTGTAACGGGTCCAATGATGCGCGTGCCCGCAAAACGATTATCCGGTTTGAGCTCGCCCGATGATGTTTGCAGTTCGGCGAGCACCTCTTCCGCGGATTGATATTCGAACCCCGGCAGCTCGCACAGGTTTCCCAGCACACGCAGGATTTTCCAGCCCGGCCGGGCTTCGCCCACAGGCTTGGTCATGCCAGTGAAGCTCTGCCAACGGCCTTCGGTATTCACATAAGTGCCAGAGGTCTCACCGAAAGTACATGCTGGCAGCAACACGGTGGCGTAGTCTTTCATGACTTCGGTCACAAACGGTGCAATGGCTATGACTGCGTGGGCCTGCTTGAGTGCCGCCAGCGCAGCGGCACTGTCCCAGCAATCCAATTCCGGTTCTACGCCCATGAGCACATAAAGCCGTCTCGGGTGCGTGAACATGGTGCGGGCATTCAACCCCTTGAGGGCTGCCGTTTTCCCTCCCTCGATACGATGCGGCACCGCACCCGCCAGCCAGCCACCGGCGCTGTTCGCGCCCTCGGAAATATAGCCCAAGCTCGCGCCGGTAACTTCAGCCAGCGCCGCTGCCAGCGCACGGATGTCCGCATAGGCCGGATGTTGCAGCGCCAGATGACCAAGCAGGACCGCCTTGTGTTCGCCCTTGAGCAATTCCGCGGCAATCTTCTCGTGCTCTGCGGCGGGTTCCTGCAACTTCACGAAATCCTTGAGGTGTGTCGGCACCGCCTTTTTGCCCAGTGCCACCTTCAACACGGCCGCCAGACTTGCAGCCATATCCTGCGATGCCACGTTGAGATGGGCCGCCACCGGAAACAGGAATTCATAGCGGCGCGGATTCAGGAACATCACCGCGGCGCCTTTCAGCGCCGCCTTGCGCAAACGATGGGACAGCAGCGGCACTTCCTTGCGCGTATTGGAACCGATGACCAATACAGCATTGAGTTTTTCCAGCTCCTCGATAGATTGCCCCAGCCACGGAAATGCCGGCTCCAACTCATCGTCTCGAAAATCAGCCTGGCGCACCCGTGTATCAATGCTGTGGATACCGAGAGTACGTGCCAATTTTTGCAGCAGGTACAGTTCTTCCGTTGTGGAACCGGGCGACGCCAGTACACCCGCGTCAGCATGCACGCTGCGCAAGGCGTGCGCGGCTGCCGCCAGCGCTGTCTCCCAATCGGCATCGCGCCACACGTTATTTTCCTTGAGCATCGGATGCTGAAGCCGCTCGGGACTGTCAATGCCGGTGTAACTGAAGCGATCCCGGTCGGAAATCCAGGTCTCGTTCACCGCCTCGTTTGCTTTCGGCACGACGCGCATGACTTTGCCGCGCAGCACGTGACCGTAGAGATTCGAGCCCAGGCAGTCGTGCGGAGAAGTGCCTTCGATCTGGGTCATCTCCCAGCCTCGGCCGTGCATCTTGAAGGGTTTGGAATTGAGCGCACCCACCGGGCAGAGGTCAATGACGTTGCCGGAGAGTTCATGGTCCACGCTGCGCCCGATATAGGTACCAACGCGCGAATGCTCGCCGCGGCCGGTGTCGCCCAATTCCTGGATACCGGCAATCTCTTCGCCGAAGCGGATACAGCGGGTGCAGTAGATACAGCGGGTCATGAAGGTGGAAATCAGCGGCCCGATGTTCTCGTCCTTGATTACGCGCTTGCGCTCCGAAAAACGCGCGATGTCGCGCCCGTAGCCCATGGCCAGATCCTGCAGCTCGCACTCGCCCCCCTGATCACAGATGGGGCAATCCAGCGGATGATTGATGAGCAGGAATTCCATGGTGCCGCGCTGGGCGTTGAGCGCGCGCACGGAACGCGTGAATATCTTCATGCCTTCCGCCACCGGCGTGGCACATGCAACCAGCGGCTTCGGCGACTTTTCCACTTCGATAAGGCACATGCGGCAATTCGCGGCGACCGTAAGTTTCTCGTGATAGCAGAAACGCGGAATGTAAATGCCCTCACGATCAGCCGCCTGCATGATCATCTCGCCCTTGCGCGCCTGGATGGGCTTGCCGTCTATCTCTATGTTGACCGGTATCTGTGCCATACGTGTTCTTATTGTGTGTTCCCGTGCCTCAGGCCGCGTATCGGCGAGCGCCGGGGCCCACCATGCAACAGCCGTTATCAATGTGGTATTGAAACTCGGCGCGGAAATGCTTGATGAAACTCTGCACCGGCCACGCGGCAGCATCGCCGAAGGCGCAGATGGTATGGCCTTCAATGTGTTTGGAGGCATCCACCACCATATCCAGATCCTGCTGCCGACCCTGTCCATGCTCGATGCGCGCGATTACGCGGTGCATCCAGCCGGTACCCTCGCGGCACGGCGTGCACTGACCGCAGGACTCCGAATAAAAGAACCGCGAGATGCGTTCCAGCACGCGGACCATGCAGGTGTCCTCGTCCATTACCACCACCGCGCCGGAACCGAGCATGGAGCCGGCCTTGCGCAGCGAATCGAAATCCATGTCACATTCCATCATGCTATCGCCGGGCAGCACCTGTGCGGACACGCCACCTGGGATTACCGCTTTGAGCTTGCGGCCGTGCCACACGCCGCCAGCAAGCGTCAGCAATTCCTTGAAGGGTGTGCCCAGCGGCACTTCAAAATTGCCAGGTTTGGCCACGTGCCCGGTCACTGAAAATATCTTGGTCCCGCTGTTTTGCAGTTTGCCGAAGGCCGCAAACCACTTCGCGCCCTTGAGCATGATGCTGGGCACCGACGCGAGCGTCTCGGTGTTATTCACTGTGGTGGGTCGGCCGTATATGCCGAAGGTGGCCGGGAACGGCGGCTTGAATCTCGGCCAGCCTTTCTTGCCTTCGAGCGAATCGAGCAGCGCGGTTTCCTCGCCGCAGATGTAAGCACCTGCCCCGAGATGCGCATGGATATCCACGTCTGCGCCCGAACCCAGAATATTGCTGCCCAGCAGGCCGGCTTTGTAGGCTTCCCTGAGCGCCTGCTCGAAGCGCTCGTAAGGTTCATCGATGAATTCGCCACGGATGTAGTTGTACCCGGTCTTGGCTCGCATGGCGTAACAGGCGATGGCCATGCCTTCCACCAGCGCGTGCGGATTGAAGCGCAGAATGTCGCGATCCTTGCAGGTGCCTGGCTCTGATTCATCGGAATTGCACATCAGGTAAGATGGCCCAGCGGGAGTCTTGGGCATGAATCCCCATTTCACGCCGGTGGGGAATCCGGCGCCACCGCGCCCCCGCAGGCCCGATGCTTTGACTTCTTCGATGACCTGATCCGGGGAAACCCCGTCCTTGAGAATTTTCTTCCACGCCTTGTAACCGTCCACCTTGAGATAGTTCTCATAGGTCCACGGCTTATCGAATTGAAATGTCTTGTGACAGACCTGATCCAGCAGAATGCTCACTTCAGACCCTCCAGGATCTTGTCCACTTTCTCAGGTGTCAGATTTTCGTAATACTTGTGATCCACCATCATCATCGGCGCGCCAATGCAAGCCGCCAGGCACTCTTCCTCGCATTTCAGATAACAGCGGCCATCCGGCGTGCTCTCTCCGGTTTTCACGCCCAGCTTCTTCTCGATATGCGCCACGATGTCCTCCGCCCCCCGCAGCATGCAGGAAATATTGGTGCATACGGAAATGCTATGGCGGCCCACCGGTTTGGTCTCGAACATGGAATAGAACGTCGCCACTTCGTAAACCTTGATGGACTCGAGCTTCAGATACTCCGCCACCACATCCATCAATTCCACGCTGAGATAGCCATTGTTCTCATGCTGGGCTTCGCGCAATGCATCGAATACAGCCGAACGCTGACGGCCTTCGGGGTATTTCTTGACAGCTTCGTCAATCACCTGACGCGCATGTTTCGACAGCAGTTGGGTTTTGGATACGGCAGCCATCAGCGATCCACCTCGCCAAACACGATATCCTGGGTGCCGATGATGGCCACCAAGTCCTGCAGCATATGACCGCACACCATTTCGTCAAGCGCCGCCAAATGCGCGAAACTGGCTGCACGGATTTTCACCCGGAACGGTTTATTGGCGCCATCGGAAATCATGTACACGCCGAACTCGCCCTTGGGGTGCTCGATGGCGGCATACGCTTCACCTTCCGGCACGCAGTAGCCTTCGGTCATGTACTTGAAATGATGGATCAAGGATTCCATGTCGGACTTCATCTGCTCGCGCTGCGGCGGCGTAACCTTGTGGTCGTCGAGCCACACCGGCCCTGGATTGCGGCGCAACCAATCTATGCACTGCTTGACGATGTTGTTGGATTGGCGCATCTCCTCGACGCGCACCAGATAACGGTCGTAGCAATCGCCGTTCATACCCACGGGAACATCAAAGTTCACCTGGTCATAGACCGCGTAGGGCTGCTTCTTGCGTAAATCCCATTCGACCCCGGAACCGCGAAGCATGGGACCGGAGAATCCCAGTTGCAGGGCGCGCTCGGGTGACACCACCCCGATGCTCACGGTGCGTTGTTTCCAGATGCGGTTATCGGTAAGCAGGGTTTCATATTCGTCCACGCACTTCGGGAAGCGTTCAGTGAAGTCGGTGATGAAATCCAGCAGCGAGCCCTGACGCGCCTTGTTGATGCGCTTCATGTCGCCCTTGCTGCGAAAGCGTGATTTCTGGTAGTCCGGCATGCGTTCGGGCAGATCGCGGTACACACCGCCGGGTCGGTAATAGGTAGCGTGCATGCGTGCTCCCGATACCGCTTCATACATGTCCATGATGTCCTCGCGCTCGCGGAAGCAGTACAAGAACACCGTCATGGCGCCGATATCCAGCGCGTGCGCGCCCAGCCACAACAGGTGATTGGTAATCCGCGTGAGTTCGTCGTACAGGGTCCGGATGTACAGGGCACGGATCGGCGCCTCGATGTTCAGTAATTTTTCGATTGCCATCACATAGGCATGCTCATTGCACATCATGGACACGTAGTCCAACCGGTCCATGTAGCCGATGCTCTGGTTATACGGCTTGCTCTCAGCGAGCTTCTCGGTGGCGCGGTGCAGCAGCCCAATGTGCGGATCGACCTTGGTGATGACCTCGCCATCCATCTCCAGGATCAGGCGCAGCACGCCGTGGGCCGCCGGATGCTGCGGTCCAAAGTTCATGGTGAAATTCCGGATCTCAGGCATCCTTGGCAGCCTCCTTGAAGGCTTCCTCGTAGCGCGGATCATGGCGGATGACGCGCGGCACCAGCACCCGCGGCTCGATGGTTACCGGCTCGTACACCACGCGCTTCTTGTCCGGGTCATAGCGCACTTCCACGTTGCCGGACAACGGGAAATCCTTGCGGAACGGATGGCCAATAAAGCCATAATCGGTAAGGATGCGGCGCAGATCCGAATGACCGTTGAAGAGAATACCGAACAGATCGAAGGCTTCACGCTCGAACCAGTTGGCCGAGGCCCAGATGTCCGAAACCGAATCCAACAGGGGTGGTTCGTCCGTGCAGAATACGCGCAGTCTCAGCCGCTGATTGTGCCGGATAGAAAGAAGCTGATAGACCACGGCGAAACGCCGCTGACGGCGTTCGTCAGCCTGCAAGGGCTGGCGGTTCACGCCGCGGCTGAAACCTGTGGCAGTCGCGCTCTGGGTCCGCCATTGATCGTCGCCGTAACCGAGATAATCCATGCCACACACGTCCATGATCTGCTCGAAGCAGAATGGTTCTTCGTCATGCAACGCACGACAAACTTCCCGCAGCTGTGCCGCGTTCACTTCATAGGTCAGTTGATCCACCGTGGAGGGCACACGCCGCAAGGCATCGCTGAAACGCGACTCAACATGTCCGGCGAGCTTGTCGGTGGCTTCACTCATTCGGTTACTCGTTCTAGCGGGCGATGGTGTTGGTGCGCTTAATCTTCTTCTGAAGCTGGATGATGCCGTAGAGCAGTTGCTCGGCACTGGGCGGACAACCGGGCACGTACACGTCCACCGGGACTATGCGGTCGCAGCCCCGCACCACGGAGTAGGAATAATGGTAATAGCCGCCACCGTTGGCACAGGAGCCCATGGAGATCACCCAGCGCGGCTCGGCCATCTGGTCATAGACCTTGCGCAAGGGCGGTGCCATTTTGTTCACCAGTGTCCCGGCGACGATCATCACGTCGGATTGACGCGGACTGGGACGGAAAATTACGCCGAAGCGGTCCAGATCATAGCGCGCCGCACCTGCGTGCATCATTTCGACTGCGCAGCAGGCCAGACCAAATGTCATGGGCCATAGAGAACCAGTGCGTGCCCAGTTCACCAATGCATCCACGCTCGTAGTTACAAAACCTTTCTGTTGCATACCTTCGTTTATTCCCATTCGAGGGCTCCCTTCTTCCATTCATAGATGAAGCCGACGACCAGAATGGCGAGGAAAATCATCATGGCAAAGAAACCGTACAGGCCCAGACCGTGCAATGACACGGCCCAGGGAAACAGGAAGGCAATCTCTAGATCAAAGATGATGAACAGAATGGCAACGAGGTAGTAGCGCACGTCGAATTTCATGCGGCTGTCCTCGAAAGGCTCGAAACCGCATTCGTAGGGCGAGTCTTTCTCGCTGTCAGGACGCCGGTTGCGCAGCAGGGTGCTGGAAATAAACCCGGCCCCCACCAGCACGCCTCCAAACAGGACGCCGCAGATCAGGAACAGAAGAATCGGAACGTAATTCTGGAGCATGCTCTCCTACCAAAGACGCGACGCACTTGGCCCTTCACATGCCTCACTATCCACGCAAGACTGGTGCCGACGGGGAGACTCGAACTCCCACGGTTTTACCCACTACCACCTCAAAGTAGCGTGTCTACCAATTCCACCACGTCGGCATTTCGGTTCGCAGGATACCGGCGCGTTTGCCAGACTTCCGCAAAGGCGTTTAATTTTAACGTATCGCTGCGGTAAAAAGCGATGTTGATACTTCGAAGGCGCCCCGTTGACCGGATTCAATATCCTGGAGGATTGGCAGGTGGTGTAGGCGCGCCTGTGGATTTGGGCGCGGATGGCGGCGGGGTTTTGGCAGCGGCGGGTATCTGCGGCGTAACAGGCTGCGTGGCGGGCACCTGTTGTTGCGCGGCGCGCTCCACAATACTCTGCGGTACGGAGGTGCCGTGATGGGATAGATAGGCCATAGCCAGCGCCAGAATGAAAAACAGCGTTGCCAGTACCGCCGTCGCATGACTCAGGAAATTCGCCGTGCCGCCTGCACCGAACACGGTGCCGGATGCGCCGCTGCCAAACGCTGCACCGGCATCCGCGCCCTTCCCTTGTTGCAGCAGGATAAGCACCACCAGAGCCACGGCGGTGAATACCAGAACGATCTCGAGAATGGTGTACAGCATGGAAACGCTCATAAAGTGTCAAAACCAGTGAATCAAACTGCCGCCTTGCAGATGGCGATAAATTCGCGTGCGTCCAGAGAGGCGCCACCTATCAGGCCGCCATCAATGTCGGGCATGCGGAACAGTTCAGCGGCGTTGGAAGCCTTCACGCTGCCGCCGTATAGCAGGCGGGTATCAATGCCTATTCTAGCATCCCTGGCGCTGATGCAGGCACGCAACTGTGCATGCACCTCCTGGGCCTGTTCGGGTGTCGCAGTCTTGCCGGTGCCGATAGCCCACACCGGTTCGTAAGCGACCACCGCACTGGCAAAAGCCCCGATGCCGGCTGCATCCAGAACTGCTTGAAGCTGGCGGGTGATCACGGCATGGGTTTCGCCCTGCTGGCGCTGCTCCAGAGTTTCTCCCACGCAAAGTATGGGCACAAGCGCCGCCTTCTGGGCCGCCATGAACTTGCGTGCCACCAGTGAATCGGTTTCGCCATATTGCGCGCGGCGCTCCGAATGCCCCACGATCACATAGCTGCAGTCGAAATCTTTAAGCATGGAGCCGGACACTTCACCCGTGTGTGCGCCATCATCCTCGGCGCACACATCCTGCGCACCCAGGCTCAGCATGCTGCCCCTGATGAGCCGCGCCATATCCGCCAGATATACAAATGGCGGGCAGATCAACGCCTCGGCATTGGCCGGCAGTTCAAAACCCTGGAGAATTTCGTTCGCGAGATGGGTCGCGCTCTCGCGCGACCCATTCATTTTCCAGTTACCTGCCACCAGGAACGAACGCATGACTAATCCCGGGTCCGGTTCAGAAGGCGCGCAAGCTTAACGACGAAAGAAGTGGAAATCAATTCGCCGCCGCGGAACGCACTGCATCGGCGATGGTTTCTGCAAGCCGGTGCGTCAGAGCCGCATCCTCCCCCTCCACCATGACCCGCACCACCGGCTCGGTGCCGGAAGGACGCAACAGCACACGGCCACGGCCATTTAATTTATGCTCCACTGCCTGAACCGCTGAGCGGATCGCCTGGACTTCCAGATCCACCCGCGTGATGGTTTTCACGTTCACCAGCACCTGCGGATATTTGTGCATCCCCGCTTTTATATCCGCCAGATCCCGGCCGGCAAGGTTCATCGCTTCCAATACCTGCAGGGCCGAGATGATGCCGTCGCCGGTGGTGGTGCGGTCCAGGCAGATAATGTGCCCGGAGTTCTCGCCGCCCAATACACTCTTATGCTCTTCCAGCATGGCGAGCACATAGCGGTCGCCAACTCTGGCGCGGCGAAATTCAATTCCCTGCGCTCCCAGCGCCTGTTCAAGTCCAAGATTGCTCATCTGGGTTCCCACCACTGGACCCTGCAGCGAGTTTTGCCGCATGCGCGCCATGGCAATGATGAACAGCAATTCATCGCCGTCCACCAGCTCGCCGTGATGATCCACCATCATCACCCGGTCGCCATCGCCGTCGAAGGCTATGCCTAATTGCGCACCGGTTTCCTGCACCTTTTGCTGCAAAACCTGGGGGTGTGTGGAACCGCAATCCCTGTTGATATTCAGTCCATCGGGTTGTACACCGATACTGATCACTTGCGCGCCCAGAGCGCTGAACACGGCCGGCGCAATCTTATAGGTTGCGCCGTTGGCACAATCCAGCACCAGTTTCAGCCCGGTTAGATCCAGTTTCCGCGTCACGCTGGATTTGCAGAATTCGATATAACGCACCGCCGCATCCTGCATGCGGCGCACGCCGCCGAGTGCAGCGGAATCCACGGTTACGAACGGCTTGGCGATTTCCTCCTCGATACGCAGCTCGATTTCATCCGGCAGCTTGCGCCCATCTACGGAAAAGAACTTGATGCCGTTGTCGTGATAGGGATTATGGGACGCACTGATGACCACGCCCGCCTGTGCATCTGTCGCATGAGTGAGATAAGCAATAGCAGGCGTCGGCATCGGACCCAGCAACTGCACGTTCACGCCTGCCGCCGACAAACCTGCTTCCAGTGCCGATTCGAACATGTAACCTGAAATGCGCGTGTCCTTGCCAATAAGCACGCTGCCGCCACCCTGCGGTGCCAGCACTCGGCCTGCCGCCCAGCCGAGACGCAACACGAAGTCGGCACTCATCTGCGGGCTGCCCACTTCGCCGCGAATGCCATCCGTGCCAAAAAACTTGCGTGTCATCCTGATGATCTCTACCGGGTGAAGATGAATTCTAGCACCCCACTCTGGCAGCGGCCGCCACCTTGAGGGCTTCCACCGTGGGTTTCACGTCATGAGCACGGACGATATGGGCACCATGCAACACCGCAGTCACCGCGGCGGCCACACTGCCCTGCAAACGCCGGTCAGATGGCACGCCTCCCAGCAACGTGCCGATAGAGGATTTCCGCGACAAACCCACCAGCAGCGGCTGGCCCAGGGATGCCAACTCATGCAGGTGTCGCAGAAGTTCAAGGTTGTGATCGAGAGTCTTGCCGAATCCAAAACCCGGATCGATCAGTATGTGTGCGCGTGGAATGCCCGCAGCTTCGCATGCCTGAATACGCTCTTCAAGAAACCTTTTCACCTCGGCCACCACATTCTTATAATAAGGATGCCGCTGCATGATGCGCGGCTCGCCCTGCATGTGCATGAGACACACAGGTACCTGGCACTCCTGCGCTGCTTCCAATGCGCCCGACAGGCGCAGCGCATACACGTCATTGATCATGGCAGCTCCGGCACGAACCGCCTCGCGCATGACCTCGGGTTTACTGGTATCAATGGAAACCGGCACATCGGCGTCATGCGCCAAGTGCTCGATGAGCGGGATAACCCGCTCCATCTCCTGTTGCACACTTACTGCCTGCGCGCCCGGCCGGGTGGACTCGCCGCCAATGTCCAGGATGGCAGCGCCGTCCCGCGCCATATCAAGCGCTTGCCGCAGCGCTGCGTCAAGGTTCATGAATGCGCCGCCATCGGAAAAAGAATCAGGCGTGCGATTCAGCACACCCATCACCCTGGGCTGTGACAGATCCAGCACATGTTTGCCTAATTGCAGCCGCACCAGTTCATCTCCGATTTGTGGCGGTCCACCAAATAGAAAAGCCGGCGCCTTGCGGCGCCGGCTTGCTTAAACCATGTGCTTCAGTGCTGGTTAGCGTGACCACCGCTTTTGGCGGTGGCGGGGGCTGGCGTGGCCACGGGCGGGGTCACAGGTGCGGGGGCGGCGCCGCGCGTAGTCTCAGGCTGTCCGCCATGATCGCTGTCATCCCAGCCCTTGGGCGGTCCGGGCTGCTCGCCGTTCATGATGGTATCAATCTGTCCGGCATCAATGGTCTCGTACTTAATGAGCGCATCGGCCATGACGTGCAGCTTCTGTATATTGTCCTGCAACAATTGCTTGGCACGCTGGTAATTGCGGTCTATGAGCGCCCGCACCTCCACATCTATCGTGCGCTGGGTATCGCCGGAAATTTGTTTATGCCGAGTGACGGAATGACCCAGGAACACTTCGCCCTCTTCCTCCTCGTAGCTGAGCGGCCCCAATTTCTCTGACAGTCCCCATTTTGTAATCATGTTGCGGGCAATCTGAGTGGCACGCTCGATGTCGTTGGCCGCGCCGGTGGTAACGCATTCTTCGCCAAAGATGAGTTCTTCCGCGATGCGTCCGCCGTACAAGCTGGATAACTGGCTTTCCAGGCGGCGCTTGCTGTAGCTGTAGCGGTCGTCTTCCGGCAAGAACATGGTCACGCCAAGCGCGCGACCGCGCGGGATGATGCTGACCTTGTAAACCGGGTCGTGGTCCGGTACCAGCCGGCCGACGATTGCATGACCGGATTCGTGGAATGCAGTGAGACGTTTCTCGTCTTCGCTCATGACCATGGAGCGGCGCTCCGCGCCCATCATAATTTTGTCCTTGGCCTTCTCGAATTCCTCCATGCTCACGGTGCGCTTGTTTATACGCGCCGCAAATAGCGCCGCTTCGTTCACGAGGTTCGCGAGATCGGCACCGGAGAAGCCCGGCGTGCCGCGCGCGATGATGCCAGGCTTCACGTCATCCGCTACGGGCACCTTGCGCATGTGCACTTTCAGTATTTGTTCACGGCCGCGCACGTCCGGCAAGGGCACTACCACTTGGCGGTCGAAGCGGCCCGGACGCAACAGCGCCGGATCCAGCACGTCCGGGCGGTTGGTGGCGGCGATGACGATCACGCCTTCGCTACCCTCGAAACCGTCCATTTCGACCAGCAACTGATTCAGCGTCTGTTCGCGCTCATCGTGACCGCCGCCCAGACCCGCACCGCGATGCCGGCCGACAGCATCAATCTCATCTATGAATATGATGCAAGGCGCATGTTTCTTGGCCTGCTCGAACATGTCGCGCACCCGCGAGGCACCGACGCCTACGAACATCTCCACAAAATCCGAACCGGAAATCGAGAAGAACGGCACCTTGGCCTCGCCGGCGATGGCTCTCGCCAGCAGGGTCTTGCCGGTGCCCGGTGAGCCGACCATGAGCACGCCGCGGGGGATGCGTCCGCCGAGTTTCTGGAACTTGCCGGGGTCGCGCAGGAACTCCACCAGCTCCGCCACTTCCTCCTTGGCTTCCTCGACGCCCGCCACGTCACTGAAATTGATCTTTACCTGGTCCTCGCCCAGCATGCGCGCGCGGCTCTTGCCAAAGGACATGGCGCCGCGACCGCCCGCGCCGCCCGACATCTGGCGCATGAAGTAAATCCATACGCCGATCAGGAGCAGCATCGGTCCCCACGAGAACAACAGTTGCAGTAGCCAGGAAGTCTGCTCGGGTGGCTTGGCCTCGATCTTCACATTGGCGTTGTTCTTGCGTAGCGTATCCACCAGCGGCGTGAAATCCGTGGTCAAGGGGCTGTAGGTGCTGAATTTCTCACCCGAGGACAGACTGCCAGTGATGCTGCGGCCGTCAAAAGTGAGGTTCGTGATGTTGCCTTCCTGCACGTCCGTCAAGAAAGCGGAATAGGCTATGGCCTGGGTTTTGCTGCTGCTGGAGGTGAAGCTGTTGAAAACCGCCAGCAGGACCACCGCAATCAGTATCCAGATGAGCAGGGTTTTGAGAAAATCGTTCAAAATCGGGCTCCTCACGTGCACCGCAGCTCTGGTGCCACGGTTCATTCTAGCATTTAGATGGCCCTAGACCCGCGGATGTTTCGCCAGCACGTACAGTTCGCGGCTACGGACCCTTGAGGCGCTTGGTTTTCGAGTGACTACGCTCTGAAAGCCACGACGCACAGCCTGCAAATACTCGGAAAAACCCGTGCCCTGAAACGTCTTGACCAGGAACACGCCTTTGGGCGCCAACGCCGGCAGGGCAAAGGCCAGCGCCAGTTCCGCCAGATACATGCTGCGCGGCTGGTCAATGGCCTCCTCCCCGCTGATATTGGGGGCTATGTCCGACAAAACAAGGTCCACGGACCGTCCGGCGAGGTGCATCTCCAAGTCCCTAAGCGCTGCTTCTTCGGTGAAATCCCCCTGGATAATCTTCACGCCGTCCAGGGGTTCCATGAGCAGGATGTCCAGCGCCAGCACGCTGCCGCGGCCAGCCAGGATTTTCGCGGCATATTGGCTCCAGCCGCCGGGCGCTGCGCCCAAATCCACGACGGTCATACCGGGTTTGATGAGTTTGTCACGCCGCTGTATTTCCGCGAGCTTGAACACCGCGCGGGAACGCCAACCCTCCAATTGGGCGCGCTTCACATAAGCGTCGGAAAAATGTTCGGCCAGCCAACGGGTGCTGCTTTTGGTGTGTTTCGGCATGGCGTGCGTATAACTCCGTCCAGGATGCGCTGCTAGTCGTAACGCACCCCGACGACCTCCAACTGCCGCTCGCCCGCGGGCGTTTTTACTACCGCCATATCACCTTCCTGTTTGCCGATGAGCGCGCGCGCCATGGGCGAGTTTACGGAAACGCGGCCAGCCTTGATGTCGGCCTCATCCTCGCCCACGATCTGATAGGTGGATTCGCCGCCGGTCTCTTCGTCCGCCAGCACTACGGTGGAACCGAATACCACCTTACCGTTGGCGTGGATCTTGGTCACGTCAATGATTTCCGCATTTGCGAGCTTCGATTCCAGTTCCAGAATGCGGCCTTCGGCAAAACTCTGCTGCTCTCGGGCCGCGTGATATTCGGCGTTCTCGCTCAAATCTCCGTGGGCGCGCGCCTCGGCAATCGCCTTGATGATGCGCGGCCGGTCTTCACTCTTCAGGCGCTTCAATTCCTCGCGCAGGCGCTCGGCGCCGCGCACTGTCAACGGTACTTTCGCCATCACGCCAGCTCCCGGTGCAGCTCCTGCAACTTATTCACGCCCGCAGAATCAATGTAATCCAATGCAATCACCGTGGCCTTAGCGGCAGCAATGGTGGTGTAGTAGGTGATCTTATGGGACACCGCTTCGCGGCGGATCGAATAGGACTCCAGCACGGCCTGCTTGCCTTCAGTGGTGTTCACGATGAGGCTGACTTCCTCGTTCTTGATCAGGTCCACCACGTGCGGCTGACCCTCGCGCACCTTATTGATACGCTCGCAGGCCACGCCCGCTGCTTCCAGCGCCGCGGCGGTACCGTGAGTGGCCACCAATTTGAAGCCGCGTTGCACCAATGCCCGCGCCAGACTCACAGCGGCCGCTTTATCCTGGTTGCGCACCGAGAGCAGCGCCTTGCCGCCGGTGGGAATGATGATACCGGAAGCGAACTGCGCCTTGGCATAGGCTTCGCCAAAACTGCGGCCGGTGCCCATGACCTCGCCGGTGGATTTCATTTCCGGACCGAGGATCGGGTCCACGCCGCGGAACTTAATAAACGGAAACACCGGTTCCTTGACGGAAAAATACGGCGGCGTGGGAATTCCGGTAATACCCTGCTGCTTAAGGCTGCGGCCCACCATGCAGCGCGCCGCCACTTTTGCAAGCGGCACGCCCACGGCTTTGGACACGAAGGGCACGGTGCGTGAAGCTCGCGGATTCACTTCCAATACGTAAAGTTTGTCGCCCTGGATGGCGAACTGGATGTTCATGAGGCCGACCACTTTCAGAGCCTGGGCCAGTGCGCGCGATTGCTGACGGATGCGCTGCTGCATGTCCGCAGACAACGAGTTCGGCGGCAAGGAACAACTGGAATCGCCGGAATGGATGCCCGCCTGCTCGATGTGCTCCATGATGCCGCCAATGAGCACGTCCTGGCCGTCGGAAAGCGCATCCACGTCCACCTCGATGGCATCCTCCAGAAAACGGTCCATGAGCACCGGTGAGGCATTGGAAACTTTCACCGCGTTACGGATGTAACCCATCAGATCGTCTTCACCGAACACCACTTCCATGGCGCGGCCCCCCAGTACATACGAAGGCCGCACCATCAGGGGATAACCCACTTCCCGGGCCAACACCACCGCTTCGTTCTCGTTCCGGGCGCTGCGCGCCGGTGGTTGTAACAACCCCAGCTTATCCACCAGTTTGGAAAACCGTTCCCGGTCCTCGGCGAGATCAATGGAATCCGGCGATGTGCCGATGATGGGCGCGCCCGCTGCCTCCAGCGCGCGCGCCAGTTTCAACGGCGTCTGGCCGCCGAACTGCACAATCACGCCCCCGGGATTCTCCTTGTGAATGATTTCCATCACGTCTTCGAAGGTGAGCGGTTCGAAATACAGACGATCGGAGGTGTCGTAATCGGTGGATACGGTTTCCGGATTGCAATTGACCATGATGGTCTCGTAGCCATCCTCTCGCAGCGCCAACGCCGCGTGCACGCAACAGTAATCGAACTCGATGCCCTGGCCGATGCGGTTCGGACCGCCGCCGAGTACCACAATCTTGTTACGCGTTGTCGGTGCGGCTTCGCATTCCTCTTCATAGGTGGAATACATGTAAGCTGTCGTGGACGCGAACTCGGCGGCGCAGGAATCCACGCGTTTGTATACCGGCCGGATGCCATACCTGATACGCAGCGCACGGATCTCAGATTCTTCGGATTTCACCAGCGTTGCCAGACGACTGTCCGAAAAGCCCTTGCGCTTGAGCGCCCGCAAGCGAGTCGCATCCAGTGTTTTAATACCCCCGGTGCCTAGCGCCTGTTCTTCTTTTACCAAATCGTCAATCTGTGTCAGGAACCAGGCATCTATGCGGGTGAGCGCGCCCACTTCGTCCAGCGTCAGTCCCGCGCGGAAAGCATCGGCCACATACCACAATCGATCCGGCCCCGGCGCGCGCAGTTCGAGGCGCAAAACATCCATGTCGTTCGGCACAGAAAAATCCGCGAGTTTCTCATTCAGGCCGTCGCTGCCGGTTTCCAATCCCCGCAGAGCTTTCTGCAGTGATTCCTGAAAGGTGCGCCCGATGGCCATAACCTCGCCCACTGATTTCATCTGTGTGGTGAGACGCGGCTCTGCCTGAGGGAATTTCTCGAACGTGAACCGTGGAATCTTGGTAACCACATAGTCAATGGTCGGTTCGAATGAGGCCGGCGTGGCGCCGCCGGTAATTTCATTCCTGAGTTCATCCAGCGTGTAACCGATGGCAAGTTTCGCGGCGACCTTGGCGATGGGAAACCCTGTGGCTTTCGAGGCCAGCGCCGAAGAACGCGACACTCGGGGATTCATCTCGATGACCAGCAAACGCCCATCATCGGGGTTAATGGCAAACTGCACGTTGGAACCACCGGTTTCCACGCCCACCTTGCGTAGCACCGCGATGGAAGCATCGCGCATGAGCTGATATTCCTTGTCGGTGAGTGTCTGAGCCGGCGCCACGGTAATGGAATCGCCGGTATGCACACCCATGGGGTCCAGATTCTCGATGGAGCATACAATGATGCAGTTGTCCTTTTTGTCGCGCACTACTTCCATTTCGAATTCCTTCCAGCCCAGCACCGATTCCTCGATGAGCAATTCACTGGTGGGCGAAAGATCCAGGCCCAATTCGCAAATTTCGATGAATTCATCGCGGTTATACGCAATGCCACCGCCACTGCCGCCGAGCGTGAACGAGGGGCGGATGATGGTGGGATAGCCAATCTCCGCCTGCACCGCGAGCGCTTCTTCCAGATTATGGGCCAGGCCGGCACGCGGCGTGGCCAAGCCAATGTCCTGCATGGCGCGGCGGAACAGATCCCGGTCCTCGGCCATATCTATGGCTTCGCGCGATGCGCCAATCATCTCCACTTTGTACTTCGCCAGAACGCCTTCGCGCACCAGATCCAGGGCGCAGTTCAAAGCTGTCTGACCGCCCATGGTAGGCAACAGCGCGTCGGGGCGCTCTTTATCTAGGATCCGTTCGACAGTGCGCCAGTGAATCGGCTCGATATAAATCGCGTCTGCGGTTTCCGGGTCGGTCATGATCGTCGCGGGATTGGAATTCACCAGCACCACCCGGAAGCCTTCTTCGCGCAGCGCCTTGCAAGCCTGGGCGCCGGAATAATCGAATTCACAGGCCTGGCCTATGACGATGGGACCGGCGCCAATGATCAGAATGGACTTTATATCAGTGCGTTTGGGCATACTGCGTTCAATCGGTCCAGGCGGATTGCGGCGTGTATTCGCGAGCGCAGTGCGCCAGACTGCGTGCGGTAATATGTGTATTTCCGTACATGCCTAACCGGCAGCCGCGATACGGATTTGTTCGCTCCGCACCTTCATGGCGCGCACGAATCGCACAAACAGAGGTTTGACATCATGAGGTCCGGGGCTCGCTTCCGGATGTCCCTGGAAACTGAAAGCTTCACAATCTGTGCGCTCCATGCCCTGCAAGGTGCCGTCGAACAGTGAACGGTGGGTGGCACGCAGCGTCGGCGGCAAACTCTTTTCATCCACAGCAAAGCCGTGGTTCTGGCTCGAGATCATGACGCGGCCGGTGTCCAGATCAATCACCGGATGGTTGGCGCCGTGATGGCCGAATTTCATCTTGATGGTGCGTGCACCGCTCGCAAGTCCCAGTAACTGGTGGCCGAGGCAGATGCCGAAAATCGGGATGCCAGTCTTGAGAAATTCGCGCATCGCGGCGATCGCGTAATCGCAGGCTTCCGGATCGCCGGGACCGTTGGAGAAAAACAGGCCATCCGGTTGCAGTGCGAGTGCGTTTTTCACGGTAAATGTCGCTGGCACCACGGTCACACGGCAGCCGTGATCTACCAGGATGCGCAGGATGTTACGCTTGGTGCCATAGTCATACGCGACCACATGAAACTGTGCGGTTTTCACCGCCGGACTCGGATTACCCGCTAACTGCCAACTGCCTTCGTGCCACTCGTACGGCGCCCGGGTAGTAACCGCTTTCGCCAGGTCCATACCCTGGAGTCCCGGAAATGCCCGCGCCTGTTTGAGCGCCTCGGCCTCATTCACCTGTACTCCCGCCAGAATGCAGCCGTTTTGCGCGCCTTTCCGTTGCAGCAGGCGCGTGAGTTTGCGCGTGTCAATGCCCGCGAGCGCGACAATGTGCTCACGCTTGAGGTAGCTATCGAGGGATTCTACGGAACGCCAACTGCTGGCACATAGCGGCAGATCACGGATGATAAGACCAGCCGCCATGACATGCGTGGATTCGCAATCCTGCGGATTGACGCCGGTGTTGCCGATGTGGGGATAAGTGAGAGTGACGAGCTGCTTGGAATAGGACGGATCGGTGAGGATCTCCTGGTAACCCGTCATGGCGGTGTTGAACACCACCTCACCGACTGCCTCGCCGGAAGCGCCAATGGAAAGACCCCGGAAAATCGTACCGTCCTCGAGAGCCAGGATGGCCGTTTGTTCCAAAGGCACCTCCTCCTTACGCGCGCGGCAGAAGGCTTGGCTGCCTCCCGCCAGATTCCCGCGACGCACGCGGGCAGCAGTCAAATCTGGTGAATTCTAACGGAAGTCCCGGTCGCGCGTCCACGTCTGGTTTGATCAGCGCGCCTCTACCTGCAAGACGTCGGCCATGTTGTACAAGCCCGCCGGCTTACCGGCAATCCAGCGGGCCGCGGCCAGGGCGCCACGGGCAAAGGCCGCACGGCTTTGAGCGCGATGCGTCAACTCCAGGCGCTCGGCAGGGCCGGCGAACATGAGTGTGTGGTCGCCGACGATGTCTCCGCCACGCACCGAGGTGAAACCGATGCTGCCAGGCTGGCGTGCGCCGTTCTGGCCGTGGCGCGCGAACACCGCTCGTTCTCCCAGTATCACGCCCCGGCCCTCTGCGACCGCTTCACCCAAAGCCAAAGCTGTGCCGGAAGGCGAATCATTTTTACCGCTGTGATGGGTGTCGGTAATTTCGCTATCAAATTCATCGCCCAGAACGGCGGCGGCAGTACGCGCCAATTGCAGCAACAGAGTCGCGCCCAAACTCATGTTGGGCGATGCCAGCACGGCTACATGCCGGCCTGCATTTGCCATCTTCTGCCTAAGCGTCGCATCCAGGCCTGTAACGCCGATGACTATCGGTTTGCGCGCCGCAAGACAGGCATCAATGGCCACAGAAATGGATGAGGGTGTTGAGAAACCAACCAGCACGTCACTGCCAACCAGCGTCCGCTCAAGATCTGCGCTGCATACGATGCCGTTCAGCGCCTGTCCCAGCAAAGGGCTGCCGCTGCGCACCAGCGCGGCGCTGATGCATACGCCCGGATAATCGCGGGCCGTTTCGAGTATCTGTGCCCCCATGCGACCGGCCGCACCCAGCAGCGCAACCCTTACCATGGAAGGACCCTGTTTGATGTTCACGAATGCGCCTGTTCAAAGAAACGCTTCACGCCCTCAAGCCAGGAGCGCTCCCGCGGCAAGTGCTTATTGCCACCGGCGCGCAGCGAGCCATCCAGCTGCCTGATCAGGTCCTTTTGTTCGCGGCTCAGGTTCACGGGCGTCTCGACTTCGATGTGGCACAACATATCGCCGGTGGCGCCACCGCGCACCGGTTTTACGCCCTTTCCGCGCAGGCGCAAAATTTTGCCTGCCTGGGTTTCAACGGGGATTTTAAGCGTGACCCGGCCATCCAGCGTGGGTACTTCGACTTCACCACCCAATGCGGCGGTCATGAATGACACGGGCACCTCGCAAATCAGATCTGTTCCATTACGGGCGAAGATGTCATGAGGGTGTACGGTGATTTCGACGTACAGGTCGCCCGCCGGACCTCCCATGGGTCCTGCTTCACCTTCGCCCGAAAGCCGGATTCGGTCGCCGCTATCCACGCCCGCCGGGACTTTCACCGATAAGTTCCGACGCTCCTCCACGCGCCCCTGACCGCGGCATTTGGGACAGGGATCGCTGATGACTGTGCCGCTGCCGTGACAGCGCGGACAGGTTTGCTGGATGGAAAAGAAACCCTGCTGCATGCGCACTTGGCCCTGACCGCCACAGGTTGGGCAGGTATGGGGCTGGCTGCCCTTCCTTGCACCGCTGCCGTCACAAACATCACAACGGATAAGAGCCGGCACACGAATGGTTACGGTATCTCCGAACACAGCCTTTTCGAGTGTGAGTTCGAGGTCATAGCGCAGGTCCGCTCCGCGATACACGCGCTGGCCGCGGCCAGCGTGCCGGCCGCCGCCAAAAATATCGCCGAACATGTCGCCGAAGATATCACCGAAAGTATCGCCGGGATTGAACCCTCCGGCACGGGCGCCAGCGGCACTCGCGTCCACGCCGGCATGCCCGAACTGGTCATAGGCCGCGCGCTTTTGCGCGTCTAGCAGAACTTCGTAGGCCTCATTGGCTTCCTTGAACTTGCTCTCCGCTTCCTTGTCACTGTTATTGCGATCCGGATGATATTTCATGGCAAGACGCCGGTAGGCCTTCTTGATCTCGGCCTCCGGTGCGCCTCGCGACACACCCAACACGTCGTAATAATCCCGTTTTGCCATACCATTACATCTTACATATCAATTATTTCGCATACGTAGACGGGGAATTCACGCAGATGTGAATTCCCCGTCCGGTAACGGCTATGCGGGTGCGTTATTTGTGATCGTCCTTGACCTCTTCAAATTCCGCGTCCACCACATTGTCCTTGTCTTTGTCTTTGTCCTTGTCCTTGCCGTCATCGCCCGGCTGCTCGCCGGCGGTTTTGGTTTCCTCGGTCTTGGCCGCGTATAAACGCTCGGCCAGTTTGGTGGAGGCCTCCGCCAGCGCTTGTATCTTGGTCTCGATCACGCCCTTGTCATCCTTCTTGATAACATCCTTGAGGTCGCGGATGGCGGACTCCACCCGGGCGCGTTCTTCACCTGTTACCTTGTCGCCCAGTTCCTTGAGAGTCTTTTCGCTGGAGTGCGCCAGGTTATCCGCCTGATTACGCGTATCCACCAGCTCACGCGCCTTGCGGTCTTCCTCCGCGTGGGCTTCTGCGTCCTTCACCATGCGCTCGATGTCCTCCTTCGACAAACCCGAAGACGCTTTGATTGTGATTTTCTGTTCCTTGTTCGTGGCCTTATCCTTAGCAGATACATTGAGGATACCGTTGGCGTCAATGTCGAAACTCACCTCGATCTGCGGCAAGCCGCGTGGCGCCGATGGGATATCGCTCAGGTCGAACTTGCCCAGCGACTTGTTGTCGCGCGCCATCTCACGCTCGCCTTGCAACACGTGCACTGTCACCGCCGTCTGGTTATCCTCGGCGGTGGAAAACACATTCGCCGCCTTGGTAGGGATAGTGGTGTTCTTTTCGATGAGTTTCGTCATAACGCCGCCGAGCGTCTCGATGCCGAGCGAAAGTGGCGTCACGTCCAGCAGCAGCACATCTTTTACGTCGCCCTTGAGTACGCCCGCCTGCACCGCAGCGCCCACGGCCACAGCTTCGTCTGGGTTCACATCCTTGCGCGGTTCCTTGGCGAAGAGATCCTTGACGATCTCCTGCACCTTTGGCATGCGCGTCTGACCGCCCACCAGAATCACGTCGTTCACTTCACTCACGGACAGGCCGGCATCCTTCAACGCGATTTTGCAGGGCTCAACGGTTTTCTGGATCAAATCTTCCACCAGCGCTTCGAGCTTGGCGCGGGTGAGCTTAATGTTGAGATGTTTCGGACCGCTGGCATCGGCGGTGATATAGGGCAGATTGATTTCAGTTTGCTGGGTAGACGACAGTTCGATCTTGGCCTTTTCGGCGGCCTCTTTCAGGCGCTGCATGGCCAGGGGATCGCTGCGCACGTCTATGCCCTGCTCCTTGCGGAACTCTTCGGCGATGTAATCAATGATGCGCTTATCGAAATCCTCACCACCCAGGAAGGTGTCACCGTTTGTGGACAGCACCTCGAACTGGTGCTCACCGTCCACTTCCGCGATCTCGATGATGGAGATGTCGAAGGTGCCGCCACCCAGGTCGTACACAGCGATCTTTTTATCGCCGGTAACCTTGTCCAGTCCGTAGGCCAGCGCTGCAGCGGTAGGTTCGTTAATGATGCGTTTCACGTCCAGACCCGCGATCTTGCCGGCGTCCTTGGTGGCCTGGCGCTGGGAATCGTTGAAATACGCTGGCACAGTGATGACCGCATCGGTCACCGGCTCACCCAGGTAATCCTCGGCGGTCTTTTTCATTTTCTGAAGTACGCGCGCGGAGATTTCCGGGGGCGCCATTTTCTTGTTGTTCACGTCCACCCATGCGTCGCCGTTGTCGGCCTTGACGATCTTGTAAGGCACCATGTCGATGTCCTTTTGCACCACGTCATCGGTAAATTTGCGGCCGATGAGGCGCTTGATGGCGTACAAGGTGTTCTTGGGGTTAGTGACTGCTTGGCGTTTGGCCGACTGCCCCACCACCACTTCGTTGTCCTTGGTAAAGGCGACGATGGACGGGGTAGTGCGGTCACCCTCGCTGTTTTCGATAACCCGGGGTTTACCGCCTTCCATCACCGCCACACAGGAGTTGGTGGTGCCGAGGTCTATGCCAATGATTTTGCTCATATATGCAGTCTCCGAACTTGAAAATTTAAGGAATCCTTGAGGTTACCGGTTAAGTGGGGCCCAAGCCGATGGTTTCAAGCCACGGCGTCCGGGGCTTTGGCCACAATCACCCGCGCCGGCCGCAAAAGCCGGCCATTGAGCAGATAGCCCTTCTGCACCGTCTGGAACACCGTTCCTGGCGTCACTTCAGCGCTAGCCTGCATGGCCATCGCCTCCTGATGCTCGGGGTTGAAGGCTTCGCCACGAGTCGGGTTGATCTCGCTCACCCCAACCCGCTCGAGCACGGTGATCAGCAGTTTCAAGGTCATTTCCATGCCTTCCTTGAGGCTGGCCGCCGCCTGCTTGGTGGTTGCAATGCCCATCTCCAGGCTGTCCCTCACCGGCAAGAGCTCCTGCAAAAACCGCTCCAAGGCAAATTTATGGGCATGCTCCAAATCCCGCTGGCTACGCTTGCGCAAGTTATCCAGCTCCGCCACCGCGCGCAAATACCCGTCCCAGTTCTGGGCCGCCTTCTGTCGCGCTTCGGCCAAGGCAGTCTTGAGTTCTGCCATCGGATCGGAAGCAGCCGCTTCCGCCTGCGGTGCCTGCTGTTCCCCCGTCTCGGTCGCCGGGGCAGATTGTTCTTTGCTCATCCTGTCCTCCACTTTTCACTCCATGACCTGGAGGCCGGTTAAAGAAAGAAACCCACCCGCACATGCAGATGGAATTCCTGAAGATTTGGGGTTTACTTACGCGGGTTCAAGGCCGCGCCCAGCAGGCGCGCGGTCAGATCCACAATGGGGATAACCCGCTCATAGGCCATGCGCGTGGGTCCGATGACGCCGAGCACGCCCACCACTTCGTCGCCCACGCTGTAAGGCGCGGTCACCACGCTGCACTCATCCAACACCCGGTAGCCGGATTCTTCGCCAATGAAAATCTGTACGCCCTCGGCGACGATACACTTGTCCAGCAAATGCAGGATATCGCGCCGCTGGTTGAAGGCTTCAAACAAGCGTCGCAGCTTCTCCACGTCGGAAAGTTCGGCCCATTCCATGAGGTTGGTTTCGCCCGCCATCACGTAGTTGCGGCCCTCGTCACGGCTACGGGTCTCGACCAGTTTTTCAGCCATGCTGATGGCGGCCATCATCAGGTTGTTCATGTTCTCGCGGGTACGACGCAGCTCAGTAAGCAACTCGGCGCGTATCGCGTGTATGTCCTTGCCGGCAAAATGGGTATTCAGATAATTGCCTATCTGCTGAAGCGTGCTCGAATCGTAGCTGCGGTCAAGGCTGAGGATGCGGTTTTGCACCTCACCTTCATTCACAACCAGGATGGCAAGCACACGTTGGTCCGAAAGTGGCAGGAATTCGATGTGTCGCCAGGCAATGTGTTCGTGCCGCGGCAACGTCACCACACCGGTCATGTGGGTAATGGCGGACAACATGCTGGAGGCGGACGCCAGCAGCGCCTGGGGATTCGGGTCTTCCGTATCCAGTCGCTGCCGGATCAGCTGCACGTCCTGTTGTTCAAGCGGCTTCACCGTCAACAAGGTATCCACGAAAAGCCGATAGCCCTTCACCGTAGGTATGCGTCCTGCGGAGGTGTGAGGCGCTGCTATGAAGCCCAGTTCTTCCAAGTCCGCCATCACGTTGCGAATGCTGGCGGGACTGAGATCGAGACCAGAATCGCGCGACAGGGTACGGGAGCCCACCGGCTCGCCGTCACGGATATAGCGCTCTACCAGCACCTTTAGCAGGTGTTGAGCGCGTTCATTTAGGCCCGTTTCCATCATGCCGGTGATCATAGTATCCGCTGGTCCGATTCGCATCGCCGCTATCTGGCACTCACAATAGGTGAGTGCCAAAGAGAAAGCTAGCAATGAGCCATGAAAACTGTCAAGGCGGTCGCCATTTCGCGCTCGCAGGCGCTCGTGCTACCGTTACAAACCGTATGACCATCCGCTTTTCTACCATTGCCGTCTTGGGGCGCGAAGGCGATCCGCAGATCACTCCGACACTTGCTGCTCTGCTGGAGCATCTAAGGGTGGAAAAGGTCCATGCGCTGGTGGACAACACACTCGCGCCCCTGCTTGAAGGAATCTCCCCGGCGCCGTTCGTCGACCGCAACCAGCTTCGCACCCAGGCGGATCTGGCCATCGTGGTCGGCGGCGACGGCACGCTGCTCAAGGCTGTGCACCTGTTCGCCAACCGGCCGGTGCCATTGGTAGGCGTCAACCTGGGGCGGCTCGGCTTTCTAACCGACATTTCGCCGGATGCCATGCTCCAGGATCTGCGCGCCATCCTGAAGGGTGATTATCACGCCGAACAGCGTCTGCTGCTGGATGCCCAAGTGATGCACGGCACAAACACGACCCCCTGCATGCCGGCGCTCAATGATGTGGTCATACAGAAAGCTGACGGAGGTCGGCTGATCGAATTCGAAACCCATGTGGATGGCCATTTCGTATGTGCGCACCGCGCCGACGGCATTATCATCGCTACACCTACCGGATCCACCGCCTACGCCCTATCCGGCGGTGGTTCCATCCTGCATCCGGTGCTGGATGCTGTCACGCTCGTGCCTATTTGTCCCCACGCGCTGGGTGACAGGCCGATTGTGGTGAAAGGCGACAGCAAAATCGAAATCGTAATCAATAGCACCCACGGTGGCCGCGCCCAGGTCACCACTGACGGACAAGATACGCATTTGCTGGATGCAGATAATCGGGTGCAGGTAAAGCGCTCCGCCTCAAGCGTGACTTTCATCCACCCGCAAGGCCACGACTATTACCGGATCCTGCGTACCAAGCTCCACTGGGGACGCACACTCCATCCCGGTCGCAAAGATTGATAAACCGGCATGCTGACGCACATCACCATCCGCGATTTCGCCATCATTGACACCCTGGAACTGGACTTCGCTCAAGGCATGAGTGTACTCACCGGTGAAACCGGCGCCGGCAAATCCATCCTCGTGGATGCCCTGGGTCTGGTGCTGGGGGATCGGGCCGATGCGGCCGTGATCCGACACGATGCGGAACGTGCTGAAATCAGCGCGGAATTTGATGTACACAATCTGCCCCACATACAGATATGGCTCAAGGAGCAGGACCTCGAGTCCCCTGATAGCGAGTGCATTCTTCGGCGCATCATCGCCCGCGACGGCCGTTCCCGAGGCCAGATCAACGGTCATAGTGCACCGCTGCAACTGCTCAAGGAACTGGGTGAACAACTGGTAGACATCCACGGGCAGCATGAACACCAATCCCTGCTCCGGCCGATGACACAGCTGACACTGCTGGATAGTTTTGCGAATCACGCTTCCCTGCTGGACGAAATCGCCAAGCTCTACGGTGACTGGAAAATTACACATGAACGCCTGACGGACTTGCATAGTGCGACCAGAGACCGTAACACCCGTCTGGATTTGCTGCGCCATCAAGTGAACGAACTAGACACCCTCGGGCTGCAAACCGGCGAAATTGCCCGTCTTGATGAAGAACACCGTCGTCTGGCCAACGGCGGCAAGCTTCTGGAAGGAGCCCAGTCGGCCCTCAATGGGCTTTATGAAAGCGAGGAAACTTCCGCCTATCAGATACTGCATCAAGCCCTGAATACGCTCAACGGCCTGGGTGAACTTGACCCGCGACTGAAGAATATATGCGAACCGCTCGTTAACGCGGAAACGCAATTGTCAGACGCAAGTGAGGAACTACGCCGTTACGTTTCGAATGCTGATCTCGATCCGCAACGCCTGGAATGGGTAGAAAGTCGCTTGGGCAGTATTCACGATCTGGCGCGCAAACACCACATGGAGCCGGAATCTTTGCCGGAATGCCACGAGAAATTGCGCAGTGAGCTACACGATCTTGAACACGCCGATGTGGCCTTGCAGGGCTTGGAAGCCAAGCTTGCGCGTTTACGCGACAGTTATCGCAAGGTCGCCGCGGAATTAAGCCGGCAACGCAGCCAGACGGCGGCGGAACTGAGCGGCAAAGTCACGGGCAGCATGCAGGAACTGGGTATGCCGGGCGGCCGCTTTGCCATACAGATAAACAATGATCCGGAACGCTTAACCGCACACGGCACGGACCAGGTTGAATTCCAGGTGAGCGCCAACAAGGGCCAGCCGCTGAAACCCCTCGCCAAGGTGGTTTCCGGCGGCGAGCTTTCGCGCATTGCCTTGGCCATTCAGGTGGTGGCCGCACAGGCGAGCGCTATTCCTTCGATGATATTTGACGAAGTGGATGCGGGTATCGGCGGCGGTGTGGCAGAAATTGTCGGCCGTCGCCTGCGCACTCTCGGCGAAAAACGCCAGGTGCTGTGTGTCACACACCTGCCGCAGGTGGCTTCCCAAGCCCACCATCATTTTCGGGTGGTGAAAGAAGTCCGTGGGAATACAACCTTAACCCGCATTGAAGCGCTGGATAAAAAAACCCAGATTGACGAACTGGCACGCATGCTGGGCGGCGTGGAAATTACAGAAACGACGCGCAGGCATGCGCGTGAAATGATCTCCAGGGCGGGACAGTAAGCCTGGCTATTTATGCAGGGTTTTGCGGCAGCTTGAACAGATGCCGTACAGATACAGCGAGTGGTCAGTGATTTCGTAGCCCTTGGCTACGGCGATCTGTTTCTGGCGTTTCTCGATCTCGCCGTCCACGAACTCGTCTACCCGGCCGCATTTCACGCACACGATATGGTCGTGATGGGGACCCTCATTCAGCTCGAACACCGAATGGCCGCCCTCAAAGTGATGACGCGTCACCAAGCCCGCCGCCTCGAACTGGGTCAGCACCCGGTACACCGTGGCCAGACCGATATCCTCGCCTGAATCCAGCAGCGCCTTATACATGTCTTCGGCGCTCATGTGGCGCGGGTTGCTGCGCTCCAGGATTTCAAGAATCTTGACCCGCGGCAGGGTGACTTTGAGACCGGCGTTGCGGAGTTCCTGGCTTTCCACGGCGGATTCCTCGGACATGCGCTTCTCGTAACAACGGCACTCAGGTATTATCCCCTCCCTGTCAAGCAACGCAACCCGACCCGTCTGCCATGCGCCTACTTCATTATGTCGTTATTCTGTTGATGTTGGCGTTGAGCGCCTGCGTATATCGCCTAGACATAAAGCAGGGCAATTTTCTCAAACCCAGCATGGTAGAACAGGTGAAGCCCGGCATGACCGAGGCGCAGGTGCGCTTTGTGCTGGGACCGCCGATGATCCAGGATCCCTTCCACCCTGATCGCTGGGATTACGTGTACTACAACGTTCCCAGCAGCCTCAGCCACGACAGCACTGTCGCCAAACAACATCTAACGGTGTTATTCAAGGACGGCAAGGTTGTGAGCATCGTACAAAAGCCCGGCAAGCCACCCCAAGGTTCCTGACATCGCCTCAGCGCGAATGCTTGCCCGTGTTCGCGTTGCGAGTGGCGCGCTCCCGGCGTGCCTCCTTGGGATCCTTGAGCAGCGGACGATATATTTCTACCCGATCACCGCTGCTTAATACGGTATCGAGCCTGACCAGCCGGCCAAAGATACCGACTCGATTACATGCCAGATCGATCCCCGGAAACTGCTGTAACAAGCCTGAACCTTCAATCGCGGCGCGTACATCAGCGCCGGCAGCCAGCATGATGGTCGCCACCTGCTGTGCATCGGCAGACGCATACACCACCTCGATGCACAGCGTTTCAGCGCTTGCCATACAGATCCAGTGCGCGACGAGTGAAGGCACTCACCAGCGAATTGCATATCTCGTGAAACACCGGTCCGGCCATCAGATCCAACAACGCACCGGCGAATTCGAATTCCATATTAAGCAGGACCTTCGAGCCTTCTGCGCCAAAATCCTCGAAACGCCAGTGGCCTTCCAGGTGCCGGAATGGCCCATTGTCTAGGGCAATCACGATCCCGCGCCCCGGATCCAGAATATTCCGGGTGGCAAACGTACGATGGAATCCTCCGCGGGCCAGCTCCAAGCTGGCGTACATCTCTGTATCGGTTTGATTCAATACACGCGCGCTGCGACACCAGGGCAAAAACTCGGGATATCGCTCCACGTCGTTCACCAGCGTGTACATCTGTGACGCCGTGTACTGCACCAATGCGCTCTTGTTTACGGTGCGCATGCAGAGCCCTCGATGATCTGGTAAGCAAGGATGGTGGATACAGGCAACGATTTTGAGCCAAACGCGCGGTCGGTACAACGCCGGGACGCATGCAAGCACAGGCTATAATGCGCCATGACCAAGAAAAACGACGGCGAAAAACCCGCTTCTTCAAGCATCGCGCTCAATAAACGCGCACGTTTCGATTATTTCATCGAGGAACGGCTCGAAGCAGGGATGGTACTGGAAGGTTGGGAAGTAAAAAGCCTGCGCGCCTCCAAAGCGCAGATCACCGAAAGCTATGTGGTCATCAAGAACACCGAAGCCTGGCTGCTTGGCGCCCACGTCACGCCGCTCAACACAGCCTCTACTCATATTCACCCGGATCCCACCCGTACTCGTAAGCTGTTGCTAAACCGGGCGGAACTGGATCGGCTCGTCGGAGCTGTGGAGCGCAAGGGCTATACCCTGGTGCCGCTAGCACTGTACTGGAAAAAAGGGCGCGCCAAACTGGAAATCGGACTTGCCAAGGGCAAGAAAGCCCATGACAAACGTTCTACTGAAAAAGAACGAGACTGGCAACGGCAAAAAGGCCGCTTGTTGCGGCACGCGTAAAACTTCATACCGGTGTAAAATAGCGCTGTAACCGTTGGGGGCGACAAGGTCTCGACGTGGGTCGCGAAACCCGAAGTGCATGCCGAGGTGCAGGATTCCTCGTTAAACTGTCTTGCAACAACGCTAGTTGCGAACGATAGTAACTACGCCCTAGCCGCCTAATCCCGGCTAGCCGTTGACTGGAGCCGTGCTTGTGCGTCCAGGCCCTTCGAGGGCGTTCAACGGTCGTGTCTCACAAGATCGCGGTGTGGTGCATCCGGCGCCAGATCACTAAAACATACCGGACTCGCCGTTTGTTTTCCCTGCCCGTCGGGTAGCAGGCGGTTAAATCAAAGACGTGTGCTACGCATGTAGATCTGAGGGCGGAGGGCTTGCGGACGCGGGTTCGATTCCCGCCGCCTCCACCAATTCCGCGCTAACTGCTTGATTCTGGTGGCCCTTTTCGGGCCACCCGGGCGAAAACTCGACGCTGGTACATTTCACTGGTACATGCGCGAGGTGTTTTGCCCATGCTGCGCCTGCCCTCCTACCTGCAAAAACGCGCCGATCTCTACTATTTCCGGTTTGTGGTGCCCGAAGCCCTTCGGCCATACTGGCCTTCGCGCGAGGTCAAGCACTCCCTGAAAACCCCTGACCGCGCTCACGCTATTCGCGGCGCCCGGGCCTTGGTGCTCTATCTTGAGGGGTTGTTCGAGGCGGTATCCATGGGAAAACTCACCCACATAGAGGCCAAACGGCTTCTGGATGAATTCTTGCGGACCGAGCTCGCCAAGCTCACCGGCTACCTGGAAGACCACGGTCCCTTGAGCTTCGAGCAGAAAGAGCGCGTTAAAGAAAGCATCAAAACGATGCGGAGTCTTGCCAATTTCGATGTTCCAAGTACTTATGCGCGCAATGCGGCTGATCGCGTCATTCACGATCACAAGCTCGAGGTTGAGAAGGACACTCCCGAGTATGAGCGCCTCGCACTCCTCGCCACCCACATGAGCATCACGCTTTTCGAAGCGTTCGTGGCCAAAAGCGAAGAATTCAAGAGTTTTGCGGTTCCCACGCGCACTCAGCCGGCCTCGAGCCCGGCACCTGAAGTTATTGCAGATGATGAAGAATCGATCTTGCTCAGCAAGCTGATTGACAATTATTGCGAGGAAAAGCGCCGCGAAGGATCGTGGACTGAGAAGACCGCATACAGCAACCAGGGCATGTATGACCTTCTGCTCAAAATCGTAGGCGACGTGCCCATCAAAAGACTCGATGCGGTCGCCGCACGCCGGTATAAAACCATTCTGCAAAAGCTGCCGGCCAATCTCGAAAAGAGTCCCCACTACCGGGATTTGCCGCTTCACGATGTTCTCGCCATGAAACCCAAAGACCTCATGTCAGTGACCACTCTCAACAATCATTTGACCAAGGTGGCTTCGCTGTTCGGCTGGGCCGAGCGCAATGGCTATATCGAACGCAATTATTTTGCGAATCTCACCATGCGCAATCCGCAGCGGCCGGATGAGGCTCGTGCGGCATTTACAAACGAGGATTTGAAGAAGATATTCTCAACCGGGCAGTACAAAGAGCATAAATTTCTGCATCCACACTATTACTGGCTACCGCTCCTGGGTCTGCATACTGGTGCACGTCTCAATGAGCTCTGTCAGCTGCAGCTCAGTGACGTCCGACAAGAGGACGGTGTCTGGGTTTTCGACATCAATGGTATGGGTCCAGGGAAGCATCTAAAGTCCAAGGCCGCCAGGCGTTTGATTCCGGTTCATCCAAAGCTATTAGAATTAGGATTTCTTAGATTTGTTGAGCAGCTACGCGCTCAGGGCAAAACGCAGCTATTCCCTGAGCTTCGTGCCAGACGCGATGGCGCAGGCCAGAGCGCTTCGCTCTGGTTCGGTCGTTATCGAAAATCGTTGGGATTCTACAAGCAGACGCCGAAGAAAGATTTTCATAGTTTCAGAACCACGCTGATCAATACCTTAAAACAGAAAGGATTATCTCAGCCGGAAGTTGCTGCCCTTGTCGGTCACTCGATGGATAGCATCACGTTTGATCGCTATGGTAAGCCCTATAACCCGATGCTATTGCTTGAGGTGCTCAAGAAGGTAGATTTCTCGAATGCACTTGGTAACGTCAAACAATGGCATGAGGAATAAACCAGTGAGGTTGGATATTTCGTATGTTATTTAATAATTTGTGCCTATATTCACAAGAACTATCCATCATATTGATACTGAAACGAGCAGCACATAGTCCCAAGCAAGATTACAAATTACATTCTTCGTCAGCACAATTGCCTTTGGCATAATAAAGATAAGGGAACGTAAGTGGCTCGGCCATGTCTGGAAAACCTGGCATAAAAGCAGCTGCATTGCCGACGGGAGTAATGATCCAACAAAATCGGGTAATGTGTTCATCAGTATCAGAGAACACATCAAAGTATTTCGCCCATCCATAGATATAGAAGTATTTACGTCCTGCCTGCATATCAACAATATCTTGCGTAGTAATTGGCGCTAAAGATGGAACTGGGGTAACGCCCCCATGCAGAGTAATTTTGGGAGCAATTAAACCAGTTCCTACTGCGTGGGTTTCGTAATTAAAATCAAAGTCAGTCGGCAGTTCCGTGTCACGTAAAGCGAAATTAACATGAAGTCGCAGATTTTTTGTTGGTGTACTCCCGCTGTTTTCCCATTTAGGTCTGAAGCGCCAATTATAGGTTCTATGGTCTGCACTGTGTTCCCAAAGTGGGGTGATTCCAACAGCTCTCACATACGCGCGCAGTTCTCGTCTGGCATTCCTGCACGTTTCAAGAATTTGCCAGAAGCTAAAGACAGCTAACGCAAGGGTACCAGCAGCTAGAACCCATGTAACATGAACGGTTTCGATTAGTGCCGTCGTTTGCTGGTTTATGAAACGTGTATCTGTAACACCGCCCTTATCTGTCCCAGTCTGTGCTAGTACTGTTCCAAGATGAGTTGTGATAGAGAGCGTAGCTAACAATAATAATATGTTTTTCACAATTACCAATCCCAATAGAGGAAGACATACTTGTATAATCAAATCACTGGCAATCTATAGCATAAATGATTTAGTGTACTCTATAAGTCATCAATGATGCTCGTGTAGAAAATAAGTAACAAAGGCAGGAGCCGAACGATTTATAGATGTAACTCCTTTGTCAGATACACCCACTGCGAAGGTCGATGGGTTTCGGGGCAGATCATCGCACTGCACACATAGAAGCTTTCCGTGATCAAGTTTATTCATCTCGTCCTCCAATGTAATGCCAACGTAAAGATTAAGGGGCACGTAGCAATGCGTTATCTTCAGTGCATTGTTCGGCGCCACCCGTAGATAATGGCGCGGTGATACATTCGACTCTCCTGATCTCCCGCCAATCTACTTCATCTGGTCAATGTCTGCATTCGACCCGAAGCAGACCTCGAGGCACATCGTCGGAGTGACCGCTTTGTCGCGGAATAAAGCGCGGCAGCGGATTCACCCGCGATCCAGCGGGCTCAGCACGCCCTGTCCGCTGCAGTTTAATGAGTCGTAGAAATTTTCGGATTGACAGCCGTAAACGCAGACCGGATGATTCCGTTACCCCCTTAATTCCGGGGCAGAATTCTAATTAGGGGCATCGCAATGAACCATTTTAGTTTACACACACTAACGGTCGTCGCGGTCTTGAGCTTTTGCACTTCGGGACTTGCTTTCGCACAGCCCCAACAGCCTGCCGCTACCCTCGTCAGTGCGACGTACGAGCTTGTCTTCTTGGCCGTGGATGGGAAGGACTTTCAACACTGGCAAACACGGATCTCCGTTTCGCCTGGCCCACATGATGTGACTGCCGGGGTGAATATAAGTTGGAAGTCGCCTACAGGGCTCAAGTCAAGAATACTTCCTGCGCCTGTAAAGCAGTCATTCAAGGCCGGGCACAAATACAGCTTTCGCGCCAAAATGTTACCCGGCGGCGAGCTTACGATTATAGTAACCGACGACACCGAGAGTGAGAGACGGCCGGGTAGTTAGTCGGTCAACCGGAGGCTTACCCGCTGCGCGAGATCGCGTCGGATATCTCAGGCATTATGCGCTACCGAAAAATACTCAATGGAACCGGTCGGTTCTCTCCGGACGGAGTGAATCGTTGTATCAGTCAGCGGCAATAGCGGACGTTGACTGACAAGGCGGCTCTGGCCGGTTTTGGCCGGTCAGCGACCGTTGGTCGATGGATAGTCGCTGTCCGACCCGCTCTCGATGGTGGCGAGCGGCTGCTTTCGAGAAGTTGATCACCGGCGAGAGCATGAATTCACCGATAGCCGTGGTGCGCCCGCTGAATGTGAACCGAGTACCTGCGCCATATTCAGGGGTTCTATGTGCAAAGATGCCGATGTACGCGTAAAATATCAATACACGGAGGGGGGCTCGAAAGCAAGGTTAGAAGCGAGCGCGCTCAGTATTGTCGGCTTGCTTCGCCACTTCTCAGGAGATGGTTATGAAAAAGCAACTCGGCGCGTTCGCACTCTGTGGTGCCTTGTTGATGTCGACCAGTGCTGCCTTCGCGCAGTCAAATGAGCAGCAACCGCCCCGCCATGCCAGCAAGACCAGTCAACAGCATCGCGGCATGTATGCACAGGGCCGTCAGCAGGGCTGGTACAAAAAGGGTGGTCGCTTGCCGGCCGCCTACCGCGGTCGGTCTTACATGGTAACGGATTGGCGCGTACGTCATCTGCGCCAACCGCCGCGGGGCTATCAATGGGTTCGCAGCGACAACGGCGATTTCCTGCTCGTGGCGATCACCACCGGTGTCATCATCAGCATCGTTGCGCACCCTCGTTGATCATTGTCGGCACACTGGTTGCTGACGAAGACCGCTCATGCCGGAACTGCTTGAACTGTAGCCGGCTTTATGGACAGCAAGTGTAGGTCTGATTGAGCGGCCGATACCGGTCCCACGCGCGAATGATTCTCAGCGTGGCACACGTCTCTATGTCTCGAGAAATCCCTGATGGCCGCTATGTGTGGCGAGTGAGTGGAGGTCACGAGTGACGCGTCTTGGCCGCTAGCCGACATTCGACTCTCCTGACCTCCTTCCTAATCTATTAAATTTAGCCTATAACTGCTTTCGACCCCAAGCTGTCCGCGGCGACTATCTGTTTTCGGAAAGACTGGTAACGCCCAAGCTCAGCAGGGAGCTTGCCGGAGCGAAGCTGAGGCAAGACCGTACGCAAGAATGCCTTGTTGGATGGACCGTCGTGTTGTGAGCTCACAGTTCACGAACGACCGCCTCCATGTTGTTGCCATCTGGATCAAGGACGAACGCGGCGTAGTAGCCCGGCGGATAGCCCTTGGCGGTTTCGCGAAGCCCGGGCGAACCATTATCGGTGCCGCCGTACTTCAAGGCTGCCGTGTAAAAAGCGTCGACCTGTGCGCGGGTTTGTGCAGCAAACGCCGTGTGCTGCTTGACACTGTGTGGATGAAACCGATCAATCCAGAAAATCGGGTAGTCCACGCCATAGCCGACCCCATCAGCTCCATCGTTCTCGGGAATCTGCATCAACCTGCTGAGACCGAGTGCGCCTAAAATAGCATCGTAAAAAACCGTGGACCGAGCGACATCTGCGACACCAATTCCTGTGTGATCAATCATACGGACTCTCCTGTATTTGATGTCCAATGTCCAAGCTCAGCCGCGTGCGGTCTGGAACGAAACGGAGGGTTGCATGTCGGCTGGAGCACCTTGTTTAGCCTCTGCGAGTTCATGACAAGCCGCCTCAATGTTGCGCCCGTCTGAATCAAGGAGAAAGGCATCGTTTGGCCGAAAGAAGACATGGCTCGGTGACATATCCGACTCTCCTGACCTCCTTCCCAATCTACTAGATTCCGCCTGTGGCTGCTTTCGACCCGGTCGCGACTATCTGCTATGGAGCGACTCAGTGGGTGGTGCGACGGCAGTCTGACGTGATCCAATATTTACCTGCGCCCAGGAGTGTGTACTCACGCCTGTGACCAAATTCTAAAGATGGCGGGTAGTCAATGCTATGTCCTTGCGGTTGCGCCAAAGGCGCGCAGGGTTTCCAACAGCATCGCTTCACGGGAACGCGCCTCGTCGAGCAGAGCCTCACTGACTTGCGCGCGCGCCTCTGCCGCTTGGGTGCGCAATGCGAACAGGGCGGCGCCCACTTCGTGGGCAACCTGCGCAATCAGGCCGCGCTCGGCCGCCGCGAAGTGCTCACCGGGTCGGTTGGCACACACCAGCACCCCCTGTAACTCACCCAGCGCCATCATGGGGAACGCATACCCATCTTGGCCCAGCGCACTTTTCAGTACCGACAACTCCACCGCGTTTTGATCCGCCCGCGCGGCCACCACGGCAGGATCGTCCTGGCCGAGACGCTCGGGATACAGCCGTTCGCCTGCCTGGCGCATGCGCGTGTAGCAACCTTCCGCCTGTTCATAGAACGCGACCCCCGGCACGGTCAGGTGGGTGTGCAGAGCCGTGACGGTACCCTCGAGAAGGTGCCCCTGATCCTCGATGTGGCCGGCGTGCCTGGCAAAGCTGCGCAGCGCGTTCTCCGAGCGATATTTCTTCCGGAAGAACACCCGTTCCACGATCCAGTCTGCATACGAACGCACCCGTCCGAGCACGATCCCGAGCGCCAGCGGCACGATGACCTGCAACCACAGGCTGGTACTGGTGCCCAGGGCGGCGTGTTCCACCAGACTGTTGATGGCGGCCAGCACCCCGAGCACGAGTGCAGTCATCCCGCCATACACCAAGGTGCGGTCGAGAAACACCGCCATATCCACCACCCGGTGGCGCAGCACTGCGTACAGGAAGCCGACCATGGAAATGGCGAACATGGATTGCGACATGATCGCTGAAGCCAGAAACCCCAGGATCGGTGTGTTGTTTAGAAAAATACCTGCAACGAACAGCACACTGCTCCACAACATCCAGCGCAGCCGCAACCGCTGTGTGACCTCCGCGCGGCGGTAGCTCACGAACAGCAGAGCGACTGGAACCAGATAACTAGCTGTGATTGCAAAACCGTACGCGGGCCGCAACAGCTCCGCCCAACCTGTGGCGACAAACACAAGCGGTCCGCCTAGCGCCACGATTGCCCCGAGACCGAGGAGCAGGAGGAAGCTCGCGCGCCACCATACACGCGAGCGCGGACTGAGCGCACTGCCCGCCATGGACTCCGCCATCACATAGAATCCAACCCGCGCGAGCAGGTAAAAAATCCATCCCACCAACAGGGGGCCGAGCCCCAGCATGCTGTCGAATGGCACAAAGGAAATTGCTAGACCGATCAGAAAGGCGATGGCCCAGAGTGCGAGACCCGCCGCTGCCCGGTCGCGGCCGCGCCACACGGCGAGCAGCGCAATCACACTGATGAGCACATAGAAACCAAGAGCGGCCCACTCAATCGCCCGGTCACCGGCGACGGCATTACTACTCACGATTGTGACCGGGAGGGTGACGCGCGCATTCCCCCGACGGATCACGAAAGTATAGGACAGTCCTAGGGGAAGAGAGACGATTTGCACGGCAATTGCGATGCGGGTTGCTCGCGGCTGGGCCGCAAAATCAATTTGATCGCCGGCGTGCAGGGCCGCCGGCAGCGGGAGTCCAGCAACCGGTTCGATGATTGCAGTATGGGGATCGACAATGTCGGTGGAAAACGGTAGTTGGCCGGGATGGAATGCCATTAAACTACTGTAGACACCGGCCAGCATAATGAGAACCGTGAGTAGGATCAAAAGCCCATAGCGACGATGCATGGCACTCTCCCCGTGGTGAAGGACCTGTGACCGGCCGACCCAGCCCGATGTCTAAGCATGTGCAAACATTATCATCGAATCCTGCATGGTTAATCGTTGCCCAATCAGTCGTGATGGCTGACCTGTGCAACGAATGACAGCTTGTGGGGCATCCGATCCAGAACATCCATCGTCCGATGTTGGAAGCTAGCTGATATTCGACTCTCCTCCTCGCCTTCCAATTCTACTGCGATTGGTCAACTGCTGCTTTCGACCCATTGCTATTATTGAAGTCAATTCAGTTTATTGGAGGCCTTCCCCCGATGTCATTGCACAAAATTTTACAGGTCCTTGCAGATTCCAAACAACTTGATTCTGTAAATCACGCGCATCTGCTCATATCCCTCTAGACGTAGACTTAAGGCTGCGTGTATGTGACTGGAAGTATTTGGTCATGGGTGACCAGTATCTGTAATACCAGTTGGTGTTGACCGTCGTGGTTTCGGTGGTCACCTCGGAGGTGGCAGGATCTGTTGTTCCAAAATCCGGTACATTGACCTGAACCAGCTGGATCTCCGCACCAGCAAACGTCTTCCTGAATGTCAGGATCAGTACCGATTCGAGATTGGGGATTTCCGCAGGCTTAATACCCTCGCTCCAGGCATTCGCTTTCCAGGTCATGACGATCTCCCGGTTTGGGATAAGCCTTAAAATCCTGCCACCGATCAGATACTGCAATTTGCCGCCGGCTGCTGGTATTCCGAAGGCCCGCAGTTCATCACCCTCCACACCGACAGTCACATCCGATTTGGTGGATGGCCTGTAATAGGTAGCCGGGTAGCCAGTCATGGCGGAATGTTCTGCCGAAGACAAATAAGCGTTATATAAGATCCCCGGCGAAAGCCCAGGAAATTGAGCGGTCTGTATGACATTACCCGCAAACACTGGAACAGTCCAGGCAATAGCTAAAGTAATATTCACTGCAAGCAAAGCCCTATAACACAGTTTCATATCATCTCCTTAAATATAAGAGTTTAGCCTTTAATACCTAATAATTGCTTTACGGTATTAACTCCGGATTTTGAACGATTCTGCATCCATCGGTCGAATTCACATTTGAAGGCGGACATTCATTAGCGCGTTGAAATTGTGCCACGTTGATCGGTCTTATAGATCAAGTGACCCCATTTGCATCACTTCTCAAAGAGTTATGAACGGCTTGAATCCACCCCAGAACGTGCGTATGTCGTTGAATGGCAGCGACTTGGGATCCATCATCTTGGCGAGCCGTGGGTCTTTCATGACCTTGGCATTGACACGATCGCGATGCGCGCGAGTTGAGTTTCCTCAGTGAACAAGTAGTCACGACAGACAGCAATTCAGGCAACGTGAGGACGAGCGACGTCCGCGCTACGGGCTGTTGCCGGCTCCGGCGGTGCCCCCAGAATAGTTCGTCGTGCAGTTATTCACGGTGTTGTAAGCATAGATGCCGCCGGTGTTGTCGATGCCGGTCATAAACTTGCTCACCGCGTCGTCAGGGCTCTTCCGTGTAGGCAACCTCGCCGTGCAACACCATGTCTAGCCCTGCAATCTCGCCGGCCTCGTCAATCTTCACTGGCGTGATCCGATCGATGATCCAGAGCATGCCGTAGGTGAAGATAAACGCCCATATCGTGGCGATGCACACCGCGGCGAGCTCCACGAGGAAGAAGTGTGGGTTGCCGTTGAACAGCCCGTTGTTGCCAGCAGGGTTGAACGCCAGACTGGCGAAGGCGCCGAGGCTGATGATGCCAAGAAACCCACCGACTCCGTGCACGCCCCAGACGTCGAGGGCGTCATCCCACTGGAGTCGGTTCTTGAGCGCGACCGCGTAAAAGCAGACGACCCCCGCCAGGATGCCAATGAGGACCGCTGCTGCCGGGGAGACATATCCGGACGCGGGAGTGATCGTCGCGAGCCCCGCAACGGAGCCTGTGAGCAGCCCCAGGAACTTCGGTTTCTTGCTCGTTAACCAATCCATCGCCAGCCAGGTGACCGCTCCGAAACTTGCGGCGAGATCGGTATTGATGAACGCGACGCTGGTCACCGAGTCGACCCGAAATTCGCTGCCCGCGTTGAAGCCGTACCAACCGAACCAGAGCAGACCGGTGCCGAGCGCCACGAGCGGGATCGAGTGCGGCGCGCGATCCTTCGCCGTTCGCCGTCCGACGTAGAGGACCGAGGCGAGTGCAGCGATGCCCGCAATGTTGTGCACGACGAGCCCCCCGGCGAAGTCGAGGACGCCCCAGTGCGCCATGATACCGCCGCCCCAGATCATGTGCACGAACGGGAAATAGACGAGGATCAGCCACGCCGTGAGGAAAAGCATATAGGCTGGGAATCGTACGCGATTCGCAAAGGCCCCGGTGATGAGCGCTGGCGTGATGATGGCGAACATCATCTGGTATCCGAAGAACACGAAGAGCGGGATCGTGTTGTTGGTGGGAGAGGGGGTGGTCAGCGAGACCCCATTCAGGAACGCCCAATGGAAGTTGCCCAGGATTCCGGCGAAGTCCGTCCCGCTCTTGAAATCACCGCTGAAGCAGAGCGAAAAGCCAAAGGCCCACCAGATGACCGTCGTCCACCCCATCGATGCGAAGCTCTGCATCATAATCGCGAGCACATTCTTGCGGCCGACCAGACCGCCATAGAAGAACGCGAGCCCCGGTGTCATGAGCATGACGAGGCTCGAGCAGAGGAGCATGAACGCGGTGTTGCCGGTATCGAGGTTTAGATGCGGCATGTGATTGTATCCTCACGAAGCTAGGTACCTAGACCATGATTGGAGTACGCCCTCCTCTACATCACGGCGTGTTCGCTGTGTGCGCGGCGGGCTGATGGTATCTCACCGTCAGGTCCGCGGGCAAGACGCCGGGCGACGACTCGCGGCTTCGCCGCTCGTAGAGACGAGACGGGCAGCAAGGAGAGAGGAGACTACCTTCGTCACCTTCCCAGCTACTGCGATTGGTCAACTGCAGCTTTCTACCCCAAGCGGCCGGTGGCGATGGTCCGCTTTCAGGAAGGCAGCTTGCCGACAAGCGCTTGCCCGATAGACAGCGGACACGGTGCGATGGGATGCTGGCTTGCATATTGCCTGATGTATGGATATTGCCGACCATGTTTATTGCCTGGCCATCGGGTAGCCAACGCGCTGGGCAATCTCAGTCAAGTGACCCGTGTGAAACCATCCGCACTCCATTCCTCCGAACACACACCATGGTGAACGATGAACAACCCGTCAGGGTCGTAATACTTTTTCACGGCACGCAACCGCGCGTAATTCGATCCCCAGAACGCGCGCTGCCAATCTTTCAGGAAGAAATCGCTTTCGGAAACGTATGAACCTGCGTCGGGAGCGACCTTGTACAGCTCACTCATCATCCGCGCGTTGGCAGCCGCGTCGCGACGCGCGCGCTGCATGTCCGGCTCGTGTCCTTGAATGCCGGGGAAGGCAGGCCTTTCCCCGCTGCCGGTGATGGCCAGCGCGAAGGCTCCCAACACCTGCGGGTTCGTTGCGGTGTCGCGCGCCGCTGCAACGGCGCTGGATTGTCCTCCTGCCATACCCTTGTTGAAGTGCAAGGCGAAATCCCACTGTTGGCTGGCTGAGAACAACGCGTCAGCCAAATCCTTGCGGCGATCGCTTTCGAGCAACGACGCAGGCAGCCACGCAGAACCATAGCCGTGGAGAACTTGTCCGGATTGACCCGCATCGCCAGTCCATACGATGTTGTCCAGCGGCGCGTTCGGACGCGAATCAGCCACCACTGTGCCGGGTATCTTACGCAACAACTCCGGATTCCATATCGCGCGTGCAGGAATTGCCAAGACCTGCGGTGGCACCGTGATCTTGTAATCCGTCGGTGACGCCCGCACGAAATCGATGAACGGTTTCCACACGGCTTCGGCTTGCTGCTTGTCTAATCCCTGAAAGTCCATGCTGATGCGGAAATGATTCTTCGGAGCGAAGTGAACCTGTTCGCCCCAGTGCGGATTGAACAGGTTTTCGCGATAGAAATCGACGAAGCGCTCGAGCAGATGGCGATAGGCGTGTTCGGAGTTCGATTCGACGGTGAGGTTCACCACACCGAAAAAATTCGGCAATTTGTGGGCGCGCAAGGTCAAGCGCGTGATCACTCCAAAGCTGCCGCCGCCACCGCCCTTCAGCGCCCAAAATAAATCTGGATCATTGCACGCGTTGACGATACGAATTTTCCCATCCGCGGTAATAACTTCAGCTTCCAGCAAGCTCGCCGCTGCCGTACCGTATTGCTTGGACCAACTACCGAAACCGCCACTACTGACCAAGCCCGCGACACCGACCGTCAAACAACCGCCACCCTGCACGTAACGCCCGTGCTTGGTCGTCACCGCGTTGTAGGTGTGCGCCCAGATCTGCCCGGCGCCGACGCTGACCGCCGACTGTGGCCTTACTTTCCCGACGCAATCTTGCGGCACGAATGCATCATGCATCATGATTTCGTCCATGTGATGCGTCCACACCAGCAGTGAATCGGGAGCATCGGAAGTGCCCTGATAACTGTGTCCCGCGCCTTTTACCACCAGTCGAAGCCGGTGTTCACGCGCGAAGTTCACTGCGGCGGCGACGTCGGTCGAGGACTTCGCGGCAACCGCGTAGGCGCTTGGTCGCGATGTCCATGCATCGACCCAACCCGAGGTCTGGGTCAGGTTGGCGTGGTCGAGGATGTAATACGGGTCTTTGATCGCGGCAAAAAAAGTGCTGCATGCGATGCCGGAAGGGTCCGCGCGGCACGCCTCCAGCGGATCGCGTAGTTTCATCAGGCGTCCGCCGACCTGCTTGTTCAAGCCGTTCCATTCGGACGCTGAAGGCCAATCGGGATCTCCCGGCCGCACCCGGCGCAACGTGCCTGCCACGGCCGTGACCATGGCCCACGCCGTTTTCGGCAGGTCCGCGAACATCACCGCGACTAGCGGCACCCGGGCCATCAACAACTTCAGAAACTCGCGCCGTTTCATCGTGCTACCCTCCGATTTACAGGTCACATACGCAATGAAAGATTGGCACATATCTGTTCTCCGCGCGGGGTGTGGCGCAACGATAACGCCAAGTACAGGGGCTGCAAGCATTGGAACGTCCCGGGTCGGGAACCAAATTATGCTACGAGGTCGAACGGGAATGTGGGCTGAACGTCAGCTTTACGGCGGTAATTTACCTGTGCTGACCATCTCGTGTTGGCCGGAATTTGCCTGTCGTCCATGCGGCGCCTTCCGACCTAGTGTTGAGTTAGCCTTGACATGGTCGTGGGATAGTCCCCAGGGTAGTCTTCAGGGGATCCAAATCTGTACCCTATCGAGTATCTCTATCAGTACCCTTCCCCCTACCTCGACCAGAGGTACGCCGGTTCTGAGTACTACTTTCATTTACAGTCCGGTTAGATTGTCCAGTTGGAGCGGTTTCACTCCACTTCGCTATAAGACCCGACATCCCCGCATTACGGCGCCGTAGCGGCATTCGAGATTGCGATTCAAGTCTTCGAATAGACTACTCGGAAACTGCAATGTAGAGTCGTACAGTAACTTTACAAGATGTACCACAGGGATGCCTCGGGCATCTTCAGGACATCTTGAATCCATCTTGTCGACGTCTTGGACGCATCTGTCGTTCATGTTCCGGGCTACCCATACCGCAATATTCTGATACTCAAATGCCAACGACGTAATTTTGCCTGGACAATGGCACAGCGGACTGCTACATTCGCTGCGAGTGCGTTGAACTTCGCCTTGCATTGAATCAAACAGTTAGCAAAACGCGAATGCGGAAGACCCGCTTCCCGCCGCCTCCACCATCTCAGGCCGCCGGCGTCTGGCGGTTTTCTTCTACTGTTTCCCGGTCGCCACGAAAATAGAGCCACGCCGGTAAAAAAATCCAGAAATGCGCCCAGAAATAAACTTTCTTGGGCGTGACCCGATCTAAAACACCGCACGGAAATTTACGTCCCAGACAACATCGCTCATACCTTGGCGCAACGGCGGTTGATGGTGACCAACAAAGGCAACGACGCCAATTGCAGCAGCACTGCCACGCTCACCAGCCAGCTCGACCCCAGCGTATACAGCGCCCCTAAAATCACGCTGCCCACGAACCAAGACGCGCCGAATACGGTATCGAACAACCCATAGGCTATGCCGCGCAGCGCTTCCGGCGTAAACGTGGCCACGCCCGCGCGTACCGTGCTTTCCTGCACACCCAGTGCCGCACCCCAGAGTCCCGCGCCTATCCATATCCACACGGCGTGTACCGTCAAAAACAACAGTGGCAATGTCGGCAATGTTAGTAGCGGCAACATATATAAAACTTTCAAACCGTAGCGATCGAAAAACCGGCCGACCACCAGCGCGGCAATGGCATCTGTGGTCATGGCCACAGCGAACAATACCGGGATGAGCGCGGGCGCGATACGGTGGGTAAGCTGCAAATGGTAGGCCACTAGGATGAAATGAGAAAAACCCAGAATGGTTATCACAGCAAAAGCCATGTAGTGGTAGTAGCGCGCGTCGAACTTGGCATGCGACCGCGCTTTCTCCACGGGCGCTGCTTCCGGTTCGATGCCGCGCGCGTGCCAGAGAAAAAATAACGCCAGCAGGGCCGGGACGATCAACACCGCAAAACCCAGATGGTAACCGGAGTACGCAACTGCTCCGGCCACCACCAGAGGTCCGATGATGGCACCCAGTTGATCGAGAAACTCGTGCAGACCGAAAACATAGCCGTGCCCAAGTTCGCGCCCCGCCCGGGACAGCAATGCGTCCTTGGCGGGACTGCGAATGCCCTTGCCGATGCGTTCCAAAAATACCAGAATGCCCGCAATCCAGATGCCTGGCGACAAAGCCAGCGCCGGCACGGCCAGCATGTTCAAGGTATAGCCCGCGCCCATCATCTTCCAGTGACCGCGATGACGGTCTACGAAACGTCCCGACGCTAAGCGTACGGCGTAACCCAGGAATTCACCCAGCCCCGCCACAATGCCGACGAAAACCGGCCCGGCCCCCAGCACCGCCAGATACGGGCCGATGATGCTGCGACCGCCCTCGTAGGTCAGATCAGCGAACAGGCTGACGATGCCGATGCGTATGACGAAACGCAAAGCTATGCCGCGCTTATCATTCATTTTATTTATTTACCGGCCAACCCGATCATCGGGCGGATCTGAGAAAATCGAATAGCAGCAACCCCGCATCAACCACTGTGGCTTTCACTACGATTCCCGGCAGGATACGGACCAGGACACCACATGACCCGGCGGGATCAGTCCGTTCAGCGAAGTCAGTGCCGCCGCAATGTTGGCTTCTTCGTCAAAAAATTCCACCACCAGCGGTAATCTCTGGGTCAACCGCAGCAGGTCTGTAGAATGCACCATGCCCTTCGCGCCGAACCCGGCGACACCACGGAATACGGTGACACCGTGGACTTCGTGCTGACCGTGCAATACGTCCATGATTTCATCCAGCAGATTGTGCTTTTTTCCCTGGTCCGCTTCATTCAGGTAAATGCGAACCATCCGCATCGTTTTGGCCACTGTGATACCCGCTTAAATGCTGCGCGCGATCAAAACTCCGGCGAAGGCCGCAGCGAATCCCATGACTACCGAAGCCGCTACGTATAATACGGCGGTCCTGGATTGACCGTCCTCTACCAGCAGCAAGGTTTCCATCGCGAAGGTCGAGAAGGCAGTGAACCCGCCCAGACCGCCGGTAAGAATAGCGGTCCGCAAGCCGGGGCTAACGAAAAACCGTTCCAGGGTCAGGAAAAACAACAAACCCATCAGGAAACAACCTCTCACATTGAAGATGAAAGTGGCCAGGGGGAAGCTGCGTCCGTACATCTTGTGTGACGCTATAGCGGGCACAATAACTAATGATGCCGCCTACGGCACCGGCCAAATAATTCCACATTGCATTACGCTCCTGATTTCATCGCCTGTAGCCGGTGATGAGTTCCATGAGCAAGCCCCGCGCCTACGCGCCTGACTGATAATGCCAGATAGCCGCAGTTGCTTGTCAACGGTTGATTCATGAGAAGTTCAAATAAAAAAGCCGCCAGCGTTCCTGCCGGCGGCTTTCGCCCAGTTCATCGAAACTTCTCTAATCCCCAAGGGTATATTGGACTTGGAGTTGCATTGGAAGCAAACGCCCCGCTAAAGCATCTGGCACAGGTGGATATTGAGCAGTTTCTACTGCCGTGATAGCAGCCCTGTCGAGGCTACGGCTACCGCTTGATCTGATAATCGTGATGTTGCTTGCACGATTATTCACAAGGTCAAATTTAACAGTGACTATACCCGTCGTGGAACTAAGCAGTGCATCGCGTGGATAGTGACTGATCGCATTATTTTGGATAGCCTGCTTGACAAGACTGTAGTACTGGTTTTCAAGAGCTGCATAATTCACCTGCGGCGGCGGCGTAGCCACTGGCGGCGGCTGCGGCGGCTGCGGCGGAATCGCGTTCGGGACCGGGATTGGCGATGGAATCGCGGGCACCTCGGAAAGTGGTTGCGGTGTCGGCAACTTCGGAATCGGCATCTTGGGCGGCGGCGGCGGCGGCGGCGGCGGATTGGGAGGAATGGTGACCACGGCCACTTTCTGCACGGGAGGCGGCGGTTCCGGGTGTGTCACGTGCCAGACGATGATGCCCGCAATAATAAGGCCGATAAGCACTTCGGCAATGATTGCCAAGATAAAACTGACACCGGATCGGGCCGTGAACAGGCCCTCGCTGAAAACGTGCTTATTGTCCACGGTTGGGCCCTATGGATTAATCGTTGGTGTTTTTGGCGGCGATACCGATCTGGGTCACCCCTGCTTCACGGCATGCATCCATGGCAATAACCAGATCTTGGAGCGATACGCTCTTGGCACCTGCGATCGTAATGTTTGCGTGTGCCGGGTCTTGTCCAAGCAGATAGGACGTAAGCTGGTCAGGTGTCATTTCCTGATTCTCAACTACGATTTGCCCTGGTCCGGGCAGGCTGATGATGATCTTGGGCCGTTCGATGGTCACTGCCGTGCTGCTTTGAGGCAGGTGGGAAGCAATCCCGGTGGCAGGGATCATGCGCAGTGTAATCATGATGAAGAACACCAGCAGAAAGAGCATGATGTCGATCATATTGATGATCTCGATCCTACCCTTCTTCTTTTCAAAAAAGCCCTTCATTTTAACTACCTGCCTTGACCGTGCACCACGGTCAGTTGAGTATTAACCATGTTCTCGGGAAGGCCAAGTGAGCCTCAGGTGAGACGGTTTACGAGCATCACTTTGATCGCTTCCATCTGATGCATGACCAGACGAACGCGGTTGTTGAGGCCGTTGAAGAATACGAGGCCGATAATGGCGACAGCCAAGCCCGCGGCAGTAGCTATCAATGCCACGGCTACGCCACCGGTCACCTTCGTAGGCGCCGTGTCTGCCGCGCCGAGTACCTGGAACGCTTCGAAAATACCCACGATGGTGCCCAAGAGACCCAGCAGTGGATCGAGTGTCACTACAGTGTCGAGTACCCACATACCACGATCAATGCGCGGCGCCTGCAAGAGGATGGTCTCCTCAATGAGTTCGGAAAGGCGTACCGGGTCTTTAACGTCGGGATACTTGAGGGCCACTTCCAGCACGGCGCCTTGCGGATATTTGGCTGTGCGTACTGCGAGATCCATGAGTGCGTCACGGTCCACATCCTCTGTTTGCAATATAACGCGCGCGATCAGCTCGCCTTGCCTTGCAACCTTGGCGAGATACCAAGTCCGGTCAATAATGATGACGAGTGCCACCAAGAGGGTTGCGACAATTATCCAGATGATGCCACCCGAGACGGCAGCGATATGAAGAAGTTCTTGAATATTCACTTAAAGTCTCCTGCAATACCGGATTTGGTATTCGGTGTTTACAAACGCGCACGGACGCCCTGCGGCAACTCGAAACTACGCAGGAACATCCATCGCACCGTTCAGCTTAAATTGTGGGTTCAGTTTTTTACTCGAATACACCATAACAAGTCAATAAGTTATCGGGTCTGAAAACACAATTTTTATTCAGAGCCTTAAATCAGCAGAGCAGTCCATGTTCAAAAATCGCTGGAAAACCTTTGCAGCATACGCCCTGCCAACCTTGGAACACAGCATAGCAGCCCTCTAAAGCTCTCTAACGAGAATTCACAAAAATACCGGAATATTTTCAGGAAAAGTCGACATACTCGGGCCATTAGACCCCGGACGCGGCGGCTTCTAGCCGTCCTCCTCAAGCCACGCCCAGATGCGCGGAATCAGTCCGAATACCAGCCGCCCAGCCAGACGACGATGCCCGCCACGGCTGCCACAGCCAGTTAGACCAAGTTGCGGCTGCGGTTGCCGGCCGACGCTAAAAATATGATTAACACCATCGCAATCGCGACTGCCAGTACATACTCCACTGCCCAGCGCCAGCGTCGGCTGGTGAGCTGGCCCCAGAAAGCGAAACCGGCGAACACCGCCAGCGCCAGGAAGACCAGCATGTCGCGAAACAGCTCTCCAAGCAGCAAATCGCTGCGGATTACCGTCTGATCCAGGCTGCTGTCCAATGTTAGCGTATACCGAAAAAACAGGATGACGCCCAGCACACCTCCCAGCGCTGCAGCACTGCCGAAGATCACCCCATTTATAAAGGCTAGGGGGCGCATCGAAAACAGGCTCCTCCGGTACCGCCAGGAGCAGCGAAACCCCCGACTTGGCGTTGCATGATTGCAAGCTGCCGCCAGTATTATCACGCATTCGGACCGGTACTCGCACTCGGGCTCAACTTCCAATATTATTACGCGAGCTGGAAGTCACCGCCCACGCCATTCCCTGCTCCGGCATGGCCCCCCAACAGGATATTTCCCCAGAATGCGCCAGAAGATTCTTGTTCTGCTGATTGCCGTCAGCGCGCAGTTCATTGCAGCCACCGCGTACTCCACGACGGCGGCACCCGTCGCCGGCAGCCTGCAACTGCCGGCCCTGAGCCCGCAACCGCGGGAAACGCTGGTGGATGAAGCCATCGCTGGTAGTCTCACCCGCTATCACTACGGCAATACCCAGCTGGATAAGGTCCTCTCAGAGCAGATATTTCAGCATTATCTGGGAGACCTGGATCCAAACCGGAGCTATCTTCTGCAATCCGACATCGACGGTTTTGCACCTTACCGCGATACCCTGGACGACGCGATACGCAATGGCAACCTCAAGCCCGCTTTCGCCATTTACAACGTCTATCAACAGCGCGTCCAGCAGCGCATCCAGTACGCTCTCAGTCTGTTGAATCAAGAACCCGATTTCAAGATAAAGGAAGATTACGTTTATGATCGTACCAAGGCGCCTTGGGCAACCACCACTGCCGGGCTGGACGACCTCTGGCGCAAGCGTGTCAAGAACGACGTCATCGGCCTGCTGCTCGCGGGCAAGACCTGGAAGCAGGCCGCTGACATCCTGCGCAAGCGTTATCAGAATTTTGATTACCGCACCCGCCAGGTGGCGCCCGTGGACGTATTCAACCTGTTCATGAACGCTTACACGCTGTCGCTGGATCCCCACACCAACTATTTTTCACCGGACCAGTCGCAGGAATTTCTGATCCAGATGAGCCTGAAACTCCAGGGCATCGGTGCGGCTCTCATTTCCGAGGGTGAATACACGCGCGTGGATCAGGTCATTCCCGGCGGTCCGGCCGCATTAAGCAAGCAATTACACCCCGATGATCGCATCACCGGCGTCGCCCAAGGTGACAAAGGTGACATGGTGGACGTGGTGGGCTGGCGCCTGGATGACGTGGTGCAACTGATTCGTGGTCCCAAGGGTTCAGTGGTCAGGCTGCAGATACTGCCCGCCGGCGCGGCCCCCGGCTCCCCCGAAAAAACCATTCGCCTGGTGCGCGAGACAGTGAAACTGGAAGCCCAGGCCGCCCACAAGAGCGTCATCACTGTGCAGCGCGGCAACCGTCGCTACAAGATCGGCGTCATCAACGTGCCGGCTTTTTATATTGATTTTCAAGGGCGTCTGGAAGGCGAAAAAAACTACACCAGCACCACGCGCGATGTGCGCAAGCTGCTGCTGGAATTGGAAGCGCAACACGTAGACGGGGTGGTCATTGACCTGCGCAACAACGGCGGCGGCTCCCTGCTCGAAGCCACGGAACTTACCGGTCTGTTCATTCCTCATGGTCCGGTGGTACAAATCCGCCACCAGGGCGGTAACGTGGAAGTGGATGATGATGACGATAGCGGCATTGTCTATACCGGCCCGCTGGCGGTGCTGGTGAACCGTTTCACCGCCTCGGCCTCGGAAATCTTCGCCGCCGCCATGCAGGATTACCACCGCGGCATCATTGTGGGTGCCACCACCTATGGTAAGGGCACGGTACAAACGCTCATTGATCTAAACCGGTTTGTGCCGGGTAACGATGACGCAGGTCAGCTCAAGGTCACGGTGGACAAATTCTACCGGGTGAACGGCGCCAGCACCCAACGCAAGGGCGTGACGCCCGACATAAGCCTGCCGTCACCCATCGACCCCAAGGAATTCGGAGAGGAAACCCAGGACGACGCCCTGCCCTGGGACCAGATTGCCGCCACAGACTACACTCCTCTGCAACTGGGCATTGCTGCGGCACTGCCGAAGCTTGATCAACTCCACACCGAGCGTATCGCTCACGACCAAGCCTGGGCGCTGTTTCTGGACGGCATCCAACAACTGGAAGCCCAGCGTAGTGAAAAATCCGTGTCGCTGTTGTTGAGTGCGCGCCAAAGCCTGCGCGCCGAACAAGACCATGAACAGCTGGACCTGGCCAATGGATGGCGCCGGCTCAAAGGCCTGCCTCCTGCCACGAATCTGGAAGAAGCCTACACGCTTGCCAAAGCCGGCAAGGGCTCCAAACCCTCCCAGGTTGCTGCAACGGACGACGGTGGAGACGGGTCTGACAATGACATGAATACCATTGTGCCCGACGTCCTGCTCAGGGAAACCGCCCATATCGTGTCCGATATGGCCGCCATGCGCGTAGGCAGTTTACCGGCCCCCCCAGCGGGCAGCTGCCACTGTGCACGCTTCCGCGAATCCCAGGCGGTAGTCGTGGAAACGTTCTATGCACAGGCGATGTCAAGAAATGCGATGCTAAGCGAGAATGTTATCCGGTTCGCACACGTCTGCACGAGCGGTAATCCATAAATCAGCCAGAAAGTGATGCGGGTTGCGGTTCTGCCGACGGCTCGGGTTCGGGCGACTTGAGCAGGATATTTTGTATATCCCAGTAATTCAGCCGCAGAACGTTAGCCCCCAGAGGCTGGGCCTCCGCATCAATGGTGGGTGCTGACAGGGAGGCGCGCGGGATGTAGTCCAGACAGGATTCCTCGGGTACCGTATCGCTATCTGACGCATAGCTGGCGTTGCTGCGCAGATGTTCAGAACGGAAACGGAGCTTTTCCGGCCGGGCCTTGTCACTGCGGAGCTTTACTACTACTTCGTAGATGCGAGTGCCGATGGTTAGGCAATCGTTCAACAAACCGAAATTCACATCGGAAACAGGCTTCGTGCCGGCGCTGCGTGCCATTTCAGAAATATTATATTCGTTAAAATGCAGATAGAGATATTGCGCCAATGCCAACAACCACAGGTTGACGGTGCGCCTGGATGCAATGCTGATGCCCATCCATACCTGTGGCTTCTTGCGGCGTAGTTCTTCCATGGCCGCCAACAGTTCCAGTTTTTTTGTCTCGATAGGCTTGAACTGCCTCGTGAGCTTGTCAATCTGAAACTGGATATCCGCACGCTTGGTCTTTTGCCAGAATTTCTGCAGGTCAGCCAACTGCTTTTGCAAGTCGCCCAGGCTGTTGCGCAGGTTGCGGCGATCCCGCTCCAATTTGTCAAATTGCTGGGCTATCTCATCAATGTGCCGGCTACGGTCCTTTCCCAGGTGCTGCTCGAATACGGCGCGTTCAGCTTTCTCGTAGCGGCTGTTCAAATCGTCAGCCAGTAGCCGCAACTGCTGTCGGCAGGTATCCCAGACCGCTCGCAAGCGGTAGTAGATGATGGCGCTTTGCCCCCGTTCCGCATCCGCCAGCATTTGTTCAAGGTTAGTGAGCTGACGCTGGAGCTCGTCGCGGCGATCACGCAGATCTTCCACATCCGCTTTAAGCACATTGCGTTCTGCCGTGACCTGATCCAGCTCACGCTTTATCTGATTGCGGTTCTCGAACAGTTCCACAAGTTTGACGTGTTGATCCGAGTCCACGTCGGAACCGGGCCCATCCTGGCGCCTATCCTTGCCTGATCTGGTCGTTTTTAGCGGGATTGCCATGAAAATTTTCCACGCATCACTTTAAGCCGGATACAGGATCACTATCCGTCTGCCGCGATTACTGCTCACACCTGACAGCCAGGGCGGGCTAGACAAAGCCAACGGTTATTAACATAACATAAATTTATAAACCAGGTGATAACGCGCGCAATGTCGGGAAAATTTTAGATACGGAGGGGCGCGCTTCCAGTTCAAGGCTACCGCAAAACAAGTCCCGGGAAGCCCGGTTTGCAAGTCTCTGCGGGTGCTTGGGAAAGCCACGTTTTGGGCGGCCCTGGAACTGCCGGCTGCGCAAACACATGCCGATGATCCAGACAGTGTTCCAACCATTTACTCAGCAGGATATTAAGCGTCCAACGGCGCTCCAATTCGGATACTGCGATTAAATCCGAACCCTTGAATATTGCATGCCAGGGTTGCTCACAACAGCTTACGGCTTCCACCAGCCGCGCATCATGATAAATGCGCAGCAACAGATTCGGATCAGATACCGCATGGCCACTGATATCAAATCGATAAGTCATGCGCAAACTGGCGGTATACCGGCTGCGTTCGTCGAGCGTCAGATGAATGCTCAAGTCGGTCGGGCTCGTGGAAACCAGCGAAGACGGCAGGCGCCACAGGTTACCAAGCAATTTTCGCAGGCGCGCGTGGTTACCTTCGTAGAGCGTCATCAGCCCCGCAAAACTTCGGGGCCGTACCAGACGTACGCGCTGTCCAATGACTTCCATAACCATGCCGGGACTATATCACAGGCATGTCGACTGGCAGACTTGGCAATCTGTTTGTCGAGGAATACCATGCGGTTTCAACCTGCTCCTGCGCATCCCTCCAGCAATGCAGTTATAGCTTCAGACTCAGCACGGTCATTCTAGTTAAACAAGCGCCCCACATTACCCCTCAGATGCGGAATACCAAAACCGTATTACACGCTCACCGCTCAGCAAGCTTTGTACGGGAATCAAGAACAGTGCTCGTTCATATGGATCGTTTCACTCCATGTTTAGTTATCTGATTTGGTGCGCACCCGCCATGAGGGAGGTACACTCGGAGTCCATGAGTCGAAACCGTGTGAATCCCAGACGATGCCGGAGATGCTCGGGCCTTCCGAATCCAGCAGGATGCTGTTTGTAGAACTCAAGGCAACATTGGCGACGCTGAACGGATTAAAGAGCAACGTATAGTCACCACGCTGGTCGGTAGTCACGGTGCAGTCGAGATGGTAAGGGGGATACCTTACTTTGAAAACCACATCCAGCTTGCAGGTGCTGCCATCAATGCTGATCGCCGCACTTTTCACCAGATAGCCCAGATTCTGGGCGACAATTTGTTGATGGCCTGGAAACAGCACTACATTCCATTGCACCGGGAATGCCTCGGGAGTGGGAGCAGCGGTAGCTGCAGCCGCACCAGCGACGGAACCAGGCACTGCAGCCGAAACATTACCTTTGGCATTGACTGCCGCAATGGCGGCCTTAATTTCAGCCTGTGAATGTGCGGCAGGTTGTGCAGTTGCCGCTGCTTTCGCGGTGGTTGCAGACGCCGCAGTGGTGGCCGGTTGGGGCAAGGTCAGTGAGGGTGCATTTGATACCTTGAAACCGCCGTCCGCCGCATCAAAATTAACTTTTTGCCCATCAATGGTGAAGTTTTTTTGGGCAGGCTGATCCTGATTTACTGCGCACGCAGGTGTCCAAGCCGCATCCGCGGCATAGGTCATCACCCTGACAGTGCATTCCGAACCCTCTACGTCAATTGTTGCAATCATGATACGCTGCTGCTTTGACAGCGGCGGCAACTGGGCCATCAATGTGTAGGGTTTGTTGGAGGATGAGCATCCGAAGAGAACCAGCAGGACGCTCACCGCACCGCAACATGCGAGCCAACGGACTGTAGAATTCAGCATGATTATTGCCTCCACGTTCGACAGTACTGGGAAACCGGGCTCCTTACCAGATAATATCCGCTAGCCTAAGTTTACTTTAAGGTTCAGGGGCCTTGTATTCGATGCGCTAATGTGAACTTCTGCGATGTGAGAGTCAATACACGCTCGGGACCTAAGGATGCAGTCGCCCCATCAGGAGTCCCCATCCGACGCTTTCAGAAGCGCCGTTTCATACCTGTCTGATGCAGGATGGTAGTGGCGATTTCCTCGATGGACGGATGGGTCGTGTTCATGTACGGCACGCCCGCGGCACGAAAAATGTCCTCTGCCTGCCGCACCTCATAACGCACCTGACCCGGTGAAGCGTAGTGGCTGTCCGGGCGGCGCTGATGACGGATTTGCTGCAGGCGCATGGGTTCAATGGTAAGACCATATAGTTTGTTTTTGTGAGGCAACAGCGCTTCCGGTAAGCGGCCACGCCTTAAATCGTCTTCGGTCAGCGGATAGTTGGCGGCAAAGATTCCGAACTGCAAGGCCAGATACAGACAGGTGGGTGTCTTGCCGGATCGCGACACGCCCACCAATACCACATCGGCTTTGGGATAGTGTTTGGTGGTAACGCCATCATCGTTAGTCAAGGCGAAGTTCACCGCCTCGATGCGCTGAATATAGGCGGCATTGTCCGCCGAGGCATGGGCACGGCCAGCGGTATGGGAAGATTTCATGTCCAGTTCCCGCTCCAAGGGAACGATAAATGTTTCAAAGAAGTCCAGGTACAAAGCATCGCTGCGCTGAATGATGACGCGCACCGCGTCATCAACGATGGTGCTGAACACAATGGGCCGTACTTCATCTTCAGCGCCGGCTCCGTTGATGCGCGCGACCGCCTCGTTTGCCTTGTCAACGCTGGCGATAAATGGCAGAGTGACCTGCCGGAAATTGCCTCCGTTAAATTGACTCATGAGGCTCCGCCCCAGAGCTTCGGCGGTAATTCCGGTGCGATCTGAAACGAAGAATACCGTGCGTTGTTTTTGCATAGTCCGGCGTCAGAATGAGAGATTTCTACTTATCATTGAAATTCTGACGGAAACCCGGACTGGACTCCAGTATACCTCCCGAGGAATGCATTCTGTCATTGAGGTTAGCCTAGATGGACCAGCGTTACGTGATCGGCTTCGAGCATCTGGGGATGCGGGACGTGGACAAGGTGGGTGGCAAGAACGCCTCTTTGGGCGAGATGATCAGCCACCTCGCAAGGCTGGGAGTTTCCGTCCCGGGCGGCTTTGCCACCACCGCCGATGCATATCGCGAATTCCTCGCCCACGACGGACTTGCGACCCGCATCAACACGGAACTGGCGAAATTCAACGTGGATGACGTGGTGGCGCTTGCCGACACCGGCGTACGCATCCGCCGGTGGATCGCCGAACTGCCCTTCCCCGCGGCACTGGAACAGGCTATCCGCCAGGCTTACCAAATGCTGATCGGGCAATCCGGCAAGGAAATTTCCGTGGCAGTGCGTTCCTCCGCCACCGCCGAAGATCTGCCGGACGCCTCCTTTGCCGGTCAGCAGGAAACTTTTCTGAATGTGCGCGGCATTGGCAACGTGCTGGGCGCCATTAAGGAAGTATTTGCCTCGCTCTTCAATGACCGTGCCATTGCGTACCGGGTGCACCAGGGTTTCGATCATGCACATGTGGCGCTTTCAGCTGGCATCCAGCGTATGGCGAGGAGCGATCTCGGCGCCAGCGGCGTGATGTTCACCCTGGACACCGAATCCGGTTTCGACCGGATTGTATTCATTACAGCCTCCTACGGTCTCGGCGAAACCGTGGTGCAGGGCGCGGTGAATCCGGATGAGTTCTATGTATACAAGCCCGCACTGGAAACCGGTAGATTCCCTATCGTGCGCCGCAACCTTGGCAGCAAGACCATCATGATGATTTACGGCGATGGGGACGCGCACGCTCGCGGCGTCAAAACCATTGACGTACACGAGGAAGCGCGCCAGCGTTTCTGCCTGACGGATGATGACGTGATCTCACTGGCCAGGCAGGCGGTCATCATCGAGAAGCATTACCAGCGGCCCATGGATATAGAATGGGCCAAGGACGGCGCTGACGGCAAGCTCTATATTCTGCAGGCACGGCCGGAAACGGTGAAAAGCCGAAAGAACCAGATCATGGAACGCTATGCGCTGAAGGCACGCGGCCAGGTAATTGTCGAAGGCCGCAGCATTGGCCAGAAAATCGGCGCCGGCACTGCCAGGATCATTCAAAGCATTAGCGAAATGAATCATATCCAACCAAGCGATGTACTGGTGACCGACATGACGGACCCGGATTGGGAACCCATCATGAAGCGTGCCTCCGCCATCGTCACCAATCGCGGCGGCCGTACCTGTCATGCAGCCATCATTGCCCGCGAACTGGGCATCCCGGCGGTGGTGGGCTGCGGCGATGCCACCCGCAAGATCAAGGATGGCCAGGCCGTAACGGTTTCGTGTGCCGAAGGCGACACAGGATTCATTTACGCCGGCAAGCTCGACTACGAACGCCGCGAAATCAGTTTCGACAACATGCCAAAAGCGCCGCTTAAGATCATGATGAACGTGGGCAATCCGGAACGCGCTTTCGATTTCGCCGGCATTCCCAACCAGGGCGTGGGCTTGGCAAGACTGGAATTCATCATCAACCGCATGATCGGCGTGCATCCCAAGGCGTTGCTGAACTTCGAGCAGCAGTCCACCGACATCAAACTGCAAATACAGGAGCGCATGGCAGGTTACAAGGATCCCGTGCGCTTTTACGTGGACCGGCTCGCGGAGGGCATCGCCACCATCGCCGCCGCCTTCGCACCTGAGCCGGTAATCGTGCGCACCTCGGATTTCAAATCAAACGAATACGCCAACCTTATCGGCGGCCGCCAGTACGAACCCCGCGAGGAAAACCCCATGCTGGGATTCCGTGGTGCCTCTCGCTACATCGCCGAGAGTTTCCGCGAATGCTTCCAACTGGAATGCGCGGCCCTGCGGAAAGTGCGCGAAGAGATGGGTCTCGATAACGTGCAGGTCATGATCCCTTTCGTGCGCACCTTGGAAGAAGCGCGCGAGGTGACGGAGATTTTGTCGGCCAATGGCCTCAAGCGGGGCGAACGAGGCCTGAAAGTGATCATGATGTGCGAGCTACCCTCCAACGCAGTGCTGGCAGAACAATTCCTGGAATACTTCGACGGTTTTTCCATCGGCTCCAACGACATGACCCAGCTCACCCTGGGGCTGGACCGGGATTCCGGCGTCATCGCGCATCTGTTCGATGAACGTAACAACGCCGTAAAAGCCATGCTGTCCATGGCCATCCAGGCTTGCCGCAAGCACCGGAAATATATCGGTATCTGCGGCCAGGGGCCGTCAGACCACCCGGATCTGGCCCGCTGGTTGCTGGACCAGGGCATCGAGAGCGTATCTCTCAATCCGGATACCGTCGTCGAAACCTGGCTATATCTGGCGGGCGAAACCAAATGATCATGCCTGTGCAACCGTGAACATCACTGCTGAAACCCAATTCGAGGATCACTTCCCAATTCCCGTGATGGTGAGCCATCACACAGGGCTCGATGATATTCACCGCGACACCTTTGCCGTCATCCATTCGCTGCGCGACCGGTTTATTGATGACCAGAAAGAGAATGAAGCCCTGAGTGGCACCATCACTACCTATGGCGGTTACCAGACCTCAAAAAAGATGATGTTTCTGAACCGGCCGGAACCGGCCGTGCAATCTCTGCGAGATCAGGTGGTCCTCCCGGGTGTGCAGCGTTATCTAAACCAGGTGTACGGGGATGCTATCAAGGAAGTCCCTACGCGACTGGTGTCCTGGGCCAATATCCTGTCGGAAGGTGATTGGCAGGCGCCGCACATGCACCCCACGCATGATAATCTGGCCAGCGGTGTGTATTACGTGGCGGTGCCAGACAAACCCAAACCCCAGGGCTGCATAGAATTCCTTAATCCGCACCCGGTGGCCCATTACCACGCCATCAGCCTCACGCGTCGGCTGCATCCCAAAACCGGTGACCTGATCATCTTCCCGCCCTACTACATCCACTACGTCTACCCCTTCCGCGGCGAGGGCGAGCGCGCCATCATCGCCTTTGATGTCATCAAACAGCCGGTGCAGCTCGTGTTCTAACCGGCGTTATACGCCATGCCCTTGCATTGACGCGAACAAAAGTATTCTAGCCGGAGTACACGGTCGCGGCGTGATGGTGCACCGGCTGACAGGGCGCGGCAAGCGCTGGTGCTGCTACCGAGGATATTTGCCAAGAACTAGAGCTGCACGCGGATTCTTGATGCCGCGCTTGTGATCAGAAATTTGTTATCGGCAGCTCTTCCAGTATCTCGATTTCACCATTACTAGTGATCTCGTCGTCATAGGATTCCATATCCACGCCATTCCAGTAGTCAAGGGCGCGTTTGCGCCATTCCATTAGCGAAATCGTATCGCCCATGACCGTCTGCTGCGGTGCCCGGTGCATTTCACCCGTGGCCCGAACGCGAAAAACTCTTTTATGATCGCCACGCATATTCTCCAGCCAGAAGCGCACCGCGCGCTCATCCTCGGGTATCAGCCAGATACAATTGGTACGGGATGGCAGATCCGGATACATCTGCCGGCGCACATCCTCCAGCACCAGTTCCCTCACCATGCGCGTGGACAGGAACAGGCTGTCCAGTGTCTCCGCCAGCGTCATCACTGGATTGTAGTGGTAGAAACCCAGGTGCGGGTCCTTCTTTCCCTGCTTGCGATACACGTGCAACGCGCGAAACGCCACCAAGTCAACGGTGAATACCTCATTGGTTTCTGGATTGGTGATGCCGCGCCGCGCCACTTCGAAAGCGCGCCATGAATTGTTTGGCTCGTCCCCGAATGTGAATACTGCACCCTCGATCCACTTCGGCGAGTTGTGCTTGTGGATATGATAGAACTTTTCGCTTTCGATATGCATGCAATATCCTTACCCCGTCTGAACAAGAAACCGTCACCTTCGATATTTTCCGCGCGTAATATGTCGGCTTTATAGCAGTTTTTATCTCGTTATCGCAACTGCAGAACAGTCAAACAGCGGCGTGTTTTACCGCCGCAATCCTCACCGGCATCCGCTGTCTTCCCCAGTGCCCCGGCTTACCGTGAAACACACCCGGCAGTGGTGTGCCGCACTGGCTGCAGCCACCCGTGTCCATGAGTCGCCATTGGCCCAGTTCATACCAGTCCCGCTCGATAAGCAGCGTCCCGCATTGATGGCAATACGTGCTGCCATCTTTTCGGTCATGCACGTTACCAGTGTAGCAATAACGGATGCCGTTCCGGACAGCGATAGCCCGCGCCATACTGAGAGTCGCGACTGACGTAGGAGGCTTATCCTGCATCTTCCAATCTGGATGAAAGGCTGTGAAATGCAGTGGCACCTCCGGCCCCAGGTTTTCCATCACCCATTGCGTGAGTTCCTGAATTTCCTTTTCGGAATCATTCTCCCCTGGAATCAGCAGCGTGGTGATTTCGAACCAGACTCTGGTTTCACGTTTGAGATACACAAGCGTGTCCAGCACCGGTTGCAGATGACCGCCGCATATCTTGTGATAAAACCTTTCTGTGAAACCTTTCAGGTCCACATTGGCGGCGTCCATGTGCTGATAAAATTCGAGGCGTGGTTCCGGACAAATATAACCGGCGGTGACAGCAATGGACCTGATACCAAGTTCGTGCCCCGCATCCGCCGCATCCATGGCGTACTCCATGAAAACCACGGGATCGTTGTAGGTGAAGGCGAGGCTGGCACATCCAAGACTTCGCGCGGTTTGCGCCAGGGTTTCCGGCATGGCGAGGTCGGCGAGTGTGTCCATTTCCCTTGATTTGGACATATCCCAGTTTTGACAAAACTTGCAGGCCAAATTACAACCGGCGGTACCGAAGGACAGAACCGAAGTACCCGGCAGGAAATGATTGAGGGGTTTCTTTTCCACAGGGTCCACGCAGAAACCGCTGGAGCGCCCGTAGCTGAACAGTTTTATCTGGTTCTGTTCACGGCCGCGCACGAAACACAGGCCCCGCTGGCCTTCGTTCAACTTGCAGGCGCGCGGACACACGTCGCATTGGATCTTGCCGTCGTCCAGCACGTGCCAATAGCGGGTCGGCGTCACTGTCTGCCTGGCTGCACTCATCGGGCCTGCACTCCGTACTATGATTAAGTATATGACCGCGCGAACCCGTGTGCGGGCCGCCGCCGTGGCGGGCCTGTTTTATCCGGATGATGCCGCCGAACTGCGCGCACTGCTGCACCGGCTGCTGGCCGGAAATCCGGCGGCGGGACCGGCTCCCAAGGCCATGATCGCGCCCCACGCAGGCTATATTTACTCAGGCCCCATTGCCGCGCGCGCTTACAACCGTCTCGTCGCACAGGCGGACAGTATCCGGCAGGTCGTGCTGCTGGGTCCGGCCCATCGGGTGGCCGTGCGTGGCCTGGCATTGCCTGCGGTGGATGCCTTTCGCACGCCCCTGGGCGATGTCGCGCTGGATCAGGAGGCAATGGCCCGGATAGAAAACCTGCCGCAGGTAGAGCGTTCCGAGACCGCTCACCAGCTCGAACACAGTCTGGAAGTCCACTTGCCGTTCCTGCAAACACTGCTGCAAGAATACAAGCTGGTGCCGCTGCTAGTGGGTTGGGCACAGCCGAATGAAGTGGCTCAAGTGTTGCAAACGCTGTGGGGCGGCAATGAGACATTAATCGTAATCAGCTCCGATTTGAGTCACTACCATTCATATGACGCGGCCCGACAACTGGATGCAGAAACGGCGTGGCACATTGAAACAAAGCAGATTCCTATCCGGGACCAGCAAGCCTGCGGCGCCCACCCCATCAACGGTTTGCTGACAGTCGCACGATCACTCAACCTGGCCATCCATCGTCTTGACCTGCGAAATTCGGGCGATACCGCTGGTGACCGCCGGCATGTGGTGGGCTATGGCGCCTGGGCTTTGTTATGACACTTAATGCCGACAGCCGCGCGGCCCTGCTCATGGCCGCGCGTCATTCCATCGAGCAGACGCTGAGCGGAAGCCAATCCGTGTTCAAGAATAGCAAACTTGATCCGGTACTTCGCGAACCACAAGCCAGTTTCGTAACATTGAAGCGGCACGGCGCATTGCGTGGCTGTATTGGCACGCTGGTTGCTCAACGCCCGCTGCTGGACGATGTAATCCACAATGCCCGGGCAGCAGCTTTCGAGGATCCGCGCTTTCCCTCGCTTACCCAGCCGGAACTGGAAAGCCTGCAGATCGAAATTTCAGTACTGTCCAAAGCTGAGTCAATTACCGCGGGCAACCGCGCCGAACTGCTGTGCATGCTGAAGCGGGGCGTGGATGGCCTCATCGTGCAGGAAGGGACGCGGCGGGCGACCTTTCTGCCTGCCGTCTGGAAAACCCTCCCGGATGCCAGCATGTTTTATGATGAACTGATGCAGAAAGCTGGGCTCGGCGCCGGCCACTGGTCATCAGCGTTGAAATTTTTCCGCTACCATACTGATAGTTTCAGCAACGAGGAACAAATATGAAAATTGCTGCCACGCCGTCTCTCACTCTCATGCTCGCCCTGTTGCTAATCGCGGGTTGTGGTTCTTCCAATAGCTCCGACAAGAATGCGGCTCAAGACGCACCACCTCCTGTAAGCCATACCGTATTCGCACCTTACATTCGGGAAATCAATAAAGCGAAACAAGTGCAGAGCACAGTAGCGGCTCAAAAGGAAGAAATGGACAAACAAATCCAAGCCCAGACCGGCTCAACCACCACGCCGGCGCCTACCGCTCAAACACCGTGATAGTGCCGCCTGGATCCATCCAATTTGGTATGGCTTAATTGCAAGCGCAAATGCAGGTTACAGGGGCTGGTGCTTTCCCCGGTTGTTTCCGATACGCGCATAAAACCGTATTTCTGATACAGGGAGACAGCTGCTTTGAGTACCGGCGCCGTGGACAGCTCCATGCTGTCAAAGCCGCGGCTTCGTGCCCACTCCAGTACGCGGTCCATAAATACACCGCCCAAGCCCCGGTGGCGCAACTTGTGGGCGAGATACAACCGACGCAGCTCACAAACCACTGCCGAACGGGCAAAGGCGCCGCAACAACCTATCAACGCACCTTGGCTGTCTTCCAGAATCTCGAATACGCCGTTGCGGCTGCCATACCACGTAGCCACATCGTTCAGATCGCCGTCTTTCACAGTACCCGCCGGCAAGCCATAACTTTCGAGGATGCCGGTTACAAGCGCATGCAACCCTTCCGCATCCTGCAGGCACCCCGGGCGCAGACGTAAACCCAGATCCGTCAAAAGCTTTTGATAAGCGGTCTGCACACGCTGCGCTTCTGTTCTATTTTATGCGCCGCACAAACACTGTTTCACCGTGACCCGGCAGCGTCAATAGATATCCGAACGCAAGTTTCTTGATGACCACCTTGGGACGATCCAGTGTCACGTCGATGAAATAACCGGTAGCTGCCTGTTGCCAAACCTGACCGTTCTCCAGCTTGAATACCGTATCGCCCGTCCAGCCGGTAAACAAACCCGCAATGCGGGTTTCGACGCTGGCAGGAGTCTGCGCCGTTTCCTTGGGGGGCATGGTATCCGCTCCGAAGCTTGCGACCGTAGACAGAGCAGTCGCAGCTGGAGCCGCCACTAACGGGGGGGCTGCTTGCACGGTGGCGACTGGCGCGGTTTGGGCGTGGGAATTCACATAGCGGTTCAGCCAGAGGTTGAACGCCTTTAGTTCGTCGGGTGACAACTTGCCAAGACCGGTCCGGGCAAATTCCGTCACCGTCATGAAATCGCGCACGTCCAGCGGCGCGGCGGAAGCAACAGGCGCCGTTGCGGTGTGCACGTTCAGGTATTGAGCCAGCCACGCATTCAGCACCTTGAGTTCATCGGGCGAAAGTTTGTTGAGACCGGTCTGGTCGAATTGTGTTGCCGTAATGAGGCCGCGCACGTCCACCGGTTTGGCTGCCGGCGGCCCCGCCAAAGCTGCCGCACACAACAGCATGCCGGCTAATCCAGAAACCAGTGCTCTCCCGCTGCGCATGGTTCACAACCTCTCACCAGGGTAAATGATCCAGGTCCACGTTACCGCCGGTGAGGATAACACCGACCCGCCGGCCCTTCACCTCCACCAGTCCTGCCCGCAGCGCCGCCACCGCCACCGCCGAGGACGGCTCGATGACAATTTTCATGCGCTCCCAGACATAGCGCATGGCACTGATGATGGCTATTTCGGAGACGCGCACAATGTCATCCGCTTCGCTCCGGATTACCGCGAAGGTCAATGGTCCGATGGTGGCGCGCAGACCGTCGGCGATGGTATCGGGATGAGCCAGCGCTTCGATGCGGCCGGACTTCAGTGAACGCCAGGCATCGTCGGCACCCAGCGGTTCCACGCCGATGATTCTGCATCCCGCGCGCAGCGCCCGCGTCGCCACCGCCGTACCGGAGAGCAGGCCGCCACCGCCTACCGGTGCCAGCATCACTTCCAAATCCGGTGCCTGTTCGTGCAGTTCCAGAGCCGCTGTGCCCTGCCCCGCCATGACCATGGGATCATTGTAAGGGTGCACCATCACTGCGCCGGTTTCCGCAACGTATTTTGCGAGCGCTGCTTCACGTCCCTGCATGGTTGATTCGCAGTAAATAATTCTGGCGCCATACTCAGCCACGGCGCGCTTTTTGAAGGCGCTGGCATTTTCCGGCATTACCACGCAGGCCGGCACACCGCGGCGCTTCGCCGCCAAGGCAACCGCCGTGCCGTGGTTTCCGGACGAGTGCGTGGCCACACCCTTGACAGCTGCATCATCGGGCAATGAAAAAATCGCGTTGCTCGCGCCGCGAATCTTGAACGCGCCCATGTCCTGGAAGTTTTCACATTTGAAAAACACTTGCGCACCCAGTTCGTCTTCCAGGCGTGCGCAACGCAAGACCGGTGTGCGCCGAACATGCTGCGCGATGCGCGTGGCTGCCGTCTGAATGTTTGAGAAATTGAGGATGTCATTCATGAAACAGTTCCGCGCTGCGTCTGCTTGCCAAGATATTCTGTCAAGCAGAATGGGAAATAAAATGACCTTACCTAAGGTGCTAGAAACTCGGAACGAAACAGGCGTTCGCGATAATATTTGAGTTCTGTCACGGAATCACGGATGTCCTCCAGCGCAAGGTGGGTGGATTCCTTGGTGAATCCACCCACGATGTTCGGCGCCCAGCGTTTTGCCAGTTCCTTGAGTGTGCTCACGTCCATGTTGCGGTAATGGAAAAATTTTTCCAGCTCGGGCATGTAACGCACGAGGAAACGCCGGTCCTGACAAATACTGTTACCGCACATGGGTGACGTGTTGGGCGGCAAATACTGGCGCAGAAAAGCAAGCGTGGCGTATTCCGCCTGAGTTTCGGTGACGATACTTTCCCGCACCCGCCGGGTCAATCCCGACTGCCCGTGCTGGCGCGTGCACCATTCCCCCATGGCAGCCAGCACTGCATCATTCTGATGTACCGCGATGACCGGACCTTCAGCCAAGATGCTGAGTTGCTTGTCAGTCACCAAAGTGGCTATCTCGATAATCACATCGCGGTCCGGATCGAGACCGGTCATTTCCAGATCGAGCCAAACCAGGTTCTCCGCATTCAATGGCATAGGAATCCTCATAAGGGGGCGTGCGAGTAGTCTAACGCTACCGGCTCAGCATGCCCACCCCGGCGGTTCTCGCTTACAATGCGGTTCCTTGCGATTCCCGGTTTACTCATGAACGTTTTGACCCTCATTTTCACCATTGCGCTGGCAATCTCCGCTGCAGTCCGCGGCTGGTTGACAGGCCGCCAGATCCGGCATGTACAGCGTCATCGCGACACCGTACCGGAAGCATTTAGCGCCAGTATTGAGCTTCCTGTACACCAGAAGGCAGCGGATTACACGGTGACCAAGACTTACTTCAGTCTCGCCGGCACGGCTCTGGACCTGGTGCTGGCACTGCTCTGGACCGTGGGTGGCGGCTTGGCGCTGCTGGATACAGCTTGGCGCCACGCGCACATCAACCTGCTCACCACCGGTGTGCTGGTGATCGCCAGTTATGCCCTGATCAATGCCTTGATCGAACTACCCCTGAGTGCCTATTCCACCTTCGGTATCGAAACCCGCTTTGGTTTCAATCGCACTTCTGCCAAAACCTGGCTGCTGGACAGGCTCAAGATGCTGCTGCTGGCGGCTGTCCTGGGCGTGCCGCTGCTGTACGCGGTACTGTTTCTCATGGACCGTTCGGGTCAACTGTGGTGGCTGTACGTCTGGATCCTGTGGCTTGCATTCAGCATGGCTCTCACCTGGGCATACCCCATATTCATCGCTCCGCTTTTCAACAAGTTTTCGCCGTTGACGGATACCAACCTGAAACAGCGCATCGAATCCCTGCTGGTACGCTGCGGCTTTACCAGCCGCGGCGTCTTCGTGATGGACGGCTCCGCCCGCTCCGCGCATGGTAACGCCTACTTCACCGGTTTCGGACGCCACAAGCGCATCGTGTTTTTCGACACACTCATGGACAAACTAACGCCGGGGGAAATTGAAGCGGTCCTGGCCCACGAGCTGGGTCATTTCCGGCTCAAGCACGTGATCCAGAGATTGATCGTTACTGCTGTACTCAGCTTCGTGGGTCTGGCGATTCTCGGATGGCTGGCGGCGAATAGCTGGTTTTATCACGGCCTCGGTGTATCGCAGCCATCGTCATATATGGCTTTGCTGCTATTCACACTACTTGCTCCGCCATTTTTGTTTCTGCTTGAACCTCTGAGTTCCGCCTGGTCGCGCCGCCATGAATTCCAGGCGGATGCTTACGCGAGCCGCCATGCAAAGGCCGCCACGTTGATCCACGCGCTGGTCAAGCTCTATCAGGATAACGCCACCACGCTTACGCCAGATCCATTGCATTCCGCTTTCCACGATTCCCATCCACCGGCGTTGGCGCGCGTCTTGCGCTTGCAGGAACTGGCGAGCGTCGAACATCCATCTCCATGACGGAGAAGAATCCAACTCGTTAGCTGATGAGGAGCCTGTATCAGGTTCCGGTGATTCAATGATTATCCGGGTGGCCAGGCCATGACGCGGCCGCCGAGCAGGTGCAGATGGATATGGAACACCGTCTGGCCGGCGCCCTTGTTGCAATTCATTACTAGCCGGTAACCCGATGCTGCGATGCGTTCTCGCTGCGCAATCTCGCGCGCCGCCAGCACTAGCTTGCCTACGAGTTCTGCTTCGGCGGGTATGAGATCATTGAGTGTGCTGATATGTTTGCGCGGTACCACCAGGATGTGAACAGGCGCTTGAGGATTGATGTCACGGAATGCGATGAGATCATCCGTTTCCAAGACCATATCGGACTTGATCTCACTCCGCACCATCTTGCAAAACAAACACTCGTTCATGGGAGCTCCTTAAGATTAAACGTCCTGCCGACCGCTGAAGGCATGCGACAGGGTGCCGCCATCCACAAATTCCAGCTCGCCGCCCAACGGTACTCCGTGGGCGATACGTGTGGCGCGGATGCCGCGGGCACGCGCCAGCTCCGCTACATAGTGAGCCGTGGCTTCGCCCTCGACTGTGGGATTGGTGGCAATAATCAGCTCCGTGATGCCGCCTTGGGACAGGCGCGCTTCCAGTTGCCGCAATCCCAGCTCCTCCGGACCGATGCCATCCAGGGGCGAGAGGTGGCCCATGAGGACGAAATACTTGCCGCGGAACCCGGTCGCTGCATCAATGGCATAGACATCCGCCGGGCTTTCCACCACGCACAGCAGCGCCGCGTCGCGCTTCGTGGAAGTGCAGATTTCACAGAGCGGTTTATCGGTAAGCATACGGCAGCGTTCGCAGTGACGGATGCCGTTCACGGCGGTTTCGAGCGCCCTGGCAAGCGCCAGCGCACCCTCGCGGTTGCGCTCCAGAAGATGGAACGCCATGCGCTGGGCCGACTTGGGGCCGACACCCGGCAGGCAGCGCAGCGCATCCATCAGCTGTTGCAATAATGGTGTATACGACATGCACAATCAGAACGGCAGCTTCATACCACCGGGCAAAGGCATGCCCGCCGTCAAACCGGAAAACCGTTCCCGCGTGACGGCTTCGACCTTGTTGACCGCATCGTTTACCGCCGCGGCAATGAGATCCTCCAGCATTTCCTTGTCATCACCCAGCAGTTTGGGATCAATGCTGACGCGCCGCACTTCGTGCCGCCCGGTCATCACCACGCTAACCATGGCACCGCCTGCCTGGCCGGTAACTTCCATGCGCGCCAGCTCTTCCTGGGCCTTCCGCATGTTTTCCTGCAACTGTTGGGCCTGTTTCATCAGGCCACCTAATCCGCCTTTCATCTTGCATTCACCTCTGTAGATCAATCCACGGGTTTGACCAGCTCTGGATTCACTTGAGTGCCGAAAGTTTCACAAAGACTGCGGATATTGGGATCCTCCACAATAGCTTGCTGGGCTGATTTGAGGCGTTCCGCCTGGCGGCGTTCGTCAAGTTTCGCCGGTGTAACGAGATTACCCGACACCGGTTGGATGCGAACATTGAGGGTTTCGGCATAGTAACGCGACAGGGATTCTTCCATGCGCTTCACCAGCTGCTCGGTTGCCATGTGCTCGTGGGCGGCATCCATCTCAAGATGCAAAATCTTGCCTTCACGACGCCGGTAGACACAATTTAGCGCCAATTGCTGCGCCGCACCTTTCAAGTCCAGACATTCCACCAGACCTATCCAGTCCGGTTCCTTCCACGGCTGCGCGGGCTTTCCCGCTACTGCCGCTGTCTCTCTCGACGCGATGGTAGCTTTGGAAGCAGCACCCGGAAAATTGCCAGGACGTCCTGTGGCGGCGATCGGAGCGATGCGTCCATTGTCGATCTGCGCGGGCGGCGCGAACGCCAGCATGCGCAATAGTGTCATCTCGAAGCCGCTCCGCGGCGACGGGGCCAGTGGCAGATCGCGTTTGCCCAGCAAGATGATCTGATAACAAAGCTGCACGTCCTCGGGACTGAACTGCTTGCCCAGTTCATGAAGGGTATCGGCATCGGTGAATTCCGCGGCCGATTCCGGTACCGCTTGCATCAGCGCCAGGCGTTGCAGGAACGAAGCTAGGTCATCCAGCACCAGTTCATAGTCTGGCGCCTGCTCGTCAAGTTTAGCCACGGTCTCAAGCAGGGTCTTGCCATCCTTTTTCGCTACCGCTGCCAGCAAGGCGTGCACGTGGGTCTGCTCGATGGCGCCCAACATGACGCGCACGTCCGTTTCCCGGAGCGCACCACCGCCATAGGCGATAGCCTGGTCCAGCAGGCTCAATGCGTCGCGCATACTGCCATCGGCAGTGCGCGCGATGCGCGTCACCGCCGCCGGTTCCTGGGCAATATTTTCGGCTTCGAGAATGTGTTTGAGATGTCCCTGAATCAGGCTCACGGGCAGGCGTTTCAGGTTGAACTGCAAACAGCGCGACAGCACCGTCATCGGCAGTTTCTGCGGATCCGTGGTGGCCAGCAGGAATTTAACATGGGGCGGCGGTTCCTCCAGCGTCTTCAACAGTGCGTTGAAGGAATGCCCGGAGAGCATGTGCACTTCGTCGATCAGGTACACCTTGTAACGGCCGCGGCTGGGCGCGTATTGCACATTGTCCAGCAGCTCACGGGTATCGTCCACCTTGGTACGCGAGGCTGCATCCACCTCGATGAGGTCCACAAAACGGCCCGCGTCAATTTCCACACAGGCGCTGCACTCCCCGCAGGGTTGCGAACTGACGCCTTTCTCGCAGTTCAGTGATTTCGCCAGAATACGTGCAATCGTGGTCTTGCCCACACCGCGCGTACCGGTAAACAGGAAGGCATGATGCAAGCGATTGTGATCCAGGGCGTTGATGAGCGCCTTGAGCACGTGCTCCTGGCCGACCATTTCCGCGAAGCTGCGGGGACGCCACTTTCTAGCCAGTACCTGATAGGACATGGATTGCCTGAGTGCGGGGTGGTTCAATGCGCCCTGCAAGGCGCCCAGCTACTTTACCAGACGCCACAAGGGGCCTGGACCCATGGGAAGGTGGCAACCTGCGTCAGCCGCACCCCGGCACACGAGGCCACTGCTGCCGCTGCTCCCTTCCGGGCCTGACGGGGTTCACAGCTTGTCGTCGCGAAGGAGCCGGCGCAGGCCGCCATTGAACAATTTTGACGCTCAAGTAACAACGCCAACCTAACTCGCAAATAACTCGGCAAAACTGGCGGTGGTTCCAGTCTCGTCCGAACCGGTCTCCCGCAAAATTCCCTGTTACCAGGGAAAATACAGGGAATTTTTACACCCTCTACTGAGGGCATTACACAGTTTTCATCGAAGAAATGACCCATTTTGTGTTTTCAACAATCCGTGAACAGGGAATTAACAGGGAATTTTGACAAATGTGTGCAACCTACTGCCACTGGCTTTAAATACGGCGCGCAGATGAAATAAGATTGATAAGTCACACGATAATTGGCAATGAGTGAGTCATCTCTTCAAAAACCCCCTCAAAACTTCATAGGGTTGATGCCGCGGATGGGCGGACAGGATAGCTCACGGATTAGATATTGCTGTCAAGAGATGAGTTGATGGCCAAGAGTAAGCCGTTCTTTGAAAACCCACTCGAAACTGCATGGGCTTAGTACCGCCGACAGATTGACGGTACACCGGACCTTGCTATAGCCAACGTTGTTCAAACCAGACGCTTGGTTCCCAAGCGTCTGGTCGATCAGGCCAGGCGATACTCAATAGCAAGTATACTCCGGTGGCGCTCCAGGGGGGCAATGCGGTTTTATCGGGGGCATTACCGAACGATAAAGCGCGATCCCATATCCGTCAGTGTCAGCGGACACTGTGAGCGTGAAGCTCGTCGCGGGCTCCAACCATTGCACAAAAGTAGGAAGTGGTACGAGGGGCGGGAGGCTGGCGCGAGCTGTGATCATGACGCTCGGCGAAGTGGTCATGGTCGAGACGGTGGTCGAGGGCGAGGTCCATAACCCAGGGGGCGTGACCGATGATATGGGTGTGACACCTGAAATGACCATGTCCTTATTAAGCGAGAACGCCCAAGTCGTGACGGAACAATTGGGAGTACAGGAACCACCGCCACCCGTTTGCAGATACCAAGCGGTCGCAAAAGTGTCCTTGCCATGAGGGGCAACAGCGACCTTTCGACTAGTCCCACTACTTCCACCCACGTCCCAGAACAAGAACTCGTATGTGATCGGCTTCTTTTTAACTATCTTATGGATGTGGTCTGGCGCGGTCACCCAGACCGGTCCAAAAACAGTTTCATCGGGTAAGAGCTGCGGGCTGCCGGTTGGAAATGGTTTATATGTGATCACCACCTTTCCAGCTGCGAATGCAGAGCTACCGCACAAAACAATCGACAGAACTAATGCCAAGAACAAAGTACAAAAGCGAGTGTTCATCTTGCCCTCCCTCCATTGCGGAATTTTCGTTTACTCCCTCAACCTCGTGAAATAGATGGCCTCGACACACATTGTATACACGAAATCAAATGCGCATTCTATACTCGCCAGCCCACTAGCGAATGCAGATGGGCGTACTATCCACGTGTCATAATGCTAAGTGTGGGTAACATAATGACCATGCACAAAAACGAATTCATGAGCACTTTCATCCGGGGAAATATAATTACCTAGGACAGGTGACCGTGACACTCAATTTACATAAAAATGTGATAGTGCATAAATTTGATGTTATGTGAACATTGTTAGTGTCCTGTCCGCACGCCACTCCACTGTCGCTGCTTCCAATAACATAATCATAGTTTGGCGCCCTTGCGAATTACCCAACAAGGGCCATACTTACCGTGACACCCGCTACCCCAATACAAGAAGTCCTTGCGGCCAGTGGGTTACTTGCCTAGGGAGAAGATCTTTATGAGGAGTAATCGACTTCGGACTTCGGCAAGCACCTGACGCCATCAGATCCGAAGACAATGAGCAGGGAAATGTCAATTGGAAGGGGATTTCCATGAGGATGACGACAAATCTGGCATTGCTTGGTTTCGCGCTTGCGGTCTCGGCCTTCGCATTGTCGGGCGCGCCCCCCGCTGCCGAAAAGACGGCGCCGGTTGTAGGGTCGAATGGTTACGCTGAATTCGAGCCGGCTTCAATCCCTGTTCCCGCAGGCAGCGACTGCGTCCTTCATCCCGAGGGGAACCTGGATCCGAAGGAGTCCATTCCCGTTAGCGCCGACGAGGATGGCGTGGCCCGCTTTCTCGTCCTGCGTCCAACGGCAACGAACAGCGTCAGCCGGCTGGTACTCGATTGCACCGATTCCAAGGGAAGCACCAAAACCTATACTGTTGATCTTCGGTCGAACGAGACTTTTGCACCACGCCCGTTCGACGCGTCGCGCGCGACCCTGGCGGCTCGGCCGGCACTGGCCGGCGATCCGCTCAGACTTACCCAGGAAGAACTGCTAAAGGCGGGCTACGGACTGCGCCCCGATCCGACGCTAGATCCAGACGGATACATGAGGTGGCTAGAAGCGGCAAGGATACCTGCGCACAAGCTCCGTCGCGCTGATCGATCTGCGTCGACGGTCCCAATGCCGCGCCCGAGGTCGCACCGGCATCCTGATCTACCTCAACGGTCCGACCAGATGCCTGTGCCCGAGATAAACGCGAAGGTCTACAAGAGTCCGTCGTCCGGCTGGACCGGGGCTGTCCTCCAGGGTTCGTACAATAAGAAAGCGACATCCACCAAGACCGAAAGTTACGTGTGGAATGCGGTCACCTTCAATGTCCCTAAAGTATTCCCCGGCCCCACCGCCGCGATGACAATATGGAACGGGCTCGATAACGTTCTCCAAGCCATCGTCGACGTCAATGTGGGACCGTCAGGCGCCTCCTTCGGCATTCACCACCAGAATTTCAACCCCACGACAACCAAGGGAGACGATACGGCAGGAGCACGATTCACACCGAACACAGGCGACACCATCTACGACGAGGAGTGGTATTGCGACGCCCATGGAAACTTGAATCTCTCGGGCGGATATGCGTGCACCTACATGATGGACGAAACCCAGGGCTTGATCTGGGAATGCGATGAGGCCAGCAGCTCGGAGTGCACGTCCTATGCGCTCAAGCCGGAAGACCTGGTGAACGGCAAGCTTGGCTTTTGGGCAGATTTCATTATCGAAGACGACACGGATGAATACGTCAAATCGGAAGAGTGGCCCGATTTTTCGCCGGTGACGATGACGGGTAGCACCTTGGTGGTCAAGGGCAACGGTGTCTCAGAAAAAGACAAAATCAAATCGGTGTCGACAAATAACGATCCGCTCGTCGCAATGTTCACCGACGATAATACCAGCACCCGACATCTCATCATCTCGCTCCCCGTCCTGAACCCCGGGAACGCCGGAGTCCGATGGGGCCAAATCGTTTGTCCGAGCGACGCGAAGTGGAAGGCAGCCAGCAACGCATGCGTCTGCGACAAGACGGACCAGAAGTTCACCGATGGGAAGTGTAAGAAGAAGAAATAACGGTGTGCTGTCCGCGTGTCCGCGGTGGTTATTGTCAACATCTATAGCCAGGTTTTTTTGAATTATTGTGCATTTGCGAGTGAATCCCGCCTTCCTTCTTTCAACGCATCTGCCAAATATGGCACTGGATGTCATCGGATGCCACTAAGGCACATGATTATATCCGTCATGGATCAAAGATCATGCGCTTTATGCCGGCAGGCGCACGCGGGTGAGCGTGCCGCGAGCGTCCTCGCGGTTGCCGAGCTGCAGGTTGCCACCGTGGGCCTCGATGATCTGGCGCGCCAGTACTAGGCCGATGCCGCTGCCACCGGGTTTGGTGGTGAAGAACGGCACAAACAGGTTTTCGGCGTGGGTTATACCTGGGCCGTCGTCTTCCACTTCAATGAGGATGTAGCGACCGTTCGCGCGCCAGCGGACGCGCACACCACCGCCGGTTTCCAGTGCCGCGTCCGCAGAGTTGCGCAGCAGGTTGATGAGAGCCTGCTCAAGCTGGGTCGGATCGGCGCGCGCGGTGAGACGCGCATCAGATTCCACCTGCACTTCAATCCGCGTTTCGATCGAGACCACATGTTTGATCAGGACTTGCAGTTCCACCGTCTCCAGGTTCGGAGGTGGCAGCCGCACTAGCTCCGCGTAGCGGCGGATGAACGCGCCTAGCACCTGACTGCGGCGTTCGATCAGTTCCAAGCCTTCCTTCATGGCGGGGTCGGTAGTGGCCGCGTGTTCTTTCAACAGATTGGCGGTGGACTGGATCGGGCCGAGCGAATTGTTGATCTCATGGCCGAGCACCCGGATGAGCCGCCGCCAGGTACGCCGCTCCTCCTCGCGCAGTGTGTGGCTCACATCAGTAACCACCAGCAGTCGGTGCGGGTGACCGCCGCGCCGGAAAGTGAGGCCACGCACTTCCCATGGGCCGCTGCCACCCGGGAATTCACGACTGTCTGTGAACGGCGAGGCACGACTCAGCCAGTCTGATAGCGCAAGCTCGTTCGCCGTGCGCCCAATCAGAGCGGTGGAGACTTCACCCAGTAGTTTTTCCGCGGCCGGGTTGAGGTCCACAAGGCGGTCGCGCTCGTTAATTACCAGCACGGCGAAATCCAGTGCCGCCAGCAATTGCGAAAACAGCGCGTTGGTTTCGATCCCAACACGCTGTTCGCCACCGAGCTGCGCGGCCAGCGCGTTGAATTCGCCCCAGACTTCCCTGAAGGATTCGCCTTTGAGCCGCGCGCGCAGGCTGTAATCGCCTTCGCGCAGGGATTGCAACAGACTGGAAAGCAGTTGCAGACGGCGCTTGTGCCGGGAAATCCCGAATCCTGTCCATGCCAGCAGCCAGATTACCGCGAGCGCCAACCACGCCCAGCGCAACTCCTGGGAGATCCCCGTTCCAATCAAGAGCACGATGGCGAGTGCCAGCATTGGCAACGCACCCAGGATGCCCAGTGCCCATGCACTCCAGGACGCCGGTGCGCCCAGTTTCATTCGCGCAGCTTTTCCATGCGACGGTAGAGCGCACTGCGGCTCACACCGAGTCTCGCGGCCGCAGTGGCCACGTCGCCGCCGCAGCTTTCGAGCGCGCGGCGGATCACATAACGCTCCGCCTGCTCCAGCGTCAGCGCATCCAGACGCTCGGCCGTTTCGCCGACTGCGAGCCGCAGGTCCGCCACACCGACCTGATTGTTCTTGGCGAGCAGCACAGCACGCTCCATAACATGCGCCAGCTCGCGCACGTTTCCGGGCCAGTCGTAGTTTTCCAGCACTTGGCGCGCCGGCGCACCGAGTTCCAACGCCGCGCGTCCGTGCTCGCGCGCATAGCGACTGAGGTAATAGGCCGCAAGCGGCGCGATGTCCTCGCGCCGCGCTCGCAAAGACGGCAGCGTGATTTCGATGGTGTTCAGGCGAAAGTACAGGTCCTCGCGGAACCGACCTTCGCGGATGAGCGCATGGAGGTCGGCGTTGGTCGCGGCGAGAATGCGCGCGTCGCTCGACCGCGAGACGGTCTCGCCTACGCGCTCGAAGCGGCCTTCCTCCAGCACATGCAGCAGCCGCGCCTGCTGGGCTGAGGTGATGTTGCTGATCTCGTCCAGAAACAGCGTGCCGCCGTCCGCCATCTCGAAACGCCCTACGCGGTCTGCACGCGCGTCGGTGAATGCGCCCTTGATGTGGCCGAAGAGTTCGCTCTCGAACAGGCTTTCCGCCAGCCCGCCGAGGTTTAGAGCCACGAACAGCTTGTCCTTGCGGCGCGAATGTTTGTGAATCCAGCGCGCCAGCATGCCCTTGCCGGTACCGCTTTCGCCGGTGAGCAGCACCGGCACGTCCGATTCAGCGACCCGTGCGGCCACGGCTATGATTTCCTGCATCGCACGCGAGCGATACACCAGATCCTCATCGGCATCCGCTGTGCGCTGCATCTCGGCAAGCCGCCGAAACTGTGCGCGAGTACTGGCAAGTGTGAGTTGATTCGCCACCAGCGAACGCACACGCGTGTTTTCCCAGGGCTTTTCCAGAAAATCCTGCGCGCCGAGACGCATCGCCTCGACTGCCAGTTCCACCGTGGCCCAGCCGGTGAGAATGACAACGGGCAACTCGCTGTCCTGCGCTCGGATTTTCTTGAGTAGCACGAGTCCTTCGCTGCCGGACGTGGTGTCGCGCTGGTAATTGAGATCCAGCAGCGCGAGATCGGGCCGTGATTGGCGGAGTGCGCTCAGTACTTCTGCCGGGCTCGCCGCAGTCGTTACTTCATAGCCGGAGTCTTTCAGCAACAGCGCGAGCGCCTGGCGCACATCGGCCTGGTCGTCGGCTACGAGAATCAACGGTTTAGGCATGGCACCATTATGCCGTGGGCTACGCGCCACGCCCACCTGCGGGGTTACTGCTTCAGGCTCTGGGTAAGTTCGGTACGTGACACCCGCAGTGCGGGTACCAAGGCGGCGACCAGCGCCGCGACGCCCAATGCGATGGCCACGGCGGCCGCGATCCAGGGCGCGAGCGTACCGAGTGCCGGCAGGTGCACCGCGAGTTCGACCGAGAGCAGGTACGCGAGCGGCAATCCGACTATGCAGCTGATAATCCACAGCACCGCAGCTTCGACGAGCACATAAGTAAATAGCCGAGTGGGGGTGGCGCCCAGGGCGCCACGGATCGCGAATTCAGGCCTGCGCACGAGCGCGCGATACGCGAGCAGCGCGAACAACCCCACCGCCGCGATCACCAGCGTTACCAGCGCCACCAGGCCGAAGACTTGCGACAGCCGGTTGCGCCCAGAGTAGGCTTGCGCGATGAGTTCATCTACAGAGCGGAACGCAGTGATCTGCGCTTGCGCATTGATCAGGTGCGCAATGCGTGTCAGTGTCGAGCGCAAAGCCTGCAGTGGTAATGCGCTGTGCACCACAAAACTTTGCACGCTCCCGGAAAGGTAATCTGATTTCGACTGCGGAATGAAAATACTTGCACCAATCGAGCCATAAGGCTGCATGCGTATAGGCTTGATTAGGGCCGCTACCCGCCACGGCTTTCCGTCCATATACACCTCCCGGCCGATGGCTTGCGCTGTTGATGTGCCCGGCCACAGATATGACACCGCGTTCTCATCCAGGAGCACTCCGGGTGCGGAGCCGGGCAAAAATATTGCGGCGGGATTGCCCGCCAGCACCTGCAATCCCAGCGTCGGGATGATACCGCGCGACACGATTTGAAGGTTGATGAGCTGCGATTTCAACCCCGGTGCACTGCGCACATTAGTGGTTTCCGCACTGTTGGCAAACGGTATCGCGGAAAGCGCGGACACCTGTCGCACACCGGCCGTTGCGCCCACGCGCTCCAGCAGCTCTTGGTCAAACACCTTGACCTGCTTGACGTAGGCTTGGTATTGAGCCTCGGTTTGATCGCCCTCGCCGCCCGGCAACATGACGCTGAAGAAGCTGCGTTGCGCCGGGATAAAGCCGAGGTCTTGATGCTTCAGCCCGAAGACATTGGACTGCAAATGCGCAGCGGTTAGCAGCAGGATCAGGCTCGCTGCGAGTTGCAGCACCACCAGCGCACGCAGCGTGCGCACCAGGCGCGGCCCGCCGGTGCTGTGGCTGGTGACGGTGAGATCCGCGGCCGCAGCGCCGGGAGCGCGCAGACGCCGCAGGCCCGCGAGTGAGAGCAAAAGGGCGATGATTACGACCGCGGCGAGCGTCGCGAGCAACACCGGCGCGGAGAATACAGCGGATTGACCGGTCTGGCCCACCAGTGCGCTCAAGGCGCGGCTGCCGAGCCACCCCAGCCCGATACCGAAAATCCCGCCGATGAGACCCAGAGCAAGCAATTCGCGTAGCCGCCCGGCGAACAGCCGCAGCGGTCTTGCGCCCAGGGCCATGCGTGTCGCGAACTCCTGGCGCCGCGCGAGCGCATCGGCAGTCGCAAGGCCAGCGAGATTGGCGAATACCAGCAGCAGCAGCAACACCGCGGCGATTCCAAGTACCTGCAGACGCGTGAGCACGGGGCCGTATTCGCGTTCCGCCAACGTTGCCATTCGCGCGTGCATATCGGTGGAGACAAGATAATGGCGCATGCCGGGGATGTAACGCGACAGCGATTCCTGGTAGGTACTCTCCAGTGCACCGCGCAGCGTTCCGGGGGCGAGCGGAACGAGCGGGTATACTAGCGCGTGCATGTTGAACTGGATACTGTCGAGCAGACCAGTCTGCTCGGGCGGGAGCGGCAACCAGGCTTGCGTGACCTGCTCCTCACTCAGACTGCCGGACGGGAAGGTAACAGCTGCCGGTAACACGCCGACGACTTCAGTGGTCTCTCCGTTGAGCGTCAGAATCCGGCCGATGGCCGCGCCGGCGCTGCCAAATTGTGAGCGCGCCAGATTCTCTGAAATCACGATGACTGATGCTGCCCCCGGAAGGGAATCAGCGGAGTTCAACATGCGGCCCGCCATGACCTGTATGCCGAGTACCTGGGCAAGCGACGGCGTCGCCCTCACATAAGCTATTTGCCGAGGGTTGCCGTTGTTGATACTCAGCGTGCCGCTGAGCGACCAGTACAACGCGGTTTCGGCGCGGCCTTTGAGCGTGGACGCGAGCCCGTCGTACACCGGCCGGGAGACGCCCATAGCCGAGGGTGGCAAGGCCTTGAATTCCATCGGCTGGAGATAAGGTTCGATCAAGTGCTGATGCGTGGCGCCCGGCACCACGGGGCCGAAGAGCACGCCCAAGTTTCCGAGCACCGCGATATTGGCGGCCACCGCAATCGCCAGAGTTGCGATCACTCCCAACTTGAACGAGAGGCGCCGGCCGTGCAGGGCATGGCGCCAGTCCGTCTTCAATCCCGAGATCGCATCAAGAAGTTTCATGGCATCCTTATCTTCAAGAGTTAATTTCGAGCCAAAGTGTTATTCCAGCCTCAATGCCGTCGCCGGTGAAACGCGGCTCGCGCGCCATGCCGGAATCCAGCCGGCGGCGAGTGCAGTAAAGCTCAGAATCACAAATACCAGGAATAGCGACACCGGGTCGGCGAAGTTCACGTCATAGAGCGCCGCGCTGAATACATGGCTGAGCAATACCGCGCCAATGAGTCCGAGGACGAGGCCGATCACCAGGAGCTTCGCGATCTCGCGCATCACCAAGCCAAGCAACTTACTGCGGTCCGCGCCCAGGGCCGCGCGGATGCCGAACTCACGCAGTCGCTGGCTGATGCTGTAGCTTTGCACCGCGTAGAGGCCCACCGCCGCGAGCAGCAGCGCACCGGCTGCGAACATCAGGATCAGGGTCATGAGGCCGCGGCGCGGGGAAAGTTGCGCCGATAGGCGTTGATCCATGCTACGTACATCGTAAATGGGTACGCCGGGCACGGCGCGGGCCACGGCTTGGCTCAAGGCCGGCAGAATTGCGGCAGTCGACAGCGGCGTGCGCACCGCCACGTACCAGGATGATGGTGCAAATGAGTAACCTTTCATGCTTAACATCTGACTGCGATCCAGGTAAATCGCCCCACGGCGCGGCGCTTGCCCCACTTGTTCGCGATGCGTGACGCCCGCGACGCCGATTACCTTGTACAGAAAGCCGACGCGGGTCCTGTTCGGTGCGTCCAAATTGAACTCGCGGCCCACGACGGTGGTCGTGCCGAACATCTGCTCGGCGGCCTTGACGTCAATGATCGCGACTCCTGTTTGGGGGTTGGCACCCTGCGGCGCGGCGAAAGACGCCGCCGAGGGCGCAGCGGCATCCTGCGGTGTGAAACTGCGTCCCGACAGCAACGGAACGGCGAGAGCTTGGAAGTAATCTGTGTCCGTAGTGATTGCAGCAACGTTAGCTGAATGTTTCCTATCCCAGGGATATGGAAATACCGATTCCCAATCCGCGGTCCCGGCAAATGGCACATCGCTGGTAATGGTGGCCGCGTTCACGCCGGGGACCTGAGCGAGTGCAGCGCGCAACTGTGAAAGTTCAGGGCCGATATTCGACAATGCAGTGGCATTGTTGTCGGTGTTCACGGGCAAGTTGATCTGGAAGGTGATCACATGTTCAGGCTGAAAGCCGAGCTTGACGGTGTTGAGCTTCATCAGGCTGTGGACCAGCATGGCGCCGATGCCGGTAAGGATGCAGGCAAGCACCAGTTGGGTAATAACGAGAACCGCGCGGATGCGGTGTTCGCCAGCCCCGCCGGAGCTGCGCGCGTCGCCTTCTCTCAACGCTTGGGCCAGATCTTGACGGCGGATGAAATACAGGCCGGCGAACGAGAACACCAGCGCTGAGAGGATCGCGAGCACCAAGGCGATGCCGGCGGATATGCCCCACTCATGCACCGGGAACGCGAGTGCGGAGGCGCCAAAGCCAGTATGCAGCAATATCCGCAGCAACACTTCCCCAAAAATCAGACCGACGATGGCGCCGGCCACACACAGCACCAGGCTCTCCGAGAACAGTTGGCGAAAGAGCGTGCGGGTGTCGGCGCCCAACACGCGCCGCAGAATCAACTCACCGCGCCGCGAAAGAGCGCGGGCAATGAATAGGTTGGCGAGGTTGAACCACACCAGCAGCAGCAACAATCCGGTCGCCAGTTGCACCAGGATCAATCGTTGGCTCAGGTCGCCGACGAGCGCGACGCGTAGCGGCGTCGCGGTAATTCCGAAGCCAACCTTTTTGTACAGTGGGATGGCCGCGGGAGCGGGATAATGGGCAATCGCATTTTCCAGGACCGTTTGTGCCTGGGTATTAAAAATGGCCGGTGTTGCGATGGGTTTGAGTCGCGCGATCATCTGTTTATTGAAGTTCCCTAAACGCTGGGGATTGTGGTCATCGGCCGTGATGATCTCGGGAATCCACACATCGATCTCGGGATTGGGGAACTGAAAGCTCTGTGGCATAACGCCGATCACGGTGTAGGCGTTGTCGTTTAGCCGCACGGTGCGGCCGAGCACCGCAGGATTGCGGTTGAACAGTTGCGACCACAGCCGGTAGCTCAGCACGATCTCGCTAGCGGCACCCGGTTGGTTCGCGGGCGGTGCGAACACTCGCCCTATGAGCGGACGCATTCCCAAGGTCGCAAACAGGGAAGATGTGGCGGACACGCCGCGCACGTGCACCACCTGTTCCGCAATCGCCAAGTTGAGATCCTCGTAGCTGTATATCCCGGCATTGCCGAGTGCCGTGCTCTGCGACAGCATGTCAAAATACAACGGCGATGACACCGAGCCGTCCATGACCATGGTTTTGGCGCTCAGCGATACCTGTACCAACTGCCCGGCGTTGGGATACGGTAAAGGCGCGAGCAGATAGCCGTAGAGCAGACTCAAGGTCGCGGTGTTGGCGCCGATGCCGATGGTAAGCGTCAGGATCACGGCGACCGCGAAGCCGGGTTTGCGCGCCAGCGTGCGGACGAGTGCGGTCAGGCGATGAGCGAAGATTTCCATGACAGCGGTGTCCCGATGATTAAAATTTCGACACTTTTTCCAGCTTGTGAAGCACGACTCCAGCATTGTCGGCCTTGTCGTTCTCGGACACGATCTGGCCGTCGAACAGCCGCACTATGCGCTTGGCGTGTGCTGCGTAGCGCGGGTCGTGGGTCACCATGACGATGGTCGCACCCTTGGCGTTGAGCGCCGCGAGCAGCTCCATGACCATCTCACCGTTGGTGGAATCCAGGTTGCCGGTAGGCTCATCCGCCAGCAGGATGGCCGGATCGCCCACCAACGCGCGCGCGGCGGCCACGCGCTGCTGCTGGCCACCCGACAACTGCGCGGGATAATGACGCACGCGATGTGACATGCCGACGCTTTCGAGCGCCACCTGCACCTTGTCGCGGCGCTCGGCGCGACTCACGCGGCCGCGATATACCAGTGGCAGTTCTACATTTTCGAACACGTTGAGGTCGCCGATGAGGTTGAAGGACTGGAACACGAAGCCGATATTGCGGTTGCGGAATTTCGCACGCGCGGCGGCGTCGATTTCAGACACTTCGTTGCCAGCCAATTGATAGCGTCCCGACGTCGGCGTATCCAGCAATCCCAGTATGGACATGAGCGTGGTCTTGCCGCAGCCGGAAGGCCCCATGATGGCCACGTATTCGCCACTCTTAACGCTCAGGTTGATCCCAGACAGCGCATGGGTTTCCACTTCGTCAGTCTGGTAAACCTTGGTTAGGTCTTTGATCTCGATGACGGCGTTGGCGTTCATGGCACAGGCTCTCCATTTATATTGGTGTCATTGGAACCTTGATAAGGCTGATTGGATTCGAGTCGCTTGCTCAGGTCCGACAACAACGCGGGTGAAAGCGTACCGAGCGCCTGGGCAAGCGCGACACGGTTAGTCATGAGATCTACTACGGCTTGCGCGTAGGCAGTTTTGAGCGAGAGCAGCGTCTGACGTGCAATTACCAGATCCTGCTCCGAGTTCAACCCCTTCGCGACCGCCGCTGCGGTGGCGTTGACCGCCGCCTGTGCGGACGTCACCCCGGTTCGCAGTTGCTGGACGCGCTTGTTGGCGCTTTCAAGACCATCCAGCGCGTTATTAACCTGACTACGTACGGTCAGCTCGGTCGTGCGCGTCGTCGCATCCGCTGACTCTTCCTGAGCTTCGGCTGTCTGGCTGGCCGCGGAGGTAGCGCCGCCCGAAAAAATCGCCCAGCTGAGTTGCACGCCGATCAGGTTTTGGCTGGAATCCTGATTGGCGGGACTGGTGAGAATGGAGCCTGGAACCGAAAAATCCTGGTTGCCCACCACGAAATTACGCTGATGGCTCAACACCAAGGAGACTGCTGGCAGATACCCGCTCTGGGCCGCCGACAGGGCATGCCCGGCGGAATTCTGATTCAAACGAGCGGCCGCCAGCGTGGGATTTTGCGCCAGCGCCTGCCTTAACCATGCGGCGTTACTTATGGTTGGTGGCAGGTGCAGAGCCGCCGTCGCCGGCAATTCTGGAAAGGGGCCGGGTACGGGCACGCCGGTGTCGGTATCCAGCGTTCGATGGGCCTGTCGCAATGATTGTTCCGCGGCCAAGGTTTCCGCTTGGGCCTGAGCCAGCGCTGCTTGGGTCTCGTCGGTCCCGATGATACCGCTCAGACCCGCTTGGTAACGCGCGGCCGCCTGGGTGGCCTGCACGTCGAACCCATGCTCCGCTTCGCGTGTGGCGTCCAATTGTGCCTGAGCATTCAGCACCGCCAGGTAATCCTGAGTCAGCGTCGCCATGAGCGTCTGGCGTGCAGCCTCCGCCGTTGCGACGCCGGCCGCTTCACTATAATCGGCGGCCGAGAGATTCTGGATCGCCTGCCAGTTGAACAGCGGTTGATCAAGCTCCAGATCCCAACCATTAGTGCGGGCATTCGAGGCCTGGGTCACCGGCACGATGCTGCTTCCATAAAACTCCGGTCCGCTGGATGACTGGTTATCGACAACGCGGCTGGCGTTCAAATTCAGGGATGGCATTAGGTTAGCGAGGGCGGCTGAGTGTGCGGCCTGCGCTTCGCTGAGCGTGGCCTCGGCCTGTACGAGTGCGGGCGCGTGAAGTTTTGCCAGTTGCCACACTTGCAATAGGCTGGTGCCATGCGCTGAAGGAATTGCAGTAATGGCTGCTAGCATAAGTAGTAGATGAGACAGGGTTTGCATCTTCATCGCACGTTCACCTGCTTTGCGCCGGCAAACCCAGAAGTGTCGGAGACGATAACCTGTTCTCGGGGCGTCAACCCGCTCAACACCTGGATGTAGCGGTCGGAGGCGGCACCGAAATGAACCGAGACCGGAACCGCGGTGTTGCTACCCTCGCTCAGCCGATACAGCGTCATGGTGCTGTTGGGGTTGGCGTAAGCGGGACGCTGGATATATAGGGTCTTTGCGATGTTAGCGATGTGGATCTGCCCCGTCACGGCGAGATTCGGACGAACGTCGGAGGGCAACATACCATCCGGCATGACGTCCACATCTACGTTGTCGTTGCTGACCGTGGGCGAGACACGTGTGACGTGGCCGGTAAGATCCTGCGTATCGGTGCTCGCCAATTCCAGCGTCACTGGCTGGCCGGTGGCCACTTCGCTGGCCTGGCTAGCAGGCACCTGCAGCGTGACCTTGAGTGACTTGAGGCTCGCAACACGCGCAATGTTGCCGCCGAGCGCGAGGGTCTGGCCTGACTGTATGGCTACATCTTGAACCACCCCCTCGAGATTGGCAGTCACGCGTAAGGCACTCACTTGTTGTTGGCGATCACTGAGCACCGCTTTGAGCGCAGCGACTTGGGCATTCGACGCGCGGTCTTGGGCCGCCATGCTTTGATGAAATGCATCGACACGCTGCTGTGTCAGCGTGACCAGTTTCGCCAATTCTTCGGCCTCCAGCTGCGTGCTGGCGAAATCAAGCCGCGACACGATATGCTGGCTAAACAGGGACTGCTCGGCCTCATCCTTAAGCGCAGCAGTCTTGGCATTGACCTCAGCAGCATCCAGTGAGGCCTCAAGATCGAGAAGTTGATTTGTCAGCTGCGCTTTCTGGGATGCCCGATTCGCTTCCGCATTCGCCACATCCGCGCGCCCCTGCACCAGTGCGGATTCAATCGAGGGATTGGATAATATGGCGAGCACCGAGTTGGGCTTTACTTGGTCGCCTGCCTGCACATTCACGGTCTCGACAACGCCCGGAGCAGCGGCCGTGATCCAGCGCTCCACTACCGGTTTGAAGGTACCCGTGGTGCTTACGATGATGGGCAAAGGCCCCTGCTGCACCGTCGCGATCCATAAATCAGAGCGCTGCACGCTAGGCTCGGCCGGTGCGCGCGTGAGTGCCCAGATCACCAGAGCAAGAAGGACCACGCCTACCGCAGCCACATAGGCGTAGCGCTTAAGCCTGCGACGGCGACGGATTTCCAGGGGGATGGCGACATCTGGCATGGGCGCATCTCACTATGGGTTACCCCAGATGCAGCAAGTTACATGCCAAGAAGGCTTAAGTGATGTAAACGTTTGATTGTAGAAAGATAAAGCTAGATTTCTCCGTACGCACACCAATTCCCTAGTCCCAAATTTGGAACTGGAGGAGGCTCTGGTCCCAAATTCGGGAAAATCACTCCCGTCGACGTGCAATTGGCCAGCGCGTTCTGCAGCAGGGTCGCGTTGTCCTCGGGCTGGGATATCTGGTTGAAGTGGATGGTCTCATGCACGACGCCGAACGGCACGAGGAACAGACTGCGTCTCTGCAAACAGCCTCGTTGCGCAACGGACGTCATGCGCTGGCCACGATGTAAGCCGCACGAGAGAGCCCTATTCGAAATACGGCGTCCGGATAAAATATAGTCGATAAGCCACATGATAATTGGCGATGAGTGAGTCATTTTCTGAAAAATCTCACTCAAAACTTCTTAGACTTGGTGTCGCGGACACGCGGACGGGACAACGCAAGCCTCCAGCGGCAGCTTGACGGAAGTGTCGACCGACTGGTTCTGGCCGAAATTCGCCTCAGTCAGAAACCGACCCATACCTGCGTATGGTGACTGTCTGCATTCGAGAAAGCTTGTAACCACTACAGGCCAAGCTCGCGCTTGGACGCCATCCTCAAGATCATCTGGACTTCGCAAAGTCTGCAGGACCGCGGCTGACGGCTCTTAACCGTGGGTTTGTCTCATATAGCTTCTGTCCAGCCTAACAGCCGATGGCGTACGCCCAAGCACGCGCTTAAAGGTCCGGTTCATGTGGCTTTGATCGCAGAAACCCGCTTCTGTCGCGATCCATGCAAGTAGTAAGTCAGTTTCACGCAACAATCGGGCCGCGCGCTCAACGCGGAACCGCGCTGCGGTATTCAAAAGTCCCTCGCCTACAGCATTTCGGTAAGCTGTGCCCAGCCAGGATGGGTGCAATCCAGCGTCGCACGCAAGTTCGCAGATTCTTCGGGTCGGATCGTCCCTGAGATGCCGGGTTATATCGTTAAGCCAATCAGGACGTCTCGCCCGGGATTCGAAGGGTGCTATTTGTAAGAATCGCCGAAGTGCCGCGAGAAGTCGCTTCTCGGTTATGCCCTGGCTGCAAGCACTGGCGAGCGACTGAGCTTCGGCGCCATCGCGGCCACCTATCCATCGCGAGACCGGGCCATCAGGAAGCCGCAGGCACCGAAGCCAGGCTGGGTCGAATTCAATCTCGATCTGTTCGAACCCTTCGGGCCCTGCAGTGTTGCGGTGTGCCGCACCGGCGGCATAGAGGACGGCCGAGGGTCCGGAAATAAACTCTGTTCCAATGTCGGTCTGATTCGAATAAGCGCCGATGACGAATAGGGAGAGCAGCGGCCAATCATGAGCGTGCTCCGGCACGCAGGCACGGCTTCTATCGATGGTTCTCCTGACATTGGCCCCACTGAACCTGTGTAGCATCTTGCTCCCCGCATTCTGATGCGAGATTCGTATCCAAGGGGCAACATACCACCGGCCGGCAGCTCTGGCAAAACGACCGTAATCCAAGGGAAAGCCGCACCTTGAAACCGTCCAATACGCCGCCCTAAGCCACGCGCTACGGTAAGCACAGATAATGCATCAGTGACCCAATGTCCTCGGATTTCCATTCTTTAATCGTCACTATCGGAACCGAGAGCTTCTCGGCACGGCCTCGGTACGATTTGGCGCCTCGCTCGTGTGCATGCTTGATGGCATTGCTGCCGTATTTTGGAAAAGTGATTCATGCTCGCTGGAGCGGAGAAGCGCTGTGGTCGCCACTTTCCAGGGTTTTGCCCTTGGACTTTATCCTTCCTCGGGAAAATCCCAGCGGCCGCCCCGGTCCGGGTGAAATACTGCTCTTTGCCGGAGAGCAGAGCGAACCCGAGCTGCTGATCGTTTACGGGACCAGCCGCTTTGCGAGCGAGGCCGGGCCGCTTGAAGGTAATCCCGTCCTTACTATCGAAAACCAACTTGATCGCGTCTCGCATCTCGGTCCCCAGGTTCTATGGAGTGGGGCGATGGAGCTTCGTATCCAGTCGCAACCCCAAATACAGCTGCCGCGCGCAGGCACCCCTACACGGATGACGTGAGATACGCCCCATAATCCCTTAACTCGGAGTTAATCAATATGTATACCTATGGAATTCAGTTTCAACCGGTGAATATGATGAAACATCTGGTTCGATTTTGCGGCGTACTGCTGGTACTTCTTGCAGTACCATGCATTGCTATTGCCGACAAAGACGTGGATTGCCACATCGGCGGCTACCGGCTGGCCGATGGTGGCGTCGTGGCCATTACGCCCTCCGACGGTGGCACACTCCGCTGGCTGCGCTTCGACGGCGAAACGGGCGTGCTGCACAGGACAACCGGAGATACATGGAGCAGCACCAAGGGTTGGACCCAACAGACGGACGGCATCACCGTCAGCCTCCCGGACTGCAAGACCGGGGAAATCAATTTCAACGGTATCCACGGTCGGCGCCTCACGTTCGACACGGAGAACGTGCGCTTCAGGGGCCACGGCGTCACCCTCGCTGGTCGACTTGTGATGCCACCAGGAACGAACAAGGTGCCGGTGTTGATCTTCGTGCACGGCTCTGAACACGCCTCCGCAATAAGCTCCTACTCCACGTTTTCTTATGCCCTGCAACGTATGCTGCCCGCTGAAGGGATCGGTATGTTCGTGTACGACAAGCGCGGGACCGGCGCATCCGGCGGCCAATACACCCAGGACTTCAGTCTGCTGGCAGACGACGTCGATGCCGCAGTGCGTGAAGCCCGCCATCTGGCGGGACCGCGGCTGGGACGTATCGGTTTCTTTGGGGGTAGCGAGGGTGGTTGGGTCGCGCCTATTGCGGCAAATCGTGTGCACGTGAACTTTGTCATCGTAGGTTACGGGCTGGCGGTAAACGTCATTCAAGAGGATCAGGAAGAGGTAGAACTCCAAATGCGGCAAAAAGGCTATTCGCCCGAGATAATTGCCAAAGCACTCGAGGTGGCGCGCGCCGCCGAAACCGTAATGGAAAGCGATTTCAAGCATGGATTCCGGAAGTTAGATGCCATAAGGGCTAAGTATGGAAGCACACCCTGGTACAAAGAAGTATATGGTGATTACGCATGGATCGTACTGCAGCAGCATTCCGACGCGCAGCTCCGCGCCATGGCGCCAAAGTTCGACTGGCATACGCCCTTCCACTACGACCCGATGCCCACCCTACGTGCTGATAAGACCCCGCAGCTTTGGATCCTCGGTGGCGAGGACTACGAAGCGCCGAGTGCGGAGACGAGTCGCCGCATCAAGACGCTTATAGCAAGCGGGTTGCCATTTACGTTGGCCTACTATCCGCATGCGGATCACGGCATGACTTTATTTGAGACTCAAGCTGACGGCACGCGGGTTGATATCCGCTACGCGCCAGGTTACTTCGCCATGATCCGTGACTTTGCGCGTCTGGGTTGGCTTCCAAGTAAATACGGCGACGCCGAGATATCGCGCTCTCACGTGGGTTCAGTTCCCGCCACAGGAACCTCATCCCATTAGAGTAGCAATTATTTGTGGATAGCAAGAAGCGATAGTTCATACCCATGGCAGGCCAGCCGTAAATGAAAAGATGGATTAACCTGGGGCAGAATTGAACATCGTCATCACTAGTCTTGGTTCATGGTCTCCATGATGTCTCTGGATTAGAGGAGAAAGTTATGAAACTGGTAAGACTGAAAGCACCGGCTGGGTTGCAAAATCTCCAATTGGTCGATGAAAATCATCCCGAACCGGGGCCGGGTCAAATGCTGGTCAGGATCCGGGCCAGTTCATTGAATTTCCACGACGAATTGGTGGTGCAGGGAAAGATTCCGTGTGCCGACGGCCGTATTCCCATGAACGACGGCGCCGGGGAGGTCATATCGGTTGGCGAGAACGTCGACGGGTTCAAGGCCGGAAACCACGTGGTCAGCACGTTTTGGCCCTATTGGTTGGAAGGCGATATGACACCGGCTACCCGGCGGGACATTCCTGGGGACAGTATTGATGGCTATGCCCGCGAATTTGTGTGCATGCCAGCACACGCTTTCACCAAGGCCCCGGCAGGCTACACGCACGCCGAGGCGGCGACGCTGCCCACGGCCGGTGTGACCGCCTGGAGAGGTTTGGTCGAATGCGGCCATGTAAAACCCGGGGACTCTGTGTTGATCCTGGGCACCGGCGGCGTATCAATTTTTGCTCTGCAATTCGCCAAAGTTGCGGGCGCGCGCGTCATCGCTACTTCGTCCTCTGACGAGAAGCTGGAAAAGTTGAAGCGCTTGGGAGCCGACGACGTCATCAATTACAAGTCTGTACCGAAGTGGGGCCAGAAGGTAAAGGATCTGACGGATGGGCGTGGAGTTGATCAGGTCATTGAGGTCGGCGGACCCGGCACATTAATGCAGTCAATTGAAGCCTGCAGGATGGGCGGGCATATCGCCCTGATTGGAGTTTTGACCGGTTTTGCAGGAGAACTGTCGATCGGAGCACTGTTGTCTAGTCAGATCCGCACCAGTGCGATCATGGTTGGCAGCAGAGCCAATCAAGAGGACATGATCCGGGCCATAACCTCGAATCGTTTGAAGCCAGTTATTGACCGCCAGTTTCCACTCCAAGAAATTGTCGCGGCGTTCAAGTACTTCGAATCCCAAAAGCACTTTGGCAAAGTTTGCCTGCAACTTTAGGCGTCAACCACCGATCTGAGGCCCAACATACTTGTTACTCACCGTGTGTAGATATTTGGAGTTAAATTTATCTCGTGATCAGCAAGCATTGAATTGCAGACAGCTACGAAACAGGAGAATACGGCTATGACAAAACACATCATGACAACGAGCAAGGAAAAAGATAAAGAAGACGAGAAAGGGCAACTCCGCATGAATACACCTCCAATAGTGTCGCCTGAGGCGTGGGAGGCCGCACGTCAGCAGCTGCTTGTGAAGGAAAAGGCATTGACCCGCTCCCGTGATGCGCTCGCCGCCGAACGTCGACGGATGCCGTGGATGATGGTGGAAAAGAACTACGAGTTCGACAGCCCTAAAGGTAAGATAAACCTGCTCGACTTGTTCGAAAGCCGCCGGCAGTTGATCGTCTACCGCGCCTTTTTCGAGCCCGGGGTGTTCGGCTGGCCTGAGCACGCCTGCCGCGGCTGCTCCCTGGGCGCCGATCAGGTCGCCCACCTCGCGCATCTGAACGCGCGCGACACCACGCTTGCCTACGCCTCACGCGCGCCGCAGGCGGACATCGCCCGTTTGAAAGCACGCATGGGTTGGGAGATGCCTTGGTACACCATTACCGACAGCTTCGACACTGACTTCGGCGTTAACGGTTGGCACGGCCACAACGTGTTCTTCCGCGACGGCGAGCGAGTTTTCCGCACGTACTTCATCAACAACCGTGCCGACGAGGCGATGGGAACCACCTGGAGTTACCTCGATATCACGCCACTCGGGCGTCAGGAGACCTGGGAAGATTCGCCTGAGGGTTATCCCCAGTCCCCGCCGTACAAGTGGTGGAACTGGCACGACAACTACGACGCCGAGACCGCGCCGGATCCGAAGTGGGTCGACATCATCACCGACCCCCAGGAAGCCGCCGCCCGGAGGCGCGACGAAGATGAGAAGGAATGACCCTGCACATGACTGCGGCTTCTTCAAGCAGAGTTATTGCCGCAAAGGAAAAAACCATGAAAGACGCCGTCAGCAATGAACTTGGAGCTCCGAAATTAGTCGATCGGAGCATTTTTCAGGCCGAATTGGACGTGCTGCGCATTCGGGAGAAGGCTCATACAAAGGAAGGCGACGCCATTGCAGCTGCCCGCCGACGACTTCCGATGGTCGAGGTGGACGGCACCACACCACTGATTAGCGCACATGGGGCAGTGACACTGCTGGATGCGTTTGAGCGCCGCCGGATACTGATCGCCTACTACTTTATGTGGCACACCGGCCACCCTGCGCCGGAACAGTGCGAGGGCTGCACTTGGTTAACATCGCAGGTTCGCGAGCTATCCTATATCCATTCCCGCGACGCCACCTACGCCGTGTTGTGCCAAGGCCCGTATGAAGAGAGCGCCCGGTACCGCGACTTCATGGGCTGGGAGATGCCTTGGTACTCGGCCAGGGACTCGCTCGATACTCTCCTGGATGGAGGCCGTGCGGGCATGTTCCACCTCGTTTGCTACCTGCGACAAGGATCCAAAGTCTATGAGACGTACTGGACGACGGGCCGCGGCGGCGAGGCGATGGACATAAGCTACGGTCTGCTCGACTTGACCGTCTACGGGCGGCAGGAGCCGTGGGAGGATTCGCCGGCTGGCTGGCCACAACATTTCAAAGGCAAGCAGACCTTCCGCATCGACGGACGCCCTACCCCTCAGTGGTCTCGCCTGAAGGCCGGATATTCGGACGATCTGGGCACTGGCAGCCGCTGACTTCGTTCCTGCACTACAGCGACTGGAACCTTAAATAGGAGGTTATATTATGAGGCATCAGATTGCAGCGCACGAAGAATGGTTAACCGCGCATAGCGGTCAATGGGGAAACGGCAGCAACCCCGAAATGATTGCCAGCGGGCCCGAGTTGATTAACTCTGAACCCACATCGTTTCGAGCTCGGCCTCATATCAGCGCGGATCGTCTGCTGTCCCTCGCGGCTGCGCCGACCTTTGCACTCATGGCCTTAATGACGGGGATTTATGGAGGTAGCATGCCGGATATGCTCTGCCCGTCTCCTGGAAGCGAATTGCCACTCAGCGGAATGTGCTTGATGTACTTACTGATGAGTGCCTTCCATTTGGGAGCTTGGCTGAGACTGGTCTCCCGCCAAAGCAGTGCTGCTGGTCGATAAACGCAGGCCGATTTGAATTACTGGTTCTGACGGTATATTTGCCGTGGATCGTTGCGGGGCGGCATCCGTATTGAGACACATGAAGTTTATGGAGAACCCGTAATCTGGACCCAAATTATTTATTTGCTTTTCACTAAGATAAACTCATTTCGAGTGGTGGCGAATGTCTGCCCCTAGCCGCAAGGCGTCCCTAAAATATATAGTGCGCATAAATTGATGATATGTAAGATTGGGCACCCTCACCCACAGCTATAAATTGGTACTCTGCACCTTTAATCCAGATTAGCAGCGAATTCGACGTCTTCCTCGGTTAAGTCAGACAAATTATCTAACGCTTTCAATTGGCTAACATCGTCCAGAGCCATCGAAAAGTTTAGCCTGGGGTTGAAGCGCATGTAGTTTTGTTTGAGCAGTAACTGTGCCTGATCGTGAACCAGAGTTGATTGACTCTGCATCGTTATCTCAAAAAACGGCGGAGATGAGAATTTCCGAGTCCATCCCTTACCCCCTGTATTGATCAGTGTCCTATAGTCATACGACACTGCATGAGGTATCCCAGTTCCCACGGAAAGCATTCTGAGTCGTGTACCGCTCGCCGTATTTAAGCTGTGCTCTGGATTCCTACCACGCTTACTTTTGCGTTCAAACTGCAGTGCTTCCACCAATGCAATCATAGAAGGGTTATTTGCGCAGAGCCCGCCATCAACAATGTAAGAAGAATGTTGTGATGAATGGCTAGCAAAGTATGTCGGCGCCGCTGAAGTACACAGAGCCACGTCCACCAACCGCTCCTGGAGACGGCCTGAATTCCGTGCTAAGTAGTCAGTTTTGAATAATCTGGACTGTGCATTTTGCAACCCAACACCAATAATACAGGCGTCTGTATTTAAATCAGCGAGACACCGGCGCCCAAAACACTCAATAAGAAAGTCTCGAAGTATCCGGTTATCATACTTCGGGCGCCACCAGGGTAGGAGATGCCTTGCTTTTGGGCCAAATATTTTCGGCAGATAAGTTTCGTGTAATTCACGTATCTTCCCTGCAGAAATCCCCACAGCCAATCCAAGAGCGATTATTCCGCCGGTCGAAGTACCGACAATAAAGTCAAACCGCTCACCGAGAGACACAGTGCGTCCGGTACTCCTATTCAGATGGGTCTCAAGATTCTCCAAATATCGAATCGATAGATAACCTCTCGACCCGCCACCATCTAAACTCAACACACAAAAATTATCTGACACTTCTTGTATCTGCATCAGCCCTACCAACCATTCCACAGCTCAATGAGCTCAGAAGTAAACGAGCGAGCTTGTGATACTGTCAACTGATATCGATGATCTCCAAATAATGCCCAACGGCCGTGTTGGAATGTGAAATTCTGTGCCGCAGGTCCTTGCAGCGAATGATGAAGGAAATTGATAGCGTGTATTACAGTAGACTCGTAGCTAGCTCCGAATTGGCCATCAGGCACATTAAATAGCAAGCATTCAACAAAGTATGATGGTATTTTTGTCGTGAAGAAAGTTACGTTTATGTCAGAAGCGCGATTGCGCATGTTCTTGAAGATCCTCACAGTTGGCTTATACCATCCATTTGTTCTTAACGGGGAATTTTTATTTGCGCCATTGTCGCGGTGCGCCTTTGGGTATGCCTCATATTCAAGCTCATCACTTTGTCCCCTAAATTTGACGCCTTCAGCCTCAAGCTTCAAGCCATTGTAGTGGCAATACTTAATGCAAGGGATTACGTCCGCTTTCAAACGCCCTGGCTGTGCGCCAATCTTAATGGACTTGTTCCCACGCGTTATGGATCCACGACCAAAATGCGCAACTAGTGCATGCAATACTTCGCTATTGAAACGCTGCACCGGGTAAGTGCCTGCAATTAGACCAAGCTGCTGCTTATCAATTGGTGTGAGATTTGAATCGAATTGCGAGGTAAACTCACATATCACATCAATGTCACTGTCGGCGCGAATATTTGTAGCATTTGCATAGGAACCCTGCAGGTACACCTCATAACTCATGCTCTGGGGCCAAGTATGTCTGGCAAGCGCTGTTTCGACCGATCGATACGTATCGGCTGACATAGTTGTCGCGCCTTGGTTTGCCCATGTAGTAAGCTGGTCTTCAGGTATTGCCATTGATACCGCTTCCTCACTCTGGTTCGCGCCCCGGTTCATACCGTGCTGTTAGACCCCTTATTGCGACTCCGGGTTGTTGATACTAGCCAAAAGTTGACCTCAAACTCTAGGTGACCTTTGCGCATATAAATAGAACAAAGTTCGGTTTATACATTAAGAGCTACGCGTTGCCACTCCGGTCATTCTTCGTTCAACATTATGGTCCAAGTGGCATCATTTCTCGACCAGCGTCGCCATACGATGTGCATACCACGTTGTACGAATACTGGGGTATCGTGTAGTGTATAACTGATGTTTAAGACCATAGGTAAGTCTGTCTGGGCGTTCGACCTTGAATGGGTACCCGACCCACTCGCGGCCAAGCGCTTAGGATTGGTAGATGAGGGCGCTTCCGATGCGGAAGCGATAAAGGCACTCTGGATTCGGACTGGAGTCACCGAATCCGACCCTCAACCTTTCGTGAAAACCGTTCTGTCCAGAATAGTCTCAATATCCGCAGTTAAACGTGAAACTTTAGACAATGGGACCGTGACCTTGTCACTCACCTCAATGCCACGGCCTGGAGATGAGATGGATGAGAAGTCTTTGTTATCCAGCTTTTTCACGGCCATAGGACGCACAAAGCCCCAACTTGTCGGATTCAATAGCGGCAGTTCCGACCTCAAGATCCTAACTCAGCGGGGTATAGCCCTGGGAATATCAGCACCCGGATTTGGGCAACGCCCCAATAAACCATGGGAAGGGTATGACTACTGGGCCGCGCACGGTAGCGAAGGTCATATTGATCTTGCAGACATCGTCGGTGGATGGGGTAAAGCAATGCCGTCGCTCCATGAGATCGCTGTCGTTTCCGGTATCCCCGGTAAGCTCGGTATCGGTGGGGATAAGGTTGCGCCAATGTATTTTGCGGGCGATATCGCCGGCATAGTCGCCTATAACGAATGCGATGCTATCACTACATATTTACTCTGGTTACAGGTTGCTAATTTTGGCGGTTTTTTCAATGCAGGTCAGTTTCTTGAAGAGCAGCGTCGAGTTGCAACATTGCTACTCTCGCAGTCGCGAGAGAAACCGCAATTAAACAATTACATTAGAGAGTGGCAAAGACTAGGCGGCTATCCTTCATAATTTATTTACGGAGTAGTATCTTTGCGACATAAGATGCAACATCATTTTCATAGCCAGATCGTGACAAGCGTAGTAGCTTTTCCTTTATCCAAGCATCATCATATAAACGCCAACCATGTCGCTCACAAATCTTTCCGATTGATTCCCGGTCCGTTTCGCTTGCAATATTGCCTGCTGCAAGACAAAGAGTCACTGTTGGCCTAGGAGCGCATAATCCATAAGATACAAGTTGCTTAACAAGCCTGGCCAAAATCACCTTTCTGAGTGTTGAGTCGTTAAATAATTTGTATTGCTGGCCTGCATCTGCATTTGTTCCATCCAGTCCGTGAGCGCGCACCCCGGTAGAATCAAGGTACGATTTACACTCAACTACAAGCAATTCATTCGACTTGGCTTTATATGCGAGAACATCTACTTCCCACCGTGGTGAGGTAGGCCGCTTGATTTTCTTTTTGTCCTCTGGAGTAAGTTCAACCTTGAGATTCCTTCGCACCCAATAGCCTTCCTTTTCTAGCAGAAATCCGACAAGCGATTCAAACGCATCCATTTATTTATATCTTTCAGCCAAATTCGGCGACTTTGTCATTCTGTGCTATCGCTAGAAAGTTACTTACTTTTATAAACTTCCCAAATGCCCATAGGGCTTTATCTACATCTCGGCCATCGATACCAGCAAATGTCGCATGGAACGGCATGTAACTAGTAATGTAAGAATTAATTGTTCTTGGATCATAATTCGATATTTCCATTGCTACACCAGTCTGTATAAATGTCATTGCACGGTGGACATGTTGATCATAAATTGGAAAACGCAAAGACTGCCAACAATGCAGCCAGAAAATTCTCCATATAGCACCTCCGTCTGTGAATATATCTCTTAACAGGACATTAACATATTCGGTGAGCTCAAGATGCGCTAATTCTCGCCGCCGCCGAACAAAATTGTGCAGCACAGAATCTCTCTTTCGTGCAGATAACCGCGTTCCATTTTTCCACCGATAAAGATCCAGTATCCGTCGCTGAGTTAGTTCACGACCGATATTCTCTTCGTACAGATTTTCTTCAGGGTAGCGGTAGCGGGGACTCCAGAATTCCACGAACTGGTGGATATTAGCTGTCAGTGGCTGGTAAATGATCATTGGCAATAATGTAAACCCCTCTGCTTACAAATAGGAGATCCTAGGCTGCGTCATCATTAGTTACCCTATCTGACTTTGGCCTTCCTTTCCTCAGCGAGCATGCGGTAATACCCGATAATACCGGGTTCTCGACCAGCTTGTTTGAACCAATCGAGTGCCTGTGCCGTTGAATCAACTTGGTCATCATAGCGGCCATTGGGGAATGCAAATAATTCGTGCAAGAAGTCCGTAAGCCAGGGAGCATCTTTCGGGAGATGAACGAATCCATTCTCCATCAAGTCCGTCTGAGCGTGTAGACGCATCACCTTGTCCTCTTGAGACTGATAACGTTTAACCCCAGCTATCCCTTCTTGGGTGAGCTCTTGAATAAGCTGTGTTCCCGAGGCCTTATCTTCAATCACTATGACTGAGGCATGATGGAGCTGGGCCTGTTCCCGCACCGCCCGCTTGAGCTCCGGATAGTTCATGCGCTTGCGAAAAGCAGACAACATATAGAGGTGGTTACCAGTAATACCCCAGGTCGTACATACACTGAAGTCGCTCAGTTCACTCTGTTTATTGGCCGTATCCCAACTCTGAATAATACGATCGAACTTCGGTAAGAGCTGAGAAGAGTCGTAACGTGGAAACCACACCTCCTTGACCATGGCCCCGCCTCGCGGGACTGGTTGCTGCAAATATTGGGCCGAGAAGTCAGCCTCGCCCATGGTACGTCGAATGCGCCCCAGCGTTTCAAGGGACTCGCGCCCAGGATGAAGTGCACTGCCCGCCTTCCGTCGATATTTCTGCGCTCCGTAGGGCGTGGTAATCACGTACTGCTCTTCTTTGTCGGCAATTGCAGATAGTTGTACAACCTCCCATTGCTCCTGGTCAAGCACATGGCCCACGAGATCATCTTCATGCAGACGTTGCATCACGATGATGATACAACCGGTGTTCTTGTCGTTAAGCCGACTGTATAACGTGTTCTCATACCACTGATTAACCCGCCGGCGCTCGCTTTCCGACAGTGCCTGCTCGGGCTTTAAAGGGTCATCGATTACGATTACGTTTGCCCCGCGCCCTGTCAACACGCCCCCTACTGAACTGGCCATACGAAGTCCTCCTTGAGTCGTCGAGAAATCCGCTACCGCTTGGCGATCAGGGGAAAGACGCGTGGTAAACAGCCGTTGATACCAGTCACATAACATCACGGTGCGGCAATCTGATGCATGTTTAACAGCCAGATCCTGGCCATATGACACACACATGAGTTGAACAGTTGGATCGTGCCCTAGCCAGAATGCCGGAAAGGCCACTGAGGCAGAGATCGACTTCAGTGAACGTGGCGGCACTAAGAGAATTAGGCGACGAATTTCACCTTGGCGACAAGCCTCGAGTTTGCTCGCGATCAATTCCAGGTGCCAATTGGGATAAAACAGCGCGGCCGGTGTGACCTGATAATAGACACGCTCGATAAATGCAAAGAGATCAATCCGTAATAAGGCATCAAATTCATTCATCGTCAGTTTCATCGTCAGCCCCCTTGAGTATCTCTTGCATGCGCTCAATCAAGTGTTGAGCGACCCGTGTATCGTCTGCACTTGACGTCTTTTCGTGTTCTACGCCCTTAAAACTCGGATCAACGAGTGGCATTAACCGAATTGTCTGATCACACGCACGCAGATCACCTGCAGCTGCTTTATTCACCATTTGCTTCGCGATGGCATCCGATTTCGTAATTTCAGAGCGCTTGCCACCTTCATTGACGATCACCGGTTCCAATAGGGCACGATTCAAAGAGGTTTTAAAATTGGGTGTGCCTTTGGGACGACCCGCTGGGTTACCTGATTTACCCTTGACAAAGCGACCGCTTTTGGGTGGCTTGCCATAACCAACTTTGTCATCATCGTCTTTGAATGGATTACTCATGACTGCGCCCTCTCTAGTTCAAGCGTGCTGAAGGATTTATTCGTTTGGGCGTGACGAGCTATTTGCCCTGTGTAGGCCTGCCAGCGCCGAACACTGGTGTCTACATAAGTTGGATCCAGATCGATACCAAAGCAGATACGCCCGGTACGCTCTGCTGCCAAAACTGCCGTGCCACTTCCTAGGAAAGCGTCTAAAATAATATCGCCGCGGCTCGAGCAGTCCATGATCGCATCAGCAATCAGGGCGACTGGTTTAACGGTGGGATGCAGCGCCAACAGATTCCCTTCGCCGGTTGACCGAGAAAATGAATTCACACCGGGGTAATTCCAAATATTTGTCCGATAACGCCCAAACTCACCAAGTTGGATATGATTTTGATGAGGTGCGTGGCCGTTTTTAAATACAAAACAAAATTCGTGCTGGCTTCTGAACAAACTACCCATACCAGCGTTGTCTTTGACCCACACGCAGACATTTTTGAGTTCGGTATATGCCTGCCGACCCGCTGCGAGTAGCTCGCCCTGATGTCTCCAATCCATGAAAATGAAGTGGATTGAACCGTCGACACTATTATTAGTGAGCTGTAAACAAGTCTGGGTAAGAAAGAAGGTGAACTGAATTTCTGTCATCTCGCCCGATGCCATGACGAAATCCTTATGCTGGACTCGCCCAAGACCACTGGCATGACCTTGGATCCGGACGTTATACGGTGGATCGGTAATCACCATACGCGCCTTCTGATCCGGCATTAGGTTTTGATAGGACGCTGCATCCAGTGCGCTACCGCAGTAGATTCGATGTGGCCCGAGCATCCAAAGATCGCCGGGTATACTGACAGCTGAACCTGATGCGGGAATATCATCGGCAGGATCGGTCTCACCTTCAGTCATCGGCGCTAGACCCTCGATCAAAAGATCGATCTCTCCCATTTCAAACCCTGTGTCCTCAAGATGAAAATTCAAATCAACTGATGAAAGCTCTTGGAACTGTTGCGCGAGCAGCCGTTCATCCCAGGCGGCGTTTTCAGTCAATTTGTTATCAGCAATCACAAATGCCCGAACTTGCTGCTCCGTCAGGTGTTCGAGTCGAATGGTCGGGACTTCGGTCAGGCCGAGAAGCTTGCACGCAGAGATCCGCCCGTGCCCAGCAATGACCCGGCTCTTAGCATCTATAATGACAGGAACATTAAAACCGAAGACTTCGATGCTACGAGCAATTTGCTTGAGCTGTTTTTTGCTGTGTAGACGCGGATTCAGAGGATCGAGTGTGAGCTGGTCAATGGAATGATAAGCGATTTCCAGATTCCGATGACGATTGGGCGCCCGGTTTCCGGCGATGAGTGCATTTCGGGTGTTACGCGCACTGCGCATTGTGATCCCTCCATAGGGATTAATTTATTTTCATGGTTTACCTCTATACATGTTGATTGGGATTGGAACTGAGCAGCTGACCCAATTTATTAGGCTGCCCCGATAGGTTTCTATCGGCAAAAAAGTCTATGCCAAATTGTATCCCTCTGCAATTCGACCTACCTATGTTTACTTGTCATGGCTAGGGCACGGGATCCATCCATGCCCTAAACCGGCCCGATTTCAGCAGGAAAACCGCTTGATTTAGACCCTTCGGCAAGCGTCAATGTCCCACTAGAGACGCGGAGATTCCGATGCCTGAAACTACCCCACCACTGGATGGCCTGCCTAGCTTAAATCGGGGGGAATTACTGGCTTTGTGGACGAAGCTTTTTGGCCAGCCGTTAGCATTCCGTGCCTCCAAAGACTTTCTGGTCTGCGCCCTCGCCTATCGCTTGCAGGAACAATCCCATGGTGGTCTGAGCAAACGGTCCCAAGCGCACCTTCGTAGGCTCGCCAGAGAGTTAGAAGATGGAGTTGCTCTCACCCCGACCAAGACACTTGCACTTAAACCCGGTACGCGTCTGGTCAGGGAATGGCGCAGTGTGACCCACGAGGTGCGCGTACTCAACACCGGATTTAAATACCGCAACCGGTCATACCAAAGTCTCTCGGAAATCGCGCGCGAGATCACCGGCACGCGCTGGTCGGGACCTCGATTCTTTGGTCTTAATGGCAGTCGCGTGCAATCGCGTGGGGTATCCCATGTCTGCTGAGTGCACCCGCCCTCTGCAATGTGCGATCTACACCCGCAAATCGTCCGAGGAAGGGCTGGAACAATCCTTCAATTCTCTGGATGCCCAGCGCGAGGCGTGCGCGGCTTATATTGAAAGTCAGCGGCATGAAGGTTGGAAGCTAGTTGATACGCACTACGATGACGGCGGTTACTCAGGCGGCAACATGGAACGCCCAGCACTTGGTCAGCTGTTAGCAGATATTGATCGCGGCCGGATCAATGTAGTGGTAGTCTACAAAGTAGATCGGTTAACCCGCGCACTCAATGACTTCGCTAGGATTGTCCAGACCTTTGATGCCCACGAGGTTTCGTTTGTCTCGATCACGCAGGCGTTCAATACGACGAGTTCCATGGGGCGCTTGACACTCAACGTGCTGCTCTCGTTCGCCCAGTTCGAGCGAGAGGTCACCGGGGAACGGATCCGGGACAAGATTGCCGCCTCAAAACGAAAGGGAATGTGGATGGGGGGCCGGGTGCCACTTGGCTATGACCTCGTTGGCCGCAAGCTCGTCATCAACGCCACGGAGGCCGAGCAGGTCCGTCATTTATTCGGCCGCTATGCGGTGCTAAAAAGCGTCGACCAACTTCGAACGGAGCTTGCGAAGCAAGGCCGAACTAGCAAGGTGAGATTAAGCAAGACAGGCAAAACCTCGGGAGGTGCAACCTACTCCCGGGGCGCCTTGTACCACATCCTCGGCAACCGTCTTTACCTGGGTGAAACAATCCACCAGGGCCACACCTACCCCGGCGAGCATGCGGCAATCGTGTCTCAAACACTCTGGGATCAGGTGCAGATATTGATGAAAGAAAACCAACAAGCGAGACGCACTGGGGCGAAAGCCAAGGAGCCCAGTCTATTGGCTGGCCTTATATATGATGATGAGGGCCACCGGCTCACTCCCTCCCATACGATCAAGCATGGCAAGCGCTACCGGTACTATGTCTCTCAAGCGCGGATCCAGCATGTGGAGGGCGCTCAGAAAAGTGTCGGTCGAATTCCGGCGCGGGATATTGAAACGTTGGTCAGCGAGCGGCTACGCCGATTATTGGAGTCCAGCGGGGATCTGCGAAAAGCGCTCGGACACCCTGAGGACGACACGGCAACCCAAACTAATTTGATTGCCGAGGCCAAGGACCAAGCGGCTCGTTGGTCTGACCACGAACCTGCCGAGATCCGGGCATGGTTACTCCAGGTCATCACCAAAATAAGTGTCAGCACCGATCACATTGACATCCAGGTCAGCCGGATCGGATTGCGTGCCGCGCTGCTCGGCAAGCAAAAAATGGCCCCGCGGGTAAATGAGCGACACACTGAAACGACTCATCACGGCGACGTATTTAGCCTGACAGTCGAAGCTCAACTTAAGCGCTGTAGCGGTGAAGTACGCCTGATCGTACCCACGGGATCGGCGGAATATCTATCCGCCCATCCCAATGCAGCCCTCATGAAAGCGATCGCACGTGCACATGACTGGTACGAAATGCTCCTGACCGGCGAGGCCAAATCCCTGCGCGGACTTGCCCGTCAAATCGGAACCCATGAGCGTTATGTGAGTCGCATTGTCCGCTGTGTATTTCTCGCACCCGACGTCGTCGCGGTGATCCTCGCCGGTCGCCAACCGCCAGACCTGACACTCGACAAGCTCTTGGAAAACTTGCCCACGGACTGGGCTGAGCAACGCCGAGTTCTAAACTGCGCATTCCGCTGATAACTGCTCATTAGCTGGTCTCAACAGCGCCCAGTATTCCGGTGCGAAATCCGCAAAGGATTTGTGGTCTATGACACCTCTGCTACTGGCTCGAACGCCATACTGCCTGCTTGAGCATCGCTTGCGTTACCCTATTCTGGGCATACGCGACCTTTTTGGCTACAACTGGTCGGTCCCCGCCTCTGTCACGTCGCCCGACAGTGGCCGTTGGAGGGTTGTCTAGTCGGCATCGACGGCTGAGCGAGGACACCTGATCCCAGCGTCTACTGGGTCCGGCTATACTGCGCGTTGATAACCTGACAGAGCGGCGCGAAGTTGCGTCAAAATCACGGAGTTCCACTACCGTTTGTGGCGCATTGCGTGGGATGTATAACCGGCCCCACGAGTCCGTATATGCAATAGCTCGACGTCATGGATGGATAGGCTGACGTATGAAGAAACTAATTGACCTTTCCAATGAAGAAGCACGAGCCCATTTCTTTAAGGGCAGTAGCTACTTCAATGGGGATATGCCGTACTACATAAGCTTCGAGCCAATATTAACGCACGTTGCGGCCGTATTGAACGGCGAAAATTACGCCAAATTCAAATCAAGTAATCCATGCGATTTCTCGAACGTCAACTACAACTTCATCGCAAACAAAGATGGGAAGTTCGCCTGGCGCCCTTACGAGCTAATGCATCCGGCACTTTATGTTTCATTGGTAAATGCAATATGTGAGGAAGCGAACTGGGGCATTATCAAGGCTCGTGTAGCTGAGTTCCAAGGAGGTGTCGTCGACTGCTGCAGTGCTCCGGTAATGTCGGTTGACCATCAAACGGATGTTGCAACTCAGATAAAGAGTTGGTGGCAAAAGGTTGAACAAAGGTCACTAACTTATTCATTGGAATTCAGTCATCTTCTCCATACAGATGTAACTGACTGCTACGGTTCGCTGTACACGCATAGCATTGCCTGGGCAGTACATGGGTTTAACGAAGCGAAGAAGAACAAGGGGAAACACTCTCTTCTCGGAAATAAAATCGACCTCCACATTCGAGACAGCCGCTACGGCCAAAGCAACGGTATTTCACAAGGCTCAGTCCTTATGGATTTTGTTGCTGAGATCGTTCTTGGATATGTGGATGAACAGATTAATTTGGAAATCGAAAACCGCTCTGGCATCCGCATACTCCGATACAGGGACGACTATCGAATTTTTACCAATAGCGACGAGCAAGCGGAGAATGTCCTCAAGATAGTGAGTGACAAGCTTCGATCGGTAGGTATGAAACTCAGCGTATCAAAAACAATATCTTGTAGAAATGTTGTAGAAGGCTCAATCAAATCTGACAAACTTGCCGGGATTGAGCTGCAAGATCTCGGGATTACAAATGCCAAGACCATTCAAAAGCAATTGATGCGACTACATGCTTTCGGCCAACGGCATCCGAACAGCGGGGCACTTCGAAGACTGGTGAGTGAGTTTCACTCCAGAGTTTCCACTCAGACTGACGCGCCAGATGATCTTGAAGTACAGGTGGCCATCGCAACTGATATCGCATACGTGTCGCCGGCGACATTCCCAGCAATAGCCGGCATTTTGAGTCACCTAATTTCATTAGCAGCACACCATGAGAAAGTGCCCCTTTGGACAAAGGTGCGAGATAAGATGCAACATGTCCCATATAACGGCTATCTTGAAATCTGGCTACAACGCGTTACGCAACCAAAGGCCGTTGGTATCAAATTCGAAAGTGAAGAGCCCATATGCAAGATTGTGAACGGAGAGTCGCCTCAATTATGGGAGTGCGGGTGGATTGCAAATGAAGCCTTGGAAAAGGCCATTGATGTCAAAAAGATACTCGTGGCAGATGCGGCCGAAGCTAAAGAAGTGATACAACCGAAAGAAGTCGAGTTGTTCAAGCAGAACGCATGGGCGTATTAGATTGTTGCACGCAACCACCATCGCAACCTTTGCGGTCCTCTCGGTTTCACATAAAGTATAGGGATCGTCTCCAACGGCGCTCGAGAGCAGTTGCTAACTCAAACGTTACCAGGATTCCCAAAAACGGTCCTTCGTTAACGACAGAAAGGAGTCGTTTCCGACCATTTATTCCGAACTGACATCGCTCCGGATATCCAAATCCCAGCAAAAGTCAGATCCTTAAACCGCACTTTGACAATGCGGCCCAGAGACTTTTGGGCTGGTGGGCGGCAATTCATGGCATTCCCGTGCGGTTTGCCAGAGCAACCGCGCGGGAATGATCCAAGAATTACCGAGAATATCGGCCTTTCCTCCGTTAGTCAGAGACGGAGACAAAAAGCCGATGACTGTATGGCGGAGAGGGCGGGATTCGAACCCGCGATACGCTTTAGGCGTATACACGCTTTCCAGGCGTGCTCCTTAGACCGCTCGGACACCTCTCCGTAACTCAACAAATCTGCACTGAACCGTCCCTAGGGGTTGTCCAGCTCGGCATCCCTGCCTCGCGTTCGCCGGCAAAATTGATTCACTGGACCAATTTTGCTCCGACTCACCCGCTCGGACACGTCTCCACAAAATTACTACCGCTGGCTCGCAAAAAGTGCGGGAGATTATCGCATGCGCTCCTGAGTCGCAACCGGCGGAGGAACCGTGGTTCCGGATACAGGCGCCTGTGTCTTGTTCTCGCCGGCAGGCTTTGCGGCTGGCTGACTGCCCCCGGGCGACGACGGCACTGGACCGCTCTTCGGTCCAGTTGTGGCCGGCTTGGGAGTTGCCGCCGGTTGCGCCCTTATCAACTGAGGAGGGTTGATAAGGCAGACACCCGATGCATCCCGGCCCGTGGGCTTGGCCAGATTCGGGGTGATGCTCTGAATCTCATAGGTCGGGTCGGGAGAAGGCACGCTCAAACCCGGTGGAGCCTGGAGCGCGGGGTGTGCCGCGCTATTGAGATAGGGATGCGGATCGCCGCAGGCCAGCGTACTGCAACCTGCTACTCCCATAGCCAGCAGCAATATAACAATTTCAAAATATTTGGTCATGGTCCGATTATCCAGTACCTTTCAGTATGTGATTACAGTACGCCCACCGCGCGCAGCGCACCGCGTAATTTGTCGTGATGCACTTGCGCCAGGGGCGTCAGCGGCAGACGGATACCGGCTGGTATGCGCCCCATCTCCTTGAGCGCCCACTTGACCGGAATCGGGCTACTTTCCAGAAACAAATGCCGGTGCAGTGTATCAAGCTGCTGATTAAGCAGTTCGGCTTTTTTCCGTTCGCCATTGCACGCCGCCATGCACATGGTATGCATGAGTTTCGGTGCCACGTTTGCGGTGACAGAAATCACGCCCTTCCCGCCTCGCAGTATGAATTCCATGGCGGTGGCATCGTCGCCGCTCAGAACAAGAAAACCTTCACCACAGCGACGGCGAATGTCCTCCAGCCGCTCCAGTTTGCCAGTGGCTTCCTTGATGCCGATGACATTAGGTATCGCCGCCAGCCGCTCGATGGTTTCCGGCAGCAGGTCCGCCACGGTACGGCCAGGCACATTATAGAGAATGATGGGCAGCGGCACCGCTTCGGCGACGGCACGGAAATGCCGGTACATCCCTTCCTGGGTAGGCTTGTTGTAATACGGCACCACTACCAGTGCGGCGGCAGCCCCGTGTTCACGGGCAAGCCGTGTCAGTTCAATGGCATGCGCGGTGGAATTCGATCCGGTACCAGCGATCACCGGGATACGCCCCGCAGCCTCTTTCAGACAGCGATCCAACACTTGCATGTGCTCGCTGATTTCCAGGGTTGCCGATTCGCCAGTTGTGCCTACAGCCACGATGGCATCGGTACCTTCGGTCAGATGCCAACGCACCAATTTCTCAAGCGCGACCAAATCCAGACGACCATCGTCGGCCATGGGCGTCACCAGCGCCACCATGCTGCCCTGAAACATGTACTACCCTCGTTGTAAACGCGTATGTTACCGGTCGGAAGCCCTCCGGCTCAAGGCAAAGGCCATCGCCGCGCGGTTGCACGCTACACCAAACCCGGTACACTGCTGCCACGTGCACCCTAGGCAGGATCATCCGCTGCGAGCCCGAATGAAACAGTTTCTGGTGATGTCCGTGCTGGCGGAAGACCGGCCCGGCATCCTCCACGACATCGCGCGTGCGGTGAAAGACTGCGGCTGCAACGTGGTGGAGAGCCGCATGACCGTACTGGGGGGGGAATTCACCATGCTGGTGCTGGTGTCCGGCAATTGGAACACCATCACCAAACTGGAAAACCAGCTGCCGAAACTGGAAAAGCGCCTCTCACTCACGCTGTCAGCACGCCGCACAGCGGAGCGGGAGCCGCGCCACGATCTCATCCCCTACGCTATTGACGCAGTGTGTCTCGATCAGCCGGGCATCATCTTCAATCTGGCGAACTTTTTTGCCGAGCGTAACATCGGTATTGCCGATCTGGTTACCCGCGGTTACCCGGCAGCGAACACCGGCGCGCCCATGTTTTCAGTACAGATGGCGGTGAACATTCCAGCAGACCTCCATATCGGTACGTTGCGCGAAGAGTTCATGGATTTCTGCGATCGTCTGAACCTGGATGCCATCATGGAGCCCATCAAAGGCTGACAATCCGTACTCGATAATTCTAGAAGAGCAAGCATGACCAAAACGGCCATCGGTAAACCCGTCCCCGATTTCGAACTTCCCGCCACCGGCGGCAAGACCGTTAAATTCTCTGGATTCAAGGGCCATAACCTCGTGCTTTATTTTTATCCCAAGGACAATACCACGGGCTGCTCGCTGGAGGCCCAGGACTTCCGCGACCATCAGGGGAAATTCAAGAAGCTCAATACCGTGATAACGGGCGTGTCCCGGGACAGTCTGAAGTCCCACGAGAACTTCCGTGAGAAATTTGACCTCAAATTCGATTTGCTGAGCGATGAACAGGAGAAGCTCTGCAAGCTGTTCGATGTGATGAAGGAAAAGAATATGTATGGCCGCAAGGTTTATGGCATCGAACGCAGCACCTTCCTGATTGACGCCGGAGGCGTGCTTAGAAGGGAATGGCGCAAGGTCAGTGTCAAGGGACATGTGGATGAAGTCCTGGACGCCGTTAAAACCCTGGGTCGAAAATAGGGGCGCGCGTGAAAAAGACCCGCGAACAACGCCGGCTCTACGTACTCGACACCAACGTGCTGATGCACGATCCCACCGCTATTTTCCGCTTCCAGGAACACGATGTGTTTCTGCCCATGGTGGTGCTGGAAGAACTGGACGCCGGCAAGAAGGGTTTGTCGGAATCAGCGCGCAATGTACGCCAGGTGAGCCGCTTTCTGGACGAGATGATGCACGACGTTAGCAAGGTGCAGATTGACGCGGGCGTGGCCATCTCTGGAGCACATCGCAATGCCGGCGCTGCCGCAGTGGCTGCCCACATCGCGGCACCGGTCACCGGACGTTTGTTTTTCCAGACGGAGCCGCTACCCTCGGTGCTGCCGGATACGCTGCCCGGCAACAAACCCGACAACAACATCCTCGGCACCACCCTCGCTTTGCAGCAGAACTATCCCGAGCGTCGCGTGATTCTGGTTTCCAAGGACATCAACCTGCGCATCAAGGCGGCGGTGGTGGGCATCCATGCGGAGGATTATTTCAACGATAAAGCACTGGATGATCTGGATCTACTGTTCACCGGCGTGGGCGAATTGTCCAAGGACTTCTGGGAACACCATAGCAAGAACATGGAGTCCTGGCAGCAGGAAGGTCGTACCTATTACCGCATACAGGGCCCGCAGGTGAAGGCCTGGTATCCGAACGAATTTCTCTACAGCGATGCGGACAATTTCGAAGCCATGGTGCGTACCCTAGATGAACGCGGCGCGCTCCTGGAACTGACACGCGATTACCGCGGCATTCGCCACACGGTCTGGGGTATCAATGCCCGCAATCGCGAGCAGAATTTCACCCTCAACCTGCTGTTGGATCCCAACGTGGATTTCGTCACCGTGCTGGGCGCCGCCGGGACCGGCAAGACTTTATTGGCGTTGGCCGCCGGTCTCGCACAGACCCTGGAGCAGAACCGCTACCGCGAGATCATCATGACCCGCGTCACCGTGCCCTTGGGCGAGGACATCGGTTTTCTCCCCGGCACTGAGGAGGAAAAGATGACGCCCTGGATGGGCGCGCTCATGGATAACCTGGAAGTGCTCACCCAGTCCAACGGTGAAGGCGGCGAATGGGGCCGTGCCGCCACCAATGATTTACTTCGCACCCGCATCAAGATCCGCTCTATGAACTTCATGCGCGGGCGCACATTTCTGAACCGTTACATCATTGTGGACGAGGCTCAGAACCTTACCCCGAAGCAGTTGAAGGCACTCATCACCCGTGCCGGTCCCGGCACCAAGATGGTCTGCATCGGCAATATTTCCCAGATTGACACCCCCTACCTGACGGAAACCACCTCCGGCCTGACTTTTGTGGTAGACCGCTTCAAGCAATGGCCCCACTCCGGCCATATCACTTTGCTGCGAGGTGAACGTTCACGGCTTGCGGATTACGCTTCGGATATTCTTTAGCGGCCCCAGTTAAATCGCGGCTACTGACAACCCACTCCGGCTGTGCTTAAATCAGTCAGCCTTTTCGCGGCTTCCTTGAGGAAAACTCATGAAGAACAAGCATTTTGCCAAATGGACCTCGCCCTTGCTCGCCGCCGCCGTGACCGCCGCGCTGCCCGGACTGGCAGCGGCTTCCAATTTCGAGCTCACCGAGCAAAGCGTCACCAGCCTGGGGAGCGCACATGCGGCAGGTGCTGCCTATGCGGATGATGCCTCTACCATCTGGTACAACCCGGCGGGCCTCACGCGCTTGAGCGATCCCGAACTGGATGCGGGTATGAGCCTGATCCGAGTCGGCTTCAGCTTCTCGCCCACTACTGCTGTGGATGCCACCGGCGCACCGCTGTCAGGCAATAACGGCGGTAACCCCGGCAAGCTAGGTGCGGTGCCTTTCATCTATTACTCCACGCCGCTCAACGACAAATTGGCCTTCGGCATAGGCCTGGGCGTGCCCTTTGGGCTCGCCACCAGCTACAACGCCCAATCCATTTTCCGTTATCAGGCCATTTATACCTCGGTCACGGTGCTCAACATCAACCCGACGCTGGCCTATAAATTCAACGACAACTGGTCGGCCGGTTTCGGAGTGGACATCCAGCGCATGAATGTGAAGCTCACTAATGACATTGATTACGGCTCAATATGCTTCGCGGAAGTCAGTCCTACTGTGTGCAGCCAGAGCTTCGGGCTCGTGCCCCAGGGTCACGATGGATTTTTCCAAGGGGAAGCCAGCGATACCCACACTGGTTTCAACTTCGGCGTGCTGTGGCAGGATAATTCGACCCGCGTGGGCTTCTCATATCGTTCACGCGTCACACACAATTTGACTGGCAACGCCACCTTCACCAATGTGCCGACAGTATTTGCAGGACAGGGCCTGTTCCAGGATCAGGGAATCAGCGCCCAATTCACCACTCCACAGATCCTATCCCTAAGCCTGTACCAGCAACTCACCGACCAGTGGTCCCTGATGGCGGATTGGAGTTACACCGGCTGGAACAGTTTTCAGAACCTCACCATCAATTTCTCCAATCCCAATCAGCCACCCGCCACGGTGGATGAAGGATTGTCCAACTCGAATCGGTTTTCGGTTGGTGTGAATTACAAATACAGTGACACCTGGACCTTCCGCAGCGGAGTGGCGCTCGACAAATCGCCGGTGCCGGATCCCACCGCCACCTCTGCCACCACACCCAACAACCTGAACGGCAGCCGCACGGCACGACTGCCTGACGCAGACCGCAAATGGATTGCATTCGGCGCCAGCTGGCATGTCTCGGAACATAGTCAGTGGGACATCGGCTATGCGCATCTGTTCATCAATAGCCACATCCCCTTCAGTCAACTGGATGGGAGCAGCGGAGACTATATCTCCGGCCAATTCGATGCCGACGCGGATATTCTCGGCATCCAATACATTTACCGGTTCTAAGCCAAATACACCGGAACGCAAAGCCCCCGCGTGCGGGGGCTTTTTATCCGCGTTGTGCAAAAAGCCGACCGAAGCGGTCAAACCCCTTGGGCTTCGAATAACCACCGACCGTTACCCTCCGTGCCATAATGGAGATGGAAGCCCCAGTATCTTCTGAAAATCCGGGTCAGCGGGGCATGAATCACGATATGCATAGCAGCTTTTTCAAGACATTGCTTAACTTGGCCCTTGCCGGCTTGCTGACGCTGGCTGGCGGATTCGCGCTGGCGAATCCAGGTAACCCGGCTACCGCGGGCTCCAGCTCACCCTTGCCGACGCCCAATTACCCCTACAACAGTTTTGGCTCCAACTACAGCACTGAATCACGCAGCGACTTCAACCTGCCGCAAATCGGCAAGGCGGGCGCCAACGTCCTCACACCCCAACAGGAATACCAGATCGGCGTGCAGATCATGAACGAGGCGCGCAACGAAGGCGCGATCCTGGACGATCCCTTGGTCCATGAATACATAGACAACCTGGGCCATGAGCTGTCCTCCCACAGTGACGACCCAACGCTGCAGTTCGAATACTTTGTGGTAAATGACCCGGATATTAACGCCGTGACGCTGCCGGGCGGTTTCATCGGTGTCAATTTCGGCATGATTCTCGCAAGCGACAGCGAGGATGAACTCGCTGGCGTCATGGCGCATGAGACCAGCCACGTAACTCAGCGGCACATCGCACGCGGAATGGAAGAACAGAAAGATCGCAGCCTGCTCAACATCGCCACCCTGCTAGGCGCCATTCTGGTGGCGGCGAATGCCGGCGACCCCGACGTGGCCATGGGCACCATCGCCACCGCCCAGGGCGCCATTATTCAGCACGAGATTACTTTCACCCGCTCACAGGAAGAAGAGGCTGACCGAGTGGGCATCCAGACACTGGCGCGTGCCGGTTTCCCGCCCCAGGGCATGATCGAATTTTTCCAGAAGATGCAGCGCGATGCGGCCCTCAACGGCTACGACCGCATTCCGGAATTTCTTCTGGACCATCCGCTGGACGCGACGCGCATGGCGTATCTGCAGGAACGCGCGCTCAGCATGCATGTGCCACCACGTCCCGACAGCCGCAGTTATGCCATCATGAAAGCGCGGGTGCGGGTGCTGGAGAGCGACGACCCCGACAAGACCCTGCAGTTCTTCCAGGGAGCCCTGGATACCACCCATGGCTGGAATCAGGACGCCATACGCTACGGACTGGCCCTGACCTACGTGCAGATGGGCCGGAACGAGGATGCCATCAAGATCATGCGGCAATTAAGCGACAAATATGACGATGTGGTGGCTTTTCGCATCGGGTTGGCAGATGCACAAATGGCGGCTGGCGAAATCGGCGCTGCTAAGGCCACCTACCAACAGGCGATGCAACTGTTTCCGGACAGCAAGCCGCTGAACTTGAATTTTGCGCGCGATCTTATTGAGGCAAACCAGCCGCAAGACGCCATTGCCATACTCATCCCCATGTCATTGCAGAGCAACAGCGATCCGGAAGTGTTGCGCATGCTGGCAAAGGCCTACGACAAAGCCGGCAACATTGCGGATTCTCATTACTACATGTCCGAGTACTATTACACCACCGGCCTGCCGGCGGTAGCCGCCGATCAACTGCGCATCGCGCTCGCCACACCCGGTATAGATGTCATGCAGAAACAGCGCTATCAGACGCGGCTGGAACGCCTGAAGGAATGGGCGCGCCTCAATCGGCAATCTCTGAAGCCGGGTGGCAACCCCGGGCCTTGAGGGCTGGTCTTAGCGTACTTACCTGCTAGCATACGCAAGCCTACCGGTTACTGGAGTTTCAATGTCGGAAAAATACGCCCGCCACAACCGGCGGCAGCTTGGTTTTATGTGTCTCGCGGGCTTGGCATTGGTGTTAGCGGCTTGCGCTTCTGCACCGCCGGACTACACCACCCAGACCAAAGACCCCTGGGAGAAACTCAACCGTGTCAGCTTTGCCTTCAATCAGAAGTTGGACAAGGCTGTGGCCAGGCCGGTGGCCAAAACCTACGTACGCGCCGTACCACTGCAAGCGCGTCATGGTGTTCACAACTTTTTCAGCAATCTGGGTGAGCCGGTCACAATCATCAACGATCTGCTGCAAGGTCAGCTTCGCGCTACTCTCAAGGACACCACCCGCTTTCTCGTCAACAGCACCGCGGGTCTGCTGGGCTGGTTTGACGTGGCAAGCCATCTGGAACTGCCGGCCCATGATGCGGACCTGGGCGAAACCCTAGCCCACTGGGGCGTACCCTCCGGTCCTTACCTGTTCATTCCGGTCCTTGGGCCCAGTAGCGTGCGCGACGCCAGCGCCATGTATCCGGATTACTACGCGAATCCCATCAAGAACAACATGCAGGTGCGCTATCGCAATAGCGGCGCCGTCCTGAATGGCATCGATACGCGCGCCGGTTTGCTGGACCTGGATAGCACCATTGACAGCGCCTACGACCCCTATACTTTCGTGCGCGACGCCTGGATTCAGCATCGCCGCTTCCAGCTCTACAACGGCAATCCACCTATACAATATCCCGATTATCCGGACCTGCCGCCGGATGATTCCGGTGACAGCAGTGGACCCGCCGCCGGCACTACCGCGGCACCCGCGGGGGTGAGTGCAAGCACGCCGGCTGCCACAACCCATATCACAACCTCACCAGCTGCCTCCACGCAGCCACCTGCAGACGTTTTGCCGCCTGAAAACAGAAGCGGCGGGAATATCCCGCCGCCTTGAACAACGCCTTTCTCCGAAAATTTATGCTGTCAAGGGCAGCATCTTGTCTACATCGCTGATGCGAGCGATAGCCATAACCTGTTGAGGTACATTGCGGAAGCTGAGTTTGCATTTACCGTGGTGGGCCCAGACGATCCATTCAATTAACAGGGATAGACCAGCGCTGTCAGTGGCCTTTACCCCGGACAGATCCAGTTCAATGGCGTGGTATTCAGCAAACAGCCGCCGGCTGGTTTCCAGCGCTTCCCCCACCGTGTCGAAGCTCAACCGGCCTTCCACCTGGACCCGGCCTCCTCCGACATCCTCGAACACCACCTTGTCCGTCATCAGGAACCACTGCCCTGGGACTGCGGCGCCGGTGGTTTCTCTGCATCCGCATTGAGCCGCTTGATAAGGGCATCCAGTCCATTCTGCTGGATCTCGGGTCCGAATTGATTGCGGTAATTCAGGACATAGGAGATGCCCTCGATGCTCACGTCAAACGCCTTCCAGCCATCTTGGGTACGTACCATTATATAATCTACCTGCACAGGCGGCGCATTGGCGCGCAATACCTGGGTGCGAATCGTGGCGCGACTGTCATTCGCGCCATGGTGCCACGGCTGCACGCGGATATTTCGTTGGGAATAGTTGCCGTTCAACAAGCCGTCACTGTAACTGTGAACCAGATACTTGTAGAACGCGTCTTCAAAGGCCTTGCGCTGCGCTGGCGTTGCTGAATTCCAGTAAGGCCCCAGCACCAGCCGCGAAGCCAGATCGAAATCAAAATGGGGCAACAAGATATTGCCGATGATCCCATAGAGATCCTGCGGGTGCTGTTTCAGTTCATCACGCTTACCATTCACGGCTGCGAATATCTGCGTGGCTGTCTGTTGGATCACCTGGTCCGGAGGCAGTGTGGACGCTGCGGTATTCGCCAGCGCCGGCGCGCTCAGGCACAACATCAAAACAGCGATAAACAAGCTCTTGGTATGCATCACTTACTCCCTGAAGACGCCTTGTTAAACAGGAATTGGCCAATCAGGTTTTCTAGAATGATGGCTGATTGGGTGAACTGTATGGTACTGCCATTCTTGAGAAAGGTCCCAGAGCCGCCAAGCGTCAGCCCGACATATTGCTCACCGAGAAGACCGGAGGTAAGAATGCTGGCACTGGAATCGTCCGGAATATGATTGTACCTGCTGTTAATCCGCATGGTCACGATGGCGTTGAAGGTCTGGGGATCGAGATTAATATCGGTGACGCGCCCCACAGCCACGCCTGCCATGGTCACCGGTGCCCGCACTTTCAGGCCGCCCACGTTTGTAAAGCTGGCTGTGACACTATAGCCACCCGTGTCGCTATACGCCCCGATGTCGGTGGTGCGTGTGGCCAGGAAAAACAGCGCACAGAAGCCCAGAATGATGAACAGGCCCGTGCTGATTTCGATGGTTCTTGTCTGACGCATGAGTCACACTCCGTGAAACATTAAAGCCGTGAGAAGATAGTCCAGCACCAGTACCGCCAATGCGCTATTCACCACGGTACGCGTGGTGGCACGGCTCACTCCCTCGGCGGTTGGGTGCGAGTAGTAGCCTTCATACACCGCCAGCAGGCTGCATGCGCCGCCAAACACAATGCTTTTGATGAAACCGCCGAATACATCGTCCCATAAGTCCACGTTGGTGCGCATCTGCGCCCAGAAGGCTCCGGGATCCACGCCCATGAGAGACACACCGACGATATACCCGCCTAGCAAGCCCACGGCACTGAAAATCATGGTTAACAACGGCACCGAAATAGCACCGGCGAGAAAGCGCGGCACCACGATGCGGCGCACCGGATCCACCGCCATCATTTCCATGCCGGCGATCTGCTCGGTGGCGCGCATCAAGCCGATTTCGGAAGTCAGTGCCGTACCGGCACGGCCGGCGAACAATAATGCGGTCACCACCGGACCAAGTTCACGCAACAGTGAAAGCGCCACCAGTGTGCCGAGTGCCGTGGTCGCCGCGAATTTTGACAGGGTGTTGTAGCCCTGCAGGCCCATGACCATGCCTACGAACAGGCCGGACACCATGATAAGCACCAGCGACATGGCGCCAACCGAATATATCTGCTGCCATATGATCCGCCAGCGCAGCAACGCCGCTGGCGTGTAGCGAAACAGGCGGAACAGGAACAGCCAGCAGGCGCCCAAGCCCTGCAGGAAGTCCAGCAGGATGTAGTACAGTTCCCGAAGCAATCGCATCAGATACGCTCCTCGCCCAATAACTGCTTGGCATAATCCGGCGCGGGATAATGGAACGGCACCGGACCGTCCGCCAGGCCTTTCATGAACTGCCGCACCCAAGCTGATTTATTGTGCTCCAACTCTTCAGGCGTGCCATAAGCCACCACCTTGCCGTTGGAAATCAGGTAACTCTGGTCCGACACCGCGTTCACTTCATCCACGTCGTGGGAAACGATGATGCTGGTGAGTCCCAGGCTGTCATTCAATACGCGGATCAGGCGCACGATCACACCCATGGAAATCGGATCGAGACCCACGAAGGGTTCGTCATAAAAGATGATCTTGGGATCCATGGCGATGGCACGCGCCAGCGCCACACGCCGTGCCATACCGCCAGAAAGCTCCGTCGGCATCATGTCAGCGGCGCCGCGCAGACCCACGGCCTGAAGTTTCATCAGCACAATGTGGCGGATGAGGCTCTCCGGCAGCCGGGTATGTTCGCGCAGGGGAAAGGCTACGTTTTCGTACACCGTGTTGTCGGTGAACAACGCGCCGTTCTGGAACAGGAATCCCATCTGCTTGCGCAACTCATAGAGTGCATTTGTGGTCAGGTGCGCGACGTTTTTGCCCTCGACCATCACCCGGCCACGATCCGGCAATACCTGTCCAGTCATAATGCGCAGCAGCGTGGTCTTGCCGGTGCCGCTTGGCCCCATGATGGCGGTGACCTTGCCGCGGGGAATGCTGATGTTGAGCCGGTCAAAAATGGCCTTGTCGCCAACCCGGTATTTCAGGCCGGTGATTTCCACCACGTTGCCGCCGTTCTTCTGCTCTTCTGTTGTCATGGCCTTGTCCGTTTGCCGGCGGAACCGCTCATCAAGTTCACCGGAAGAACACCGATTTAGACTGGACGGTCTAGTCTAAATTCCCTGTTACGTTCCGTCAACAAGCTGACATCTCTAAGACGCCTTGTTTGCACACTCCAAACAAATACCCACCGAAAGTCGCTTCAGAGGCAGCCTGGTTGGCTTTTCAATGGGTCCAGATCCATGCGCATTGGCGCTTAGGCCGCTTTTTCCATCTGGTCCGTGTAGGCGCCTGCACAGGCGGCACTGTTGCACTGCGCGCGATGGAAAAACGCATTCTGTCCCGCTGCCATGTTTGTCGCTCGTCCCTTCCAAGCCTCCAAAGACGGTGCCTGCAACGCGCGTCCATAGGAAAAACTGAGTTCCCAGGGCGCTAGGCCCAGAACATTCATGGCATTTAAATGGGCCGTTGCCAATTCGGCGCTCTGGCCGCCGGACAGGAACATGATCCCCGGCACTGCCGCGGGCACGCCTCGCTTGAGCACTCGCAAAGTTTGCCGGGCAACCTCCTCCACCCCCGCCTGCTGGGGGCATCTGATACCGCTGATGACCATGTTGGGTTTGAGAATCATGCCTTCCAGGGCAATCCGGTGCGTATAAAGTTCATCAAATACGGCTTTGAGGGTCACGCTGGTGACTTCTGCACAGCGCGCGATATCATGCGCTCCGTCCATAAGCACCTCCGGCTCCACGATAGGCACCAGACCGGCTTCTTGGCATAGGGCAGCGTAACGTGCCAGGGCCTGAGCATTCGCGCGTATGCAGTATTCCGTAGGAATTTCGGAACCGATATCAATCACGGCACGCCATTTGGCGAAACGTGCGCCCAGTTTGTGATACTCCTGCAAACGCTCCCGCAGGCCGTCCAGACCCTCGGTGACTTTCTCGGCAGGGCTATTCGCCAAGGGTTTGGCGCCCTTGTCCACCTTGATGCCCGGCAGAATATCGAGCCTGGCCAGGAAGTCCAGAAAGGCCACACCCGTCTGGGTCTTCTGGCGGATAGTTTCGTCATACATGATGACCCCGCTGATGAACTTCTCCACTCCCGGCGTGGTAAACAGCATTTCCCGGTAGCTGCGGTGAGTCTCCGCCGTGGATACCACACCGATAGCCTTGAAACGCTTTTCGATGGTGCCAGTGCTCTCATCCGCCGCCAAAAGGCCGCGGTGGTCCGCCACCATTTGATGGGCAATCCGCTCCAGTTCCTGCAAATTCATGGATATGCAACCTCTTTTGATGCTCGGCTTTAACTAAAAAACCCGCGGATCGCCCCCTCCCGTGTACCCGCCAGCGTGGAACCTGATGCGCAAGATTTTACCAGAACCCCCCGGTCAGCCACAGCCAATGGGGCCACGCATGATCCAACTGTTTGTAAGAAAATCTGCTGAGCCGGATTTACACGGGACTGATCGGTACAAGAGGATTTTATCCGTGTCTGGAAGAAGAGACTTTCCCTGACATCATGGCAATGGTGTCTGCAAGGCCCAAGCGTATTGCTTCGAGGGTGTCTGCAATCAATTCCAGCGCCACGACTCTGCGTTGTTCCACGTGCATTTCTGCTCTTTCACTGCGCCTGCGTTCGGCAATTTGTAACGGGTCTGTAGCCATTTTCATCTCCTATGTCTTCTTCCAAAGGCAGCATACCTTTCGAGCGCTTGCATTCCGGCATAATAGTCTTCAGATTCAGTTAATGATCATTGCGAAATCATGCCGGATGCTGGTTTGCACACGCCTCAGCATTGGAAGTTGCACCGGTACGCGGCTCTATGACGAAAGCCATTAAATCTGCGGGAAGATAAGCGACAGATTGGACGCGGGCGCGCGCATTCCGAGAACCTCGCATCGTATTTTGCGCCGAAACGGTGAAGGCAGGGTTTGGTGGGCCGTGGGAGATTTGAACTCCCGACCAACTGGTTAAAAGCCAGCTGCTCTACCAACTGAGCTAACGGCCCGATACAGGAAGGATTTTACGCAAAGGCGGCGCATGATAACGAATAGGCACCGAATTACAACCCTAATCACCGATATACAGTGGGATCTTGCACACCGGCTTCCCGGAAGCCCTGCTTTCGCAAACGGCAACTGTCGCATAGCCCGCAGGCCCGGCCCTGCCCGTCCGCCGTATAACAGGACACCGTCAGCGCGTAATCCACACCCAGGCTCGCACCTTGCCGAATGATCTCGGCCTTAGAAAGTTGCATCAAAGGCGTATGGATATGAAACGGCTGCCCTTCTATTCCGGCACGGGTGCCTAATTGCGCCACCCGCTCAAAAGCCGCGATGAATCCCGGCCGGCAATCGGGATAACCGGAATAGTCCACCGCGTTCACACCAATGAAAATATCCTGTGTTCCCAGCACTTCCGCCCAGCCAAGTGCCACTGCCAGGAACACGGTATTGCGCGCCGGCACATACGTTATTGGAATGCCAACAGTAGGATGTTCCGGAACCTCGATACGGGTATCGGTAAGCGCCGAACCGCCGATGGCGGATAAATCCATGACAATCGTCTTGTGCTCGACGGCGCCGAGCGTCTTTGCCACTCGCATCGCAGCAGCGAGCTCGGCGCTGTGTCGTTGCCCATAGGCGATGCTGAGCGCATGACAGGCATAGCCTTCGCTTTTTGCCATGGCGAGGGTAGTGGCGGAATCCAGCCCGCCGGACAACAAGACGACAGCTTTTCTCATTATTTGATGTGCGACCTAATGGCCAGCCACATTGCCCCAGAGATATTTATGCAATTGTACTTGCAAGCGCACCGGCAGCCGGTCCGCGAGAATCCAGTCGGCCAATGTCACCGCTTTCAGTTGCTCATGGCTGGGCGAGAACAATACCTGGCAGCGTTCCGCCAGCCCGTGTTCCCGCACCACTTGGCGCGACCATTCGTAATCGGCGTGATCGCAGATGACAAATTTTACCTGGTCGCCTGGACGTAATTGCCGAATGTTTTCACACAGATTGCGATCGCATTCACCGGAGCCGGGCGTTTTCAGATCCATGACGCGTATCACGCGCGGATCAATGTCCGTGATAGCCAAGGCTCCACCGGTTTCGATGGAAACCTTATAACCAGCATCACACAGGCGCGCAAGTAAAGTCATACAATTCTTCTGCGCCAGCGGTTCGCCGCCAGTGACAGTCACGTAGCGCGGCGTGTATTGCTCCACCCGCTGCAGGATAGCAGTAATGGTGATCCATTCGCCGCCGTGAAAGGCATAGGCCGTATCACAATACTGACAGCGCAGAGGGCAGCCGGTAAGGCGCACGAATACCGTCGGCCAGCCGACATGGTCCGCTTCGCCCTGGATGGAATAAAAGATTTCGGTGATTCGCAGCCGCTCTCCCGCGAGCAGTTCATCGCGGTGCTGTTTCGTCTGTGGCATGACAAAAGAATTCAAAACTTCAATGACCTTCCTTGCGCATGCGCTCCAGTCTTTGTTTGGCCAAGCTGGCTACGCTGGTGCCCGGATACTGGCTGATGACGCTTTCCAGTGTCTTGCGTGCAGCTTTGTAATTTCCCATTTCATACTGGGAATAGCCGGTTTTCAGCAACGCATCCGGCGCTTTGGTGGAATTCGGATAACCCTGTACCACCGCCTGATAGTTCACCAGCGCACCCTGGAAATCGCTCATCTGGTAGTGGGCCTCGCCCATCCAGAATTCCGCGTTGGGTACCAGAGAGCTTTGTGGATACTGCTGGATGAAGTTGGTAAAACCATTAATCGCGTCTTCATAGCGGCCCTGCTTCAGCAGATTGAAGTTCTGCTGGTAGGCTGCCTGATCACCGCTGGCTGTTGCCGTGCCCGTGGAACTGCCCGCTGCCGGGGCCCGAGTCGCCGCACCGCCACCCGCCACAGAGCCCGCCGCAGCTGTATTCAGACCCAGTTCCAGTTTCTGCAGACGCTTGTCCAGATCGGAATACAAGTCCCGCTGCTGCTTCTGGGTGAGCTGCTGATCGTGTTGCAGCACCTGCAGGTCGCCGCGCAGCTGATCCAACTGTTCCTGCTGATTGTCCATACTCTGGGACAGGCTCGCCAGGCTCCGGTTGTTGAGCACCTGATCCAATCGGTTCACGCGCGCTTCCAGTTGCTGCTGACGAACGTACACCGGATCGTCGGGCCGCACGGTCATGCAACCGCCCAACATACCGGTCAGCCCGGCAGCCAGCAGGATGACGCGATACGATTTCATCTCAGATACACAAGCACGGCACGGCGGTTCTGCGACCAGCAACCTTCATTGTGCTCGCTGCACACCGCATGCGCTTCACCATAACTCACGGTGCTGATCTGGTCAGGATTCACACCCTGGAACAGCAGGAAACGGCGTACGGATTGGGCGCGGCGATCACCCAGGGCGATATTGTATTCCCAGGTACCGCGCTCGTCGGTATAACCCTCGATGCGGATCTTCTGATTGGGATTGGCAATCAGGTACTTGGCATGCGCCGTGAGCAGGTCCAGAAATTCCGGCTTGATATTGCTCTTGTCGAAATCGAAGTACACAACTTTCTTGTAGAGAATGTTGTTGGGATCATCGAGCGGGCTGAGCTGCGTCTGGGCCGGTGCGGCGGCCGTAGAGGTAGAGGGTGCCGTGGTAGCAGGTGCGGCTGTGGCAGCAGCTGGTGCCGTAACCGGTTTCACCGTTTTGGCACAACCCGCGGTGAACAGTGCCACCGCCAGTACCATGAGACCGTAACGCAGAACTTTCATGACTGTCTCCTTAATCTATTAAAACCACGAAATATGGAATCATTCGTGCGCTATTGTGACAGGAATGGACCCCAAACGGGAGCATGTACGCTCACGCCCGGCTGGGATTCCGACAGGCGTTCGCGCACCTGGCCGTCCACCGACACCTCCTCCAGCACGCCCTGGCCGCGGTAAGTGGCTTCGTAGATGATCATGCTGCCGTTGGGCGCAAAGCTCGGCGACTTATCCAGATCGCCGTCCGTCAGGGTCAGGAGTGCGCCGGTGTTGAGGTTCATAACCGCGATATGCAGTTCGCCGTTCTCACGATGCACCATGGCCAGCGTCTGGCCATCCAGTGAGACGCGCGGCCGGGCATTGTAACTGCCGTCAAAGGTGATGCGCTGGGGCGTACCACCATTCAGATTCACCTTGTATATCTGTGGACTGCCACCGCGATCCGACGTGAAATACAGACTGCGGCCGTCCGGCGACCAAGTCGGTTCGGTGTCAATGGCCTCGGACGTGGTGATACGCTGCAAGGCGTGTGTGGCGAGATTCATAACATAAATATCCGGATTGCCCGGCGAGGACGACAGCACCAGGGCCAGCGACCGGCCGTCCGGCGAAAACACCGGCGCGCTATTCAGGCCCGGCCGCTCGGACAGGAGTTCACGCCGTCCGGTATAGATGTTCTGCCAATAAATTGCCGGCCGCTGGTTTTCGAAAGACACATAGGCCAGATACTTGCCGTCCGGCGACCAATCCGGCGACATGATGGGCTCGTTGGAGCTGAACACCGTCTGCGGTCCGAAGCCGTCGGAATCCGCCACCACCAGCGCATAATGGCTATCCTTTCCGCCTTTTCCCGAGACTTCCACATAAGCGATACGCGTGGCAAAGGCACCGCGCTGGCCGGTGAGCTTCTGATAAATCAGATCGCTGATTTTGTGGGCAGTCCAGCGCAAACCTTGAGACGTCGTCAGCACGGACAGACCCAGAAGCTGTTGGCCGGTGTACACGTTGAATAACTGGAACTCTACCTGGTAATTGCCTGCAGCGGCTGGCTTGATACGGCCGATCACCAGATCGTTGACGGCCAGCACGCGCCAGTTGGTGAAATTGATGGCGCTGGCTTCCGTGGGTTTCTCCAGCATGGAACTCGAGGGAATCGCCTTGAAGCGTCCGCTGCGGGAGAGATCAGCGCCGACAACCGCCGCTACATCGGTAGCCGGCGCCGGGCCCTGCACCTGCCAGCCAAATGGCACGATAGCCACTGGCACGGCAGTATCCACTCCACGGGTAATGGTAATTTCCAATGTTGCCTGTGAAGCTGCCAATGGAAGTAAGGCTAATCCGATAATAAATAAAAACTTACGCCACATGTTTAATTCCCCGGGCCGCATCCTGGACAAAATGTAATCGTCAAATTTCTGTCGAAAATGGAGGGATCCGGCGGTGGTGGCAAGGGCGAAGATTTATACACAGCATTTACGATTGACTGACGTACTGCATCATCACCATTGCAATCTCCGAGTTGGACGTTTGTTACAGTGCCACCTGGAACCTGTTCCACTTTTAGGATACATTTTAAATCATCTGGAGCCGTTGGTGGCTTTATCCAGTTATTCTCGATTTGTTGAGCAATCAGCGCAACCCAGTTCTGTCGATAGGTGGCTTTCTTAGCATTCAAAGCGCCCTGCTCCACCGCGATTTCTCGCTGTAATTCAGCGCGCAGTTGCGCATTTTTCGCGCTCTGGCGTTTCTTGGTCTGGGCCGCTGCCTCGGTCTTGAGCTGCGCCAGATGCTGCTGCTCCGCTTGGGCCTGTTTCTGCAAGTCCGCCAACTTCTGGTCCAGCGCCTGCTGGGTGGCCGCCTGTTGTTGCTTGAGCTGGGTGACTTTCTGCTCTTCCTGCTCACGCTCGCTCTTGGCGGCCGCCGCCTGCTGCAACAACTGCTGCTGGGCCTGTTGTTTCTGCTTTTCCTGGGCCTGTAACAGCGCCATTTGTTGATTGATCAGCTTCTGGTCCACCACCGTGGCCTGCACCGGCTGCGCAATCTGACCATTGCCGCCCAGTGACGGCAGCGTCGAATTGGTCCAGTGAATGCTCAATACCATGAGCACCACGAACCCAACGTGCAGCAGCACCGAATAAACCCAGGGCAGCAGGTGTTGTGCGCGGGTATCCATCACGGCTTGCCGGTAATCTTCATGGTTGGCACGTCGTTGGGATTTGTTTCCAGACCCACACTCGGGGCACCAGCTACTGTCATCAATGAGATTCCGCTCATTACTAAGCCATAACTGGCATCTTTATCAGCACGGACCACAACATGGGTTTCGGGTTTCAGTCGCATCACCGCAGCAACCGTGGCCACTAACAGTTGTGCATCAATCGGCTGATCGGGATGGGCGCCGATGTTCAAGTAATACTTGCCAGTGGATGTGACAGTCAGAATCACCGGCGTTTCGTTGGCCTTGAGATCGAGAGGTTTGGCGCTGGCCTTGGGCAGGTTCACCTTTACGCCTTGACTCAGCAAGGGTGCGGTAATCATGAAGATGATAAGCAGCACTAACATCACGTCAATGTAGGGCACGACGTTGATCTCGCTAATCATGCGCCGTTTGCTGCGCCGTCCGGCCATGGAGCCTTACCCCTGGGCCGCGGCGCGTGAACCCACGTGCCGCTGCAGAATGGTGGAGAACTCGTCCAGAAAACTGTCAAAGCGGGTTTCCAGGCGTTCCACGTGATTAGCGAAGCGGTTGTAGGCGATCACCGCGGGAATTGCCGCGAACAGGCCCATCGCGGTCGCGATGAGCGCTTCGGAAATGCCCGGCGCCACCATGGAAATAGTGGCCTGCTGTACGTTTCCGAGTCCGTGGAAGGCATTCATGATGCCCCACACGGTGCCGAACAGCCCCACATACGGGCTGGTGGAACCCACGGTTGCCAGGAACGCGAGACTCTCTTCCAGCCGGTCCACTTCACGCACCTGAGCCACGCGCATGGCGCGCCGCGAACCCTCGATAACCATGCCCTGAGCATCGCCCTGCTTGCGCAGCCGCGCGAATTCCCCGAAGCCCGCTTCAAAAATACTTTCCATGCCGCTTTCTGCGCCGGTGCTGCTGATCTCCTTGTAGATGGGGGCGATTTCACCGCCCGCCCAGAAGCGCTTTTCAAAGCTGTCGGTGGCAGCGCGCGCTTCCTTGAGCATGCGATGCTTGCGGAAAATTACTGCCCAGGAGGCCAGCGAGGCCGCCACCAGGATCAGCAGCACGATTTTCACCACCAGGCTGGCGTGCAAGGCGATTTCGAGAAAGGATTCTTCACCGCTCATATCATTCAAGCTCCGCCACGATTTCACGCGGCAATGATTTGGGTTTGAGTTTCACACTGTCCACACAGGCTACACGAACCTCGGCGGAACAGACCAGTACATTGCCCGCCGAAACAACGTGGATGGCTTGACCGAACACCAGGCTGGCGCGCTTTATTCCGATGATTTTCACGCTTGCCAGAAGCTCGTCGTTGAAACACGCGGGCCGATGGTAATCGAGCTTTGCGCCCACTACCACGAACTGGACGCCGAGCCGGTGCCGCAATTCATCCTGTTCGAAACCCAGATGCCGCAGCCATTCGGTACGCGCCCGCTCCAGAAACCGCAGGTAATTGGCGTGATACACCACGCCGCCCAGGTCCGTATCCTCGTAATACACCCGAATCGGCCAACTAAAAACAGCGTGCGAGACCGCCGACGGTTTACCGCTCCGTGTTCTGTGACCGGATATGCTGGTGCCGGTTCCCCGGTCCACGCTCAATCCCCGCCTGGTTCGAACAGATCAGCGGAGGGATCGCGTCGCGGCGGTGCCAATCCGAAATGCTGATACGCAGTCTTGGTGGCCATGCGGCCACGAGCGGTGCGCATCAGGAACCCCTGCTGAATCAGAAACGGTTCCAGCACGTCCTCGATTGTGCCGCGTTCTTCTCCGATGGCGGCTGCGAGACTATCCACGCCCACCGGACCGCCGTCGAATTTCTCGATGACCGCCAAAAGCAGCTTGCGGTCCAGCATGTCGAAACCGTGCACGTCCACCTCCAGAAGGTCCATGGCCTGGTGGGCAATGTCGGCGGTAATGCGACCGTCCGCTTTGACCTCGGCAAAATCCCGAACCCGTCTGAGCAGCCGGTTGGCGATGCGCGGCGTGCCACGGGAACGTGAGGCGATCTCCTTCGCACCTTCTGGATCCACGCTGAGCGCCAGGATGCGCGCCGAGCGCATGACAATGTGGGTCAGGTCGGCGTGGCTGTAGAACTCCAGGCGCTGCACGATGCCGAAGCGGTCGCGCAGCGGCGAGGTCAGCAGGCCCGCGCGGGTGGTGGCGCCCACCAGAGTGAACGGCGGAATATCCAGTTTGATGGAGCGCGCCGCCGGACCTTCGCCGATCATGATGTCCAGTTTGTAGTCCTCCAGCGCCGGATACAGCACCTCTTCCACCACCGCACTCAGACGGTGGATTTCGTCCACGAACAACACATCGCGTGGTTCGAGATTGGTGAGCAGCGCCGCGAGATCGCCGGGACGTTCCAGCACTGGTCCCGATGTCTGGCGCAGGTTCACGCCGAGCTCGTGGGCGACGATGTGCGCCAGCGTAGTCTTGCCCAATCCGGGCGGGCCGAAGATCAGCACGTGGTCAAGTGCCTCGCCGCGCTTCTTCGCCGCACCGATGAAAATTTCCATTTGCTCGCGCACCGCTGGCTGGCCGATGTAATCCTTGAGCGTGCGCGGGCGAATGGCGCGGTCCAAAGCCTCGTCTTCGGCGGTATGCTTCGCAGTCACCAGGCGTTCCGTGGTCATGGCGCTTCCCTAGCCCGCGCGCGCGGCGTTTTGCAACGCGCGGCGGATGAATTCCTCGCTGCTGATATCGGTTTCCCTGATGCCTTGCAACATGCGGCTGGCCTCTTGGGGTTTGTAACCCAGACTCACCAGCGCCGACAGAGCTTCCTCCCGCGGACTCACCTCGCCCATCACAGTTATGGAGCCGCTGGAGGTCTCCTCCAGCCGGTCGCGCATTTCCACTACCAGGCGCTCGGCGGTCTTGCGGCCGATGCCCGGCATGCGAATAAGCGCGGCGGTGTCATTGTCACGCACGCAGCGCACAAAATTATTCACGCTGATGCCGGACAGAATCGTCAATGCCAGGCGCGGACCGACACCGTTCACGCGGATCAGTGCGCGGAACAGGCGGCGTTCAGTTTCCGTGCCAAAACCGAACAGGATGTGGGCGTCCTCGCGCACCACAAGATGGGTGTAAAGCAGCACCTCGGTGCCCGCTTCCGGCAAACTGTAAAAAGTGGACATGGGCGCCTCCACTTCATAGCCCACGCCGTGCACCTCTATTAATAGATGCGGCGGCTGCCGGCGCAGGATCAAGCCGCGCAGGAAGCCGATCATCGCGGCGCTCCCGCGAGCCGCGCGCGCAGCGTGCGGCTGTGGGCGTGACAGATGGCCACCGCCAGCGCGTCGGCACTGTCAGCCTGCAAACGGCCTTGCAGACCGAGAAGCAGCTTCACCATGTGTTGCACCTGTTCCTTGCCGGCGCTGCCTTTGCCGGTGAGAGCCAGTTTCACCTCCCTCGGTGTGTATTCATGCAGCGGCAGCGGACGGCTCAATGTGGCACAGATAGCGGCGGCGCGCGCCTGGCCGAGTTTAAGGGCGCTGTCGGCATTCTTGTGCACGAAGGCTTTTTCCACTGCCAGTTCCTGTGGCTTGAATTCATTGAGCACAACGCCCACGCCGTAAAAAATATCCCGCAGCCGTTCGGCGAATTCTCCGCCTGAAGTGCGGATGCAACCACTGGCCACGTGTTTCAAATCCTGTCCGTCGTTATCCACCACACCGTAACCCGTGTACAGGGAACCCGGATCAATGCCCAGGATGCGGATCACTCACGCACACTCATGAAGCTTTCAGCATTGCGTCGGGAAATTCGGCATTGGAATGCACGATCTGCACGTCGTCGAGGTTTTCCAGCGCCTCCAGCAATTCCAGTACCGATTGTGCCCGGACCATATCCAGTATCACAGAAGTGGACGCGCGCTGGGTGATGTCCGCCGCAGTGGGCTTGAGGCCGGCCTTTTCCATATCGGCTTTCACCTTGTGAAATGTCGCCGGGTCCGTCAGCACCTCAAAACCACCCACTCCATCGGCAATGACATCCTCGGCGCCAGCGTCCAAGGCTGCTTCCATAACCCTGTCCTCGCCAAGACTCGCGGGAAACATCAGTACGCCGCACTTGTTGAACAGATAAGCCACGGAGCCATCGGCGCCCAGATTGCCGCCGTGTTTGGCAAACGCGTGGCGCACTTCGCCCACGGTGCGAGTACGGTTGTCCGTCAGGCATTCCACGATGATGGCCACGCCGCCCGGCCCGTAACCCTCATAGCGTGCTTCCTCATAGGCCGCGTCTTCCAGTTTGCCCGCGCCGCGCTTGATGGCACGTTCAATGGTGTCCTTGGTCATATTGGCGCCGAGGGCGTTGTCCACCGCCAACCGCAGACGCGGATTGGTATCCGGATCCGGATCACCATGGCGCGCGGCGATGGTGATCTCACGGATCAGGCGTGTGAACAGCTTGCCGCGCTTGGCGTCCTGGGCGTTTTTGCGGTGCTGGATGTTAGCCCATTTGCTGTGACCGGACATGAAATTATCCGCGCTGTCTCATCAGAAACTGAGGTTTAAGCCGACCATGAAGGTGCTATCCAGCGTTACAGTACTAGTGCCAGTGAAGGCTGCGGAGATATGGCGGTAGCCCACATACAGCTCTGCGTTGCGCAGTATCTCGTAACCAGCGGTCATGCCGTATTGCAGATAGCGGTCGGCGTTGTTGAACGACACGATCTTGGGCGCGTAATACAGTTCGCCGCCGATGGTGAAGCGGTTGTAGGTGGGCCAGACGTAATTGAAATGGCCGCCGAGACCCAGCACCGTGCCGTTGCCGTCATATTGTTTCGGACTGATGAAAAACAGCTTGCCGCCTACACCGAAGATAAATGGTGAACCCACCGGATTGGCATTCCCCACCACCAGCAGGCCGGCGCTGCCGATGTCCACGGAGTCGATATGATGCAGATAACCGACATCGCCTTCCAACCCGGTGTTGGTAAGGTTGGCAGCATAGTTGATGGATGCGGCATTGCTCCCGAGATTGATGTCCAGATTGTTTGCCTGGGTGGCAAACGCCGTGATGGAAAGCGCCATAAAAAGGCCTGCACTGCGTAACAGCATAAATAATCTCCTCAAGCGTGAAAACAGGACTGATTAGAGTGGATATATGATAACGGTAAACCCGTGAAACCGCAGCTTTATTGCCGCTGAAATCATGAACAACGCGCTCTCCTTGCTGCCATCACCCGCGTCCATCGTGGCAGAACTCTCGCGGCTCGCGCCGACAGTTTTACCGATCGACGTGCGCGAACGGGCCGAGGGCGTGGCCGTCATCCTCGCTGGCCTGGAACTGGACACGACTCTCACTGAGGCGGGTTATGCGTTGCCACTTCTGGAAACAGGTGTCTGGACTTCTGAGACACTGCCGCCACAGCTTGATTCCGAGGCCGTGCGGCTCGCTCAGGAAGTGCTTGTGCTGCCGGCGGTGGAAGGTATCGGCGTTCAGACCGGTCGGTTAGCATCGCCGGATCAGGTGGAAAACCTGCGCAAGCTGTTGCTGGCGGCGATCCGCGACGCACGCGTGCTGGTCATCCTCTTGGCTGGGCGCCTATACGATCTGCGCGTGGCCAAGCAACTGCCGGCTGAGAAACAGCAGACGCTAGCGCGAGCTACGCGGGAAATCTATGCACCCCTGGCCAACCGACTTGGTATATGGCAGCTCAAATGGGAACTGGAAGATTTGGCGTTCCGCTATCTGGAACCACACAACTATCGCCAAGTGGCTGCCTGGCTGAACGAACGGCGCGCTGACCGGGAAACTTTTGTCAGCCGCGTTGTAGCGGCATTAGAGCTGGAACTTGGCAAAGCCGGCATCGCGGCGTCGGTGGCGGGTCGACCGAAACACATCTACAGCATCTGGCGCAAAATGCAGCGTAAGCAAATGCAATTCAATGAACTGCACGATATTCGCGCGGTGCGGGTGTTGGTGGGTAGCGTGGCAGACTGCTACGCGGCCTTGGGCGTGGTGCATACGCTCTGGCACCCCATTCGGCGGGAATTCAACGATTACATCAGCGCCCCCAAGGATAATTACTACCGCTCCCTGCACACTGCAGTCATGGGTTCCGACGACCGGCCCATGGAAATCCAGATTCGTACACGAGAAATGCACCAGCACGCGGAACTGGGAGTGGCCGCACACTGGCGTTACAAGGAGGGCGGACGTTTCGACGCTGGACTCGAAACCCGCCTCAGCTGGATGCGCCAGTTGCTTGCAGCCGGAGACAGCGGCGCAGATTTCATTGATCACTTCCGCGCGGAACTGGTGGACGAGCGCGTCTATGTACTCACTCCGAAAGGTGAAGTGTTGGATCTACCTCACGGCGCCACGCCGCTGGATTTCGCCTATTACATCCACACCGACATGGGACATCGCTGCCGAGGCGCGCGAGTAAACGGCCGGATGGCGCCGCTCACCCAGGTACTGGAAACTGGCGACCAAGTGGAAATCCTTACCCGGCGTGAGCGGTTGCCGAGCCGCGACTGGCTAAATCAGCCATCGGGATTCCTGGCCACGCCGCGGGCCCGTGACAAAGTGCGCGCCTTCTTCCGTACCCAGGATTGGGAACAAAATCTACGCTACGGCCGCGAGGTCCTGGATCGGGAACTGGTGCGGTTGGGTCTGCGGGATTTTCGCCACGAGCGCCTGCTGGAACAATTTCAATATGCAAGTCTCGATGATCTGTTCGTGGCCTTGGGTGCCGGTGACATCACCACCGCCCAGATCGCCGGCGCCTTGCAGCGGGAACTGGCCACACGTGCTCCGCCTGCTCCCATCGCCACGTCTCTGCGCATACAACCTCACAGCGCCCCGGGATCCGCCGTGTGGGTGGCTGGCATCGGCAACCTGCTCACCCATCTCGCCCGCTGTTGTCATCCGCTACCGGAAGAATCCATCTGCGGCTACGTGACCCGCGGCCGCGGCATCAGTGTGCACCGGGCGGATTGCACCAATTTCAGGCGTTTGCTAATACGCGCGCCGGATCGAGAACTGCCCGTAAGCTGGCAAACGGGCGGATCTGCCTATCCCGCCGACGTGGTGATGGAGGCGGAAAAACGCCGCAATTTGGTCCCGGAACTGACGGCGGTTGTCGCCCACGAAAAAATCCAGTTGCTGGCTCTGCATACCCAAGCGACAGCCAGTGGCAGTCCGGAGGTGTTGCGGTTGAGCTTGTCCGTGACGGGCCTTGAAGAACTCAGGCGGCTGCTGGTGCGGCTCGCCCAGGTACCCGGCGTGATACGAGTGGCAAGGGCTTAGCCGGGGGTTCCCTTCGGAACGGACATGGACTAGATTTCGTCCATCGTGGAGACGAGGAACGGATCATCCGAGGCGAACCCCGCAACCAGTCCCAGCCCTCTGTCATCGGCCGCATCAGCCGGTTTTCAGCCTACACCCTGCTTTCCGTGATTCCCTTCCTGGTGGCAGGGACCCTTGTCTGGCACTACGGGCATGCCCCCCCTTCCTCCACGCCGCTCATTGCCCAGATCCAGCTCATTCCCATCAAACCACCTTCCGCCGCGGCATTGGAAAACATCTTTTCCAGCGAGGATTACTCCTGGCCACCCCAGGACACGGTGCCCCCCTACGCCATCGAAAGCCTCCCCTACGGCCTCAATACCTTGGATCCGGAGGAAAGGAAGACGGTATTTTTCAGGGCTCTGCTGCCCATCGTGCTGGCTGAAAATCTGCGCATTTGGAACCAGCGGGTATTCCTCTTGCAGGAATTCGGTGGAGGCAGCATTGATCCCCAATCCGATGCCGGGCAGGAACTGGCCGCCATCGCAGATCAATACAAGGTCACGGGCGATCTGAACGACCCGAAAGTTCGGGAAACACTGCTCAACCGGGTGGACATCGTGCCGATCGCGCTGGTACTGGCCCAAGCGGCCCAGGAAAGCGGCTGGGGTACCTCGCGCTTCGCTTTGGAGGGCAACAACCTGTTCGGCATCTGGACCTGGGATGCGGACCAGGGAAGCGTGCCGGTTGACCGCCCCGGCGATGCCAATCACTTGGTGCGCGTCTATCCTGATGTGCAGACTTCGGTGCGTGCCTACTTGCACAACATAAATATTGGCTTTGCCTATGTGGATTTCCGAAATCAGCGCGCTCAAATGCGCGCCACCGGCAAACAGCTGGACGCACTTCAACTCGCCGGTGCGCTGAACCGCTATTCGATCACCGGCGATGCTTACATTGAAAATATCCGCGCCATGATCCGCGGCAACGAACTGAGCAAACTCTCCAACCTCTCACTCGCCAATCTCGGGGAATAAAAGCCGGCCACGCTGCGCTGGTATACAACATCAAAGCTCAGGGTGCATGTGCGCACCCCGAATAAAAATGCATTTGGCTGATTTCACGACTTCCTGTCATTCAATGCATCCCGCCACAGTGTCTCCTGATGCCGACAGCCATAAGTCAGCACCAATTCAATGACTTGGATACCTGTTAAATTTGAACCGTCGCTGAGAAACGACAGTTTCACCGGCTATGTATCATTCCGGAGCAGGTCTCATTTCCAATTAAATCCGATAACTTACTGTAATTAAACGATATGTAATTTCTGGCATGGCGTTTGCCTGATTTATGGACAGAAACACTGAACCCGAAATGTTCTCATCCGATCACCCATTCAGGAGACCGTCATGAAAGCTGTAGTTGCAATGATTTTGACTGCGCTTCTGTCGCTTGGGTTTGGCAGTGTCTATGCCCAGACCATGCCATCGCCTCACGCTACACCGGCACCGACACCTGCCAGCCAGCCCACGCCGCCACCGGCTCCCAAGGCCAAGCCAGTACCTGCAAAGACCCGGACAAAACCTGCCTGCATGCACGAAGACACTGCTAATCACGATACCAAGATGATCGTAGGCCAGAGTGAGGCAGCCTGGACGAAAGCTAAAAATCGCAGCCGGCAGAAAACCCAGGCACTCAAACCGCCAGCCTGCGTTCCACCGGGCACAGGAGATTTGCCATGACTCAGCAGTTGTTCAGACATAGGGGTTTCACCATCAAAGTGATCACTCATGAACTATTCTCGAGCAACAGTTTCTCAAACAACCATTTGGGATGGCACGCTTGCTCGATCGTGATTTCGCGAGACATGGAAGGTGAACATCATTACCACGAAGAATCTCTGCATCCCGGCAGGATATCAGTTACACCTGAACGCGCCGTGGAATACGGCAGAAAATACGCGCTGCGCATCATAGATGAAGAAATTCTGTATGCAAACTTGAGTAAATTCCTGTCAGCCCGCCCGATATAGCATGTTCTTCTGACGCATCCGGCAAACAACCAGTACACGCAATGGAGGCTCCAAATGAATACGCCAGTCAATCCGGACATCGCCAACATCATTAATCCGCCCAATCTGTCACTGGGACAGTTGCTCCTGCATGCGGACCCGGTTGTCCAGGCGGTCATCCTGGTGTTGCTGATATTTTCCATATGGAGCTGGGCGGTAATGGTGCAAAAGGCCTTCGAATTGCATCGTGCAAAACGCACGGTCAGCAAACTTGAAATCGCCATCGAGAACGGTCAGACACCGGACGAAATTGGCGTGGATGAATCCCATCCCGCGGCCTTGTTGATCCAGGTGGGTGTTCGGGAAGCCCAATCGCTGCCGGGATCAAAGACGCAAGAATCCCAGGCCGAAGAGCGTGAGCGCATTGAACGCAGCATGCGGAATGCTCTCAGCCACGAAATGCGCCGCATCCAGAAACGTTTGCCGGTGCTCGCCACCGTCGGCTCGGTTGCGGTATTCATCGGTCTGTTCGGCACCGTCTGGGGAATCATGAACAGCTTTACGGCCATCGCCCAGGCTCATGACACCAGCCTCGCAGTGGTTGCGCCGGGTATCGCCCAAGCGCTCATCGGCACGGCCGCGGGTCTGGTGGCGGCGATTCCCGCCGTCATCGGTTACAACAAATTTGTCACAGAGATGGGCTATTACGCCGGACGCTTGCAGACACTCATCAGCACCTGCGGCGGCCTGCTGGTCAAAGGTATCCGCGGGGAGGGCGATTGACATGGCCATGAACCTTGCGCGCAGTGCTCCCCCTGACGACGAGCTTTCCGGTTATCACCCCATGGCGGAAATCAATGTAACGCCACTGGTGGACGTGATGCTGGTATTGCTCATCATTTTCATGATTACCGCGCCCCTGATGATGGCGCAATTGCCCATCGAGCTGCCGAGAACCAGCGCCGCGGAACTGGGCAAACCCAAGCAACCACTGATCGTGAGCCTGGATGCGAAAGGCCAGTTTTACCTTGGCGGCAAGCCGGTAGCGGCGGTTGACCTGCCGGCGCAGCTCAAAACTCTCGCCAGCCAGGATCCGGACCAGACCGTCTATGTTCGCGCCGACAAAACCATCCCCTACGGACAAGTGATGGCATTGCTGGGAGAAGTGGGTCAATCGGGTTTTTACAAGATATCTTTGATCAGCAAGCAGGCAGGCGCACCCCCGGGCACGAAGTCAGATACGCAGACAAACACACCGCCGGGCTGAATCATGACCCGGTTCAGCCACAGCTTCGAGATTTCCGTGGGCATTCACGCCGCGGTGATTGGGCTTGTGATCCTGCTGGCTTATTATCATCCTGCCACGCCGTTGCCACCTTCAAATGCCTCATTGGCAAACGCCATTGCGGTAACTGTCGCCCCGCCGCCACTGCCACAATCACCGCCGCAGCCACCTCAACCGCAGCCGGCTCCGCCAGTGCCGCAGCCGCCACCCCAAACCATTTCCACCCAAGCCTCACAGGCGGACATTACCACCCCGCCGCCCAAGAGCGTACCTCTTCCGTCACCGCCGCAACCCGCCCAAACGCAGACAACACCCCTGGAAGCCACTTATGCACAGATTGTGAGCGCCATCCTGGAGGCGAATAAACGCTATCCGCGGGAAGCGCTGATGGCCGGCGATGAAGGCACCGTGGTGATCTCGTTCATCCTCAACCGCGAAGGTACCGTGCTCGCGTATAGCATTGAACAGTCTTCCGGTCAGCCGATTTTCGATGAAGCGGTGAAACGTCTGATCCAGCGCGTGCATTTTCCACCTTTCCCGCGAGGGGATCTTAGCCAGCGCAAAACCTTTAAAGTACCGATTCAGTTCGAGTTGAATAGTTGATGCCAAGCCTGTCTCAGGACAACGACAGAATGTTTTCAATTAAATTCAAGAAATTGGCGATTTGTGAGCCAATTCGCGTCGTTCCAGGACGACAGTTTTCCATATCAACGCCCGTGAACCAGCAATTAGACATCAACGCAATTCTGTAACTCCTTGAAAAAATACATCACTTTATTTCTGGCATGGCATTTGCTCGCATAACAGCCAAGAAGCGGTAAAGAAATTGCATTCACAGGCCCATATATCACTCGACACCGCATCAGGAGGTACCATGAAACCCGGACACGTGACAGTATTGATAACGTTGTTGGTTCTCGGTTCCGTCGCTGGCTGCACCAGCAAGAGTCAGCAGAATGACCAGCAAACGACACCCGCACCGGCAACCCAGCAGGCGCCCGCCCCTGCCACTCAATCAGCTCCCACTCCAACCACTCAGCAGGCACCCCAGCACACCACTCACAGGGCTGCGACGAATGCCGACCAGCAACTGCCACCGCCGCTCTGATAAGCCCGCTTACACAGGAGAGTTGTCATGGCTCATAAAATCTTTGGCTACAAGGGTTTTGTCGTAAAAGTCATACCCCGCGAAGTTATCACCGGGAAATCAGCTGCTAGCAGATGTATCCGATATGCTGCATCCGTCGTGATCATGCGCTTCACAGGCGCTTCGCGACAGAAGTATGAAATGCGCTGTTATCCAGGCGGCATCTGCGTAACGCGGGAACGAGCGCTGGAATTAGGCACGGACTATGCCACGCATGTCATTGACGACGATTTTTCCAATGCGTCCGTGACAGAGCAGCAAGCATCCTTTTCCTGAACCATCCACACAACCCAGCAAGGAGACAATCATGAAAAGCGCATATACAGCCATCCCCGCAATACTACTGCTCGCCGGCTTGGTGGCCGGTTGCTCCGGGAATGCGCCCGACCAGACAGGAAGTACACAGGCGCCACAATCTACAACTCAACAGGCGCCGACGCCCACGACTCAGTCGTCGGCACCCGCATCCACTACCCAGCAAGTACCGCCACCACCACTGTGATCGCATAGCAATATGTGCCAGCAGATCCCCGGCCGATTTTCTGGCCGGGGACGCGAACAGCGAGGCTTGATTTGAACCTGCCATGTCCCCATGCTGTCTCCTGCTGCCGACAGGTCCATTCCGATTCAATTCAGCACCTTGTGAATTCATGCGACTGTCCATGTCTCGTCACGGCAACAGCTTTCTGGCATTGGGATTTGATCTCAACCCGCATAACACCCTCAGATAACGGCAGCTCGGGGCAAAACAGCGCAGCTTCGATTCTGGCATGGCACTTGCTTGATATACATGTAGGAACGATGGATATAAATCGTGCCATTCGCAAACCACCCAATGACTTATCAGGAGGCAAATATGAAAACCGCAATCGCAACCACCCTAGCAACTCTGCTCGCACTTGGTGTGGGTGTAGCTTTCGCTGGCACACCGCAAAATGCCAGCCAGCAGAATATGCAGACACCGACAATGGCTCAGCATGCTACGCCCGCCGATCCGCAAAACGCCTGCAGCAGTAAATACCCGGACTTCAACCAAGTAGATACTGCGCACCAAGGTTACATTACCAAGAAAGAAGCCCGGAAAGTTCCGGGTCTGGTGCAATCATTTAAAAAGGCCGATACCGACCACAATGGCAAGCTGAGTCAGGCGGAATATAAAGCTTGGGTCCAATCAAAATGCGGTTCCATGGGATAACCCAAGGATCAGGCGCTCCCGCCGCCGCACGGTTGAGTTGAAGCTCTTGGCGGCCGGTCAAACGCCGTATATATAAAAGCATTCTCGGCCGCGCCCCGTAAGCCGTGGGGTTGCGGCCGAGAACGCTGTATATTGTAAGAGACCGTGAGAGCCAAAGGACCACGCTGACTTGGTCCTGCAATCTGTCAAGGCCGCCAGAACAGGATTATGACCAGGGCAGCCTCCTGTTGCCGACGCCATCGCAGCAGCGCACACAAGGTTTGGAGCAGCAGTGTGAAATTAATCCAGTCCAGCTCCATACGCAAACGGATACTGTTCGCCTTCTCGCTGGTGGTACTGCCGCTGATCGTCGGACTGGCTGCGGCGATTCTTTCCATCCAGAAACTCGGCACTCAGGGCCAACTCGCGGTCCTGAACGCGGCTAACACAGTACAATATAGCCGCCTGTTGTTGGAAGAACTGCCCGACATGGAGCGTAATGCGCTTCAATACAGGGTGCTGCATGACCCATCGCTATACGCGCTGTATGTGGAACGCCACCAGCAATTTCAGCAGACCAGTGCTGACTTTTCCCGTCTGAATCTCAACGATGCCATGCGCGAGAAACTCAACGAACTCAGCACGCGCGAACTGGTGGTGTTCAACAATTTCTCAAAAGTTAATCCGAACTCGGCCGACTCCAGTATTGCAGTGGCACAATTCGAGGATCTTAATAACCTGGCGCGATCCATTCTGGCACAAGGCACGCAATCCATCGCCACCGAAATCAACAACATGCAAACAGCCGCCAGCCGGCACCAGCGCCAGTTGGCATGGCTGGCTGCGATTCTGATCCTGCTGGCTTTTCTATTGGCGCTGGTGTTCATCGTGCACATCACCCGGCCAATACGGGCAATAGACCAGGCCATCCGGAAACTGGGTGCCGGCGAACTCGCCACTCCCATCCTCGTGCAAGGACCGCGTGATTTGGAAGAACTGGGCAAGCGCCTCGACTGGTTGCGTGCCCGCCTGCTTGAGCTTGAAGAACACCGCGTCCGTTTCCTGAGACACATTTCCCATGAACTCAAAACGCCGCTGACCAACATACGTGAAGGAACCCAGTTGCTAACCGAGCAGGTGGTGGGCCCTCTTAACCCGGAACAGCTTGAGATTGCACAGATTCTGAACAAAAATGGCCTGCAGCTGCAAAAACGAATCGAAGATCTGTTGAATTTCAGCGCCGCGCAAGGATCCCGAATCTTCAAGGAGGATCAACTGGTGAAATTCAATCGCGTGGTGACGAAGGTGGTGGAGGAACAAAAAATGGCCATCAAGGCCAAACACATCAAAATTGACGCCCGTTTGCGCGAAGCCACAGTTCTTGCGGATGCAGAAGAAATTCGCATCGTCGTGGACAACCTGCTTTCCAATGCCATTAAATACTCTCCCACCGGCGGCACGATCCGACTGTTCCTTAAAGTCAAGGACGGGCAGGCAGTTCTGCACGTGAAGGATCAAGGCCCAGGAATACGACCGGATGAAAAGGAGAAGATTTTTGAGGCCTTCTATCAGGGTCAGGACAGCAATTCCGGTTATGTGAAAGGCACGGGCCTGGGTTTGTCCATCGCTCGTGAATACATGCGTGTCCACCATGGGGTCATTGAAATTGTCGAACAACAAAAGGGCGCGCATTTCCGCGTTGCCCTGCCGGCAGCCCGCCTGGGAGTTTGAATGTACATTATTTGGCGTTACATGCCTTTACTACTCGCCGCACCGATGTTCATATCCATGGCGGGCTGTGTCCCACACGCCGCACGGCCGGATGTGGTGGTGGTGCCGGAGACAAGCGAAGACCAGATTGCGCAGGTTTTGGACTATGTAAGCATCATTTCGAATGAACCTCCTGCTGCGCAAGCGGCGGCGCAGGAAAAACTGGCGGTCCAACTTAAGTTGACGCAGTTCCCAGAGGACCGAATGCGCCTCGCCCTGTTGGACGCCCTGCTACCCGCACCCGCACGCAATGACGGCCACGCGACCATGCTGCTTTCAGGATACAACTGGGAAGCCGTGGGACCGGGCTTCAAGGGATTGGCCGTGTTGGTCTTGAGTGTCCTGAAGGCGCGGCAGATAGATGCCAGCAATTACCAGGCGCTCACGGAGCAGTTGACGTCCGAGCGTACTCAAAAAGCCCACCTGCAGCAACAGCTCGATGCATTGAAGAGCATCGAAAAAACCATGAACAGCCGCGACAAACCCGTCGTGACGTCGCCTGCAGCCAACTCCCATGCTCCCGCCACGCCGCCCAGTGAACCATGACTCCAGCGGTAACCCAAACCCACGCGGCACAAGGGCGCATCCTGGTAGTGGATGACGACCCGGGTCTGCAGCGCCTCTTGGTGATGCGCCTGACTGCTGCCGGTCACAAGGTTCAAACGGCGGACAGCGGCGAACAGGCGCTGGTGCAATTGCCGTTGTTCCGGCCGCAGGTGGTGATTACCGACCTGCGTATGAGCGGCATGGATGGCATGACCTTGTTCAACAACATCCGTCGCCGCGACCAGACCTTACCGGTGATCATCCTCACCGCCCACGGCACCATCCCCGACGCCGTGGATGCTACCTACAACGGCGTGTTTGCGTACCTCACCAAACCTTTTGACAGCCAGATGTTGTTGAAATGGGTGGACGATGCCCTGCGCATTGCCGGCAAGCCTTACCTGCCGGAGGAACATGACCCCACGCCGTCTTGGCGTACTGGCATCATCACCCGTAGCCTGCTGATCGAAGACCTGTTGCATCAGGCAAAGCTGGTGTCCTCCGGCGATGTTGCCGTCCTCATTCAGGGTGAGAGCGGCACCGGCAAGGAACTGCTGGCGCGTGCCATCCACCAAGCCAGTCCCCGCGCCGACAAGCCTTTCGTGGCTGTGAATTGTGCCGCCATTCCCGAAACCCTACTGGAATCCGAGCTATTCGGTTACAGCAAAGGTGCGTTTACCGGTGCCACTGCGGACCGGCGCGGGTTATTCCAGGCCGCCGATGGCGGAACCCTGTTTCTGGATGAAATCGGCGACATGCCCTTGAGTTTCCAGGTAAAGCTGCTGCGCGTTCTGCAGGAAAAGGAGGTCCGCCCGGTGGGCGCGAATCATCCAGTGGCCGTGGATGCACGCATTATTTCAGCGACCAATCGGGACCTTGAACAGCGGGTCACGTCACGTGAATTCCGCGAGGATTTGTTCTACCGGCTGGCTGTGGTGCCATTGACTATGCCACCGCTGGCAGCCCGCCGTGAAGATATCCCACTGCTGGTTACCCATTTTCTGAGCCTGTTGTCCAAAGGCAATGGAAAGAAAATCAGGGGTTTCTCGCCCCAGGCAATGGAATTGCTGCTGAGTGCCCCCTGGCCTGGAAACGTACGCCAGTTGCAAAACGTGGTTGAGCAAACTGCGGCGCTCGCGACCACACCGCTTATACCCGAGATACTGGTTCAGAACGCGCTCCGCGACAAGACTGGGCAGGTAGCTTCACTCTCAGAGGCACGGGAACATTTCGAACGGGAATATCTGGTGCAACTTCTGCAGATTACTGAAGGTAATGTTAGCCAGGCAGCACATCTGGCCAAGCGCAATCGCACTGAATTTTACAAGCTGCTGCACCGGTATCAACTCGATCCGGTAGCGTTCCGCACGGGCTCCGGAGAAAGCTGAACTTACAGCCCGCTCCCCGGTGTCGGCGGCAACAGCCACATATGGCTGTACCAGTAATAGCGGCTATTCACCAGCGCGGTGCAGTTGTAGCGGCTGCGGCCCACGTCCAACGCATGATCAGCCTGCAAACTGAAGCGTGTCCTGGCCGCATCCAGCCAGTTGATAGGCATAGTCGGACCGTTAAGATAGCAATGCAATGCCGCCGGCGGAACCATCCCCGGTGCCAGTGAGACCGTGAGCCGTGGTGGGTTGTTGCTTGTGATGAGCGGATTCCAGGGTGTGAGTTGCGTGATAGGCAACGGCAAACTCCGGGCCTTGAGCATGAAGCTCGTCAGATCGGCATAGTGTTCCTCGATGGGGAAACGCGGCAAGGCACGCGGATCAAACGGTTCACCCAGGACACCGGCCTCCTGACCGAATGCCACAAAGCCCAAGCCATTCACCAGCTCCACCAGATCCTGGTCGTATTCACCGTAAGGATACGCAAACAGCTTGGGTGATGCATTGGTATGCGGACCCAATTCCGCCTGCAGGCGAGCCTGGGCCTGCAAAATATCGCGACGCATCCGGTCAGCCCAAGCCATGTCGGTTTCGCCTTTGTCCCGGAAGGGCAGATGGGCGTGATCCACCGTGTGATCGCCAAAGGTCGCGCCGTGTTTTTCCATGTCCCGCAGCTCGTCCCAAGTCATGAAATCCGGCAAGTGCTGGTCAATAGCTCCGGTACTGACAAACAGCGTGAACGGCCAACCGCGCGCCTTCAGGCGCGGATAGGCGTTTTCATATACCGACTGGAACGCGTCATCAATCGTAATAGCCACCACATAATCCGGAAGGGCCTTATTCTCCTTCAGGTAATCCACGATCTTGGGCAGCGGCCAGACTTGGTAATTATTTTTTGCTAGCCAGCTCAACTGCGCATCAAACTGATCCAGACGAATGTTGGTGGAGGGATAACGGTCATCGCCGAAACGGTGGTAGATAAACACCACCGCATGGGACGGCACCGCGCAGCATACGGTGAGCGGCCACAACAGGCATATACACAAAATAGCTATGCGTCTCTTGTTCAGGTTGTTGGTCATGTTGCCACTCCGGCAAAAAAATAAAGGCGCCCGCAGGCGCCTTCCGTGGCTTATGGAAAACAAATAATTATCTGTTGATGCCGTCTATAGCGCGTTTGTCCACGGCTAATGACGCCTGGTGCATCACTTCGGACAGGGTGGGATGCGCATGGATGGTGCGCTGAATATCCTCGGCGCTGGCGCGGAACTCCATGGCGGTCACCGCTTCAGCAATCATTTCCGAGGCCATGGGTCCGACAATATGTACGCCCAGGATTTCGTCAGTATCTGCATGAGCCAGCATCTTCACCATACCGGCGGCGGCTTCCATGGCTTTAGCCCGGCCGTTTGCGGCGAATGGGAATGTTCCTGTTTTGTACTTGATGCCCTGTTTCCTGAGTTCTTCCTCGGTCTTGCCTACCCAGGCGATTTCGGGCCAAGTGTAGATGACCGATGGAATCACATCGTAATTCATTTCAGCTACCTTGCCGGCAATTAAATCCGCCACCATGATGCCCTCTTCCGAACCCTTGTGGGCCAGCATGGGTCCGCGCACGCAATCGCCGATGGCCCAGATACTCTTCACACTGGTGCGGCATTCCCCATCCACCTGGATGAAACCGCGTGGGTCGAGTTTCACACCACTGCCGTCTTCCAGCAGATTGCTGGTAGCAGGCCGGCGCCCCACAGCGACAATAAGTTTGTCAACTTCGATATCGTGCTTGCCACCTTTGTCCTCGTAATGCACCGCGATGCCGGTCTTGCCCTTGCCGGTGCCAGTGACTTTCGCGCCCAGGCGTACATCCAAGTCCTGTTTTTTGAATTCGCGCGCCGCGGTCTGGGCGATCTGCTGATCCGCCATGAACAGAAAATTATCCATAGCTTCGAGGATGATCACTTGGGAACCCAAACGCTGCCAGACACTGCCGAGTTCGAGGCCGATGACGCCGCCACCAATGACGCCAAGACGTCTGGGTACAGCCGGAAACTCGAGCGCGCCCCAGGAATCTACGATGTCCTTATGGTCAAAGGGCGCAATTTTCAGCTCCACCGGTTCAGAACCGGCGGCAAGAATGACGTGTTTGGCTTCGAGAATATCTTTCTTTTTGGCGTCGTCGAAATCCGTCACTTCCACTGTGCCGTTCTTGAGCAACTTCGCGGTACCGCGAATGCCGGCGACATTATTGGCCTTGAACAATGCAATAATGCCGGCGGTGGAACCGGCTACAATCTTGGCCTTGCGCGCCTGCATGGTGGCGACATCCATCTGGACATTGCCGACCTTGATGCCATGTGCGATGAATTCGTGCCCGGCCTTGTGGAACATCTCCGACGATTCCAGCAACGCCTTCGAAGGGATGCAGCCAGCGTTGAGGCAGGTACCGCCGAAAGCGTGCTTGCCATCCAGGTTCTTCCAGTTGTCCACGCAGGCGGTCTTGAGGCCGTTCTGGGCGGCGCGGATGGCGGCTACATAGCCGGCCGGGCCGGCGCCGATGACTACAACATCAAAAGATTGGCTCATGATTCAGGTTCCTTACCGACTCCCCTCAATCCAAGTTTCTCTCTAAAAGGTGGAGAAACGACGAGGACTGAAAATCAGATCTGCAATAGCAAACGCGCCGGATCTTCCAGCGATTCCTTGACGGATACCAGGAACAGCACTGCTTCGCGGCCATCCACGATGCGGTGATCATAGGTGATGGCGATATACATCATCGGCCGCGCGGCCACCTGGCCGTCCACCACCACAGCGCGCTCCTTGATGGCGTGCATGCCGAGGATGCCGCTCTGGGGTGGATTGAGAATCGGGGTGGAGAACAGCGAACCGAACACGCCGCCGTTGGTGATGGTGAAGGTGCCGCCGGTGAGTTCCTCCAGCGTAGTCTTGCCATCGCGCGCGCGTATTGCCATGTCCGCCAGTGTTTTTTCGATTTCCACAAAACTCATCTGGTCGGCATCGCGCAGCACCGGTGTTACCAGGCCGCGCGGCGTGGACACCGCCACGCTGATATCCCAGTAATCGTGGTAGATAATGTCATTGTCTTCGACCGAGGCGTTGACCACCGGATATTTTTTCAGCGCCTCCACCACGGCCTTGATGAAAAACGACATGAAGCCGAGCTTGACACCCCGCTCTTTCTCGAACTTATCCTTGTATTTATTACGCAGCTCCATCACCCTACTCAAATCCACTTCGTTGAACGAAGTGAGCATGACAGTATTAGCCTGAGACTCGCTCAGGCGCTCGGCGATGCGCGTGCGCATGCGCGTCATGGGCACACGCCGGTCTGCACGATTACCGGATGCGTTACGCGCTACAGATGCAGCGGATCTCACCGCTGGCGCCGGTATTGCCGGCGCCGGTTCAACGCCTTTATTGAGGTAGTCCAGCACATCGCCCTTGGTGAGCCGGCCATCGCGGCCAGAACCTTTGATCTTCACCGGATCCAGTTGGTTTTCCTCCACCAACCGGCGCACCGATGGACTCAGCGGCAAATCGTCTGCGATAACTTGTTCTACACTTGGCCCAACAGGAACCGGTACTGTGGGTTGAGCAGGTGCAGGTGCCGCTGGCTTCGCGGCAGACGGTGGCACCGGCGGAACCGTAGCAGGTTTAGCGACAGCTGCGCCCTCCTCCAGAATCGCGATCACCTGACCGGCGGTGACCGTGGCTCCGCCCTGGATGCGAATTTCCTTGAGCACGCCATCAGCAGGTGTCGGGCATTCCAGCACCACCTTGTCGGTTTCAATGTCCACCAGATTTTCGTCGCGTTTCACTGCGTCGCCGGCCTTCTTGTGCCAACTGACCAGGGTCGCGTCCTGGATGGATTCCGGTAACTGGGGAACTTTGATTTCGATACTCATGCCTTCTCCGAAACAGCTTTGGTCTTGATGCTTTCACGAGCAGGAACGGCCACCGGTGTCGCGTTTTTCGCCAAGACTTCCTGGATCAGCGCATTCTGCTGCTGCTTGTGAAGTTGCGCATACCCCACTGCAGGCGAGGCAGACGCCGCGCGTCCTACGTAACGCAGGCTATGTCTGCCGGTGAGCGGGTCTTGGAGGCGGTGACGAATCTCATACCAGGCGCCCTGGTTCTGGGGCTCTTCCTGGCACCACACAATGTCAAACGCATTGGCGTAGAGCTTGATGATCTCCGCGTATTCGTCGTGCGGGAAAGGATAGAGCTGCTCAAGCCGCACCAGCGCAATGTCATCCAGTTTAGCACTGCGGCGCGCTTCCAGCAGGTCGTAATACACCTTGCCGGCACAGAACACCACACGCCTGACCTTGGCAGGGCGCAAACCATCAATTTCCGGTATAACCACGTGAAAACGGCCGTGGGTGATATCGGCCAGCGTAGACACTGACAGTTTGTGGCGCAGCAAGCTCTTCGGCGACATGACCACCAGTGGCTTGCGATAGGGCCGCATCACCTGGCGGCGCAGCATGTGGAACAATTGCGCCGGCGTGGACGGCACGCACACTTGCATGTTGTGTTCGGCGCACAATTGCAGATAACGCTCAAGCCGCGCCGAAGAATGTTCGGGGCCGGCGCCTTCATAGCCGTGCGGCAGGAACAGCACGAGTCCACACAGCCGTCCCCACTTGGCTTCGCCGGCAGAAATGAACTGGTCAATCACCACCTGGGCGCCGTTGGCAAAATCGCCGTACTGGGCTTCCCAAATTACCAGCGCATCCGGCTCGGCGGTGCTATAGCCGTATTCAAAACCCATGACGCCTTCTTCCGACAGCAGTGAATCTACCACCGTAAAAGTTTTCTGGTCCTTGGAGACATGCTCGAGCGGGATATAGGTACTGCCATCCTTCTGGTTGTGCAGCACGGCGTGGCGATGGAAAAACGTGCCGCGAGCCGTATCCTGACCCGTAAGCCGCACGGGATGGCCTTCCGTGACCAGACTTGCGTAGGTGAGGATTTCGGCGAAGCCCCAGTCCATGGGAATCTCGCCCGCGGCCATCTTGCGCCGCGCGTCATAGATGCGCGCCACGGTCGGATGCAACTGCACCTCTGGCGGCACACGATTTATCGCGTCCGTCAGGAATTTCAACTGACTCGCGGGAAGTTGGGTATCCACCGTTTCATGCCAATGATGCTGCTGATAGCGGCTCCAGTCCACGGTGTACTGGTTCGGCACATATGCGGTGATGCCAGGCGCAACCGGTTTACCGGTGTCGAGGCGGTCACGATATTCCTCGGCCTTGGCCTTCATTGTGGTATCAGTCACCAGCCCCTGCTGCTGCAGGGCCTGCCCGTACAAGGTGAGCGTGGTGGGATGACTCCGGATATCCTGGTACATGATGGGTTGGGTAGCCGCCGGTTCGTCCGCTTCGTTGTGGCCATGGCGGCGGTAACATACGAGATCAATGAATACGTCCTTGTGAAAGGTCTGTCGGTATTCAAGCGCCAGGCGCGTGGCGAAAATTGCGGCGCCCGGGTCGTCACCGTTCACGTGGAACACCGGCGCTTCCAGCATCTTCGCAAGATCGGTGCAATAAGGAGTGGAACGTGCGTCGCGGGGATTGCTGATGGTGAAACCAATCTGGTTGTTGAGAACGATGTGAACCGTGCCGCCCGTATGGAAACCGCGAGCCTGTGAAAGTTGCAAAGTCTCCATGCCTATCCCCTGACCGGCGAGTGCCGCGTCACCGTGGATCAGCACTGACAAAACGCTCTCACCTTTTGCATCGCCGCGCCGGTCCTGACGCGCGCGCACCGAACCCACTACCACCGGGTTCACGATCTCAAGGTGCGAAGGATTGAATGCCAGTGCCACGTGCACCGTGCCGTCTGGTGTCTTTACGTCGGAGGAAAAACCCAGGTGATATTTTACGTCACCGGAACCTTCAGTGGTCCTGGGATCATAGCTGCCTTCGAATTCCGAGAAGAGTTCCTGCGGCGACTTGCCAAGAACATTGATGAGTACATTGAGACGGCCACGATGCGCCATTCCGATAACCACCTCATGTACGCCGAGACGGCTGCCCTGTCTTACCAGATCATGCAGCATGGCAATCAGGGATTCGCCACCCTCGATGGAGAAGCGTTTCTGGCCGACGTAACGGGTATGGAGATATTTTTCCATGCCTTCGGCTGCAGTTAGGGAGGCAAGAATATTGAGTCTCTCCTCGTCATTGAGAGTGATATGTGCGCGCGCCGTTTCGATCTTCTGCTTGATCCATTGTCGTTCTGCGCCGTTGGTCACGTGCATGAACTCGAAACCCAGTGCGCCGCAATAGGTTTCCTGCAGCATGGACCAGATGTCCTTGAGCGGCATGCGATCCGGGCCGGTGAGCGATATGGTGCTGAACACCGTGTTCATGTCCGCGTCGCCGAGGCCGTGGAAGGCCAGATCGAGATCCGGCACCTCCGGAGGTACGTGCAGACCGAGAGGATCGAGTTTGGCGCGCAGATAACCACGGCCACGATAGGATTCGATCAGTTTGATGACGGCGGCCTGTTTCTGTGCCGCCTCCGGATCCAAACTGCCGTTGCCCAGCGTCACCGCCAAGTGGTGCATGTGGGCGAGAGCGAGCATCTCCGCCTCCACCGGACCGCGCGGGATATCCCGCGGGCCGGCTGTGGCGGCCTGGAATCCGCGGAAGTAATCCGACCAAGCGGCCGGCACGGATGCGGGGTTCGCCAGGAACTGCTCGTAGAGAGCTTCGACGTAATCAGCATTACCACCGGAAAACGGTGTGGTCTGGTAACGCTGCTGATAGGATGCGCTCATTTTCACCAACAAACATGCCGGCAGACCCGCGGACAGTCCGCCCGGAACCATGCGAAAAATGGCAATAAATTCAAGAGGCTTACGGAGTTCTTCTTAAGGGAGCGCCAGCCACACCGCGTCGGCATAGTGTAGCCCAATACGCCGGTGGAGGAAAACCACCAGAGATGCGGCAGCGCGCATCAGTAGGCCTAAACCCAGTTGAAAGGCCGTTCGCGAAACCACAGTGTCGCCAGCCATTTTTCTCCGCGCATGACCGGCATTCCCGCATGCAGCGTGTCGGGGTTTGGCTTGCCGGCCGAATCACAGTTCAGGAATGCCACCGCTTTGCCCTTGCCGGGTTGCACGCGTACAGCAAGCCGTGGAAAGTCGGTTTCGCCACCCGCCTCCACATCATTCAGGTAGGCGAATACGGTTACGGTTCGCTGTCCATTCTGATCCTGCACCTTGGGCGCACCGTGTTCGTCTACGACGAAATGATCGTAATGGGGTTTGTATTCCTCGCCCGGCAAATAACGCAATATCGAAATGGGTTCCGCATGTGTGGCTTCTACTCCTGCCAAACCAGCCAGCCGGCGACAAACGACGCCTACCGCCATGTCATACATGGACAATTGAAAGTTCATGGAACTGCTGGTTCGTAAAACGGTTTTCAGCGGTTTGCCCGTAGCAGGATCCACCACGCCGGAGGGCAAAAGATGGGGCGCAGCAAGATTAACCAGGTAATCGCAAAGATTATCGTCAAGAATGCCCGGATGTTCTGAAACCGTTCCGGGAGCATGTTCTGACGATGATTGTATTTCTACGTCAAAGTCTGGAACGCGTAAATCCAATGGATCGGAGTCAACGCGTTTTGCCTCCGGAACATGATGCTGCATGACGCGTTGCAGAGGCGCCTCTCCCATTTCTACCGCCAATGATTTGAGACGCAGGCTGGCACAATATAAACGCTTATTGGCCGCATTGATGAACCAGTATGCAGCCTCACCGTGATTCACATCTACCCCGGTGCCGTTCAGGTAGTGAATACCCAGCATGTATTCGGAATGCGCATCGCCGAGTAATGCTGCCCGGGTAAAACATCGTGTTGCCAATGCTTGGGAGGCTGTGTCTCCGGCGATGCCATATAGATAACCCAACACCCGCAAAGCAGGGCGATGGCCAAGTTCCGCAGCCCGTAGCAGGTGCCGGCATGCCACGGCATCATCGCGCTGAACAGCGCTGCCGCTGAAAAGCAGACCCGATAAATTGAAATGGGCCTCCTTCAGATCGCGCTCCGCCGCCGCCCCGAAGTGTTCTTCGGCCTTGCGCGGATCGCATGGCATGCCGATGCCATTCAGATGGATAACGCCCAGCAGATTCTGGGCATCCAGAACGTGACTGGCTGCGGCTCTGTTCAGCCAATCCAGGGCCACATTGATTTCGCCTCTCGAGAAATGCCACGCACCCAGGCGATATTGGGCCTCCGGCTGTCCGGCCCTGGCGGACTCGGACAAGGCATTCATATCCAGTTCGTCGTTCATGGCCCGTTTATCCTCTCACGGAAAACCGGGCGATACCAGCATGTGGAAACTCCGCTATAACCCGAAGCCAGCCCAGCAATCAAACCAGAAAATCGCCTTGCTCCCCGTGCATTCTCGGGAGGCGGCAATATATACTCTCAGTGACCCGCTTCCTGTTCAAAGCTTGATCTAAACATGCTAAATCCAGATTTGAATATTCCTAGCTTGGCGTCGGAATTCCGGCAGAAGCGCCGAATCCAGATTCGGGACATATTGATTCCCGAAGCGGCTGAAAGATTGCATCAGTGCCTTGAGCATGAAGTACCCTGGGGGGTGGCTTACATTGATGGCGAAAAACCCACCCTCTTGACGGCAGATAAGATCGCGGCCTTCACACAAGTAGAATGGATGAGTCTGTACGACAAGGTGCGGGCTCGGGCGGTGGATAAATATCAGTTTATTTACAACAGTTATATGATGATAACCGCCTATATAGAAAAGCGTAATCCCAAGCTGCTGTTACATGAGATGGTTGAATTCATCAACGCACCTCCTTTCCTCGGATTACTGCGGGCAGTAACCGGAGTATCCAATATCATGAGAGCGGATGCCCAGGCAACACGCTATGATCAGGGGCATTTTCTCAAGAAACACAACGATATTGTGGACACCCAGTATCGTGAGGTGGCCTATGTATTGAATCTGACCAAGGACTGGCAGGCGGACTGGGGCGGCCTGCTGCAATTCATGGATGATGACGGCAAGGTGACTGATACGTTTATGCCGACCTTCAATTCGCTGACTCTGTTCCATGTACCCATGTGGCACCACGTCAGCTATGTATCATCGTTTGCCACCCGCGGACGTTACGCGATCACCGGTTGGGGGATGAGCCGGCCTCCGAAAGCATGACACAAACTTACAAAGCCCGTGGCAACGGCAATCTCACCGGGCCTTCAGGACGGATCTGTTCGCTCCATGCAAGAATGCTCTTTATGGTTGCCTGATGCTCCCGTGATATTTGATCATATTCCGTCTCCCGAACCGATGAGTCATAGTCCTGAGCGTCATTCTTGGAGTATTTTTTCAATACCGGTCCTGCTACTACCTCTTCCAAGGTTTCCATTTTTATCTTAATGCCAAACAGATCGCAAAGTTTTATGAGTATTTCGAGAGGTTCGGCAAGAAATACGTTGCAATCAAGTGTTCTGATCCTGGTGTTAGGGAAACGAGCAAGTAACTTCAAATAGGCATCCATCTGCAGGTACCAGACAAAAGTCGCTATCTGCAAATCGGTGAGTTGTGCCAGGGATTCCACCGGCAATGTGCTGGTGCGTTCTGAATCCGTTCGGATGACATTAAAGAGCTTGCGAACAAAACCACGACCTCCCTCACCTTTCTTGATGATGGAAACCAGGAATTGTTCCAGATTGGAATACAGCAGCAGAACACCTCCGGTCCGTGGATTTCCCATTATTTCTTCAGCGAGGTTATTAGCGGCATTCGTCGGCTTGATCAGCGCAATTTCGCCCGCGCCCCTGGACTTTGCCAGCAAAAACAGCACGGTGTTCAAAAGAGTCTCCCAACGGACACCATCAGTGAAAAATGGATTCCCGGCCCGTTTATAGTTGGCTATCTGCATCAGTACGGAAGGTTCGCGTAGCGCATAGCAGGTACCTTCGATATCCAGGCATCTTGATATGAGTGTCGAGCAGCAGAACGCCGTATGAAAAATATAATTGATTGGTTCCGCTTGGGAAGAAGCGGTCTGCATATTGAGGACCATTGCCTCCATCGCGACCATAGGGACATGCATAGAATCCTGTATCTCGGATCGGAGCCGATGATCCATAAAGACTGAACGCCGGTATGCCTTGCTGTCGAGCTTCAGGAACCCATACTCGCCGGCACCCAAGTCCACCTCATTGAGGTAATACTCGGGTTTGGCCGCTAATTCTTCCAGGCTGTACATCTGGCCCATGGGATTTCAGGTAGTGCCATTAGTGAACCGCAAAGGTAGCATAGCGGTTTCAGGGGAAGTAAGATAAGCAGCATAGTTTCCCGCCAGAAACCCTCATATCCATGCAAACACCGAATAACCAGTCTGGCCCCGCCTGGCAGGTAAGCATTCTGAACGACAGCGCCGAGGTGCTGGTTCAACGCGGCCAGATTGGAGATGCAGCAAAAGTCTATGAACAAATCCTGGAGATTGCGCCTTATCACGTGAAAGCACTGGATTTTCTCGCTACGCGCGCCTATGAAGGAGGTAATACCAGTCTCAGCCTGGAGTTGCTGGGGCGCTCCTTCCGCGCCGGCCCCGACCGGCCCATCATCTATCAGAATTTCGGACTCGTACACAAGGCGAGAGGAGAGTACGAACTGGCACTCGAGGCCCTGGATCGAGCTCTGCAACTTCAGCCTGTCTACCCCATGGCACTGTTACATAAGGGTTCTATCCTTGAATTGCTTGATCGCCGCCGGGAGGCGGTCAACGCTTATTACCAGGCTTGGCAACAGGCCCCCGGGCTTCGGCAGTCACGATATTCCGAGCAAGTTCCCACGCACACACGTGAACTCATATCACATTCAGCCGATGCCATAAGCCGGGCGAGAATTGGGCTTCTGGAAAAGGCGTTTGCCATTTTGCGCTCACAACAAGACCCAGCCACATTCCAGCGGGCCGAACAATTCGCCGATCTCTATCTTGGGAGAGCACAGCCCAAGTATAAGCATGCCATGCAGCGCCCCGCTTTCCTGTATTTTCCCGAACTGCGGCCTCAGGCATTCTTTGAACGTGAGGATTTCAGCTGGGTTCAGGAGCTGGAATCGTCAGCACCACATATACGCGAGGAGCTGCTTGTTGTACTTCAACACCCAGATGAACTGCAGGCTTACGTGCAGGTACCCGCGCCAGATCCGGCCCAATGGAAGGAATTGAATTACTCCCCCAAATGGAGTTCATTTCATTTGTACAAGGCTGCTGAACGCAATGAATTGCATTGCCAACAGTGCCCAGTTACCACTGCCTGCATTGAAAAGTTACCGCTGGTTCGTACGTCGGGTCATTCACCAGAAGTCTTCTTCTCCATCCTGAAGCCTGGCACCCATATCCCACCTCATTTTGGCTTGGCGAATTACAAAGTTGCTGTGCATCTGCCACTGATTATCCCGGGAGACTGCGCAATCCGAGTAGGCAATGAAACGCGCACCTGGACCGAAGGTCGGTGCCTGATTTTTGATGACAGCTTCCAGCATGAAGCCTGGAACAACAGCTCGGAATCGCGCGCGGTGCTCATCCTGGAAGTCTGGAACCCGCAGCTTTCCGATGCCGAACGGCAGGCTGTAACGGCTACACTGGAAGTTATCCGGGACTTTGAACGCGAATACGGCTCGGCACCCACCGTCCAAGCCTGAGCAAAATCCTGAAGTTTCGTGACTTCATTGTAATTTTCGATCCCAACCGTCGCTTCCACAAAGCAAGCGTACGCTGGTTTATTCAGCGGACTTATTCAGCGGTTCGAGCTTAAAGGCCAGGGTGTAGCGTGGCGCATAGCAAATGCGGTTGGGAGGGCGTCCCACGTGAGTAAGCGTACCGTCGAACAGCACCAGCCGTCCGGGCTTAGGACTGACGGCCACCTGCGCATCCATGCTGGAATCGAAAAACAGTGTCTCGCCACCCCATTCCACATTCCATTCCGGTGCGATGAACCAAAGCGCCGTCAGCCCCTTCGCGCCTGGCAGGCAGTCCGTGTGGGTGAACAGCATGTCGCCATAGGCAGCATGATTGCAGTAACAACGGTATATCTTGTACGCCGTTTCGCCGAAAAATTCTCCAGCTGCCATCAGTGTCGGCTGATAAATCGGTAATTTGGTGGCGGTTTCCAAGGGAATATTCAGTACCCAATGACGGAAGCCGGCGGTCTCGGGTTTGGCATATTCGTTGCGCGTGAACGCTCCACCTTCCAGCGCCGCAGTCAAGCCATGGATGTCGTTGGCGACCAGCAGGTTGTCATAAACCCGTACTTCCCGCCCTTCTATGGAATGCCGCCGGGTTGCCTGCATGGTTGTCTTTACCCCGCTCCGCCTGCCTGCGCGATATTGGCCGGGTTAATTGTAAGTGGCTGAGACAGCTTTTAATATGGCCCCAATCCTCCAGCCAGGCAAGCCAATATGCCCTCCATGAACCGCCCGGCACTCTCCGTCACTCCGGCATTTACTTCACCCATTATCGAGACGGCCATGCCGGACTGCCAGGATCTGAATCGACGGCTGCGGGAATTGTTTCTGCAATGGGAACGGGATCCTAACCGCAAGCGCAGCTCAGCCCCGACACCGGTCATCAAGGTGGCGGTCTATGAAAGCAGTTTTGACCTGTTTTCAAATCCCGAACCCGAGATCCAGACGCTTAGGCAATACTGCCTGCAAACCTTGGGCTATGTGATCGCCCAGTTGAATGGCTACAGTACCGCGGAGATGGCCGGCTTGCGGATTTTCGAGCACAGCTGGTATCACCTGACCCGTCAGGGAGGCTACACCGCCCAGCACAATCACCCCATGGCTTCCTGGTCTGGCGTGTATTGCGTGGACCCGGGTGATCCTGTACCGGATAGACCCAATAACGGCGCGCTGCGTTTCCTGGAAGCCCGCGCCACTGCCAGCATGTACCTGGACCCTGGTAATGCACACCTGCAAAGCCCTTATGCCTTTGGCGAACTTGCCTACCTGCTGGCCCCGGGGCAATTATTGCTGTTTCCCTCTTATCTGCTGCATGAAGTGGCCCCTTATTTCGGTCAACACGAACGCATTACCGTGGCATTTAACGCCTGGGTGCGGGAAACCAATGCACCTGTGGATGAGCCTTCTCTAAAGCTGGGCTAGTTTGTGGAAGCGGCGCTCTCCATCGCGATAGTTTCCTAACGTAAAAAAAGCGGCCCCGTTTCCGGGGCCGCAGTACACTTTTTTGTTGTTATCCGATTGTTCTCAGAACTTCACTCCCACGCGGCCGTAGAAGAACCGCCCCGGGGCCCGGTAGTAGGTGGGCAGGAAGCTGTTCGCGAAGGACGACATGGCAATGGGCGGCTCCCTGTCAAACAGATTGCGGATACCGAAGGTAAAGTCGGTATTCCAGCTATCCACATGATAGGTCGCCGATACGTCATGATAGGTCGTCGCACCGATGTGGTTCAGTGGCTGATCGCCGCTGGTGAACGGGAAGGATCCCGTTAGCGGGCAGCGGCTGGCGACCGCGATGGCGGCGAGCGCCCCGGTGCAGTCCTCAATCAGGGGGCTGATGTATTCCACGTTCCACGCCGCCGACCAGTCGCCGTAGTTCCAGTTCAGACCGAAGTTGGCACGCTGTTTCGGAATGCCGCCATTCGACCCGCCACCGGCACTGGGCACGAATCCGGCATTGGTAGTGGTACCGGACACTTCCTGGCTGCTCAGAGCGCCGCTCCCGAACGGCTGGGTCACCACAAATTGCTTGGTGAACGTCACAGACAGGTCCGCCTTGAAGTCACCGATCGACGTGGAGGGGAACTTGTAGTCGGTGATCACATCCACGCCCTCGGTCTTGATCCCGCCGATGTTAAGATTGGTGTCTTTCACATTGGTGATTGCACCATTGGCGTTATAGGCTCCGCCGTCACCCCGGGTGATCAAACTGCAGTAGGTGAGATTACCGCTATAGCAACCATTCAGGATGGTCTGGGCCGGGAGCGAGCTGACCGCGTTCAGCAGTGTAATCTTGTAGTAATCCGCGCTGAAGTCAAAGCCGGGCAGCCAGTCAGGGCTGTACACGAACCCAACGGTCTGGGAGATGGAACGCTCCGGTGTCATGTTCGGGTTGCCGCCGACCGTGGTCTGGATCTGCGCGTTTGGCTGTACAGCGTGGGCCGGGCAGCCCACGAGACCCGGCACAGGGTTGACGCAGGGATCAGTGATGGTCGGGTAACTTTGACTGTTACCCAGGAAGAACTCGCTGATGCTGGGAATGCGGAAGCCTTGGGACCAGGACCCGCGCAGCAGCAGCTCATCGGTGGCCTGCCAGCGCAGGGCCGCACGGCCGGAGGTATTCGAGGCCGTGTGCTCGATGGTGCTTACGGGCACCCCATCGGAGTTGAGCACCCCTGGGTTCCCACCATTCCACCTAAACTGCGACCAGCGGTTGGCGATGTCCAGGCTCACGCTCTTCATGAACGGCGCATCCGCCACCAACGGGATGTTGAACTCCACGTACTCGGCCTTGGTGCCTTCCCGGCCGTTGGACGACTCGATCACATTGCCCGTGGTATTGCCCTCTTGCGTCAGCGCGTCGGGGTGCTCATAGCCGTCATTTTCCAGCGACTCCGCGCCCACGGCGAGCCCCACCGGGCCGGCTGGCAGGTTGAACAGATCGCCGGTGATATTGGCGGTGTAATCCCTCATGGTGAGTGCCGCTACGTCGTGTGCCTCATACGTCAGGTATTGCACCTGGGCTGGTGTGATGCTGCCCTGACCGGTGGCCAGGTTAAAGCCGCCGAAGTAGTTCACCGGCACGCAGCCCGGGACCGGCGACGCGGCACTGCCGCACGCATAGTTGCTGGGGATATTCGCCAGCCCCGCCGGCAAATACGCCGGCCCCAGGGCCAGCGCCAGATTGGCGGTATTCACCAAGCCGTTGGTGACATCCGATTCGTAGTTATTGCCATAGTTGTAGCCCAAGTCCCAATCCCACTCGCTGCCGAGCATATTGAAATACCCGGTGAACCCGCCATGGTATGTGAAAGATTGCACGTCCTCGTTGAACACCCGGTTGCCCATTTCGAGTCCACGGCGTAACCCAAAGGCCAGTTCATCGCAGGTACCAGCCGTGAAGCACGGCTGCGCCGAAGCACCCGTGCCGCTCGCGGCCACCAGGTTCTTTTTGAAGGGGTTGTAGGGGTTCTGGCCCGAAATTCCAATGAGGCTTCCATTGGCCGTGAACCCGTCCGCGCCGATGGCGATGACATTGGGCGCCAGTTGTTGCTGCGACGTCCGGACGTTGTAGATCGCACTGGAGTCGAAGGTCAGGTTATCTGCCAGGTCGTAATGGCCCTGCACATACAAGCCGGTGCGCTCATTGGGCGTCACCAGATAGTTCAGCGGCGCATAGTTGAAACGGTCGGCATCCGTAAACGCTGATAAGGTATTCAGGGTAGGGTTGAAATTGGGCGCGCCCACCCCGCCGTTTAAATCGCATACAGAAAAGCCCCCGGTCAATGAGCACCCGGCCTTGTTGGCATTGCCCGGGATTAGCATAAAAAAGCGACCCCCAGCGGTATAGGAACTGCCGGTCGCATTACCGCCACCGATCAGCGGCTCCTTGGAAATGCTGCGGTTGCCGGCATACATGGGGCTCGCGTTCACATAGCTCACGTTCATCACCACGCCTGAGCGGTCACCGCTCGAGCCGATGGTGAAGTCATAGGCTTGGGTCTTGCCGTCCCAGCCGCCGCCGTCGTTTTTGCCGTCAAATTCGCCCAGGTAGGCATTGGCTTCGGCGCCGTTGTAGTTCTTGACGGTAATGATGTTGACCACGCCGGAGATGGCGTCAGAACCGTAAATGGCGGACGCGCCATCCTGCAGCACTTCGATATGGTCAATGATGGAAATCGGGATGTTGTTCAGGTCCACGGAACCGCCCAAACCGGTGGCGACGCGGTGACCATCAATCAATACCAGCAATCGGTTGCTGCCCAAATTGCGCAGATCCAAAAAGGTGGCGCCGCTGCCGCCGTTATTGAACTGAGTGTTGAGGGCCGCACCCATGGAGGAAATCTGCTGCAGCACATCGCCGATGGAGGTCAGGCCCGTGGCCTTGATCTGCGCCTGGGTGACGATGGTCACCGGCTGCGCGGTCTCCACGCTGGTGCGCTTGATGCGCGTACCTGTGACCTCGATCTTGCCGAGTTGCGCCGTATTGGCGTTTTGGTTCTGGTTTTGATTCTGACCGGTGCTGCTCTGCGTGGCATCCTGGGCGAACACCGCCGGGGCTGCGAGAGCACTTGCCGCGCCGGCTACTAGGGCGTAACGCACGGCTTTGCTGATTAGGTTGCTGTTCATCCGAGACTCCTGCATGTTTGAAGAGTTTGAACTTGCACATCTCGTTGACGTTGAAGTAGGTACGTCGCCGAGGCCCGCATTCATTCATATTCAGTCTTAATCGGCCACGGCAGACAGGCTGCCGCTGCTTTTAGACCGTTGAAATATAGCACAGGAAAATCAAATTGGAAGGGTTTTGTTGTAAATTCATGACATTCTTGTCACGCCTGAAATGTGCGTATTTTATAGAAGAATTGCCATTTTCAATCAATTTCATCAATTCTGTTGTAACCGCGCAACAAGCTGGCTATTCCATGTTTCACCGGGTTTCTTGGGCCGGTTGCAATCAGCTCGGCAGTGGCTTTCAGATACACTAACTCGTTGTTTTCTGAGGCAAGCTGCTCATTTGACCTGATGAACATGATCACCTCTCCTCCAACCCCTCAGCCTGACCGAAATCAAGCCAATCGCTGCTACCAGGAAGGGCTGGAATACCTAGAGAATGGTGACGAACAGGCGGCTCAGAGCGCTTTTAGACGGGCATTAACTTTTGATGGCTCTCTGGCTACGATCCACTACCAATTGGGTAACTGCCTGCGCCGCTCGGGTGACAGCAGAGGCGCAGAACAGGCTCTGAAAGCGGCCATTGCCAGAGATGTTTCTCTCAAGGAGGCTTATATAAGCCTCACCTACCTCTACCGCAGACTGGGCAGGCTGGATGAGGCCGCAAATACCCTTCTGGCTCTAGCCAGGGCCAATTCTTCCGATGTACAGCTGCACTACCAGGTAGCCAACCTGCTTGCTGAGCTTGGATGCCAGACGGAAGCCGCCTCAACATACGAAACCTGTCTGCGGCTCCAACCTCATGAGGCCCAGACGCATCTCAAGCTCGGACAGAGCTACCAGAAACTCGGCCGTTTCGAGGACGCGGAAGGTGAGTTCCTCGCGGCCATCGAGCAAGATTCCAACACCGATGCGGCCTACCTGCTGCTGGCCCATACGCGGCGACTGCAATCTCATGACGCCCCCCTGCTTGAAAAGTTTGAGGCCGCCTTGACACAGCCGCGCCTGAGCGAAGAAACCCGGATCTGTCTACATTTCAGTCTCGGAAAGATGTATGACGACTTGAAATCCTATGACCAAGCGTTTGAACACTACCGCGAAGGCAATAGTCTACATCACCAGCGAGTCAGATTTGATCGGCAGGCTCTGGTTGATTACGTAGATGCGGTGAAAGCAAACTTCACGCCGGAATTATTCAAACGCAAACATTCGGCAAGCACGGCTGTCGGATCCCGTCTGCCCGTATTCGTGGTGGGCATGTTGCGCAGCGGCACCAGCTTGGTGGAACGCATCCTCACTAGCCATCCACGGGCGTTCGGCCTGGGCGAAACGGAACTGGTAGATACACTTGCCGAACAGTTGGCCGCGCGGACTGGCATTCCTTATCCGGGTTGCGTAATCAGATTGGATAAAGATTTGGCAAAGACTCTGGCGGCAGAAATGCGCAGCCAATGGCCCATCAAAGCACAGACCGCCACTCGGATTGTGGACAAAAACCCGCTCAATTTCCTGCATCTGGGGCTTATCGCCCTGGTATTCCCCGGTACTCCTATACTGCATTGCACCCGTAATCACCTGGATACCTGCCTATCTATCTATTTCCAGTATTTCGCCCACCCGCGCAACACCTACGCCTATGATCTCGAAGATATTGCATTCTTTTACAAGCAATACACAGTGCTGATGAATCACTGGCGCAGCGTGCTGCCGAAACCTCTGCATGAATGCCGTTATGAGGAATTGGTAATGGAGCCTGAAAGAGTGACCCGCGCCTTGGTGGCTGCCGCCGGACTGGAGTGGCACCCGGATTGTCTCGAACCTCATAAACATCCGGCCAGTATCTCGACTGCGAGCCTGTGGCAGGTTCGGCAACCGATTTACCGCGAATCAGCAGGTCGCTGGCGGCACTATTCGCGCTATATGGGTCTTGTACAAAAAAACCTGGAACTGACCGGAAATGATCTCACAATTTCTGAATCTTGAGTCATTCGGTCAATTTATACATCAAAGCCGGTGGCCATATATAATGAAATCTGGCACAACTCCAGGAAATAATTAACCGCTATGCCAGAAAACACGTCCGTGAGCAAACTGGAAGAGGCGCTCAGTAGCATCAAGGGAAACAACGATGAGCAAAGCATCCGCAAGGTATTAAGAGCCTTTGTCCAGTCCAGGGTATTCGTGAAACTGGACTTGCCGTGGGACGGCAAAACCTTGCCGCGGAGCGACATGCGGCTCTTGTTTGTCAGCGATGGTGACAATAAGGAACGTCCCATGCTGGCGATTTTCACCACAGAAGCCTGCAGCCGCGTATACGGGGAGGAAGCGGCACCGTTCAAGTACGTGGCCGAAGTGGATTCGGCCTGGGCCTGCCTGGGTGTGCCTGAAAATGGCGGAATCATGATCAACCCCAATTCGGTATCCAACTTCCGTATTAGCCCCGAAGTGGCGCGCGTCCTGCGGGAGACGGCTGAAAAAGACGTGGCTGCAAAAATTGCAGCTCCCAACATGCCTCCCGCTCAAGCTGATTAAAATGCGATTATGAACCAGGCAATCGGGAGTGCCACACCAACTAACTTGCAACAAACCCTGATTGAACAGGCATCGGCCTGCTATAACGCCAAGAAGTTCGACCAGGCACGTATTGTTTCCGATGATTTACTGCGGCTGATGCCACAAGAATATGCGGTGCTGCATCTTGCTGGTGTCATCGCCATAGCCCAAAAACGATTGCCAGCAGCTGCAGAACTTCTAAAGGAGGCTTTAAACCGTGTACCGGATGCGCACAATGCAGCAGCTAGCTGGAGCGCTCTCGGAAAAGCTCTGCGGGCGGCTGGAGATTTACGCCAGGCAGAAGAAGCCTTACGGCGCGCCATACACAATGATCCGCAAACCTGTGATTACCCTGTCGAGCTTGCCGACATTTATGCCGAGAGCTTGAAATTGAATCTCGCTATCGAGACGCTCAAGAAGGCTGTTAATCGTTTCTTTACTGATCCGTTCCCATGTGCGGCTCTTGGAAACCTACTCAACACAAATGGAAGACAGTCTGATGCACTTATTGCATTTGAACTCGCGATTAAGAGAAAGCCGGATTATGCGCAAGCTCATCTTGCCATGGGTAGCACGCTGATTATGCTTGGTAAATACGCAGAAGCTGAAACCGCATTGCGCGAGGCTCTGCGGCTTGACCCAATGGTCAATGCCTATTATCAACTGGCACGAATCACCAAGATTAAGCCAGAAACCCATGATATGGGCGAAATTAAGAAACGCTTGGACTCCAAAACAGATACCAGTGCGATTGCACGTATCGATGCAATGTTTGCTCTCTCAACTATATACGATGACCTGGAGGATTATCGCACTGCATTCAAATATCTTGAAGAAGCTAACCGTCTGTATCGTTCAACCACCGATTTCTCGATCATTGAATACGAGGAACTGGTTGAACGCATCATCGCGATCTTTACCAAGGATTTCCTGACTCGCTATTCCGGCAACAGTGGTTCGAGTTACGCGCCAATATTTATCCTGGGTATGCCACGTTCAGGCACCACCCTCACGGAACAAATAATCGCATCTCATTCGCGCGTGGTGGGTGGTGGAGAACTTGCGTGTATGGTTCAAATCGCTAAGCAACTGGGAGAAACATGGGAACATCGCGGTGACGCAGCGCCAGGAGATGACGCTACCGTAGCCAATGATCTGAAGCAGGCAGCAGCATATTACGAGGAAATGACCGCGCATTTATCGAGCAAAAGTCCGAGGTTTACGGACAAATTGCCATTGAACTTCTTTTATATTGGCATCATTCATCTTTTGTTTCCGAAGGCCAACATCATCTATTGCCATCGCACCCCGGCAGCTACTTGTTTCAGTTGCTTTCAGAATTACTTTGCAAAGAGCAATTCGCCGTTTTGTTATGATTTAACCGAACTTGGAACATTCTATAAACTGCATGAGCGCATGATGGAATACTGGCAGAAAGTACTTCCCCGACGCATCCTTCAGGTGGAATATGAAAATCTGGTTGAACACCCAGAGATCGAAGTTATGCGTCTATTAAATTTCTGCGACTTGGAGTTTGAACCTGATTGCCTCAATTTTCACGCCTTGGAACGCCCTGTGGCGACTGCGAGTATGATGCAAGTGCGGAAACCGCTTTATAAAAATGCCATTGACCACTGGAAGAATTACCAATTGTTCCTCGGGCCACTGTTTGACGTGCTGCAAACTGACGCGCTCGAATCGGATATCAATAAGTGATGGAAACCCCGACAATTTATGGAAAAGACGGAGATGTCTTACGATCTGCAACGATAATCTGCAGCAAATATGATGGGCACCAAATAACGTATTTGCCTAAGCTTAGACAAGCGATTTTAATTAACTATCGGAACTACGCTTCATGGAACAGCTAGCCAACACCTCATTGAAAACCAATATGCCCTCCTATCAGAGCATACTGGATAAAGCCATGGCTTTTTACTATGCGGATGATATCGAGAATGCTCGTGCCCTCTCTGATGAACTGCTACGAATGGCTCCTAGAGACTACCCGACGCTGCATCTGGCCGGCATCATTGCCAGATCACAGAAACGCCTGCCCGAATCCGCTGAATTTCTGAAGCAAGCGCTAATGTATGCACCCGATCCGCAAAGCGTGGCAGCTAGTTGGTGCGCTCTTGGCAAGACATTGCGGCAAGCCGGTGACCTACGCCAGGCTGAGGAAGCGTTGCGACGCGCATTACACACAGATCCAACCGTCTGCGGCTACGCGACAGAACTTGCTAAGACTTACGCCGATGGATGGAAAGCTGATCTCGCAATCGAGACCCTTAGGAAAGCGATAGGCAGACATCCGAGGGATCCTGCGCCCTACATATCGCTCGGCAGCATCCTGACAAAATACGACCGTCAGAATGATGCATTGGCTATTCACGATCTAGCGCTCGTGCGAATACCGAATGATGCACAACTCCACCTGCAAAGAGGAGTTACGTTAAAAATGCTTGGCCGGTTTAAGGAAGCTGAAACTGAGGTAAGTGAAGCATTGCGGCTTGATCAGACCTTAAATGCCTACAGCCAATTGGTGCAGTTGAAAACACTTCAAATTGATGCACAGGAAATTGCAGTAATCAAAAAACAATGGGATTCCGCCAATAATGCGCCCGTGCCCACCCGCATAGATGCGGGCTTTGCCTTGGCTAAAATCTACAATGATGCAAAAGATTATGATGTAGCCTTTCAATATCTTGAAAGCGCTAATCGCCTGAAAAGAACAACCATCAGTTTTTCAATTGAAGAACAGGAAAACGAGATAGACGGCATAATGGCCCTGTTCACCCAGGATTATTTTGAGCGCTATTCAGGTAAAAGCACTTCGGATCTGGCACCCATATTTATTTTGGGTATGCCACGTTCTGGCACCACATTGATAGAACAGATTCTTGCATCTCATTCAAATGTGCGGGGGGGCGGTGAACTGGAGTGTATGGGAATAATTTCCACGGAGCTGGGTGAAACATGGGGAGGCCGGGGCGATATGGCGCCCGGCAGCGATGAGACTGTGGCTAAAGACCTTTCCCTGTCTGCAACACGTTACGCCGAAATGACGGCACATTTATGGCGAAATGGCGCCCGTTTTACCGATAAAATGCCAATGAATTATTTGTACATTGGCGTAATCGATCTTTTGTTTCCGAAAGCAAACATCATTTATTGCCGCCGAAACCCTGTAGCTACATGCTTCAGTTGCTATCAGCATCTTTTCAACGCCGGTAATATTCCATACAGCTATGATTTAACAGAGCTTGGGCAGTATTACAAAATCCATGAAAAAATTATGCACCATTGGAAGAGTATCCTGCCAAGTCGTATTTTGGAAGTGAAATATGAAACTCTGATACGAAATATTGAGGAAGAGATCCGCCGCATACTGACATTTTGCGGACTGGATTATGAATCTGCTTGTCTTGACTTCCATAACTTGAATCGGCCGATCAAGACTGCCAGCCTTATGCAAGTGCGCAAACCCGTCTATAAGGAAGCAGTCGATCATTGGAAGAATTATCAATTGTTCTTGAAGCCATTGCTGGATGCACTGGGAACTGATCATTCGCAAATCGGCTCATCATGATTCCATGTGTAGCAACAATAATGCCGGGGTACGCAATCCCGGGGATCATGCTTCCACCTTGGCCACTTGCTAATCGCCCCCAAGTCATTTTTTGTAAGTAAGTAAAGCGTTTCACTGCTTCATCCGCCGCATTGCTACACTGGTAATAAGGTATTGGTCAAGCAAGAATGTTGCGTGAGATAATTAATGAAAACGTGTATCGGAAGTAGAGGTCGCCTTGGCAAGTGCTTCAATGCGTGTATCAAGCCTCTCATTTCCAAAGGAATGATTCGCCACGGTATAAATCTCAGAAGTAACAATTTATTGATACGTTATATTCACAATTTGGTAATTCGCAATACGGCTTTTTTTGCCATCAAGGTAAACACAATATATTCGTAACCAACACAAAATTGATCTGAGAATTCATGCCAAGCACGGAATTCATGCTGTTCGTAACCTGGGAATCCCAGATATTCGTCGAATACTATGACGGTTCCGATCTGCAGCAAAGGATAAATTTCCTTAAGTACCGTGCAAGTTGAGGTATATAAATCGCAGTCAATGTGCATGAGGCGGACTTTTTCTGTCGTCTGACTGCCGACAAAACCGGGCAACGTATCTTTGAACCATCCAGGGTGAAGCACCGCTTGCGGCGGCACCGTTGGCAAACGCCCATACGCGCTATAACTGCCGGCCGGTTCACCGGATTTCCAATTCTCCGGCAAGCCTTCGAAACTATCGAAACCGTGCACCGGTCCGCGGGTAAGCTCGGCCAATTGGCAAAGTGACAGGCCGTGATAAACGCCAAATTCCAACACCAAACCGGTGACGGGTGCACACGCTGTTGCAGATGCCAATAGGGTCGAACTCAGGCCGTTGAAACGGACATTTCTGCCAGATTCACGTGCAAACAAAAAACTGATCCATTGAGTATTTACTTGCTCATCTTGCCGGACCTTTGCAATGCAGATTTCCGCTTTGTCCGGATCTCCCGAGAGCGAGAGCAATACCGCCTGCAAATAATTGATTGTTGGGTTCAGCGGATGCATTCGCAGCCCTTCGATGACAGTGCTATATGCGCTTGCCATTCCGGATACGTCAAATTCGCATAATGCGAGCAAGGCCATCATCTCTCCGGATGGGCTTTGGTGACGCCAGGACTGAAGAAGTTCCAAGGCATTTTTAATCCGGCCGAGACTGATATAAGCCTGAGCGACATTTAGTGCAAACTTGCTATTACCTGAGTTTGTGGCAAGTGCCTTTTTGAAATATGCCAGTGCTTGTTCGTAATCCCCATCAAGCCACAGCAATCTAGCAAAGTTTAAAATGTATTCGGGTTTGTTTTCTTCGGACTTCAGGAGAGTTTCAACAATTGGGCGTGCCGATATTGGGTCCTTGGTCAGTAAATATAGATGTGCGAGATCGGTCATCAGAGCCACATGCTCGGGCAGGTGCCCGAGCCCTTCTTTCAACAACTCAATGGCATCGTTATTACGCTGATATTGCAAAGCGGTACGTGCACGCAGCCGCCAAAGATCCGGTAACAGCGGATTATCCTTCAATAGACGGGCGTACTCCGCATCGGTAGCATTGATGGAATCCATGAAAACTGTCATCGCTCTGTGTGGTTGTTTGCGCACTCAAGAGTGAATCGCGTGGTAATCTGCTTGTGCACACCCTTACGCTTCCGTTGTGTCACCGACGATCCTCGAACGCATCCACTGTAATCTTTCCGCGGTCGGCGTGATGGCCATGAAACTTACTGCAATATGCCTGCCATGCGAAGAAACTCTGTGAAACTAGCCATTGGGGAGAAACAGGATTTCGTTTTTCTCCAGATCAAAGTCCAGGCGCGTTTTCTCTGCATCGGCGTATCGCGGAAAGCGATTCAAATCCGGATGGTCTATGTCAACCTGCGAAAGGTGCGGCATACCCTTGAGACTTTCATACCGGATGGTGCCGTTCGGTTCGATCCCCATGAGCTTGCCGCGCGTGTAGAGGTTGGTTACCTGTTGTGGCGGGAACAGAGTGAAATGTTTATGACCATCTACAACCACGTATAGATTGGCATTAAAGTCGTGATGCAGGGGTGTCACGATTTCCCGACGGCTGTTTCCCATCCAGATATTCATGCAACGCAGGATCAGATCCTTGAAATAGACTGGTATGGAAAAATCACCGATCAACTGGAGTAAAGGCATCTCCAGCACATACCTTTTGTCAAAATCCTGAAGATTGAGGTACAAGGTGTCATTGCCATCGGGATTCGCCATGACCTTGGTGACAAATTCTTGAAATGGCATTATTCCGTACAGTGCCTTCTCGGGCATGAAATCGTCCTGATTCTCGCTCCGTAATACGGCGACGCTTTGACCGCCTGCCTTGTATACAAGATATTCATTGCTCCAGCGATCCGTGCGCCAATCAAGATCCGTAAGGCTGTTGGTCCGGATTGTTACCGGTTGCCGCGCGATAAAATAGTCGAGGTAAAAATCCCGCATCGGAAGCGGATGGCTGACGCGCGTTATGGTTTCAGGTTGGGTCATTTGTGGATACCAGTCCAATCAGCAGGCGTTGGAAACATCGCGGCATGCCATCAATAAATGGCAGACGGGATATTGGCGTCCCGGGGCGGAGTTGAACCGCCGACCTTCCCCTTAGGAGGGGGATGCTCTATCCAACTGAGCTACCGGGACGAAAATACAAAAGCCGGGCGAACCCGGCTTCATTATGCGGGAAAATTTGGGGAATTTGGTGGAGCGGAAGGGGATCGAACCCTCGACCTTCGCATTGCGAACGCGACGCTCTCCCAACTGAGCTACCGCCCCAAAACCGGCGCCATTCTAGCATCGCCACTTGGCACTGCCAATTTTCTGCATAATGGCCGCTAATAATGGCCCGTTGTCAGAAACAACCAGAAACATGTGGCAATCACGCACTACCAGAATTGTAGTGGGGTATCATTTTGGAGACCGCTTACGCTCAAGCGTCTCGGCAAAAGGCATTTCGAGGGATCACGCAGGCTAATTATGCGTATTTCAATTGGCATCGGCATTATGCTGTCTATTTTGTTTGGCGCAGGGTGTATAGGTGCCGGACATGCGGACTCTTCGACAACTGTGGCCACCTCGACAAAGATTGCGCCGACACTGGCGGCGGCTGCCCGACAACTGTATGCCAGCACTGCTGCTGCTCCGCTTACAGGACTCGTGCGCAGTGATTCCAAGGGTCGCATCCAGGTCTACGTATACGTTACAAACACATCACTCAATGTTATTTCAGAACTCGGCGCTCACAAATTGCAGGATGTAGTCATCAGCCCGACCATGCAGATAGCCGAGGGCTGGGTGAAACCGCAGGATCTGGATAGTCTCGCCGCATTGCCTTTTGTCATCCGCATTACTCCACCCCGCTACGCACGCCAGCGCTCACTGGAGCCCGTATTATGAAAACCGGATATACCCTCTATATAAGCATGCTGGTCGCCGCTATAGTTCTCTTTGCAGCGCCGATGACAATGGCAGCCGTATCTACGCCGAGCATGCACAAGCTCGATAAACGACTCACGGTGATTGCGGCCGCTGCTGCCACGCAGCGTGTTGAGCCGCTCATGGCCTCGGCCCTTACCCGCGAACTTTTTCGGCAGAACTCTCCCATGGAGGCGCGCTGGAATGCCGCCGGTCAGGTACAGGTGTATCTACACTTCGACAAATACGGCAATCCACCCACTGATGCCGAACTGACGGCGCTGGGTGCCACCGATATCGTCGTCAGCACTGAACTGAGTGTGGTGCAGGCCTGGATACCGGCTGATGAACTCATGGATGCCACTGCACTTTCAGACGTAGTCCGCGTCACGGTGCCGCGCTATGCGTTCGTGAAAGATACACCGCAGACCGGTGTGCTGCCGCGCACCGGTTCGGTGGATACTGAAGGCGACACCATTCTGGGCGCGCAGCAATTCCGCCAAAACACCAACTATACCGGCCAGGGTATGGTAGTGGGCGTGATCTCCGGCGGCGACAGCGGTGTCTCCACCGATCAAGGTACCGGAGATCTGCCGGCGAATGTGACGAACGATCCCAACAACACCGCTTGGCAGTGTTCGGGCGCCGAAGGCACAGCCATGATGGAGATCGTTTATGATCTCGCGCCGGGTGTGAAACAGTTTGGTTTCGCCTGTCCTGACACCACCGCGGATTTCCTCACTGCGCTCGACGATTTCGCAGCCAGTACTGTCAATGCCAACGTAATTGTGGATGATCTGGGATTCCCCGGCGAGGCCATGTTCACCAACGGCAATTTTGCCAGCGGCGTAGCGTCATTTGCGGCGGCGCATCCGAATGTCCATCTGGTCACCGCGGCCGGTAATGACGCTACCGCGTTTTGGGCTGGGACTTGGAATACCATGACTCTGACCACTCCGCTCAAGGTCAATGGCGTCACTTATGACACCGCATTGAATTTCGATACTTCGGGTGGTCAAAATCCGGAAGCGACATTCCAGGTACAGCCGGGAGATACGGTAAGTTACATCGTGGAGTGGAATGATCCCTGGGACGACAACTCCACCACCAATGATCCGAACGGCGATTATGACGTGGTGCTATTCAATTCCAGTGGTACAGCAATAGCCTGTAATCAGGGCACAAACTTAAGCACTACTAACGGCCAATGCAACCAGACAAATTCAAATACGCCGCCCGATTCGCTTACTTCTCCCGGTCCGCAACCTATCCAAGGCAATCAGTGGCAAAACAAGGGCGCCTCCCCCGTAAGCGTGTATCTGGAGGTTTTCCTGGTGAGTGGCACACCCGGGCCAAACCCCGGTAACTTGGGAAACAACCTCAAAATCCTGATTTCCTCGCAGATGTCGAATGTGATCACCCTAAGCCCAAACACCCCGGCGGGCAGCATCTATGCGCAATCGGCACTGCCCTATCCCACGGAGATCACCGCGGGCGCCCTGTGCAAGGTCCAAGCCTGTCCCGATATGGGCGAAATTGAATCCTACAGTTCCCAAGGCCCCGTGCAGTTCGGCATTCCCGGCACCGGTACCGGTACACAGCCTACGGAAACCATTTACAAACCCGATTTTGTGGCGCCAGATTGCGTAAGTGTGACCGGCGTCGGCGGTTTTGGTTCGACGTTCTGCGGCACCTCGGCCGCCGGGCCGCACATTGCCGGACTGATCACCCTGCTGCTGTCAGCCTATCCAAGCACCAGTCCCTATACCTTGCTGCAGCAGAGCGCCACGCCGTTTGGCAGTGCAACGCCCCCTTGGCCCCCCTGTCAGACTACCGGCAACGGTATTTATGGTTGCGGCCAGCCGTACATGGAAACGCTGCTTCAGACCGGCATCTATCCGGCTACCGGTGCCGAGATCGCCAGTCCGGCCAGCGGCGCAACTATTGCCGGAGGAACAAGCACTACGTTTGAAGCCGACTGTCTGGGATACGACGGTGGCGGAGCGTTCACGTACAAATGGGATTTCGGCACCAGCGCCATCGGAGATTCCAGCTCTCAGAATCCGAGCGTGACCTACAACACGGCCGGTACCTACACCGTGACCTTGACCTGTACCAACACAATCGGCTCCGGTTCCACCACCAGCACAGTTACCGTCAGCGCTCCACGCTTCAGCGGCGGCGGAGGAAGTTCAGGCGTGCTGGTACTGGCGGTACTTGCGCTCATGCAGTTCATATCCATGCGTCGCCGATAATTTAGTGCGACGCACAAACCGGGAAGGTGTCCGCGGACGCCTTCTTTTTTGCTTCAGCGCCGTGATTCGTTGCTCAGCCGTTCACCACCGACCGGCCCACGGAATAATGCATGAATCCCGCGGCGCGCATGGTCTGCGGGTCATACACATTGCGGCCGTCAAAAATCAGTGGCTGCTTGAGAAGACGTTTGATAGCCTCGAAATCCGGGCTGCGGAATTGAGTCCATTCCGTCACCACCACCAGTGCATCGGCGCTCTTCAGGCATTCCATCTGTGAATCGCAAAGTTTCAACAGCGGCTGACTGCCATACAAGCGTTGGGCTTCGTGCATGGCCGCCGGATCAAAAGCGCGCACTTTCGCGCCCGTCTTCCACAAGGATTCCATGAGCACGCGACTGGGGGCTTCGCGCATGTCATCGGTATTGGGTTTGAAGGCAAGCCCCCACAGAGCGAACGTGAGCCCCTTGATGTTACCGTTAAAATGCTTGTGTATCTTGTTAAAAAGAGTGGTTTTCTGACGGCGGTTCACCTCCTCGACGGCGTTCAGCAACACTGGCTCGTAGCCCGCTTTCGCCGCGGTGCGTGCCAGTGCCGACACGTCCTTGGGAAAACAGGAGCCACCGTAACCCACGCCGGGGTACAGGAACGGATAGCCGATGCGCGCGTCGGAGCCGATACCCTTGCGCACCTGCTCGATGTCCACTCCGAACCGCTCGGCGATGTTGGCAAATTCGTTCATCATGCTGATGCGCGAGGCCAGCATGGCGTTGGCGGCATACTTGGTGAATTCCGCGTCGCGCACCGCCATGAGCATGAGGCGTTCGTGATTGCGGGTGAACGGCGCATACAGGCCGCGCATCACTTCAATGCTGCGCAGACTTTCGGCGCCCACCACAATGCGGTCTGGATGGGCGAAATCCTCCACCGCGCTGCCTTCCTTGAGGAATTCTGGATTGGATACCACATCGAACGCCAGCACGCTGCCGCGCTTTTTGAGTTCTGCGGCGATCACCTCGCGCACCCGATCAGCGGTGCCCACCGGAACCGTGGACTTGTTCACCACGATTCTTTCAGCTGGCATGTGCGCGCCGATGCTGCAAGCCACCTGCAGCACGTGCTTGAGATCGGCAGAGCCGTCCTCATCCGGCGGCGTGCCTACGGCGATGAACTGCACCAGGCCAAACCGCACACCCTCCTCTGAGGCATCCGTAAACCGGAGCCGGGCGCTTTCCAGTCCTTCCGCGAGCAGATGATCCAATCCTGGTTCGACGATGGGCACCTCCCCCTGTTTGAGGCGCGCGACCCGCGCTTTGTCCACATCCACACACAGCACGTCGTTGCCCATGTTGGCGAAACAGGCGGCAGTCACCAGCCCAACATATCCACTGCCGTGCACGGTTATTTTCATGTCTGATTCCGGAATACCATCTTACTAAGAGCGTTCATTATATCAGCCGCGCCGCAGCGGCCCGTATGCGGCATACTGCGTACATCCGACGTCAGTGTGAGGAAAGCGATGCTCAAACCCGGCGACACCGCCCCTGATTTCGAACTCCTCGATGAGGACGGCAAAACGACGCGTCTCGCCGACCTCATGGGTTACGGACCCGTGTTGCTGTATTTCTACCCGGCGGATTTCACTCCCGTCTGTACCCGAGAAGCCTGCACTTTCCGCGAATTGATTCCCGGCCTGATCCGCAAAGGCGTGACGCTCATCGGCATCAGTCCCCAGGACAGCGCCAGCCACGCCCGTTTCCGCGCCCGTCATCACCTGAATTTTCCGCTGCTGGCGGATCCTGACAAGCGCGTGATCCGCGCCTACGGTTGCGATGGTCCACTGGGTTTCGGCGTGAAGCGCGTCAGCTACCTCATCGGCGGCGATGGCCGCATCCTGGAAGCGGTGCATGCCGCGTTCCGGGTCGCGCGCCATGCGGCTTTGGCCGAGAATCTGTTAAACAAACCCTGAGCCGACGATAACGTCCATCGTCAGTGCAGGCGCATGGAAATCATGACCGGAGTCACTTGCACCCATATATCGGCCCGATATATCATCCGCGCCTCTTTTGCCTCGCCGACAAGGATTTCCCGAAGTGAATGTGAAGGACCTGTGCCTGGGCGCGCTCACCTTCGGTGATGCCAGCGGTTACGACCTCAAGAAGTTCTTCGAGACCACCTTCAGCCATTTCTGCGCTGCGGGTTACGGCTCCATTTATCCCGCACTCGCCGAACTCACGGCCGAAGGTCTGGTGAGCTGCCTTGAACTTCCGCAAGAGGGCAAACCCGATCGCAAGTTGTATCGCCTAACCGCTGCCGGCCGCAAAACCTTTCTCGGTAAACTCGAAAAAACGTCGCCCCAGCACCGGGTGAAATCCGATTTTCTGCTTGCATTGTACTTCGCCCACCTGCTACCCCCGGGGCGACTGGAAAACTTGCTAGACGGTCGTATTGCAGAGCTAGACCGCCAGATCGATCTCATCGAGCAATCGGAACGCGATCCGAAAACGTGCCACAACAATACTCCCGGAGAGCAGTTCGTGTGCGGTTTTGGCAAAACCGTCATGAGCGCCGCGCGCAATTACCTGCGTAGCCACCGGCACGCACTCATTGCTGCGGCCCACGCCAACACGAAACGCCACGCAGAATCAAAACACCGGAACGGCACTAGCCGTGCCGGCATTCAACTATATTGAAACGAGGATAGTTTCATGGCCAAACGCATCATTATCACCGTCGCTATCATGCTCGGCGTCATGGTGATCATTTATGGCATCTGGGGCCTGAAGGTTTACGCTGCTATCAAGAAATTCTCCCACATGAAACAGGAAGTGGTGGTATCCGACGCGCCCGCGCAGCAGGAAAGCTGGCAGCCGTACTTCAGTTCCGTGGGCAACATCACACCGGTGCAGGGTGTCGAGGTGAGCAATCAGCTCATTGGCAACGTCACTGGCATCTATTTCCAGTCTGGTACCGAAGTAAAGAAGGGACAGTTGCTGGTGCAACTGGATGACAGTAGTCAGCGCGCTCAGTTGATCGGTTTGCAGGCCCAATTGCATCTCGCCCAGGTGAACTTTGATCGCGCCCAGATACTCATCAAACAACACTTGATCGCCAAATCGGATATGGATACGGCGAAGAACAACCTCAAACAGGCCCAGTCGAATCTGGAAAACGATCAGACTGCAATCGCGAAACTCGCCATCCAGGCGCCGTTCTCGGGACAAATCGGCATCCGCAATGTCAATATCGGCCAGTATCTGCCGGTCGGCACCGCAATCGCCAGCCTGCAATCATTGGGCACACTGTACGTGCAATTCGGCCTGCCGGAGCAGGACCTGGCGACGCTGGCCAAAGGCCAGCACGTGGAAGTCACCGTGGACGCTTATCCGGGCAAGATTTTCAGCGGCGAATTGACCGCCATCGATTCCGCGGTGGATCCCAATACCCATAACGTGACCCTGCAGGCCACCATCCACAACCCCGAACACCTGCTGCGCGCCGGCATGTTCGCCAACGTGCAAGTATACGCAGGCAAGCCGCAAACCGTAGTGACTGTGCCTACCAGTGCCGTGGACTACTCGCTGTACGGCAGCTCGGTGTTCATGGTCAAGCAGGACGGCAAGGACACCGATGGCAAGCCAGTGCTCAAGGTGACCCAGCAGTTCGTGACCACCGGCCAGGAACGCGACGGCCGCGTAGCCATCACCAAGGGCCTGCAGGTTGGCGATGTTATCGTCACCGCTGGCCAGCAGAAATTGCAGAACGGCATGCAAGTGGAAATCAACAACAGCGTGAAGCTGGACTAAGCGCTGGAGCCGCCGCCCATGAATTTCACCGACATTTTCATCCGCCGCCCGGTGCTGGCGACAGTCATCAGCCTGATCATCCTGCTGTTGGGGCTGAACTCCATCAACAAGATGGAACTGCGCCAGTACCCACAAATTGAGACCGGTCAAGTCAGCATAACCACCGCCTATCCCGGCGCGAGTGCCAATGTAATCCAGGGCTTCATCACCCAACCGATACAGCAGTCGGTAGCCGGCGCCGAGGGCATTGATTACCTTACCTCCTCCAGCACCCAGGGCATGAGCACCATCACGGTGTACCTCAAGCTCAATTACGACATCCACAAGGCGCTGACCGACATCATGTCCAAGGTGGATCAAGTAAAAAACGTGTTACCGCCGCAATCGCAGGCGCCGGTGATCCAGTCTTCGGACGTGCGTAACACCGCCATCATGTTCATCAGTTTCTACTCGGACCAGATGTCGCTGGGCCAGATCACTGATTACGTCACGCGCGTCGTGCAACCTAAGGTGCAGACCTTGGATGGCGTCGCCTCCGCACAGGTATTCGGTTTTCCTTATGCGATGCGCATCTGGCTGGATCCCAAGAAGATGGCTGCCTACGGCGTCACCGCCAGCGATGTAGCCAACGCGCTTTTGCAAAACAACTATCTGTCGGCGCCAGGCGCTACCCGCGGCAGCTTGGTGTCCATGAACATCGCCACCACCACCGATCTGCAAAATCCCAAGGGATTTGCCGACATCGTACTGCGCAGCCAGAACGGCAACTTGGTACGCATCAAGGACGTGGCCCAGGTGGAGTTGGGCTCGCAAGTTCGGGATCTGTCGGTGAATTTCAGCGGTATCCCATCGGTGTTCATGGCCATCAACCCCACGCCGGACGCCAATCCGCTGACAACAGTGAAGTTGATCCGCCAGCAGCTGGCGGACATCGAGCCGCAGTTGCCGCCCTCGATGCACACAAAAGTAGTCTATGACGCCACCAAATTCATCAGCGCCTCGATCTACGAAGTCATCAAAACCATCGTGGAAGCGGCCTTGATTGTGATCGTGGTGATTTTCCTTTTCCTGGGCGCAATACGACCGGTAATCATCCCGGTGATTACCATCCCACTGTCGCTCATCGGCGTGTGCTTCTTCATGCTGCTGCTGGGATACTCACTCAACCTGCTGACGCTGCTGGCCATGGTGCTGGCCATTGGGCTGGTCGTGGACGATGCCATCGTCGTGGTGGAGAATACCCACCGCCACATCGAGGCAGGCAAGACACCGCTTCAGGCGGCGCTCATCGGTGCACGCGAGATCGCCACACCGGTTATCGCCATGACCATCACGCTTGCGGCGGTATTCGCACCCATCGGCTTCATCGGTGGCCTCACAGGCTCGCTGTTCCAGGAATTCGCTTTCACCCTGGCGGCTTCGGTGATCCTCTCCGGCATCATCGCGCTCACGCTCTCGCCCATGATGTGCTCGAAATTTCTCGCGCCTGCCGGCAAAACTAGCCGGCTTGAAACCTGGCTCAATCACAAGTTCGACACGCTCAAGGAACGCTACCAACACCTGCTCCACAATGCACTCCACTGGCGGCCGGTGACGGTGGTTGTGGCCATCGTGGTCATTCTAAACGTCTTCGCGTTTTATCTCATGTCACCCAGCGAGCTCGCGCCGACCGAAGACCAGGGTTTCGTATTCGTCCAGACCACCGGACCGCTGGACGCCACCCATGCCTACATGGAAAAATTCGGCCAGCAGGTCGAGGACATCTTCAAGAGCATTCCACAACGCGACGCCTATGCGCTCATCAATGGCGGTGGTTTCGGCAGCGGCACCAACGGTCTGATCGCATTCCTGATTCTCAAACCCTGGGACGAGCGTTCTGTCAGCCAGTTCGCAGTGACTAAAGAGGTGCAACAGAAGCTCACCCAGATCGCGGGTTTGCGTGGATTCGCGGTCAATTTCCCTTCGCTGCCCGGCTCCACCGGCCTGCCAGTGCAATTTGTTGTGAGCTCTACCGCACCCTACTCAGAAATCTATGCCGTACAGGAAAAACTCATGGATGCGGCCCGCAAGAGCGGCATGTTCTATTACGTGGACAGCGATCTTAAATTCGATAACCCGCAACTCAGCATAGACATAGACCGCAACAAGGCGCAACAACTCGGCATCAACATGCAGGACTTAGGGTCATCCCTCAGCACATTCCTGGGAGGCGGCTACCTCAATTTCTTCAATTTGCAGGGCTACAGCTACCAGGTGATCCCGCAGGTGGCCGACCAGTTCCGCCGCAACGGCGCCGAACTCATGAACTATTATGTGCGTACCGGCGATGGCTCCATGATCCCGCTCTCCACCGTGGCACACCTCAGCAACAGCATCCAGCCGGATCAATTGAACCAGTTTCAGCAGCTGAATGCGGCCACCATCTCGGCGATTCCGGGTGTGCCCCTGGGCAAGGCGCTGGATTTCTTCAAGAACGAGGCGCAGCAAATCTTCCCCAAGGGCTATTTCATCAACTATGCCGGTGAATCACGCCAATACGTGCAGTCGGGAAATACCCTGCTGCTGGCGATTTTCTTCGCGCTCATCGTGATATTCCTGGTGCTGGCGGCACAGTTCGAGAGCTGGCGTGATCCATTGGTGATCCTGTTCAGCGTGCCGCTGGCGTTTTGCGGCGCACTCATTCCAATTTTCCTCGGCGCCGCCACCATCAATATATATACACAGGTGGGCCTGCTGACGCTCATCGGCCTGATTACCAAGCACGGCATCCTGATGGTGGACTTCGCCAACAAGTGGCAGATCCAGACCGGTTGCTCCAAGCGTGAGGCCATCGAACACGCGGCCGCGGTGCGGCTGCGGCCCATCCTCATGACCACCGCCGCCATGGTGCTGGGTGTGGTGCCGCTGCTGCTGGCCTCTGGGGCCGGCGCCGTCAGCCGTTTTGACATCGGTCTGGTTATCGCCTGCGGCATGACCCTGGGCACCATGTTCACTCTGTTCGTGGTGCCCACCATGTATACCTTCTTCGCCCGACAGCACCGTCCGGACCAGGAACAAGCGGCTTCCGCGTCAAGCCCTTGATGACCCCCGTTTGGGATTTACAAAACGGCAATATAGATGTATAAAGCGCGCCCTATTACCGGGGTGTTGGCTGAGGAAGAAACATGAACATTTCCAAATCATCCGGCATTGATGAACTGATCCGCGACAGTGACGACGGCGCGGACCATGTATATGAACCGGGCGCGCCCGGCCGGAAACGCAACCCCAAACCCGCAAAACCGCAGAATGCGTCTCAGGCCTGGCGAACCCTGGAAGATCGCCTGAACGAACGGCGCCTCAAGCGCAAGCTCAAGGAAATCTACGAGGAAGATTGACTCGTAGAATTTCGGCAAACAAACCGCTCCTACGCATGACGTAGGTTGGCGGTGAGCGAAGCGAACCCCAACATCTTTAATGTCAGAATGTTTGGCATCGCTGCACTCAGCCCAACCTACATTTATTATGTAGGGTGCGCTTGTGTACCACTTTGTCATTGCCCCTCACTTCTTCTTTGCACGCCGCGTCGGTTCCGCCTGCAGCGGATCATCCGGCCAGTAATGTTTCGGATAACGCCCCTTCATGTCTTTCTTCACATCCTGATAACTGCTGCGCCAGAACCCTGCCAGATCCCGCGTCATTTGCACTGGCCGGCGAGCGGGTGACAACAGGTGCAATAACAGCGGTACTTTGCCGCGCACAATCGCGGGTGTCTGTGTCAAGCCGAAAAGCTCCTGCAAGCGCACCGCCAGCACCGGGGTCTCGGCAACGTACTCAATGGCAATGCGGGATCCTGTCGGCACGGTGAAATGCGTGGGTGCAAGCTCATCCAGCAAACGCTGCTGACGATGATCCAATAGATTGCCGAACGCTTGTTGCAACGGCAGATCTGCCAGATGGCTCAGTCGCGAACGGCCTTGCAGAAACGGCGTAAGCCAATTCTCCAGCGTGGCCAGCAGACTGACATCATCTGCTGCCGGCCAGGATTCTCCTTCCACGCGTCGCAAAAATGTCATGCGTGCCTGCCATTGCCGCAGCGTCGGCGTCCAGGGCAAGCACCCAAGGCCCTGGCGACGAATGGCCTCAAGCATCAGCTCGGTGACGCGTTGCGGATCGGGATTGGCCAGCGGCCGTTGCTCCAGCACGATAGCGCCCAGACGCCGTTCGCTCATTGCAGCCACAGCGCCATTGGCCTCGTCCCACTCCAGCGCTTCGCGTACCTCCACCTGCGCCGCGAACGACTCGCGCACTTCAGCTTCACTCATGGATGCTGCCAGAAAGATGCGCGCGTCGCGTGGATCGCCGTCTAGTTCCGCCACCGCCAACCACGGTGAGGCGCCCAGCGCATCGTTATCGCGCAGAAATGCGCCGCGACCGTTGCTCAGAAGATAACGCGGCGCATCGCTGGCGCGGCGCTTGGCAACGCGATCCGGATAGGCCAGTGCCAACAAGCCACCCACGTGATCCGTTTCGATCCTTTTTTCATCCCGAATGCCTGCCTGACGGGCAATATCCTGTGCTGATGCGCGTATGCGGCGCAGCCGCGGGGCCGCATTCCGTTCATCCAGCATCCGCAGACGCAAACTCATGTCCGCCTGCTGCTCACCGGCGGCAAGAATATCTCGCTCACTGATAAGCGCCGCCAGTAAACAGGCAAGCCAAGCCTGCTGCCGCTCGACGCCCTTAACCACCATGTGGGCAAGACGCGGGTGCAGCGGCAATTCCAGCAGGCGCCGGCCGTGCCCGGTTATGCGTCCCGCTGCATCCAGCGCTTCCAGCCGTTGCAATAGCTCGCGTGCCTGGGAAAGTGCCGCTGCGGGTGGTGGATCAAGCCAGGCGAGGGACCGTGCATCGTGTGCACCCCATTGGGCGAGTTCCAACGCCAGCGGCGCCAAATCCGCCTGCAATATCTCCGGTGTGCCCTGGGTTTCCAGGCGCTCGCCTTCGCTCCACAGGCGATAGCACACGCCCGGCTCCAGCCGACCGGCGCGTCCGCGCCGCTGATCGGCGGATGCACGCGACACACGCACGGTCACTAGCCGCGTCATGCCACTCACCGGATCAAATCTAGGCACGCGCATGAGTCCCACATCCACCACCGTCCGCACGCCTTCAATGGTCAAACTGGTCTCGGCAATGGACGTAGCCAGCACCACTTTGCGCCGGCCAGGTGCAGCGGGAAGAATGGCCGCGTCCTGCTGCGACTGGGACAAATCGCCGTACAGGGGCATCATGTCGGCATTTTCCGGCAGATTCCCCTCCAGCATCGCCACCACGCGGCGGATTTCACCGCTGCCCGGCAGAAATACCAGCACACTGCCAGTTTCCTCTACCAATACGCGCCGTACGCTGTTTGCCACCTGCTCTTCGATGCGTTCGCGTGCACGTATAGGCTGATAGTGTGTGTCCACCGGAAAACTGCGGCCTTCCGAAGTCAGCAGCGGCGCATTGCCCAATTGTCTTGCGACAGGTGCGGCATCCAGCGTTGCGGACATCACCGCTAGCCGCAGGTCAGGGCGCAGTGCAGCTCGCGCTTCTAGGCACAGCGCCAATGCCAGATCCGCATGCAGGCTGCGCTCGTGAAATTCATCGAAAACTACCAAACCGTAATCGCTCAGTGCCGGGTCGGATTGCAGTATCCGTGTCAATACGCCTTCCGTTACGACTTCAATGCGCGTGCGCGATCCGATACGCGTATCCATGCGTATCCGGTAGCCCACCGTTTCCCCTGCCCGCTCAGCAAGCAGCTTCGCCATGTAATGCGCAGCCGCGCGAGCCGCCAGCCGCCGCGGCTCAAGCATGATGAGTTTGCGCCCGGCGAGCCAGGGTGCATCCAGTATCGCCAGCGGCACGCGTGTGGTCTTGCCCGCACCCGGCGGTGCCTGGATTACGGCAGTGTGTTTTTCCGCCAGAGCTTCGCTGATGGCTGGCAGCAGACTGTCTATGGGCAGCGCATTCATGGAGCGCCATTCTATTAGAATCACCCCCTCTTCCCTTCGCGGGGGTCACGAATAAACCAAGGGCTGCTTAGAATCACTGCCTCTCCTCTCACGGGAGAGGGATGGGGTGAGGGGAAAGAAACTCAAACGAAAAATGGGATTGGATAAAGGAATAATTTGACCGCGCCTTCCCCGGCCCGTAAAATTCGCACTCCGTTTTCCCGTTCAACGGGCGGTTAGCTCAGCGGTAGAGCACTGCTTTCACACGGCAGGGGTCACTGGTTCAATCCCAGTACCGCCCACCAGCAAGAAAAAAGCCGCGGCACGGCCGCGGCTTTTTTGTTGCGAGCTGTTGAGGTACAGAAAAATACGGCTTGGCGGCGAGCAGAGCGAGACTCGACACAATCACATCTGAACCGTTGGGTTTCGGCTGCACCTCAACCCAACCTACATACTTTGCCGTAGGGTGTGCTCGCGCACCATCCTGTTCTACGGATTGAGGGTAATGGCCGCGTTGTACTGTGAGTAGATGATCGTAACCGTGCCGCTTGTGGTGTTAACTATGGAGCATACCAGCAGATGCCTGCTTCAGCCCGCATCGCATGCACGGTATTCAGAACATTAAAAGTTGAATACCAGCTGCGCATAGGCCAAGCCTATATTCTCCTGGCCGGTAGTGTTCTGGTTACCTACTCTGTAATATTGAGTCAGTCCGGCGCGCAGGCCCACATGACCCGTGAATCTGATGTCTACACCTATCCCAAAATCATAGGTAGTGCCGTTGGCAGAATTGTTTGTCAAAGGGACCGGGATGTTGGAATTTAGCGTCTCATCAAGACTATAGTCGAATACGCCCAATTTACCGAACAGCTGCACACTCTGGCTCACCGGGATGAACCCCAGGAAATCCAGAGTCTCGCCTTTGGCCCGGATATCTTCTTTGATGGTGAATATTGGGGGCGAAGTGACGTTTATGGTCGCGGTGGCGGTGCCAAGGTCCATATAGTTGCCTTCGAGAGCGAAATAGTCATTAAAACGATAACCGACACCGAGCCCCAGACCAGCGGGGTTGTCATTCACTGAGGCAACTGACTGGATACCATAGTGTGCCAATTGGGATTCGATATTTTTCTCGTCGTTTTGCGAATTGCCGTAGCTGCTGACCCCGGCGGTGAAAGTGCCATACCAGCCATTGGGTGCGGCTATAGCCGCAAGCGGTAGACCGATTACAGACTGAAACAGGAAACCTAACAGATACCACTTTCGTTTCATGTTCTCGATCTCCTTTAACTATTTGTCACATAGCCACTATTGTTGCTTGGATACATAAACGTGTATCCGCCTGACTGAGTCATGCCTGCGTTGTCAAGTAACCGGCCACCTACCCGCGGCTTAACAGTCATTGGGCGCAAACGTTGAACGTCATTACAGACCGAACAGTATCGTTTAAGCTATCGGTGACCGTGATGCTGTTGTCATACGTCCACGCGTCCGGTGTGCATGCAGTCTGCTCCGTTCCGGTGATAAGACCAGACGCAGAAATGCTGATCCCTGGTGGCAAACCGCTCTGGTTGCTGACCGTCCATGTGTAAGGCGGGCAGCCACCTTGGGCAGCGAGCTGAATCGGCGTCATCGCTTGGCCGGCTGGTGTCGCGATCAAAGTCATGTTTGTGACTATGGTGAGAGGCCCCGCAGCGCAACCCACATCAAAAGCTGACGTCGTAGCAAGTGTGTAGCATTGCGTAATGATAGAGCCATTGCCCGGGACATTGCAGGCGACGGGTGCATTAGTCGGAGCCGAATAAAACGCCGGCCAGGTTACGAGCGCCGTGACATTGAGCGTGTATGCCCCAGTCGGAAACGCTTGAGAGAGGGTGCAAGTGGATCCTGACGCGTTGCAGTTGAGTGTATAAGGATTACCATTAACTGTGGCGGGAAGTGTAGTAGCAGGACCGTTGTGGCTAATGTTGACGATCTCAGTGTTCGATGTGACGCCGATGGCCACGGGCGATGCAAGTCCCGTGCTGCCGGTTGGCGGGGATGGTTTCAATGAAAGTGCGCAGCCTGCCAAAGGCAAGATGACGATGGACGCCGTGATCGCACGCAGGAACAATTTACGCGTAGTCTCGAATAAATGCTCAATCGATTGCGTCTGCCCCTTGTCTTCCGATAAAGCCAGCCTGTGTGCTTTAGATTTACCCGAATGACATCTGCGTATTTGTCTGCGCGTCCGCCGCCTTACTAGCCACAGAATGCCGGCCAGTGCGGTAAGTTCTAGCCAACCAATGCCCCCAGAACTTGGGACATAGGTGGGAGTACCGACCGTGAAATCAAACGAAGCCGACTCTGATCCTGTATTACCGGCCGACACTGTTGCCTGACTACTCAAGGTTTGCCCGGCCTGGGTAGTGCTATTGACGTAGAGACCAAAGGTAATAACCCATGATGTTGCCGGCTTTAAAGTACCGAATCCGCAATACAATTTACCGCCATCTGGACCTAAACAAATACCCGGTGATGCGTTCACGTCTGAAATGGTCGTTCCTTGCGGGATCGTGAGCACCAACCCCACATTATCGGCAGGTTGCGTTTGGCTGTTGTTGGTAACGACTATAATCATCAAACAACCCGACCCCGGGATGTTGGAACACACAATACCTCCACCAAAGGCGCTGGCGAAACCGGTGTAAAAGGGCACATATCCCACCGATAGAATCGAGGAGGCGGTTTTTAAGACAGTTACCGAAGCCGTAATGGAAGGATTATTGCTGCTATTGTCCGCTTTGACGCTCGCCGAGGCTGCAACCACAGTCTGTCCGGCATCGGCGCTGCTGATTTGCACCGTCACCGTCGGTGTCCAACTGGCTCCCGGCCCGAGGGAGCTGAGTATGCAGGAATAATTGCTGCCGCTCGCGCTGCAAGTCGCACCGCCGGGGGAATCTGATACCAGCGTTACACCAGCGGCGAGAGTACCCGTGAGCGTGACGTTGAGGGCCGATTCTGACTTGTCCGTATTTGTCACGGTGAGCGCGTAGGTAAGGTTCTGACCGGCATTCACAGCCGTATTGTTGGGGCCGCTGATACTCATGGTCAGCAGCACTGGCGTCGCCTGCTGGCTTGGGATGCCATATACGTACGCCGCTCCGTTATTCCGGGTGCCGCCATTAGCAGCAGAGTCTGTATCCGGCGCACCGGCCAGCATGACGCTGTTGTCAGCGGAGAGCGCTATCGCGGCACCGAAGTAGTCAGTTGGCGAAGCGGATGTGGGTACAAGCGCAGGATCCACAAGAACAGATTCCGGAGTATTGCTGCAGGAAGGGCTGGGAGACCCGGCGCATGTATAGATGTCCACCTCGCCGGTACCGCCGTAGCCACCGTTATCTGTGCCCTCGGTTGCTTCCGGGTTGCCGATGAGGGCCGTAAGGCTGCCGCCGTTATTTGAAATTGCCAGCGACCAGCCGAAACCATAGCTGCCGGTATATATCGAATTCATCTTGGTATCGGGATTGGTAAATGTAAACCCAGACGTACTGTTCCAGCTTCCGCTGGATTGCGTGTATAGATTGGCTACACCGGCTTCGCCAAAAGAAGGAGAACCGGGTACTGCATTCGGTGCGCCCACCAGAACGATGCTGCCATCGGCGGACAGAGCCACCGAAGTACCAAATCCATCGCATCTTAGGTACACCACATCGCTGCACGCAACGGTATTTGGGTCGGTGAACGTGGCGACCGGCGACCATGTACCGCTGCTGTTGCTGAAAATGAATGCCTGACCTTCGCCCGGCTTGGATGTGCCGGTATTTGATTCGACGGCGCCTGGCGCGCCGATGAGCGCTGTCACTGTGCTGCCAGTTCCTGACAGGGCCACGGAGTAACTGAATTCATCGCATACGGTTTGCTGGTTCGGCGAAGTGCCAAAAATGGCGCAGGTCGGAGCCGGGTCATTGAGCGTGGCGATTACGGCCGGAGTCGGCGCCCACACGCCGCTTGAAGATGTATAAACATACGCACTCCCCACATTCGGCTCAGGACTGTTGCTCACGCCCGCACCGCCCTTTTCTGTTGTGCCCCAGGCACCCACGAGCACAGTATTGCCGTCGGAAGAAATAGCCACCGCGCTACCGAACTGATCCGTGCTTTTCGTTGCGGGATCGGTAATCTGGGACATTTTCGTACAGGATGGGGTGCCGCTGAGGCTGCATTGGTATAGGTAAGCCACGCCATAGTTAACCGCGTTGCCATTCACCACGTCGCCACCGGATGCGCCCACAATCAGCATGAAACTGCCATTGTTGATGCCGGAGATGGCTACAGCGGATGCGAACTGGCTGGCTGGGGCAGTGTCATTGCTGCAACCAGTCCCCATAGCTGCGGGATCGCAAACAGTAATTAGGGGCGTAGTACCCCACGCACCTTTGGCGTACTGAAACACATACACTGCAGGCGGATTATCTATGCCATATCCACCGCTGTTGGCCCCTACTACGGCGAGGCTGCCATCCGGTGACAAAGCCACGCTGGTGCCGTAGTAGTATAGATTGGCACTGGGCAGGGGATTGGGAAGCGCGGTTGGTGTTGGTCCCGATCCGGCAACGGCAATCAGACCGAAAGCCAGCAATCCCAGCCCAAATGCAATTTTGGAATACCTGAACAAGATGTAATTGCGCTTCATGACGCTCTCCTTGTAAATCACTTAGTTCAATGCACTCTGTGACGACGGCATTTTGCTATTCGCACCTTTACTATTCATATGCCCAAGCAAGTTGATAATTTCCGTTCGTCCCAATGCGCGGGCCAAGTCCAGGGCCGTATCACCTCGAAAATCCTTCACACGCAGGTCGGAGCCGGCACTGATCAGCGTGGACACGGCCGCGGTGTTGTTGCCGATAACAGCTTGCATGAGGGGTGTCACTCCATAGCGGTCCTGGGCATTGACGTTGGCGCCCGCCTTGATCAACCTGCCGAGTTCCGCGGGCGTCGCCTCGGCTGCGCGTGCCAGCAGTTGGCGGTCCAAAGCGGGACTGCCTGCGCAAACTCCCACCGACAGCAGCAACCCCAGGGTGATTGCCGGACACGCCAGCCAATGTCCGATACCATGAGGACGCACCTTCATTTGCTTGCCCCTGGTCCCGGGTATATATCCAGCTGATGCACTTTCGCTCCTGGCTCCACGGCCTGCCGGCATTGCCGGTTATCGCGTATCGCCAGCAAGTAAAGCAGTAAGGAATGCCTACTCTCTACTCCAAAAAATGCGCAACTTTTACTCAGGGGCCTGTCCCACAAGGGCTTCAGCCGGACGCTGTTTTTGTCATTCGGCAGGGCTTAAATTAAGCCGCCGTTCCAGGTTGGCCGGGCTGGTTGCACAGGTTCTGTTACAGCTGCTTGTGCCAGCGGGACGACGCGGCATTAGAGGTGGGCGTTGGTGACGGAAACCGAAACGGAACCAGGGCGCATGTATGGGCGATAACCAGCACCTGGGATCGGGCCCGGGCGGCGCCGCGCCGTCCGGCCGTCAGCCCGAGGGCACCATGTATTCACCCATTAACGAATCCGATTTCTTCGCCGCGGTACAGCAGGCGCTGCACGATTACACCCGCCCAGACCGGCTGAACGACAATCCGCTGGTACACTCGCGGCTGGTGGCGGCGGCCATGGCAGCCGCTTCGTCCCCAGCCGCCACCCAGGCATTACGCGAAGTCATCCGCACCCACGCCGGACAATTGGCGCAATTTCCCAAACTCAGCAACTATCACAAGATCATCGAGTACACCTATCTTGCTCCGTTGCGCAGTCAGCAGGCGGTAGCGGAGACACTGCATCTAACTTGGGGCACCTACCGCCGTCATCTTGGCCAGGCCACACGCATGCTGAGTGCCAGCTTGTGGGAAGCAGAAACCGCGCTTGCTGGTACCCGGCTCGCTCAATCTGTATCTGTTCCGGAAGATCAGGCTCCTATTGCGAGCCGACGACGGAAATTTTGGCGTGCATGGCTGACTCTGGGCCTGCTGTTCGTGGTGGTTATCGCTGGCGCACTTTATCTATATATACATCAAGCGTCTCAACGCAAAGCCGTGGTGGCAACCGGGGCGGACCAAGACACAATTGCGGTATTGCCCCTGCTGGATATGGATCAGGGCGCCCCCACCCAATACCTGAGCGACGGCATCACCGATGAACTCATCACCCGTCTGGGACGCATTCCCGGTCTGCACGTGGTTGCCCACACCTCTGCCTTCAGTCTGCGCGACAAACAAATGGATGTGCGGGACGTAGGACGTCTGTTGGGAGTCAAGTACGTGCTCGAAGGCAGCCTGCAAAATGAAGCGGGAAAGCTGAGAATCCATGCGTCGCTTGTCAGCACCGTCAATGGATATGAACTGTGGTCCGACGAATTCACCGCAAACCAGAACCAGGCATTTGAGATCGAGGATTCGATTTCAGATGCAATCGTGAAAGAACTGCATCCGGTTCTGGCCCAGTCCGCTGTTGCGGTTGTCCGACATTACACGCCGGTCAATCCCGAAGCGCGGGATTACTACCTGGTCGGACTGGAATATCTCAACAATCGCACCGCTGACGATATCAACCAGTCCATCGTGTATTTCCGGCGTTCGATCCAGGCTGACAACAACTATGCCGAACCGTGGGCCGGGCTGGCCACTGCATACGCAGTGCTGCGCGACTATGCCGAGGACGTCCCTCCCGATACACATTACGAGGATGCGCTTGCCGCAGCCAACAAGGCGATCGCGCTGGACCCCTCACTGGCGAGAGTCCATGCGATATTGGGCTTATTGTATGAAGAACACTGGCAGTGGCAGGACGCGCAGCGGGAATTCCAACTGGCGCTGCAACTTGATCCCAGCGACGCCACCGCACATCAGTGGCACGGCATGTATTATTGGTTCACGGGTGACATGCGGTCAGCATTATCCGAACTGCGGACTGCTCGTGATCTCGACCCTCTCTCGGTCATAATAAACGCGGATCTGGGGCGCGCGCTGTGTTATGCGGGGCAGTGTGATGAGGCTCTTGCGCAACTCCGTACGACAGTCGCACTGGCGCCGCGCTTTGGCCTAACACACGGATTTATGGCAGAGGCTTACATGGCCAAGGATCAATACAGACAGGCATTGAACGAGGCACTCACTGCAGCAAGCCTTACGGGCTCCCCACCAGCCTCCATCACGCTGCCTGAATTGGGCGTGGCCTATGCTTTGGTGGGGCAACAGGATCTGGCGTACCAGCAACTCAAGGAACTGGAACGACGGACTTCCACTGCGTATGTATCCGGTGTGTCCCTTTCATGGCTCTATTGGAATCTCGGCGATAAAGACCGGGCGTTTGCACAACTACAGCGCGCCGCAAAGGATCATGATCATCTTTTGATGACCGTGTTTGGTCCCGCCGGAGCAGGTGAGCGTGCGGACCCGCGTTTCGCTACGATCCGGAAGATGATGGGGCTCCCGGCCAGCGTCAGCCGTAGCGGCCGGTGATGTAGTCTTCAGTCTGCTTCTGAGCGGGATTGGTGAACAGCGTACTGGTGTCGGCATACTCAACCAGATTTCCAAGGTACATGAAGGCCGTGTAATCGGATACGCGTGCCGCCTGCTGCATGTTGTGGGTGACGATGACGATGGTGTAATCGTTTTTCAGTTCTGCGATTAGTTCCTCGATCTTCAAAGTGGATATGGGGTCCAATGCTGAGGCAGGCTCGTCCAATAGCATGACCTCAGGCTTTACCGCAATAGCGCGGGCAATGCACAAACGCTGCTGCTGGCCGCCGGACAAGCGCGTACCACTTTGCCGCAGTTTATCCTTCACCTCATCCCACAATGCCGCCTTGTGCAGCGCCCATTCCACCCGGTCGTCCATCTTCACCCGCGATAGGCGTTCGTACAATCGCACGCCGAAGGCAATGTTCTCATACACCGACATCGGGAATGGCGTGGGCTTCTGAAACACCATGCCTACTTTGGCGCGCAGTGAATTTAAATCCTGCTCCCGGCTCAGGATGTTGCGGCCGTCAAGCATAATTTCGCCGGTGGCGCGCTGCTCAGGATACAGTCCATAAATACGGTTGAGCGTCCGCAGTATCGTGGACTTGCCACAGCCAGACGGTCCGATGAACGCAGTTACCTGGCGTTCTGCGATGTTCATGTTGATATCACGCAGCGCTTGGAACTTGCCGTAGAAGAAATTGAGCTGACGGATGGACAGCTTCGGTTTTTCAATGACGGTTTTCCGTCCCGCCACGCGTGCCGAGCCTGCCAGAACTTCCGGCGAAACCGCATGCGTGATTGTTGTATCGGTGTCGCTCATATTTATTTCACAAATGACTTGGCATGAATGAGTGTGCGCGCGATCAAACTCAAAATCAGGATGGCAAGCGTGATAAGCAAGGCTGCCGCCCAGGCCAGATGCTGCCAGTTATCGTAGGGGCTCATGGCGAACTGGAAGATCATCACCGGCAGGTTAGCCATGGGCCGGTTCATGTCGGTGCTCCAGAACTGGTTGTTGAGGGCGGTGAACAGGAGTGGTGCGGTCTCGCCGCTAATGCGTGCCACCCCGAGCAGGACACCCGTGAGGATGCCGCCAAGCGATGCACGGTACACCACGGTTACCACTACCCGCCATTGGGGCGCGCCCAGGGCTGCAGCCGCTTCACGCATCTGGTCGGGCACAAGCCTGAGCATGTCCTCGGTGGTACGCAACACCACCGGCAGCATGATGATGGCCAGTGCCAGGCCGCCGGCCCAGCCGGAGAAATGACCGAAGCGCGCCACCACGATGGCATAGATGAACACGCCGATGACGATGGACGGTGCACTCAGCAGAATATCATTCACGAAGCGGATCACGGCGGCGATGCGCGAATGCCGGCCGAACTCCGCGAGCCAGGTGGCGGCCAGAATGCCGATGGGCGTACCAACGGCGACGCCCACCAGTGTAATCAGCAACGAACCTACGATGGCATTGGCTATACCGCCGGCCGCCACCGGCGGCGGCGTATTCTGGGTGAACAGGCTCGGTCCCAGCCAGCGCAGGCCGTGACTGATGAGCGTCCACAGCAGCCAGCCCAGCCAGAAAAGCCCGAATACGGTGGTGAGCACCGACATCAGAAGATTGAAGCTGTTGACGGCCCGGCGTCGCAGATAACGCATTGAGAAGCCCATCAGCTCTGGCTCCCTTCGCGCCCGGACATGCGCAGCAATAGCAATTTGGCCAGCGCCAGCACCACGAAGGTGATGAGAAACAGGATCAGGCCGAGCGCAATGAGCGAGGACGTATAAGTTTGCCCTACCGCTTCCGAGAACTCATTGGCGAGTGTGGAAGAAATGGTGTTACCCGGCATGAACAGCGAGGCACTGATGCTATGACTGTTGCCGATGACGAAAGTCACCGCCATGGTTTCGCCGAGTGCGCGGCCCAGACCAAGCATGATGCCGCCCACCACACCCACGCGCGTATAGGGCAGTACCACGTTTCGCACCACTTCCCAGGTGGTGCATCCGACGCCATAGGCCGATTCCTTGAGCACCGTCGGCACGAGATTGAACACGTCACGCATCACCGCACTGATGAACGGGATCACCATGATGGCGAGGATCAGCCCGGCGGTGAAAATGCCGATGCCCATGGGAGGACCTTGGAACAGAATCCCCACCAGTGGCCAGTTGCCAATGTGCGCGGTGATCCAGGGCTGCACGTATTCGCCGAACAGCGGCGCGAACACAAACAGGCCCCACATGCCGTAGATGATGCTGGGAATGGCCGCCAATAATTCAATGGCGGTGCTCACGGGACGCCGCAGCCACGCGGGCGCCAGCTCGGTGATGAACAGCGCAATACCGAAACTCACCGGCACCGCGATGAGCATGGCGATGAGCGAGGTGACCAGCGTGCCGAAGATGGATGTAAGCGCCGAGAATTGATTCTGGACCGGGTCCCATTCGGTACCGGAAAAGAATTGCCAGCCGAAGTGCCGGAACGCGGGCCAGGCCTGCACCAGCAGCACCACGATAATGGCGATTACCAGCGCCAGCACCAGCAGCGCTGCCGCGCGCGTAATGCCGCGGAACAGCGTATCGGCCGCGGCACTGCGCCGGTGCCGGCCCGGCTTGATGCGATTGGCGGCAGTCGTCAGAACGCTGCTCAAAACCCCAGTTCCTTTTGCCAGTAACGCACGATAATCTCCACAGTGGCCGCCGGCAGCGGCACGTAGTTCAGCCGCCGTGCCTGTTCCTGGCCATGGCTCAGGAACCAGCGGCAGAATTCGATCACTGCCTGATTGTCCGCACGCGGGTAATCGCTGCGCATCAATATATAAGTAGTGGCAGTGATGGGCCAGGTATCAGCGCCGGGTTCGTTGGTGAGCGTGAGGTTGAAATCCGTGGTCTTGGCGAAGCCGGCGTGCTGCGCTGCAGCTGCAAAAGACTCCAGGTTCGGGCTTATGGTTTTTCCATCCCGGTTAAGCATACGCGTCCAGGTCAGACGGGTCTCCTGCGTGAAGGCGTATTCCACGTAACCGATGCTGCCGCGAATCTGCTTCACGAACGAGGCTACACCGGCATTGCCTTTGCCGCCTACGCCGTTGGGCCAGGATACCGCCGTGCCGGCACCCACTTTTTCGCGCCAAACCGGGCTCACTTTCGACAAATAATTGGTGAAATTGAAGGTGGTGCCGGAACCGTCTGAGCGGTGCACGGTGATAATTCTCAGGTGCGGCAGCAGCAGGCCCGGATTGAGCGCGACGATGCGCGGATCGTCCCAGTATGTGATTTCCCCAAGATAAATATCCGCGAGCAACGAACCGCTCAGGATAATCTCCCCCGCCTTGATGCCGGGGATGTCCACCACCGGCGTGATGCCTATGATAAGGGCGGGAAACTGGATGAGGTGGTTGGCACGCAGCGTGGCGGACGCCAACGGCATGTCGCTGTTGGCGAAAGCCACAGTCTTGACCTCGATCTGCTGGATGCCACCGCCGGAACCGATAGGCTGGTAATTCACCGCCACGCCGGTCAAATCGTGGTACTGCGCGGCCCAGTTGGCCAGCACCGGATAAATCGCTGTGCCCCCTGCCCCGGCAAGCTGGGTCTCCGCCGCGCATGCCGTGACCGCCATTACAGCCAAGCTGGCGGCGGCCAACAGTTGACGGGCACGGTCGCTGGTCATACGTCTTCCCGGCCGAAAAGCCTTGCGAGTGTAGGGGGCAAATGTGACAGAAATATGACAGCGGCTGCCGGCGTCTGCGCACCTTTTTGCAGCAGGACCCCCAAGCCGCAATTTTTTCCACACGGAATCGCAAGGCTGCTTCAGGCATCTGGCCGCCAGAGATGGCCGAAATGCAGATTTTGCGGGAGCAAAAATCAGCCATGTCGGTTACAGCACTTTTACGCCCCTGGACATCGGGCGTCGCAGCTGCCTGCGAAAAACAGCTCATTGCCGGTATCCGGCTCTTTGCAAGCTTTGCCGCGAAGTCGTAAGCTTTGCCGCTGTATCCCCATGACGGGTCCGTATAGTCGGCACCCAGGCCAATACGGCCCGCTGTTTCCAAGTCTCGCTCACTGGTTTATTGCTTAGAAGACGGCGAGCAGGGACGCCCTCTGAATCCACATACAGGAGCGCCTTTCAGGCGTAATTATGTAATCGCGGCCGCAAGCCGCTCCCTCTAGCATATTTTGACTTTAAATTACTGAGGCAGGAGATTCATAATGAAAAACACAATTTCACGCGGTGCTCTCTGGCTGCTGGCACTGGGATGCGCCGGCCTGTTCGTTTCCCTCCCGGTTGCGGTCAACGCTGCTTCCGTACCACCCACACAACTGACGAGCGCGCTTAACTGGCGCAGTATCGGCCCCTATGTGGGCGGCCGCGTGATCGCGGTCACTGGTGTGACACAGCAGCCAAACCTGTATTACATGGGTGCCACCGGCGGCGGTGTGTGGAAGAGCGCCAATTACGGCGCTACCTGGCAGAACATTTCCGACGGCTATTTTGGCAATGCAAACATTGGCGCTATCGCCGTAGCGCCTTCCGATGCCAGCGTTATTTATGTAGGCACCGGCGAGTCGGATATCCGCAATACCACGCTCACCGGCGACGGCATGTACAAATCCACCGACGCGGGCAAGACTTGGACACAGATCGGCCTCGCTGATACCCACATCATCAGCCGCATCGTCGTGGATCCCAACAATCCCGACATCGTGTATGTGGCAGCAATGGGCCACGTGTTTGCGTCGAACACCGAGCGCGGCGTGTACAAGAGCACTGACGGCGGCAAGACCTGGAAGAAAATCCTGTACGTCAACGACCAGACCGGAGCCATTGACCTGGTCATGAACCCGCGCAATCCGCAGATCATCTATGCCGCAATGTGGCAGGCGTACCGCACACATTGGGGCTTTTCCAGCGGTGGCCCCGGCAGCGGCATTTACGTATCCACCGACGGTGGCAGTTCCTGGACCAACATAACCCACAATACCGGACTGCCGACGGGTATTTTTGGCCGCATCGGTCTGGCCATTGCGCCCAGTGATCCGAACGTCATGTACACCATCATCCAGGCCAAATATGAAGGCAAGGACGGCGGTGTTTTCCGTTCCGATAACGCGGGCAAAAGTTGGCGGCTGGTAAATAGCAGCATGGATCTCACGCAGCGTGCTTTCTATTACTCGACACTCTACGTGGACCCCAAAGACCCCAATACGATCTATCTGCCGCAGGTATCCGCCTTGTGGGCATCCCACGACGGCGGCAAGAAAATCGCCAAGTTGCACACGCCCCACGGCGACAACCACGCGCTGTGGATTAATCCGAATCAGCCTAACATTATGGTGGAAGGCAACGACGGTGGCGCCACGGTAACCCAAGATGCCGGTCTGACTTGGAGCCAAGACCACAACCAACCCACCGGCCAGTTCTATCACGTCAATCTGGATGATCAGTTCCCGTTCCATGTGTACGGCGCACAGCAAGACGAAGGTTCCACCGAGGGACCCAGCGCCACCGCCGGCGGCGGCATTCCGCTCGATGCCTGGAACTCGGTGCCCGGTGGTGAAAGCACGTGGGTGGTGCCGCAACCGGGTTCACCGTGGACCACCTACGGCGCGGGTTATTACACGCTGTTCTGGAAAGGCAACAGCCGCACGGACGTGATGCAGAGCGTCAGCCCCTGGCCGGAGTATATGGAAGGCGCCTCGGCCGCTGAGCTCAAATACCGGTTTGCCTGGATTCATCACCCGATTTTGTTTGCGCCAGGCAATCCCAAGGAAATGCTGATTGGCTCCCAGTATGTGATGAAAAGCATGGACTATGGCTTCACCTGGACAACCATCAGCCCGGACCTGACGCGCAATGACAAGAGTAAACAGGGGCGGCCGGGTGGGCCGGTCAGTGCCGATGTTTCCGGAGCGGAAGCCTACGACACGATCTCCGCGATGTCGGTGTCGTCGCTCAATGACAATATCATCTGGACGGGCTCAGATGACGGATTGGTGTATGTCACTACCGACGGCGGCGGCCACTGGAATGGCGTGAGGCCCAAGGATCTGCCTACCTGGTCAACCATTACTTGCGTCGAGGCATCCCATTCTGAAGCAGGCACGGCCTACCTCACCGCCAGCCGTTATCAATGGGATGATTTCAAACCCTACGTGTACAAAACCACGGACTACGGCAAGCACTGGACCGCACTCTCTTCTGGCCTGCCAGACGACCAATACCTGGAATCCGTGCGCCAGGACCCGAACGATGCCAATCTGCTGTTCCTCGGCACCAGCAAGACAGTGTTCATGAGTCTTGATGGCGGAGCGCAGTGGATTCCATTGAGCCTGAACCTGCCGGCGGTACGCGTGAGCGATATTGCCATTCAACCAGCACAGCACAGCGTGGTGCTGGCCACCCACGGTCGTGCTTTCTGGGTGCTGGATGATCTCGGCTTCCTGGAGCAATTAAGCCGGGCACAAGTTGCAAGCAATGCGCCTTATCTGTTTGCGCCGCAGCAAACTTGGCTGGTCACCCGTTACGGCACCTATCATCCCGGGGAAGGCGAGAACCGGCCGGCCGGCGCCACCGTATTCTTCCATCTGCCAGCCAGTTATGACGGTCACGCTCCCATAAAGCTGAGTTTCACCGATGCGCAGGGCAAGATTGTCAACAGCTTTACGCTGCCGCTGACCGCAAAAAAGGGCGAGAAAGCGCCACCGAAACTGCAACCCGGAATGAATCGCTTCGAGTGGAATCTGCGCTATCCCAACGCGACCGAGGTCAAAGGCTTTTACGTGCCGGCAGCGGCCGGCGGCGAGAACGATACGCTCGACGGCCCCGAAGTCGTGTCCGGCACTTACTACGCCGTGCTGGACTATGGCGGCACCGGCATGAAACAACCGTTTGTGGTCAAACTCGATCCACGGCTCGACACGACACAACAACAGTTGCAGGACCGCTTCAACTTGCTGATGCAGATCCACAACACGCTGGACACGCTCGACAAGGAGCTCAATCAGGCGATTGACATCCGAAGCAAACTGCAAAAAGCCATTGCTGACAAGCATCTGTCAGCGGCGCATGTGCATGATGCACTCGCGGCGCTTGACCGCGACATCGGCGATCTGGTGCAACTCAAGATGCAATCTGCCGAAGGAAGTCTGGTATATGAACCCAAGCTGCGCAGTCACCTGGCGTATCTCGCCGCCGATGTGAGCCTCGCGTTCGTTCCGACCACGCCCGCGCAGCGACAGGTATTCACAAGGCTGTCGGATCAGGCGAAAAACGGCGAAGTGCGCCTGCAGACGGATATCCGGGAGGCCAATCGCTTGCTGGGAAGCTGACACATCATGGCGTACTGCAGGAGCGACCCTCGATCGCGATGAGGGCGTCGCTCCTGCAGTCCATGCAGAGGTTGGACTGATTGCATTGAAACCCAGCGTTGAAGCCGTTGGGGCTCGCTCCCTCACCACCAGACTATACGAACTCTTCTGTAGGTGCATTTACGCGCCAGTCTTTTTGTGGCGCATAAGCACACTCTACACCAGCTATTGCCAATAACAGAGATTCATGCCGCCGAATTCTGCGGCAAACCATCCGTTTGCCGCCCGCTGCCGCGCATGAGCAGGTAAAAGATTACCGGCATGACGATGAGCACCAGCGGCAGCTGCGCCGCTTCGCCGGCGATGATGGCGACGGCCAGTGGCTGCTGCATGGCGGCACCCTGGCCGATATCCAGCGCAAGCGGCAAAAGCGCCAGGATGGTGGTGAGCGTGGTAAGAGCAATGGGCCGCATTCGGTTCAGTCCCGCTTCGACCAGAGCCTGCTCAAAACTTTCCGCGTGCTTCAATTCCACGAATTCCGAGAAATAGAAAATTGCCACTTCGGTGACAATACCGATAATCATGGTCAGGCCCATCACGGCGGTGATGTTGAGTTCGATGCCCGTAAGCCACAGCGCGAAAAACACGAATCCCACCGCCAGCAATGGCGCGCTCATGATAGCGAGCGCCATGCGGAAACCTTCATACAGGAACAGCAGCAGCACAAAGATGAGCGCCACTGCCGCCGCGAATACAATGGCCAGACCGCGGAAAGCGATTTGCTGCTGCTTGTACAAACCGCCAAGTTGTACTTCCACGTCCTTCGGGATCAGCCCTGGCGTGGCCAGCACTTGCTTGACATCATTGATGGTGGAACCGAGATCGCGGCCGCTGATGCGTGCGGTAACGGCAAACATGCGCTTGAGATTGTCCCGGTCAATTTCCGGCTGGCCTGTGATAGTGCTGATGGTCGCCAAACCCGACACGGGAAATACCTTGCCGTCCGGCGCGCGGATAGGCAGCTGATCCAGTTGGCCGATGCGCAGGCGCAGATCCGGCGGCGTCCATACGCGGATGCCCACGAACTTGATGCCCTGCTGCACTTGCGCCACGATGGTGCCTTGGAGATAGGTATCCAGTTGCTGCGTGACGCCGGCGGGATCCAGCCCCAGCATTCCCGCCTTCACAGTATTCACGTGGATATCCAATGCGTCGCCGGCATATACCACGCCGTCGTTCACGTCCACGATGCCCGGCACCTTGCCGATGGCATCGGCTACTTTCGGGGCGAGCGCAAGGATTTCACCAGTATTGTCGCTGAAAAGCTTGATTTCCACTGGCTGGGGCACCGAAGTCAGATCGCCGATCATGTCTTCCATAAGTTGCGACAAATCTATCTCCAAACCAGGCACTTGTGCATTGATGGCATCGCGCACCTCGTCCATCACCTTCTCGATGGGCTCGCGCGGAAACGGTTTCAGACGCACGAAGAAATCGCCGGTGTTGGCTTCGGTGACGCCGCCCCCGAGTTGTGCGCCGGTGCGCCGGGAGAAACTCGCCACATTGGGATTAGCATGCAGTATTTCGCCCACCTGGCGCAGTAGCCGGTCGGTTTCCGAGAGCGAGGTTCCGGGCGCTGCAAGATAATCCAGCGTGAAACCGCCCTCGTCCATCTGCGGCAGGAAGCCTGTGCGAACGTAGCGGTAACCTAGAAATCCCAAGATGGCCAAGGGAATCAAGCCCGCCAGCAGCCATACCGGCCGGCGCATCAGGCACGGCATGAGCCAGTTGTAAAAATGGTGTGCACGGCTTGCAAGCCAGCCGAAGCGTTCTTCATGGACGTCTTTGTCCTTCAGTAGCCAGGCCGCCAGCACCGGCACCACCAACCACGCCAGCAGAAACGAAATAAAGAGTGTGCTGACCATGGTCAGCGCCAGGGACTTGAAGAACGCGCCGCTTATGCCGCCCAGGAATGCCAGCGGAATGAAGATAATGATGGTGGACGCAGACGAGCCCATGAGCGGCCGGGTGAATTCCCGCGCCGCACACATGATCCGCTCGTGAGGCGCCTGCTGCCGCGCTTCGCGGAAACGCCGGATGATGTGTTCACACATGACCACCACGTCATCTATCACCAGGCTCAGGGCCGCGGCGATGCCGCCCAAGGTCATGATGTTGAAGCTCATGTGCAGCACGTACATCAGCAGGATGGTAACGGCCAGCGTCATGGGCACCACGATGATGGTGATGAGTGCGACCTTGCGGTCGCGCAAGAAGAAAAACAGCACCAGCGCCGCCAGCACAATCCCGATCAGGATGGCATCGCGCACACTGTGGGCCGAGGATACGATGAGTCCGCTCTGGTCGTACCACTTGCTCACCTGCACGTCGGGCGGCAGTTTGCTGCGATAGCTCTCGAGCTGCCGCTCGATGTGCCGGTCAATCTGCACGGTGTTTGCGGCGGGTTGCTGGAAGATATTGAGCAACACCGCGTCGCGGCCGTTGGCAGTCACGCGTATCCATTGCGGCACCGCGGACAGACTCACCTGGGCCACGTTGCCCACGGTGACCAGACCATCTGCTGTGTGCTGTATAACAACTTGTTTGAGATTCCGGATGCTTTGCAGCTGTGTATCCGACACCAGCAGATAAAGTTGGTAGTGATCCTCCAGTCGCCCGACGGTGGTGAGTACGTTGCTGGCCGAAACCGCGTTCACCACGTCGGCCAGCGACAGATTCAAGGCGCGCAGCTTCGCCGGATCCACGTCCACGTGATATTCCGCCTCATGACCGCCTTGCACGTCCACCCGCGCCACACCGGCTACGCGCGACAGCAGCGGTGCCAGCTGATACAGACCGATGTCGCGCAACTGCACGAGGTTTTCGGTTCTGGAGGTAAGGCTGTAGGCGATCACCGGAAATACCGTGGGATCGCGCCGCTCCACTGTGAAGCGTGTATCGGGCGGCAAGTCCGATAGCAGTGTACCGATCCTTGACTGCACTTCCAGGAGCGCCTGGGTCATGTCCAGACCCCAGACAAAATTCACCGAGACCTCGGCGCTGCCACGGCTGGTGATGGAACGTACCGCCTGCACGCCAGGGATGTCGCGTACCGCCGTTTCGATGGGACGCGTGACCAGGAGTTCCATCTGCGAGGCGGGACGGTCGCCTGCGTCCAACTCCACCACGATGCGCGGATATTGCACGTTGGGCAAAAGCGCCACCGGCAAATTGAACGCACTGAAAATGCCGCCGAGCGCCAGTGCGGCCACCAGGAACAGCAGCGAGCGGCGGTGGCGTTGCAGGAACGCCGTGAAACTCAAAGCGCCGGCTCCCTGACCGTCATGCCGTCCGTAAGTTCGTAATTGCCGAGCGTCACTACCCGGTCGCCCGCCTGAAGCGGGCCTCTCACGGCGATCCAGGTGCCATCGTCATTGCCGGTTTTCACATTCACGCGATGAGCGACGTTGTGTCCCACGATAAAAACATAGGCGCCTTGCGCATCGCGCAACACCGCCGAGCGGGGCACGGCGAGAGAATGGACCCGCATCGTGGTGATTTCCGCCGTCAACTGCGTGCCGGGCAGGAAGGCTTCAGCGGATTTGCCGGTCACCGGCACCAGTACATCCACCAGACCGCTGGCGGGGTCCACCTGCCCGCTCACCTGGCTGACTTTGCTTTGCAAGCTGGATTTCGAGTTGAAGGCAGAATCGAGTATGACCGGCATCCCGATCTGAATCGCCGACGCCTGTCCCGGCGTCACGCCCAGACGCGCAAACAAACCGCCCTGCTCGACCAGGGTCAGCACGCTGGTATTGGCAACTACGCGTGCGCCGCTTGCCACGTTCACCGCAGTCACCACACCACTCATCGGTGCACGGACCACCACCGCGTGGCCTCCACCCATTTGCTGTTGGGCGGTGAGATTTGCTTCGGCATCGCTCAGAGTTTTTTCGGCCGCCGCAAGCTGGTCGCGTGTTGCCAGTTTTTCCTTGAACAAACTTCGGGTGCGCTCGAGTGACGAGCGCGCGTAATCCGCCTGCGATTTGGCCTGGGTATAGAGCATGGCAGACTCGGGTGTAGCCGAGAGTGTCACCAGCGCATCGCCACGTTTTACCTGCGCGCCGGCCAGCACGTTCAATTCCACTTCACTGGCACGGGCTGCCACGATCTCCTTGAGATGCCGTGGTCCAGGCTCGATAGTGCCGAAGGACTGCACCGTCATGGCGACAGTGCGTTCTGCGATGACAGCGGTTTGCACCAGCACGCTCGGCTGGCTATCTGCTTCTGCTGCCTGAACCGGTAGCATGACGGCAAACGGTAGCGTGCATATATATAAGGAAACACAGATCAGCAAGCTCGTCGCCATTCGCATGTAAGCGGGAATCCGGGCAATTAAGATGCCTGGACCCCAGCCTACACGGGGGCAACGATACGAATCTGGCTTCCCCAACAATAGATATTTCATTACTGTGCCTCATTGACTGGATGCATAAGATCCTGGGGTGGCAGGCCAAGGAGCGTTTCCAATGCAATCTGTAATTGCTGCCGCTGGGCCCGGATATCCAGCGTGTTCATTTGGCGGCCCAGGGCCGCGATGCTCAGGTCGTAATATGCGGGTGCCGTAAGATCGCCGCGCGCGTAGGCGCCTTGCGCGCCTGTCAACATCTGCTGTGCATCCGCCGCGGTGGCATCCGCCTGTCGAAGTTGCTGATCCAGTACGCCCAAGTCGGCATGAATCAGATGCACGTCGCTCACAGCTTCATCCAGCCGCTGCTGGTATTGTGCCCAGAGCGCATCGCGGGCGGCTTCGGCGACGTGCACCGCCGCTGCACCACCGCTCAGGAACGGAAAATTGAAACTGACGCTGAAACCGATGGTGTGCACGTCGCTGGTATCCCTGGCACGGTTGACGCCGAAACCGATGCCTGGGAATTGAGCCAGTACCGCGCGCCAGACTTCCTCGTCCTGGCTCTGGTAACCGTATTGCAGCGCCAGCAGATCGGGGCGCCGCTCGGGAAGTCTTGCCAGCGCGGCATCAAGCATGGCCCCGGTGGGTGCAGGTGTGGGACCGGCGTCCATCACCAGATTCAACTGAACGCCGGGTTCGAGGCCCAGCATTTCATTGAGTGCATGACAATCCGTATTGCGACCGGTAGCGGTAGCCGCTGTAAGGGTTTGCACGTTTTGCAAGGCGGCGAGATCAAGACCCAGATCGGCGAGCGACAGATTGCCCGCCGTATAGGCACGCTGCTCCGATTGATAGCGCGCTTCCATACTACTGTTCAGTTGTGTCAGCAGCGCAAGCTTGCGCGTGCTGGTCAGGCAATCCACGTACAACACACGAGCCTGCTGCGCCACCTGCCATTCCTGCCAGAGCAAATCCAGGTCCACTTGCTTGGCCGTGGCGCGGGCTTCGGCTTTCGCCGCACCGTGGGTGATCAGCGCGGTGAGATCGTAGGCCAGCCCCGCGCTGTAGCCATTGATATACTGCGGGGCCTGATGATCGGGATGATCCAGGCTGTAATTGATCTGCGGCCCCGGCAGCAGTCCCGCTACGAAGGCCTGGGCCTCGCCGGCGCGGGCCTGGGCGCGGGCGGTCTTGAGCGCCGGGTTGTTCACCACCGCCAGAATCGCCACGTCGGTCATGTCCAAACCCCGGGCGGGATCAAAGGGATGAGGCGTAAGTCCGGGCAGGTGGATCCTGCTCACATCCACGCGCAAGGGCGCGAGGCCAGGCTGCATATCGGGTTGCTGCGGCAACGGCTGGGAGTGATACAGCGCGCAGCCGGCCACGCTGCCCGCGAACAGGCAGACAATCAGAAACCGGTTTGTGGACCATAAGCGCATGGACAAACGGGAAACCATTCCATAAACAGGACACACATCATTTTAAGTTTTATTGACTTGCACCGGCCTTGCCTGCGCATTAACAGTTGTTAATCTTTGCGCCGCTTGAGTAGCTGATGGCCAGCGATTTGGCATATGCTTTGTGCATGCGCTTGCTGATCATCGAAGACGATGCCGAGACCGCCGCTTACCTTGCAAAAGGTCTGCAGGACAGCTCCCACACGGTGGATCACGCAGGCACGGGGCCGGCCGGACTGGAACGGGCACAAACCACGGCCTATGACGCGCTCATTGTGGATCGCATGTTGCCGGGGCTGGATGGTCTGAGCCTGGTGCGCGAGTTGCGCGCCGCCGGCAATACCACACCGGTTTTGTTTCTCACCGCGCTCGCGGACGTAGACGACCGGGTTACAGGGCTACAGAACGGCGGCGACGATTATCTTACCAAACCCTTCGCGTTCGCCGAGCTGCTGGCACGGCTCGAAGCCATCGTGCGGCGCCGCGGCGTGCCGGCCGCCGAGATGCTGCTCAAGGTCGGGGATCTCGAAATGGACCGGCTCAAGCGCAGCGTCAAGCGCGCCGGACAGGCCATCGCCCTGCAAGCGCGCGAGTTCCGTCTGCTGGAATACCTTATGCTGCACGCCGGCCAGACGGTGACGCGCACCATGCTGCTGGAACAAGTTTGGGGCTATCACTTCGATCCGCAGACAAACGTGATTGACGTACACATGAGCCGGCTACGCAGCAAGATTGACCGGTATGCCGCACGCCCGCTGATCCATACGTTGCGCGGCACCGGATACTGCCTGCGCGAACCGCAATCGTGAATCAGATCAGACTGATCCACACTACCGCCTTCCGGTTGGCCCTGCGCTACACGGGTTTCGTATGCCTGCTCACCATCATCTGCTTCGCCATCATTTACTGGGCCACCATTTCGCAACTGCACACTCAGATTGACGCCGGGCTGCGCGCGGAGACCACCGCGCTGACGCGCCTCTACACGCTCAAGGGCATCAGCGGCCTGCAACAGACTATCGCGGCGCTCAGCACTACCAAGAGTCTCGCCATGAGCGACATGGGCGATTCTGGACCGCGTCAGTACCTGCTCACGGACGCCGGTCTCCGGCCCATGGCCGGATCCCTCAGCCGCTGGCCATCCGAAATCGCGGATGTGAATATGATCTGGGCTACGCTGCGAATCCGCGCCCAGCCCAATCAACCCGGACTCGACCCGGTGCATCATCACTTCCAGATGCGGGCAGTGGCCGTAACGCTGTCCGGCGGCTATCACCTGCTGGTAGGCCAATCACTCGATGAATTGATTGAGTTGCGCAACACCATCCTGGCGCTGACCGTCGCCGCCGTGGTGCTGGTATTGATAGTAGGATTCCTTGGCGGTGCGCTGGTGGGACGCAGCGTGCTGCGGCGTCTGCAAAGCATCACGCGCACCGCTGATACCATTATGGCCGGTGACCTGTCGCAACGTATTCCGGAAGAACACGGGCAGGATGAATTCGACGCCCTGGCGGGCAAGCTCAATGCCATGCTGGAGCGCATTGAGCAGCTCATGAAAAGCACCCGCGAGGTGACCGAAAACGTGGCGCACGATTTGCGCAGCCCGCTTACCCGTCTGCGCGGCCGCGCCGAAATGGCGTTGATGAAGCATGACGATATGATGCGTCAAAAAGACGCTTTGCAGAAAGCCATCGAGGAAACCGACAGCATCGTGGCCACGCTGAACGCCATTCTCAGCATAGCCCAGATTGAATCCGGCGCGCGCCGTGAATGGGCCGATGTGGACCTGGCGGTGGTATGCCGCGATGCGGCGGATTTGTACGAACCACTGGCCGAGGAAAAGCAGATTTATTTCACGGCGGAAATCGGCAGCTCCGCGCAGGTGAAAGGCAACCGCCAGTTGATTGCCCAAGCCATTGGCAATCTGCTGGACAACGCTATCAAATACACGCCAGCCGGTGGCAGCGTTACACTCAGCCTCAGCGGGAACGGATCCCAAACCACGGTCGCGATTGCTGACAGCGGTCCCGGTATACCGGAAAACCTGCGGGGAAAAGCTCTGCAACGCTTCGTGCGCCTGGATGCGAGCCGCAGCCAACCCGGTAATGGCTTGGGGCTTTCACTGGTGAAGGCCGTGGCTGATCAACACGGCGCCGCGCTTAGTCTCGACGATAACACTCCGGGTTTGCGTGTGGAGCTGACGTTTCACACTGGAATTGCCTGATGAAAACCTGCTTGCTGGCATGCTGATCGCGGCGCTGATTGGATCACCCGCTTCAGTATTTGCCACCGGTGGCCCGCTGCCCATTGATCATCGCTTGTCGTACGAAAATTCCGGCATCTGGGCACGTCACAATCAGCTGTTACCGCGGTGGCCGGAGCTTTCCCAGCGGAGAGACGGCATTATCGCAGGTTTGCATACCACACTCTGAGCGTTATGCCTTTATCGGTTACGTATCCGACAGGCGATACCCGACACCCGCCTCCGTGAGCAGAAAACGTGGTTGTGCCGGATCCTTCTCCAGTTTGTGCCGCAACTGCGCCATGTAGATGCGCACGTAGTGGCTGTCCTCGCTGTGGGACGGACCCCAGACTTCGCGCAATAACTGGCGATGAGTGATAACCTTGCCGGCATTCTTTATCAATATTCCGAGCAGGCGATACTCGATGGGGGTGAGATGAACTTCCCGGGCATCCACAAAAACGCGCCGATGTATCAAATCAACCTTCAGACTTGCAATAATGAATTCACCTTGCCCATTGTCCGCAGTATGAGCTGCATGTCGCAACGCCACACGTATGCGGGCCAGCAGTTCACCCATTCCGAAGGGCTTGGCCAGGTAGTCATCCGCTCCTTCATCCAGGGTGGCGATCTTCGCTGATTCCATGGCGCGGGCCGACAGCACGATGATAGGGATCGCGGTCCATTCGCGCAAACGCCGTACGATCTCGACCCCGTCCAGATCCGGCAATCCCAGGTCCAGGATCACCAGATCCGGTTTGCGGGTGGCTGCTTCAATTAGCCCCTGTTGTCCGCTTTCGGCTTCGAATACCTCGAATTGCTGCGCGGCGAGCGCGGTCCTGACAAAACGCCGGATCTGCGGCTCGTCTTCGATAATGAGGATTTTCACCTTGGCATCAGTCATCATGTTCCGGCTCAATATCCGGCGGCTGCTCCGCAGCGGGCAGCGTGAACTTGAATGCAGCGCCACCGCCGGTCCGGTTCTCCGCCCAGATTCTGCCGCCGTGCACTTCGACAATAGCACGGCAGATGGTGAGGCCAAGCCCCACCCCGGTATGCGAACTTTCCGCCTGGACACGATAAAACTTTTCAAACACCTGTTCTTCGGTTCCGGTTGGCAATCCCGGGCCGTGATCGGCAACTTCCACAGTCACCTCCCTGTCCGAGCCAGCAGCGCTGATTTCGATGGGCGTACCGGCAGGCGTGTACTTCACGGCGTTCTCCAACAGATTTGCCAGCACCTGTTCCATCAGGCCGCCGTCCAGGGACAGCCACGGCAGTTCGGCCGGCAGCTTGACGGCGATCGGGTGTTCTTTGAGTCGGTCCCGCAGGCGGGTGAGTACACTGCCCACCACTTCCTCCAGCGGATACCACTGACGGTTGAGCTTGACCGCGCCGGCTTGCAAGCGCGCCATGTCCAGCACGTTGTTCACCAGCTCGCTCATGCGCTGCGCAGATTCGAGAATATCGCGGCTCAGTTCGCGTCTGGCGGCGGGACCCAGCTTGGCATCCTCTTCCAGCAGGCTGCTGGAGGCTCCGACGATGGCAGCAAGCGGCGTACGCAAATCGTGGGATATGGCGCTCAACAAGGAATTGCGCAGGCGTTCGGTTTCCATGTGCACTCGCGCTTCGGCTGCCTGGCGGGCAAGCAGGGCGCGCTCCAGGGCGAGCGCAATCTGGCTGGCAAAAGTTTCCAGCAGGCGGCGCTGTTCCGGCATAAGCACACGCTGCAATTCACGCGGCAACAGCGCCAACACACCGAGCACGCCACTGGACCCGGCCAGTGGCACATACAACGCTGTGCTGCCCGGCAGCGTATCGGTACCTTTCCCGGCCACCTGGGCGTTGTCGTAAACCCATTGCACCACGCCCATGTCCGTCTGTGGCAACACACCGGCCGCTGGGTGGATGTGGGGAGGCTGGACGCGGCCATTCTTATCCGGCAGCAATATTGCGGTCTGCGCGTCAAAAATATCGGTCAGGTGACGCGTGGCGATCTTAAGCAGATTTTCCGAACCGCGCGTACTCGCCAATTCCCGGCTCATGGCGTACAGCGCGGCCGTACGACGTTCCCGGTGCGCCGCCACACGCGCCTGCCGGCGCACGCTGACAGTAAGATTGCTGATCACCAAACCCACCACCAGCATCACCAGGAAAGTGACCAGATACTGTGTATCGGACACGGCAAAATTGAAATACGGCGGCACAAAGAAGAAATCGAAGGCCAGCACGCCCAAGATCACGGCCAGCACCGAAGGCCCGCGTCCATACCGTGCCGCCACAAACACCACGCCCAGCAGATAAACCATGATGACATTGGACAGGGAGAAATGCAGTGACATCGGCCAGGCAATCAGAGTGCAGATGACGGTTATGGCCAGTGCCAGCAGATAACTGCGGCGGCGGGATTTGCTGCTGGGGTATTCGCGCTTTTGTGTGCGGAACCCCAAGTATTCCGACAGTCTGAAACCTTGGGGATGCGACAGCGGCCGGGGAGCGTCGCCCGTGCTCACGATGTTCACGTCTATGGGACCGCTGCCGGCAACAATGGAGTCCACAATCGAACCAAACAGCCAGCGGCGCCAACCGCGGCGGTGCGGCTTGCCCATCACGATTTTGGTGACGTTACGCGTATGCGCGTATTCCAGCACTTCGTCGCTGAAATACGTGCTCGCGGAGAGTGTCAGGGTTTCAGCGCCCAGACTTTCAGCCAGCGTCAATACCTGCGCGACCGCTTGACGCTGTTTTTCGGGAAGGAATAACAGATCGGGTGTCTCGAAATATACCACCAGCCATTCGGCACGCGATGCGTCGGCCAGGCGCTTGCCCACACGCACCAGTTTCTCGCCATCCGCTCCGGCACCGATACATACCATGATACGCTCGCGCACCGGCCATACCGCGTTGATGGTATGGCCCCGGCGGTAATCGCGCATCTGCACGTCCACGCGGTCGGCGGTGCGCCGCAGCGCCAGTTCACGCAGCGCGATCAGATTGCCCTTGCGGAAAAAATTCCGGATCGCGTGCTCCGCCTGCTGCGGCAAATACACCTTGCCTTCCTTCAGGCGCTGCAAGAGTTCGTCCGGCGGCAGGTCAACCAGCTCTACTTCGTGCGCCTGATCGAAAAACGTGTCCGGCACCGTTTCCCACACGCGCACGCCGGTGATCTGTGTCACTACGTCGTTGAGGCTCTCGATATGCTGGATATTAAGGGTGGTATAGACATCCATGCCGGCGGTCAACAGTTCTTCCACATCCTGCCAGCGCTTGGCGTGCCTCGACCCTGGCGCATTAGAGTGCGCCAGCTCGTCCACCAGTATTAACGGCGCATGCACGGCCAACGCCGCATCCAGATCAAATTCCTCCAGCAGGGTGTCGCGGTATTCTACGGACCGCTGCGACAGGACTTCCAGTCCTTGCAGCAAGGCTGCGGTTTCCGCACGGCCGTGGGTTTCCACCACACCAACCAGTATCCGGCGCCCTCCCCTGCGCAGCGCCTGTGCCGCCTGTAGCATGGCGTAGGTCTTGCCAACACCGGCGGCGGCGCCCAGAAAAATCTTCAGGCGACCTTGTTTGGCTTTCCCGGTTTCGTACTCGATCTTGGCGAGCAGGCTGTCGGGGTCGGGGCGTCCGTTACTCATGGTTTATCTTAAAAGCACCGGGCTAATTAGAACATAACCCCTGTTTCGATGAGACCGCGCAACTGGCCGGGCTGGTCACTTTGTTCACCAAAGGCAAGGCCGGCTGCGTAATCCGCAAGCCTGACGTATGAAATTTCGGCACGGGCGAAAAATCCGCCTTCCTGCCACGTGGGCGTCAGAGTGAATGTCCAGGCGCGGCTGCCAGGACCATACCCAAGCAGGTTATTGTTGGGACTGATGTTGCCCGCCCCGGAACTGGTGAGATACTCGATACGCGCGCCCAGACTAAACTTTTTGCTGAAACTGTAATCTGCCAGTACCGCTGCTCCGAAGCAATCATTCGAGCGGGTATACCCCAGGGTGTTCGACTTGGGAGAGTAAATATATTGCAGATAGGGTGAGACCACCCAGGGACCGGAGCTGTAAGCATAGATCAGGTTGCCTGTCTGGCTGTTGTTCAGCGCTTCCGGGTCTGCGCTTGAACCGTAGGGCGTGTTTCCGAGGTTATCGTAGAAGACGGTAGTGAACGTATTAGTTGAATTGATCGCCCAGGACAATGAGCCGCTCAACGTATTGTAGCGGCCGGAATAGAAACCGTCTGTCCAGGCCAGCGAAGCATTGATCGGGCCGGCCGCATAGCTGAACTGGACGCCGCGGGTGATGGTGTTCTCCAGATTCCACAACAACCCGCGTTCGATGTTGTAATTGCTCCAAGTCCAGGCCGATTCGGCCCCTACCAGCGTGGGAAGCTTCCCTACATCAATGGAAAAGCTGTCTGTGACTACCCACTTTATATAGGCTTCCGGTATCGGGCCATACAGATTTCGAATCACATCGGGCGTCGCTGAAAGAGGAACCCCTACTGTCGGGAAGTTATACGCGCCTCCTTGCACAAAGAATTGCACGCTGCCTGTATTCTTTTGCACTATGAGCTGGGCATTGGTGACATCAAAACGTCCGCTGTCATCCTGGGAAACGGGATAGTCCTGCCAGGTCGCCGCACCACTGAGAATGCCCTGTACCTGAAGTTCTCCTAAAGGGCCACCGTCGAACTTGAGTGGTGCTGGCATGGAAAGTGGATCGGCTGCCACCTTGATCTCGGGTAGCAGGCTTATGGCAATCAATATTGCTACATCAAAAATGACCTGACATGATTTCATCTCGATTGTTTCATCGCATCCAGAGCAAGATTGAGTTCCAGCACATTCACACGCGGCTCACCCATGAAGCCGAGCTGCCGCCCATCCGTGTACTTTCCTACCAGCGCGCGCACTTCTTTCTCGCTCATATGACGCGCCTGTGCCACTCGCAGTACCTGATATTCCGCTGCCGCCGGGCTGATGTCGGGATCAAGACCGCTGGCAGAGGCAGTCACCAGGTCCACCGGAACCGGGCCCGACTGCTGCGGATCGGCGACCCGCAGGGTGACGACGCGCGCTTTCACCTGATCGAGCAATGCCGGGTTGGTGGGCCCGAGGTTCGAACCGTTGGACGCCTGCGAGTTGTACGGAAATGGCATAGTGGCCGACGGACGGCTCCAGAAGTATTTTGGATCACTGAACGGTTGACCAATCAGCACGGAACCGACCACTTCGCCGTCCCGTCGGATGAGATTGCCATTGGCCTGACTGGGAAACAGGGCTTGCGCGATGCCTGTCACCGCCAACGGATACAGCACGCCGGTGATGACGGAGAAAACGATCAGCATGAGCAAGGCGATGCGAAGCTGCGTAAACATGATTGTGCACTCCTCAAACGAGATGCAGTGTTACCAGCAGTAAATCAATCAGCTTGATGCCGATGAATGGTACGATGATGCCGCCGGCGCCATAAATCCAAAGGTTCTTGCGCAGGATGGCCGCAGCCCCGATGGGCCGGTAACGCACGCCCTTCAGCGCCAGCGGGATTAGCGCGACGATGATCAGGGCATTGAAAATCACTGCTGACAGAATCGCGCTCCGCGGGTTCGCCAGGCGCATGATATTGAGCGCGTTCAGCGCCGGGTAGGTGGTGGCGAACGCCGCCGGAATAATGGCGAAGTACTTGGCCACATCGTTGGCGATGCTGAAGGTGGTGAGCGCACCGCGGGTCATGAGCAGTTGCTTGCCGGTTTCCACCACCTCGATGAGTTTGGTGGGATTGGAATCCAGGTCCACCATGTTACCGGCCTCCTTGGCGGCCTGGGTGCCGGTGTTCATGGCCACTGCGACGTCCGCCTGGGCGAGCGCCGGCGCGTCATTGGTGCCGTCACCGGTCATGGCCACAAGTTTGCCTTCGGCCTGGTAGTCGCGGATCAATTTCAGCTTCGCTTCCGGAGTGGCCTCGGCGAGGAGATCATCCACGCCCGCTTCCGCGGCGATGGCCGCCGCCGTCAGGCGGTTGTCGCCGGTGATCATCACGGTCTTGATACCCATGCGGCGCAACTGCGCGAAGCGCTCCTTGATGCCGCCCTTGACGATGTCCTTGAGTTCGATGACACCCAGCACATGGGTATCGTCCGCCACAACCAGCGGCGTACTGCCGCGGCGCGCCACCGTCTCTACTAGCGTGGTCACCGCGTCGGGAAACCTGCCGCCCGAGGATTTCACCAGCTGACGAATGGCGTCGGCCGCGCCCTTGCGGATGTGCCGGCCGTCGAGGTCCACGCCACTCATGCGGGTGTGGGCGCTGAAATGCACGAAGCTCGCGCCGAGTGCATGGATGTCGCGCTCCCGCAGGCCGAACTTCTGCTTGGCCAGCACCACAATGCTGCGGCCCTCCGGCGTCTCGTCCGCCAGCGACGACAGTTGCGCCGCATCCGCCAGTGCCTGCTCGGTCACGCCCGGCGCCGGCATGAACGCCGCGGCCTGGCGGTTGCCGAGGGTGATGGTGCCGGTTTTGTCCAGCAGCAACACATCCACATCGCCCGCAGCCTCCACGGCGCGGCCGGAGGTGGCGATGACATTGGCTTTGAGCATGCGGCCCATGCCGGCGATACCAATGGCCGACAGCAGCGCGCCGATAGTGGTGGGAATCAGGCATACCAGCAACGCCGTCAATACCGTGAGGGTGACGGGATGACCCGCGCCGGTGACGGCAACGCTGTATAACGAATACGGCAACAATGTAGCCGTCGCCAGCAGAAACACGATGGTCATGGCCACCAGCAAAATGGTCAGGGCGATTTCGTTGGGCGTCTTCTGGCGCCGGGCGCCCTCCACCATACTGATCATTCGATCCAGAAAAGTCTCGCCGGGATTGACGCTGATGCGCACTACCAGCCAGTCGGACAGCACGCGGGTGCCGCCGGTGACGGAACTGAAATCGCCGCCGGCCTCACGGATCACCGGCGCACTTTCGCCGGTGATGGCACTCTCGTCCACCGAAGCGACACCCTCGATCACTTCGCCGTCGCCAGGGAGAAAATCGCCTGCTTCCGCCAGCACCACGTCGCCCCGGCGCAGCGTGGCTGCCGGCACTGCCGTGAAAGTGGCGCCATGGCGTGGCTCGCGGAGCTTTTTGGCAGTGATGTCACGCCGAGAGCTGCGCAGTGCGGCCGCCTGGGCACGGTTGCGGCTTTCGCTTAAGCCCTCCGCAAAATTGGCGAACAACACCGTAAACCACAACCACAGACTGACGCCGAGAATGAAGCCGGCAGGTGCTTCACCACGTCCGACCAATGCCTGCACAAACAGCAAGGTGGTGAGAATGCTGCCGACATACACCACGAACATCACCGGATTGCGCAACTGATCCAACGGGTTGAGCTTGCGCAGGGACGCGACAAGCGCCTCCAGCAGCAGCCGCCGGTCAAACAGGAATACGGAAAGAGTTTGCGTGGTCATGCGGGCCCCGTGATCAGTGCAAACCGCTCATGCTCAACTGCTCGGCAATCGGCCCAAGCGCCAGCGCCGGCAAGTAGGTCAATGCGCTCACCAGCAGCACCGTGCCTATCAGCAGCACGATGAACAGCGGCGTGTGAGTCGGCAAGGTGCCGAGCCCGGCGGGAACGCGCTTTTTGGCCGCCAGGGCGCCGGCGATGGCGAGCGTGGCCACCGCCGGCCAGAAGCGGCCGATCTGCATGCTGACGCCGAGAATGACGTTGTAGAACAGCGTGCCGGCATTGATGCCCGCGAAGGCGCTGCCGTTGTTATTGGGTGCGGAGGAGAAGGCGTAGAGAATCTCGCTAAACCCATGTGGGCCGGGGTTGGACACGCCAGCCCTGCCGGCGTCGGTCATGACGGCGATGGCAGTGCCCACCAGCACCAGCAACGGCGTGATCAGGATCACCATGGACACCATCTTCATCTCGAAGGATTCGATTTTCTTGCCCAGGTATTCGGGCGTGCGGCCCACCATCAATCCGGCCACGAACACCGCCAGCATGGCGAACACGAGCATGGTGTAGATGCCGGAGCCTACACCGCCATACACCACTTCGCCGAGCTGGATAAGCCACATGGGCACCAGCCCGCCCAGCGGCGTGAAGGAATCGTGCATGGAATTCACCGCACCGCAGGAGGTGGCGGTAGTCACCGTGGCAAACAATACCGAGCCCACTATCCCGAAACGGGTTTCCTTGCCTTCCATGTTGCCGCCGGCCTGCGTCTGCGATGCGGCTTGATCTATTCCCAGTCGGGTGAAAGCCGGATTGCCATGTTGTTCCGCATGCACCGCCACGGCCAGGAATGCCACCAACAGCACCGTCATGGCAATCAGGATCGCCCAACCCTGCCGGCGATCACCGATCATTTCCCCAAAAGTGAAACAGATGGCGCCCGGCAATAGCAGAATTGCCAGCATCTCCAGGAAATTGCTCAAAGGCGTCGGATTCTCGAAGGGATGGGCCGAATTGGCATTGAAGAAGCCGCCACCATTCGTGCCCAGTTCCTTGATGGCCTCTTGGGAGGCTACCGGCCCCATCGGCAGCAATTGATCCTTCTGCGTCACAGGCCGAGTGAGCAGATTGCCATTCGCACCCCCGACCGGATTGCCGTTCGCGTCGGTGGCCGGATTCTGATAAGTCACCGCATTGACCAGCGGCACCGTCTGGTAATGTTTGAAATTCTGGATCACGCCCTGGCTCACCAGCGCCACCGCCAGCAGCAGTGCTAACGGCAGCAGGATATAGAGCGTGCTGCGCGTCAAATCCACCCAAAAGTTACCGATAGTCTGCATCGTATACCGTGCGAAACCGCGGATCAGCGCAATGGCAATGCAAAGACCTGTGGCAGCAGACAGGAAGTTCTGCACCGCCAGACCAAGCATCTGGGTGAGGTAACTCATGGTGGTCTCGCCGGAGTAATCCTGCCAGTTGGTATTGGTGACGAAACTGATGGCGGTGTTGAAGGAAGAATCCGGCGCAACGGCGGTAAAGTGTTGCGGGTTGAGAGGCAGATGGGCCTGGAATCGTTGCAGAGCATATACCGCCAAAAAACCCAGGAAATTGAACACCAGCAAGGCCACGGCATACTGTGTCCAGCGCATTTCGGTATCAGCGCGCACGCCGCAAATCCTGTAAATCAACCGCTCCAGCGGAATGCCAAAGCGGTTGATGAATGTCAGCCGTCCCTCATACACGCGGGCCATATACCAACCGAGCGGCTTGACCAATGCCAGCAGCACCAGCAAATAGATCCCGATTTGCAGCCAGCCACTCAATGTCATGAGAAAAATTCGGGCTTGAGCAAAGCGACGACGAGGTACGCCAGCACCGCCAGAGTGACCGCCAAGCCGACCAGGTACAGCCAGGCCATGATCATTTCCTCAGATGTTCAAAACCGAAGATGATCGCGAAGGTAGCCGCGAACAAAGCGGCCATCAGCAGCAGAAAGACGATGTCCACGGACGCGCCCCGGTTCATTGGAAGGCGCAAACTTTAGATGCATCGGTATAAAGACGGTATAAAAATAAGCCTGCTGTATGTAAAAACGCTGCAAGGGAATACGCGATTGCGCAGCTGATGTTCATGACCGTGCACGGCGAATCCCGGGAAAGCCCCCCAGAAAAAGACGCCCCGGAGCGGAGTTCCCCGGGGCGCCCAAGCCCCATCTTTTGCAGGTCAGAGCCGGCTCATGCGGCCGGCAAATCAGAACGCCTTGGTCAGACCGATAAAGAAGCCGCGCCGCGGGCCGTACTGTGGTGCGCCTACGCCGATACCGGTGCCGTTGCGGATTTCGTAGACACGGTCAAACAGATTGACGATGGCGAAACGCACGCCGATGTCACCGATACCAGGCGCGGTGAATTGCCGCGAGGCAGCGATATCAAATTGCGCATAGGACGGCAGGCTCTGGGTGTTGGCGAACCCGCTGCGCAGGCCACTGCCGAAAACACCATCGAGACTGTAGCGCGTGCCCAGCCAGTTGTAGGCCACGCCGCCCGAAGAAGTCCAGGTCTGGTCGTGGTCCAGGTGCACGTAGTGATCGGCAATGTAGTCCAGCTCCGCCGGAGAGAAATTGTACTGTCCGGATTCGACTTCATTGCCCAACGCTTTCGAATAGGCCACGTTGAAATAGGATGAGAAGTCCTGTACCTGGTAACTGGTGGTGAACTCGATACCCCAGACTCGACCGTGGACATAGTTGAATGGCGAGAACACCAGGGCCTGACCGAACTGGCCTTCATCCAGCAGGTTGGTCGCGTTTTTATAATAACTATCCAGGCCCGCTTGCCATGCCGGTGTGAACACGTGGGTGATACCCAGGTCGTAATAATCATCACGTTCCGCGTTCACGTTGGTGTTGGAATCAGAGGGCAGAGCATTGGTGGTGCCCTGGAACAGGGCGATGTCCCGGGGGGCGATCAGCTCCAGCTCCGGCGGCGTGAAGTAACGCGAGTAACCGCCGTGAATCGTGGTGGTGTCACTCAGGGTGTACACCGCATTCAGGCGCGGGCTCAACTGGTCTTCACGGTCGAAACCATTGGATATGTCATAGCGCAGACCGTAATTAAGCGTCAGCGCCTTGGTCACCAGCCACTCGTCCTGCAGATAGGCGCCGTAGAGTTCGCCGGTTTTGCCGCTGTTATCCACGATGGTAAACGGCACGTCGCTCGTCTGTTGGCCGCCGGAGTTGGCGGGAAACACCGTAGAGGTGTTGTTGCTGGTGGTGTTCTCCTGATCAGCAAACAGGCCCCAGCGGAGTGTGTGGATGGGGGTCAGCGTATAGCTGGCATCCGCCTGAATACCTGTCGCGATATTGCGCTGGAACACCTGGGCCGCCACGCCGTTGTAGATCAGATCGCCGATGGAATCGGGGCTGAAATTGGTGCTCGAATAACGACTGAACAAGGCCACCGAGTAGTTCAACTGATCCTTGATCCCCTGTAAATCGAGAATGCCATAGTCATTCAATTCCCGCTGGGTCTCGTTGAGATCGGCCGAGGGATAGCTGGGCACACCGTTCAGCTGGTAGTTCGGCGTCAGCCCCGGATTGTTGGGAATCTGAAAATTGCCCAGCGAGTGCCCGATGATGGCCCCGAGGCGCATATTGTCATTGAGCAGATAGGACATATACCCAAAGGCCCTGTTCTGCTCGGTGTCGTCGTGGAGCGGGCTGCCTGGAGTCGGCGATTCAATCCCGAGGTTGCTCTGCAGGTAGGTGCCCGTGAAGTAGTAATCCATCCGGCCCTGGGTGCCGCCATACTCCAGACTCGGTTCGATTGTGCCATTACTACCGCCGTACAGATCCACGCTGCCGCCATTGGCAAAATCCAGGCCCTCGTTGGTGGTGATGTTCACCACCCCGGCCGTGCGATAGCCGTATTGCGCCGGCAGCGCGCCGGTCAGAAAGTCAATCTTGCTGATGAAGCGCGTGCCGAGCGTATCCCCGAAGCCGCTGATGAACTCCGGAATGATGATGCCGTTGATACGGTACTGGATATCGGCGTGGTCGCCGCGCACATGTAATTGGCCGAAGGAATCCTGGGCCACCCCCGGCGCCTGAAGCAGCACATCCTGCAGGGGCGCGTTATAGCCCTCCGGCAGCGCGGCGATCGCCTGGGTATCGAAGTGATAGCTGCTGGTGCCGGTCTCCACATTGAGTGTGGCACGCGCCCGGTTCAACCGTTCGCCCTGCACCTTGATGCTGCCAAGCTGCACTGTATCGCTGGAATTGGTTGTGGCGGAGCCCTCGGTGCTGGCAGCAGAAGCCGCAGCTGCGGTCGAAGCAGCCGGTGCTGAAATTGAAGTGGGCGGTACAGCACTGGCGGCGTTGGGTGGGTTATCGGGCGCATGCGCAAAAACCGCCCGGGTTTGACCGATGACCATAAGAGCGCTGGCCAGCAATGGCAGCGCCGAAATACGGCGATTCATGATCTGTTCCTTCAATGCGAGGCGGCTGCCTGAATTGCGCGGCGCCTGACTACGTCATGTGTTGCACGACGCACGTGTCGCGCGGGGATGTGCCGGTGCGAACCCGGCCCTGTTCAGACGAAGGAAGGGACAGAGATGGGCGGGGCCCGAGGTTGGGGTAGTAGGTTGAGGGTGCTGCGAACCACGGTGAAATCAGCCCGGGGCAGCACGTGCCGGTACCAACCCGCAAAACTGACGGCGGGGCTGAGGGCCGGCTTGAGTATATTGGGCGCGCCGTGCGCCATAACGTGGCAGACCGGGCAGGCCAGTTCGCTCGCTTCAGTCTTGTGGTGGTGGGTAACCTCGATGGAATAGATGCCCACCATGCAGACCAGGGCCACGGCCACCAGCCACTTGCGCCAGCCAGCCTGCCGCAGAACCGGCAAAGCATCACGTTTGAATATCGACGGTGTTGCGGTCATTCCGGTCTGCTTCAATTCCACATCGAGCTGGTATCGAGGTATGCGGAGTCTAACGTAATGGCTAGTGACAGCCAAGCGCTGGAAAGGTTCCGGTTAGTAGCTCGCATACAGGCGTCTTACACCTCACTTCTCGCTCATAGATCAATTCAAACCAAACCGCCGCACGAGCCGGCTCTTGGCCCACTGTGTGAGCGCAACGTAGGCCACCATAATGAATGGCATGATCAACAGGAACTTCAGCGGCACCGGCACCATGCTGAAACCATGTGCCAACCAGCTAAATGGCAGCCATATACCGATGATGCTGATCAGGATGGTAGTACCCAGCAACGACCAGCTCGGCCAGCTCTGGATGAATGGCACCTTGGCGGTGCGTATCACGTGCACGATCAACGTCTGCGTAAGGATGGACTCCACGAACCAGCCCGTCTGGAACAGCGGCGCGTTGTGCCAGCCGTGGAAAAACAAAATCAGGATGCCGAAGGTGATGTAGTCGAACACCGAGCTGAGCGAGCCGATAATCACCATGTACCAGCCGATGTTGCGCAAATCCCATTTGCGCGGCTTTTCTAGGTATTCCACATCCACGTTGTCGGTGGGAATCGCCGTCTGGGAAAAGTCGTACAAAAGGTTGTTCACCAGAATCTGGATCGGCGCCATGGGCAGGAACGGCAGGAAGATGCTGGCGCCCAGCACGCTGAACATGTTGCCGAAGTTCGAGCTCGCGCCCATCTTGATGTACTTGATGATGTTGCCGAACACCTTGCGGCCCTCGATGACGCCCTCCTCCAGCACCATCAGGCTCTTCTCCAGCAGGATGATGTCGGCGGACTCCTTGGCGATGTCCACGGCCGTATCCACCGATATGCCCACGTCCGCGGCCTTGAGCGCCGGACCGTCGTTGATACCGTCACCGAGGAATCCCACCACATGGTGGCGGGCGTGCAGCGCGCGAATTACGCGCGCTTTCTGTTCGGGTGAAAGTTTGGCGAACACCGCCACCGCCTCCGTCACATCCGATAGCGCTTCGTCGCTCATCTTCTCGATGTCGCTGCCGAGAACGATGTGCTCCACTTCCAGGCCCACCTGCGAGCATATCTTGCGGGTAACTGCGTCGTTGTCGCCGGTGAGCACCTTGACCTTAACGCCGTGCTGTTTCAGCCTGGTGATGGCCTGACCCGCGGTCTCCTTGGGCGGGTCCAGGAAGGCTATGTACCCGATGAGCACCATGTCGCATTCATCCACCACGCTGTATATGCGCTTCGGCTCGATGATTTCCTTGTAGGCCACCGCGATCACCCGAAAACCATCCTGGTTGAGCGCCAGCGTGACCTCCTGCAGGCGTGCCAGGTCCTCTGGCACCAGCGGCTTGCGGTGGCCATCCACCTCGGCGTGCGAGCAAATGCTAAAGATTTCCTCCACCGCACCCTTGCATATCAGCAGGTGGCGCTCATGCTCCTCCTCAACCACCACCGACATGCGACGGCGCTGAAAATCGAAGGGAATTTCATCCACTTTGCGGTAATTGCGCTCAGGGTGAAGATCGGCATACATCTCCACCTTTTCCAGTACCGCCACGTCCAGCAGGTTGCGCAGCCCGGACTGGTAGTAGCTGTTGAGGAACGCCAGCTCCAGTACCCGCTCGCTGTCATTGCCGTTGATGTCCACATGCTTTTCCAGAAACACCTTATCCTGGGTGAGCGTGCCGGTTTTGTCGGTACACAGCACGTCAATGGCGCCGAAGTTCTGGATGGAGTTGAGACGCTTGACGATGACCTTCTTGCGTGACATGGCGAGCGCACCCTTGGCCAGGTTCATGGTGACGATCACCGGCAGCATTTCCGGCGTCAAACCCACAGCCACCGACAGCGCGAACATCAGCGCCTCGAACCAGTCGCCCTTGGTCAGCCCGTTGACCAGGAACACCAGCGGCACCATCACCAGCATGAAACGGATCATCAGCCAGGTGAACCGGTGCACACCCTTGTCGAAACTGGTCTGCACGCGTGCGCTCACCATGGTGTTGGCGAGGGAGCCGAAATAGGTATCGGCGCCGGTCATCACCACCAGGGCGATAGCGGTTCCACTCAGCACGTTGGTGCCCATGAAACAGAGATTGGCGGTATCCAGCGGATTACCGCTTTCGCCTTCGGCGGCGGCCGCCAATTTCTCCACCGGCAACGACTCGCCGGTCAGTGAAGACTGGTTGATAAACAGATCCTTGGCGGAGAGCAGGCGCACGTCGGCGGGAATCATGTCGCCGGCGGAAAGCTGCACCAGATCGCCCTGCACCAGTTCGTCGATGGGAACTTGTTTACGCACCGCCTTGAATACCGGCTGTGGCCCTTTGTCCGCCCCCTCCCCCTCTCTGCGCTCCGCGGGTTCGGCATTTTCAATCTCTTCCTGGCGCAGCACCGTGGCCGTGGTCTTGACCATGGCGTGGAGCTTCTCGGCGGCGTGGTTGGAACGGGCTTCCTGAACCCAGGCCAACGTGATCGCCACTACAACCATGATGAAAATGATGCCGGCGCCGGTCACATCCCCGGTGACCACGGACATTATGGACAGGATGATGAGCAACAGATTGAGGGGGTTGGCCAGCCGTGAAAGCAATTGCCGTAGCCAGCTCTTCTTCTTTTCCCGCGCCACGGTGTTAGGGCCGTGCTCGGTCAGGCGTTCCTCGGCCTCAGGCGCAGTCAGACCCTGGATGCTGGTACGGAAATCGTCGAGGGCATCCTGGGCGCCCATGCGGCTGACTTCCAGCAAGCGCGCATGCACCCGGCTTGACTGACCCCCGCCGTTGGTTTTGGCGCCCCGCCCGAGGCTGGCGGCACGCAAAAAATAATTCGTTACCTTGCGTTCCACGGTCACACCTGTACTGGGTTCAGGCGCACCGGCACGGGCGAAGCCCGGTTTAGCCGGTACGCAAACACAAAACCCCAGCGGGCATGCAGGAAAGCAATGGCTTTTTGAACGTGGGAGCTGTCTCAAAAAGTCCGTGAGTATGATGCAACGTCAAAAACGTCAAGCCAGGTGCAGGGGTTCTTGAGGCAGCTTCTTGTTCCGGCATGGCCGCGTTGATGTCCTAAGTGCCTGGCGGCAGGACGACCCACGCGCAAAGGAAGGAATCAGGCGAGGGAGGTCGTACCCGTCAAGCGGGTTTTTCGATTACAGTGATTACTGCAACTGCCCATTAGGGCTCCTCCAATTACCGAGTCGGCGCGCATCCTAGCCCTCGACTTTTACGGAGTCAACGTATTTGCACGCACTTTCTGAAAAAAATTCACACAGATGGCGGAGTTGATTTCGAAAAGAAGAAGACCGGCGTCTGCCGCCGATTTAAATGCTCACGCAGCGTGCGCAAGCGCACCCTGCGTTGGCCCCTGTCCATTTCCTCACACCTCACCTCTCACCTCCTTGCCCTTATTGCGGATTCGGTCCCTTCACTATCTCCACCATGTCCGCAGGACGGATCCACTTCTTGTAGGCGGCCTGCACCTCGGGTGCCGTGAGCTGCATATAGTGCCGGGCCGCTACGACCGGCTCGTTCAGCGGCAAACCGTCGGTAGCATAGGTCAGCAGGCCATCGGCGATACTGTCGACACTGGACTGCTTGAGCGGGATGCCCCGCAGCACCAGCGCCTTGGCGCGGTGCAGTTCCACCGCCGTCACCGGAGTTGTCTGCATCTCAGTCAGATCGCGCACGATCAGTGCCCGGGCCTGCTCGACCTTGCCCGGATCGCTGCCGTATTCCACCCCGAAAATGCCGCGGGTGGGCGTGAGTGTGAACGTCGAACTGACGGTATAGACGAGGCCAGCCTTCTCACGCAGATCCCGGTACAGCCGCGAAGCGTAGAAACCCTGGCCCAGCACCTGATTACCCAGTTGCAGCGCGTACCGGTCCGGGCTGAACAGGTTCACGCCCAGAGTCTGCATCAGCGAGACCGTGTCCTGCACGCTGGTCTTGTCCGGCACCACGGCTGCGGATGGCGCGTTTAGCGGAATAGATGGCAGATTCGTGACCGGCTTGGATCCTTGCGCTTTCCAGCTGCCGAAGTATTTCTCGACGACCGACTCGGCCTCAGCCGGCGTGACATTTCCGATCACCACAATGCTGGTCAGGTCCGGACGGAACGCTTGCTGATAATATTTCTGCACATCCGCAAGCTTCAGGCCCAGGATGGTTTGCGGTGTGGCTTCCCTCAGGGTCGGATCATGGGCTGGCACCAGCGCCTTGATACCGGCTCGTTCAAACAGGTAATCGGGACTCTGCAATTGACCCGCGACGAGACGCGCGGTCTGCATCTGCACGACCTGAAACGCCCGGGGCGGCAGCGCCGGGTGCAATTCGTTATCCGCCAGCAGTTGCACCGCTCGCTCGAAATCCGCAACTGGCGCTTGCACGGAGAAATCCGTGCCGGCAGATTCTTGGGCGGCGATATTATCCAGCGCCGTCTGAAAGGCGATACGATCGAGACTGGTGGTGCCATAGCTGAATAATCCATCCAGCACCTGATTGACGCCGTCTAGGCCGGCTGGTTGTTGCAACTCTGGCTGGTTCTTGATGCGGCCATACACGCTGACGGTATTGCTCACATCCACCGGCTGCACGATAAGCTTGAGCCCGTTAGGCAGCGTGCTCACCACCGGATTCACCGTGGACCTCGGCATATCGAGACGCGCGAGGGCCGTTTCGGCCCATTTTGGCAAGGGCACGGCTTTCTCGGGTGCGGCGGAGAACGACTCGGCGCCGCCATAACCTTTGCTCAAAACCGGTTTGCCGGAGGATTCAGGCGTCAGGATTGCGGTGAAAGCATGGTCCTGGTCGAGATACTCGCGCGCTACCCGGTCCACATCAGCGACCGTCACCTTATCGAAGGCCGCGATCATGTCGTCGGGAGACTCGAGTCCCTGCTGCGCGAGTGTGTTGGACCAGGCATTGGCCAGACCCTCGACGGAATTTTTCTGAAAGTCCAGTTGTGTGATCTCCTGGTGCTTGGCCGCGGCCACGAGGTCCGCCTGAACGCCGCCGTTTACGGTCTTCGTCAGCACCGTGCGGATTTCCGCGGTCAACGCGGTTGAATCACCCCCACTGGGGAAAACACCGTATGCAAAACCGAGGCCCACGGCAGGCATCGCAAAACTGCCAAAGCCTGCATACAGTGCCTTGCCTTCCGGCACCAGGGCATACAGAGTGCCGCGCTGGCTCGCAAGCACATCGCTCAGAATCACGCCAGCGGCATAATCGGAGCCGTGATAGCCAGGCAGACGAAAACTAATGACTGACAAACCATACGGCGTATCCGTGGGCAGTCGAATGGTTTGCGGTTGCACCGGCGCGAACTTGACCGCCGATCGCACCGGTAGTTTCTTTGCTGGAATATCGCTGAACAGTTTTTCGACCCTGGCCAGAGTCACTTTTGGCTGTACGTCGCCTACGATCACGAAAATCGCATTGTTGGGCGCATACCAGGTATCGTAAAAGTTCTTGAGCATTTTCCCGCTGGTCTTGTCAAAGGACGGACGTGTTCCCAGAGCATCATGTTCGTAAGTCGTGCCTTTGAACATGACAGCTTGCAACTGTTTGAACATCAGATACTGTGGATTGGACAGATCCCTCGCCACTTCCTGTTCGATGGCGCCGCGCTCCTTCTCCCATTCTTCCTGGCTTATATCCAGCCCGCGCATGCGGATGGCGGCGATGTGCAATGCCACACCCAGGTCTTCAGCCGGTACCGTAAAGAAATATTGGGTCACGGTATTCTGAGTGTCGGCGTCAAAGTTGCCGCCCATGGCCGCACTGATTTCGGCCAGCTGGTCCTTGGACAGGCCGGGACTGCCACGGAACATCATGTGTTCCAGTGCATGCGCGGTACCCGGAAAGCCGGCCGGTGCTTCGTTGGAGCCCACCAAGTAATTCATTTCGGTAGTCACCACCGGCGCGAGGGTATTGCGCACGATCACAACCCTTAAGCCATTCTTGAGCGTGGCGCGCAACACCTCCGGATTGTCAGCCGCATTCGTGGTAGTCGGAACAAAAAATGCCGGCAACAGGGCCAGCAATATCAAAAGTTCTTTGCGCCATATATATGACATGGACAGTTCCATTCTGAAATTTTGTTTGACGTACGCTTGTGCACCATTTTACAGCGCCTTTGGCATCAGGCGCGCAATAGAGTGGAAAGGTCCGTGGTTGTGCCCATGCCGTCTGGAAATATCTTATCCAGTATTCCCTCTGGCAACCGCAAGTGGCGGGTCAATACCGTGCCGATGACCTGGCGGAAATCGGTGGTTATGGCCAGGTCGCGGCTCTGGTAAAGCTGATCGTCGGCCAGACCTGGCCATTCGCCATAAACCTTGCCACCGTCCACCTTGCCGCCCAAAACCCACATGACGTTGCCGTGACCGTGGTCGGTGCCGGCATTGCCGTTCTCGCGGAAGGTGCGGCCGAATTCCGACATGATGAGAATGGCGGTGTCATTGTAGGTGTTACCCAGACCTTGTACCAAAGCAGCGAGACCCTCGCCCAAGGCTTGCAGATGATTGGCGAGCTGGCCTTTATCGGCACCCTCGCCCACATGCGTGTCCCATCCGCCCACGGACAAAAACGAGAGTTGGATGCTGGCGTCGCCGGCCATCAGTCGTGCGAGCCGCTGCGTGTCATTGGAAAAACCTATGACCGACGGCGCACCGTTGTAGGAATCATTCATGTCCTTCTGTAAATCCGCCATCAGTTCGCCGCGCGCTTCCCGGCCTTCTGTGAAGGCCTTGTCCACCGCGCTGCTACCTTGATATAGAGACGCGAAGGCATCGGCGATGCGCGGCCGGTCCAGCGGCATGGAATGGGCGGCACTGCGGCCCAGAGGCAGGTTCGAAACCGCGTTGGGTCCGGAAAAAATCCGCGGTACCGTGGGACCCAAACTCAAGGCTTCGGTTGGTGAATGCGGACCGGGGAGCGCGCCCAGCAGGCGGTTCATCCAGCCGTCCGGCGCATTCACACCCGGTGTGCCAGTCTCCATATACGCCTGAGCTTCAAAATGCGAGCGGTTGGGATCGGGCGAGCCGCTGGCATGCACGAAGGCCAGAGTGTTGTTCCGCCACAATGACAGCATGGACTCAAGTGCCGGGTGCAGGCCGAAATAGCCATTCAGGTCCAGTGCGCCGTTGTCCTGCCCGGATTTGAGAACGGCGATGGTGGGACGCGCTTCGTAGTAGCGGTCGTCGCCCCAGGGCACCACCACATTCAGGCCGTCCACGGCACCGCGCAGGAACACCACGATGAGCCGACGGTTACCGCCGACAGTATCGGAAAGCCGCGCAGCCCAACCGCGGCTACCGACCGTCAGCAGTGTGGCCCCCGAAGCCAGCAGCGCATTACGCAGAAATTCACGGCGGTTCATACTGCACCTCCTAGCGATATTGGAACTGTGGACTGCCGAGAATCAATCCGGCTCGCAGTGGTTCCGGTTGTGAATCAATCGTCACAATCTGTTGCGGCGTGAACAATCCTTGCAGCGTGTCCAGCAATTGCTCCGCGCGCTGTTCGGGGATTTGCGGATCACCCACACTGGGGTCGAGACGCACATTTCCGTAGCCCAGGGCGGTGGCGAAGCTCAGCCGCATCATCATGGCATCGGGGTCGAGCCAGGCATCCGCAGTGTTCTTGTAACCATCTGGCGTCAGGTAGCCATACAGCGGCATGCCAAGCTGATTCATCATGCCCAGCAGCGGTTTGACATTGGTCACAGGTTCGCCGGTGGCGCGCAGCATGGAAATCACGTATTCATAAGGCGTTTTGAACTTGTTGCCGATGTTTCCAGCTGACCAGAACTGTGGACTGTGGAACAACGTGTCCAGAACCGCGGCGATGTCGCCGTCGCTCTGCATCCATTTCTTTGTGAGTGCGTCCACCAGCACAGGATCGGGATTGTCGGCGGTAAAATACTGCGCCAACTCGTAACTGATGTGGTGCGCGGTGGCGGGGCTGGATGCCAGCATGTCCAGTGCCTGTGTGATTTCCGCCTCGCCACCGCCCGGAATAGTACGGCCGAGAAATACCTGATCACTGAAATCATGCCGCTGCGGATCGAAACAGAACGTGCCGGGTTGTGCGAAGCGGCCGCGCAAAGGACACAAGCCCCAGCCGGTGAGGACGTGAGCGAGTGTAGTGACATCAGTCTGGGTGTAACCGCCGTTCACGCCCAAGGTATGCAGTTCCATCAATTCACGGGCGTAGTTCTCGTTGATGCCCTGAAAACGGCCCTTGGCATGAGGCGTTCCGGGCTGGGTATCCAGCCAGTTGTCCAGATAGAACAACATGGCTGGATGTTTCGCGGTGGCGAACAGCAGATCACGAAAATGCCCGAGGGCATAGGGACGGATCGCTTGTTCCTCGTAGCTGCCCACCCACAGCCGGTCCAGTCCCTTGCCTCGGAATACGTTGAAATGGTTGAACCAGAAATTCACCATCACTTCCTGCAACTGGCGTGGGCTTTCGACGGCGCGCAGCACACGCGCCTGCATGGCTTGCTGCACGATGACATTGGCGTGTTGATTCAGTTGTTTGCGTTCCTGAGGGGTGAGTTTCTGGCCGCGCGAAAGCGGTGGCGGACCGTATTCCTCGAACAGCTCCGTGGGCGTGAGCGTAAGCGTCTCGAGGGAATCCAGTTGCTGCTGCGACTCAGCCGGCAGCGGGATGGAGTCAGGATGCAATTGTTGCCGGATATAGCGATCCACACCCAGGGCGGCGACGCGCCGCACGTCGCCGGGCGCGGGACCGAAGGCAAGACGATTCAGGACATGCAGCGCCTGAGCATCGGTGGACGCCAGCACGCTGCCCGAGAGCAGAAACAAAACCGCCGGCACCAGACCCCGCATCAAGCTGCGTTGAATGCGAGGTCCAATGCCGGCGGTCATGGCCGTCAGTCTGTGGCCGTCAAATCAAGCGCGGCCGTTCGCGCCATTGGCCTGTTGCTTGCGTACCTGCTTGCGGTTTACCTTGGCCTTGCGAACGTTGTGCTTGGCCTTTTGCATGTTTTTTTCCTGAGCCCGAGCCTTCTTGAGCTTGCCCTGGCGCACGTCCTTGTTGACCTTGCGTTGATCCTGGCGTGCGGTTTCCTTATTCTGACGGATAGTGCGGTTATCCTTGTGGATCTCATGGGTTTCCTTCTGTTGCGGCGTTGCGGCGGGTGCCGGCGTCTGCTGGGCAAATACCAGCGGAGTGGCAGACAGGGCAAGCAAGGCGCCCGCAACGAGTGCGGCGATGCGTTTCATGGTCTCTATCTCCTGAGGGGTTGAACAATCAACCGGGTTTCCCCGGCCTTAAGCGCCAACAACGGGCCTGCCCGAGAGGGGTTGACGGTTGGAACATGAAAAAGCCGTAAGGAATTTCGCTCCCACCTCAAGGCGTATAACCCAGATTCGGCGACAGCCAGCGTTCGGTGGCGTCCATGTCCATACCCTTGCGTTTGGCGTAATCGGCAACCTGGTCGCGGTTAATCTTGCCCACGGCGAAGTAGCGGGACTGGGGGTGGGAAAAATAGAAACCGCTCACCGCCGCTGCCGGCCACATGGCGTAATGCTCGGTGAGCTTGATGCTGGCGCGGCGTTCCGCGTCCAGCAACTGCCAGATACCACCTTTCTCGGTGTGCTCAGGGCAGGCGGGATAACCTGGCGCCGGCCGGATGCCTTTGTACTGTTCCTGTATCAGCGAATCGTCATCGAGTTGTTCGTCCGCGGCGTAACCCCAGAATTCCCGGCGCACACGCGCGTGCAGCAATTCCGCGAAGGCTTCCGCCAAGCGGTCTGCCAGCGACTTCAACAGAATCGCGCTGTAGTCGTCATTGTCCGCTTCAAAGCGTCGGATATGCCCTTCAATGCCAAGACCGGCAGTGACTGCAAAGGCACCGAAATAATCCTCGATGCCGGTATCGCGCGGCGCGACGAAATCGACCAGACACTGGTTGGGCTTGCCGGGTGGCTTTTCCTGCTGCTGGCGCAGGAAATGGAAGGTGATGAGTTGCTCGTCGCGGCTGCTGTCCTTGAAAACTGCCACGTCGTCACCATTCACGGCATTCGCCGGAAACAGACCGTACACAGCGCTGGCACGTAACCATTTTTCCGCGACGATGCGGTCCAGCATTTGATTGGCTTCGGTGAATAGCTCGCGTGCCGCTTCACCCTTCTCGGTGTCCTCCAGGATTCTCGGATAGCTGGCCTTCAATTGCCACACGTGGAAGAACGGCGTCCAATCTATGTAGCGGCGGATGTCGTCGAGGGAATAATCGTTGAACACTTCCACGCCCAGGGTACGCGGTTTGAACGGTGCATAGCCGCGCCATTCGACAGGCGTGCGGTTGTCACGCGCCCGCTCCAGAGTCAGCCATTTGGTGTGATCCTCACGGCCCGCGTGCTGGGCGCGCACTTCTGCATATTCCTTTGCGACGGCCTCGACGAACGCATGCTTGCCTTCACCCAGCAGACTGGTCGCCACACTCACGGCGCGAGAGGCGTCCTTCACATAAGTCACAGAGCCTGAATAATTCGGAGCGATTTTCACCGCCGTATGTGCGCGCGAGGTAGTGGCACCGCCGATGAGCAGCGGGATGGCGAAACCTTCACGCTGCATCTCCTTTGCCACATGGGCCATCTCTTCCAGCGAGGGGGTGATCAAACCTGACACGCCGATGATGTCAGCTTTTTCGGTGCGCGCGGTCTCCAGGATTTTAGCGGCCGACACCATCACACCCAGATCCACCACTTCGTAGTTGTTGCACTGCAAGACCACACCAACGATGTTCTTGCCGATGTCGTGCACGTCCCCCTTGACCGTGGCCATGAGAATCTTGCCTTTGGCGCGGCTGCTGGCATCCTTTTCCGCCTCTATATAAGGTATGAGGTGGGCCACGGCCTTCTTCATGACACGCGCAGATTTCACTACCTGCGGCAGGAACATCTTGCCGGCGCCGAACAGATCGCCCACCACGTTCATGCCATCCATGAGCGGACCTTCAATCACGTCGAGCGGCCGCTTGGCCTGTTTGCGCGCTTCTTCGGTGTCCGCTTCGATATAGTCGGCAATTCCCTGTACCAGCGCATGCGACAGGCGTTCACGCACCGGCAATTGCCGCCACGCCTGGTTCTCAACTTTCTTCTTGCCACCTTGCGCCAGAGTCTCGGCGAACTGCACCAGGCGTTCGGCCGCATCAGGCCGGCGGTTCAGCAGCACATCTTCTACCTGCTCCAGCAAGTCTTTGGGAATGTCCTCATATACCACCAACTGACCGGCGTTGACGATACCCATGTCCATGCCAGCCTGGATGGCGTGGTACAGGAAGGCCGCATGCATGGCTTCGCGGACCGTGTTGTTGCCGCGGAACGAGAACGACACGTTGCTGACGCCACCGCTGATGAGCGCTTGCGGCAGTTTCTGCTTGATCTGCTTCACCGCCCCAAAAAAATCTACAGCGTAATTGCTGTGGGCTTCGATGCCGGTGCCGACGGGGAAGATATTCGGATCAAAGATAATGTCTTCGGCAGGCAAGCCCGCAGTTTTCGTCAGCAGGTTGTAAGCCCGTTCGCAGATCGTCACGCGCCGTTCCAGCGTATCCGCCTGACCGGTTTCATCGAAGGCCATCACCACGACCGCCGCACCGTAGCGGCGCGCGAGTTTCGCTTCGTGCAGAAACTTTTCCTCGCCTTCCTTGAGGCTGATGGAGTTGATGACGCATTTGCCCTGCAGGCATTTCAGTCCGGCCTCGATGATTTCCCAGCGGGAAGAATCAAGCATCACAGGCACTTTGCAGATGTCCGGTTCCGAGGCCGCGAGACTCACAAAGCGCAGCATGGCTTTCACACCGTCCAGCATGCCCTCGTCCATGTTCACATCAATCATCTGAGCGCCGTTCTGCACTTGCTCGCGGGCCACGTCCAGTGCGGTTTCGTAATCGCCGTCCATGATCAGTTTCTTGAATTTGGCCGAGCCGGTAATATTGGTGCGTTCGCCCACGTTCACGAACAGGCTGTCGGCTCCAATGTTGAGCGCTTCGAGGCCGCTCAAACGGCATTTCGGTTCGATGACAGGGATTTCCCGCGGTGCATACCCGGCAATCACCTCCGCCAGCGCGCGGATGTGGTCCGGCGTGGTGCCGCAGCAACCGCCCACGATATTGAGAAAACCGCTCTCGGCCCACTCACCGATGAGTGCTGCCATGTGCTGCGGCGACTCGTCGTAACCGCCGAAGGCATTGGGCAGCCCCGCGTTGGGATGTGCGCTCACGTAACAGTCTGTGATGCGTGAAAGTTCCTCCACGTAAGGCCGTAATTGCTCCGCGCCGAGTGCGCAGTTCAGACCAATGCTGAAGGGTTTGACGTGGCGTACAGAATTCCAGAAGGCTTCGGGCGTCTGGCCAGAGAGGGTGCGCCCGGAAAGATCGGTGATGGTGGCGGAAATCATCACCGGCACGCGCTCGCTGGTACGCTCGAAATGCTCCTCGATGGCGAATAGCGCAGCTTTGCAGTTGAGCGTATCGAACACCGTCTCCACCATGAGCAGCTCCGCGCCCCCGTCCAGCAGGCCGCGGATGGCGTCCGCATAGGTGGCGCGCAGCTCGTCGAAACTCACGTTGCGGAAACCCGGATCGTTCACGTCCGGCGAGATGGATGCGGTGCGGCTGGTAGGCCCCAGGATGCCAGCGACGAAACGCGGTTTTTGCGGCGTGGCACGGGTCATCTTCTCCGTAAGCCGGCGCGCCAGCCGCGACGCTTCGCGGTTCAGTTCATACACCAACGCTTCGGTGCCATAATCCGCCTGGGAGATGGCTGTGGAATTGAAGGTGTTGGTCTCGATGATGTCGGCGCCGGCATCCAGATACGCCTGATGGATTTCCTCGATCACATGCGGCCGGCTCAGCACCAGCAGGTCGTTATTGCCCTTGAGATCGCGTGGGTGATTTTTGAAACGCTCACCGCGGAATTCCTGTTCCGAGAGTTTATAGTTCTGGATCATGGTGCCCATGGCGCCATCCAGCAGCAGGATGCGCTTTTGGAGAAGTTCTTCGAGAAGGGTTTGACAGGACATGGTATTCAGGCGCGGGCTGCAGCGCCGGGCGCAGCGAGTGTTTCGCTGGCTTCCCGGCCGGCGCGGATGCCCAACAGATGGCAGATGGCGCGGGTAAGTTCCGCGCGGTTCAAGGTGTAAAAATGGAATTCGTGCACGCCTTCCGCCTGCAGGCGCCGGCACTGCTCGCCCGCCACGTGGGCCGCCACCAGCGTGCGGGTTTCCGCGTCGTCATCCAGACCGTCGAAGAACTTTGCCAGCGACGCAGGTACGCTGGCGCCGCAGCGCGCGGCGAATTTCCGTACCTGCCTAAAATTCGTGACTGGCAGAATGCCCGGCACCAGCGGCATGCGCACGCCGGCTTTAGCCGCTGCGTCGCGGAAACGCAGGAACACCTCCACATCGAAAAAGAACTGGGTGATGCCGCGGGCCGCGCCAGCATCCTGTTTGCGTTTGAGGTTTATCAGATCCGCCTCGGACGAAGCCGCGTCGGGGTGCACTTCTGGATGTGCCGCCACGCTGATCTCGAAATCCGCCACGCGTTTGAGGCCTGCGACCAGTTCCGCCGCGCAGGCGTATCCGCGCGGATGTGGCGTGAATTTCCCCTGCCCTTCCGGCGGATCACCGCGCAGCGCTACCACGTGGCGGATGCCCGCCTGCCAGTAGCGGTGTGCGATGGACTCGATCTCGGTCTTGCTGGCGCCCACGCAAGTGAGGTGTGCAGCGGGCCGCAGACCAAGGTTTTTCTGGATGGCCACTACCGTATCGTGGGTGCGCTCGCGGGTGGAACCGCCGGCGCCGTAAGTCACAGATACGAAACGCGGCGCCAACGACGCCAAACGCTCCAGCGTCTGCCACAACCGCTGTTGCAGTTCCGGTGTAGCGGGCGGAAAGAATTCGAAGGATACCGCGGGATGACTTGGAAATGCCTGCCGGTCCCAGGATGTGGAAAGCGGATTCATGCTCTGCCTGTCAATATAAAAAAACCCGCTCAGCTTTTCCCTCACGGGTTGCTAGAGCAGGTTCTTTCGGACCCCGCTTTAGCCGTATTTTTAAAGCGCCCGCAAGCTGAGTATCAAATCGGCGCTGCAGAGAATTATTCACCCATCGGGAAAGCCTGTCAACCCGACGCTGGCGGCCGGCGCAGGCTACGTAGGTGCCGCCAGAGATACCAGATAAAGCCCAGCACCACCAAAATCACGATGACGGTATCGAAACGGTGGAACCAGGGCCCGAGCGTATCCCAGTGCTCGCCGAGACGCAGACCGATCCAGGCCAGCGCCCAGCACCAGATGAAAGAACCGATGAAGGTGTAGAGAGTGAACTTGGCCAGCGCCATGCGCGCCACGCCCGCCGGAAAGGCAATGAAGGTGCGCACTAGGGGCAGCAGGCGGCCAATGAGGATGATGATTTCGCCGTGGCGATTGAACCAGCGGTCCGCGACATCCAGGTCGTGGTGAGACACCAATATATAGCGCCCGTATTTTTCCACCAGCGGGCGCCCGCCCCGAGCCCCCACCCAGTACGCAAGCAGCGAACCCAGCACGCAACCCACCGCGCCAGTCAGCCCCACCAGCCACAACTGCATTTCACCCCGGTATACCAGATATCCGGAGAACGGCATGATGAGTTCCGAAGGCAGCGGAATGCAGGCGCTCTCGATGGCCATGAGCAGCACGATGCCACCATAACCCAGAACCGAGATGGTCGAAATGATGAAGCCGGCAACCAGCGCGATCAGTTTGGCGAGCATCCGGCCATCACAACCTGGAAGACGGCGGCGGAGGTGCCGGCGGTGCCGTACGCGGGGTACGGATTTCCGCGAAGCGCAGGCGCAGACCCAGTTCCACGGTGCGGTCTGGCGGAATCTGGTAGAAATCGGTGGCGCGGATGGCATTGCGCGACATGAAGGTAAATAATTTTTCACGCCAGGCCATCATGGTGGGCATGTTCTTCGTGGGCACAAGTGTTTCACGCCCGATGTAGTACGTGGTGGTTTCAGGATCAATCACCAAACCGCAATCCTTGGCGCGCCGCAGCGCTTGCGGCACGTTGGGTATCTGCATGAAACCGTAGTGAGCTAGCACACGGTAGAAACCCTGATCCAGTTTTTCCACTTCCAAACGACGCTGGGGATGTACGAACGGCACGTCTTCCGTGAGCACAGTGAGCAGCACGACCTGCTCGTGCAGCACCTGGTTGTGCTCCAGATGATGCTGCAACATGGGTGGCGTGCCAAGATTGGGCGCGGTCATGAAAATAGCGGTGCCGTGCACGCGCACGGGTTGCAGAAGTCTGATGTGATTCAGGAATTCATGCAGTGGTTCGGTACTGGCCCGCAGACGGTCAATTAGATTCTGCCGTCCGGTCGCCCATGTGGTCATAATGGTGAAACCCACCAATCCCACCAATAGCGGCAGCCAGCCGCCGTCCCATATCTTGAAGATGTTGGCCAGGAAATAAACGAAATCCACGATAAAAAAGCATGAGATGATGGGCGCCACAATGGCGATGTTCCAATGCCAGCGTTCGCGCATGGCCAGGAACAGCAGCATGGTGGTAATGAGCATGGTGGAACTCACCGCCACACCGTAAGCGGCGGCGAGATTGTCGGAAGTCTTGAATCCCAACACGATAAGGATGGTAGCAATGGCCAGAATCCAATTGAGGGAAGGAATATAGATCTGGCCTTCCTTGTCAGGCGAGGTACGCACGATGGTCAGCCGTGGACTCTGGCCGAACTGGATAGCTTGGCTCATGAGCGAAAAGGCACCTGAAATGATCGCCTGCGAAGCGATCACCGTGGCGGCAGTAGCCAGGGCCACAAGTGGATAGAGCATCCACGACGGCGCCAGGCTGTAAAACAACTGAGTAACGGGCTTATTCGGATTGGCAAGGATGGCCGCACCCTGACCGAAATAATTGAGCAGCAACGCCGGAAAAACGTACACAAACCACGACAGACGGATGGGGGCCTTGCCAAAATGGCCGATATCAGCATACAACGCTTCGGCGCCGGTCACGCACAGAAACACCGCGCCCAAAACCACGATGTCAGCAAAACCGTGGTGAAAGATGAAATGCAGGGCATACGCCGGATTGACGGCTGCCAGCACCGCCGGATAACGCAGAACAGCCACCAACCCGAGCCAAGCGATGACGAGGAACCACAGCATCATGATGGGGCCGAACACGAAGCCCACCCTTTTGGTGCCGTTTTTCTGAAACACAAAGAGCAAAAACAGCACAATGATTGTGATGAAGATGATCACAGAGCGATCCAGGGACGGTGTGGCCACCTGCAGCCCTTCCACGGCGCTCAACACCGAAATGGCCGGCGTGATCATGCCGTCGCCGTAGAGCAGCGCCGCGCCGAATATCCCCAGGGAAATGAGGATGCGGGAACGCTTGCTGCGGCGCATGCGCCAAGGATCCAGCAGGGACAGCAGCGCCAGAATGCCACCTTCGCCCTTGTTGTCCGCACGCAGCACGAACAACTGGTACTTCACACAGACGATGATAATCAGCGACCAGAAAACCAGGGAAATCACGCCGAGCACGTTTTCCGGAGTCGGTGTTAGACCATAAGCTGAAGAAAACGGGCTGCTGATGGCGTAAAGAGGACTGGTGCCGATATCGCCGAACACCACGCCAAGCGCGCCGAGGCTTAGAGCCAGCATGCGTTTCCGGCCCACCGGCCCTGCCTCACCGTTCATGACGCGGGACCGCATGCTTTGTGTAGCGGTACTTGTTTCCGGCTTGTTCACCCAACGTCTCCCCGCCCCAACACTCCCAAAACACAACCGGCCGGTCTCGTTCGAGCACCAGCCGGCATCGTGCTAATCCTGCATTTCTATTGGCGGGCGGTTATATGCCCTGCCCCGTTCAGGGCGCGCATTGTACCTCCAAAGCCAATATGCTTAAAACCATATGCTGCCGAGACTGACCGGTGGCAAGTGCTTGTTTCGCAAAGATCACGGCACGTGAGCTGGATGGCGTCCCCAGGGATATTAGAGGCTACCCCTGCTGAGGTAGCGCAGCTCAGAACCGAGGTCTCTTGCGGCATTTTAAGCGGCCGGAGGCGCCGGGTCGCCTAGCCGCGCCAGCTTCGTGTATATTTCTTCAGACAAAGCAAGGAGTTAGGAACATGAAACCGTTATTTGCATTGATCGTGTGCAGTTTGATGCTGGTAGGGTGTTCGACATTGAACAAAGAAGATACCGGTAACGGCGTAGTCTTTGCTCCGGATGTCGGTGTGAACATATACCAAGGCCCAGATGACAAGGGGATCCTGTTGACACGGCTCACTACGGCGTCAACTGGATATTGGAGTTATGTATCACCGGGGTTCGAAATGTTCACGGCTGAATATAGCAACGGACGCGGTGGCGATGCGACTGAATCAATAAATGTATCCGCTGGCAAAGTGTATTTCTTCACACTCACTCAGATCCCTGGAATGAATACGCCGGACGTGAAGATCAGCCGGGTCGATGCCATTCCTGGGGTGGTTATTCCGCCAACCCATGCGGGGATGGCAAGTGTGTATTTCGTATATCCAGACAACATTGCATTGCAGTCGATAATTAAACGACAGAGAAGCGAGGATGCCCTGCGCCAACAGCTTGGCTGCACTGATGAGCAGATGCGGATGGGAACCTGCCAATAGCGCTTAATACGCACCAGTTACAACTATTCTGAAGCGTCGGCCTCGGCGCGCAGCATAAGCTCAAGCCGCGCCAGTGCATTCCATGCGACTTGGGCAGCATGCAGAAAATGGCTGTCTGCATCGACCGGGCCGTCTATCTCTGCCAAGTGTCGGCCGAGCGCATCCGTGTAACGCTGAATCCCGTTCGGAACGCTCGACCATCCATGCCAGCTGTATTTGCGAGCGCCAAACTCCGTCACGCGCGCCACCTCCGCGCATGCCAGAGGGAAGTGCTGCAGCAATCCACTCACGATCGGGGATTTGCCCCCATCGAGCTTCGCGCCAGGCGTCGCCGGCGAGAGGCCGTGCGGATCCTGTTCTGTCATGACGCCGGCGGCGCGATCGAGCTGGCAGCGGTCGGTGCTTTTCCAGCCTCACTTCTTATTTTGTCGAGCTGCTGATTGCACGCCATCAAATCGGCGAGTGTCTCCTGCTGCAATAGCAACAGATCGCCATTCGTAACCGGTGTGCCACGTGGAACCAGACACGGCGCGAGATCAGCAGCCGGTATCGGCTGGTACTGGATTAGTGTGGCTCGCACTATTTGGGGTGGCGCTGACACCGGCACAGAACTGCAGGCCTGCAAGAGCGCCAGCAGGAATACTGACGCCACTCCAAGCCGCCACGGTCGGATTCTCTTCATTGGCTTTGATCCTCGCAGTGAGAGTTGAAACGGTTGTGGCAAGCGCCAGCTGGCGCGCCCTGGCATCGGCTACTGCCTGATTCGCGGCCGTGACAGCCGCTTGCAGCTGCACCTGCGTGGCCGCATCAGCCTGAGACTGCGCTTGAGCCGCGGCCTTCGTGGCCGTGACCATTGCTTGAGCTTCGGCCGCCATCAGCGCATTCACCTTCGCGGTGCCGGCGAGCTTGCCGGTGTGCACGCCATACAAAAATGCACCGATGACGATGAGAGCGATGACGCCGAGCCCAGCCAGGTATTTGTAAACGGCGCTCACTAAAACACTTCCTTCAGGAAGCTCTTGACCTTCGCGACGAAGGCAGCGGCACCAGTCACGGGCTGCCCGGTTGAACTAGTGGCAGGCGTGCTTGCCGCGGTGGTGCCGCTCTTGGCCACTTTGTAGGCGGCGTAGGCGACCAGGATGATGAGGGCGATTTTCATTTGCGATTCTCCTAGTGGGTTGCGAAGTTGTGGGCGAGGATGAGTGCGCCGGCGCCACCACAGACGGCCGAGAGGCCGCCTCCGAAAGCGCCGGCATCGAACGGCTGCTTGAGCACGAGGACTGCCCAGGTCTGGATAAACAGGTAAGTCAGGACCGCAAGCGCGCCGAGCACGCGGCTCAAATCCGTGGTGCCGTCCGCCTGGACGAACATCTGGCCGTGGGCAATACCCTTGAGTGGCGCGATCGTGAATCCCTTCACGATCCCGATAGCGCCGCTGCAGAGGACTTTGAGGCGATCGAACATCACTGCGCCTGAGTCGCCGGCAATGTACGGACAGACACCCCAACTGAGCCACTCCCATCAGACTCGGCATGCCCATCCGCAGCCACTACCAGCACGTGGCCGCTCGGAACAGTGAGTGAGGCAGCGAGTGCCTGGGCAGCTGTGGCGGCCGCGGCTGTCTGCGCCGGGGTCGCCTGCGGACTCTTATCGGCGACGGTTGAATGATTGAACAGTTTCTCGATATCGGCCTTAATGGCTTCGATATCCTTTTCGATGACAATTTTGATGCTATGTGACCAACTCATGACTGTTTGCTCCTGTGGTTGAAATAAATTCTGTCTATTGCTTGCACGGCTGCTGCATCAGCCAGTCCACGTTGCGCCTGAGATCCACGATCTGCTCGCGTGTGACCGCACTCGCGGCGACGTAGGCTGAGTGGTTCGCCGCCTGCGCCTCTTTCTGCGATTCGTAGCCTGAATAGAGTGGATACAGCGCACCAAGGATCCCGAGCGCGCCCGCGATCGCCGCCATGCTTGGCCAGTGGCTCATGAAGGTCCGGCGCTTTTTCATCTTGCATGGACCGGGTTAAAGCACGAGCCAGCTGAATAGAGCGATCCCGGTGATTCGAACCAGCGACGCCGTCACGCACAGTGCATAGCTCTTTTCCTCAAGCGCCGTCTGTTGAGGCGCAAAGCGGTTCCAGAGCACGGCACTGATGGGCGCGGCCAGCGCGAGCCAGAGCCAGGGCGAATGCAGGAAATAGTCTGTCTCGGCCAGGGTTGCGCAAACGAATGCCAGGCCGGCCGAAATCACATGGATCCGTTCAAGCGTGGCGGCTTCGGATGGCTGCGACAGCATGAGCCACTTTGTGGCCACCACCACGATGATCGACGCCGCACACACGATCAGTGAGATCAGCCAGGGCAGCCCGGCGTGTAGTGGGATCAGCAGCAGCATGCACAAGGCGAGGCCTAGGAAGGATGCACTCTGCAGTTTCCCGTAGGGACCGGTCAGGTAACTCGACATCGGCGCGCTGATCGGGTTCAGGGTCTTGTTCATCGCCTCCGCGTAGACGTTCCCGAAGATGAAAAACAGCACAAGTGCGAATCGCAGGATGTTCATGGATGGATCCTCATTGGTTGGAAATGGTGAGTGTGTGGCCCGTGGCGTTTTCGATATCGCCGTCAGTGGCCAGTACCTGGACGATGGCCGTGAGCGCGTCGTCCGATGACAGCACTGATGCCAGCAGCCCTTTGCCGATATCGAGCAGTCCGCGCGCGAGGCCTGGCGCGATACAGCCTTCGAGCTGCCATGCCTGGTTGGCCGAGTGGATCTCGCAGCAGCTGCGCGCTGTGACGCCGGTGGGCACCAGTGACGGATAGGCATAGATGCCGAGCGCCGGATTGTGCAGGCACCAGGTCCAGCGCCCGTGCCTGGGTGAGTAGTAAGGCATCAGAACGTAGACGCCCACGGGCACGCAGGACTGATCGGGTTCGTTATCGGCCCATGGCAGTTCCATGGTGTATATCGGCGGCAGCGGTGCATCGGTGATGCTGAATTTGCCCTGGGCGCAGTCGATGCTCCGTAGATCCCGGATGAGCTGTGCTTGCATGGATATCTCCCTAGGGGTGGATGATGCCTTCGCGGACGAAGAGCAGCGTGGTTACCACGATCCAGATCAGGGTCAGCGCTGACCAGAAGCCGATCCCGCGATTCACCCACTTCTGCGCAAATTCCTTGGTCTTGACGATGCTGACTTCGATTTGTGCATGTGCCTGTTCATCGGCCTTTTCATGCTCATCGTGGCGACGGGTCAGTGCATCGATTGAAGCGAACGCGCGCTGCAGGCCTTCGGACTGTGCCTTCTGCTCTCCCTGCAGCCTGATGATCTCGCCGAGCTGTCCACGCATGGCTTCCATCGTTCCTTCCTGTCGCTGCATGGTCATCACCAGTTGCTCATTGGTCTGACGAATGCTTTGCAGGGATAACTCACAGGCTTGCAGGCGTCCTTCCATATCGATTGCTCGAACGGTTTTGATGTTCACCGTCGCCTCCTGTCAGGGTTGTGAAAGATACGCGCGCTCAGCCGCGCATTCCGCCGCCAGGCCGTCCTCATTCGTGAGGACCGCGTTGAGGGCTTCCTGTTTGATCGCGGCCGGGTTCGTAGAACCATCGATGAGACTCATCTTCGGGCAGCCCGCGTGTATATGCACCACGATGGGCTGCCCTTCGCTGTTCAGGATGGGCTTGCCGGCCGCATCCACGGCGCGCGCCGTGGCTTTCCACGAAAACATATGCGGTGCTGCGTGTTCGCCTTTCTTGAAGCGCACGGCTGCAAGATCACCGGTCGAGAGCTTATAGCCGGTCTCACCCGGGTTCATGTTGGGGATGGTGGCTGCTTCAAAAGTGATGCTCATGGGGACCTCACGGTTTACCTGCTCCATTGTGCAGAATCGCGCCGTCTCTATAGGCAAGGAAGGCATGCGGCTCCGCGACGTTCAGAATGATCTTCTCCGATTCATCTGTGAAAGGTTCGATGCTTTGTACGATGAGTCCGCGCGCGAGGGCATCGCCTGGCTTCAAATTGTGGGCGCGTATCCACTTCCCTTCTGCATCCAGGAAGGGCTGCGTTTCCGTCACGAAGTAGGCGTGACGATCTATCGTGATTTTGAGCCACGTGCTGCACGGCTCACGAGAGAGACTGAGGATTGGCGCGGTGCCATCGGGCGTCAATACTTCGTCACCAACAACCAGTTGGTCTGCAAGTTTGAATGGAGCCTCAACTGTGACAACGGGTTGGTAGGGATGCAGGCAGCCACCTGTACCGCCGCTGCCACCGGAACCGCTTGCCGGGGTTTCCCAAAACCCGAGATAAACCGTGTCCGGGCTGCCAGTCAGTGAACTGATCTTGCTGGTGCTGGCATTGAGCGTGGCTGAGCCGCCCTGGAATCCGGGATCAATGTAGTACAAATAATAGGTGGTGCTGGCGGTCAGGCCGGATACGCTGCTCGAGTTGTACGAAACATTCCCGGTGCCACTGCCCCCCATTTCAAGCGTGCAGGCGCTTGCTGTTATCTTATTGGGATTCGGTGAGGTAAGTGTCAGTCCTGAAATGTAGTACCCGACACCCGCGCTTGTAACCGCGCGAACGGTGGTCGCGGAACCAAGTTGCGCGCCTCCACCATCAATGACCGTCTGCGTTCCAGTTCTAAGCGTTGGGTTCTTCAGGGTCGCTGTGCCGCCGGAGGCGCCCCCATTCACAACGACGCGGAAGGCGCCGTAAGCGGTGCCACTCGGGCAATTGTATGAAACTATGGAAGTAACCCCGTCGGTGCTAGTAGCGGTTGGAAAAATGGAGGAGATGAATGTTTCCTTGTCAGCTTCGTAGAACAAAAGTTGAGGATAGACAGTCGCGGTGCCAGTTACCGCCGTCAAATTCACAGAGATGGAAACAGGCGTGTTTGGATTCATTGGGAAAAATGCCGTGTTTCCCTGGTCGTCAGTTGCAGTGAGAGTGGGGCTTCCGGATGCTGCGGCTGTAATGTCAATCTTGGGTGAAGTCAACGTGAAGGAGGCACTACAGGTCCAATAATCCATCGTTGCAAGCGTGGCGTTCTTGAGCAGGTTACTGTCCCAGGTGACCTGCGTGACCATGGTGATGTTTGTAACATCGGAGTTAGGGCTTGCCTGTGACCAGAAATTCGTGGCTGTGACGTAGTACCAATACTCGGTTTCGTACTCAGCTGAGCTGTCCAGATAGCTGTCGCCCACGACATTCGCGATCGCCGTGAAGCCGGAACTGCTGGAGGTGCTGCTGCGATAGACTGTCTGGTAATCGAAGGTGTTCGGCGCCGGGCTTGTCCAATTAAGCAGGATGCCTTTGGCGGAACTGCTGGAAGTCAGACTGGAGGGTGCCCCCGGCGCGCTCGGGGTGATGTCATAGAGCTCCTGGTAATCCGGTGTGTTGTAGGCCTGGTAAACGCCGTCGGGTGTTGACGGTAAGGTGTAGGTCCCGCTATTTTCCTGCACCAGCATCATCTTGATGGTGTAATTGGTATTGTCGAGCCTGTATTGCATGATGCGGAACGGGGCATCCGAGAGATTCAGCTCACTGATATTCACCTCGATGACATCGCCGCCCTTGAAGTTGAGCGCTTTGAGGTTGCAGACCAGGTTCAGAACCTGCTTGTTGCGGGTCTTTTTAAGCGCGATGCGCTCAAGGATCTGGCACTGAAACTGGTTGTTGCAACCCGGGATCGTGTCGCTCACCCACAGCCGCACATTGCCATCATCCGCTTCGTAGGTTGAATTCGTCAGCGGCGCGCCCTGTGCCTGGTTGTAGTCCTGCTGCGGCTCCTGTCCATAGGTGAACTTCACGGCATTCCCCATTTGCGAGCGTTGGATCTGTGGCGAGTAGCCAGCGGATCCGGCCAGGAATGTCTCATCCAGCGTTCCGCTGGAGGTGGTCGTGGCGCCGGCATACATGTAGATCTGACCGCCGGAAACGACAATGAAGCCCGCCATGGTCTTCAAGATATCGGCCACGTTTTGATCACAGTTCTGGTTCGTCTGCACCGCCATGTTGCACGAATAAGTGCTTACATCGACGGTGGTGGACCAGGCGCCATCAGAGAACGTCGCGCCATAGGCCGGCACCGAAACTTCTTCATCACAGATGTTCGCGGCCGCGGCCACGCAAGCCCAGTTCACCTGGGAGTTGATGACGCTTGAACCTGAATAGGTGCCGGGGCTGTATCCACACCCACCATCATTCTTCAGCCGTGTCAGATAGTCGGCCAGGATCAGTGCGGGGTTGCTTGAGAAGGCCCACGTCGTCGTATCGGTCAACCGCTGTGAGCCGCTGCCACCGTTGTCCGAATCAAGCCGCGGGTCGTAGAGCAGCTGTCCGGCAATGACGACCTTGAGTGTGCCCGGCGTGTTCAGACCGTTCGGGAAGGCACCGGTGAAGGTCCCCTGGTCGGCCGACATGAACAGTACCCAGGTGCTGTAGGAGATCCCGTACCCGATGAAGGTACTGGCGACATCAAGTTCGGAGGTAAGAATAGGATCAGCGGTCGTTTGTGAGCCATCGCTGAAACTCATCCACAAATTACCGGCTAGATTATTCCATGGTTCGTTGGAGCCGTCGTCCACGCCCTGTGTGATTGAACAGGCGCCCGTACCGCTCGCCTCCCCACGTCCCGCATTCCAGCCGCCGAATGAGTCATCTGTCAGCAGCGGGACAAACACATCGTTGATATAAAAGCCCTGGATGCCCTCCACCGGCATCCCAGCGGTGCCGGCTGAGTTCTGGCGCGTGAGGCTGTGGGCAATCGTGACCGTGAGATAAGCGTTCGTGTTCGAACCGTTGCTGCCGTAGGGATTGCAATAGCACAGGACACCACCGGTGCAGATCTCCCCATACACGATCTGTTGATTGGCAACACTGCCGCGGACGATACCGTCTTGTCCCGACGTGACCGGGTTCGGCATCAGCAGCAGCGACAATTCTGTGAAGGCGCCGCTGAAGAACATGGCAGCGCCCATTGAGGCCAGTTCTTCGCCACCGAACTCATAGAGGACGGCGCCCACTACCATTTCGATAGCGCCCATTGTTTTGCCGGAGGAGCTCATTCAACCCTCCAGGACTGCTTCGCCAGCGAAATATCAAACACGTTAAGACGTTCATCGCCCGGGCACACGATGGTGGTTCCGGTGCAGACGCCTATGCAGTCCAGTCCATTAGGCGCTGTGAACAGAACGATGTCGCCGCGGCGCGCACACAACGGTCCCTTGGGCTCGCCCAGGAAATGCGTCAGCAGGCCAGCCAAACCGCCGTAGGTGGCAATGATCTTGTAGGCTTCTTCACGGTTGGAATAGGTGCCACGCAGCGCCGCGGCCTTGTCTTCGCCCGTCATGGCAAGCACGGCATCCGCCGCAAACAGGCAGCAGTCGTTCACCCCCCATTTGTGCGCAGTGCGCTTTCGCTCATCCACGAGCTTCAAGAGTTGTTCAAGCCACGCCTTCTTTCGCATGTTCAATCCTGTTTGTAGAACCCAGCCTCGCCGGCACCATTCCCGGGTTTTGTATTCCCACCGCGAGCATTGATGGCAAACTGAGACGGTCCTTGCATGCCCCAGTAGGTATAGGTGTAGGTCAGCGACGCCACATATTCATAGAACGTGTCAGTGCTGAAGGTGGTATTGTCAGCGGCACCCCGTGCCTGTTGGTCTTGTACCGTTTGCAGCATCCCGCTTTGGCGGTTCTGCAGGTCTGCGAGAAGGTTCTCAGCGTTGATCGTGATCGTGCCGGTGTTCTTTCCGAGCGAGATCGTGCAATCGCCCAGGAACATCGGCGTGCTGAAGAATGGGGTACTGTTCACCAGGTCATGGTTGGAATCCAAGAACCCCAGCGACCAGACGATGTTGACCCATTGCACGTTGTTCGTACCACTGAGATTGTCGATCACGGTCTGATCGCAACCCGAGAGCATGAGCGTCATTGGCCGTGGCACACCATCGGTGCCTTCGTTGTAGTTCGTAATGGAGCCGAAGGGCATGCCGGTGGAGGTCACGGGGTTATAGGTATTACCGCCCCACGTATAGGATTTATGCGCGTTCGTGAGATAAAGATTGCCAGTGGGCAGATCGATTTCGAGGAACTCGACGATGCCGACAACGGTGGCGGCAACTTCGGTTGCCGGGTCTACCGTGTAACCAGAGGCTGGCAGCAGCGCGCGTGTCATAATGTCACATCCTCCATGAGCGACAAGGCCATGGCGGCGATCCGCGGCGGCGTATAGCTGATGCTGGCATCCGGCTTGCTGAACGCAAACACCGCATTACACGGTGACAATACGATGGAATTGCCACTGACCGGACTGAATCTCAATGCAGGCTCGAAGTCGATCGTAGCTACGCCAGAGCCATTACTGGCGGCGCTCGCCGTCACCATCAGCAACTGATGCTGCATGGTGGTTGTGTAATCCGTGGTGTAGGTCTGCAGTACGGCATTCACATATACGTTGTAGCCTGTGAAGAATGCATTGGGGAGATTGAATGTTGTGGCGACTCCATTGCCGGTCCCGATTGCAATGGAATTACCATAGAAATCTTCGGCGGTGATGGCATAGGTGTTGGCAGGGGCGGTCAAGAAGGTGATGGTGCCCCCATAGACTTGGAACATATCGCCCGGCAGCAGGATCCCGGAGATTGAGTCTGTCCAACCTTCGGTGAGCAGGCTGTTCCCGGTCTGCGAGCCACCATCGACGGTGGGCGTTCCTGTTCCAACACCCTGAATCTCATAGGCGTAATTTGGCAGCGCGGTACGAAAGCCGGCGCGCGACATCTGCATGGACCAGGCCAGCAACAACTGCGAGTCCGCATAGCTCAGCACGTTCCAGCTAAGGTCACAGCTGAAATAGGCACCCGGCCGCGCGATGTCCTGGAATGTGCCTGAGAGCGGGGATGTATTGCGGGCATCGAACCTGTTGAGTTTCCAATCTGATTTGTTGGCGTATTTGGAGAGGCTTGGGAAGGTCAAGATCGTCGGGTTCATGTCGACATCCATGCATTCCGATTAAGCCGGTACTCAGTCTGGCCACGCATTTCAGATAGGATGCTTTGACGCATCGCGAGCAGCTTGGCGGTTTCATCCGGTCCGGCACCCCGGGCATCAATGTTCACGGTGTGGCTGCTGGAACCGCCAAGACCCGCGAGTTGATTGTTAGGGATGATGGTCCCGCTACTGTGCGGCATGAAGAGTTCCGGACCGGATTCGCCTACGAGCGAGACCTTGCCACCGGGCGCGATACCGCCGGCGGCATGCGAGCCACCCGCCATGGCGCCAAACATGGAGGCGAAGAAGCCCCCTATTCCACTCTTCGCAGTACCGCCGCTGGAGAGCGATCCAAAAAGGCTGCTTAACAACTTCTGCGCTAGCATATTGGCCGCCATCTTTTGCATGGTCTTTGCGAAATCTTCACCCATGCCCCGTAGCCCCTCGTGGGTGTTCTCAAAGAACTTCGCAAAGGCATTCTGCATGTTGCGGGCCGCCTGTTTGGCGAACTCGGACATGTCATTCGCTGTCTTCTTGATTTCCTGTTCCAACGGCGCGAGCGGCTTCAGCTTCGTCATGCTCGCGAGCTCGTTGTTGGTATCGAGGATCCCTTGATTCAGTAATAGCGCCTCTTCAGTAGCGCTGCGCATGCCAGCTGGCAACGCCATCAAGGCCTTATGCAGATCTCCGATATCGAGACGGTACTTCAGAATTGCTTCATCGGATTCCCCGTATGTGGCCACTTGCATCTGCAAACGCTGCTGCAGATCGGCAATGGAGTTCGTGAGCTTCTCGGTAGCTTTGGAGGCGGCCGTGGGCTGAGCACTTCCGAACACGGTGGGGGCGAGTGATTGAGGCGGTGTCGCCGTAGATGAAGAAGTGCTTCCAAATCCAACCTCATGGCCCTTGCCAGGAGTCTGTATGGTGACCAGGGCGTTATTCAGGTTTTTGAGAATCTGCTGCAGATGGTTGATCTTGCCCTGTAACAGATTCTGCGCGAAGCCGGTCTGGTTGGCCGGCATCATCATTTGGCCCTGCAATGACCCGATTTCATCCTTTATGCCTTTAATTTCATCCTTCAGCGACGCGATGCCTGGCGTGGCGGCATTGCTGCCTGTGGCGAGCTTCGCAAAGAACTCGCCCCAGTATTGTCCGGCTTCTCCGATGGCTGAAATGGCCTTGGCGGCCCATTCCGCCATCTTGGCAAGGCCGGTGATGACATTATCGAAGCCGGTCTTGATGGAGGGGTCTGTCAGCGTCTTCGCGAGGTCACTGATGGCACCCGACATATCCCCGAGTGCCGGACTGTTGGCCTGATTCATCAGTCCGAAGATGGCGGTATGCAGACGGCCGGTGGCGGCCTGCAGAGAATCCTCGGCGCCAGCCAGAGCACCACTCATCGCCGGCGATTGCATCAGCTTCACGAAGGCATCCAGGAAATCGGAGCCGCTGATTGCGCCTTTGTGCATCTGCGCGATGAATTTTTTCATGCCGTCGGCGCCGGCATACATGCTGTGTGAAATCAGCGGGCCCAAGCCCGCCCAGTCTCGGCCGAGTTGCTGGGTGAACTGGCGGCTCTGGACAGTCCCCATTGACATGATTTCGTTGAGCGCAAGCCACGAGCGGGTGCTCTGCTGGCTATTGAGGTGGAATACCCGCATCGCGCCGGAAACCGCGTAGAAGTCCTTGTCAATCTCAGACAGGGACATGCCGGAGCTGCGGCCGGTGAGCACAAAGCGGGCGAATGACTGCCCGACATCCTGGATTGAAAGGCCGAGCGTGTTGGCGGTTTGCTGGAGGAACTGGAGCTGTTTGGCTGTCTCCTGTGAACTCAGGCCGCCCGCTTCAAGCGTGTATTGCCAGCCCTGCCACTGCACGGTGGCGTCATACACTTCGCGGGTGAGCCCTTCGAGCACGCGGATCGCGCCAAAGGCCACGAGTGCGCCTTTTACCTGGTTAACGGTCTGCCGCAGGCTGCTGAAATGCTGTTTAGATGCTTTGAGCTGTTCGTCGAGTTTGGCCGTATTGGCCTTCATATCGACGACCAGGGTGCCGATGGTAGCTGCCATTATCTATTCCGCCTCAAGTCAGCGATGGCCTCACGTTCGAGCATCGCTTCCTTCTGATGCAGGTCAGCGGTCTCGTATTCGATTTGGAAGAAAGCATCCCATTCAACGATCTCGCGGGCATCGAGTTCCTTCAGGAGCCGATACCGCGTCATTCCCAGCTCGCGCGCTAGTCGGAAGGTGAACTGGCGCCCGGGCTGGGATCTGAGTTTTTTAGCAGTTCCTCACGCACCTCACGTGTGAGTGCATTGACCTTGAGTGCGACTTCGTACACACGCGTAAGTGCCGCGGCAGATTTCTTGCCGAGGGCATCGATGTCGGCATCGGTGAAAAGCCGTTCGCCGGTCTCATTGCATGCGGTCTTTGCCACCAGGGTGGCACGCAGATTGTCGAACTTGTCCGATTGGGTCGCGTGCAGCAGCACACTTTCCCACTGGTCGCGCTCTAGACCTGACATCGTCCGGACAAAGACAGTGCCACCCCACTCTGGAACATGCACCGTTTCTTTCTTGAGATCGTCTGCGGCCAGGATGGCCTCTTTTGTCAAATTCATTTGTACTCTCCGATCGGTTCAATGGAACTTGTTATGAGGTGGCGCGTGATAGATCGCCGGCGGCGACCAGCGACAGCTTGGTCATGGCCTCCTGGCCGACACTGCCGGATAGCGGCTCGTAGCTCTCGACCAGACATGTCCCTGTGAAGGATGGATTCGTCGCTGAACGTGCACCACTGACGGCTTTCACATCGATGGTGGTAGTGGTGCCGATGAGCGGGAACAGCGTCGCATCTACCGTCTCGCTGCCGAAATCCTGGAAGAAGTCGATGCTCATGCTCCAGTCTAATAGACCGCCCATGGAGCTTTTGGTGGTGTCGCCCATCGCGGTGTTGTCGAGTGCCCCCGCTTTGTAGCTGATCGATACCTGTTTCACATAGGCGGACAGATCAACGCTGTCGATGAGCACTTGTGCATTGTCAAGAACAATACCTGGCATGATGACTCTCCTGATGAATGAATGCGGTCAAACCGCGGACTACTGGACTCCCATCGCGAGGATGAAGGCGAAAACTGGATCTGTACCGGTGATGGTCCAAATCGGCTGATACCAGGTCTCCGCGAGCGCACCCTCTACCGACATGAATTGCGCGCCGATTCCGGTGGCGGCATCGAATGTCAGGACCGTGGTCGGCTCTGCGAAGGCATCGCTGCTGTCGCCCTGGATGGCCATCGTCATGGATGGTGTGGTGCCAGCCACGCTCAGCACGTGCAAGGATGCCCACAAAGACTGCCCGGCACCCACCGCACCCAGATTGAAACCCGTACCATTGCCAGAAGCGGTGATGCCGCTCTTGTTGGCGCCCAACAAACCGCGGATCAGATTGCTCTGCGCATCCGCGGTGAGTGAAAACGGCATGTTGTCGCCGACAGTGGTGCCGATCTGATATTCGATATCCAACACTTTGAGAAAGAAAGCGACTGTGCCTTCGGCCGGTAGGGACGCCATCGTCATGATGTCGCCCTGGCCAACATCATTGAAAAGCTCGGCGTCCGTTCCGGTATCCCAGAAACCCTTGCAGCTGATGGCGATGTCCTTGAGGCCACCGATCTTCTGGTTTGTGTTGTCACCGAAGCGTGTATCGTCCAGGGCAGCAGCCTTGTAGGACAGCGCCAGTGAATTCATGTCGCCGGACAGGTTGTAGCCGCCGAGGACGACTAATGCATTTTTAAGCAGTAAGCCCATGGCTTTACTCCTGGTAGATGACCTCGAAATCAACGGCACGCTGGAACTTGCGCGCCTGTTCATCAAAGAGATCGTGAACACCCATGCGATAGACATCCTCGATTGTCATGCTGCCCCAGTCGCCTGTGACCGTGCCCATATAGCGTGATAATGCCGTGGTGACTGCATCGGCGACGCCCTGCGCGCCTGTCATGGACACAGCCCAACAAGAGACCTGCAGACGCCGGCGTACGATGCCAATATCGGCGCCCATCGCCGGCGACGGCGTTTCGGATATGAATGTGTATGTCAGCGCTGGATAGGTTGGCTCCTGTGGCAAAAGCGCCGGGTAAATCCTCCCATCGATGAGGGCGCTAACGCCGTCATTGGTATTCAGCACTGTGAAAATGGCATCTTCAATCATGGCTTCACGGCACGGTCAAAGCGGTTGCGGCAATAGCCGGCCAGCGTGTCAACAATTCCATACTTGATCGAGTCCCAGGCTGGTCTCACGAAGGCCTGGGCGCTCATCTTCACGGTGCCGTATTCCAGGAAGAACCAGTAAAATGCGTTTCGGCCGATACGTACGCCGGCCTCGACGCTGCCATACTGGCCACGCAGGCGTGCGGCCGTGATGGCATCACGCAGCGCACCGGCTTTCCTGTGATGCGGATTAAGCGTCTCTGGCTTCAGTACGGGCGCACCTTCACGAATCTTGTCGCGTACGTCCTTGGCCATCGCATAGACACCGCCGCGGATGATGTTCTTCGCGATGCGGGGTCCAAGCGTTTCCAGATTTGCATACAGCTCGCTCAGCCCAGGGATATCGATCTCCTCACTCATTGCTCGGCCACCCGCTCGGTACAGAGGAGCGACATCTGGCGATCCTCTTCATTGATGTTGATAACCTGGTTAATGTCGAAATAGCGGCCGTTGTAGACGATGCGCATCGTCGGATCGAGACCGGCCAGATAGCGGATCGTGATCGTGTGCGTAAGGGTCGCTTCGACCTGTTGTGCGGCCAGGAACTCACGGCCCGAAAGAGGCACGATCTTTGCCCACACGCATGCAAACGTGGTCCAGGTCGGGATCTCCTCGCCACGTGCGTTCTGGCTGGAGGCCGTTTGTTGGACCGTGATCCAGCGCTTCATTTCGCCGGACATCGCAAAGAGGGCGAGATTGGACATTAGAAGCTGTACAGCTTGTAGGCAGCGAGCAGGTATTCCACGCCCATGTCTATCTCGATGCTCACCACGCGCGCACCGGTGATAAAGGCTTCGCGGTTCTCGTAGAGCGCCCCCACCATCAGCAGGATCGCCTGCAGTATCGAGCGCGGCACCATGCCGAGATACGATGTGCCGGAGCCCACCGCGCTGGGCACGATCGCATCCCCATCGGCGGTAGCAGATAGGCTCAAACTGCCGCCATCAACACTCACCACGTAATAGTCGATGTTGGGCGTGAAGCCAGTTGGGAGCGCGCCACCACTGTTGTACATCCTGACCGTCTGGCCAACTGTCAGGTTATGGCTCGGCGCCAACAGCGCCGCGCTTTCTGCCGTGGCCGTGAATGCCGTCGCATACCCGGAAGCGTATTGCACCTGGATGGCATCCGGCACGTACAGGATCGGCGGGAATACCTGCTGATACGCCGGCATCAGGCGCCCAGGTTCTGTCTGATTATCCACGCTATAGAGCTCTGGATCCCACGTCTGCGTGTCCTGGTTGACATCCACATACGTCACGCTGTCCACGCACTGCAACGGCGCGAACGGCAGATCCATGACATCGCTGCGCGGGAAGCGGTCGAGAATGATCGGCCACTGATCGATCGTCATCAGCCAGGTCTGGGTAATGAGCGCACGGCTGAGATACGATTCCACGCGCTCACGCGCGGCCGTAATCAGCGCCGAGATCAGAGAATCATCATTCGTGATGGTGACACGGAGGTGGTTCTTGACCTCAGCGAGATCCAGTGGCTCGGCGAGCGGCGCCTCTACGAGCCGAAGTGCCCGATTGTGGTACACGGGTCAGGTTACTTCGCCAATTTCTTCGGATTTTTAGACGCCGTTTCATTGCCACCCTCAGCCTCGTCAGCAGTCTCCATGACCGGCGCGCGCGCGACGCGTGTGCTGCCGGCGACGGCTTGTGCGTGACCTGCCTTAATGAGCGTCTGTGCCTCGGCATCCTGAACTTCGTAGACTTTGCCGGCCTTGCGTACATGTTTCGGGCTGGCGGACGGTGTCAACATCTTGATCTTCATGATTATCTCCTGGGTGAATGAAAGTGGGGCTTGGCAGAAGCACATCCGGTTAGGAGCCCCACGGAGCTCACCGGGTAACCCTATAGATGGATTAGCTGACGGGCTGCGCCTGGCCGTGGCCCAGAACAACGCTCGCGCCGTACACGCCACCATCCGTTGCGCCTGCAACGGTTGTTACAGCACGCACGTATTGATTGCCACCGAGGTAGCCGACTTCCTGCACAGCCGAACCACCGCTGGAAGATGTAACGGCCGCCAGCGTACCTTCCAGGAAGTCAGATGCGACCGGTGTCCAGGTGCTGCCATCGGGCGAATCCTCCACCGACGGCGTATGGGTGCCATCGGTGATGACGCCGAAGTTGAACACGATGGTCGCCGCATCAAAGCCGGCAGTGTCAACGCTTGCGCCATTGGTCGTCGCAATGATGGCAGCAGGCATGATGGACTGCTCTACGAGCAGCTTTTGTGATTGGTCACGCATGATATTTCTCCAAGAAAAAGGGCGCGCCGCAGCGCGCCCTTATGGGGTTGAAAGTCCTGTGATTACGAGCTCGCGAGCTGCACGCGCACGAAGGCCTCGGCGAGCACGGGCATCGCGTCGGTTTCCTTGCGCATGATGAAGCCCACCTGGTTGCTGGCTGCATACAGCTCATTCAGCTGTTGCATCTCCATGTCCAGGGCATCCGCGATCCAGTAGTACTTCAGGTTGCCGAGCAACCCGACGTACTCATTTGCCGTGAATGTCGCCGGCACATACTCGGATTCCAGTACCGGGATGCCGAGCAGCAGATCGGGCTGCCCCGATTGCTGGCTCTGGTTCCACAGATACCGGCCATAGTTGTCCTTCAAGGTGGACACCTGGTTGATCGCCGAGCGGCTGAACAGCCACTGGCAAGCTGCCCGGTATTGCTGCTTCAGCCCGTACTTCGCATTGAACAGGCCATCGAACCCGATGCTGGTATCGGTATTGCCGCTGCTCACATCACGGCTGGTATCGATGCCATTTGCCGAGGCCGTGAACAGGCCGAGCGGTTGCTGAGCGCCTGAACCCGTCAGGAACGCCTGCTCTTCGGTGATGCCGAAGATGTAGCTGAACCGGTCGCTGATGAGACCATCGATCGGGACTGCGGAGATCCGAGTCAGTTTCTTGCTGACCTTGATCTGCTTCGCGATGGGATGCGGCGACAGCTCGCGCAGACCAAAGTCCATCTGCGTGTCATCGCTGCCGGTGGACAGTTCGGTCGTCCAGTCTGCATCGGACGGCTCATCGTTCAAGGTAGGAACGCCCAGTGACTGGGAGTTCGTGACCGGATGCACGGTGCCGTATTTGCGCACCCACACCAGATCCTTGAGCTTGAGGATGATCTGGTTGACGAATTCCATCGGAGGCACCAGGAAGCCGCCGGTCGAACCGATGTCGGCCTGGAAGTCTCTGAATTCTGCAACACCTTCCATGTCGCGCGCTTCGTTTCCATAGCGCAGCCAGTTCCGGAAGCCCAGCATGCGCAGCTCATCCGGCGTCCTGGTCTGTGTGCCACGGTTCTCGTTGGCGGTCTCAGCTGCTATACGCGTGGCAAGTTCCCTATCCAGAGCCTCTTGATGCTCGCGACTTTCGATCTCTGCCTTGATCTCGGCCTGTTTGGCCATGAGTTCTGTATGTTTCGCACGTTCCTCGTTGCTGAGGTTGCGCTTTTCCGACTCGGCTTTTTCAATCAACCCGCGCGCCTGATTGATGACGCGGGTGCGTTCCTCGATAAGTTCTCTGATTTTCATTGCAGTCTCCTCGGTTGACCGGCCTTAACCGGTGCGGGGAATAAAAAAACCGCCTTCCGGCGGTCGTATCTGGGAAGGCATCCTCCGATGCCTTAATCCAAAGTCTCCAATTCTGTCTTGAGCTTCACGATCTCAAGCGGCACTTCGTCCTCGACGGTGGCCGATGCGACATTGAGCGCCCGGTATTCCTCCAGGGCGCGAACGGCGACATGGGTTTTCTGGTATGCCGCCGACGTGACCGGTGACACGTCCAGGAGCTTGACGCTCTTGAGCGTGCGCACCATGGACTTGTCCGGCTGTTCATCCCAGCTCTGGCCACCAGGGTTGGTCCTGAAGCCGAAGCTCATCTTGTTGATATCGCCACGCTTGATCAGATGTGTCACGTCGCGGCCAGCCTGTGTATCTGGCGGATCGATCTCCATGTGCAGCCCTAGGTCATCTTCCTTCAGCCGTAATGTGCCGGCGGATTTGCGGCCGAGCACATGATCCGGGTTGTGATTGAAGAGCGCGACCGGGTCATTCTCGTTATCGTTCAACGTGTCCTTGAACGCGCCTGGCGCGATCTTCTCGCGGAAGCCGCCCAGGTCCTGGCTCAGACTGCTGAAGACGGCGGCATGTCCGATGATTTTAGGTTTTGCATCGTCGCCGGCGCGGACCTCAATATCGTCCACGATGAAGGTACGGGTTTCATAATCCTCGCTGCTCGAACGTTGCCAGGGGACCTTGATTTCCTCATCGTCGAACGCCTTCGCCATTTTGGCGTAGTAGCGCTTGATATCAGCTTTGACGGCATCGCGATCCGCGACGGGGATCTGCACACCGCCGCGCGCGCCCTGAATAGCGGCGGCGGCGCCGTAAATGCCTTTTGGAACTGCTGTAAGGCTCCCACCGATCACATCGGCGAACGGCAACTTGTAATCTCCGAAACGGTCTGGAACACCGTCCTTGTCAGGATCGGGTGCTGAACCGTCGAACCAGAAAAACGCCTGCGCATATTTTGGGTTTGGCGCTTTGTCGGCCTTGGCCCAGTTGCGCACGCGTTTGTCCGCTGCAGCGGCATCCCATACGGTGTCTTTCGGAGCGAGCGGAAGATCGTGAAACTTAGGCGTGCTCATGTTGTTCACCTGCTGTGTAACGGGAAGCGAGCTTGATCTCGCGCGTCACGATGTCGCTCGTGCGCTCGCATTCCCAAAGGGTTAAGAGCCGTTCGATGCCAGGTAAGCCCTCCGTCAGAAGTGCATCCCGGACCTGCGAGACCGACTCATTCATGTGGGTATCGACAAAACTCGACACATAAAGCGTCATGTCCTTGCGCTCTCCCTGCGCATCGGCGGCTACAGTACCAGCGATGGTGGCGGCTACCGGCCGTATCTGGCGCTCCACAAAGGGGCGATGCGTTGCATAGAAATCTGCGGCACTGCGTTCGAAGGTGTAGGCATTCCCACTGGCACCATTGAGCGCGCGTCGCAAGGCTTTCACCTCTGCCGTGACAATCTTGTCAATGGCTTGGCGCAGGTTGGGGAACTGCGCATCTACCAGACGCATGAGGCGTTTGCGCTGATCAGCCGGGTCTGGATCAGGCGCGAGCGGATCGGTTTTCTGGGCTGATGCCAGGTTCACCATCACGTAGTACTGATCACCGCCCTCGATGGGGTTGAGTCCTTCGCTGTCGCGGATCTCATTCGGACACATCGCCGCCATGTTGAACATGGCCTGGTAATAGGCTGTGCGCATGGCCGAATCGCCGCGCATCAGGTGCGAGACATCGAACTCGATGAAATATGCCGCGCGTCCCTTGGCGCTCAGCAGATCTGCATTTAGGCGCTGTTCCCAGCGCACCAGCCACGGCCGCAGCGTGTCACGCACAAACTCCATGGACTGCTGCTCGATGTTGCTGAACGTCGCACGTTCCAGGTCGGCGAGCATGTGCGGCGGGATCCGGAACATGCGTGCGATCTCGGAGATCTGGAACTTGCGCGTTTCCAGGAATTGCGCCTGCTCTGGTGATACGCCGATCGCCTGCCATTTGAGGCCGTCCTCCAGGATTGCCGGCTTGTTCGCGTTATAAGGCCCTTGGTGCCTCTCGTTCCAGCTGTCTTTCAGCCGCTTGTAGGCCACCTCGCTGAGCGGCTTATCGGACTGAAGTACGCCGCCGACAACTGTGTTGTTGCCAAAGAAGGTGGCACCGAACTTCTCGGCCGCCTGGGCAAGTCCGATGGCTTCCTTGTTGTGCTCGATGACCGACTCGCCCTTGATGCCGTCCTCGCTGAAACAGCGGATATGCAGGATATCGTCGGGCGAATAGATGGTCACCGGTTTGTCCGGTGGCCGGTAAATGTAGCTCAGAGAACCGTTCGGGCGCCGAATCACCCGCATGAAATCAGGATGCAGCGGGCGCAGGCACGAGACCGCATTGTTCTGTGTCCCAATGATCTCCGCATAGGCATTCCCACGCAGTGTGAGGTGCCCGGTCAGCATCTCGCGCCATTCGAAGCTTGTCAGCTGCGGCGTCGGCGCATTGTGGAGCACCGAATACAAGGGATGATCGCCAGCGACTTCACGTCCACCACCAGGCAATCGCCGATAGATGTTCAGCGGAAGCGATGCAACTGACTCCGAGATGATGCGCACCGCCGTATAGACGGCTGCCAGCCGCTTTGCCGTCTGGGGAGTGACCGGAACACCGGCGGCGGTATTCGACAGTATCCCGAACCACTTCGCGATGACCGGATCCATCGGGTTGACGATGGATACGGATGCACGTTTTTCGAACGCGCGCTCAAGAAGCACTGGTTTCGTCCTTCGGCGCACGTGCCGTCCATGCAATGAGGGCCGCAAATGCCAGCATGAAGGCGCCGGCGACGGCGCATCCAAGCGCCATATTGACCAGCGCCGCGGCTACCGTACAGGCGAGCGCGCCGCAGATGGCGAGTATGTCGGACAGATACTTCACAGGGTTCGTATGCCTCGCTCATCGTAGACTGACTTCGATACGGCGGGTTCATGCATGACGGTCGCACGTCCCAGCGCCATCAGCATCGCTACCATGGGATCAATTTTTTCGAGTGAGTTCTTCTTGTCCGGCGCCATGTTCTCGTTCTGATCGCGCCGCGCCACGATGTTCGACGCCGACCAGGTCAGTACCGGGCTGCCGTCATGATCGACCTTCGCGCCCTTGAGCAGCCGTTCGAACTCTTTCATCGCCGGGTGGTAGCTCTTGGCGCCCTGGCGGAATTCCACCATCGGCGCGCCATTCTCCTGCAGCCGGTTCACGACGCTGGTCGCGTTCCAGGGATCGAAGGCGATTTCCTTGATCTTGAAGCGCCGCATGGCCGCTTCGATGTCGCGCTGCACAAAGGCGTCGTCGAACACGTTGCCCGGCGTCAGCGTCAGGAACTTCTGTACAGCCCACACCTGGTACGGCACGTTGCCGCGCTCGGATCTGGGCGCAACCGTCTCTTCCGGCAGGTAACACCGCGCATGGATCTTGAGACGCCCGTCCACCAGCCAGACCAGCACGAAGGCCGTGATGTCTGAGGTGGCCGCGAGATCGAGACCGCCAAAACCCTCCACCTCCTGAAGTGCATCGAGGTCAATCGTTTTGCCGCAGCGCTTCCACTGCTCCATGTTGAGCCAGCCCTTATGCGCCGTCGTCCATCGGTTGAGGCGCTTCGTCAGGAACTCGCCGCGACTGTCGGGCGATTGCTTGGCTTCCTTGGCATAGCTGCGCATGGATTCGAGGCTAGGCGTGATCCCCAGCATCGGGTTGGCCTTGATCCAGACCTTCTCGTCATATTCGTCATCGCCCTCATCAAGAGTGAAGATGACACCGAAATAGTGGTCGGCGCTGAAAATGCCGTCCAGGATGTTCTCTACCAGGCGATGCTGCTCATAGCACACGCCGATGCTGTTATAACCGGCCGTCGTGATGCGCCACATCAACGGATTCTTGCGCGAACCGAATGACGATTTGATCACGTCATGTAGCCCACGATCCTTGTGGGCATGCAGCTCGTCCAGAATCCCGACATGCGGATTCCAGCCATCCTGCGTCGAGGACTTGGCATTGATCGGCTGGATGAAGCCGTCGTTAATCCCGCAGCTGATCGAATGCGCCCAGGCCTTCACATCGAAGGCTTCGCGCAGTTCGCGCGTTCTCTGCACCATGCGCAGCGCTGGGTTGAACACCTTGAGCGCCTGGCTGCCAGTGGTGGCGCCTATCACCACCTGGGGTCCGGGTTCATGTTCGGACGTCAGGCAATACAAACCGATGCCGGCGGTGAGGGTGGATTTAGCTCCCTTGCGCGCCATCTCGATGTAAACGTCCGTGAAACGCCTGGCGCGCGTATCGCGCCGGCGAAACCCGAACACGTTCACCAGAATGAATATCTGCGGCGGTTCAAGCCGGATCGTTTTGGTTGCCCAGCTCCCCTCGATATGCGGCAGCTTTTCTATGAAGTCGCAGACGTTGTTGCCTTCCCAGGCATCGAAACTGAAATAGCAGCCAGCGGTCTTGGCGCGCTTCAGATCATCCAGAAATCGGCGCGCAGCCTTCTGCAGCCACCTGCAGTGAGTGAGATGCCTGCGATCCGCGATGGCCGCAGCGGCAAAATCATAGGCCAACTGGCAGTAATTACTTGCGTGGCCGGTCTCTGCGAATACTGGCTTGCTCGATTTCTTAGGCCGGCGCCCGGAGATTGCGCGTGAACGGGTTTTCCGTTTTTTCATCTTTGCCTTTGGGTACGCGACTGCGACTTGCCGGCGTCACACCGAATTCAGCCTGATACAGACGCAGCTGCGCCACCAAACTGGCATTGACACTTTCGCCGGCGACGACAGACTGCACCATCTTGCCGTAAAGCATGCACATCGTGGCCAATGCAGGTAGATCCGGCTCTGATAGCACACCCTTCGACTGCAATATGGGCACGATCCGGCGCCATTCTTTCTGAGCGTGTACATTCAACCAATCAGGCGCAGCTACTTCACCGGTCAGTGGTTCGAACTGCAGCTCATTCGGGTTCATGCGCCGCGGCGCTGCGGTGCCCTGAACAATCTTCAGATGGTTGGATGTTTTGCGTCTGCCTGGCATTTTTGAAAACCCGAAAGTTTAAATTCGACTATGCGAAAATTTGGCTGCGGGCGCGGTCTGGAATGGAAAAGCTTCCAGAAATATATCCCCCTACCCGTGACATATCTCAACGAGAATTATGCTGGGCGAAGCGGCTGTCTTGGGTCGCCGTCTTTCGATTGTGGCACCGGCGGCATAAGGACTGCCAGTTGGTGCGGTCCCAGAAGATCGTGGTATTGCCGCGGTGTGGGACGATGTGGTCAACCACAGATGCCAGCATTGTTTTACCGTTCTTCTCACACTCCACACAGAGTGGATGACGCTTTAAATATCCTGCACGTGCTCGTTGCCATGCTCCGGAGTAGCCTCGCTGCGCACTGGTGCCACGTTCTTGCGATGTTTCGCGCGGCCGGTGTGCATCGCAGTAGGCACTATTTGTTGTCAGTGCAGCACATCCTGACTGAGCACATGGGCGCTTTGCACGGTGTGGCAATGCTGCAACTCGGTAGATTCCCTGGGCAATAAAAAACGCGCCGAAGCGCGTCCTGAAGAAATCAATTACTGTATTACTTCAATGTGACCTTGCATGTCGGGCACATCTTGACCCTGCGATCCGCGACAGGGTTACCACAGGCACCACATCTCCATTTAAGCGACATTCTCGAACCTATCATGAAAAGAAGCAGCGCGAGAATAATACCAACTGGAATACCGATGATGCCAAACATAAAAGAGGCCAGGAAAACGATGATCGCAACCACCTGAATCAGCGCACCAACACCAACAAATTCATGCTTGCGACGAACACGCGCTGTTTGCTGGTCTGATGCGGCTTCGATCATGCGGGTGGGAGCTCGTCCAACTTACCAGCTAACCTAGCATAAACTGTCCGGAAATTAAAGGATGGAAGCGTCACGCTGCTTTCGCTTTCTCGGCTATCAACCATCGCCGCATCGCGGCATATCCTGTGATGCAGTCTGCGGCCAGCCTGGCATGGCTCTGTGAGCGCTTGAGGCCATACAGTTGCTCAGCAATCCACCATTCCGGTCTTAACCGGATGAGCTGACCGTACACCATGCGTCGGTGGCGCGCGATGAGGGCGGCATAAGCGGCCGGCAGGATGATCGAGAGCGCTGCCATAAAGTTATCGATAGCGGGGCTGATGTAGTCCGGAGCTGGTGCTGATTCTCTTGCATAGCCCGTAGCCTCATCGGCTGTGGCCGCACCGCGGTCATAAATCTCATCCATAATTGCCGGTGGACTGCCGGCCCACGTTAATCCGCAAGTATGCATCACCGCTCTGGAATCGGCGTGCAGACACCAATTTGCCCATCTTTTCATTAGCTTGCGTTCAGATTCCCAGTCTTCTCGATTCTGACTCATGGGTTCAATGCATCCTGTAAGCGCTACTGTGGGCGCGTGTGCGAAGTACTGCTCTGCCGTTTGTACCGAAAACCATGGCCTCCAGCTGGTTGAGATCATTGACGGTGCCGATGAAGTCGCCATACAGCTGCGGATTCTGCAACCAGCGGTCGCACATCATCGGGATCATGGCGATGTAGTGGCCCGAGGGATCCTGACCGACGCCAGCGAAGGGACTGCCTCTCAAAATGTCCAGAACGGCGGCTTTCAACCGTGACACAATCTGGCTCCGCGTTTCGACTTTCCAGTGCTCCAACCAGTCGGCTTTGCCGCAATGCGGACATCCCCAGGGCGGATTCTCGTTTGGCGGGTAGGATTCCCCACAATGGCGGCACAAGTTGATCATGCGCGCTTCAACCTCCGGATATCTTCAAACCGGAGCCGTAATGTGAGACAGTGCAGGTTGAACAGACCGAAGCTGCTGACGCCTTCGGCTAGATACTCCTCCAGGAGCGTTCTCGCCTCATCCCACCCGTAACAGGGGGCGGCCGCATGACCTGCTTTCTCCATCTTGCATATCCAGCTTTCCTGCTCATCCGTAACGGCATCTCTAGCCGCTGAGCGCGACGGGAATGCGTGTATAGGCTTTTTCATCTCGATCCAGAGGCCGTGAAATCCATGGCGCGCGAGCGGTAGAAACAGATCCACCACCCCTTTCTTGACGCCGAGGCCGGCCATGCGTGCGGCTTCGGTGTAAAGCCGTTTCCCGCCATTCGGATAGGCGATGAGGTAATCCGAGAGCGTTGCATGCGCGATGACATCACTGCCGCGCAAAGGCGTAATGCGCGCCCAGCCCATCAAGGCCTTCTGTTCGGCGTCTTCAAGGTGTTGCATGGTCAATTCTCATCGATTGGCAGATGTTCGATCGTCCAGACATGCCGGAGCACCTTGGCGACGTAGTGGCGGTCATCGTTGCTCCAGACCGGATTGGAAGCGGCTGGGATTCCCAGGCGGTAACAGCGGATGCCGCCGCGATAGCCAAACCGATCCATGCATTTCCTCAAAAATGCCGCCGCGATGCGCATGTTGAGCGACCAATCGTGTTCCAGGCTCCAGTTGCTCACCGGCACCCCAGCGATCATGGCGGCTGTGTCTGGATGCAGCTGCGCACATCCCTGAGCACTCGAATGGATGGCATGCATGTGGAGGCAGAGACTGGATTCGGCCCAAACGATGGCGGCGAGCTCGATGCCGTCATGCCAGTGCTCACCGGCGTCCAGTGCGAGATTCAGTGCAGTGATCTGAATCGGTGTCAGCGGAGCCTGCGCATACGCCTGGTGTGGATCTGTCAGCCAGATTGCAATCGCAAAGCAGGCGATGCACACCAGGTAAGCAGCTGCATTCCAGTTACGGCGCTTCATTTCGGCCACACCGTCTTGGCCTTGGCCAGCACCGCATCGGCTTGTGCAATCGCGGCCCGAATCCCCATCCTCCACATCGCAGAGGACACTTCCTGATCGGCTCCCAGCAGTTCGTTTCTGCACTTCTGCAGGGTTTGAATCAGCATGACGCGAGTGACGCCTGCTTGAGCGTATAAGCCCACTTTGCGCGGCGCGGTGGCTTCAATGACTGTTTGCAGTGTCTGCGGTGCCCGCTTGGAGGTAGTGCGTGCGCTCATGGGCGCTCCACTTTGAAATCAACCACCCAACACCACGGATTGTCGACGCTCTGCGGTTCCCATCCGGGGCGCGTCCAGGCGCGCGCCGTTGAGCCTGTCTGCCCATTGCGTGCATAGAAGCGTTCCACGTGCAACGTCTGCACCGTGAAGGTGAAAGGCACCTTGCGGTCTGGCTGAAGAAAGGAAAAACGCTGCCTGACTTCAAACACGTCACACACTTTGCAGAATTGTGGCCTAACCATCACGATGGGTTTGTCATCGGCATCCAAATACCACCATCCTTCTTGCGCGGAATAGCTGATTCCGACAGCGCCATGTACTACCTGGTGAATGCGCCGCCGATAGGTCCAGGTGAAGGGTGTTTGACGGGCAAGCAGTTCACGGACTTGCTTCTGGCCTAGCAAGAGCGTCTTCATGACATCTCCCGCTGCAAATTGACTGGATACCAGACGGTCGCCAGCTCGCCGGTGATGCTGCATTTCCGTTTGGAGGCACCGCGCTCGATGAGTGGTTGACGCCGAGTACCGCGATCATTCGTGGTAGCGGCCAGTTCAGGCGCACGCCGGGCAAACGTGTAGCGATCCATCGTGCCGCCATGGGTCTGGCAGATCTCAGCGAGTTCCTGGGTGGTATGGCCGGGATAGCTGCGCACCCAGCTGTAGACGGCGGCTTGTTGGGCCGCGCGCTTACCGCTTTTCGTGATTCTGGCCGCGGCTACGTGCGAGCTGTCGGGATCCGTGCGCCGCGCGATCGGCGGCGACGCCAGCAGGTTGAAATCAAGCTGCGCTACTTGCCCCATATCGCCTCCATCACCACGTAGGCACAGAGCGAAAACGCAGCCACGAATCCGAGCAGGAGGCCGAGAATGAACGCCTCGGTGGAGCTCATGCTGGCTCACCCTGGCGCAAGAGGTGACTGCAGATCGCCGGTGTCTTCTCGATGTTAATGCGCGCGGCAAAGGCCTCGACCGATTCACTCGGCTGGCGCGGACACAACCGGAATTTGCGGCGTTCGTAGTCGGCCGTAAGCATCACTTCAGCTTCCTTGCGAGTGCGCTCATCCCGTACTACCTCAGCCGAGCTTTTCCCATTCACCGCGCGCCCGCAGCCGGGGCAATAACGCGACTTGGCGGGGATCTTCCGACGGCAGTGATTGCAGGCCTCGCCACCTTGCGAATGCGTATCTGGCGGCTGGGTGCGATCCACCTCAGTTGGCTGATAGCCGCAGTTGTTACACTCGATAGCCTCAGCCGACATTCCGAAATGGCAGCGCGGGCATCTCATGCCGACATCCCGGGCTGGCTGATCTCATCGCGCCAGCGTTCCTGCGACAGGTAGGTGTTGGGGTCAGGAATGAACCCTCGGATCCAGCGATCGTCTTCCTTCAGACGCGTGCGAATATCAGCGATGAGCTCATCGGCGAGTGGGTCTAGTTTCTTTTTGGCCCACAGGGCTTCGGTAGGGCGTCGTTTGACCTTTTTGGGATACGCCATCCAGAAATCCACAAACCGTCCGGCTCGCCGGACAGTGTTCTTGTTCTTCTCTGGAGTTGGAGTTGGAGTTGGAGTGTGGGACTTCCCAGTTATTCCGTGTTTGTCCGGGACATCCGGGACATTTCCGGTTTGTCCGGGACTGTCCGGGACACTTCCTTGCTGAGCCAACTTCTCACGGTATGCCCGTTTGCGTTCACGTTCGAAATCGCGTACTTCATCACCACCATGCGCAGCATTATAAATTTCGTAGGTCGGCGACCTGTACTCAAACTCCCCCTGCCGGATCAAACGGCGCCCATCTTCCGTTTTGGTTCTTGAGCGCGGATCCGGCTCACATAGGAAATCAATGACTTTCTGGACACTTTCCGGGGACATCCCGATTTCGGAAGCTATGCGCAGTGGATTCAATTCTACGTATCCAAAGCGCAGATGCGAGATCACGTATCCCCATACCGCAAAGACCTCCGCACCTTTTCCGTACAACGAGCCCGTGTAGGTGCATTCAAAGTGCTTGCCGTAAGCGCCCTTCATTTGTGCGCACCGAATATGTGGCGGCAACTCCGGCATTGGATTTCATCCGGGAACCAGTCCTTGGGAGGGATATGGCCTGGTGGATCGAAGATCACACTCAATCCCCATGAGGCAATCACCAAGGCTCCAGGGCGCCCGTGGGTGGGTAGCATCGCGTCGGCCCCACAATTTGGGCACTCTGCTGGGAACGGCTCGCCATCAGGCATTGGGTTGCCGTCCCACCGAATCACTTTCCACGTACGGGGACGCTTCCTCATGGAGTCCGCTCCCTGCGATTCCCTGAAATAGTTTTCTGATCCGTTTCAATCCCCGGCATGCCCTCGGCCTGCAAGAGCCGGTGCATTACCGTGGCGGCGTGTATTTTTTCGAGGGCCCATTTATGCAGGATTTTGCGAGCGATCTCTTGCCGGTCGTGCCCGGAAATCTTGGCTTCCGCCGCCAAGGCACAGTCCGTTTCAACAGTGATCTTGCCGCGGAAGTCCTTGAGTTCGAGGCTCATGACGCTTGCTCCCTGGTTCTGAAGAATTCAGGCGCGAGCTGCTCGCGTGGAATACCGGTGACGTTTTCGACATCGAGAACGCGATCCAGCGGAATGCCGCCCCTTCCCCATTTGCTGATCGATGCCTGGCTGATTCGAAGGCGCTCGGCCAAAGCCGTTTGGGTGAGGTTGGCCGCATGAAGCAGTTCGGAGAGGCTCATCATGCCGAAAGTATAGATACAGGTTATAGAAAATACAAGCCCGAAGCTGGGTATTTCTACGCTACCGTGAGTTGTATGACTGATACGTTCTGGAGCCGCCTGTGTTCTGCGATGCAGGCCGAAGGCCTCAAAGCCAATACCACCGCGGCCGCGAAGCTCGCCGGCGTAAAGCAGCCCTCAGCGGCCAAGTGGAAGGCCGGCGGCTTCCCCAAACGCAAACTTGCCGTGGAAATGGCGCGGAAACTGCATGTGCGTGTTGAGTGGCTGCTGTCCGGGGATGGCCAGCCTGAGCCCGAACCCAATGATCCAGGGTGGGCAAAACTCGCCGGTATCTGGCAATCCCTGCCAGAGCGCCTCCAAGAAAAGCTGCTGAACGTGGCTATTGGCCTCCAGGCGGCGATCGAGGCAGAACCGTCCCTGGAGCCGGTTCCTACAAAATTTCGTCCCCGGCGCCAATACAAGCCGCCAGACGCCCTCTAAACCCGACTCGATTCTCACGCCAGACCTCACCAGTTACGATCACGCTCTGCGTACCCGCCGTCGTTTCAGATAAAAATATAACTTGAGGCTTGTTTTTTATATAACTTGCTGCTATACCTATGCCTGCACCCACACCGGTAGCAGGCTATGTTCAACGTCGAAACCATTGTCCTCAAAAGCAGCCCGGCAGAGATCGCCGAGGTAGAGCGCTTAAGCCTTGAGCCCCGCGGCTGGGGCGGCCCGGTCGCCAACAAGGGCACCGGCGCCAAAGGCACCCCCTTCAAACGCTGCCGTTATCACGATTGCGGCTTCCCACTGCGGGATGGCCACTGCATCGTGCACGGACGGCAAATTCCATGATCCCCTTTTCCGTCGCGATCACTCCGTCGGGTGTGGCCAGGGCCTTGGGCCCCCAACCTCCTGGTCTGTATGGTCGCATCCGATTTCGCGGCGGATTTTCTTCATGAACGCCGAGCTCCATCTGGTGCCGGCGCCCAGCGATTACGCGCAGCAACTGCATATCGCCACCCAGGAGCGCGATCGCGAGATGCGCGCCCGCATCGAGGCGGAGGTGCGTTGCCTTGCACTCACGGATGAGCTCCGGGAACTGCGCAATCAGTTTCAGAACGTATGCGCGCAGCTGCATGCCCTGGAGGATGTCGATGTGTGATCTCACCGATTTCGCCGAGCAGAGCTTTCCCATGACGCTCTTCGAGCGCCGGCTGGCCCGCATGTATCACCGCTTTACACGCCTCGATATCCGGGATTGCAAGCTCATCCGCGGGTTCTGGTGGGTGTGGATCGTGGGACGGGGTTGGGTACGCACCACGGATCTCACGGCGGCATGAACACCCAGGAGGTCCATCGCGACTATGCCCGTGGAAAAACTGTAGGGCAGTCGCTGCGATTCGGAAGCTGGGCGCGAAAGACCATCCAGGCACTCATCTCGATCGCCCCTCCTCTCGCCGCGAGCTTCGATCTATCCACGTTGCCGGATTGCGATCGCCTGTGGATCCACTACGAAGCGAAACGCTCGCCGCAACAAGCCGCGCTTGAAGTGGCCGGTGGGCGCTGGAGATAACTACCGAACGCGCCGCATACCCAGAGAGGCAGCGAACTGCATACGGTGGCATTCATCCGTGCAGGGAGCCTACGAAATGCCTGCACCCCGGAGCTTTGCTGGGCTGAACAGGGGGGAAGAGGTCATAGCCAAACCCAGCTTCAATTCATGGGAGATACACGATGGAAAGAGTGTTGACAGGCGAGCTCCGCGAGATCCCAATCGAGCTCATTGATAGGGGGCTCGATGAGCTGTTGGATTCAGTGGCTCAGGGCTTCGCAACTGTCTTCGGAGTCAGTTTCCCGAAGCGTCCGGTGCTCGACGATTTTCAGAAAGCCAAGATCACAGAACCGGCAAAGGCCAAGCCGACTCGCGGCAACAAGAAGCGCGCCCATGGATGAAGTGCGAGTCAGTGGTGGCAACCAGTCATGGGTGCCCAGGCATAACCCTCCACAGCATCCGCTGCTGACAAAGCCGCAGGCCTACGATCTCGATCCGCGCGAGGATCCATGCTGGCGCCTGCTGCGATGGCGTTCTGAATCCAAGCCGCCTGAGCAACCTGCATGAGCGCACCGAGACATTGTCTGACCTGTGGCGCTCTGCTGCCATGCGCGCGTGGCGGCCATCCACGGGTGTTCTGCACCACGTGTCGAGCGGCGCGGAAAAAGGACAAGCTCGCCGGCTACCAGCGCCAGTACAGAGCGCGGAACAAGGACAAGCTCGCCTCTCAGAAGCGCCAGTACAGAGCGCGGAACAAGGACAAGCTCGCCGGCTACCAGCGCCAGTACAGAGCGCGGAACAAGGACAAGGTCGCCGGCTACCAGCGCCAGTACAGAGCGCGGAACAAGGACAAGCTCGCCTCTCAGAAGCGCCAGTACTACGCGCGGAACAAGGACAAGCTCGCCGGCTACCAGCGCCAGTACTACGCGCGGAACAAGGACAAGCTCGCCGGCTACCAGCGCCAGTACTACGCGCGGAACAAGGACAAGGTCGCTAAAGAGATCCTGGCTGCGCGGCATCCGAGTTGCCTTGAATGCGGCGAACCCATGACGCGGCGATCGCCAGATGGGTTATGCGGTGGCTGTCGCAGTGAGTTGCGCGGCCGCCGTGCTCCATTGGCTGGAGCATCGATGTGAAGTATCCGCCGATTACCCTGCTGCCATCAGAAGGGACACCCCCCGTGGACGTGGTGCTAGCGCTTGTACTACCGTGCATCGCTGCGGAGATGCCAATCCAAAGCGCCACCGTAATCCCTTTCACCACCAAATCAGCAAAACATGATCAGAGCCGCCCTATACCTGCGCAGTTCGAAGGATCGTAGTGACGTCTCCATCGATGCGCAGCGCCGGGAGTTGCGCGCCTTAGCCGATGCCAAGGGCTTCATTATCGTCAAGGAATTTTCTGATGTGGTGGAATCGGCAAAGACCGAGAACCGCCCTGCCTTCCAGTTGCTCCTGTCAGACCTCAAAAACGATGCCAGAGGCTGGGATCATCTCCTACTGACAGATACCTCTCGCCTGTCGCGCCGCCAATACATGGCCCACGTGTTCGATCATGAATGCGCCAAACGCCGTGTGACGGTGATCTATTCAAAGCTGCCGAACGTGGATGAACTGACGAACATGGTGGTAAAGAGCGTGCTGCGCGTGTTCGATGAATTCCACAGCCACATGAGCCGTGCCAAAGGCCTCGCCGGCATGGCTGAGAACGTGCGTCGCGGATACCGCGCCGGCGGCCGTGCTCCACGCGGATACCGGCTCGAGCACATCGCTACCGGCGCGATCAGGGATGGCATTCCCGTGATGAAGTCGCACCTGGTGCTGAGCATGGAGGCTTCGAACGTGCGCGCCTATTTGAATGCGCGCGTGATGGGGCGTCCAAGACGGGCAGCGGCGCTGGCTGCCACGATGCCAGGTACTGGTTTGGTGGATCTCGAATGGAATGCACTGACCTATGCTGGGTGCACCGTGTGGAATATGCGCAGCCCCTATCTGGAAGGGGTGCGCCAGGGACGGAAACGGCGCCCACGCAGTGAATGGGTGATACAGGAGGGTACACATGAGGCGCTGATCGGGCGCGACGATGCGGAGCGATTGCTCAGCAGACTTGAAAACCGGTCAGAGCATAATTACCGCTGTCGAGAATCCGCACACGTGCTCGCCGGTGTGCTGCGCACGCCTGCCGGGATTCCATGGAATGGGTGGGGACGTCGCCGGTATCAGACGATCGTCGGTGGGCGCCGGCGTTCCATCAAGGCCTCAACCGTCGACACCGCGGTCCTTGCGCGCATCCGCGAAGATCTCCTGGCACCGGCGTTCATCAGCGCGCTGGTGGTGGAAGCGCAGAACACCATCAAACGCCCCGGTTCCGATGCCATCCAGACGGCGCGGCGTGAGCTCCGCGAATTCACAAGACGCATCAGCGTCCTGGTGGATATGGCCACGGAGACTATGGAACGGGGGCCCATCATGCGGAAGATCGAGGAATGCGAGGGGCGCAGGCAAGCAACGGAGGCAGAGATTGCGCGCCTGGAGCGCGAGGCCAGGGCACGCACGATCATGACCGGTGTGTCAGAAGACCAGGTGCGCCGGGCGCTTGAACACCAGCTTTCTGGCATTCAGAGGCAGGATGGGAGGGGAATCGTCGGCAGGATGGTGGAACGGGTCATCTTGGACCCGGAAACACTGGAATGCCGGATACGGTACAGAATCGCTGTTGTGCGGGATAAGATGGCGTCCCCAGCGGGAGTCGAACCCGCGTTACCGCCGTGAAAGGGCGATGTCCTGGGCCTCTAGACGATGGGGACGAGGCGGTAAGCGAAATGAGAAAGGGCGTCCCGCAACGACCTCATGTCATATATTAAGTATTTGGTGGAGCCAGCCGGGATCGAACCGGCGACCTCCTGCATGCCATGCAGGCGCTCTCCCAGCTGAGCTATGGCCCCACGCGGGGCGCGTATTTTCGGGCTTGGTGTGAGGGCTGTCAATCAAAACCCGCCGGAAATCAGGTGCTTCGCGCTTCAATCCAGCGTATGGCCCGATCCAGGCGTGCCAATGTGGTGTCGCGGCCGAGGATTTCCACTGTGATATCTATGGGCGGCGACACTCCGCCTCCCGAAACCGCCACGCGTAGAGGTTGTGCGACCTTGCCGAGCTTGAGGTTCAACGCAGCAATACTGGCCTCCAGTGCGGCATGGACGGCAGCCGTCGACCACTCAGCCATCCCGGCCAATCTCGCGCGCATATCCCGCAGCGCCGGCAAGGTCTCGTGCGTCAGATTCTTGTCCGCCGCCTTGGGATCGTAGTCGCCGAAGTCCTCAAAGAAGAAACGGCTGGCTACGGCCATTTCTTGCAGCGTCTTGGCACGTTCAGCCTGGGCGCGCACCACGGCGGCGATTTTTGTTTCGTCAGCCGTGTGGATGCCAATGTGAGACAGGTGCCAGGCCAATTCAGCGGCCAGCCTCTTCGGATCACTGTTCTTGATGTAGTGCTGGTTGAGCCACAGAAGTTTGTCCGGGTTGATGGCAGACGCGGATTTATTGACATCCACGATGTCGAAAAACCGGATCATCTCCTCACGGCTGAAGATTTCCTGGTCGCCGAGCGACCAGCCCAGGCGCACCAGATAATTGATCACTGCGTTGGGAAGATATCCCTCCTCGCGGTATTGCATCACAGACACCGCGCCGTGGCGCTTGGACAGCTTGGCGCCATCCGGCCCGAGAATCATGGGCAGGTGTGCGTATTCCGGCGGTTTTGCGCCCAGGGCGCCAAAGATGTTGATCTGACGCGGCGTGTTGTTGAGATGGTCGTCACCACGGATTACATGCGTAATGCGCATGTCCATGTCGTCCACCACCACGGTGAAGTTGTAGGTGGGTGTGCCGTCGGAACGCGTGATGATGAGATCATCCAGCTCGCGGTTCTCGAATACCACCCGGCCGCGTACCAGATCGTTCACAACCGTCTCGCCGGTCTGCGGACTCTTGAAGCGGATCACCGGCTGCACGCCGGGTCGCGGCTCTGTGCGTGTGCGACAACGACTGTCGTAACGGGGCTTTTCCTTGCGTGCCAATTGCTCATTGCGCATCTGTTCCAATTCTTCTTTAGTGCAATAGCAATGATACGCATGGCCGTCCTTGAGTAGTTGCGTCGCCACTTCTGCGTAACGGCCAAACCGATGAGTCTGATAGAACGGTCCCTCGTCCGGTTTCAGATCCAGCCAGGCCATACCGTCGAGAATGGCCTGCACCGCCTCCTGCGTGGAACGCTCCCGGTCCGTATCCTCAATGCGCAGAATGAACTGCCCGCCACGATGCTGCGTATACAGCCAGCAGAACAGAGCGGTACGGGCACCGCCGATGTGTAAATAGCCGGTGGGACTGGGAGCAAACCGGGTGCGTACGGTCATGGACATTTGAGCCCGATAATCCGAAGGCTGCGTATTCTACACGATGGTTTGCCGGGACCTTTTACGTACGGAAATGCAGGAGCTGATTCAGCAATGTCTCCGTATTGACCTCCTCCCCGCTCAGCGCCATGGCCAGCAGTTCACCACCCAGGATTTGCGGCGAGATGATGAGGTCGGGATGTACGCGTTTGACGCTGGCGAGGTTGCGGGTGTCATGCACCACCACGACTGTTTTAATCGCCTCGGCAAGCTCGCGCATGGCCAGCACCACGAAGGCATTTCCCGAATCATCTTCGCTCAAGGCCAGAACGGCCTTGGCCCGCTGGGCACCCGCGAGGCGCAGCACGTCGAGATTGCTGGGATTGCCCACCACCACGTCCAGACCCCGTTCGGCCTGCTCATCACCCGTCTTCTCGTATATAAAGGTGACGTGCTGCTGCCGAGCACGCAGTTCCTTAAACGTGTTATGCGCCAGAGGCGTATCACCCACAATCACATAATGATCGCTTCTTTCCATTTCCATCTCCCTCGGCCTCAAAAGACGCGTGATGCGCCTGTTTATAACCGGCACCAGAATCGCGGTCAGGGACGCGGCGAATATGCTCACGCCCAACACAATGATGGACACCACGAACATTCTGGCTTCCGTGGTTCCGGGCACGATGTCCCCATACCCCACCGTGGTCATGGTCACGATGGAATAGTAGAGTGCCGTGGCCAGATCGGTAATGGGGGGCTTGAATTCCGCGCCCAGTTCATAACTTCCGAAAACCGCATATGCCAGCAGCAGGATGATGCTGGTAATCGCGAACAAGGTGCCGGCCGCCAGACTGCTGCGCTGAAAACTACGGTAACCCAGCAGCATTGCCACCAGCAGAACGGCATTGCATACCAGCAGGAAAGTGGATGCCGTGGCATGATTGATGATTCCGAGCAGCAGATGCGCGGCTAGGATAAGCAACACGATAACCCAGGCCAGCTTCGAGCGCAGCACCAGGCCTGCGGCCATGACAACAAGAAATATGCCGATAACCACGGCGGGTATGCCGTGCAATGCGGAATGCATCAAAGCCGCGGATTGCGCCATCCGCGCATTCCTAAAAAAGTGCAGACCCAGGGCCCGGGGAATTTCCGGTGAAATCTTGAACAGGCCGAAGACCGCGATCGCCACTGCCAGCGGGATGTGCGGAAACCATCGGTCCAGGAACAGATCGCGGCGCAAACCTCCATAGATACGGCGGGCACGCTGCCGGAATCCCCTACCCGGCAACTTGGAAAAATCAGGATGGCGAGTCATTATCAAAACCCTCTCCCGGAGGGAGAAAAGTTACATTGCCGTTTTTGAGGCTATTTAGTAATACCAGTTCAGGTCGGCTTCCATGCGATTGCCGTCGGCGGTGTGCTCTCCAAAAATCTCTAAAGCCACAATGCTGCCGCCGAAGCTCAAACCCAGATGTTCACCGAATGGCCGGCGGCCGAAATCGGTGTTGCGTTCGGTGAAAATAGCACCGCTCAAACTTATGAAACTGGATAGATGGCTCTGAAAGCCATAATCGACGCGCCAGTAATAATCTTTCGCTCCCCCTAGACTACCGCTCAACTGGTCGCGCAGGAAGCCCAAATCTATATAGAACGAAGTGGATTGACTGTAGGACTGGTGGGCGCCGACGCCAATACCAGTGAGATCGTGATGGCCGGGCAGCTTGTCGAAATCCAGCCGGTTCCACTGGCCAAACAGATATACGCCGCTGTCGAAACTGTAGGAAAATTTGAGTCCATTACCGGCGGAACGGTCTCCGAAGAAATCCGAATATTCCGAGAGACGGTTGATTTGGAGGTAACTGTAACTGAACACATCCTGGGATGTCTGACTCGTGGAGGCCGACACGGCCTGACCCGGCGTAGTTTGTACAGCCTGACTCTGCGAAGCTTGATTCTGCGAAGTCTGCACCTGCGGATCCGCATGCGCGAGCAATGGAGCCAGCATGAACAATGTAGCCAACACTATCCCGGTCATTTTCATCGCTGATTCCCTCCTTAAATTCTTCGATGCGTGGATTAACGCCATGCCACACCAAGAGGGGCATTGTCCACAAGTGTAGCCGATTCATACCTTTCAGACGAGAAACAATAAAGTCACCGCCCCCACGATCGTGAGCACGATGGTATAAGGCAGCGCCATCCAGACCATGCGCAGATAGGAAAGGCGGATCAGCGGCGCCACTCCGGAAGTCAGCAGAAACAGAAAGGCCGCCTGGCCGTTGGGCGTGGCTACGCTGGGGATGTTGGTGCCGGTATTGATGGCCACGGCGAACAACTCGAACTGTGGGCGGCTAATGTGGTGTGCCAGAAAGGCCTCCTGCACCTGTTTAATATATACCGTAGCCACGAACACATTGTCGCTGACGGAAGACAGCAGGCCGTTGGCGAAGTACAACAGTGCAAGCTGAGTACGCCCCTCGAATCCCAACACCCAGTGGATTACGGGCGTGAACAGATTGGCCTGTTGGATAACGGCCACCACGGCAAAGAACACCACCAACAAGGCGGCAAACGGCATGGCTTCGTGAAACGCCTTGCCGAGACGTTTTTCCTCGGTAACTCCGGTAAACGCGGTCACGGTCAACAACAAGGCGAGGCCGATGAGCCCGACTTCCGCCAGGTGCAGTGCCAGTGCCACAATCAGCAACAAGCCCGCGATGGCCTGAATCGTGATTACCACACGCTTGCGCAGCCCATCCTGACGGGCGCTGTTCCGTGCATGCGCTTGCAGCACCTGACGCACGCCGCTCGGTAGCGGAGTGCCGTAGCCAAAGAGATGCAGTTTTTCCAGCAGTATCACCGCCAGTAAGCCGGCCACAATGACCGGCAGCGCCACCGGCGTCATGCGCTGCAAAAATTCGGGGAAATTCCACCCCATGGTCTCGCCTACCAGCAGATTCTGAGGCTGGCCCACGAGCGTGATGACGCCACCCAGGGTCGTACCCACGGCGGCGTGCATCATCAGGCTGCGCAGAAACGCGCGAAAGTCTTCGAGTTCGGCATCCCCTGGCGCGCCTGGTCTCTCCTCGGCGGTGCGGTGATACACCGCGTAGAACCCGCCTATCACGGTGATCACCACAGCGATGACGGTCAGGGCATCGAGAAACGCAGCCAGAAATGCTGACACCAGACAAAACAGCAGGCTCAACAGCCATTTGCGCTGGATGCCAAGCAACAGGCGCGTGAACACCGCCAGCAGCAAATCCTGCATGAAAAAAATGCCTGCCACCATGAACATGAGCAGCAGCAGCACCGGCAGGTTGTGGGCGACTTCCCGATATACGGACAGGGGCCCGGCCATGCCGATGAGGATGGCTTCCAGCGCCAGCAAGCCGCCGGATTGCAGCGGATAACAGCGCAGCGCCATGGCCAGGGTGAATATGAATTCCGCCACCAGCAACCAGCCCGCCATGAAGGCGCCGGCGCCGAAAAATATCAGCGGGTTAATGATGATAAAGACGATGATGCAGAGTTTGTACCAGCCCGGCGCGGTGCCCAAAAAAAGTGTCCGGATGGTATCGAACAGATTACGGAAGGTCATGAACGATCATCCATGATTATATTTCTAATCCTGCCACAGACATTTACCTCCGCTAGCCTTGTTTATGGTTTCAAGGCGGCTTTTATGTGCCTTGAGTTCCTCGTCCGAAGCGTGAATGACCTTGAGCTTGAGCCCTGTGCGATCCACGGGTTGCAGTCTGCCATTTCCAAGGCGGCCGGTTTCCGCCGTGGCATCCAGCAGCAGCGCCGCCTGGCCGCCAGTCATGGCGAGATAGACATCGGCGAGTATCTGGGCATCCAGCAGGGCGCCGTGGAACTGTCGCGAGGAATTGTCCACGTTGTAGCGCTTGCAGAGCGCATCCAGACTGTTCTTCTGTCCTGGATGCAGTTTGCGCGCCAGCTCCAGGGTGTCGAGTACACCACAATGCTGCATGATGTCGGCGTTCACATCACCAAGCAGGCGCAATTCATGATTGATGAACGTCACATCAAACGCCGCATTGTGGATCACCAGTTCTGCACCCTCGACAAATTTCAGGAAGGCCGCAGCAATCTCCGCAAAGGGTGGTTTGCCAGCCAGAAATTGGTTGCTGATGTTGTGGATTTCGATGGCACCGGCTTCCACTTCCCGGCCTGGATTCACGTATTCGTGGAAGGTGTGGCCTGTTGGCCGCCGGTTCTGCAATTCAATGCAGCCGATCTCGATGATGCGGTGCCCCTCGGCAGGTTCGAGGCCCGTGGTTTCCGTATCCAACACAATTTGGCGCATGTCCTTAATCCTTGTTTTATCCACTAAACCAGAAACTTTTACGAATTACGCCTTACGCCTCACTCCTCACGCCTACCATTTCATCTATTGCCTGGTTGGCCAACCGGTCCACCCGTTCATTTCCGGAATTGCCGGCGTGTCCGCGCACCCACCGCCAATCCACCCTGTGCCGGACCGCCGCTGCGTCCAGTTGCTGCCACAGGTCCTGGTTCTTGACTGGTTTCCTGCCCGCAGTTTTCCAGCCACGGGTCTTCCAGGCCGGCAGCCACTCGCTGATGCCTTTTTGCACATATTCGGAATCGGTATATAACGTCACTCGGCTGGGTTGTTTGAGTGCGTCCAAGGCACGCACCGCCGCCGTCAGTTCCATGCGGTTGTTGGTGGTTTCCATTTCAGCACCTTGCAGAACATTTTCCCGCCCTTCAACACGCACTACCGCCGCCCAGCCTCCGGGACCCGGATTGCCTCGACAAGCGCCATCTGTGTATATCTCAACGTCGTTCATCCGGATCACCGTGCGGTTGGATTCGCCACGTCCGCGAAAGCGCGCTGCGGCTTGGCATGTTTGAGCCGCAGCGGCGTCATGGCGAACACGCGCTTGCGCGCCACCAGCATATAGGCGCCGGCACTGATTCGCCAGCGCAAGCGATCCAGGAACGCGCTGCGCACAAGCAGGCGGCGCTGGAACGGTGGACGAAAAAGATAATGTCGCATACGCACGATCTCAAAACCAAGTACCGTGAGCCATTCCTGCATACGCCCCACGCGCACATAATGACCTGCCCAGGGTGGCCTGCCGCCGAATTGCGGGTGCAAGGCCCATAACCCCCATGGATGAAACCCCAGAACAATGAGATGACCTTCGCCAGTGAGCACACGCTCGGCTTCGCGCAACACCTGGTGCGGATCCCCGCTCCGTTCCAGTGTATGAGGCAACAACACGGCATCCACGGAATCGCTGGCAAAGGGCAGATAGCCCGGATGACCACGCACCTGTACCCCCGCAACATCGCGGGAGTTGAGTACGAAGCATGCACGAATGGGGCTGGCCTGCAATAAGGTTCCTGCCGAACCCCAGAGACTGGCTTGCACCAGGAAATAACCGAAAATGGTAGGCAACGCTTCGGCAAGCACCGCGCGCTCCTGCCTCAGTAGGTAAGCACCCAGGCGCGCATCAAACCAGGAATCCAGATCAGCCTGCATGCTGCACTCTAAAATAACATGCCACCACGCTTCGTCGCTGCCTGTTGCGGGACACTAGCACAACCATGACTCGTCTGGCGCTCTCCGCTAACATGATTCCATGGATTTCGAACTCCTGCCTCTGCCGGCGTTTCGCGACAACTACATCTGGCTGCTGGCCGGTGCCCGGGCAGCGGTGGTCGTGGATCCGGGCGACCCGGCGCCGGTGGTCCAGGCGCTCGCAGAGCGTCAACTGCACCTCGTGGCGGTGCTTATCACCCACCATCATCCGGATCACATGGGCGGTGCGGCGGCGCTGGCCGGGCAATTCGACTGCCCGGTGTTCGGTCCCGCCGCGGAGGCCATTGCGGCCGTGACCCGGCCACTCCGGGATGGCCAGAAAGCGGAAATCGCCGCTCTGGACATGGGCTTTCGGGTACTGGAAATACCGGGGCATACGGCCGGACATATCGCTTACTACGGCCACAATATAGTATTCTGCGGCGACACGCTGTTCAGCGCCGGCTGCGGGCGGCTGTTTGAGGGCACCGCGGCACAAATGAGCCGGTCGCTGACCAAGCTCGCTGCACTGCCGGACTCGACGGCAATATGCTGCGGACACGAATATACCGTGGCAAATTTACGGTTTGCCCGGATAGTGGAACCTGGAAACCGGGATATCCTGAGCTATGCAGAGCAAGCCGCGGAGCGGCGCGGACGGAATCTGCCCACTCTGCCTTCCACACTGGAACGGGAGCGCAAGGTGAATCCCTTCCTGCGTTGCGGGGAGCAAACGGTAGTAGCCGCCGCCCGACATGAATGCGGACGCGAACCGCGTGATGCGATAGAGGTATTTGCTGTGATCAGAAGCTGGAAAGACCGTTTCACCTGAACGAGCCATTGCACAGATGACCCGAAGCACCATCTTGTTCGCTCTTCTGTGCGCCTGCAGCCTCGGCGGCTGCGCGACGCTTGCTCACAAACTCCCGGCAAGCGCCGCGGCTGTCACGGCGCCATCGGCCACTTCCACCACTGCAGCTCCTGCCGCGGCCACCACCAGCACATCCGTCACTGCCGATACTGCAACGCCCATCCCGGATCTGAACGACACCTCGCCGCAAATTCAGTGGGAAGACCTGACCATCGCACCGGCGGAAATAAAATACGACAATCTCTGGGATTATCTCGGCCAGCATTTCACCCTCTCCACCACTGATGGCGACGGCCGCGTGCAGGGCGAACTCAACTGGTTCGCTGATCACGGAGCCTATCTGCAGCGCGTGGCCAACCGCGCACGTCCCTATCTTTATTACATCGTGCAGCAGGTACAGGCACGCAAAATGCCGCTGGATATTGCGCTGCTGCCGGTAGTCGAAAGCGCTTTTGATCCCTTCGCCTATTCCAACGGCCGTGCCGCCGGACTGTGGCAATTCATTTCAGGCACCGGCCGCCGCTGGGATCTGAAACAGGATTGGTGGTACGACGGCCGCCGCGATATCGTCGCGTCCACGCGCGCGGCACTGGATTATCTGCAATACCTGCACGACCAGTTCAACGGCGACTGGCTGCTGGCGCTCGCCGCCTACAATGCGGGCGGCGGCACTGTAAGCCGCGCCATCGAGCGCAACCAGCGCCGCGGACTGCCCACGGATTTCTGGCATCTGGATCTGCCAGCGGAAACCCGCGCCTATGTTCCGCGGCTGCTCGCCATCTGCCAGTTGGTGGCCACCCAGGGTCATTACGGTGTAGATTTGCCAGCCATCCCCAACAAGCCGTATCTTGCCCAGGTGGACGCGGGAGGCCAGATTGATCTCGCCACCGCCGCGAAACTCGCCGACATCAGCAGCGAACAAATGTACCTGCTCAACCCCGGCTTCAACCGTTGGGCCACGGATCCGGACGGCCCGACCACTTTGATGGTGCCGCTGGACAAGCAGACAGCATTCGAAACTGCACTGGCTGCGTTGCCGCCCCACGATCGGGTGCAATGGGCGACCCACAGCGTACGCTCGGGTGACACCCTGGGCGGAATCGCGCGGCATTACCGCACCACGGTCGCAGTGCTACGTGATCTTAACGGAATCCACGGCAACCTCATTCATCTGAACCAAATGCTGCTGATCCCGGTGGCACGCAAGACCCTGGCGGATGCGACACTAATTGCCGAAGCGCGGGTAGCGAGCCGCCCCCGCTACGTGCGCGATCGCTATGAATCCCAGGGCCGCATCGTGCATCGCGTTAAAGATGGCGAATCCCTCTGGACCATCGCGCACCGATACGGCGTCAAGGTCACGGAACTTGCCCAATGGAACGGCCTCACCAACCAGAGCGTGCTGCACATGGGACAGAAGCTCACCATCCGGCCGCACCGCGCCCGGGTGGTGGATACTGCTTATGAGAGCGGGCCCGGGCCTCAGAATACCCAGCACACGGTGTATTACACGGTGCGCGAGGGAGATTCACTGTATTCCATTTCTTCGCGCTTTCGCGTGAGCGTCGCCGACATCACCAGTTGGAACGGCATCAACGAACGTGCTTATCTGCATGCTGGTGAACGGCTCAAGCTCTACGTAGATGTGGCCGACCAGTCCACCAGCAGTTGAGACTCCCACTCTCCAGCAAACCAACTGCACGGTTCTTTTCAAGGAGTTCCAATGGGATTTCTCGCCGGTAAACGCGCACTTATCGTGGGCCTCGCCAGCGAGCGTTCCATCGCCTACGGCATCGCAGCGGCTTTCAAACGCGAAGGCGCGGAACTGGCCTTCACTTATCAGGGCGAACGGCTCAAGGATCGGGTGGAAGGGATGGCGAAGGAATTCGGCTCGCAACTCGCCTTTCCCATGGACGTGGCTGGCGATGAGGAGATTGATGCGGCCTTCGTGGCTCTGAAACAGCACTGGGACAGCCTTGACATCGTCGTGCACTCCGTGGCCTTCGCACCGCGTGAACAACTGGCCGGGAATTACGCAGACGTGGTGACCCGCGAGGGTTTCCGCATCGCCCACGACATCAGCGCATACAGCCTCGCGGCGCTCGCCAAGGCGGCGCGTCCGCTGATGCAGGGGCGCAATGCCGCCATGCTCACCCTCACTTATCTCGGCGCAGTACGCGCCATCCCCAACTACAACGTCATGGGACCCGCCAAGGCGAGTCTCGAAGCCAACGTGCGCTTTCTCGCCAATGCGCTGGGAGCCGAAGGCATCCGTGTCAACGGCATTTCCGCCGGACCTATCAAGACGCTGGCGGCCGCCGGTATCGGCGGATTCCGAGCGATTCTCGAACACGTGCAGAAGATGACGCCGCTGCGGAAGAACGTAACCATCGAGGATGTGGGGAATGCGGCAGCGTTCCTGTGTTCCGATCTAGCCGCCGGCATCACCGGCGAGATACTGTACGTGGATGCGGGCTACAGCCACGTGGGCATGAGTCTCGGTTGAACCCCAATTTCACGCCACTCAAAAAACAGGCCCCCGATGCGGGCCTGTTTTTTCACCTGGACTGGTGCGTCCTTATTCTTCAATATTGCTGGGGTGAATCTTGATCTTGGCCTGCTGGCGCAGGTTTGCCAGATAGGCAGCGAATTCCGCTTCCGCATTGAGCCGGGTCAAGTCCTGCAGCTGCGTCTCGCGCTGATCCTTGTTCAATCCCGAGACATCCCCGGCTTTCACGCCGGTAAGCACGAATACCGCCTGGTCACCGTCCGCGAGCGCTACTGTGCCCATCTCCGAAGCCCCGCTCGCGGGTTTGGGCGCCGTGAACGCGGCGATGAGCACCGGTGACGGTACGCCGGCGTCGGTACGGCTGACGAATTTCGCTGCGCTGAAACTCGCACCATACTTCTTCGCCAACTGAGCGGCATCCTGTCCTGATTTGATGGCGGCATCAATCACAATCGCAGTCTGCTGCGCCCGCTGCACCGCTTGTTGCTGCTTTAGCAGAGCCACAATCTGATCATGCACTTCGGCCAGTGGTTTCTGCTCGCTCGGGATGTGGCTTTTCACTCTGATCACCACTACGTGATTGGGTCCGATCTGGATCGGATCACTGTTGTTGCCCTGGACCAGGACTTCATCACTGAAGGCTTTCTGGCGCACCGTCGCATTGGCGGCGATGCCGGTGCCGCTGTCGCGGGTCACGTCGCTGACGGCTTCAACCGGCAGGTTGAGCTGCTTGCTGACCGTTTGCAGGGAATCCGGATGTTCATAGGCAAGATTCGCGAGTTGATCGCCCAGGGCAAAGTAATCGTCGTCTGCTTTCTTTTTCTGATAGGCGGCCAGCAACTGGCCGCGCACTTGGTCAAACGGCTGCGTGGTGGGTGCGCGGATGCCGTCCAACTTGATGATGTGGTAGCCGTCCGGCAGGCGCAGGGGTCCCGCCAGCTCACCGATTTTTTGAATACCAAACAACGTGGTCTCGAACGCCGAATCGCCGCTGCCGCGGGTAATCCAGCCCAAATCACCGCCGCTTTTGGCCGAGCCCGCATCATCGGAATATCTCTCAGCCAGCTTGGCAAAATCCGCTCCGGCCTTGAGTTGTTTGAGAATATCCTCTGCCTTGGTCTTGGCTGCCGCATCCGCCTTGGGATTGCTGCCGTTCACGGCAATAAGTATGTGCTGCGCGTCGCGCGATTCATCCTGTTTAAAAGAGGCGAGCTGCTGCTGATACAGGGCCTGCAACTGCGCTTCGTCCGGTTGCACGTTTTTTGCCAACTGTGCTTCGTCCAGTTCCACATAGGCAAGCGTGATTTTCTCAGCGGTCATGAACTGACCGGTGTGTGACTTGTAATATGCCTCAACATCGGAATCAGAAATCTTTACGCTATTTAGATAAGGTTTCATGGGGATCGTCAGGTAGGCAATCTGACGTTGCTCGCCTTTCACCGCCTGGTTGATTTCCAGCTGCTGAGGCGTGGCGAAAGCGCTGGCTTCGATGGCATTTTGCAACTGACCGACGGCAAGCTCTTGGCGCTCACGCTGTTCAAAAACTGCCGGAGTCATGCCGGCGTTGGCGAGCGCCGCCTGGTACACCTGGGTTGAAAATTTGCCGTCCACCTGGAAGGCCGGTATCTGCTGCACCGCCGCTACGAGATCGGAATCGCTGATGCTGTAGCGACGTTTGGCGGTCTGCTGGTCCAGCAGCGTCTCGTTGATGAGTTGCTGGAGCACCTCCAGGCGCAGTTGTTTTTCGTCAATCATCCCCGGTTTGAAGGAAGTTCCCAGCATCTGTTCCAGTTGCTGGTAGCGGCCCTGATACGCCTGCTGGAAATCCTGTGGAGAAATTTCGGTGCTGTTCACCTTGGCCACCGAAGTATCACCCGAAGCGGAAAAGTACGAATTGATGCCCCACAACGCGAACGGGCCAATGATTAGTACCAGGATGATACCCGTGAGCCATTTGGGAATATTGTCTCGAAATGCCTGTATCACCATAAGTGCGTACCTAGAAAAGCCGGTGACAAACGCGAATCACAAAAAAGGGCGCCGCGCAGGCGCCCTTTGATAGGACTTCGGTATGGCGGAGTGGACGGGACTCGAACCCGCGACCCCCGGCGTGACAGGCCGGTATTCTAACCAGCTGAACTACCACTCCGCAGTGGCACTCCGCAGCGCGTGGTGGGTGCTGAGGGGATCGAACCCCCGACCCTCGCCGTGTAAAGGCGATGCTCTCCCAGCTGAGCTAAGCACCCCAAAGAGTGGTGTTAGTTTACGGCATCCTTCAGGGCTTTGCCAGCCTTGAAGCCAGGCACCTTACTCGCTGCGATCTGGATGGTCTGGCCTGTTTGCGGATTGCGACCGGTGCGTGCCGCACGATGTTTGACCGCGAACGTGCCGAAACCTACCAGCACCACCTGATCACCGCTTCCGAGAGCACTGGTAATGGAATGGAGCACGGCCTGCACTGCACGGTCCGCATCAGCGTGGGACAGTTTAGTGGATTCTGCCACTGCGTTGATTAATTCAGCCTTGTTCATGATGTTGTATCCCCTGGTTGCCTGGGTGTGGATGAAGGACAGTTCCTCTCACGGGGTTTGAAAAAATACATCCCGTCTATTTCCCGCCTGTGACAAAGCGTATGAAATTCACGATTCATTACCTGTCTGAAGCGCAAGTTTATACAGGTGGCTGCGAACGCTTGTCAACTTGAATAAGTCTCAAGTCTAATGTGGCCGCACCCCTTCCGGCTCCGTTTTCGGAGCGACCACGTCAGTTGGTGGCGTGGTGTCAGCAGCCGGCTCGGCCGGTTTTGGCTCCGGCATGCGTTCCAACGCCACCTTGAATACATCGTCTATCCAGCGCACCGGGCGGATATCCAGTGCACCTTTTATGTTCTTGGGTATCTCTACCAGGTCCTTGGCATTTTCTTGTGGAATCAGCACGATACTAAGACCACCTCGATGCGCCGCGAGGAGTTTTTCTTTGAGACCGCCGATGGGCAGCACTTCACCGCGCAGGGTGATCTCGCCGGTCATGGCTACGTCTGCGCGTACGGGAATTTTAGTAAGCGCGGACACCAGTGCGGTGCACATACCCACGCCGGCACTCGGCCCGTCCTTGGGGGTGGCACCTTCCGGCACATGGATGTGCACGTCGTATTTCTGATGAAAATCCGCTTCAATCCCGAGGAGCGCCGCGCGGCTGCGCACCACGGTCATGGCGGCCTGGATGGATTCCTGCATCACGCCACCCAGCTGGCCAGTATGAATCAGCTTGCCCTTGCCGGGCACCACGGTGGACTCGATGGTAAGCAGTTCGCCGCCCACCTCGGTCCAGGCGAGACCGGTCACCTGCCCGACCTGATCGTGATCTTCGGCACGGCCATAACGGAAGCGGCGTACACCCAGATAATCGTCCAGATTACGCGGCAGCACGTGTACCTGTTTGTCGCGCGGCTTGAGCAGCAAACCTTTCACCACTTTGCGGCAGATCTTGGAAATCTCCCGCTCCAGATTGCGTACGCCGGCTTCGCGGGTGTAGTAGCGAATGATGTCCGTGACGGCGCCCTCGCCGATGGTAAGCTCCGCCGGTTTCAGACCGTTGTTGCGCATCTGCTTCGGCGCCAGATAGCGCATGGCAATGTTAACCTTCTCATCCTCGGTGTAACCAGGCAGGCGGATTACCTCCATGCGATCCAACAGCGGCGCCGGGATGTTCATGGTATTGGCGGTGGCCACGAACAGCACTTCGGAAAGATCGAAATCTACTTCCAGATAATGGTCGTTGAAAGTGTTGTTCTGTTCCGGGTCCAGCACTTCCAACAAGGCCGACGACGGATCGCCGCGGAAATCCATGGACATCTTGTCCACCTCGTCGAGCAGGAACAGCGGATTGCGTACGCCCACCTTGGCCATGTTCTGCAGTATCTTGCCGGGCATGGAACCGATGTAGGTGCGGCGATGGCCGCGGACCTCGGCCTCATCGCGCACCCCGCCCAGGGACATGCGCACAAACTTGCGATTGGTGGCGCGTGCGATGCTCTGGCCGAGCGAAGTCTTGCCCACGCCTGGCGGTCCCACCAAGCATAGGATCGGCCCTTTCAATTTATTCACGCGCTGCTGTACCGCAAGATACTCAAGGATCCGTTCCTTTACCTTGTCGAGACCGTAATGATCTTCGGCAAGGATTTTTTCAGCAGTGCCCAGGTCATGGCGTACGCGCGTACGTTTCTTCCACGGCACGTTCACCAGCCAGTCTACATAGTTGCGCACCACGGTCGCTTCCGCCGACATGGGTGACATGAGCTTGAGTTTGTTGAATTCCGCGACCGCCTTGTCCCGGGCTTCCTTCGACATGCCCGCCTTATGGATTTTCTTTTCCAGTTCCTCGATCTCGTTGGGCGCATCCTCAAGATCGCCCAGCTCCTTCTGGATGGCCTTCATCTGCTCATTCAAGTAATACTCGCGCTGGCTTTTTTCCATCTGCTGCTTGACACGGCCGCGGATGCGCTTCTCGATCTGCAGGATGTCTATCTCACCCTCGATGAGGGCCATGACGTGTTCAAGGCGCGCGCGCACGTCTTCCAGCTCCAGGATTTTCTGTTTCTCGTCCAGCTTGAGTTGCATGTGCGCGGCGATGGTGTCGGCGAGTCGGCCAGGCGAATCAATTCCCGCCAGTGAGGTCAGCAGCTCGGGAGGAATTTTCTTGTTAAGTTTGACGTATTGATCGAACAGCGACAGCGCCGAACGCATCAGTACATCCACTTCGCGCTCATCATATTGTCCGTGGGAACGGATGGCAGTCACCAGTGCGGAAAAATATTCATCGTCGTTGATCTGCAGGATGCGGGCGCGGTCGCCACCTTCCACCAGAACCTTGACAGTGCCATCGGGAAGCTTTACCAATTGCAGAATCGTGGCTAGAGCGCCCACACGATAGAGATCGGTTTCCTTGGGGTCATCCACTTCCGGACTTTTCTGGGCCACCAGCAGTATTTGCTTGCCTGCCTGCATGCCGTGATCCAATGCCTTGATGGATTTTTCGCGCCCCACAAACAATGGTGTCACCATGTGCGGGTACATCACCACGTCACGCAGCGGCAGTACCGGTACCAGGATAGGCTGGCCTTCAAGCAAATCGGTTTGGCGGGTTTCGCTGGTCACACTGGATCCTTACAAGTACGTGAATAGGAGGATAGTGGCTCCTCAAGCCAGTGAATACGGAATGCGGATGGAATCCGCCTTTTCAACCGGGCTCAGCCATCCGAGGCGGCGAGCTGTTTTTTCTGCCGCTGGTAAACGATGTAGGGCTTGTTCTCACCGCTGATGACCGCTTCGTCAATCACCACTTTCGATACATGTTCCATGGACGGCAGTTCATACATGATGTCCAGCAACACGTGTTCCAGGATGGTGCGCAGACCACGAGCGCCGGTCTTGCGCTGCATAGCCCGGCGTGCGGTGCTGCGTAACGCGTCCTCGCGGATTTCCAGTTCGCAGCTTTCCATGTCAAACAGTTTCTGGTATTGCTTGGTTATCGCGTTCCTGGGTTCGGTGAGTATGCGCATGAGCGCACCCTCGTCCAGCTCATCCAGCGTCGCCACCACTGGTAGACGGCCCACGAATTCCGGAATCAGGCCAAAGCGGATCAGATCCTCCGGCTCCACCTCGTGCAACACCTCGCCCACATTCTTGATTTCGGCCTTGCCCCTGACCTCGGCCATGAAGCCGATGCCGCTTCTCTCGGTACGGCTGCGGATAATCTTTTCCAGGCCAGCGAAGGCCCCACCGCAAAGGAACAGAATATTGCTGGTGTCCACCTGCAGGAATTCCTGCTGCGGATGCTTGCGGCCACCCTGGGGCGGCACCGAGGCGATGGTGCCCTCGATAAGTTTCAACAACGCCTGCTGCACGCCTTCACCGGATACATCCCGGGTGATGGACGGGTTGTCCGATTTGCGGGAAATCTTGTCTATCTCATCTATATAGACGATGCCGGTCTGGGCCTTCTCCACATCGTAATCGCATTTCTGCAAGAGCTTCTGGATGATGTTTTCCACGTCTTCACCCACGTACCCCGCTTCCGTGAGCGTGGTGGCGTCGGCAATGGTGAAAGGCACGTTCAGCAGACGCGCAAGGGTTTCCGCCAACAGCGTCTTGCCGGAGCCGGTTGGGCCAATGAGCAGTATGTTGCTCTTGGCCAGTTCCACATCATCCTTGTTGCGGGTGCTGCGTACTTCCAACCGCTTGTAGTGGTTGTATACCGCGACGGAAAGGATTTTCTTGGCCCGTTCCTGGCCGATGACGTACTGGTCCAGGACCGCCTTTATTTCCTGCGGACGCGGCAGTTTGTTGCGAGTGGTCTGGGTCTGCTCTTGCATCTCCTCACGGATAATGTCGTTGCAAAGCTCAACGCACTCGTCGCACACGTACACCGAAGGGCCGGCGATGAGTTTGCGCACTTCATGCTGGCTTTTGCCGCAGAAGGAGCAGTACAGCAGTTTGCCGCCGTCCTCGCCTTTGCCGCGCGTTTCGTCTGCCATGTCCCTATCCACCTCTGGAAATACCGGGAGCTGCGTCCCGTGGAAATACTATGGGGATTTTCACCCGCCGCTTCAATAGCAACCCACCTCCTTTTGAGTCTTCCGCCCGGGCTCCGTTCCCTCAAACCTTGACGGCACGCTGTTCCAGCACCGAATCCACAAGACCGTATTTGACCGCCTCTTCCCCGCCCATGAAACGATCGCGCTCCGTATCCTGTTGAATTTGCTCGATAGATTGCCCGGTGTGTTTGGCCATAATCTGGTTTAGACGCTCCCGCAAATGCAGTATTTCCCGGGCATGGATGTCTATATCCGTGGCCTGCCCTTGCACTCCGCCCAAGGGCTGGTGAATCATGATGCGTGAATGGGGTAGACAGTAGCGTTTGCCCTTGGCGCCGCCCGTCAGCAGCAGTGCGCCCATGCTGGCCGCTTGGCCCACACACATGGTGGATACATCCGGCTTCACGAACTGCATGGTGTCATAAATGGACAGGCCCGCGGTCACCGAACCGCCGGGTGAATTTATGTAGAGGCTGATGTCCTTGTCCGGGTTCTCGGACTCCAAGAACAGCAACTGCGCCACCACCAGATTGGCCACATAATCATCCACGGGCCCCACGATGAACACCACCCGCTCTTTGAGCAGGCGCGAATAAATGTCATAAGAGCGCTCCCCACGGGCGGTCTGTTCCACCACGATGGGGACAAGGTTGAGCCCCTGAATATCACTGATTTTCTTCATGTGCTTCCTGATTTAGTGTGCCGTTTCAAGCGTGTATGTGCTCATGCTCATGGAAATGCATCAGTTCCTGGAATGTCATGGGCTTGTTGCTTACCACCGCTTTCTCAAGCAGCCAGTCCACTGCCTGATCTTCCAGCACAAGCGTTTCCAGTTGCCGCATAGCCGCTGGATTCGCGCGCATGCTGCGCGACGCTTCCGCCGGATTGCTGTAATCGCCGGCCATGTGTTCGAGACGCTCATCTACACGCTTGCGGTCTACGCGCAGCTGTTGCTGGCCGATGATTTCTCCGATGATGAGGCCCAAACCCACGCGCCGTTGTGCCTGCTCCTCGAACAGCTCGCGTGGCAACTCCACGGCTTTCTTGCTGTCCTTGACGCCCATGCGCTCCAGCGCGTCCTGACGCAGATGTTCGATCTCGCCATCCAGCAATGACTTGGGCAAAGTCAGTGGATTCGCGGCCAGCAATGCCTCCAGCACTTGGTCCTTCATGCGCCTACGCACCGTGTCGGTCATCTCCCGGCGCATGTTTTCGGACACCTCCGCACGCAACTTGGCGATGCCACCCTCGGTAACGCCGTAACTTTTGCAGAACGCCTCATCCATTTCCGGTAAGGCTTCGGCCTCGACAGAATGTATCAGTACCTTGAAACGCGCAGTCTTACCGGCCACATCCTTGACGTGATAATCCTCCGGGAAGTGCACGTCGAACTCTCGCTCCTCACCGGCGCGCACGCCGTCGAGATTCTGCTCGAAATCCGCCAGCATGCGGTTCTCGCCCAGCACCACCAAGGCTTTCTTGCCCTTGCCGCCGGCGAAACTTGCTCCGTCCACGAGACCATCGAAATCAAGCTGCACCCGGTCGCCCTTCCTGGCGCCGCGTTCTACCGTATCCCAGGCAGCGCGCTGATGGCGCAAGTTATCCACCATGGCATCAATGTCAGCTTCGGTAATCTCCGCCACTGGCCGCTCTATCTGTATACCCTCGACGCCGATCAACGTGATCTCGGGATAAACTTCAAAAACGGCGGTGTATTCCAGATCCTTGCCAGGCTCATTGTTGACGGTATCAATGCGTGGGCCACCGGCTGGGTTCAATTTCTCCTGCATGAATGCTTCGTTGCAAGTATCGCGCAGCAGATCGCTCAACACTTCCTGACGGACTTCGCTGCCGAAATGCTTTTTCACAACGTCCAGCGGTATCTTGCCAGGACGAAAGCCGTTGAGTTTGGCACGCTTGCCCAGGGACCTGAGCCGCTGTTCCACTTCGCGTTCCACGCGCTCGGCTGGCACTTGCACCTTCATGCGGCGCTCCAAACCACCGGTTGCTTCGATCGAAACCTGCATTGACTGATTACCTCTGAAGCCCGGAAACTATTGAAGCATGTACCTTAAATAATGATGTTCCGCGTCGTAACTGGTGCGAAAGGAGAGACTCGAACTCTCACGGGTTACCCCACTGGAACCTAAATCCAGCGCGTCTACCAGTTCCGCCACTTTCGCAATGCCCAACTGAGCCTCTATAATAAACTTCTCAAAGTATATCAAAGACTTAGGTCGAGCTGCCGGTCCGCAAACGGCGGGGGACCAGGTTTCGCGCCGCCATTATACAAACTTGGGGAATAACTGCCCGGAAACCAGGCTGGCCGATAGCAGAATGCCCGATTTTCCGGTATTTGCATGGTTCCGCCAGCACTATACGAGCCGCGCAGTATTGACACATGCAGCGACGAGCAAAGTTGAATTGTATCGCTTCCGCAAGTTTCGACTCCCCAGTCAAGAGTTTGGAGGCAGTCGGAAAACCGCTTTATGGATAAGGTTCACTTGGAATTGCTTTGCAGCCGGAAGCAGCCATGGTTAAGATACATTCCGCCCTAGTACCGGCGAAGTCATGAAACCCCAAAAACCCACCGTTGATGAAGAACTGGAATTGCTCCAGCGTGAAACCTTCGACTATTTCCTGCACGAGACCAATCCCGCCAATGGCCTGGTGATTGACAAGACCGCTGACCATTGGCCTGCCAGTATTGCCGCCACTGGCCTCGCGTTGTCGGCCTATCCTGTGGCTGTTGAGCACGGCTACATGACGCGCGCGGCCGCAGCGGAACGCGCTCTCACCACACTGCGCTTTTTCTGGAACAGCCCGCAGGGAACCGAACCAGATGCCGTCGGCTATAAGGGTTTTTATTATCACTTTCTCGACATGGATACCGGTCGGCGCGCTTGGCAGTGCGAGCTATCAACGATAGACACTGCTTTGCTGTTGGCCGGCATGTTGACGGCCGGATGTTATTTCGATGCGAATACGGCTGCGGAACAGGAGATTCGTCAACTGGCCGATGCGCTTTACCGCCGCGCCGATTGGGAGTGGGCACAAAATGAAACCGCCTCCATCAGCCAAGGTTGGAAACCGGAAGACGGATTCATCAAATACCAGTGGCAGGGCTATGACGAAGCTTTGATACTTCTTACGCTCGGACTCGGTTCACCCACTCACCCGTTGTCCGCAAACAGTTATGCTGCCTGGACATCGAGCTATACATGGAGAAATTGCTACGGATATGACTACCTGTATGCGGGTCCCTTGTTCACGCATCAGCTATCGCACATCTGGATTGATTTCCGCGGTATCCGGGATGCCTTCATGCGCAAAAAGAACTGCGATTATTTCGAGAACAGCCGTCGCGCGACGTTCGTGCAACAGCAGTATGCCATTGCCAATCCACTCAAGTTTGCAGGTTACAGCAAGAATTGCTGGGGCATCACTGCCAGCGACGGCCCCGGTCCCACCACGCTTACTGTGAATGGTGTCAAGCGCCAATTCTTCGATTACGTGGCACGCGGTATACCCGATGGCCCAGACGACGGCACGATCTCGCCTTGGGTTGTGGCCGCTTCGCTGCCGTTTGCTCCCGAAATCGTGCTACCCGCGCTCGATTATTTTATCAACCATGTTAAATTGAAAGAGGCCAATCCCTACGGCTTCAAGACTAACTTCAACCCAACATACCCAGCCAATACACCCAATCCCTACGGCTGGATATCACCCTACCACTGCGGCCTCAATCAGGGGCCGATCATCCTGATGATCGAAAACCATCGCACAGATATGCTGTGGAGCCTGATGCGTTCCTGTCCGTATATCGTCAGCGGTCTGCAAAAAGCAGGTTTTACCGGTGGTTGGTTACAACGCGGAGATTAAACCGAATAAAATTGGTGCTATCGAAAGGAAATATCTCATGCCAAAATTCAGTTGTAATCTTGATGTCAAAGGTACACCGTTGAATCACGTCTGGTCGCACACCATCGGCAGCGGGCATGCGGAAGAGACCCTGCGTGCCGACTGGCAGATGCAGATGCAGCGCGTACACGATGAGCTCGGCTGCGAATATGTGCGTTTTCACGCCATCCTTGACGATGACATGGCTCTAGCGCTGGATGAGATGGACACCATGCAGTACGGATTCCACAATGCCGATCTGATATTCGATTTCCTGACCGGTATAGGCATGCGCCCGTTCGTGGAGTTGAGTTTCATGCCTTCCGCATTGTCATCCGGAAGCCAGACGGTTTTCAATTACCGCGGCAATATCACGCCTCCGCGGGATTACAAACAATGGTCCGGATTGATTGACATGTTGGTGCGACACTGGGTATCGCGCTACGGCATTGCCGAAGTGCGTAAATGGTTCTTTGAGGTCTGGAATGAGCCAAACCTGGATGCGTTCTGGACCGGCGGCCAGCAGGGTTATTTCGAGCTGTACCGCCATACCGCCAGCACTATCAAGGCTGTGGACCCAGTGCTCCGGGTAGGTGGTCCGGCAACGGCGAACGACGAATGGATCGGGGATTTCATGGCATTTTGCCACCACGAGAAACTGCCGTTCGATTTCATCTCTACCCATCATTACCCCACGGATGCACTCGGCAAACCGGGCGACGACACCGAGACCCAGCTTTCGCTGGCGCCGCGCGATGTCCTGCCAACGCGCGTCAAGCAGGTTTGTGCGGAGGCGCGAAGCGCACCGGTTTACTACACCGAATGGTGCAGTTCATCCAATCCCTTTTTTCATCGTCACGACGAGCCTTATGCGGCTGCGTTCCTGGTCAAGAATTACATTGACGTGGCTGATAGGGTCAAAGCTTACAGTTGGTGGACCTTCTCGGATATATTTTCTGAGAATTACTTCTCATCGGTGCCGTTCCACGGCGGTTTCGGTCTTTTGACCATCGACGGCATCGCCAAACCCACGTACCGCGCGTTCCAACTATTGCACCGCCTTGGCAACGAAAGGCTTGCGGTGGACGGCACACATGCGACCGTGGATTGCACCATAGTCCGCGGCGAACACAAGATCACGGTATTGCTGACTAACCACGCATTTCCGAAACACCCCATCCAGGCCGAATTGGTTAGCCTAGAGCTCAATACCTCGCGTCCGCCCAAGGCAGCATGGATAGAACGGATTGACGATGACCATTGCAATCCGCGCCGCTTGTGGGAATCGATGGGCTCACCTGGATCGCTGAACCCGGAGCAGGTGCGTCAATTAAACGATGCTTCGGCCTTGCAACTTACGCCCATAGCCCTACAGCCAAGCTCCAAGGGAATCACTCTGCAAATCGATTTACCTCCCCACGCTGTTGCTGCAATTACACTCGAACTTTCTGCCTGATGGTTCGCTGCTTTACGACTGAAAGGCCAATTTCAACCGCCGTGCTGGAACCCGGGATATAAAAGCATGCCGCCGTCCACGGCAAGCGTGGTACCGGTCACATAATCTGATTCATCAGATGACAGCCAGACTACCGCTTTGGCAATATCCTCCACTTCACCGACGCGACCGTAGGGGATCAGTTTCAGAAGTTGCTGTTTCGCAAAGGGTGTATCCCATGCAGGACGGTTGATGTCAGTCGCGATGGCCCCTGGTGCGATGGCATTCACGCGGATGTGTTGCGGTGCCAGCTCCTGTGCGATGCTCTCCATGAACATACGGACCCCGCCCTTGGCTGCAGTGTAATTTGAGTGCCCTGCCCAGGGTATCCATTGATGTACAGAGCTAATGAAGATGATCTTGCCAGCAGCACACGATACCGCCGGGTTGATCGGGCGTCCGAGAAATAGGTGGGTGGCGGCTCGTGCGCATAGGAAGCCACCGGTCAGATCCACGCTCAACGCCTTCATCCACTGCGCCATGCTCATATCAACGAGCTTGGAGTCTGCTTGAACACCAGCATTATTGATCAGGATGTCAATGCCACCGAAACGTGCCTGCATCTCCCCAAACAGCTTAGTGACCTCAGTTTCCGACGAAACATCGGCCTGGAATGCGGATGCCTGCCCACCAGCGGCCTTGATATCGTCAACTAGCTTGTCGGTCTCACCTACATCGCCGAAGAAATTGACCAGCACCGCCGCCCCCGCCTCCGCCAGCGCTCGTGCACAAGCTGCTCCAATGCCACGACCCGCGCCGGTCACCAGTGCTTTCTGGCCATCAAGCAAATGCTTTGGCATAGCAATGTTCCTCTAACTCAATAGTCAAGAAAATTTCGCACTTAAATATGGACACTACGGCCACATCAACTTTCGAGGAATGCATGAGAGACTTTGTTTGATCAACGTTAGCGGCGTATAGTCTAACACCACTTGGCATCAGATCGAGCCATTTGTATTCCGTTCATCGCAACTGCTACGCCCCTCCAGACCAGGAGCTATGTGTATCAACACACAGAACACGTGGCTGGAAATCTGGATAATTGTTTCGGCTGTACGCCTGGAATTCAACACAGATCAAAAGAGCATGAATGATGTCTGATCACCAATATGATCTCATCGTAATCGGCGCTGGGCCGGGCGGAGCGGCGCTCGCGCAGCGCCTCGCGCCGACAGGCAAACGCATTCTACTGATAGAACGTGGCGACTACCTGCCGCGTTCTGTGGACAATTGGGATTCGCACAAGGTCTTCGTCGAGGGCATCTACCAGGCGCCGGAAACCTGGTATGACATGCATGGTAAGGCGTTCCATCCGGGCCTGCATTATTACGTGGGCGGCAATTCCAAGATGTATGGCGCGGCGCTGTTCCGCTTACGCGAACGCGATTTCGAGACCATTTACCACGCCGACGGCGTGTCTCCTGAATGGCCGCTGAAATACGACGTATTTGAGCCCTATTACACACAGGCTGAGGCAATGTTTCACGTGCACGGGGTGCGTGGCGAGGATCCGGCTGAACCGCCTGCAAGTGGACCCTATCCATATCCGGCATTGGCGCACGAGCCACGCATGCAACGCTTGAGCGACAACTTGGCGCGCGAGGGCCTGCGCCCATTCCATATCCCAATCGGTATCCTGCTTGATGAAAAGAAAGGCAAGACCACACCCACAAGTATCGGTTTCCGTACACCCTACTTCGACGGCTATCCCTGCCCGTTAAATGCCAAGGCCGATGCGCAGGTAATCTGCGTGGACCCGGTTCTGGCGGCACACGACAACGTTACACTGCTGACCAACGCCTACGTGTCCAAGCTCGACACGAATGCTTCAGGCCACAGCGTGTCGGCGGTGAACGTGCAGCGCAACGGCGAAACCGAACGCTATTCGTCCGACATCGTGGTAGTGGCATGTGGCGCGCTATCCTCAGCCTTGCTACTGCTGCGTTCGGCCAGCGACAAACATCCGCACGGACTCGCCAACGGCTCAGATCAACTCGGTCGTAGCTACATGCGCCATAACCAGTCGGTACTGATGGCGCTCTCGCGCGAACCCAACAATACGGTTTTCCAAAAAACCCTTGCGCTCAGCGACTTTTACTTTAGTGCCGACGACTGGGAGTATCCGCTGGGCCTGATCCAGATGACCGGCAAATCGCATGCCGATACAATTCGCGGCGAGGCGCTGCCGGGCTGGCTGGAATGGCTACCGAAAATGCCGTTCGAGGAAATGGCACGCCATTCTCTGGACTTCTGGCTGTCCAGCGAGGACCTGCCACGGCCGGAAAACCGCATCCGCTACGATAATGATCGTGTGGTTCTGGACCAAACCGACAACAACATGGAAGCACACCGCCGTCTCAAGAAAAAACTTGAAGCCTTGTTGGACGCGGCCGAAGCGCATCCATATCTGGTCGAGCGCAAGCTGTATCTGGGTAAGGACATTCCGGTCGGCGGGACTGCGCATCAAGCCGGTACCGCGCGCTTCGGCACTGACCCAAAAACCTCCGTGCTGGACCTGAACTGCAAGGCGCACGAACTGGACAATCTGTATATCACTGACGCCAGCTTCTTCCCCTCGATCGGCGCAGTGAATCCGACCCTGACAATCATCGCGAATGCCCTGCGCGTTGCCGATCATCTCAAGCAACGGCTGCAAGCGTAGCGGCTAATAACGAGGAACAGAACATGCTGTGGTTCGATCTGTATGCGATTCCCCTCATAATCCGCGTTCTCCTAGTGATACTTTTTCCGTTCAGCGCACTCGACAAGATATTTGACTGGAAGGATGCACTGCAGCAGGCGAATTCGAGTTTCCTGCCGGGCGGGCCAATCCTGCTGGCGCTGGGCATCCTGATCGAATTCATCGCACCCGTGTGCATTGTGATCGGCTGGCACGACCGTCTGGCTGCGTTCGTACTGGCAGGTTTCTGTGTTGTGACCGCGCTGCTGTATCACAATTTCTGGAGCTACCCAGATTTCTGGCGCAAGGGTGACAGCAAAGCGCGTGGCCATTTCTGGGATTTTCTGAAAAACTTCTGCCTCGCTGGTGGTTTGCTGCTGATCACCTTTGGAACGAGTCTTGCCCCGCTAGGCTATGTGGTGACACACCCCATGTCATCGACGCCGGTGTACTCAGCGCCTGCAACAGCGGCCCAACAGACAAACTGTGGATCGAAAGGTGTTGCGTGTCAGCCATGATCTCCGTGCATTCGGCTGGTACTGCACACAACGAGCACAAACCCGAACTTCAATACTGGCATCTGTGGGCCGACGACACAGGCACCAGCCATCAGACGCATTGCACGCTCACTGCGTTTGAACAACAAAGTATGGGCGGCGCCGCGCCGCAGTGGAACGACAGACAGGATCAACCCCCGACTGGCGTGTTGTTTTCGGTGCTACCGGTGGGCTGGATCGGGGAGTGGCATGAAAACCCCAAACCACAGTGGATCGTGCCGCTCTCCGGCCGCTGGTTCGTCGAGAGCATGGACGGTACGCGTGTAGAACTGGGGGCGGGTGAACTTTCCTTCGGCGGCGACCAGGATTGCATTGCGGACGTGCAGAGCCGCAAGGGCCATCGCTCCGGCACAGTCGGGGACCAGCCGGCCGTCTTGATGATCGTACAACTTGAGCAAGCGCTGGACCGGTGCGGTCCCTGCTGTTTCAGTTAGCCGCAGCAGAAAGCAACCGAGCATGGACACCTATGAGATTATTGATCAGCGCTTCCGGCAATATGTGCTGCCGAATGCCCCGCTGGAAAAACTCGCTGAAGGATTCCGCTGGCTGGAAGGGCCGGTGTGGTTTGGCGATCAGGACTGTCTGCTGTTGAGCGATCTGCCGAACAACCGCGTACTGCGCTGGACAGAATCCGATGGCGTCTCGCTGTTCCGGCAAGATTCCGATTTTGAGAATGGCCACACCCGCGACCGCGAAGGACGGCTTATTTCCTGCTGTCATCGCAGTCGCTGCATCACACGCACCGAATTGGACGGCCGCATTACCGTGCTGGCAGATCGCTTCCAGAACCGGCGGCTAAATTCACCCAACGATGTGGTCGTGAAATCCGATGGCAGCATCTGGTTTACCGACCCGCCCTACGGCATCCAGACCGATTACGAGGGTGGCAAGCAGGATTCTGAACTGCCGGCCAACGTGTATCGCCTGGATCCGGCGAGCAGCGCGCTCTCGGTGGTCGCCGGCGATTTCGACGGACCCAACGGCTTGTGCTTTTCTCCCGACGAATCACGCCTGTACATTACCGAGAGCGGTCTGCAATTCGCACCCGAGCCGGTACGGGAGATTCGCGCGTTTGAGGTATCCGGCGCGCGCCTGTCGAACGGCCGCATATTCCACAAGATACAGCCCGGACTCGCCGATGGCATGCGTTGCGACGAGGACGGCAATGTCTGGAGCAGCGCGGCCGATGGCGTACACTGCATCCACTCCTCCGGCAACTTGCTTGGAAAAATCAGAGTTCCATACACGGTTGCAAATCTGACCTTCGGCGGCCGCAACCGCAGCCAGTTATTCATCTGCGCGTCACATACACTGTACGCGATTTACACCAACCAGCGCGGCGCGCAACGCCCATGAAATTGCACGGCAACGTCCTGCGTTTGTTGCGTATCAGCCGCACAGTCTCCGACCTCACCAAACTGGCTGCGTTCTATATCAAGGCGCTGGGGTTCACCAATCAAAACGAAACCGTCAGCAAAGATACCGCCTGGGCCAAACTGATGGGCTCTCCCGGTGTGCGTGCAAACTCAATCATCCTGCAATTGGGAATGCAGGAACTAGAACTAATCGCCTTCGACCCACCGGGGCAATCTTATCCGTCTTTCAGCCACTCTTCGGATTTTTGGTTCCAACATTGCGCGATCGTGGTAGATGATATGCAAGCGGCGTATACGCGCCTGCTGCGCCACGGTGGAGCGACCGCAATCAGTCGCGGCGGCCCACAAATCCTGCCGCCATCAAGTGGCTCGGTGACCGCCTTCAAATTCCGTGATCCGGACGGTCATCCGCTGGAACTGATTGCATTCCCAGCAGGCAGTGGCGATCCGGTATGGCAGAAGCATGCAGCTGGTCCGTCGCTCGGCATTGATCACAGCGCAATCAGCGTGGCGAGCCCGAAACGCAGTATTGCGTTCTACAATGAGGTGCTTGGGTTCGCACTCTCCGGACAGCAGACCAATCGCGGTCCACAGCAGGCAAATCTTGATGCGCTTCCCGATGTCGAGGTCGAAGTGATCGCATTGCAATCCGCCGAGGCCACAACACCGCATGTCGAACTACTCGGCTATAGGACACCACGGGGCCGCGCGTTGCCGGACCTAGGTAACTGCGACATCGCAGCGGACCGTCTGGTTATGCAAGTGCAGAATCTATCCGTGTTGCTCGATAAGTTGCCAGATGCGAGCACAGGACCTGTGACGATTAGCGTGATGGCAGACGTGCATGCTGCCCTCTTGTGCGATCCTGATGGTCACAGGTTACTGCTGATAGAATAGCAACAGGATGCGTGATTGGCGTAAGAGTTTTGACAAATTGAATTATGTGCTGACATGGATGCCAACACCGATTTAACAGAAAAACGCCATGAACCGCATTCCTAGATACAAGCATCTGTTAGGTATCCCGGAAAGTTGTTCCAGCAAATACCTAACAAGAAGTATGAACACCCATCAAAGAAACGTTGCATGAAATTGTTAACCATAAGCATGTGGAAGCTGCGCATCTGGCTGCGAAGATTTCTGACTCACCTGATAGAGATAACTGCGACACTCATGACGGTCAGCGCTTGCAGCCCCGCAACGCATTTGAGTTTTCTCGATCCGCAAGGCCCGATAGCATCGATTCAGCGCTGGCATTTTATTTGGGTGCTTGGTGTGATGGCTGTGCTAGTTGCAGGACCGATCTTTCTGTTACTGCCTTTTTTTCTTTGGCGTTACCGGTATGGTAACAAACTGGCTCGGTACACGCCGAAATGGAAGTTTTCTCGTCTATTGGAAATAATGTCCTGGAGTGGCCCAATCATCATCGTGGTGGTGCTGTCCTTTTTTGTCTGGCGTGATTCCCATAGGTTGGATCCTTATAGGTCACTAGCTTCCGACCACGCACCGCTGCGTGTGCAAGTGATTGGCTACGACTGGAAATGGTTGTTTATTTATCCCGACCAGGGTATCGCCAGTATCGGTACGCTGGCCATGCCGGTAGGGCGCCCCCTGAGCCTGCACCTGACCTCTGCCACCGTGATGCAGTCGTTTTTCATTCCAGCGCTAGGCAGTCAGATATATGCTATGGGTGGCATGGTCACGCAGCTGAACCTGGAAGCAAGCAACACCGGGCGCTTCCTTGGTGAGAACACCATGTACAACGGCAACGGTTTTTATCAACAGCAATTCACTGCGGTCGCGATGTCGCCAGACGAGTTCAAGGCATGGGTACGAAAAATTAAAACGAACGGCGTTCGACTGGATACCAGCACCCTGGAAGCGATCTCAAAACGCAGCACACGCGTCCAATTGCTCGCTGCACTGCCGCAGGTAAAATCGCAAGACGGGAATGTCTATCTGACGGATGTTTCACCGGCATTGTTCCTCGAGGTAGTCAAGGCGACCAAGGATGGTTCCCCTGTCATACTGCCGCACGCCTCGATAATGGCTCCAAGGGCGTCAACGACTGTACCCTATAAGGTCGCAGTACCGGCCGTAGGGGAAAAGCCATGAATTTCATCACCATTTTCCAACATCCGTTAGGGCGTCTCGGTCTGGATTCTCTGCCGTTCTGGAAGATGCTGGAGCATCCCACTGAGGCAAATCTGATCAACGGCAGCATCGGTGGCTTCGCTGCATGCCTAGTCGTTATCGGCGCGATAGTTACCTTCGCTCTGATAACGAAATACGGCAAATGGCAAGTGCTGTGGTCGAGCTGGCTGACCAGCACCGATCACAAGAAAATCGGCATCATGTACGTGGCACTGGCATTCGTAATGCTGGCGCGGGCACTGATCGAAGCGGCACTGATGCGAGGGCAACAGGCTTTCGGGTTGGGTGGCGGTTTTCTGTCACCGGATCATTTCGCACAACTGTTCAGCACCCACGGCACGATCATGATCTTTTTCATGGCGATGCCATTCCTCACCGGCCTCATCAACTATGTGATGCCGCTGCAGATCGGTGCACGCGACGTAGCTTTTCCTGTGCTCAATTCCATCAGTCTTTGGCTGACCGCGGCTGGCGCTGCGCTGGTGATGATTTCCCTGGTCTTGGGCCACTTCTCAACGGGCGGGTGGTTCGGCTACCCGCCCTATACTGAGGCGAGTTTCAGCCCCGGCGTCGGTCCGGACTACTGGATATGGTCGCTCTCACTGTCGTCGCTGGGATCGACCTTCACCGGCATCAATTTCGCCGTGACCATCTACAAAAATCGCGCGCCAGGCATGAAGTGGCTGCGGATGCCTTTGTTCACATGGACTGCGCTGTGCGCCAGTATCCTAATGATCTTCGCGATGCCACCACTGACTGTGGCTACAGCACAACTGGCGCTGGACCGGTACCTCGGTTTTCACTATTTCACAAATGCGCTGGGCGGCAACCAGATGCACTTCGCCAACCTCTTCTGGTTGTTTGGGCATCCAGAGGTCTACATTTTGATTTTGCCAGCCTTTGGGGTGTACTCGGAGGTCATCTCGACGTTCTCTGGCAAAGCACTGTTCGGCTATCGATCGTTGGTGATGGCCACTATGGCGATTGCCATTTTGTCCTTCAGCGTCTGGCTGCATCATTTTTTTACCATGGGCCAGAACGCCAACATAAACGCAGTGTTCGGCATCGCCTCGATGCTAATCGGCATACCGACAGGGGTGAAGATCTACGACTGGATGTGGACGATGTTTCGCGGCCGGGTGCGATTTACTGTATCGATGGTGTATGCGATTGGTTTCATCCTGCTGTTCGTGCTGGGTGGCATGAGTGGAATTCTGCTGGCCAATCCGAGCATCGATTATCAGGTGCACAACACTGTATTCCTGGTGGCGCACTTTCACAACGTCGCGGTCCCCGGCGTACTGTTCGGCATGCTTGCCGGCTACCACTTCTGGTTCCCCAAGGCATTCGGTTTCCGCCTCAACGAGCGCTGGGGCATGGTTTCCGCACTGTGCTGGATCTTTGGTTTCATGTTGGCATTTTTTCCGCTCTACGCGCTGGGGCTGATGGGCTTGCCACGCCGCACTGTAGCTTACAGTGAACCCGCTTATGTACCTCTGGAAATGGTAGCTTTCCTTGGCGCCCTACTCATCATCGTTGCGCTGGGGACGCTGGTGATCCAACTCTGGGTTTCGATCAGACATCGTGACCAGAACCGCGTGTTCGTGGGCGATCCTTGGGATGGACGCAGTCTCGAGTGGGCAGTTTCGGCACCGCCGCCGGAATACAACTTTCCGGTCATTCCAGTCATCAATGATCGTGACGCTTTCACGGCCGCCAAGGAATTTGGTAAGGGCTATCAACAGCCAGATGAGTATGTGGATATCAAGTTACCCAGAAACAATCCCATGGGCCCGGTGCTGGGCGCCCTCAGTTTTGCCATTGCCTTTGGATTGGTGTGGCACATCTGGTGGCTGGTGATTCTTTCCACCCTCACCGCATTCGCGACAATGATTTTGCATGGCTTCGCGCGCGCAATCACAAAAACGGTTCCCGCGCAGGACGTCCGGCAGGAGCACCTGCACTGGCTGGATATTGTCGCTACCACGAAAGCAATCTCGCGTGCCGATGAGCGCGATTCCGTCAATCAGGGTCTTGCTGAACAAACGACCGAGCAGCTCATGTCGTGAACTACGAAACCTTTAAATACCCTGGATTGAACCTTGGCGGCGCGCATCCTGAAGCACACAATGCAGCGCAGTCCATGGTCTTCGGTTTCTGGGTGTTCCTAATGAGCGACGCGATCCTGTTCGGGATGGTGTTCGCCACCTATGCAACATCGATACATGCGACCGCGGGTGGACCCGGACCGCATGATCTGTACAACATCAAGAGTGTCTTCGCCGAGACCCTGCTGTTGCTGGTCAGTAGTTTCACCTTTGGTATGGCTTCGCTGACGATGAAATACGAGCACAGCAAGCGGCGGCTGATCGGGTGGCTAGCGCTGACCCTTTTACTGGGTGTAGCTTTTCTGGGTTTCGAGCTGCACGATTTCTTCACAATGATTGCCAAGGGGGGCGCACCCGAACGCAGCGGCTATCTGTCCGCATTTTTCGACTTGGTACCATTGCATGGCCTCCACGTCACCGGTGGCTGTATCTGGCTGCTCTGCCTAGTCGGCCAGATCTTGCGGTATGGCCTCGACACCCGCACCAAGCTCGGCATCCTGCGGCTGGCGCTATTCTGGCATTTCCTCGACATCGTCTGGATCGCGATTTTCACAGTGGTATATCTGGGAGGGCTGGCATGACCGAGCTTGCTCGCGACGCCACCGGACTAACGAAGCGGAAAAAGGAAGAACGCCGGGAGTTCCGTTCATACATCTGGGGTGTCGGCTTGGCGCTGTTGCTAACCCTGGTGCCGTTTGCGCTGGTGTACTGGCATGGTATGGCGCATTTCTTGCTATTAATCGTGATTGGTGTTCTCGCGCTACTGCAGATGGGCGTGCACTTCGGCTTCTTCCTGCATATCGGGCTCAGGCAAAAACGCGAAGACTTGCAACTAATCCTGTTCTCAACACTGTTGCTGATCATCGTGGTGGCCGGCACCATCTGGATCATGACCAGTCTTGCGACCCGGATGGCCATGCCAATGCTGCCCTGATTCGATGTTTGTCTCCTTGAGAATAGTACGTGACATACACACAAAAAACTGTCCAATGCATCCACTCCTCTCATGAACAAATAAAGCACTTGAACACCCGTAAAATACAAATTGGTGCTAGAACCTTGCCCAATATCGTCATACTGGGCGCTGGCTTCGGCGGTCTGAGCTGCGCCAAAGCCTTGCACCGTGCGCGCGCTCGTATCACGATCATCGACCAGCGTAACTTTCATCTCTTCCAGCCGCTGCTTTATCAAGTGGCTACGGCAGCGTTGTCTCCAGCTGATATCGCCATGCCGGTCCGCCGGATTCTGCGCCGCCAGAGCAATATCGAGGTCATGCTCGGGCGTGTCGCAACCATTGATCGCCGGCAGCAAAGCATCCATGTTGCCGGAGTAGCCCGACGCATTCAGTACGATTATCTGGTGGTGGCTACTGGTGCACGGCACGCGTATTTTGGTCACAATGATTGGGAACCATTCGCACCTGGTCTGAAAACCATCGAAGATGCCATCGCCATCCGGCACCGGGTTCTGGATGCGTTCGAGAAAGCCGAAGTGAGTGAGGATGCGGACGAGCGATGCCGGCTCCTGAATTTCGTGATAATAGGAGGTGGTCCCACCGGCGTGGAGATGGCCGGCGCCATCGCGGAACTGGCCCGGACCGAGCTGACCATGAAACATCGCAGATTATATGGGCAACGCGTCAGGGTCATTCTGGTGGAAGCCGGTCCACGGCTGTTGCCTGCCTTTCCGACATCGCTCGTAAAAAAGGCACACCGATCCCTTGAACACTTGGGTGTCGAGGTACTCACTGGTACGTCCGTCGAGCACTGCGACGCCGACGGGATCCATACTGCTGACCAGCGCATCGAAGCGCGCACGCTCATCTGGGCGGCAGGCGTCGCCGCTTCTGCTGCTGCAACATGGCTGGGTGTTGAGGCAGACAAGGCAGGCCGGGTGCGTGTCGGACCCGATCTAACCTTGCCCGGTGATACTGGTATCTTTGTGATCGGCGACACCGCGCAGGTAACCAACACCGATGGTAGTCCGGTGCCAGGGATTGCGCCGCCCGCCAAACAGGAAGGCGCTTATGTGGGCAGACTGCTGATACGCCGGCTCAACGGACGGCCGCCGCCGCCTGCTTTCCACTACCGTGACTACGGCAACCTCGCCACTATTGGGCGCAAGTCGGCGATCGTGGACTTCGGCTGGCTGTATCTGAGTGGGTTGCCGGGCTGGTGGACTTGGGGCGCTGCACATATTTTTTTCCTGATTGGTTTTCGCAATCGCGTGATGGTGGCGCTGTCCTGGTTATGGGCCTATCTCACGTCCGAATATGGCGCCCGTCTGATCACCGGCAGCGGACGGGATCAGTAACGCGATTGCCGTTATCATTTAGCATGATCACCACGGCTCATCCGTCATGAAATACAAAGACTATTACAATGCCCTCGGTGTCGAACGCGGCGCCAGTGACGAGCAGATCAAGAAGGCGTACCGCAAACTCGCACACCAGTACCATCCGGATGTTTCCAAAGAATCCGATGCTACCGAAAAGTTCAAGGATATCGCTGAAGCTTACCAGACACTCAGGGACCCGGAAAAACGCGCAGCTTACGATCAACTGGGCAAGCCGCAGCCCGGACAGGACTTCAAGCCACCGCCGGACTGGCAGCAACGCTACAGCGATACACCGTTTTCGTTCGAGGACATGGACCTGTCGGACCTGTTTGCCGGCCTGCGCGGCGGCCGCTATCGCGGTGGATGGGACGATGGCGAAATGGCGATGGCTGGGCAGGATTATGAGGTATCAGTGCCTATCAGCCTCGAAGACGCCTATCAGGGCACGGAGGTGAACCTTGACTTGAACTTGACGGAATACGATACGCAAGGTGTGCCGCATCGTGCACCACATGCATTCAAGGCGCGCATACCCAAAGGCTCCACAAACGGACAACGCCTACGCTTACCGGGTAAGGGCGGAAAAGGCTTCAATGGAGGGCGTGAAGGCGACCTGTATCTCAACATCAGTTTGCGCCCACACCCACTTTTCCGCGTCAGCGGGCATGATCTGTATCTCGATTTGCCGCTGGCGCCCTGGGAAGCGGTACTGGGCACCAATGTTGAAGTGCCGACACCAGGCGGCACAGTACGACTCAAGATTCCACCCGGAACCCAAGCGGGCCAGCAACTGCGTTTGCCGAAACGAGGGCTACCCAAACCACACTCCGGCGAAGGCGATCTTTTCGCAATCGTACAAATCGTTGTACCTGATGCCGCAAGTGAACATGAACGCGCGCTATTCAAGCAGCTTGGTGAAAACTCGAGATTCAACCCACGCGCGCATTACAAACAGGAGATGAGAGATGAGAGTCGATCTCACTGAAATGCTCTGGCTGGACGAATATCAAGAACTATCGTTGAAGGAGCTTGCCGAGCTGTCAAGACTGCCGGAGACAGACCTCCAGGAACTGGTGGACACCGGCATCATCACACCTCTGGATCCTGAAGCCCCGGCCCGGGCCTTTGGCGCAGACTGCGTGGTTGCAGCTAGGACCGCCGCCCGTTTACGCCAAGACTTTGATCTTGATAGCCAAGGGCTGGCTTTAGCCTTGATGTTGATCGAGCATGTACAAGCACTCGAAGAGCGGTTGCGCCGACTCGACGCCCAACTACCGCGTAGAATTCCTTAATCTGAATCGATCTGTATCGTAAGTATAATTCCTACAAAAACAGGAATCCTAAATTCTTTCTAATACGATCAAGCTCATTTCACCATGAGCTTGTTATCAACGCGCTTTACTCCATCTATGCCACTCGCAACCCGTACAGCCAGATCGCTGTCTTGACTCGTATCTACCGAACCTCTCAATGTCACTACATCGTTCACGGTGCTTACGTCTATCTGTAATACTCTAAGTGACGGTTCTGCAAATATAGCTGATTTCACCTTGGTGGTGATCACACTGTCGCTGATGGCCTGACCAGTATTCTGCGCAGCCTGTCCCACCGCGGTACCTGCAGTCTGGGCTGCCTGGTCTACCTTCTTTCCGGCAGTTTGTGCCGGTCCAGAATTCGAATTACCGCAAGCCGCCAACCCGATCGTTGACAGCAACAAAACCACCGGTGCCAATGCTTGTAATCTTTTCATCTTTCGTCTCCTCAACAATCATTCTACGAGCTCGCCATCAGAATATATCGTGTACATCTCCTCATCGTAATCTGCGGCCGCGACCAGCGATTCCGAATATCAGCGATAGTACGAAGAGGATGACAAATATTATGAACAGGATTTTTGCAATCCCAACGGCTGCACCTGCAATGCCACCAAAACCAAAGATTGCAGCAATTATTGCGATAACAAGAAATACTATGGCCCAATACAACATATATTTTCTCCTTTTGATGATAAACAATTACTAAAAGTCAGCAGCTTGAATATTCAGAACACTGAGTTATTACCATAGGTGGCACATCCATGTGCCAGTTCCTGCGAGCAATCTGTGAATGAAGCAGCAACTCATCCTTCTACTCATTTCACTATGCTACGAACATTGCAAGATCTTGAATCATGCCAACGATTACTCTGAACCCTGTTGGCCCTTCACTGTTAAGTCGTTCTCAACTGATTGCACGCCCTTGACACTTTGCGCAGCTTGCTGCGCCTCGGTAATCATTTCTTGGGATCCAACAAACCCGCTCAACTTGACCACACCTTTGAACGTCTCAACCGTGATTTGAGTTGAAGGCGCACCAAGTTTGTCCAAGAGGGCAGCTTTAACTTTTGTAGTCACCACGGAATCATCCACGTAACCGCCGGTGCCTTCCTGAGTTGCTGTCGATGCGCAGCCTGCTAATGCAGCCAACATAATGACGAATACGAATAAGGCTGATAATCTGTTAGTTGCTTTCATGGTGATGCTCCAGATAATAAAATTGCATTCGTAGTAGTGCTAAAAAGCAGTCTCGTTTTAATTTATCAGTACTTCTGTGATAACCGCCTATATGTAGGGCAATGGTTTATACAGAATTTATCCAGTTCTGCGTAACTATACCCTTGTGATGCTTCAAGCTCTGTGCGCTGGCGCACACATGGGGTAATTGATGACAATTCTGGTGTCTTCTTCAAGTTACCAGGATATGAAAAATGACATGAAGCTCATATGGGCAGTTCGATCATCCAATGATATTTAGCCAACATACCTCGCAATGCAGTCCATAACAGGATATGTTTCTAAGTAACAGACAATTACTTAATTGATCTAAAATATTACAGGATGGCAGGAGCTAAGCTGACTAGAACGTGGCTGCAGGTCCACACTTGTAAATCTACGAAATGACTAACAGGGAAGATGAGCCGTACAAATCTGTATTTGATAAATTGACCTCTAATTCCAATTAATTACCAGATCGAGGCCTATACCCACAAAGATTAAGTTCGATTGCTCTCATTTACGCCGTTCAAACCACAAAGAGTAAAAAACCTGTCTATCGATGCTCTTGCCTTGGGACAACCACGTCATATGTACTACGCTGTCGTCTCAGACAGACGGTCAGCATTCCCTTTCAATTCAAGCGCCTAGCTTATTTCTGCGTGAGCACTGTCGTTCATGGGCGACAACACTACAGTAGTGCACACATTATTGATTTGCATATTTGGATCGCACTCCTTGATTTATAACCCCCTTTTGATACTGGCATAGGAATTGCTTAAGTCAATAATGAATATCTTCAGGAGATTACGCATGAACATGGTCATGAAATTATCAAAAAACACCATGAGGACAGACGAAGTGGACGCAACATCGCCCGTCTTGTCGATTACAGCCAGGCAGAATCGGCTGCTTCATGCCATGCAGCCGGAAGATTTTAATAATTTGCTCCCTTATCTCCAACTTGTCTCCATATCCAGAGACAAACAGTTAGACATTTCAGCTTCTGCGCTAACGCATGTGTATTTCCCCATAAGCGGCTTTTTCTCCTTGGTAACCTCCCTTGAAAATGGAAAGTCCACGCAAATCTCTGTCATAGGGAATGAGGGTATGGTTGGCATATCTGCATTCATGGGCGAATGCGTCATACCCAGTACCGTGATTTCCTTAAGTGATGGCCATGTCCTGCGTCTGGATAAAGATTTATTTAAGAGATATTTCGAGTGTTCTGAATCGCTCAGGCAAATATTGCTGCGTTATCTTGTCGCACGTATGACTGATATTAGCCAGACTGTCGCATGTACCCGGTATCATAGCCTTGAGCAGCAGTTCTGTCGTTGGCTTCTATCTGGTCTGGATCGCACGCAATCCGGCGAATTCGTGACAACCCACGAAGCAATTGCCAATATACTGGGGGTTCGCAGGGAGACAGTTACGAGTGTTGCCGGGAAACTAGAGGAAGACGGTCTTATCCAGTATAGCCGCAAACATATCAGAATCATTGACCAATGTGCTCTCGAGTCTCGTGCATGCGAATGTTATAAGGTGATTAAGGGACAATACGACGCAGTGCCACCTATGCTAGATAAAGTCATGCATGCAAAAAAAGCGGTCCCCCACATCACGTATGGCATAAATACTGTAGATACTTTCGTCTAGTGTTAATTCAGCAACGCCAGTGCGCGCTTACAAACGTTCTCCGCAGTAAAACCGTATTCACGCATCAGCGTGTCACCGTTTGCTGAGGCACCAAAGCGCTGTATGCCAAGTACATCACCTCTGTCACCCACGTAACGACACCACCCTTGGGCTATGCCCGCTTCTACCGCCAGCCGCGCATTGATTGACGGTGGCAGAATTTCGTCGCGGTACGATTGCGGCTGGATATCGAACAGTTCCCAACTTGGCATGGAAACGATGCGTGCCTGAATTTTCTGCTCCTGTAATATTTGCCATGCCGCCACAATCAGGCTTACTTCCGAACCGCTTGCGATCAGGATCATATCCGGCTTGCCGCCGGGCGCATCTGCGAGGATGTACGCACCACGCCGTAAACCTTCCGCTGAGGTAAACCGACTTCGATCCAGGGTTGGCAGAGTCTGGCGCGTCAACACCAATGCTATGGGTCGGTCTCTTGTCTCCAATGCCACGCGCCAGGCAACCGCAGTTTCATTGGCATCGGCGGGCCGGATGACGATCAACTCAGGAACAGAGCGTAAGCCGGCCAACTGCTCAACCGGTTGGTGTGTGGGCCCATCCTCACCGAGCGCAATGCTGTCGTGGGTGAAGACATAGATCACGTGTAGTTTCATCAAGGCCGCGAGCCGAATAGGTGGGCGCATGTAATCGGAGAAGATCAGGAAGGTGGCTCCGAATGGCACGATCGCACCATGTACCGCCAAACCATTGTTGATTGAACCCATCGCGTGTTCACGCACGCCAAAATGCAGGTTGCGGCCGGCAAAACTCCAGCCGCCGCCCAATGAGCCTTCGCGATCGCTAGCACCCACTCCCGGTGGCTCGAAGTCGCCAAGTCCTTTCAATGCCGTAAAGGTGGAAGGATCGAGATCGGCGGAACCGCCGACCAAGGCCGGCACACGCGGCGCAATCGCGTTCATTACCTTGCCCGACGCCACGCGTGTCGCCATACCCTTGGTGTCAGGGGGGAAAACCGGTATATCCGCATCCCAACCCGCGGTTAATTCCCCACTCAGACGCTGCTGTAGTTCCGCGGCGAGCACCGGAAACGCTTTCGCGTAGGCACTGAAAAGTGAATTCCACTCTGCCTCGGCTTCCTTGCCTTGAGTCAGTGCCTCGCGATAACGCTTCAATGCCAACTCTGGAATATAAAACGGAGGCTCCACCGGCCAGCCCAGATTCTGTTTGGTGAGCTTCACTTCTTCCACACCTAGCGCCGAACCATGAGCTTCGAAACTGTCCTGCTTGTTGGGCGAACCGTAGCCAAGATGGGTACGTGCCAGTATTAGTGAAGGCCGTTTGGTTTCCGCGCGGGCGACATCGAGTGCCCGGGAAACGGCTGTCAAATCGTTGCCGTCTTCGATGCACTGTGCATGCCAACCGTAAGAATCGAAACGCCTAGCTCGATCTTCAGTGAAGGTAATATCGGTGCCGGCGGAAAGAGTCACGTAATTATCATCATATAAATAGATCAACTTGCCAAGTTTAAGGTGGCCGGCGAGTGATGCGGCTTCGGAGGCGATGCCTTCCATCAGGTCACCATCGCTGACGATGGCATAGGTGAAGTGATTGATTATCTCGAAACCGTCGCGGTTATAACGTGCTGCCAAATGCGCTTCCGCCATCGCCATACCCACGCCGTTGCCGAAGCCCTGGCCCAGAGGTCCGGTGGTGGTTTCGACGCCTGGCGTGTGTCCACGTTCCGGATGTCCCGGCGTGAGGCTACCCCATTGGCGGAACTGTTTGATTTGTTCCAACGGCAACGCATAACCGGTCAGATGCAGCAAGCTATACAGCAGCGCAGAACCATGGCCCGCGGAAAGCACGAAGCGATCGCGATCGAACCATGCCGGATTGGCCGGATGATGTTTCAGATAGCGCGTCCACAAGACATAAGCCATAGCCGCGGCGCCCATGGGCAAACCCGGATGGCCGCTGTTGGCCTGCTGTACCATATCTACCGACAAGAAGCGCAGGGTATTGATGCAGCTCTCATCCAGACTGGACGTATCACGCTGATTTGTTTTAGCTGCACTCATCCGAATCCTCCACGGTTTCAAGATTTGTAAATCGTACTCATTATTCCAGACCTGCTGCAGCCGCATGGTCGGCAAACACCACCGCACGCTCACGCGCGATACGACCGGCAGGAATGGTGGTGTCGTCGTTGTATAGGCGCGTGAGCATGTCCAACTTTTCCGCTCCCGTCACCAACCACAAGATGCAACGCGCACGGCTAATGATGGGATAAGTTAGAGTCATGCGCCGATGATCCTGATATAGGTTCGTCAAAGCTACATCTGCTTCCATTTTATGCAGCACCGGATCACCGGGCACCAGCGAGGCAGTGTGCCCGTCCTCTCCCAGACCCAGATGCACCAGATCCAGTACCGGCGGTGAGCCACACAGATGTTCCAGTACTTCAGCATAATTTCGCGCAGCTTTCTCCAAATCGTTTGTTTCCACTGGCATCGGATAAATCTGTTGCGGCAACAACCTACCGGATGCCAGAAAATTTGACTGCAAGAGTGTAAGATTGCGTGCTACATCACCTGCAGGAACTACTCGCTCATCCACTTGGATAACGCGCATCGAGGCCCAAGGCATATTCTCGGTTGCCAGTTTTTTGAGCATCTGTCTCGGGGTTTCGCCTCCACTCAAAGCCAGCACAAACCGGCCTTGCAACTCGGTCATCTGTCGTGCGCGCTCGGCGATGAAAGCAGCGGCCCGTTTCGCGACAGCTTCAGCACTCTGGAAAATATGCAAATGGAGTCGTACAGCGCCCGGTTCGGGTGGAGTAATTACGTGCTTAGGTAGCCGTGGGGAATATTTTTCTGTTGGATTCATTGTGTGACTTTCGGCTCACGCCAGCCGCCATACTGGGCAGGAATGGCATCAGCCTCGACTGGACCCCAGCTTCCTGGGTTATATTCATGCAGCGGCATTTTCATGTTCAACACCGGGTCTACGATGCGCCACGTCGCTTCGACGCCGTCTTCGCGATCAAACTGTGAAACGTCGCCGTGCATCGCATCGCCGATGAGACGTTCATATGCGCTCATGCCGTCATCCTTGTTATCGCATACGTATAGTTCGACGTCTTCCCCCACCATAGCCTCCCCCGGTTTCTTGGTGCGTACGCCCAGTCCAATGGCGATACGGTCCGGACCAAGCCGGAAACGCACGGAATTCGACCGGTCTGGTAAAACCTCGGCGAATACTTTTTGTGGTGGACGCCGCAACTCTACCAAGACCTCAGTAGCGGTCACCGCTAAGCGTTTCCCCGCACGGATGAAAAATGGCACGCCTTCCCAGCGCCAAGAATCCAGGTGCAACTGCATGGCAGCGAAGGTTTCGATCTGGGATTTCGGGTCCACGTCCTTCTCATCGCGGTAACCGCGGTACTGACCGCGTACCAGACTGCGGCCGGTGAGCGGACGAATCGACCTGAAGACCTTCACCTTTTCATCGCGCAGGGCTTCGCTGCCTTCACCGATGGGCGGCTCCATCGCCAGGATCGCCACCACCTGCAACATGTGATTCTGGATCACATCGCGGATCGCGCCGATGGCATCGTAGAGCTTGCCACGGCTGCCGATGCCAAAACACTCTGCCATCGTGATCTGCACACTCTTTATATAGTTACGGTTCCAGATGGGCTCCAGGAAACTGTTGGCGAATCTGAAATAGGACAGATTCAGCACCGTTTCCTTGCCCAGATAGTGGTCGATGCGAAAGATGGAATCTTCGTTGAACACATTGAGCAATGTTCGATTGAGAGCCTGGGCTGAGGCCAGGTCCCGCCCGAAGGGTTTCTCGGCCACAACGCGAGCAGCAGCTGTCGCGCCGATTTTCCCCAAACCCTCCACCACCACGGGAAACATTGCGGGCGGAATGGCCATGTAATACAGAGGGTGTTTGGCAGTCTTGAGTTCCTGCCGGAGTTTTTCGAAAGTGGCTGGTTCCCGGTAATCGCCGTCCACGTAACGCAACAAACTCGAGAGCTTCGCGAACGCCTGTTCATCCAGCTTGCCGTGCTGTTGCAAGCTATCGCGGACATGCGTACGCAATCGCTCCAGATCCCAACCGGCCCGGGACACACCAATAACTGGCACATCGAGGTGGCCGCGCTGAACCATGGCCTGCAAGGCTGGAAACAGCATCTTGCTGGAGAGATCGCCGCTGGCTCCGAACAGCACCAGCGCATCAGAAACCGGCAAGGTCATCACTGCTTGCCGGCGGCGTGGCCGCCAAATTCCTTACGCATGGCTGACAGCATCCTATTGGCAAAGTCACCTTCGCCGCGCGAGCTGAAACGTGCGTACAAAGCTGTGCTCAGCACCGGTACCGGAACGGAGGTATCAATGGCGGCTTGCAGGGTCCAGCGTCCCTCGCCTGAATCAGATACTTTGGTACGGAAATTCTCGAGCTTCGGATCCTCCAACAGCGCATGCGCGCTCAGATCCAGCAGCCAGGAACGGATCACGCTGCCGCGGCGCCAGACCTCAGCCACATCCTCCAACTTGAAGTCATACAGATAGTTCCCAGGTTTCTCCAAAGGTGAAGTCTCTGCATTGATAATCTGTTTCTGCTTGCCAGCGTTGGCATGAGCCAGGACATTCAATCCTTCGGCATAGGCCTCCATGATCCCGTACTCGATGCCGTTGTGAACCATTTTCACGAAATGCCCAGCACCGCTCGTGCCACAGTACAAATAACCCTTTTCCGCAGTACCCGGCATTTTCTCCCGGCCCGGCGTGCGCGGCGTCGCGCCAATGCCGGGCGCAAGTGACGCAAATACCGGATCCAGATGCGTAGCGATCTCTTCTTCACCGCCGATCATCAAGCAAAATCCTTCCTCTAATCCCCAAACACCACCACTAGTACCTACATCAACATAGTGGATACCCATAGGCTCCAGATATTTGGAACGCGCGAGGTCATCGTGATAATGAGAATTACCGCCATCTATGAGGATATCCTCAGGCGATAGCAAATCATCGGTTAGTGCGGTAATCGTATCGCCCACCACTGCCGCCGGTACCATCATCCATATCGCACGTGGTTGCGTCAGTTGGCTGACAAGATCTTCGAGCGAAGTGGTTGCAGATGCACCGTCTTTCTGCAATTGTTTTACTGCATCTGGGTGCGTGTCATAGACTACGCAATCATGACCGTCCTTCATAAGCCGACGCACCATGCTGGCGCCCATGCGCCCCAAGCCGATCATACCAAGCTGCATACGCTCACCTCGTCATTTTGGATGGTTTCAGCTAAAGACGTGTCTTAATTTTATATTTAAGACATAAGGAAGCTCTGATCAATTCCGTTTCCGTCATTTCCCGCACAAGCGGGAATCCAGAATTATCAAGAACCTGGGTAGCCGCGTTCGCGGGTACGACGAATAAATCAGAGGCTCCATAAGTATTGAACCCAAGTTTCAGTTGGTCTCAAGTACGCAAATATAATCTCAGCCTCGACAGTTTACGCTGTATGCCCGGACAGCTCAAATAGTCGTGCTCCCGGCTAGAAATGTTTGCTCTAGCCAGGGACACGATCCTCTGTCTGCGCCCGGCAACATGTGGGCAGCGCGACGAGGATAAAAGATCATGACTTCAAGCAGTCCTATAGATAGCGACTTTCTTGACCGCTCAGTCCACAAACCAAAAAACTGATTTCTGGTTATTTGCGCTTTAATCAATCAGACCAAAGGATGGTGGGTACTTTAATCAAAGGTAATTTAATGAACACAACGAGTGCTCTAATTCCTATCCCTGTTAGGAAGGCCGCCATGGGACATGCTGGGCCCACGATTCCAAGTCGCATGACCAAAGGTCGCATGTGCGGCAGGCAGATTAGGATTGATCCAGACTCATATTTTGTTCACTCGTTCCGATCACCTGACTGGTAAAATGATCTAGCGATATATCGGGGGCCTACTGGCGCAACGCCCCTGATACGACTATCACTCATTTCCGCAGGATGCCAAGTCTTAGAAACCGGAACTTTTTTACCTTTGATATTGGACGGTGCTCTGACCGGACGTTCAGATTCCGTATCAGTCTTTCTCCTGTCACTTTTTGGATAATAACCAAACGCATACTCCTGAGATATGTTCCGGGAATAGCTTGTAACCTCGTAATATCTGTTTTGCCGGCCTCTGGCCGCATTGAAACTGTTCGAAAGCACTCTTTGCTCTTCATTATCGTGTATTTTCCAATTCATTGCTGGCTCCTCCTAAATTTCGTTAACGATGGGTCCTTTGAAGGTCAACAAACGCCGCCACTCTCCGTAATATATATTTAGTAGACAGGTGCATAATTCAGCTTAGATCAGGCAACATGATTCTTCCGTGTGTTAGCGCACATATGTAAGCAGCTCGATATTAACATTCCAATACGGATTGAAATCCGGAAATTTCAAGAACCAGGACACGTACTTTCGCGTATTCGACGAACAATAATGAAGTCTCCTATATTTATTGCATGAGACTCCCAAATAGTCATGGCTGGTCATACTCATTTACTGCATAGTTTCAATATGCGTTTGCGTACTAGAACTGCCGGAATATTGAGTAAAATGATACAATTCTGTCAAATTGCTCTTTTTCCATTTCAACTTTTAAGCTCCCTGCATCTATATCTCAGGAGAATAATTACTTGGTATCAGGCAACACAAACCTGATTAAAGACCTGCTTATTCGGAGCGCGTCTTCATCTAAAAAGACTTCATCGCAGGAATCTCCCAGCGACGAACCACCACTGCGCTCAGAGCTGTTCAACGCCGAGCAGATGGCTCGTTATGGTGAAACTTTGGCTGGCATTCATGAGCTAAGTCAGGAGCGCGTCGGCGAAAGGCTTTTGACCCGTTTAACGGACAATGAAAGCGTACTTATAGAGGTTTGCGCACGACTGACCGATGCAGTCAAGGCCGATCTGCAGATCACTCCTGCAAGCGAGTGGCTGCTCGATAACTTCTATCTAGTTGAAGAGCACATTCACACTGCCAAACGACACTTCCCGAAAAGCTATAGTCGCGGCCTTCCTCGCCTTGCGAATGGCCCATCCGCTGGACTACCGCGTGTATACGACATCGCTCTGGAAATAATCTCGCACGGCGACGGCCGCGTAGATGCGGAAAGTCTTAGCCGTTTTGTAGCGGCATACCAGAATATAACTGGCCTCAAGTTGGGTGAACTGTGGGCGATACCCATCATGTTGCGCTTGGCCCTAATTGAAAATCTGAGACGTGTTGGGTTGCGTATTGCCGCTGCCCGTTCCCAGCGCAATCTTGCGATCCATTGGGTGGATCGAATGATTGCGATCTCCGCTACCGACCCCAAGAACCTGGTGTTGGTAATCGCCGACATGGCGGAGTCCAATCCGCCGATGAAAGGCGCATTCGTGGCGGAGTTTGCTCGCCGATTACAGGGACATGGCCCGGCTCTGAGGCTACCGCTCACCTGGGTCGAACAGGCGCTCTCCGAATCCGAGCTAACAATTGATCAGGTAGTGCAGTCCGAAAGCCGACAACAGGCGGCGGACCAGGTCTCCATCAGCAACACCATTGCCAGCCTGCGCTTCCTGAGCAGCATGGACTGGCGTGAGTTTGTCGAGACCATGAGTACGGTCGAGGCTATCCTGCGCGAGGATATTGATGGCGTCTACGGCAAGATGGATTTCGCCAGCCGCGACCGTTACCGTCAGGTCGTGGAGCAACTCGCAAAGAGAAGCCGGTGCCCTGAAGATACTGTGGCAAAGAATGCGATTCAACTGGCACGTGAAGCTATGGGCGCAAAAAACAGCGATGCACGAACTTTTCATGTGGGCTTCTATCTGATTGACAAGGGGCTGTATCAACTCGAGCAAGCTCTCGGCGCACGGATACCGGCTGGTGCCTTGCTACGTAGAATGTGCCACCGCATTTCGTTTCTGCTGTATGCCGGCACGATCATCTCTCTCACCCTGATCACCGCTGCAGCTTTACTGCTGATGGCTTATGTCCGTGGTTTGAATGGCTGGCCGCTGATTCCGCTTGCTATGCTGTTGCTGTTAAGTACCAGCTATCTGGCAGTCGCACTGGTGAACTGGCTAGCGACCTTGCTAGCAGTCCCTCATCTCCTGCCACGCATGGATTTTTCGGATGGAATTCCACCAGAATTTCGCACACTCGTGGTGATTCCTGCCATGCTGACCAGTGCCGGAGAAATCGAACAACTAGTCGAAGCGCTCGAAGTCCGGTATCTGGGCAATCGTGATACGAACCTGCATTTCGCCTTGTTGACCGATTTCACAGACGCCCTTGAGGAAACCATCCCGGAGGACGCAATACTCTTGCGGCTGACCCAGAAGCGGATTGAAGAACTGAATGCGAAGTATCCGGGCGCGCAAAATAATCCTTTCATGCTGTTTCACCGACCACGTCGCTGGAATCCAGGTGAACGTCTATGGATGGGATACGAACGCAAGCGTGGCAAAATTGCCGAACTGAATGCGGTGCTGCGTGGTGGACCAATCGAGTGCTTCTCCACGATGATAGGTGACATCGAAGCCCTGTCCAATGTCGAGTGTGTCATCACACTCGATGCCGATACGCAATTGCCGCGTGATTCCGCGCGACAGTTCATCGGCGTTATGGCGCATCCACTCAATCGCCCGCGCTACGATGCGACTAGCCAGCGCGTCCGTCACGGATACGGCGTGATTCAGCCGCGCGTGGACATCAGTCTGCCGAGCATCAACCGCTCAAGGTATGCGCAACTATTCGCCGGCGAGCCTGGCATCGACCCCTATACGCGGGCTGTCTCCGATGTTTATCAGGACTTGTTCGGTGAGGGGTCTTTTGTCGGCAAGGGCATCTACGATGTAGATGCGTTTGAACAGTCCTTGCATGCACGTTTTCCTGAAAACCTGATCCTCAGTCACGATCTGCTGGAAGGAGCTTATTCTAGGGCGGGTTTGTTGAGTGATGTCTTGTTGTATGAGGATTATCCGGCCAGTTACAGTGCCGACGTGAGCCGCCGCCACCGCTGGATCCGCGGAGACTGGCAAATTTCCGCTTGGCTCTTACCATGGGTTCCGGGTTTTGATAAACATCATCAAAGAAACCCGATCTCGTTACTTTCCCGCTTCAAGATTCTGGACAACCTGCGGCGCAGCTTGGTGCCCGTAGCGCTGACACTTTTGTTGGTGCTCGGATGGACTGTGCTGGCGACCGCCTGGTCCTGGACCTTGGCAGTTGTCGGCGTCATCTTTATTCCAGCGATACTGGCGGCCGCTTTGGATTTTATCCGTAAACCAGATAACGCACTGCTGGTTCCGCATCTGACCGCCACAGCTCGCGCATCTGGCCGACGCCTGGCTCAGGTCGTATTCATGCTCGCCTGCTTGCCCTTCGAGGCTTACTTCAGTCTCGATGCCATGGCCCGCAGCACTACGCGCATGCTGTTCATGCATACACGGCTCTTGGAGTGGAATCCCTCCAGCGTCACAAAGCGGCATGCCCGCAACGATCTGGTTTCATATTGCCGTTTGATGTGGATCGGTCCCGCCCTCGCTATTGCAGGATTAGTATTATTTACGTTCTCGAATCCGATAGCCTTGATTGCAGCTTGGCCGATTTTGAGCCTATGGTTCATATCCCCCGCGATCGCCTGGTGGATCAGCCAACCGCTCGCGCGTACCGAACCAGCTCTAAGTACAAAACAGGTTATCTTCCTCGATAAGTTTTCCCGAAAGATCTGGTCTTTTTTCGAGCAATTTGTAGGTGCCGAGGACCATTGGCTGCCTCCTGATGGCTTTCAGGAATACCCCGCTCCGGTTATCGCTCACCGTACTTCGCCAACCAACATCGGTCTTGCACTGCTGGCAAACCTCGCGGCGTATGATTTTGGCTATATCGCATGCGGAAAGCTCTTGGAACGTAGCGCCAAAACCTTTGAAAGCATGGAAGCCCTGGAGCGCCACAAGGGTCATTTCTACAACTGGTACGATACCCGGACACTGGAGCCCCTTCCTCCTCTATATATCTCCACCGTGGACAGCGGCAATCTCGCCGGTCATCTCCTGACCTTGCGGCAAGGGTTGCTTGCGCTGCCCGATGACCTGATATTGAATCCAAAATTTTTTCATGGGGTGAATATTGCCCTGAGCGTTCTGGCCGACATCCCCGGCATAGATTCCATCAACGAACTGGAAACGTTTCGCCAAGAATTGAGACTTGCCTGCGATACCCCTCCGAGTACCTTGGCGAAAGCCATGCAGCATCTGGATCGCTTGACTACCGCCAGCGAGACAATGGTGACGTCAGCAGAAACTAGCCCCGAGGACCAAGTCAGGTGGTGGATCGAAGCGCTAGCGCGCCAATGCCGGGATACGCGCGATGATCTAGCTCTCCTGAGCCCGGCATCAGCGAGCGCGTCCAGTTACGACATCCGGATTCCGACCTTGCACGAATTGGCGTGGCAGGGAAATGAGTATGCTGTGGAACGGGTCACGCATATTCAGGCGCTGGCGACCCAAGCCCTACAACTCGCCGACATGGAATATGACTTCCTGTATGACAAGGCGCGTCACTTGCTGGCAATTGGTTACAACCTCACGGAGCGCCGCCGCGACACCAGCTATTACGACCTACTAGCTTCAGAAGCCAGATTGTGCAGTTTCGTGGTGATCGCACAGGGTAAGCTGCCCCAGGAACACTGGTTCTCCCTGGGACGCCTACTGACGGTATCCGGCGGGACGCCAATTCTGGTTTCATGGAGCGGTTCCATGTTCGAATACCTTATGCCGCTGCTGGTGATGCCGACATATGAAAATACCTTGCTGGATCAGACCTACCGCGTCGCGGTGGAAAGACAGATCGAGTATGGAAGGCTGCGCGAGGTACCCTGGGGAATCTCGGAATCCGGCTACAACATTTTAAGTGCGCATCTGAATTATCAATACCGTGCTTTTGGTGTTCCCAGTCTGGGACTCAAACGCAAACTGTCCGACGATCTGGTGATCGCACCCTATGCCGCGGCCCTTGCCTTGATGGTGGCGCCCGAACAAGCCTGCCGGAATCTGCAACGCATGGAAGCCGAGGGACTGGGGGGAAGATACGGACTTTACGAAGCCGTGGATTACACCCCGGCACGACTCCCCCGCGGTCAGTCTAAAGCCATTGTCAGGTCTTTCATGGCCCACCATCAAGGCATGAGCTTCCTGTCGCTCGCGTACCTGCTGTTGGATCGCCCCATGCAGAAGCGCTTCGAATCTGACCCGTCTTTCCAGGCAACCACTTTATTGCTGCAAGAACGGGTTCCCAAAGCCACGCTGTTTTACTCACACAACGCCGAGCTGGCCGAATTGCCCGTTCCTGCCAGCGAGACGGAGGGATCCATGCGCGTATTCAATAGTCCCAATACCCCGATACCGGCAGTCCATCTGCTGTCAAACGGTCGATACCAGGTGATGACCACCAACGCAGGCGGCGGCTACAGCAAATGGAAGGACGTGGCCGTTACGCGCTGGCGGGAAGACAGCACGCGCGATAATTGGGGATTCTTTTGTTATCTCAGGGATATCGTCAGCGGCGAGGTGTGGTCCACCGCCTACCAGCCGACGCTTAAGCGATCGGAAAAATACGAGGCTATATTCTCGGAGGCTCGGGCGGAATTCAGATGCAGTCACGACGGCATTGAAGCGCATACGGAAATCACCGTTTCACCGGAAGACGATATAGAGCTGCGGCGTATCCACCTTACCAATCGTTCACGCACACGCCGGATAATCGAAATCACCAGTTATGCGGAAGTCGTGCTTGCGCCCGCCGGCGCGGACGACGCGCACCCGGCATTCAGCAATCTTTTCGTGGAAACGGAGATCATCCGTGAGCGGCAGGCGATTATCTGTACCCGGCGCCCGCGCTCCGCGGACGAGTCCACGCCCTGGATGTTCCACCTCATGGTGGCCAATGCACCGGCCGTTGAACCCGTTTCCTACGAGACAGATCGCATGGATTTCATGGGCCGCGGCAACAGTGTGGCCGATCCGCAGGCCATGAGAGCTTCGGCGCTGCTCCGAGACGGCCAGGGTACGGTGCTCGATCCAGTTGTTGCGATCCGCTATCGCATCGCTCTCGACCCTGACGAAATCGCAACGCTGAATGTAGTGTCCGGCATCGGAGAAACCCGCGAGAAATGCCTGGGGCTAGTGGAGAAATACCAGGATTGGCACTTGGCGAGCCGCGTCTTCGATCTAGCGTATGCCCATAGCCAAGTGATCCTGCGGCAGCTCAATGCCAGCGAGGCCGACGCGCAACTCTACGGGCATCTCGCCAGCTCGGTGATTTACGCCAATGCTTCCTTGCGCGCTCCTTCCGGCGTGCTGATCCGCAACCACCGCGGGCAATCGGGCCTGTGGGGATACGCGATATCAGGCGACCTGCCCATCGTATTGCTGCGCATAGGTGACCCGGCCAACATAGGCCTGGTCCGTCAGCTGGTGCAGGCCCATGCCTACTGGCGACTGAAGGGACTGGCAGTGGATCTGGTGATCTGGAACGAAGATCACGCCGGCTACAGGCAATTGCTGCATGACCAGATCATGGGCCTGATTTCCACCAGCACCGAAGCCAATGTGGTTGATCGCTCCGGCGGCATCTTTGTAAAAGTTGCCGAACAAATCTCGGAGGAGGATCGGGTGCTACTGCAAACCGTCGCCCGCGTCATCATCAGCGACAGCGCCGGGCCGCTGGCGGCCCAGGTGAATCGTCGCAGCCCGGCTGAAACCAAGATCACACATTTGACAACCCCAGTGCGCAGTCCGCGCCTGGAAATGCCGGCTGCGGTTGAATTGCCGCGCCACGATTTGCTCTTCTCCAATGGTTTCGGTGGATTCACGCCTGACGGTCGCGAGTACGTCATGACCCTCCTACCCGGCCAAATGACCCCAGCACCGTGGGTAAATGTAATTGCGAACCCTTCATTCGGAACACTCATCTCGGAAAGCGGCGTTGCCAATACCTGGAGCGAAAATTCCCACGAGTTCCGCCTCACGCCCTGGTCAAACGATCCGGCGAGCGATCCGGCAGGAGAAGCCTTTTACATCCGTGACGAGGAAAGCGGCCGCTTCTGGTCTCCTACTCCGCTGCCCCATCGGGGAGCGACCCCTTACGTGACCCGGCACGGATTCGGCTACAGCGTGTTTGATCACACCGAGGATGGTGTCCGTTCGGAGCTGCAAATTTATGTCTCCATGGATGCACCGGTCAAGTTTGCGGTGTTCAAGCTGCGCAATCAATCGGGCCGCGCGCGGCGGCTGTCCCTGACCGGCTACGCAGAATGGGTGCTGGGCGATTTGCGGCCCAAAACCATGATGCACATCATCACTGAGGTGGATGCTAACAGCGGCGCGCTGTTCGCGCGCAATCCCTACAGCGCCGACTTTGCTCAGCAGGTCGCGTTTTTCGACGTGGATGATACAAGCCGCAGTGTCAGCGGCAGCCGCATGGAATTCCTGGGTCGCAACGGGACGCTCGCAAACCCCGCCGCCATGAAGCGTACACGGCTGTCCGGCAAAGTGGGTCCGGCGCTGGATCCCTGTGCCGCCATCCAGGTGCCCTTCGAGCTGGTGGACGGGCAGGAACGTGAAATCATTTTCCGGCTCGGCGTCGGACAAAACATGAAGGAAGCCAGCGATCTCGTGCAGCATTTTCGAGGATCGGCTGCCGCGCGCGATGCATTCAAAAGCGTACAACAATACTGGCAGCACACTCTCGGCGCCGTGCAAGTGGAAACGCCCGACCCGTCCGTCAATGTGCTGGCGAACGGCTGGCTCCTCTACCAGGTCATCAGTTGCCGGCTCTGGGGACGCACTGCCTTCTACCAGCCCTCGGGCGCCTTCGGCTTCCGTGATCAGTTGCAGGACGCGATGGCCCTCATTCATGCCCAGCCCTCCCTGCTGCGCGCGCAAGTTGTGCTGAGCGCTTCACGTCAGTTTCCCGAGGGAGATGTGCAGCACTGGTGGCAGACACCCACTGGACGCGGCATACGCTCCCATTGTTCGGATGACTACCTGTGGCTTCCCCTGGCCGTTTCCCGCTATGTCCTGACTACCGGCGACACCGGTGTGCTGGATGAATCCATCCAATTTATCCAGGGCCGTCCGCTCAACCCGGGCGAAGATTCCTATTACGACCTGCCGCGCCAATCCGACAAGACCGCCAGCCTGTATGAACATTGCCAACGCGCTATTCTCTGGGGTCTGCGCTTCGGTGAGCACGGTCTGCCGCTCATGGGCACCGGCGACTGGAATGACGGCATGAACAAAGTGGGCGAACAGGGCAAAGGCGAAAGTGTCTGGCTGGGTTTCTTCCTCCATGATGTACTGACACAATTCGCGCAGATTGCGGGCCAGCGCGGCGATACGGCGTTCGTGGAGCGTTGCCAGAAGGAAGCAGCGCAGTTGCGTGGGAATATCGAAACCCATGCCTGGGATGGACAATGGTACCGGCGCGCCTATTTCGATGACGGTACGCCGCTCGGCTCGGTGAGTAACCTGGAATGCCAGATTGATTCCATCGCGCAAAGCTGGGCGGTTTTATCCGGTACCGGCGATGCCACGCGCGCCCGCATGGCCATGCAGGCGGTGGACAAACGTCTGGTCAATCGCAAGGATGCGCTGGTACAGCTCCTTGCACCCGCTTTCGACAAGTCCGACCTGCAACCTGGCTATATAAAAGGCTATCCGCCCGGCGTGCGGGAAAACGGCGGTCAATACACACATGCGGCTATCTGGTCAGCCATGGCCTTCGCCAAACTCGGCGACAAGCAGCGGGCCTGGGAACTGCTGGCCATGCTTAACCCGCTGAATCACGGGAGCACTCCGCAGGCAATCGCACTCTACAAGGTGGAACCCTATGTGATGGCCTCCGATGTCTATGCACTGTCACCGCATACCGGCCACGGCGGCTGGACCTGGTACACAGGTTCGGCCGGCTGGATGTATCAGCTGATCGCGGAATCGCTGCTGGGATTGCGGCTACAGGTGGACAAGCTCTACATTGAACCGTGTCTTCCCGCGGACTGGACCACCTTCAAGCTGCGCTACCGCTACCGGGAAACCACCTATCACATCTCCGTTCTGCAAACCCCGCATGCGAATGTTCCGGTTGGCGTACTGTATGACGGGATCGAGCAAGGAGACGAGGCCATCCGGTTAATAGATGACCATCAGGAACATACCGTCGAGGTGAGAATACGTAATGAAAAGAATTAATCCGGATCACGATAGCAAACCCCCGCATCCGCCTGAAAATGTTTCCGAAACCTGGGAGCAACCTGAAATCAAGCACATCAATACCGGGCGTGGCACCTGGCATAACACACCCAAGGATAAAGGCGCGGAACACCCGGCAGAGGGGATCGTGTTCCTGCTGGACGTGGATAATACCCTGCTCAATAACGATGATATTGAAGCGGACCTAAAAGCCCATCTCACGCGGGAATTTGGCGCCGAGAACCGTGACCGTTACTGGTCGCTGTTCGAAGAGCTGCGCGCCGAGCTTGGTTATGCGGACTACTTGGGAGCTTTGCAGCGTTACCGGCTCGAGGATTTGAATGACCCGCGCCTGTTGCTCATGTCCACGTTTCTGGTGGACTATCCGTTTACGGAACGGTTGTATCCCGGCGCGCTCGATGTCATCCGACATCTGCGGCGCTGGGGTTCAACGGTGATTCTGTCGGATGGCGACGTGGTATTCCAGCCGCGCAAGGTGCAACGCTCCGGATTGTGGGATGCAGTCGAGGGCCACGTGCTGATCTACATACACAAGGAGTTAATGCTGGAAGAGGTCATGCAACGCTATCCCGCCAGACACTACGTCATGGTCGATGACAAGCTGCGTGTTCTTACCGCCATGAAGCATGTGATGAGTGACAAGCTGACGACCGTCTTTCCGCGCCAGGGACACTACGCCCGCGACCCAAAGATTGCCGCCGCCAATCCACCCGCTGAAATCACCATTAACGCCATCGGCGACCTCGTTAATTACACGCTGCCCGTGCTGCTTGGCAACAGCGCCACCGGCCATGTACAACAGGAGATGCCATGAAAGCGACACAGCAACTGCATGATCTCGGTCAAAGCCTGTGGCTCGACAACATCACCCGCGACCTGCTCACCGGCGGCGGCCTGCAACGTTACATCAACGAATTCTCGGTTACCGGACTTACCTCCAATCCGACTATCTTCGACAAGGCCATCAAGGGCTCCGCTTCCTATGACGACGCCATCCGCAAGAAGACACAGGCAGGCAAGTCCGGTGAAACGCTGTTTTTCGAACTGGCGCTGGAGGACTTGATCCGGGCCGCCGACCTGTTCCGTCCGATCCACAGCGCCACCGGCGGCGTGGACGGTTGGGTGTCGCTGGAAGTGTCACCGTTGCTGGCGGATGATACCGTCGGTACCGTCAAGGCGGCGGTGCAACTGCATGCGCGCGCCGAACGTCCCAACCTGTTCATCAAGATTCCCGGTACCCGAGCCGGCATCCCCGCCATCGAGGAAGCGATCTTCAAAGGCGTGCCGATCAATGTCACGCTGCTGTTCTCGCGCGAGCAGTATCTGGCGGCGGCGGATGCCTACATGCGCGGCATCGAGCGGCGGCTGGTAGCCGGGTTGGACACGAACGTCAGTTCCGTCGCCTCCATCTTCGTCAGCCGCTGGGACGTGGCGGTCAAGGACAAGGTGCCCAAGGAGCTTCGAGATCGCCTCGGCATTGCCATCGCGAAGCGCACCTATAAGGCCTATTGCGATCTGTATGCCTCGCCCCGCTGGCAGAAACTGGCGCGCGCCGGTGTCCGCAAACAACGCCTGCTCTGGGCCAGTACCGGCACCAAGGATCCGAACGCTTCGGATACTCTATATATACAGGCACTCGCCGCGCCGGATACTATCAATACCATACCCGAGAAAACATTACAGGCATTCGCTGATCATGGTGAAACGGCTGGCGCGCTGCCGGTTGATGGCGGCGATGCTGAAACCGTACTCGGCAAATTCGCACGCGCGGGCGTGGTCGAGGCGGATGTGGCCGCCAGGCTCCAGCAGGAAGGCACCGAGAGTTTCGATAAGTCCTGGCAAGATCTGCTGCAAAGCATCGCCGATAAAAGTACCGCCCTGGAAAAAACCAACGCCAAGACTGGAGCCGCGTAATTATGGCTGTCAATCCAACCACATCGAAAATACCGCTGACAAATCGCCCAGCATGGAAGGCGCTGGAAGCGCACCATCAAACACTGCGCTCGCAGCACCTGCGGCAGCTCTTCGCTGATGATCCGAAACGTGGCGAGCATTTCGCCGCCGAAGCAATTGGCCTGTATCTGGATTACTCGAAGAACCGCATCACTGAGGAAACCTTGCGGCTGCTGCTGGCGCTGGCCAGGGAATGTGGATTGCGCGAACGCATTGATGCCATGTTCCATGGCGAAAAAATAAATGTGACCGAGAAACGCGCCGTACTGCATGTGGCACTGCGCACGCCCAGGAACGAACGGATACTGGTGGATGGCGTGGATGTGGTACCAGAAGTCCACAAAGTCCTCGACCGTATGGCCATGTTCTCGCAGCAGATCCGCAACGGCCAGTGGCGCGGTCATTCCGGCAAGCGCATCCGCAACCTTATCAACATCGGTCTGGGCGGCTCCGGCCTGGGCCCGGTCATGGCCTATGAAGCACTGCGCCATTACAGCCAACGCGATTTGAATTTCCGCTTTGTCTCGAACGTGGACGGCACGGACCTGGTGGAGGCTACCTGCGACCTCAATCCGGAAGAAACCCTGTTCATCATCAGTTCCAAAACCTTCACGACGCTCGAAACCATGACCAACGCGCACGCTGCCCGCATCTGGTGCCTGCAAAAACTCGGCGATGAACACGCTGTAGCAAAACATTTCGTGGCAGTCTCAACCAACAGCGCGGAAGTGGCCAAGTTTGGCATCCGCCCCGAAAACATGTTCGGCTTCTGGGACTGGGTCGGCGGCCGCTATTCCATGGATTCTGCCATCGGTCTGACCACCATGATCGCCGTCGGCCCGGAAAATTTCCGCGCCATGCTCGCCGGCTTTCACGCCATGGATGAGCATTTCCGTGCCACGCCTTTCGAGAGGAACCTGCCAGTGCTCATGGGGTTACTGACGGTCTGGTACAACAATTTTTTCGAGGCACAAACCGCAGCGGTGCTGCCTTACGATCAATATCTGAAGCACTTTCCTGCCTATCTGCAACAACTCACCATGGAGAGTAATGGCAAGCATGTCACACTGGATGGAGCGAGCGTTAACTACCAGACCGCACCGATTTATTGGGGTGAACGCGGTACCAACGGCCAGCATTCCTTCTATCAACTCATCCATCAGGGCACAAAGCTGATCCCCTGCGATTTCATCGGTTTCTGCCGGACGCTGAACCCGCTGGGCAATCAACATGATCTGTTGATGGCGAATCTGTTCGCCCAGACCGAAGCCCTGGCCTTCGGCAAAACCGCGGAAGAAGTCAAAGCCGAAGGGGCGCCCGACTGGCTGGTGCCGCACCGGGTTTGCGAGGGCAACCGTCCCAGCAACACCATTCTGGCGGAACAACTCACACCTGAAATCCTCGGCAAGCTGGTGGCGCTCTATGAGCACTGCGTCTTTACTCAGGGCGCGATCTGGAACATTGATTCTTTCGATCAATGGGGCGTGGAACTGGGTAAGGTACTGGCCAAGCGTGTGATTCCGGAACTGGAAAGCACGAATGAGCCGGCGCTCAAACACGACAGCTCCACCAATACCCTCATCGCGCGCTACCGCTCCGGGAAATCGCTGTCATGAGCACAAAAATCAGCCCGCTGGCGGGAAAACCCGCGCCAGCCAGTATCCTGGTCAACGTGCCCAAACTTGTCATGGCGTACTACACGGAAGTGCCCGATGCGTCCATACTAGGACAACAAGTGGTGTTCGGCACCTCTGGACATCGGGGTTCTGCGTTCGAAAAAACTTTTAATGAAGGACACATCCTCGCCATCAGTCAAGCGATCTGCGAGTACCGCAAGAAAAAAGACATAAATGGCCCGTTGTTTCTCGGCATGGATACCCATGCGCTGTCCGTACCGGCCCTGGCGAGTGCGCTGGAAGTGCTGGCTGCCCACGGCGTGGAAGTGATGCTCGCAAAGGACGATGAGTACACCCCGACTCCGGTGATTTCCCACGCCATCCTCACCCACAACCACGGCCGCAAAACCGGGCTGGCGGATGGCATCGTCATCACGCCCTCGCACAATCCGCCCGATAACGGCGGTTTCAAGTACAACCCGCCGAGTGGCGGTCCGGCGGATACAGACATCACCGGCTGGATCGAAACCAGGGCTAACGAGCTTCTCAAAAGCAGCCTCAAGGGTGTGAAACGCATGCCGTTCGAAAAGGCCCGGCACGCGGCCACCACGCACCGGCATGATTACCTCAATGCGTATGTGAGCGATCTCGCCTACGTAATAGATATGGAGGTGATCCGCGGCACGAAAATCCGCATGGGTGTGGACCCGTTGGGCGGCGCAGGCGTTCACTATTGGGCGCCCATCGCCGAACGCTATCACCTGGATATCACCGTGGTCAGCGAGGATGTGGACCCGACGTTCAGGTTCATGACCGTGGATTGGGACGGGAAAATCCGCATGGACCCTTCTTCACCGTATGCCATGCAACGCCTGATCGGCCTGAAGGACCGCTTTGACATCGCCTTCGCCTGCGATACGGACCATGATCGCCACGGCATAGTAACAAAGAGCACGGGATTGCTGCCACCCAACCGCTATCTATCGGCAGCAATACATTATTTATTCCAGAACAGGCCTGAATGGAACAAGCAGGCAGCGGTAGGCAAAACTGTCGTCAGCAGTCAGATGATTGATCGCGTCACCGCGAAACTCGGCCGCAAGCTCTACGAAGTGCCGGTGGGCTTCAAATGGTTCGTGGACGGACTGCTGGACGGCTTGTTGGGCTTTGGTGGCGAAGAAAGTGCGGGCGCATCATTTCTGCGTCGCGACGGCAATACCTGGACAACCGACAAGGATGGCATCATACCCGCACTGCTCTCAGCGGAAATCACCGCACGCATGGGCCGCGAACCGGGTGAAATATACCGTGAGCTTGAACAGGAATTCGGCGAATCAGTTTACGATCGGATTGATGCCGCTGCCACACCTGCACAAAAGGCGGCATTGTTAAAACTCTCACCGCAACAGATTAAATCTAAAGACTTGGCTGGTGATAAAATTCTGACCATACTCGATCACGCACCCGGAAACAACGCGGCCATCGGTGGCTTGAAAGTAACTACTGAAAAAGGGTGGTTTGCCGCGCGCCCCTCGGGCACCGAAGACATCTACAAAATCTACGCTGAAAGCTTCAATGGAAAGAATCATCTGAACCGCATCCTCGCCGAAGCACAGTCAATCGTTGATGCCGAAATCGGCGCAGATGGCAAATAGAAATAAAGAGTCTTTGTGAGGTAAGGCGAAAGAACAAACCCTCTGGTGAGCCGTGCGGGGCTCGTCGCACTGCGGCGAGCGGGCGGCAGGGCGAGAAACTCTAAGACTCTGGCTTGGATATCTTCTGCTTCAAGACAAGGTCATTTTCCTCTTGTTCGGTAAATATTCTAGTCATAGCCATTAAATTCATCTCCGCCAAACTGTGAATTATTGCCGTGTCCTGGGATGGCATTAAAACCGAACCAAGTTTTGTGAATATCCCCAAAGATATCCTTATACTCAGCACATCCATAGTACCAACGTATATCCAAATATTGGGATGGTTGTTCCCGATGCGCCCAACCACTCGTAGACTCAATCACTATATTCACCGATATTGGAGTACTTAAATAATCTGGCTTATTTGGTTCCCCCTCTACTTTGCGGACTAGTCGTGTTTGTATCCTGGTAATAATCGCAGGAGTCTTTCCATAATTCTTAAATACCAATTCGGTATATCTCATATTTCCTGACAAAGTGTGTTTATCGCCGTCAACAAAAATATAAGGTCGCTCTATGCGTGGTAACGCATCGGCACTTTTCTTAGCGGCCTCAGCAGCAATCATCGCCGCATCAGCTGATCCCTTTGCTGCATCAGCGGAATCTTTAGATATTATCCTTGAAGCCTCAGCTTCCTTCCATAGTTTCCTAGTACTGCGCCACAAGGTATAAGTAAAGCCACCAATCATTAAGGTAGCAATAGCAGTTATCACGCCACTATAGGCTTCTAACCAGTTAAGAATGCATGTCACATACGCACCCATACTTTTCCTAACCTCACGCTTCAAACAGAAGGCCGACCCTTAATATTTTCAACCATTTCTCGTTGTTGTGATCCTGACGATGTTGGGAAATCTTTAACTTCTTCTTCATATATCAGCACGCGTCTGTCACTAAGCTCGCCTATATAACCTCCGGGGACTTTGCCGATTATATTTATGACTGTCCCGGTAACCTCAGTAAAGGCATTCATGAATTCCTCATTCATACGGGTTTCTGCTTCATTCATATATAACTTCTCCTAAATATGCCCCGCCTAAATTTATAGAAATCTCGGAGTTGTAGAAAGAAATCAGTAGGTCAAAAAACCAGCATAAGCTTTTGCTTACAAAAATCCTCTGGTGGGCCGTGCAGGATTCGAACCTGCGACCTACTGATTAAGAGTCAGCAGCTCTACCAACTGAGCTAACGGCCCACCAGAGGATTCTCGATAACGATTGGCAACTCGAACAATTAGGCTAAAAGCTTGGAACCTTTTGCAAATAATGGGGTGGACGATGGGACTCGAACCCACGACAACCGGAATCACAATCCGGGGCTCTACCAACTGAGCTACGCCCACCATAACAATCAGATCACCAACCCTGACACGTTGCCAGACTCGCCGTGTTATTGGCGCGCCTGGCAGGACTCGAACCTGCGACCGCCGGCTTAGAAGGCCGGTGCTCTATCCATCTGAGCTACAGGCGCAAATTCATATTAAATTTGGTCGGGGCAGAGGGATTTGAACCCCCGACCCCCTGCTCCCAAAGCAGGTGCGCTACCAGACTGCGCTATGCCCCGCCAAGCGGCCTACGGGGCTTCCCGTTACGCGCCGCGAGGGCGGGAATGATACGGTGCCACTGCACCTCAGTCAATTTGCACAGCTGTATATTGGAGCCTCGGCGAACGCATGCGACAATCACGCCCCCGGCCAAAAGCGTTTACCATGCCAGCCCAGATCATTGACGGCAAAGCCCTGGCTCAAGAAATTCGCGGCGACATACGGCGTCGCGTGGCTTTGCGTAACCAGAATAAACAACGCACGCCCGGTCTGGCGGTGGTACTGGTAGGCACAGATCCTGCATCGGAAATCTATGTGCGCAACAAACGCCAAGCGTGCAAGGAAATCGGTTTCATCTCGCGCGCCTTCGACCTACCCGCAAATACCTCTGAAGCCGTACTTCTGAAGCTCGTTGACGAACTCAATACCGATCCGGTTATTGACGGCATTCTGGTGCAACTGCCGCTACCGCCGCATATCAACACCGAGACCGTCATCGAGCGCATCCGGCCCGGCAAAGACGTGGACGGCTTTCATCCCTACAATGTAGGCCGCCTGGCGCAGCGCATCCCCCTGCTGCGCCCATGCACTCCCTACGGCATTATCAAGCTGCTGGAAAAATACGGCGAAATTTTTACAGGCCGCGACGCAGTGGTAGTGGGCGCATCGAATATCGTCGGACGACCCATGGCTATGGAACTGCTGCTCATGGGCGCCACGGTGACAGTTTGTCACCGCTTTACGACGAACCTGGAGCAGCATGTGCGTAACGCCGACATCCTGGTGGTGGCCGTGGGCAAACCCAAGCTTATTCCGGGCGCCTGGATCAAACCCGGTGCCACGGTGATTGACGTGGGTATGAACCGCCTCAGAGACGGCAAATTGGTTGGTGATGTGGAATTCGAAACTGCGCGAGAGCGCGCAGCATTTATAACGCCGGTTCCGGGCGGCGTTGGCCCCATGACCGTAACCATGTTGCTCAGCAACACGCTCACGGCAGCGGAACAGCATGATAAACAAACTTAACTATTTGCGTCGCCAGCTCGTCCCTTTAGCTCCATCCTCTACCACGATCCCATTGCTATCTAGTTCATCACGGATACGATCCGCCTCTTTCCAGTTTTTAGTTTTTCTTGCCTCATTTCGTTGCTTAATCAACTGCTCGATATGCCCTTCTCCAAACTGTACAGACGGCGTTGCTGATAAATACGATGCACTATGTATTGATCCAGTCAGCGACACCTTAAAATAGTCTTCTGGATCATCCTGCAGCAGTCCCAATATACCGCCAAACTGCACGAGTAAAGCCGCCAACCTGTTGGCAACATTCAAATCATTTTCCTTGTGGCGATTAATATCTCGCGCCAAGTCGAACAACACGCTGATAGCGACGGGCGTGTTGAAATCGTCATTCATGGCCTCCGTGAACCGCTCATGGAACTCGGTCTTTTGTGGTGCCTTGCCCAGCGTAATGCCGCGCAAAGCCAGGTAAAAACGCCTTAGCCCGGCCTCCGCCCCATCCAGTGACTGATCAGAATAATTCAGTGGACTGCGGTAATGGCTATTCAATATGAAGTAGCGTACGACTTCAGGCCGATATTTCTTGAGCACCTCACGCACGGTGAAAAAGTTACCCAGGGACTTGGACATCTTCTCTTCGTCCACCTGCACGAAGCCGTTGTGCATCCATATATTCACAAAGTGCTCGCCGGTCGCGGCTTCCGACTGGGCAATCTCGTTCTCGTGGTGCGGGAACTGGAGGTCCATGCCACCGCCGTGGATGTCAAAGTGGTTGCCAAGCGCTTGCGTCGCCATGGCCGAACATTCAATGTGCCAGCCGGGCCGGCCCGCACCCCAGGGCGATGGCCAACTGGGCTCACCCGGTTTCGCCGCTTTCCACAACACGAAATCCAGAGGATCGCGCTTGGCTTCATCCACTTCCACCCGCTCGCCGGCGCGCAAATCCTCCAAGCGTTTGCCGGACAGCCGGCCGTAGTCTGCAAAACGGCTCACGGCGTAATACACGTCGCCATTCGAGCCTCGGTAGGCGTAGCCCTTCTCAAGCAGCATTTCCACCATGCCCACGATGGCTTCGATGGACTGCGTGGCGCGCGGTTCCAGATCCGGACGCAGCACCTTGAGAGCGGCTTCATCTTCGTGCGACGCGGCAATGAACCGTGCCGTCAATGACCCAATGGATTCGCCGTTGTCGGCGGCGCGGCGAATGATCTTGTCGTCTATGTCAGTAATGTTACGCACATAGATCAGTTGATAACCGCTGGCCCGCAGCCAACGGGCTATCATGTCGAATACCACCAGCATGCGCGCATGACCCAGGTGCATGTGGTCATACACCGTGAGGCCGCATACATACATGCGCACCTGTCCAGGTAGAATGGGCGTGAAAGTTTCCTTCTGCCGGGTGAGCGAGTTATGAATTTTCAACATGTGCTCATTACTTTTTGCAGAAACCCTCGGCGGCCGCGAGGCGCTGCTCGATACGCGCAGACGGCATTAAGGGCCACAAACGATCCATTTCGGGTCCGTGCACGCGGCCCGTGAGCGCCGCACGTAATGGCATGAACAGGTGCTTGCCGGACAGTCCGGTGGCGGCACCCACAGCCTTGGCAAAGGGCTTGAATTCTGCTGATCCCTGCTTGAAGCACTTCAGCGCCTGCTCAAAAAACCTCGGATCGGTCATTTCCAGAATGCCACGACTGGATTCATCCGGCGCGAAATAATCGGAAAAAATGGTGCGCGCCCAAATCATGGCTTCGGTGGGAAGCGTTACATTCTCTCGCGCCAGTTCAAGGAAGAAGTCGCGCTTGCTAGCCGGCACGATGGTATTCAGCTCTGGATACACGGCCGTCAGCCACTGCCACAGACGGGCCGGTTCCGCGCCGCGGATTGCCGTGTGCTGCCAGTGTTCCAGTTGCTGATGATCGTAATGGGCAGGCGAATGACCGATATGGACGACATCGAAATGTTCCGCCAACTCTGCAAACGACATAAAATCGTTGCTGGCATAGGTATGACCGAGGCGCGCCAGATAATTCAGCAGTGCTTCTGGCAAAATGCCGTCTTCGCGCAGTTCCCGAAGCGTGCCACCGCCTTCACGTTTTGACAGCGGCGCGCCACCCTCACCGACGATCAGGGAAAGATGGCCGTAACGCGGGATGGGCAGCGCCAGAGCTTTCAACAGCAATAACTGGCGTGGCGTATTGGCGAGATGATCCTCTCCCCGCAACACATGGGTCACGCCCATGATGGCATCGTCCACCGCATTGCTGAAGAAAAACGCCGGGCTGCCATCGGCACGCTGGATCACAAAATCGCCGATGTCACGGTGGGCAAATACCTGCCGGCCGCGCACCAGATCTTCAAATTCCGTCTCGCCGCGTTCCGGAACGCGGAAACGCAACGCCGGCTTCAGCCCCTTTGCCAGGCGCACTTCAATCTCGACGGGGGTCAGATGGGCACAGGTACCGGCGTAGCGCGGTGGTTTGCCGACGGTGAGTTGCGCTTTGCGAGCCAGCGCCAGTTCTGTTGGCGTGCAAAAGCAGGGATAGGTCAATCCCTGTGCTGCAAGTTTGTCTATATAAGTGCGATAAATTCCACCGCGTTCCGACTGCCGGTATGGTCCATGTTTGCCACCCTTATCCGGTCCCTCCTGCCATGCAATACCCAGCCACGCAAGGTCCGCCATCAGACTGGTTTCGAACTCCCGCCGCGAGCGCTCCGCATCCGTGTCCTCGATGCGCAAAATCAAGGTTCCACCCTCACGTGCTGCCAGCAACGCACTGAATAACGCCGTGCGGGCATTGCCCACGTGCAGACGGCCGGTGGGACTGGGAGCGAAGCGGGTACGCATAGTCATGACGCGGCATTTTATCAGGCTGCGGACGAACCATATCCGTAAGGTGACAAATTTCCGGCCCAGCCCGTATTATGGTGGCAGGCATCCGGAGGCACCATGAAAAAACTTCTACTCGCTCTATTGAGCGCCATCCTGCTGGCCGCATGCAGCCAAGCGCCCGTGCGCCCTACGCTGCTGCCGGACCCTTATCCGGATGTGGCAATTGAAACCAGCCTGGGCACTTTCGTGGTGCAACTGGATCGTCAGCGGGCACCGTTGACCGTAAGCAATTTCCTTCATTACGTGAATACAGGTTTCTACAACGGCACGACTTTTCATCGTGTAGTTCCCGGCTTTGTGATCCAGGGCGGTGGTTACACTACGACATACACGGAAAAGAAAACGCTTCCACCCATTCCCAATGAATCTGGCAACGGCTTGTCCAATCTGCGCGGCACCCTCGCCATGGCGCGCGATGACGCGCCGCATACCGCCACGGCGCAGTTTTACATCAATCTGGTGGACAACCGGAAACTGGACCCGCGACCGGACCGCTGGGGCTATGCGGTATTTGGCCGGGTCGTCCAGGGCATGGACGTGGTGGACAAAATTGCCGTGGTGCCGAGAGGTAAAGTCGGCCCTTTCGACAAGGATGCGCCACTAACGCCGGTGGTGATACTGAAAGCGCAGCTGCTGCCAAAATCGCTCGATTGATACCAAGCATGAGCACCCTGTTCATCTCCGATCTGCACCTTGATCCCGAGCGGCCGCAGATCACCGACCTGTTTATGAACTTTCTGAAGACCGAAGCGCGTGTCACGGAAGCGCTTTATATACTCGGTGATTTCTTCGAAATCTGGATCGGCGACGATGACCCCGATCCGCACCATGCCCGCGTTATGGCAGGTCTCCGTGAGCTGGCTGAGTCCGGCGTGCCGGTCTATTTCATGCACGGCAATCGGGATTTCCTCATCGGCGATAAATTCGCCTCCAAGACCAGATGCACGCTGCTACCCGATCCCTATCTGATAAAACTGTATGGACTTCCCACGCTGCTCATGCACGGCGACACTCTGTGCACCGATGACGTGGAATATCAGGCGTTCAGGAAAATAGTGCGGGATCCCGCGCGCCAGCAGGCCTTCCTGACAAAAAGCGTGGAGGAACGCCGTGCGTTCATGACTCAGGCCCGCGCAGCAACCAAGCTGCACACCCAGACGAAAGCCGAATACATCATGGATGTGAATCAGCAGGCGGTCGAAGCCGTGATGAGACAATACAGCGTCACGTGGTTGATTCACGGCCATACTCACCGCCCCGCGATTCATAAATTCCAGTCCGGTGGGCAAGATCAAACACGGATTGTGCTGGGTGACTGGTACGAGCAGGGCAGTATGTTGACGATTGACAAAAACGGCATCCGGCTTGCGGCATTGCCGCTGACCTGATGGTCAGGAAAGCGGTCCGCTGTGAAAGCGGAAATCCTGATCTCTGTCTGTGACAAGTGCTGCTTCAATTTTAGAGAACTGCCCGATTCTTTCCACCAGATCATCTGCGGCGAATTGTCTGGCAAGTTTCAGATAAATATCGAGGTGGCGAGCTTCCGCCGCTGCCAAGCCGCCATAGAATCCCGCCAGCTCCGGATCCAGGTGCGGTTGCAGCGCCCGGAACCGCTCACAGGAACGGGCCTCAATGAAAGCGCCGATAATCAGAATATCCGTCATGCGCCCCGGTTCATGGCGGTGGGCGTGACGGCGCAGACCCTCCGCATAACGCGATGCGCTGAGGGCCCGGTGCGGGATTCCACGCTCTTTCATGAGCCGCCGCACCTGCTCGAAATGGCGTAACTCCTCGCGCGCAAGCCGTGACAGAATCTCCTGCATTTCAGGATGCCGTTCGCCGTATTGAAACATCAGACTCAGGGCCGTGGCCGCGGCTTTCTTTTCACAGTTCGCGTGATCTATCAGCAGGATGTCCTGATTACTGAAGGCCGCGTCAATCCATGCTTGAGGCGTGTCGCAGGTCAGCAGGTGCTCAGATCCTCTCAGCACATCTCACCCGGCTTTATAAGTGATGATTAAATCCATCACATTGGTGCCGGTAGGACCTGTGTACACCAGGTCGCCGCCGGACTCCAGGAAACTGCCGGCATCCGCTCGAGTCATGCAGTCGTGCGCATCCAGGCCCACATCCTCACCACGCGTGATGCTGTCGCCATCCACCAGCGCGCCGGCATCGCAGGAGTTGCCATCCGTACCGTCGGTGCCCGCCGCCAGCAAATAAATATTTTTGTGGCCCGCTATCTTCCGAGCCGCCGCCAGGGCCAGTATCTGGTTGCGGCCGCCGCGTCCGGGATGGGCGGGCAACTGTACCAGCGTCTCCCCTCCCCAAATATGGACACCGGGTTCGGCATCCATCAGGAATTTTGCAATGCACTCCCCGCAAACTATCGCGTCGGATGCCGGCAATTTCTCATGCAGTTGCACGTTTTCACCCAGACTGAGTGCGGCCGCCAATACCGCTTGCATGGCCTCGCCATTGGTGGCGAGCATCTGCACTGTTACATTGCCGGCGTGGATTTCCAGGGGCGGCTGACGCGGGAAATCGGTAAATTGCGTGGGCAGTTCCGGGAATGGCCCCGGAATCGGCGGCAACAACAGACCGGAGCCGACGTGCTCCGGCACATCGCCCGGCACATCCGAAATCAGCAGCAGGTCTGCATGACGGCCGCCAAGATCCTGCAACAAACGGCCGCCTTTTATCTGTGAAAACGCCGAGCGCACCCGGTTCACCGCATCAATAGGCAGACCGCTGCCTAACAGCCAGCGGTTGAGCGCGCGCAGATTCGCGAGCGACAGACCCGGCGCCGGGACTTCCGCGAGGCTCGACGCGCCGCCGGAAATCAGGAACAGGAAATGCGCGTCGGCGTGCGCATTCGCCAAGATCAGACGCAGCGCATTGCCCGCGGCCAGACTCTGTTCATCCGGCAGCGGATGACCCGCTTCCAATGACACGATGCGCGGGTCGCGGTACACCGACGTGTCCTGATGTCCGTGACGTGTGATCACCAGGCCGCCGCTGAGCTGACCGCCAATGGCGTCAATGGCGCCCGCCGCCATGGCATCGGCGGCTTTGCCGACGGCAATCAGATACAGCGGGTCGGGGAAGACGCGTTGGTGCAGTGCCGAATGCACGCAGGTACGGCCGTTCACCGCAGCCAGCCCCTGCTGGAACAGCTTAAGCAAAAGCTGGCGTGGCTCTGGGCGCACGTCGGGAGTGAACAAGCGAATCAGGAAACGTTGTACATTTCGATAACCTGGCGGTCATCGCGCAGGCGCTTCTGCTTGGCCTCGTCGGAACGCTCCTGTGCCAGGGTGGCGAGATAATCACCGGTCACGTCGCCGGTGATGTATTCGCCGGAGAACACCGAGGTGTCGAAACGCTGGATCTTCGGATTGCCGCGGCGCACTGCGTCAATCAAGTCGTCCAGGTTCTGATAAATCAACTTGTCGGCACCGATAAATTCGGCCACCTGCTCCTCGCTGCGGTCATGCGCGATAAGCTCGCTGGTGGTAGGCATATCTATGCCATATACGTTGGGGAAACGCACCGGTGGTGCGGCCGAGGCGAAATACACCTTGTGGGCACCCGCCTCGCGTGCCATGTTGATGATCTGCTGCGAGGTGGTGCCGCGTACGATGGAATCGTCCACCAGCAACACATTCTTGCCGCTGAATTCGAGATCAATGGCATTGAGTTTCTGATGCACCGACTGGCTGCGCTGTTTCTGGCCCGGCATAATGAAGGTGCGGCCGATATAGCGGTTCTTGATGAAGCCCTCGCGGTATTTCACACCCAGCACGTTTGCCAGTTGCAAGGCGCTGGTACGGCTAGTGTCGGGAATCGGGATCACCACGTCAATATCATGGCTGGTCCAGTCGCGCTGGATTTTCTCCGCCAATTTGTCACCCATGCGCATGCGCGCCTTGTACACGGAAATATCGTCCATGATGGAATCGGGGCGCGCGAAATATACGTGCTCGAAGATGCAGGGCGAATACAGTGGTTTCTCGGCACACTGTTTGGTATGCAAATTGCCGCGGCGGTCAATCACCACTGCCTCACCCGGCGCCACGTCGCGCACCAGCTCGAAACCGCATACATCCAGCGCTACGCTTTCCGAGGCGATCATGTATTCCGTACCGTTGTCGGTGATGCGCCGACCAAACACCAGCGGACGAATGCCGAAGGGATCACGAAACCCCACGATACCGTAGCCGGCGATCATGGCGACGTTGGCATAGCCGCCGCGGCAGCGGCGATGCACTGCGCTCACCGCCTTGAAGATATCGCGCTCATCCACTTCCAGGCTGCCGGTGCGCTGCAGTTCGTGGGCGAAGATGTTAAGCAGGATTTCGGAATCGGATTCGGTATTGAGATGGCGCCGATCCTCGCGGAACAGCATGTCCTTGAGCGCATGCGCATTGGTAAGATTGCCGTTGTGACCCAACGCAATGCCGTAAGGTGAATTGGTGTAGAACGGCTGGGCTTCGGCGGAATTCGCGCAACCGGCGGTCGGATAGCGCACATGGCCCAGGCCGATGCTGCCGCGCAGCCGCAGCATGTGGCGCTGGTGGAACACGTCACGCACCAGGCCGTTGCTCTTGCGCAGGTACAGGCGGTCGCCGTCGCAGGTCATGATCCCGGCTGCGTCCTGGCCACGGTGCTGCAGGACGATCAGGGCGTCATACAGCACCTGATTGACGTCACCGTGCCCAACCACTCCGACAATCCCGCACATGTCGCGCCTCGCTATTTCCTGTGACCCGGCTCCGCTACAGTCTGTGCGCCGCGCATCATTTCGTCCGCGACCCGCGCCGGCAGGGCGTGGCGCATCCAGCCGGCCACCGATTCCGCATAAGGAATGAGCCGCGACTGATGCCACCAGGGATTCTGCGGCAGCGTCGTGAACCCCGCCACGATCACCAACACCGCCACGATCACCACGCCGCGCACCAGTCCGAAAATCAGGCCCAGCGTCCGGTCACCGGCGCTGGCGCCGGTCTTTTCCATGACCTTGCCGATGAAGAAATTGATGATCGCGCCGATGATCAGGATCGCCACGAACAGAATCACGAAGCCGATGATGACGCGTACTGAAGGGTTGTGGATAAAGCCGAAGGTATCCCCCACCGGCCGCGCAAACCGCAGCGCCACCCAGAAACCCACGACCCAGGTTATCAGCGAGACGATCTCGCGCAGGAAGCCTCGCAACAGGCTGATGAGGGCCGAAACAACGATAATGACGAGGATGAGGTAATCAACCCAGATCATGCGCGCCGCCTCGAAAACGGGACGGCATTTTAACAGACGCTGCCCGTGCGCGCCTGTTTCGGTCAGTAATTCGGCACCACCTGGGCCCGGCCACCATAGGCGCGTGACACTTCGGTCACGATCCGTTCCGCCGCCGCCTTGTCCTCATACGACCCGACACGCACCCGGTAATAGGTGCGGCCGCCCTTGTGATAACGGCTGATATAGGCGTGATAGCCGTGTTGCGTGAGCTTGCGCTCCACGCTGCGCGCATGGGTTTCATTGCCGTAACTGCCGGCCTGCACCGCCCATTTGCCGGTGGTGGCTGTCATGCCTGATGCAGGTGTTGGTTGTGCAGCAGTCCGAGAAGCCGGTTGAATGCTCGCCGGGTTGGCAGCCGGATTCGCGCCGGGCGCGGCCACCACCGCCGGTTGGGTGGCCGCCGTGGCCGGCATCGAGCCGGTGCCGGTCGCCGCCGAATTGGCCAGGTCCATGCGATACGCCTGGGGCGCTGCGGCCGTCGCGGCCTGCGCCGCGGTCGTTGCCGGGGGCAACGCCAGCGGTTTCGTGACCGTGCTACTGGGCGCGGAACCACCCTTCAACACCCACGGAATGATGATCACCGCCAAAACCACCAACACCACCGCGCCGATCAGGCGCTCTTTGAGTCCAACCTGCATTTCCTGCTCTCCATAACGGCGAGTGGCGCCGCTCCAATTTAACGAAGTTTACTTCATCCCCATCCCTATCATGCCGGCCAAACTCGGCATCCAGTTGGAAATACTTTCGCTGGATTCCAGCTTTCTCCGGAATGATGAGATCGGGATAAAATAATAAAAGCCTGCCTAATTGTGGCCAGAATTCTCTCTGATACGCAATACCGCGCTCACCGTCTGGAATGAACCAAACACCACAATGCGGTCACCTGCCACGGCGGCAGCCTGTGCCGCACGATAAGCCTCAATCACCGAACTGAATTCCGCGATTCTTGCCTCCGGTATGGCGGAGCGAACACGCTGTGCAAGCTCGGCCGCGCCCTGGCCACGCGGGCCGCTCAAACTTGCCAAAAGCCAATGATCTATCTGCGGGGCCGTCACCCGCGCCACGTCTTCCGCGGCCTTGTCGCGGAACATCCCCAAGACGGCCAGTGTCTTGCCACGCGCGGGATTCGCCGCCAGATTCATGGCGAGCACCCGTGCCGCATCCGGATTGTGCGCCACGTCCAGAATGCACTCGATCTTTCCCGGCAGGCGCTGGAAACGCGCGCTGATCCGTGCGGTTTGCAAGCCCTCGCGCACCGCGGCCTCGCTTACCGGGAGCAGGGACTGCACAGACTGCAACAACGCCAGTACGCTGGTGGCGTTGTCGAACTGGATGCGTCCTGGTAATGACGGGATCGGCAATTGCCCAATCTCCCCATTCTTTCCACGCCAGCACCAGCTATTGCCTGTTGCATGCCAATCGAAATCCCGGCCCAGAATCTGTAAATTCGCGCCCAGTTGCCGCGCGGTTTCCAGCAGGCGCAGCGGTGGGCTGCGGTCGCCGCAAATGGCCGGTTTGCTGTTGCGATAAATACCGGCCTTTTCATAACCGATACTGTCGCGATCCTTCCCCAGCCATTCCTGGTGATCAAGGCTGACGGAGACCACCAGCGCACCGTCCGGGTCCACGGCATTAACGGCGTCCAACCGGCCGCCCATACCCACTTCCAGCACCGCGACATCAACCCGGTGCCTGTGAAAAATATCGAAAGCGGCGAGCGTGCCAAATTCAAAATAGGTAAGGCTCACCTCGCCGCGTGCGGCGTCTATGCGTTCAAACGCTGCGCATAACTCCTCATCGGTAGCCTCCGCACCGTTGATGCAGATGCGTTCGTTGTAACGCAGCAGATGCGGTGAGGTGTAGGCGCCGACTTTGTGGCCTTGTGCACGCAGCATGGCATCCAGAAACGCCACGCAGGAACCTTTTCCATTGGTGCCACCGACGGTAAGCACATGAAACGGCAGCTGCTCCAGCTCCATAAACTTGAGCACGCGCCTGACCCGATCCAGTCCCAGATCAATGGGATTCGGGTGCAGTTGCTCCTGCCAGTGAAGCCAGGCTTCAAGTGTTGGGAAACGCATGAAAATAATAGATGTTGTGAGTGCTAAATGCTGTGTGCCGAGAAGAGACTCAATCACTCAACCGTGATCTTCGCCTTATTGATTCCTTGCATAACCTCAACAATATATATCCAGTCTAATCCCGTTGATATGTCAAAGGGCATAAATTGCTGTTTTTATGCCTTACAGTTCAAATGAACGTGCTGCGAAGATCGGTGTCATGTAGACAATGTTATATTGCGAATCCGGGGTTAGTATACAAATGAAGGCTTTGGTAAGCGCATTGCGCACCGCAATTTGAAAGCTCGATGTCAAATTATAGTTTGATACCCATATCATCCACCTTGATGGCCCCGAACCTGCAACAATGCAAGCCTTCTGATTAGATTTGCCGTTACTATTTACGACTGCCGTAATTCCGATATATGTCATCGGCAGCCAGAACCCCTCATTTGGCGCGATCCCCGGTTGCCATCGAAGGTTTGATATACGAATATCAATCATCTTGCACGGTATATTCGGCAGATTACAGCTTGAAAGATTATTCATGTGCTTTACGGTAAGTTTCAAAGTATTTACCGGGTTAATTACAAATTTCTCGTTCGCAAGTGTTACGTCTTTACGTTGATCATAAGTTACATATTCCTGTTGGTCCTTGATACCCGGTGAAATACTTACATTAAGCTGGGTTCCTTGCATAATCTGTTCAACGACCTGTTCAATCGCCGGATCTATTGGTGTGGAAGACATAACATTACCATTCAGTGTGTATAACGTGCTGCATGCGCTGCATAGGCTGACCAGAAACAGAGCCAATATGAAATTAAAAGAGTTCAATGGAGTCAGACTCGCTTGAATGTTGCGGCATATTCTATTCATTAAATTGAAATTCTTAATCACCAGAACGTCGGATCAATCGAATCTGACTCCATTAGACTACTGCGGTTAATCGAGTTAATCACTCTGGCAAGTAAAGGCCACTATTGCTGCGTAACTTAGGCGTTACGGGCACTCAAGACTCCGCACTTTCCTTTGGCAACGGCTGGCGCGTAAGCATGGCGAGCAACGAGGCAAGTTTGTCGCGCATTTCGCGGCGGTCCACGATGATGTCTATCGCACCATGTTCCAGCAAAAACTCGCTGCGCTGGAAACCCTCCGGCAGAGTTTCGCGCACGGTCTGTTCGATGACGCGCGGGCCGGCGAATCCGATGAGCGCTTTTGGTTCGGCCACGTTCACATCGCCCAGCATAGCCAGCGAAGCGGACACACCGCCGGTGGTGGGGTCGGTCATGACCGAGATGAAGGGAATGCCTTTGCGGGAAAGTTTCGCCAGCGCCGAGGCGGTTTTGGCCATCTGCATGAGGGAAATCAGCGCTTCCTGCATGCGCGCACCGCCACTGGCGGAAAAATTGATCAGCGGTGCGTTTTCCTCGATGGCAGCGTCCACCGCACGCACAAAGCGTTCGCCCACCACGGAGCCCATGGAACCGCCCATGAACTTGAACTCGAAGGCGCAGACGACAACGCGCATGCCCTTCAGGCGTCCCTTCATGGCCACCAGCGCGTCTTTTTCGCCGGTGCCCTTCTGGGCCAGCATCAGACGATCCTTGTATTTCTTGCTGTCGCGGAAACGCAGGATGTCCACCGGCTCCACGCCGGCGCCGATTTCCGTACCGGAACCGGGATCCAGGAACATTTCAAGGCGCTGGCGTGCGGAGAGGCGCATGTGGTGGCCGCACTTGGGACAGACGAACAGGTTACGCTCCAGTTCGGCGCGGTAGAGCACGGAGTTACACTCCTCGCACTTGCTCCACAGTCCCTCTGGAATGCCACGCCGGGTTGGACGCGCTTCCTCAGTATTGATATGCGACGGAACAAGTTTCTTGAACCAGTTCATGGATAAACGCGCTCAATGATGAATGCCAATTAAAACTATTACACGCGTGCCGCATCCATGGCCTGACGCAGTCCCTGCACGAATCCGCTTACCTGCGCCAGCATTTCCCTGTGTTGGCTCTGATGTTCCGCAATACGGCTGACGATGGCGCTGCCCACCACCACCGCATCCGCCACGCCCGCGAGTTGCGCCGCAGTTTGCGCGTCCCTGATGCCAAAGCCCACGCCCACCGGCAAGTTTGTTTCCCGTCGCACGGCGGCGAGCCGCTGCCGGACATCCTGCACATCCAGGTTCGCGGCGCCGGTCACACCCTTCAGCGACACATAATAAACGAATCCCGAAGCGGTTTCGCAGATGCGCTTCAAGCGCGCGCTGCCGCTAGTCGGCGCCAGCAGGAATACCGGATCGAGCCCTTTGGCCCTGAGCATTCCGGCCAGCGGCTCGGCCTCTTCCGGCGGCATATCCACCGTGAGCACGCCATCCACGCCTGCACCGCCCGCGGCTCCGGCAAAGGCTTCAATGCCATAGGCTTCCATGGGATTGAGATAACCCATGAGCACTATGGGAGTATGCGCATCTGATGTGCGGAATTCTTTCACCATCGCGAGCACATCAGAAAGCGTGGTGCCGTGTTTCAGGGCGCGTTCGCAGGCCTGCTGGATCACCGGACCGTCCGCGGTGGGATCGGAAAACGGCACGCCCAGCTCCAGCACATCAGCGCCCGCTTTTACCAGTGTGCGCATGAGCGGCACGGTGCCGTTTTTGTCTGGATCACCGGCGGTGATGTAGGTCACCAGCGCGGTGCGTCGCGCGTGTTTCAACTTGCCAAAGACATCTGCAAGCCGGCTCATAATTCGATGCCTTCACGCGTCGCGACGGTGTTGATGTCCTTGTCGCCGCGGCCGGAGAGATTGATGATAATGATTGCATCGCGGCGCATCTTCGGCGCAAGCTTCATCGCATAGGAGATGGCGTGACTCGATTCCAGTGCCGGCATGATGCCTTCGCAGCGGGTAAGCACATGGAACGCCTGCAAGGCCTCTTCGTCTGTAATCGTGTCGTAGGTTACGCGACCGATGTCTTTCAGCCAGGCGTGTTCCGGTCCGACACCGGGATAATCGAGCCCCGCGGAAATAGAATGGGTCTCGCGGATCTGGCCCGCCTCGTCTTCCAATAAATAGGTGCGGTTGCCGTGCAATACGCCGGAGCGGCCCGCCGTCAGAGAAGCCGCGTGTCTGCCGGTGTGCAGACCGGCACCGCCCGCCTCCACGCCATACAGTTTCACCTCGTCGTCCAGGAAGGCATGGAACAGGCCGATGGCGTTGGAACCGCCGCCGACGCAGGCGATGAGCGCATCGGGCAAGCGGCCCTCGGCAGACAGAATCTGGCCGCGGGTTTCTTCGCCGATGCAGGCGTGAAACTCCCGCACCATCATGGGATAGGGATGCGGACCCGCGACGGTGCCAATGACATAAAAGGTGTTGTCCACGTTGGAGACCCAATCGCGCATGGCTTCGTTGAGCGCGTCCTTGAGCGTGCGTGAACCGGAGGTCACGGGAATCACTTTTGCGCCCAAGAGGCGCATGCGATAAACATTGACGGCCTGGCGCTGAATGTCCTCGCTACCCATGTACACCACACACTCGAAGCCGAAACGTGCCGCCACCGTGGCCGTGGCCACGCCGTGCTGGCCGGCGCCAGTCTCGGCGATGAGGCGCGTCTTGCCCATGCGCTTCGCAAGCAGTGCCTGACCTAGCGCATTGTTGATCTTGTGGGCGCCGGTGTGATTGAGATCTTCGCGCTTGAGATAGATGCGCGCGCCGCCGCATTGCGCGCTCAGACGTTCGGCCAGATATAAAGGTGACGGCCGGCCCACGAAATCCCGCAGATCGCGTTGCAGTTCTCGCTGAAAATCCGGATCACGGCGGTACTTTGCGTAGGCGGTGAGCAGGTCCTCCACCGGGCCCATGAGGGTCTCCGCCACAAAGCGTCCGCCGTAGGGACCGAAATGGCCGTCCCGGTCCGGCAGCTGCCGCAGCGATTCCTGGAACGAGCGATGCTTCTCAAGCGGCCGAGACACGGTTCACCTCGCGCACAAATTCATTCATTTTCGCCGCATCCTTGATGCCCGGCGCGCTTTCCACGCCGCTGGACACATCCACGCCGTAGGGATGGACGATGCGGATGGCGGCGCCCACATTATCCGCGCGCAGACCGCCGGCGAGAATCATCGGCGGCCCTACCAGCCGCGGCACGCTGGACCAGGCGAAAGTCACGCCGGTGCCGCCTTTCTGGCCGCTGGCGTGGCTGTCCAGCAGCAGCGCGGCGGCATCATCGTAGCAGCGCACATACTCAGCCAATTCCGCGCCACCGCCCATGGGCACGGCTTTGATGTAGGGGCGCCTGAAATTGCGGCAGAATTCCGGGGTTTCCTCGCCGTGAAACTGCAACAGGTCCAGGCGCACATTGTCCAGTGCCTGTTCCACGTCCTCGCGCGCCGGATTTAAAAACAATCCCGTAACCGTAATGAATGCCGGCGCCGCAGCGGCCAGCACGCGGGCCTGACCAAGCCCGACATGGCGGGAACTTTTCGGATAAAACACCAGCCCTACCGCGTCCACGCCCAGATGTGCGGCAGTCTCCACATCCTCGCGGCGCGTCATGCCGCAGACTTTGATTCGCACCCGCACCGGATTCACCTGTTGAAAGGGTTCAGAGATTAGCAGAAAGATTATTGAACATCGCGTCTTCCGGGACAGGGATTTCATAAATCGCCGGATACAACACGGCCATGAGACACAGACCTTGCGGCGGCGCAGTGATGCCGCCCAGAGTACGGTCACGACCTTCCAGCACCTGCCGCGCCCAATCCGGTTCGCGCTTGCCTTCGCCGATGGCGATCAGCACACCCGTGATGTTGCGCACCATGTGGTGCAAAAAGCCGTTGGCCACCGCGTCTATCAGCACCTGCTCGCCTTGACGGCACACGTCCAGCCGGTGGAGCGTGCGCACCGGCGAACGGGCTTGGCATTCCACCGCACGAAATGCGGAAAAATCGTGTTCGCCCAGAAGGTGCCCGGCCGCAGCCTGCATTCGCGTTTCGTCCAGTGGGCGATGAACCCAGGACGCTTGCGTGCGCGCCACCGCGGGCCGCGTGAGTCGATTGAGGATGGAATAGCGATACTGGCGCGCGCGTGCGCGAAAACGCGCGTGAAACTCTTCCGCCACCTCCCTGATCCAATTCACTGCCATGTCTTTCGGCAGATTGGAATTGAGCCCCAAAAGCCAGCCTCGCAGGTTACGCGCCGCAAATGTGTCGAAATGCGCCACCTGACCGGTGGCGTGCACGCCCGCATCGGTCCGGCCGGCACAGCTGACCTCCACCGGGTGATCGGCGACTTTCGAGAGCGCGCTCTCAAGACAACCCTGCACGGTGCGGCCGGTGTGGGTCTGGCGCTGCCAGCCCATGAACTCGGTGCCATCGTATTCAAGACCCAGCGCCAGACGCGTCATAAACTTGCACCGTCATGAGAACGGGACCGCAATAACAGGGAGATAGAGAAAATCTGCGCCATGGCTTGCAGACGACGGCAACAAACAAAGGAATGAACGAAATGGAATACCGCCCCGCATCATGCGGTGCGGCATGCGCTGGTCAGGCGAGATGCTGCATCAGTTTCTGGGCTTCCTGTTTCTGCTGGCTGTCGCCCTCCTCCATCACTTCCTGGAGAATGTTCTTGGCGCCATCCGCATCACCCATATCTATATAGGCACGGGCCAGATCCAGCTTGGTACCTATTTCATTGAGGCCAGTGGTCTCCTCACCTACATTCGTACCGCTGCCTGTTCCTATGCTGGTGCCAACCATATCGGCATCCGCCGCCAGCGACAGTGTTGCGCCCGTGGTGGCCGCGCCGCCATGCGCGCCTTCTTCCTGGGGTGGCACATTGGTATTGACGAAATCCGACAGCTCCTTCAAAGCCTTGTCGAACTCCACCTGGGAATCGGTGCCGAAATCTGCTGTTACGGTGGACACGCCGACTTTCGCCGCGGGCTTCCTGGCTGGCGCCGGGGGTTCCATGGTAACGGCGGCTGGCTGGGCAGACGCCGGCCTGGAAGCGCCTTTGCCCTTGGCAGGCGTCGGTTCTATGTCCGGCAGGGAAAAGTCCACGACATGGCTGTCGGCAGATGGGGTTGGGCGGGAGCTCTCGGGCAGAGTCACAGCCCGCACGCCTTCAAACGCACCCGCGAGAGGGTCCAAATCAGTCCCCACAGCCGTACCCGTGCCGCCACTGTCCAGAGGAATATCAATGCTCGAACCGGCGGTGCCTACAGCAGCATCGCCCGAGAATAAAGGTTCATCGGCCGCCACCTGACGGCCCATGATGGCGATGTTTTCCCAATCCTTGTCGGGCAATGCGCCCATTTCCTGACGCAGGCCGCGTGCAATCTCCACAAAGTTGGCACGATCACCGGCGGTGAAATACACCTCCAGCAGTTTCATTTTCAAATCACGCCGGCCCGGATCCTGATTCAGAGCTTTCTTGAGCACACTCGCCGCCTGATCGTACAGACCATAGGCCATGTGAAAATCGGCTTCCGCTATCGGATCGGTTTCATCCAGCTTGAGCGTGGTGGTCACACCAGGCGCCGTCGCAGCCGCGGCGCCAGCAGCTTGGCCGGATTTGCCGCGCGTGCCTGCAGCATTGTTGGCCGTTACGTCCTTCAGACCGGCTTTTTCTTCATTTCCCCAATCGGCGCTTTCGGCCACTGGCGCCTTGGTTTTGCTCCGGATGGGGTTGCCGCCTACCGGTGTCGAGCCGGCACGCCTGTTCTTCACGATGACGCCGATGATGATCAGCACAATCACGACGATGATCAGAATGATGATGATGGGATTGGTCAAGGAACCCAGCAAACTTCCCGACGCGGCGGGTTGAACCGGGGTAATTACGCGCTTGGGAAATGGCTTGGCGACCGCCGGTTTTTCCGGCACGAATGGCGTGACCTTGGATTGAGCCGCCGGCTTGTTCTCCTTGCTGGCTTGGCCCTGCACTGCCGCCAAGCTACTGTTTGCGATTGCGATGGGTGCGTGAGAAGTTGTAGTGGAAACCGGCGCTGCAACTGTGGCTGCTGCGGTGTTGCTTGCAGCAGCCGTGGTCTTGGTTCCGGCAGCCGCGCCTGTGCCGGTTACGGCTCCAGGCACCTGATTTTCAGCCGTCTGGGCCGCTGATGATGGCGCCACCAGTTGCAAAGAGGGCTGCTCGGCATTGGAAGCGGAAGGGATCTTGTTCGCCGTGGCGAGACCTCGGCTGCTGCGCCATTCGGCAATCTGTGTCCGCACCTCTGAATTGGCTTCCGCCACCTTTACTTCCTGGAGGTCATCGGCGGTGGGAATCCGCAGCACATAACCCGCCTTCATGAGATTGATGTTGTGCATGAAGACTTCGGGATTGGCACGGTAAATCGCGATCATCATCTGATTGAGCGTCACGCCCTGTGGACGCATGCGCAGAGCGATCTCGGACAAGGTCTCGCCGCGATGGATGGGGCCGTAATTGCCGCCCAAGGCCGCATTCCCGGCGGACACCACGGGCGCGATCGTGGGTGGGGTTGACTGCGGCTGAACGGCTGGCGCCGCAACAGGCGCCGCAGGCGGGGGAGCCGGCGCAGCCGTGCCTACCGGGGCCGAAGCGGCCGGCTGGGCAGGCGCGGGTGAGGGAGCCGCCGGGACAGCACTTTCAAAACTGGACGGATTCAGAAAAACCGTATATTCGCGAATAAGTTCGCCGTTATCCCAGGTAGCGTCCACCAGCACATCCACAAACGGTTCGCGGAATGGCTGGCTGCTGCTGATATGCACATAGGCGGTAGCGTTTGGACCCTGCATTACCTGGAACTGCAACTGATTTAGTGCATCGGCCATGGGAATGCCGGCCTGCTGGAATTGCTGGGCGCTCGCGACTTTGACATGCAGGCTGTTGACCTCATCGGAGGCCGCGCCCACGACGGGAATGTCCGCACTAAAGGGCTGGTTCAGGGAGGAATTGAGTTTGATTTCACCAAGACCCAGCGCGTTTGCCGCAAGCGGCAAAATCGCGAAAGCGAAGACCAAGACAAACGCCAGCTTCTTGCTCATCGTTGCTCCCCAACTAATCCGCCCGGAGGGGTCTTTAATAAGCCCCAGCGGGATAAACTGTATTGTCATTTACAGCTCAGAATGCTCTTTACAAGATTCGGCTAACTATAGCTTATAAATAGCTTTTTACCAACAACTCCGCTATCTGGACGGCGTTCAGGGCGCCCCCCTTGCGGATGTTGTCGGATACCACCCACAAGTCCAGCCCCCGGGGATGAGAAAGGTCCTCGCGGATGCGGCCTACGAATACCGAATCCCGGCGGGCGGCCTCGGTCACGGCCGTGGGGTAGCCCCCCGCCCGGCGCTCGTCCAGAACTTCCACCCCGGGGGCGTTCCGAAGCAGCTCCCGAGCTTCAAGGGCGGTGATCTTGTCCCGGGTCTCGATATGCAGAGCTTCGGAATGGCCATGGAATACAGGCACCCGGACCGCCGTGGCGTTTACCCGGAGGGACTCGTCGCCCAGTATCTTGCGGGTTTCCCACACCATCTTCATCTCTTCCCGGGTGTAGCCGTTCTCCTGGAATTCATCAATATGCGGCACGACGTTGAAAGCGATCTGCCTGGGAAACTTGTCGCTCTTCTTCGACTCCAGCGTTTTGCCGTTCAGCAGCTGGGCCGTCTGCCGAGCCAGTTCTTCGATACCGCGTCCGCCCGCCCCGGATACCGATTGATAGGTGGCGATATTGATGCGTTCGATACCCACCGCGTCATAGATGGGTTTGAGCGCCACCACCATCTGAATCGTAGAGCAATTCGGATTGGCGATGATGCCTCTATTCCTGTATTGCGCCAGCGTTTCCGGGTTCACTTCCGGCACCACCAGCGGAATATCCGGCTCGTAGCGAAAACGGGAAGTGTTGTCTATCACCACGCAACCGGCGGCCGCGGCTCTTGGTGCGTATTCTTCGGAGATTTTTGAACCAGGCGAAAACAGACCAATCCGGACGCCGGAGAAATTGAACTTCGCCAGATCTTCGACTTTCAACCGGGTCCCATTGAACTCCACACGTTTGCCGGCGGAACGTTCGCTGGCGAGTGCATACACCTTGCCCACCGGGAACTTGCGTTCCGCCAGGATTTCCAGCATTGCTGTTCCCACGGCGCCTGTGGCACCGACCACGGCCAAATCAAATGTTTTCATGCTAGCCCCGGGAAATGATCAAGAAGATTCGCGGATGATTCTAGCGTGTTTTTGCCGGGATCGGTTTCAAGGAAGGAACTACATCGGCATTTTGCGCACGCTGACGCAACGCGTGATCCATGAGCACCAGCGCCAGCATCGCTTCGGCAATGGGTGTCGCCCGGATGCCGACGCAGGGATCGTGCCGCCCGTGCACGCTGATTTCGGCCGGCTCACCGCGTACATCAATAGTGCGGCCCGTAAGCCGGATGCTGGAAGCGGGTTTGATGGCGATATTCACCAGCACATCCTGGCCGGTGGAAATACCACCGAGGATGCCGCCGGCGTTATTGGAGAGAAATCCATGCGGCGTCATCTCATCGCGATGTTCACTGCCCTTCTGGGTCACGGCCGCGAACCCTGCACCGATCTCCACACCCTTCACGGCATTGATGCCCATCATGGCGGATGCAATGTCCGAATCCAGCTTGTCGAATACCGGCTCACCCCAACCGGACGGCACGCCCCGCGCCATGACCGTGACCCGCGCGCCGATGGAATCACCGGATTTGCGCAAGGCATCCATATAGACCTCAAGTTCAGGAACGCGCGAAGGATCGGCGCAGAAAAACGGATTGCTTTCCACGGCATCCATATCCTTCGCATCCAGGATCAGCGATCCGAGCTGTGCCAGCCAGCCGCGGATCGTCACGCTGTACCGGTCTTTCAAGTATTTGCGGGCAATGGCGCCGGCCGCCACGCGCATCACCGTCTCCCGCGCCGAGGCACGGCCGCCACCGCGATAATCGCGCAGGCCATATTTCATCAAATAGGTGTAGTCCGCGTGGCCAGGCCGGAATTTATCCCGGATGGCCTCGTAGTCTTTCGGCTTCTGGTCTGTATTCCTTATAAGGAGTCCAATGGGCGTGCCGGTGGTCTGGCCCTCAAACACCCCCGAAAGGATTTCCACCTGATCCGCCTCATGGCGCTGGGAAGTGTGACGCGACGTGCCGGTGCGCCGCTGGTCCACCTCGCGCTGGATATCCGCGGCGCTCAATTCCATCCCTGGCGGACAACCGTCCACGATGCAGCCAAGCGCCGGACCGTGGCTTTCACCGAAGCTGGTGACCGTGAAAAGTTTTCCGAACGTATTACCGGACACGCTGGACCCGTTTTCCAGTTTTCTGCAATGCCTTCGCTTGTTCAGCATTCAGCAGAAACACCTCTGCCTGACCGCGCTCGAACTCCAGCCAAGTAAACGGCGCTTCGGGAAATTCCCGCTCCAACGACCAGCGGCTGTTGCCTACTTCCACCACCAGGATACCGTCCGGTGCGAGATATGCCGGCGCAGCCTCCAGGATGTGGCGAACGATATTCAGGCCATCTTTGCCCGCCGCCAGGCCCAATGCCGGTTCCTGCTTATGTTCATCGGTGAGTGCTGCCATATCTTCGGCATCTACATAGGGCGGATTGCTGACGATTATGTCGTAGACCGCCGGTGGTAACCCCTTGAACACGTCCGCCTGGTGCAGTTTCACCTGCCCGCTGACTTGCAGTCGATCTATATTGATGCGGGCCACGTCCAGTGCATCGGTTGAAATATCCGTCGCATCCACCCTGGCCTCGGGAAACGCATGAGCGCAGGCGATAGCGATGCAGCCGCTGCCGGTGCAAAGATCCAGCACGTGCATGACGCGCTCAGGTTTTATCCAGGGCTCGAAGCTCCCCTCGATGAGTTCGGCGATGGGCGAACGCGGCACCAGCACCCGCTCATCCACATAGAAATCCAGTCCAGCGAAGCGCGTGTGATTGGTTATGTACGCGTAGGGTTTGCGTTCTTCCACGCGCCGCCGCAGCAGATCATAGATGACGCGTTTCTCCCCATCGGTGAGCTGCGTCTCCAACAGCCAGGGCGGAATGTCGTGATCCAGCTGCACGCCGTGCAACACGAGATTCAGCGCTTCGTCCACGGCGTTGGAGGTACCGTGGCCAAAATGCAGTTGCGCACGATTGAATGCGCTCGCACCAAAACGGATAAAATCCGCCAGAGTGCGCAGTCTGCCGTTGATATCCTCAAATTTTTCCACGCACGCTCCTCGAAACCTGAGTGCGTATGATAAACGAATTACCCGGCGGCTATCGTGGCGTGGCATAATCCGTGCATGGATATCAAACGGATATCGCTCTACATCGCAGCCGCAATTGTGGCCATTATTATCGGCCTGGGTGTCGGCTACTGGACCCTGGGGCGTCCGGCGGCGGTGCCAAAAACCTTTGCCCTGCTGCTGAATCCGCCCAAGCCTTTGACGGCCTTCAATCTTGAAGCCGACGACAATGCACCTTTCACCAAAACCGATCTTGAAGGCCGCTGGAGCTTTCTGTATTTCGGCTACACCCATTGCCCGGATCTGTGTCCCACGACCCTCACGGACCTGAACAAAATGATGGTCCAACTTGAAAAGTTGCCATCTGCAGAACAGCCTCGCGTGTATTTCATCTCCGTGGACCCGAAACGCGACACTATGGCGCTGCTCAAAGAATATGTTCATTTTTTCAACCCGGTTTTCATCGGCATAACCGGCTCAGTGGATCAATTGCATGCTCTCGCCGACCCGCTGGGTGTGGCGTTTTCCTATGATCCGCCGGATCAGTCCGGAAATTACAGTGTGGACCATTCCTCGGTGATATTTCTCATCAATCCGAAAGGCAAGGTGGCCGCCATCTACACCCCAGTCCTCATTCCTGAACGCATGACTGCTGATTACCGGGCTATCGTCAACTACTACGGAGACCGCTGATGCTGCGCAGAATATTCATTTCCTTGTTCATGGCGCTTTCCCTGATGCCGCTCGTAAGTCACGCTGACGGGCCAGCCGTGGCTGCGAGTCATGTGTGGATCCGCGAAGCACCGCCGGGCGTCAGTGTCATGGCCGGCTATCTCACCCTGGAAAATCTCTCCGATCAAACGCTCACGCTCGCCAGCGTTACCAGCCCGGATTTTGGCTCGGTGATGGTGCACAAGAGCGTGCAACATGGCGACATGGAGAGCATGGAACCGGTGGTCAATCTCGGCATTCCCGCCCACAAAAGTGTGGTATTCGCGCCCGGCGGGTATCACCTGATGCTCATGAAACCGGTCAAGCAACTCTTCGACGGCGACCTGGTGACGCTGACCCTGAATTTTTCCGATCATTCATCTCTCACCATCATGGCGCCGGTGCGTAGTGATCAGCCCCAAAGCTGAACAAGACTCGTTGCATGGATGAAACAACAGCTTCTTTTTCAGATTGGCTGAAAACCGGCTCGCAGTATCTATTGCCGCAGCACGCAGTCTCGCGTACGGTCCATTGGCTTACACGTATCGAGACTCCCGCGATCAAAAGCTGGCTGATCCGGTGTTTTATCCGGCATTTCCGCGTGGACATGAGCGAGGCCGCGCAGCCTGACAGTAATTCTTATCCTTGCTTCAATGCCTTTTTCACCCGCGCACTGCGCGAAAATGCGCGTCCGATTGCTTCGGAACCAAAATCCATTGCCTGTCCCGTGGATGGTTCCGTCAGCCAATGCGGAAACATCGAGCGTAATTTCATCTTCCAGGCCAAGGATCGCGGGTTTACGACCGGGGAACTGCTGGCGGATGCCACTCTGGCCAGCGATTTTGCGAACGGCGAATTCGCAACGCTGTATCTTTCACCGCGCGACTATCATCGCATCCATATGCCGCTGGACGGCGTTTTGCGGCACATGCGGCATATTCCCGGCCATCTGTTCAGCGTCAACCCGCCGACCACGCGCACGGTGACCAATTTGTTCGCTCGCAATGAACGGGTGGTAACGGTATTCGAGACGCTTGTCGGGCCCATGGCGCTGGTGCTTGTGGGCGCCCTGAATGTCGCCAGTATCGAAACCGTGTGGGCGGGCGAAATCACGCCGCCGCGCGGCAAGAAAGTTCGCATGTGGAAATATCAGGGCGATGAAGTGACGCTCAGGAAAGGTGCGGAAATGGGCCGCTTCAACATGGGCTCCACAGTGATTCTGCTGTTTGGCCTGAATCACGTGCGCTGGAATGCGGAACTGACAGCCGGCGCCAGCGTGCGCATGGGCCAGAGCATCGGCACGCTGCTGACCTAGCGCAGCGCGTCCAGAAAAACCTCAACCAGTCTTTCCAAGCCGACGCGATCTTCTTCATCAAAGCGCGCCAGCTTCGGGCTATCAATATCCAGCACTCCCAGAAGTTTGCCTTCTTTCACCAACGGCACCACCACTTCCGACAAAGAGATGCCATCGCAAAAGATGTGGCCCTGAAACTTGTTCACGTCCGGCACCACGATGGATTCGCGTCTCTCCGCTGCAATTCCACATACACCCTTGCCCAGCGGAATATGCACACACGCGGGCTTGCCCTGGAACGGGCCTACCAGTAATTCGCCGTTCTTAAGGAAATAAAAACCCACCCAATTCACATCCGGCAGCGCGTGGTACAGCAACGCGGAAAAGTTCGCCGCATTGGCGATCAAGTCATGTTCATCATGCACCAATCCGCGTGCCTGCAAAGTCAGGTCTTCGTACAGATCACGCCTGCTTGCGGCTCGGATTGCTTTCAATTCAAACATGCGGATTATCCGGCTGTATGACATTCATCCACAGCCATTGTACTCAAATTCATCCAGCAGCGGCGCGTTTGCGAGGCCGCCATACTTCCGGAAAAGCGATGAACGTGCCCGCCGAGGCCAGGACGCACCCCAGAATAGTTTCATACACGCGCATCCACAGGAGCGGCATCGCGCCGCCTTGAGAGAAATACACCAAATCCAGCACGGCGATCACAAACACCACGATCGCCGCACAGCCGAACCAATAATTGCGCGCAAATCCATAGGGCACAATGAACGCCATAACCACAGCCACCGCCGCCACCAGCCAAATGGAATGGCTCCACTCGATGGCCAGTGCCGTGACCGGCACCGCCATCAGCGTGCCGATGATGCGCTGGAACATTCGCGCCAGGCTCAGAGCCGCGTCCGGTTGCATCGCGAAGAGCGTGGTAATGCAGATCCAATAGGGCCGGCTCGCACCCAGCAGCTCGCCGCCCAGCAATCCGGCCGCAGCTACCAACGCATACCAAAAGGCAAAGCGGAATTGCACGCGATGATAATCGGGAATCCTGCGCGTCTCCAGCCATAGTGAACCCGGCTGCGTGCGCGCCGGCCAGCCAAATAATCCATCCTCCACCAGCGTGACCGCAAAACCGATGCCAGCGCCAAGCAGCACATAAGGCAGAAATGCCACGCTGATGTCCGGCAGCACCGCGCATACCAGCAAGGCCACTGCACCATAGCGCAGCACCTGCAATATGCGCGGACCGGCCGCATTGCTGCCACCGGCGATAAAGCTCAGGATAAAAACCGCGGCGATCTTCTCCCATTGCAAGCCGTGGAGCACACGTCCCAAGATCGCGCACAGCAGGATAACGATCAATCCCAACAAAATGGTTGGATAGCGGTAATTAAGCGGTCCGCCGAAATCCAGAAAGAACACATACATGGCACCAAATGCAGCAATGGCGGCGCCGCCAGGCGTACCCAACACCAGGCCCGCGGTCAGCGCCAGCGCGACGCTCGCGCCAAACTGCGCCATACGCCGCCACGGTACCGACCCCGGCGTGAACACCAAAGCTTCCCTGAATCGGTTGAGGAACTGCATAAAGCACAGTTAAGTGTCATTGATTGCATCTGTCAATATGCGCACACAGGCAGCTTGTCAGGATTGAGGCTTATAATATGTATGGCTGTTTTTATGCATTTCTGAAAATGCCGCAACGCTTGGGCAAGAATGCTGGCACTTTGAGACCAACCCGAAAATACGGAGAATATCGCCATGAGCAAAAACCCCTTTCTGACCGACATTAAAACCATCCGCGAGCGCGCACGCCAGCACATCCAGCGCGGCGCCGTGACCGAAGGCTACAAGGCGGATCGCGAGATCGTGCTCAAACTCCTGAACGACTCACTGGCCACTGAGATCGTTTGCGTGTTGCGCTACAAACGTCATTATTTCATGGCCAGCGGCATCCACGCGGACAGCGTCGCGCAGGAATTCCTGCAGCACGCCAATGAGGAACAGGGTCATGCCGATCAGATCGCCCAGCGCATCGTGCAACTCGACGGCGAGCCGGATTTCTCACCTACCGGCTTGCTGAGCCGCAGTCATTCCGAATATGCCGAAGGAAAAGACTTGGTAGACATGATCAAGGAAGATCTGGTGGCCGAACGTATCGCCATAGATACCTATCGAGAGATAGTCAATTATCTGGGCACCAACGATTCCACCACGCGGCGCATGATGGAAGGCATCCTGGCCATGGAGGAGGAACACGCTGAAGATCTGGCCAGCATGCTGGCGAAAGATGGCAGCCTGGCGGATCACCTCAAATAGAAATTCGCACGAACTCATTCGGGGAATCCCTGATTTATTTTCCGTTCGCCGCGAGTAAAGCCGGGGAGCCTGGCACGAACTGAATTATTCAAGCGTGCCCTAATCAGCAGACCTCTGCCGGTTCGGGTTCTTGTCCGCAGGCCCGCGGCGGAGAAACAGCCTTGCTGTATTTGTTGCTGTCAGACCTGGTTGTTGTCATCCACTTCGCGTTTGTGCTCTTTGTGGTGGCCGGTGGATTGCTGCTGTTTTACCGGTGGTGGATCGTGTTTCTGCATCTGCCGGCCATCATCTGGGGAGCGCTGGTGGAATTCACTCACTGGATCTGCCCGCTTACCTATCTGGAGAGCTGGCTGCGTGTAAAAGCGGGCGTCGCCACCTACCACGGCGATTTCGTGATGCATTATCTGCTGCCGATTCTCTATCCCGCCCATCTCACCGCGCATATCCAGATTTTCCTGGGTGCATTTGTCGTTGCCATCAACGCGATCATTTACGGGGTGTTCCTGGCCCGCTCGGGATCTGGGCGCCAAAGCTAGCTGAATTCCGCTGCATCCTCTTCTACCTTCCTTTATGAAAAAGTGTTCCCGGGAAGGGGGATTAACCCGGCACACCCCTCGGAGTATGCTAGCGCCCGGTCAAACGGCCGACTGGGGCAATCCATGAACGATGAGTCGCACGGCGCAGACAATGGCTTCGCTGTATCACTTGCCATGGGCGAAGCCGGCAAGGATCCGGAGACCAAAGAAAGAGTCATCAAGTACCTGGATCAGCAGATTGCGCTGCACGATCTGCACACTGAGAACCTGAAACTCCAGAGCCAGGCCTTGCGTGCGCAGCATAAACAGTTGCGCAGCCAGCGGCTGCACGATCGCCTGCGTTCCGTGTATCAGGGTGTCCTGAGTTTGATTGCCTTGGCGGTCCTGGGAATCATTATCTCTGCGATCTATTCCGCCGCCACCGACCGATCGGTGGTGGTTAACCAGTTCCAGGTGCCGCCGTCGTTTGATGCCGCCGGCAACAGCGGCACGGTGGTAGCGGGCGAATTCCTCGACCAGTTGCAAACTCTGCAGGCCTCCGCGCGCACATCCCAGGCGGGACCAGCGCTGCAGGACGCCTGGAGCAACAATATCCAGTTGCAGGTGCCGGACGTGCGTGTCTCGCTGGGCGATATCCGTCGTACGTTACACGCCTGGCTCGGCCATGAAACCCAGATTAACGGCCAGGTGGTACAGCAGGACAACCGGATTGCGTTAACCGTGCGCAGCACCGGTTTTGCCGCCAAAACCTTCACCGGCGCGACCACGGACTTGGCCACTTTGCTTACCCAAGCTGCCGGTTATGTCTATGGTCAGTCCGAACCGTATCTGTTTGCCACCTATCTGCAAAACAACGGTCAGGATGCGGAATCCATCGCTTTGGTACAGACGGCATTTTCCACGGCTTCGGCGAAGGAAAAACCCTGGCTTCTTAATGCCTGGGCGATTGGACTCACGGATTTGAACCAGTATGCTGCCGCCGTGGATAAATATCGCGAAGCTATTCGCCTCGATCCTCATTTCTGGATTGCCTATGGCAACCTGATGGACACACAGATATTGCTGGCTCAAGAGGAGGCGGCTTACCAGACCGGTACTAGCTTTGAGCACGCTGCGCGCCGTGGTTCCTGGTTTGCCGCATACGTGCCCGAAATCAATTATCAGCCTGTAGATTACTTGGGCATGGATCTGCCAGCGGTACATCAGGGGTTCTTGACCGACGAAGCTGCCCACGGCGGCCAGGGTTCAACCACCGGCCAGGATGCGCCGCCGGATGCCGAGATGCTGGCGCGCATGCATGCGGACCGGCAGGCCCTGTTTACCGCGCAGACGTCACCCGGCGCCGGCAGCGATCATTTTGTAATCGCCGAGACCGATTTCGTACAGGGTCTCCTGGCGCTGGACCAGCAGAACTATCCACAGGCGGCAAGCGATCTGCAAACAACCGATGCGATGCTCACCCAGTACCCGGCACTGTGGGTTGACTACCTTACAAACCCGGCTTGTTATCTGGGATTGGCCGAGGAACTGGCTGGTCGTCCGGACAAGGCCGATGCGGCAATTGCAAAAGGCGGCCACTTCGTGGATTGTTATCGGTTCAAGGCCGACATCGCAGACCATCGCGGTGATTGGCTACAAGCACAGAAAGATTATGCCGCTGCCGTGGCGTTGGCGCCGTCCTTGCCAATGGCCTATGAAAGCTGGGGGGAAGCCCTGGTGCGTCACGGGGATTACAAGGATGCCATCGTGAAATTCCAGCAAGCCAACCAGCGCGGCCCGCACTGGTGTGATCCGCTGGAACACTGGGGCGAGGCCCTGGCCGCCGAAGGCAGCGATAAAGAAGCGACCCAGAAATACGCCGCAGCGTCAAAATACGCCCCCAGCTGGGGCGCGCTCGAACTGCATTGGGGACAAGCGCTCGACAAGCTCGGCAAACACAAAGATGCCATGAGCCACTACCAATCCGCGCAGAATAATTCGGAAAGCCTCAGCGCCGCGGAACAGACAACATTGGCAACGTTATTGGGTCAGACCGGCTAACCCGCATCATAAAAACTCACGGGAATCATAATATGGGACACGAGACAGACAAGAGCGATCCGGATTTTTCAGAGGACCCGCCCATGGATAAACTGGCACAGGATCCCAAGATGAAGACGCGTGCCGCTGCATATCTGGAAGAACGGATTGCTCTGGCGAAAGGTCAACGAGAACGGATTGATATTGAGCGGGAACGCAACCAACGCGAGGCCGCCCTGCATGATCTGCATGCGGAGAATCTCAAACTCCAGAACTATGCATTGCATACTCAGCACCTTCAATTTCGTGCGCAACACCGGCATGAGCATCTGCGTACAATCTATCAGGCCGTGCTGAGCATTGTCGCACTGGCGATTTTTGGCTGCATTGTATATGCGGTCTATTCTGCTGCTACTGATCACTCAGTGGTGGTTAACCAGTTTCAGGTACCGCCCAAGTTTGTCGCTGCCGGTGAAAATGGCACCGTCGTAGCAAGCGAGTTTCTCGATCAGCTGCAGATCCTGCAGGCAAGCGCGCTCAGTTCCCCGGAATCGCGATCTTTGCAGGGTGCATGGATGAATAACATCCAGCTGCAGGTACCTGATGTGCATGTCTCCCTGGGTGATATCCGGCGCACGCTGCACAGCTGGCTTGGCCATCAGATCCAGATCAGCGGGGAGGTGGTAGAACAGGATAAACAGATTGCCCTTACGGTACGCGGCACCGGCTTTGCGGCCCGAACTTTCAGCGGGGCTCCGGCGGATTTGCAGGACTTGCTGTCCTACGCTGCCGAGTACGTCTACGTCGAAGCAGAACCCACATACTTGCAGGCTGCCTCAAAAACGAAAGGTGCAACTCAGGGCGGAAGTTAAGAGGCACAATGGAATTTCCGATGATGCCCCGAGGATCGGCGCGCTTAATTTATGCACGTTCAAATGGAAACCCAATCACTTCTTCGATGGAACGCGTGCCAGCTGCAAGCATTACCACGCGGTCAAATCCAAGCGCCACGCCGGCGCATTCCGGCAGGCCGTGTTCCAACGCCGCAATGAGATTTTCATCCATTGGCATGTCCGACAGGCCGTGGGTACGGCGATAACTGTAGTCTGTTTCGAATCGCCGCCGTTGTTCGTCCGCATCGGCCAGTTCGTGAAAGCCGTTGGCCAGCTCCACTCCGTCGAGAAATGCCTCGAAGCGTTCCGCAACCGGCGGATCATCCGGACGTATCCGCGCCAGCGCCGATTGGCTCGCGGGATAGTCGTACACGAATGTGAGATGTCCCCTGCCAAGCGCCGGATACACTATTTCCCCGGCTACCATATCCAGCCAGCCATCGTCATCCAATGCGCTTGCGGCCGGCACGGTCTTGCCTGAATCGCGCAAGGCCTGGATGCAGATTTGCCTGTCCGCCCTGAATGGATCGAATCCGGCATGCTGCCGGAAGGCATCACGGTAAGTCAGGTATTCCGGGGATTCCTGCACGGTTGGAACCAATGATCGAATCAGTTCGGCCACTTCCCGCATCAAACGAAGGTGATCGAACCCGAGCCGATACCACTCGATCATCGTGAACTCTGGATTGTGCAGCCGCCCGGCTTCGCCGGCGCGGAATGTCTTGCACAGTTGCCAAATGTCGCCCGAGCCGGCGGCCAGCAGACGCTTCATGGGAAATTCCGGCGAGGTGTGCAGATACAGAAATCCGCCATGCGGGTTTCCCACACGGAAACTCGCGAGATGCCTGTCGGTGGCGGCCGCGTGGGACAAGGCCGGCGTTTCCACTTCGAGAACGCTGCGAGCCTCGAAGAATGCCCGCAGTTTCTTCAGCAGCTCGGCGCGCAGCTTGAGATGCGTGAGACTTGCTGTGGGCATCCATTGAGCTGCTTGTCTCACCCCTCACTCCTCACTCCTTTACCCGCGCAGAATACTTGCCGCTGCGCGTATCCACCTTGATGATTTCGCCCTCGTTCACGAACAATGGCACTTGCACCGTGGCCCCGGTTTCAACTGTCGCGGGTTTGGTGGCGCCGCTGACGGTGTCGCCGCGCACGCCCGGTTCGCAGTGGGTGATTTTGAGAATGGCGAACATCGGAGCCTGCACCGACAGCGGCCGTCCGTTCCACAGCGTGATGATGCAGATTTCTTCGCCCTTGAGCCACTTGCCAGCGTCGCCCATGGCGGTCTTGTCGGTAGCCATCTGCTCATAGTTCTCCGGGTTCATGAAATGCCAGAACTCGCCATCGTTGTAGAGATACTGAAATTCCATATCCGTCACATCGGCAGCTTCCACGGTCTCACCGGATTTCATGTTGCGGTCCAGCATCTTGCCGGTGCGCAGATTGCGGATCTTGACGCGGTTGAAGGCCTGTCCCTTGCCGGGTTTCACGAATTCATTTTCGACGATGGTGTAGGGATCCCCGTCCATGATGATCTTGAGACCGGCCTTGAATTCACTGGTGCTGTAGCTTGCCATTTTCTTCCTGCCAAGTTGGATGCAAAATGGCGGCCTGCGCCGCCAAAAGGGGCGTAATAATACCCCAACCCTCCTTTGCAGGCAGCACCCGGAACCTGAATACCACTCATGAGCACTCAATGGCAGACTGAACTGGCTAACGCCGTCCACGACCCGGCGGAACTCTTGCGCATGCTCGAGTTGGATCCGGCGCTGCTGGAACCTGCGCAGACAGCTGGCAGGCAATTCTCGTTGCGGGTGCCGCGGGCTTTCGTTGCCCGCATGCGCAAGGGCGATGCTGCCGATCCGCTGCTGCACCAGGTGCTGCCACTGGGCGAGGAACTCCGGGACACGCCCGGATTTGACAGCGATCCGGTGGGCGACCTCCATAGCCGCCAGCGCCCCGGCGTATTGCACAAATATCATGGCCGCGTACTGCTCATCACCACGGGCGCCTGCGGTGTCCATTGCCGTTATTGCTTCCGGCGCTATTTCCCCTATGAAGACGAGACGGCGCGCCGGGATCACTGGCGCGAGGCGCTGGAGTATCTGCGCACGGACGAAAGCATTTCGGAAGTCATCCTGAGCGGTGGCGATCCGCTCACGCTTACAGATCAGGTACTGACAGAACTGGTGGTCGCCCTACAACGGATTCCGCATATAAAACGGTTACGCATCCACACCCGCCAGCCCATCGTATTACCTTCGCGGGTGGATGAATCCCTGCTGACTTGGCTGGGAAACTGCCGGTTGCAGAAAGTAGTTGTGCTACACGTAAATCATGCCCGTGAACTGGATGCAGCGGTCGTGGAAGCTTTATCAAAGTTGCGCGGGACCGGCGCAACCTTGTTCAGTCAATCGGTGCTGCTGCGGGGGGTAAACAATTCCGTGGAAACGCTAGCCGCGCTTTCCGAGGCATTGTTCGCGACCGGCGTTGTCCCCTATTATCTGCACTTGCTTGACCGTGTACGAGGGGCGGCTCATTTCGAGGTGTCTGAAGACGAAGCCGGCACGCTTGTAGGTGGACTGCGCGCGCGGTTACCGGGCTATCTGGTTCCCCGGCTGGTGCGCGAGATTCCCGGCGCACCCTCCAAGGTCCCGCTGGCGGACGCACCCTGGCCGCTGCCCGAAACCGCTTGAAGGGCAGTGAACCCGTGCATCCAGAAGAAATAACCATTAAACTCCAACAGCTTAGCCAAAATTCCTGAGGGATTATTTTGTCGCCGCGGAACGCCCTGCCCGTCCTTGTCATCACTGCTTCACAGAACGAAGCGGAGCAGCTTAACGGCCTGCTGCGCAAGGCCGGCTATCCGGTGCGCCCTCTCTGGGCAGCAAATATCGAAATGGCGGAAAAGAGCATTTCGGAACAACAACCGGATCTCATTTTGTGTTCCATGAGCGTTTCTGGCGCGTCCTTTCCGGAAGTGGTCAAGCTGCGCGACATGGCACTGCCAAATGTTCCAATAATCGCGCTTAGCGACATCACCGAATCTGCATTGGTGGCGGAAATCATTGACACCGGCGCACGCGACATGATCTCCATGGATCAGATGGAACATCTCCGGGCGGCGGTATCCCGCGAGCTGGAAGTCTTGCAGCTTGCCCGGGATCTCGAACAGAAAAGCATCGTACTCAAGGAATATGAGCAGCGCATTGATCTGGTGATGAACGAGTCAAAGAATTCCATCGCCTATGTAAATGAAGGCATCATACTGAACGTCAACCCGTCTTTTCTGGAGTTGTTCGGCTACGAGACCAGCGGTGAAATTGACAGCCTGCCGGTGCTCGAACTGTTCGTGGGCGATTCCCAGAACATCCTCAAGAATGCACTCAAACTGTCCGGCAAGGGCCAGACAGTCAAGCCTCTCACGTTGAAAGCCAAACATGCCGATGGCAAGACCTTTGACACAACCATCGAGATCGTCAAGGCCGAAATTGACGGTGAGCCGGCACTTGAAATCACCATCCGCAATGACGGCGGCCTCAAGCAGGCGGAGGCGCACATCCAGGCCCAGGCCCAGGCGCAAATTGACCTGCTCAGCCAGAAACTGGCGGCAAGCGTGCAGCAGCTTACTACGGCGCGCAACCTGGATTTGCTGACAGGACTCGTAAACCGCGTGCATTTTATCGAGGTATTCCGCCAGGAATTGACCAAGGACAGAAAATCGATGGTGCGCGCCCTGCTGTTCATCAAGCCGGACAATTTTTCAGCGGTCTCGGAAAAAGTCGGCGTCATCGCCAGTGACGGCATCATCAAGGGCTTGTCGGATATCATCCGCTCAAACATCTCCCAGGAAGACATCCTGGCGCGCTTCGGTGGTGCGGCGTTCACCATCATCATGACGCGGAACAAGATGAAGGAGATAGCCGAATGGACCGAGAAACTACGCACTATAGTTGCGGCGCACATTTTTGAATCCATGGGCAAGTCCACCAGCCTTTCATGCAGCATCGGTTATGTGCAGCTGGACGATCACCATCGGGATGCCGAGCGCGCCTTCGCCCACGCCCTTGAGGCTTACCATAAGGCCAGCGCCAGCGAAGGTGGCCAGGTGGTCTGCTGGGCCCCACCCAAGGTGGATGCACAGGGGCAGGCCACCGACGCGGAGTGGAAACGCCGTTTTACCGATGCCCTCAAATCCAACCGCTTCATGCTCGTATACCAGTCCATCGCCAGCCTGATAGGTGACGCTACCGAGGCCCTCGATATCCTGGTGCGTTTGCGGGACGAGCAGGATAACGAAATCCCGAACAAGGACTTTTTCCCGGCTGCCGAACGCGCCGGCATGATGATCGGCATTGACCGCTGGGTGGTTGAGCGCAGCCTCAGAATGGTTGAGGAGCGCAGCAAGCAGAACCGCCCGGCGCGTGTGTTTGTACGGCTTTCCGATCAGTCGCTGACGGACAAGACCCTGCTGCCCTGGCTGGAAAAACTGTTAAGCGGTGTGTTTTTCTCGGCCGGCCAGCTGGTATTCCAGATTGCGGAAAAATCCGCCGAGAAATACATCACCGACACACGCACACTCGCGGAAAGCGCGCACCGTCTCCAATGCGGTTTTGCGCTCGAGCATTTTGGCCTAGGACAGAACCCGCTGCATACCCTGGGGCTGATCCGACACGTGGATTACCTCAAGATTGACGGCAGCCTGACGGCGGCCCTGGTCACGGAGGCAGAAAAGCGCGACATTGTCAAGAAATTCGTGGCACGGGCGGGAGAATTGAAAATCCACACGGTTGCCGAAAAGGTGGAAAAGCCTGAAACCATGGCGGTGCTATACCAGCTCGGCATCGAATACATCCAGGGCAATTATGTCCAGGAACCCGAAGTGATCATGGCGGATACCGCGCCTGCGCCGATCGCCGCAGGCTGATGATTGCCACCAAACCCTTTCTCCGGAAAGGTTCCTGTCAGCCGGCTATCGTTTTGCCCGGCATCCGCGATTCCGGATACAGCGCTTCCACCGTGCGATAACCCCGCGGCAACTTGAGGCCGCGGCGACCGCGCTCGCCCACATACTCTTTCAGTTCCTTCGCTGACAGCGTCATGTGGCGCTGGCCGGAAAGAATCACCAACCCCTCTTCCGCCGGCACGCAGGTCACGGCCGCCATATATTCCTCGTGGCTCGCGGCCTTCTTTGAAGGAATGCCCATGATCTTGTTGCCCTTGCCCCGCGCCAGTTCTGGCAATTCCTTCACCTGAAACACCAATATGTGTCCCTCGCTGCTCACCGCTACCAGTAAATCGCTCTTGGGACTCTTCACCGGCGCCGCCACCAGCACGCGGGCATTCTTGGACAGGCGCAGGATGGCCTTGCCGGAACGGTTGCGCGAAATCAGTTCCCCGAGTTTCACCACAAAACCATAGCCCGCATCGCTCGCCACCAGCCAGCGGTCTTCCGCTTCGCCGATCAATACACCGGCGAAGCCGGCGCCGTCCGGCGGTGAAAGCCTGCCCGTGAGCGGCTCGCCTTGGCTGCGCGCGGACGGCAGCGAGTGCGCGGGCAGCGTGTAGGCGTGGCCGGTGGAATCCAGAAAAATCGCCGATTGATTGCTCTTGCCGTAGGCCGCCGCCAGGAAGCTGTCACCCGCCTTGTAACTCAGCACCCGTGGATCAAGCTCGTGGCCTTTCGCTGCCCGCACCCATCCAGACTTGGAAAGGATAACGGTAGTAGGTTCCGTGGGCAGCAACTGGGTTTCATCAATCGCCTGGGCTGCAGGCGCGCGTTCCACCAGCAACGAGCGGCGTTTGTCGCCGAAGGTTTCCGCATCCCCCGCCAGCTCATCCCGCACCAGTTTTTTGAGCCTGACTTTTGAACCCAGTGTGTTTTCCAGCACATCGCGTTCTTTTGCCAGATCCTTCTGCTCGCCGAGTATCTTCATTTCCTCGAGCTTGGCCAGATGCCGCAGTTTCAGTTCCAGGATGGCTTCCGCCTGCGTGTCGCTGAGCTTGAAGTGCTTTATGAGCAGCGGTTTAGGCTCGTCGTGTCTGCGGATGATGGCGATTACTTCATCGAGGTTCAGATAAGCGATCAACAGGCCGTCGAGAATGTGCAACCGCTTTTCCACCTTGTCCAGCCGGAACTTCAGCCGTCGCGTGACGGTTTCCACCCGAAACTCTAGCCACTCCTCCAACAGCTCTTTCAGGTTCTTGACCCGCGGCCGGCCGTCCAACCCGATGATGTTGAGATTGACGCGGTAGCTCTTTTCAAGATCGGTGGTGGCGAACAGGTGCGCCATAAGTTCGTCGGTATCCACTCTGTTGGAGCGTGGCACGATCACGAGGCGCGTCGGATTTTCGTGATCCGATTCATCCCGCAGATCCTCCACCATAGGCAGCTTTTTGGCGCGCATCTGGCCCGCGATCTGTTCCAATATCTTGTCGCCGGACACCTGATACGGCAACGCGGTAATCACGATGTCACCGCCGTGCTCGCGTGTATAGCACGCGCGCAAGCGTACGCTGCCGTTACCGGTTTCGTACATTTGTGCGATTTCGGCGCGCGGCGTGATGAGTTCTGCTTGCGTGGGGAAATCCGGCCCCTTGATGTGCTCGCACAGTTGTTTGACGGTTGCCTTGGGTTCTTCCAGCAGACGAATGCAAGCGCTGGCCGCTTCTTTCAGATTGTGCGGCGGAATATCCGTCGCCATGCCTACGGCAATGCCGGTGGCGCCGTTCAACAGTACGTTTGGCAGCCGCGCCGGCAGCAGCTTTGGTTCCTGCAAGGTGCCGTCAAAATTCGGCTGCCAGTCCACCGTGCCTTGGGCCAGTTCCGACAGCAGCACGTCGGCGTACTTGGACAGCTTTGCTTCCGTATAACGCATGGCGGCGAAAGACTTGGGATCGTCCGCCGAGCCCCAATTACCCTGGCCGTCAATGATGGGATAGCGATAGGAAAACGGCTGCGCCATCAGCACCATGGCCTCATAACAAGCGGAATCACCGTGCGGATGGTACTTGCCCAGCACGTCACCCACGGTGCGCGCGGACTTCTTGGGCTTTGCCTGGTAATCAAGCGAAAGCTCCCACATGGCATGGATGATGCGCCGCTGCACCGGCTTCAGCCCATCGCCGATATGCGGCAGCGCCCGATCCAGAATCACGTACATGGAATAATCCAGATACGCCTTTTCGGTGAATGCTTTCAGCGGCTGCTTTTCAGCGCCTTCGATGGCAAAGGAGGATGTATTGCTCATAGTTAACCCTTAGTGCCAGAGCTTGGTCGAACCATCTTGGCAGGATACTAAATGATACCCGTTTATACGCTTAAACGAGATATTGGTCGGTCAGTGACATTGAACGACAGCGCTTATTAATCCATGCATTCAATTCAATTTAGCTGAAATACGCATGTCGCCACACAACGGTGCGATCTGGCTCATGCATTCAACAGCTGCCACCGTCACTCTCGACAACAACTACCGATGCTGATACCTTTTACAAGCCATCGGCAAAATAGTGATGTTGATACGGGCGGTTCATAGCCCTTTCAGAAGGAAGCCAGACCGCAAGATTCCGGCGATCCCAATGGAGCTTGCGGACCCTGAACCAATATGTTCCATATTGCTAAAAGGAGTTAACGACCATGCCCAAGTACGTAATTGAAAGAGAGATCCCAGGTGCCGGAAAACTCTCGGCTTCAGAACTCAAGGCAATCTCACAAAAGTCCTGTGGCGTCCTGAGCAAGATGGGTTCGCAGATCCAATGGCTGGAAAGTTTTGTCACGGATGACAAGATCTATTGCGTATACATCGCTTCAAACGAGAAGATGGTTCGAGAGCATGCCCAGCAAGGTGGCTTCCCGGCCAATCGCATTTCCCAAGTGATCTCCGTCATTGGTCCAACTACAGCTGAGTAGTTTTGTTTTTCGCAACTTGATTCCAGGTGCGGCCCTGCGCCGCGGGGCCGCATCTGAATCTCAGCATCTGGTCAAAGTTATCCGTCATATAGACCCGCTCGGTACGAAAGCTGTAATGCTTCACCCGTAGCTTTCACGTACTTGATCGAGCAGTCTCGGTGGTTTTGCAGAGCTGGGCGGAAAATTCATACAAAGGATTTTAGGCTGCTCTAAAAATCGAATCAATCGCTAAGCCTTGTAGTATTTAGGGGGCAAGTCGGATGAAATTGACATTAGGCGACAGCATTATCTAGAATCTGCGAGCCTATTTCAAGTTAGGACTCACTTAATGGAGTCGCAATCAAAGGTCGCTTTCTTTGGTCAAGTTCAAGCGTAGGCACTCTACGATGGGAGCAAGCATTCTCAACAGACGATGAAGCTAGCTGGGAGACCAACTGGACTATGGATTTCACACGCAAGCCTTAGGTCTGACAATTCATTCAAACCGATGCCGCTTAGCTCAAGCCTTAGACCGCAGAATAAATAACCGCCCAATCGGAGAGTACCATGAAGCGTGTTACAGGAATCGGCGGAATCTTCTTCAAGTCGAAAGATCCAAAGACGCTGAATGCGTGGTATCGCGACCACCTTGGCTTGGACGTCTCTGAGTGGGGCGGAGCCGTTTTTGAGTGGGGTGGCCCTGATAGCTCCCCAGGAATGACCCTCTGGACCCCTTTCGCTGAAGACACGAGCAAGATGGAACCTGGCACCGCATCTTTCATGATCAATTTCCGTGTAGACGACTTGGAAGCCCTTCTTGTTGCACTGCGCAGCGAGGGCTGCAATGTCGTTGGCGAGCCGGAATTCTCGGAGTACGGCAAATTCGGCTGGGTACTCGATCCTGATGGAAACAAGATTGAGCTGTGGGAACCACCAGCAGGTCAGTGAACGCGCAACTGCGGTCTAACTATTCGTTCAAGCCGACACCACCTCACAGTGCGGCCTAATTCAGGCGTTAGACATATCCACACTATGAAGATTATTCGAGCCAAAGAATTTACCGCCGCCAAATCATGGGGCGCACTCGATATTGCCAACATGGAAGGAATCACCACGCGCCTTCATTGGACAGACGAGCCATACAAGTGGCACGTCAATAATGGGCAAGAGGTTTTCGCCGTCCTGGATGGACGTGTCCAGTTGCGCTACCGTGAAAACGGGGAAGAGCACTCTGTCGTGCTGGAAACCGGTGACATCTTCTATGCTTCTGTCGGTACGGAACATGTAGCACATCCAATCGGTCAAGCACGTATCCTCGTCGTGGAGTCTAAGGACAGTGTCTAACAACTCATGCAAGCCGACGCCACTTTGCGACGTGGCTGTGTCAGTCATTAGGCGTTAAGATAGCCCACCCCGCAATTTGAGCGTGAATTAATGACTCGCGAGCTCATCAGCTCTGGTTCCACCTTCGAGAATGAGATTGGCTATTCCCGTGCGGTCGTGGACGGTAATTGGGTGTTCGTCTCAGGCACCACTGGCTTCGACTACTCAACAATGACTATCGTCCCAGGTGTTGCAGATCAAGCCGAGCAATGCCTGAAGAACATCGGTGTTGCCCTTGAGCAAGCCGGCTCTGGCTTCAGTGACGTAGTTAGAGTCACGTATGTTCTTCCAGACGCAACTGAGTTTGAGCAATGCTGGCCTGTGCTTCGTAAATATTTCGGTGAGGTGCGGCCTGCCGCCATGATGATTTCGGCTGGATTAGCTGATCCAAGAATGAGGATCGAGATTGAGGTGACTGCGCTCAAGAAATCAGCAAAGTGACGCCTAACTCAGGCGTTGGGGGTAAAATAATCATGGGAAATCAGACATACATTCCTGACGGTTGGCCCGGGTTGATCCCGAGGATTGCCGTTGCCGATCCGGCGGCCCTGGTTGCATTCATAAAGGATGTTTTTGGCGCAAAAGGCAGCTTCAATGCGGAGCGCCCCACAGAACTTTGGATCAGCAATTCTCTTCTCATGGTCGGTTCCACGATAGATCGCGAGCCGACACGCGCATTTCTCTACGTCTATGTGGCGGACGTGGACGCTGCATTCCGCCGTGCGATTGCTCATGGCGCCAAACCGATCGAAGAGCCTCAGGACATGCCCTATGGCGACCGTCGTGCCATGGTCCAGGATGAATGGGGTAACAGATGGCAGATTGCGACGCACAGTGGGCGTTTCTCACCGTGAGCAATTGCCCAACAATGGCGCGCAAGCGACGCGCGTACCACGCACCGCTTAACTCAGACGTTAGGACCGTGAACAGAACATCAATAATTACACTACTGCGTAGAAGAAGATCACTCCTGCTGAAGACCTACATTCTGCACGTCGGATTATTTACTTCCACCTGCGCATTTGCCGCCACCGACGCCATTCATGTTACAGTGGCGACATCACTTTGGCTGA
>JBAWFA010000005.1:0-139209 GCA_049591455.1 Gammaproteobacteria bacterium
GGCTTGCGTGATGCAAGCCCGCTGTCGATAAGCTCTACGCAAAACGACGAAAACCTCCAATACTGCATTCGCAAGGAACGTCGCCATGAACGAAGTCACCACATTCCGTTTGTATCTGTTGCGGGCCACCTACTTGCTGCTGCTGGTGGGACTCGGCCTCACTGTCTGGCCGGGCATCGTCCATCACAAGCTCTCCACGCCGCTCATGAACGGCGTGGTGTCCAGTATCCTGGGAACGGTGGCCGTGCTCGCGATCATAGGTCTGCGTTATCCACTCAAGATGCTGCCGCTGCTCTTTTTCGAACTCATCTGGAAAGCCACCTGGCTTCTCGCCTTCGCGCTGCCGCTACACAATGCCGGGCTGGTGGATACAGACACAAAGCAAACCATCGTCGCTTGCCTTATGGGCATCATCTTCCCCATTGCCATTCCCTGGCCGTATGTCTATCGGAAGTACATCAAGGAGCCGGGGGAACGGTGGTGGCGCTCAGCAAATTAACCGTCGTCTGTCTCCGATTATTCTCTCCGCCAGTAAGCAGCATCGACGTATATCTGTTCGTAGCGACTTGCATCGATCCAGGACAGAAATGGAGACGGCCGTTTTCTCACGTCGCCAAATCGACGCGTCTTGAGCAGTGTACATTTCTTCTTGGTCCGGGTTAGACCCACCAGCAATCTACAAATTTCAATATCCTTGACATCATCAGAATCGTGCGGCAGCTCCCCATCGTGCATGCCGACGATGAATACCTGTTGGGCGGAAAGGCCTTTCGCGCCCTCAAATGAGGTGACCCTGATCGTTGGCCCGCCATGGTCTACAGCTTGATCTATATCTTCTACCATCGGCTCCCATCGCACCGCCTCCTCAAGAATTCTAGCTCGATACTCAGCAGGTACTGCATGAAAGAGACCTATTCTCCGGACTTGAGCATCGCGTAACCACCCGCTTATAACGTCATCCTCTTCAAATTCTCCGACAATCCTCCACCCTAAATTTGATGACTCGTTAACCTTCAGAATTGCTATGCCCTCTTCTCGCCTTAGCTTTGAAGGTTCACTCGAACTCGCATCAAACAGACGATCAGTTGACGTGAGATATTCTTCTATCTGCCTACGATACGGATTGCTAGCAATTATTAAGACCGTCGGTTCGCCCTTGTCCCTGGATTCTGCAATCTCTGCATGCGGGATTCGATCTAGCGCCTCAACAATGTACCTCCCAAAGTAGTTTGGATTACGCCTTTGTACACTTGTCGTGACCAACGCAATGTTTGGATATTGCCTGCTAGCCTCACCTTTGACAGGCTCAAAGTGTCGGAACGGCTTCTCAATTCGCCCACGCAGGCGATGTATCTTCGTAGCTGCCGAGATGACATCATTTACTGAATTTACAATTACCTCTGGACATCTCATGCAGAATGGCAAAGTGAACTTTTCGTATTTATCACCTATATAGATCGCTCGAATATGATCACAGCTCGCACCTCTTAGCTGACTGTACAAAGCTTGATCATCGTCTCCAGCGACCACTATTGGGTTTTGTTGTGCTAATAGTTCGATTACAGCAGCTTCCATACGATTGAAGTCCTGATACTCATCAATAAGAACAAGGTCTATTCCGCTAATCACTTCAGGGTTAGCGGAAATTCCCAAATATGATCGATAAACGCTATCGTCGAAATCAACAGCGTCGTAATAGTTTGCTCGGCTTATAAAGAAATCTATTGCCGGATCGATAACTAGGTTGCGCATAAGATTCGCAAAGGCTGGGGGTTCTGCTCCATATAGATGCCTCCAATCAGACTTTACAATGGAATTTAATCCTGGCTGACAAACGAAATCTTGAGTCAACCCAGTTCTTAATACTGCATGCCTGTGGAGTAGTGATTGGCAATAGCCATGTAGCGTAAAGACTCGGGCTAAGCCGCCCAGACTCCTCTCCATATCCTGTTTGAGATTGTTGATGAAGGTAAGTACCAGTCGCGTTTCTCTGCTTCCCGGAGACTGTTCTAGCAGTATGCGAAACAGCGTGGTCTTCCCTGCTCCAGGACCTGCAACGACAAGCTTACGAGAACTACGGGATGTGACGATACGATCAATCGCTTCACGCAGCTCACGTTGGACATCTTCAACTTTCCGCTCCGGGCTATTCGCATTCACGCTTGCTCTCCGCATCAAAATCAATATTTTATTTTTAGCCCATTAACCCTTGGATACCGCCGAGCACTGGAACTCCCAAGGCCGCCTCAGCAACGACTCCGAACACGACCAGTTAAATCACATTACACCCTGCCGCACCTTAATCCCCCCCTCATCCCAACCTTCTTCCACAGCGGGGAGAAGAGGTAAAGAAAATAAAAGCCCCGCTCATGCGGGGCTTTCTTTGCCAGGCCCTGACTCAAGCTCAGACTTTCTTGATAAGTTTGATGATAAAAAGCAGCACCACGGCGCCGATGAAGGCGGTGATGAGCGAGCCGATCAGGCCCCAGGCAACGAAGCCGATTATCGCCAACAGGTATCCGCCGATGATGGCACCGACGATACCGACGACGATATCGCCCAATAAACCAAAACCACGGCCTTTCACCACCAGACCGGCAAGCCAGCCGGCAATCGCACCGATGATAAGAAACAGAATCAGCGCTATAAGACTCATGTCGGTTTCTCCTGTGTGTTTAAAGATGGCGAAGACGCCGGGCATGTCTATTCACAGAATCAGGGTACACCATCAACCTTGAACAGCCGCGACTGGAGTACGCACCAAAGATTCCCCCTCATCCCCGCCTTCTCCCGCGATGTGGAGTAGGGGTAAGAGATGACAGGATCCCGGCGTTCGCCGGGATGACGGGTTGACCGGCTGCGCCGCGCTCCTGGGCGGCCAGTGGCCGCCCGCTTGCCGCATGCGGTAAGCCCACGTTTCCGCGGGGCTTTTTGTTTCTGGCTTCTGAAGCCTACTCTGGTCGAAAACAGGAGCCTGCCTCCTGTTAACCCCAGTGCATCATGGCATAACCCTGGTTTTGGAGCATAAGGATGGTGGAGAGCGCGGACAGCGAAATCGTCACATCCGGATCCACCCAGCTGTGTTCGATACCAAGGGCCGCCAAAGCCTGGCCGCATACCACCACCTGGATTCCAGCAGCCTTCAGTTCGTGGATAACTTTGAGATCGGGGTTGTCCTTTCCGAATCTCTTCTTGTAGTGGACATTGTCGAGAACCATCGGGCCCCCATCGATGCCATAGATGACTACCACAAATTTGAGGTGATCAAGCGGTACCCCAGCGGAAGCGAAGACGTTGACGGCACGTGCCACCGGCGTCAGACCACCGTCGGGATCGTTGGCACCCTTGGACGGACGGGTAACGCCGAATACCGCCTTGTAGATCGTGGTCTTGTCAGGCTGGAAAGCGGCATTTGGAAGCGGATGCATGGGACCCGCCTTGATCGCCGGCATCACCCAGGGACCAATCGGCGCGGCCCATATCACCGGACAGATGGAAATCCCCAGTACAACAGCAAGTAAACGGTAATACTTAAGCATGTCCCTACTCCTTTGTTGACTATCACGTGGTAGCAGCGAATGCGTCACTACCGGTTGGCCCATAAGAGAGCTTCTAAAGGATAGCGCACGCGATATATTTTGTGCTAGAGAAAAGAAAAACCCCGCCGAAGCGGGGTTTTTGTTTCGACATACCTGTCGGATCAATAGTCCATGTCGCCCATTCCACCCATGCCACCGCCGCCACCGGGCATGGCAGGCTTCTCTTCCTTCGGGCTCTCGGCCACCATGGCTTCGGTGGTGATGAGCAGGCCGGCCACGGACGCAGCGTTCTGCAGAGCAGTGCGGGCAACCTTGGTGGGATCCAGGATACCCAGTGCCACCATGTCGCCGTACTCGCCAGTCGCAGCATCGAAGCCGTAGTTGCCAGTGCCGTTGGCGACCTTGTCGAGTACCACATCCGGTGCCTCACCGGAGTTGGCGACGATCTGACGCAGCGGCTCTTCGATGGCGCGGGCCAAGATGGCAATGCCGGTGGTCTGGTCGTCGTTCGCGCCTTTCAGCTTGGCGACTGCCTTGTAGGCGCGCACGAAAGCCACGCCGCCGCCCGGAACCACGCCTTCCTCGACGGCCGCACGTGTGGCGTGCAGCGCGTCCTCGACGCGGGCCTTCTTCTCTTTCATCTCGATTTCAGTGGCTGCGCCGACTTTGACCACGGCAACACCGCCGGCGAGTTTCGCAACCCGTTCCTGCAGCTTTTCCTTGTCGTAATCGGAAGTGGTCTCCTCGATCTGCGCTTTGACGGATTTGATGCGTGCCTCGATGTTCTTCTTCTGGCCGCCGCCGTCAATGATGGTGGTGTTGTCCTTGTCCACGATCACTTTCTTGGCGCTGCCGAGATCAGTGAGGCTGGCCTTCTCGAGCGACAGGCCGACTTCCTCGGCGATCACGGTGGCGCCGGTGAGGGTGGCGATGTCTTCCAGCATGGCCTTACGGCGGTCGCCGAAGCCCGGCGCCTTCACCGCCACCACTTTCACGATGCCGCGGATGGTGTTGACCACGAGGGTGGCCAGCGCTTCGCCTTCCACGTCTTCCGCCACGATCAGCAACTGCTTGCCGCTCTTGGCCACGGCCTCAAGTATCGGCAGCATTTCGCGGATGTTGGAGATCTTCTTGTCGTGCAGCAGGATGACCGGATTTTCGAGTTCCGCGCTCATGTTCTGCTGTTTGTTGATGAAATACGGGGACAGATACCCGCGGTCGAACTGCATGCCTTCGACGACTTCCAATTCGTTGTCGAGGCCCGAGCCCTCTTCCACGGTGATGACGCCTTCCTTGCCAACTTTGTTCATGGCGTCAGCAATGATCTTGCCGATGGCCACGTCGCCGTTCGCAGAGATGGTGCCCACCTGGGCGATGGACTTGTTGTCGGCGGAGGGTTTGGAGAGCTTCTTCAACTCTTCAACCACTACGCCCACGGCCTTGTCTATGCCGCGCTTCAAGTCCATGGGGTTCATGCCGGCGGCGACGGCCTTGAGGCCCTCGCGCATGATGGCCTGGGCCAGCACGGTGGCGGTAGTAGTGCCGTCACCCGCCTCGTCGGAGGTATTGGACGCCACTTCCTTCACCATCTGCGCGCCCATGTTCTCGAACTTGTCCTTGAGTTCGATTTCCTTCGCCACGGACACGCCGTCCTTGGTGATGGTGGGGGCGCCGAAGCTCTTGTCCAGCACCACGTTGCGGCCCTTGGGGCCGAGGGTAACCTTGACGGCGTTCGCCAGGACGTTCACGCCCCGGAACATGCGCTGACGCGCATCGTCACCAAATTTAACGTCTTTAGCAGCCATTGCTGTAGTCCTCTGTAATGTCTATGAATTCGATGGGGGATGCGGGATTACTTGCCGCCCAGGATGGCGATGATTTCGTCTTCCTTCACGGCGACGTATTCCACGTCATCCATCTTGAACTCCGAACCGGAGTATTTGCCGATCAGGACTTTGTCGCCCACCTTCACGGTGGGGGCAACGACCTGGCCGCTGTCGAGCGTGCGGCCCTTGCCGACGGCGATGACTTCGCCCTTCATGGGCTTCTCTTTGGCGGTGTCCGGGATGACAATGCCACCCGCAGATTTGGTTTCCGACTCCAGGCGCTTGATGATCACCCGGTCGTGAAGTGGATGCAGCTTCATGGAAAGTCTCTCCTCACGAAATGTTTTCTTGGGATTAGGGTCTGATACTCAGCGGTTGAATGCTTGTTAGCACTCTACCGCGCTGAGTGCTAATGATAAGGGCGAATCCCGCAGAGTCAAGGGCTGGGTCGTGAAACGGCATAGAGAATTTATGAATGAGAATCAAATAGTTGTGTTTTGTACCTGTCCTGACCAGGAGTCAGCAGAACACATTGGAACGACGCTGGTGGAAGAAAGCCTGGCGGCCTGTGCCAATCTGCTGCCCGGCCTCACTTCTATATATCGTTGGCAGGGCGCAGTAAGACGGGAGCCGGAATGTTTGCTGCTTATCAAAACCACCGCCGCCTGCTTTGAAGCCATGAGAATCCGCGTCCGCGCCCTGCATCCTTACGAAGTCCCGGAAATCATCGCCCTGCCTATTAGCTATGGTGATCCGGCCTATCTGAACTGGCTTACCGAGAACACCCGGGCCCCATGAAAAAAATCGCGCTTTTATTCGGACTGCTGGCCCTGCTGCCGGCGCTCGCCGGCGCCGATAACCAGCCGCTACCGCCGGATCAGGTCTATCGCCTGCAAGTACAACCTCAAAACGGTGTGCTCATGGCCCACTGGGACATCCTGCCCGGCTATTACCTCTATAAGAACAAATTCCAGTTCATAAGTGATACGCCCGGGATAACGCTCAGCACGGCGCAATTTCCCACCGGGGAAATGCACCACGATCAGTTTTTCGGCAGCCAGGAAATCTACCGCAACGGCGTTACCGCAAGCATTCCATACAGCGGTTCGGGACCGCTGCTACTGGAGGTGGTGTATCAGGGCTGTGCTGATTTCGGCTTCTGTTATCCGCCCCAGAAAAAACAATTCAAGCTGACGCTCGCCGCCGCCGGAATTCATCCTCCTGATCTGGCAGCGCTGGTGGCGGGCGGTAAACCGGACAGCGGCTTCCCGCCGCCGGATCAGGTGTTCCATTTCACAGCGTATGCAAAAGATACCGGCACCGTGGCGGTGAGCTGGCAGATCGCCGACGGCTATTACCTGTATCGGCAGAAATTTCATTTCGCGAGCAGCGATCCGAACGCGGCGCTGGGAGTACCGGATTTTCCGCAGGGCGAAATCGAGAGCGACCAATACTTCGGCACCAGTGAAATTTACCGTCACAAGGTGGACGCGATGATCCCCGTGACGCGCAGTGGCAAAGCCGGCGAATTCATGCTCACGGCGACCTACCAAGGGTGTGCCGACAAGGGTTTGTGCTATCCGCCCATTACCAAAACCATCGCTATCAACTTCGCCGCATCGGGCGTGGCCTCCATTCCGAACGTGGGTGCTCCTGCCATTAGCGCGCCAGTTGCGACTTCGCCGGTCTCGCAACAAGGCCGGCTGGCGGCACTCATCCGCCACGGCAACCTCGCCTGGGTGCTATTGGTGTTCCTGGGCCTCGGCCTGGCGCTGACTTTCACGCCCTGCGTGTTGCCTATGATTCCCATCATCGCCGGGTTGATTGCAGGACAGCATCAGAAGCCATCCACAGCACGCGCGTTCTCCCTGTCGCTCACCTATGTGCTTGCCATGACGCTCACCTACACCGTGGCCGGCATTGTCGTGGCGCTCATTGGTGCGAACGTGCAAGCCTGGTTTCAGAATCCCTGGATCGTGAGCATTTTCAGTCTCATTTTCGTGCTGCTGGCCTTGTCCATGTTCGGCTTGTATGAGTTGCAGATGCCGGGCGCAATCCAGACCCGGCTCGTGGGCTTGAGCAATACCCAGAAAGGCGGCGCCTTTGTGGGTGTGGGCATTATGGGCGTGCTGTCGGCGCTCATCGTCGGGCCTTGCATCACCGCGCCGCTGGTGGCGGCGCTGCTGGTAATCGGCCAGAGCGGCGATCCCGTACGCGGCGGCTTGAGCCTGTTTGCCCTCGGGATCGGCATGGGCATTCCGCTGTTGATCGTCGGCACCTCGGCCGGCAGGCTGGTGCCCAAAGCGGGGCCGTGGATGAATGCAGTGAAATACGTGCTGGGCGTGATCCTGCTGGGCGTCGCCATCTGGTTCCTGTCGCGCATTCTGCCGGGTCCGCTGACTCTTGTGTTGTGGGCTGCACTTGCCATCATCTGCGGTGTGTATCTGTTGCTGCTGGAAACGCGCGGAAGCGGCTGGCGCAAGCTGTGGAAGGGCGTGGGCGTGCTGGTGGGACTCTACGGCATCTTAATGCTGGTAGGCGCTGCCACCGGTGGTGCGGATCCCTTGCAGCCGCTGGCGCGATTCAATCTTGGCAATTCCACTGCATTAATCGCTGCGCACTCGGTTGACTCCCAAGCTCTGCACTTCACTCGTATCAAGACACTCGCAGATCTCAATCAGGCGGTGGCGCAAGCGAGCCGGGAAGACAAAACCGTGATGCTGGATTTCTATGCGGACTGGTGCGTGTCCTGCAAGGAAATGCAGCACGGCGCGTTCACAAATGCGGACGTAAAAAAGGCATTGGCCAGCACCGTGCTGCTGCAGGCGGATGTGACCGCCAACGATGCCGAAGATCAGGCGCTGCTCAAGCATTTCGGGATCTATGGACCGCCCAGCATCATGTTCTTTAGCAATACCGGCCAGGAACTCGCGGCGGACCGTGTGGTCGGTTACATGAGTGCACGTGATTTTGAAACGCGCATCCGCCAAGCTTTCAACACCACCGCAGGAGCCGCGATTTGAAACACGCCCAGGCCACCGGACTCGTCATCGCTATCCTGATCGCCGCCGCCGCCGCGGGCTTCGGTGTGTACCAGTGGTTAAAACCCGTGCAGACAGCCGTTCCGGCCGCCGCTTCGGTAGCAGCGCCCGATACATCGCCTACGTTGTCGGCAAATCAGGCCCTGGCGCTTTCTCTGGATGATCTGAGCGGCAAGAGCCACACCCTCGCCGACTGGCACGGTAAGGTGCTGCTGGTGAATTTCTGGGCCACCTGGTGCCCGCCCTGCCGCGAGGAGATTCCGCTGCTGGTAAAGTTGCAGGCGAAATATGCTGCTCAGGGATTGCAGGTGGTGGGCATCGCCACCGATGAACAGAGCGAACAGGACGTGCGCAGCTTTGTGAAACAGATGGTGGTGAACTATCCCATCCTGATGAGCGATAACCAGAGCGCCCAGATCATTTCGGCCATGGGGGGTACCTTCATCGGTCTGCCCGTGACCCTGCTATTGGACCGTGACGGCAAGGTGTTCAAGATTCACTCCGGCCAGCTTGAGCCGCAAGAGGCGGAAAACCTGGTCAGGGCAGCTCTGAAGCTTCCCAATGCGGCACCCGCCACCCCCGCTACCACAACGCAGGCGAATTAGCTGCCAACTGCTGCGATCAGGCGGCTATTTTGTAAAACCGGGCATGGACAAATACCCCCGGCTGCCCCACAATCCTTCTCGTTAATCAGGCTCATCAATCCAGCCTGCCGCTGGCAGAATAGCGATTGCCTACTTCCACGGATCGGAAAGCTATTGAGAGCCGGCTGGCTTTTTGGAATGGTCTTGGCGTTCCAATTAGAATTTCAGGGCGAATTTGAACTTTAATACTGTGCTATCTTGTTTTAATCTTCGGCGATCATCTCCATACATGAAGGCATCGTGTGGCAAACGTTCTGCTTCTAAATGGCCCGAATCTGAACCTGCTGGGAGAGCGGGAGCCAGAACACTACGGCCATGACAGCTTGCCGGTCTTGGAAAAACGTCTCCTGGAACAGGCCAAAGCCTTGGGGCACACGCTTTTCAGTTTCCAGAGCAATCACGAGGGTGCGCTTATTGACCGCATCCAGCAGGCACGTCATGACGGCAGCGCTTTCCTGCTGTTCAATCCCGGCGGCTATACCCATACCAGCGTGGCCCTGCGGGACGCCTTGGCGGCTGTGCGCCTGCCCTTCATTGAAATTCACGTGAGCAACATCCACGCCCGCGAAGCCTTTCGGCGCCAGTCGCATTTTTCCGATCTGGCGGTGGGTGTCATCAGTGGTCTCGGCGTCCAGGGCTACGAGCTGGCGCTGCTGGCGGCGGACCGTTATCTCCGCAGGCATTCCAAGTAAACCTGCTTACCTGATTTTATCGGGGTGTCATCATGGACATACGCAAGGTCAAGAAACTCATCGAATTGCTGGAGGAATCCGGCATCGCCGAAATCGAGATCACCGAGGGCGAGGAGTCGGTGCGCATCAGCCGTTACGGCGGCAACATACCGGCGATGCCGCAGGCCGCTGCAGCGCCGGCCGCGACCGCCGCGCCCGTGGCCGTGACGGCGGCGGCTCCACCTGCCGCCACCACACCTTCGGGCAAAGAAATCCCGGCGGGCCATCAGGTAAAAGCGCCCATGGTAGGGACGTTCTACCGTTCGGCCTCACCCGGTGCCAAGGCGTTCGTGGACGTGGGCAGTACGGTCAAGGAAGGCGACACCCTGTGCATCATCGAGGCCATGAAGATGATGAACCAAATTGAAAGCGACAAAGCCGGCACCGTCAAGGCGATCCTCGCCAACAATGGTGATCCGGTGGAATTCGGTCAGCCGCTGATCATCATCGAGTAAGCCGTCATTTCCGCCAAGTCCACAACCCGGGCACCCGCCATGCTCGACAAGATCGTGATCGCCAACCGCGGCGAGATCGCGCTGCGCATCCTGCGCGCTTGCCGTGAACTCGGCATCAAGACCGTGGCGGTGCACTCCACCGCCGACCGTGACCTGAAACACGTGCGTCTGGCCGACGAATCGGTCTGCATCGGGCCGCCGCCGTCCTCTGAAAGCTACCTCAACATGCCGGCCATCATCAGCGCAGCGGAAGTCACCGATGCGGTGGCCATCCATCCCGGTTACGGCTTCCTGGCCGAGAACGCGGATTTCGCCGAGCGCGTGGAAAAAAGCGGTTTCATATTCATCGGCCCGCGTCCTGAAACCATCCGCCTCATGGGCGACAAGGTGTCCGCCAAACAGGCTATGCGCGAAGCCGGCGTTCCGACAGTGCCGGGTTCCGAAGGCGCACTACCGGACAACCCCAAGCAAGTGGTAGCGGCGGCGCGCAAGATCGGCTATCCGGTCATCATCAAGGCCTCGGGCGGTGGCGGCGGCCGGGGCATGCGCGTCGTGCACAGTGAAGCGGCGCTGCTTTCGGCCATCAACATGACCAAGGCCGAGGCCAAGGCGGCCTTCGGCAACGACGCCGTGTATATGGAAAAATTCCTGGAGCGACCACGACACATTGAATTCCAGGTGCTCGCGGACGGCGAAGGCAACGCGGTGCATCTGGGCGAACGTGACTGTTCCATGCAGCGCCGCCACCAGAAAGTCATCGAGGAAGCGCCCGCGCCGGGCATTACCGAAAAACAGCGCCGCAGCATGGGTGAACGCGTCGTCGAGGCCTGCGAAGACATTAACTATCGCGGTGCGGGCACCTTCGAGTTCCTTTTCCAGGATGGTCAGTTCTTCTTTATCGAGATGAACACCCGCGTGCAGGTGGAGCATCCGGTGACAGAGCTGATTACCGGCATAGACATTGTGAAGTGGCAGTTGATGATCGCCGCCGGCAAACCGTTCACCCTCAAGCAGAAGGACATCCAGATCAAAGGACACGCTTTCGAATGCCGCATCAACGCGGAAGACCCGAAGAAGTTCACACCGTCTCCCGGCCTAATCACGCGCTGGCATGCACCCGGCGGTCCGGGTATCCGCGTGGACTCCCATGCCTACGGCGGCTACAACGTGCCACCCTATTACGATTCGCTCATCGGCAAGATCATCGCCTACGGCGACGACCGCGCCTCGGCACTGGCGCGCATGCGCATGGCCATGCAGGAAATCGTGGTGGAAGGTATCAAGACCAACATCCCGCTGCACCAGGAACTGTTCAGCGATTCCGCTTTCATCGCCGGCGGCACCAACATTCATTATCTTGAAAAGAAATTGGGCTTATAAAAGAGGTAGGGCGTGAGGCGCGAATAAACTATTGCTGAAATTCATGCGGTGTCAAGCTTCTTAATCTCTTAACCACTCACTTCCCGATGTCCTCGCTGCAACTTGAAATGACACTCGGCACACTGGATGCCGAACGTGTGGAGGCGGCACTGCTCGCCGCCGGCGCCCTGGGGATAACGTTCAGCGACGCGGCCGACGAGCCGCTCTACGAACCTGATCCGGCGCAAACCCGCCTCTGGTCGCAGACGCGCGCCACCGGCCTGTTTCCTGCCGGTACCGATCCGGACGCGGTGCGCGTGCTGCTCATGGCGGCACTCACCGTGCTACCGCCACATCGGTTCACGGCGCTCGAAGACCGTGAGTGGTCACGGGAATGGTTGCAAGAATTCAAACCCATGCGTTTCGGCAAGCGCCTGTGGATATGCCCCACGGCGTATGCCCCGCCCGATCCCGGCGCGGTCAACGTTCTGCTGGACCCCGGACTCGCGTTCGGCAGCGGCGCCCACGCCACCACCGCGCTGTGTCTGGAATGGCTGGACAGCGCCGCCCTCCTTGGGAAAACCGTGATTGATTATGGCTGTGGCTCCGGCATCCTCGCCGTTGCCGCCGCGCGTCTCGGCGCGCGACGTGTGTGGGCACTGGACAATGATCCCCAGGCGCTCATCGCTACGCGTGAGAACGCTGCCCGTAACCAAGTGACCCCAATTCTGGAAATCGGCCTGCCGGACACGTTGCCAGCCGCACCCGCGGACGTGCTGCTCGCCAACATCCTGGCCGCACCCCTGATCGAACTCGCGCCGCGCTTTGCGGCGCGGCTCAAACCCGGTGGCGAGCTGGTGCTTTCCGGTATCCTTGACAGTCAGAGATACGAAATTCATACCGCCTATGTACCCTGGTTCCGGTTCGCGGGCGGCGCACAGCGGGAGGAGTGGTTGCGAATGGACGGCTTGCGTTTGTCCGGGAAGCATTGAATGTTGACCACCTGCACCGCCTGCGGCACCCAGTTCCGCGTCAGCACCACGCAATTGCGCGCGGTGCATGGTTTGGTGCGCTGCAGCCGCTGTCACAGTGTGTTCGATGCTTTTGAAACCCTGCGGGAAGAGTTTGAAGCCGCTCAAGCCACTCCCGAGGACACGGCTCCCGATGAACTGAAGGCGCTCGACCGGGAAATCACCGCGCCGGAAAACGAAGAGCCGCCGCTGATTTCCGCGAGCGACACGATTCCGACGCTGAACACAGCGGACCTGGATATTAAGCTCAAGCCGGAAACGCAGACGCCGCCGGTGGATGACCTGTTCGCGGAATTGTGGGGCGAAACACCCAACCCCAACTCCGCAGAAACCACGCCCGAACCGGCAGAAAAGCACGCGTCCCTGCTCATCGAGGATCACATTCCCAAGCCGCCTGAGCTGGCCCGCGATCAGGCGCTCTTCAAGCACGTCGAATTGCCGCCGCGGGAACGCCACACACCCAAGGCAAAGCATCAGCCTCTGGCTATCAGCGCCTGGGGAGTGGGCGTGGCGGTGCTGGCGCTATTGCTGGCTGTTCAGGTAGTAAATGCCAATCGTTTGGAGCTGAGCCACAGCCCAACGCTGGGGCCGTCTGTGACGGCGCTGTATTCGGCCTTGGGTCATCCGCTCAAACCGCCTGCATCCTTGAGCACCTGGCAGGTCAGCAACATCAACGTGACCTCGGACCCGGACGCATCGGGCGCCCTGTCCATCACCGGCACGCTGGAAAACAGCGCGGGTTTCGCCCAAGCCTGGCCGTTGCTCAGAGTGGAACTCACGGATCGTTACGGCGACGCGCTGCGGGCCGGGGATTTCACTGCCAGCGAGTATCTGCCCGCCAACCAAACCACAACCTGGCTCAATCCCGGCATGGCTACGCGTTTCCGGATTGACGTAGTGGATCCGGGTCCGGAGGCGGTGGGTTTCGAGGTGCAACCCTGTCTCGACTTGGCCGGAGGCCGCCAGTGCGGCAGCAACAGCGCCGCGAGTGATTGATTTTGCACGCAGTTTCGTGCGCGTTGCGCGCGGATTGCGGCGACAGTGCGCGTCGCGTTGCGTGTCAGCATGACAAACGCGCATAAACCGGCGTGCGATAAATTTCAAGTTTGACAGTCGCGCGATTGCCGTTATCATTCTCCACCTGTTCCCGATGACACACATTACGACGCGCGTATGCGTATAGGTCCGTATTCTTTGCGCAACAACGTGGTGCTCGCGCCCATGGCGGGCGTCACGGACCGGCCGTTCCGGCAATTGTGCAAGTACTTGGGCGCGGGACTCGCGGTCTCGGAGATGGTGACAGCAAAAGCGGAGCTGCGCGACAGCGCCAAAAGCCGGCGGCGACGCGATCACGATGGCGAGGCAGAGCCGCGCATCGTGCAGATCGCGGGCGCGGAACCCGCCATGCTGGCCGAGGCAGCGCGCATGAACGTGGCCGAGGGCGCTCAGATCATTGATATCAACATGGGCTGCCCGGCGAAAAAAGTCTGCAACAAAGCAGCCGGTTCGGCGCTGTTGCAGGACGAGGACCTGGTTAGACAGATTCTAAATGCGGTGGTCGCCGCGGTGGACGTGCCGGTGACGCTCAAGATTCGTACCGGCTGGGACCGGGAACACAAAAACGGCGTGCATATAGCGAAAATCGCCGAACAGGCCGGCATCCACGCGCTCACAGTTCACGGCCGTACCCGCGCGGACCTATACGAAGGTGAAGCTGAGTACGACACCATCCGCGCCATCAAATCGGCGGTCGCGATTCCGGTCATGGCCAACGGCGATGTGACTACGCCGCAGCAGGCCAAAGCAGTGCTTGAGAAAACCGGTGCGGATGCGGTGATGCTGGGACGCGCCGCCCAGGGACGTCCCTGGATTTTCCGGGAGATCGAGCATTTTCTGGCAAACGGCAGCACGCTTCCGCCACCGGCCAATGAGGAAATCGCCGAGGTCATGCTGGGGCATCTGGACAATTTGTATGGTTTTTACGGCGAATTCACCGGTGTACGCGTGGCCCGCAAGCACATCGGCTGGTATCTGAAGACCGTGCCTCACGGCACGGTCTTTCGGGAACGGGTGCTGCGGGTGGAAACCGCGCGGGAACAACAAACACTCATCCGCGGCCTGTTCGCGGACAACAACAATATGATGGAGCTGGCGGCATGAACAGCAGAGCAGCGGTACAACGGCTTGAAATCGTGGAAGGCGGTGCACACGCGCCTGCATCCCATTGCCTGCGGGATTATGCGGAAAAAACCCTGCGACGTTATTTCTCCGACCTCGATGGACACGACCCTTCGGGCCTGTATGAGTTCGTGCTGGGCGAAGTCGAGCCCCCACTGCTCAAAACCCTGATGGACTACACCCGCGGCAACCAGTCGCGGGCCTCGGAAATCCTGGGGATCAACCGCAGCACACTGCGCAAGAAATTGAGACAATATAAAATAAACACCTAGGAAACCCGGGCTGTCTCGATCCCCGTCATTCCCGCAAAAGCGGGAATTCAGAGGATCAAATATGCAGGCCCCGTATTCGCGGGGTTATTGATACAGGCCACGGTTCCCTGCAGTTTCACGCTATCTTCTCAAGGAACGGTCTGTGGGGCCAATCAAGCGCGCACTGATTTCCGTCTCCGACAAAACCGGTCTGGCGGACTTCGCGCGCGGCCTGCACCAGCTCAAAATCGAACTGCTCTCCACCGGTGGCACCGCCAGGCTGCTGCGGGATGCAGGCATCCCGGTCAAGGAAGTCTCGGAATTTACCGGCTTTCCGGAAATCCTGGGCGGACGTGTCAAGACGCTTCATCCGAAAATCCACGGCGGTCTACTGGGCCGGCGCGGTACCGACGACGCGGCTATGCGCGAACACGGCATCTCTCCCATTGATCTGCTGGTGGTGAACCTGTACCCCTTCGAAGCCACGGTTTCAAAACCGCATTGTTCTCTTGAAGATGCCATCGAAAATATAGACATCGGCGGTCCCGCCATGCTGCGCGCCGCCGCCAAGAACCACGCGGCTGTAACTACCGTAGTTGAACCTTCAGACTACGCCCGCGTACTTGCTGAAATGCGCGCAAATCATGGCGCCGTAAGTGACGGACTGCGCTACGCGCTGGCGGTGAAAGCCTTTGCCCACACGGCAGCCTATGACGGCACTATTGCCAATTACCTGAGCGCACGCGCAAAAGAAAAGGATTCAAACCACGTTTTCCCGGATCTCCACATCGCCCAGTTCCGCAAACTTCATGAATTGCGTTACGGTGAAAATCCGCACCAGCGCGCGGCGCTCTATGCCAAGCGCGGCGACCTCGCCGGCACCCTCGCCGGCGTCAGGCAATTGCAAGGCAAGGAGCTTTCCTACAACAACTTAGCCGACGCGGATGCGGCGCTCGCCTGCGTTAATGCGTTTGAAACGTCTGCCTGCGTGATCGTGAAACACGCCAATCCCTGCGGTGTGGCGCTCGGAAAATCCTTGCTGGAAGCCTACGAACGGGCTTACCAGACTGACCCGGCTTCCGCCTTCGGCGGCATCATCGCGTTCAACCGGCCGCTGGATTCCGCCACCACCGCAGCAATCCTCGCCAACCAGTTCGTGGAAGTAATCGCAGCGCCGGAAATTGCGCCGGACTCACTCGAATCCCTGTCCGCCAAACCCAACGTTCGTGTGCTCGCCACCGGCACGTTCAAACCTACGAACGACACGCTCGATTACAAGCGCATCAGCGGTGGATTGCTATTGCAGGACATGGATCGCGGCCGAATCACCGTTGCCGATCTCAAAGCCGTCACCCGCAAAAACCCCACGGAAAAACAGTTCGCCGACCTGCTGTTCGCCTGGGCAGTGGTGAAATACGTGAAATCCAATGCCATTGTGTATGTGAAAGACGGCCGGACCATCGGCATCGGCGCCGGTCAGACCAGCCGCATCATGAGCGCGAGGATCGCCGCCCTGAAAGCCGAAGAAGCGAAACTCGAAGTACGCGGTTCCGTCATGGCTTCAGATGCCTTCTTCCCGTTCCGTGACAGCGTGGATGCCGCCGCCCAGGCCGGCATCAGCGCCATCATCCAACCCGGCGGCTCCAAGCGCGACCAGGAAGTCATCGCGGCGGCGGACGAGCATGTTATTGCAATGGTGTATACCGGCATGCGACACTTCCGCCATTAAAGCCGATCTTTTGGCCGGGTGCGGCGTTGCAGCCGCTTTTTCGGGTGCTCATTTACTGGTTTGTAAACTCCGCCCCTCGAAAGCAGCCGCGCCTAGCCCGCGGCCAAAATCTCTGACTTTAATTGCATCTTCTGCTCCGTTATTCCGGCGAAAGCCGGAATACAGTCAAACGTAACCGCGTAACAAACCCCATTGTTTCCCCCAGCAAATTGCCTTGTTTCCTCTCAGCATGGGTCTAAAATGGCGCACAGCACCTAACAGACAGGTAATTTTGCGCGCCACATCTTGTACTGCTGGCAAACCATTTACTGCCAGATATCCTTCTCAAACTGCGTGTGCATGTACGCGCTTCTCGATTTCCGGCCCAGTTGTACGGCGCGCGACGCGCAAGTCGTATTCAGCCTGAAGTCCCAACCATGTCTCGGGCGAAACGTCAAAGAACTTCCCCAGCCGCAGCGCGGTATCGGCGCTGATGCCTCGCTTGCCGTTGACGATCTCGCTCACACGATTAGGGGGCACACTGAGTTCGCGTGCCAACCGGTTAATGCTGATATCCATGGGTTTCATGAATTCTTCAAACAGGATTTCACCTGGATGGATGGGGGTCAGCAGTTTCTTCATACTCATACCTCAGTGATAGTCCACAATCTCGACGTTGAATGCATCACCATTCTTCCAGACAAAACATATCCGCCATTGATCATTGATGCGGATACTGTGCTGTCCTGCCCGCTCGCCCTTGAGCGCCTCCAGCCGATTACCGGGTGGCATCCTTAGATCATCGAGTCGGGCTGCTCGATGCAGGTATAGCAGCCGGCGGCGAGCCACGCGTTCGATAGCTCGATACTCCAGCACGAGCTGATCGTTGAACAGTGCCTCGGTATCCTTACCGTGGAAGGAGCGAATCATGCGCATAGGGTATTACGTGTTACGTAATATGTCAATCAGCCTATGTGTGCTGCACAGACATATGGAAACAAAATCCGTACCATAGTGTTCTTACAAAGTGGTTCTGGAGCATGGCGGCATGAAGGTTCTGGTCATCGGCGGCGGCGGACGCGAGCATGCGCTGGCCTGGAAGCTGGCCCAATCGCCGCAGGTGGAGAAAATCTATGTGGCGCCGGGCAACGCCGGCACGGCGCACGAGAAAAAATGCGAGAACCTACGCATTCCGGTGGACAATCTGCGCGGCCTGCTGGATTTTGCCCTCGGCCAGGGCGTCGAACTCACAATGGTGGGGCCGGAACAGCCACTGGTGGCCGGCATCGGCGACATCTTCAATCAGGCAGGGCTTAAATGTTTTGGTCCCGGCCAAGCCGCGGCGCAACTGGAAGGTTCCAAGGCGTTTGCCAAGGATTTTCTTGCGCGCCATCACATCCCCACGGCCCGATATCGCACCTTCAATGAAGTGGACGCCGCGTTGAAATACTTGCGTGAACGCGGCGCGCCCATCGTGGTGAAGGCAGACGGTCTCGCCGCCGGCAAGGGCGTGGTGGTGGCGCAATCCCTGCCGCAAGCCGAAACCGCGGTGCGCGATATGCTGGCCGGCAACGTATTCGGCGAGGCCGGGCATCGCGTGGTGATCGAGGATTTTCTTGTCGGCGAGGAAGCTAGCTTCATCGTCATGGCGGACGGCGAACACGTGCTGCCGCTGGCGAGTTCCCAGGATCACAAGCGCGTGGGCGAAGGTGACACCGGCCCTAATACCGGCGGCATGGGGGCCTATTCACCGGCACCCGTGGTGACGCCGGAAATCCACGAGCGGGTGATGCGCGAGATCATCCGGCCGACGATCAAGAGCATGGCAGCGGACGGCGCGCCTTACACCGGCTTTCTCTACGCCGGCCTCATGATCTCGCCGGAGGGCAAACCTCAGGTCATTGAATTCAACTGCCGCAGTGGCGATCCGGAAACCCAGCCCATCATGATGCGGCTCAAGTCCGACCTGGTGGATTTATGCCAAGCAGCGCTCGACGGCCGGCTCAACAACGTAAAAGCCAAGTGGGACGCGCGCGTGGCGCTGGGCGTAGTGCTGGCGGCAGGCGGGTACCCCGGCGAGTACAAAAAAGGCGACCCCATCACTGGCCTGCCGCCGTTCCCGATCAACGACGTGAAGGTATTCCATGCGGGCACCGCGGAACAGGACGGTCGCATCGTCACCCACGGCGGCCGCGTGTTGTGTGTCACGGCCCTGGGCGACACGGTGGCGGATGCACGCCAACGGGCCTATCACATCGCCGATGGCATCCATTGGCCCGGGCGTTTCTTCCGCCGCGACATCGGCCACCGGGCGTTGAGGCGTGAGGCGTGAGCGCCTCTATTGCCGCTTCATCGAATCGAAGAACTCGGCGTTGGTCTTGGTGTCCTTGAGCTTGTCGAGCAGGAATTCGCTCGCAGCCAGTTCGTCCATGGGATGCAGGAGTTTGCGCAGGATCCAGATTTTCTGGAGTTCGTCCTGCGTCACCAGCAGTTCCTCGCGGCGCGTGCCGGAGCGGTTGATGTTAATGGCCGGGAACACGCGTTTTTCCGCGATGCGACGATCCAGATGGATTTCGGAATTGCCGGTGCCCTTGAATTCCTCGTAGATCACGTCGTCCATGCGCGAGCCGGTTTCGACCAGCGCGGTAGCGAGAATCGTGAGCGAGCCGCCTTCCTCGATGTTGCGCGCCGCGCCAAAGAAGCGCTTGGGCCGTTGCAGGGCGTTGGCGTCCACGCCGCCGGTGAGCACCTTACCGGAAGCCGGCACCACGGTGTTGTAGGCGCGGCCCAGGCGGGTGATGGAATCCAGCAGGATCACCACGTCGCGCTTGTGCTCTACGAGTCGCTTGGCCTTCTCGATGACCATTTCCGCCACCTGTACGTGGCGCGTGGCGGGTTCGTCGAAGGTGGAGGACACCACTTCGCCCTTTACGGAGCGCTGCATCTCGGTGACTTCCTCGGGCCGCTCGTCGATCAGCAGCACAATGAGATACACCTCGGGATGATTGGCGGTGATGCTCTGGGCAATGTTCTGCAGCATCATGGTCTTGCCGGCTTTGGGTGGCGACACGATCAGGCCGCGCTGGCCCTTGCCGATAGGCGCGATCATGTCAATGATGCGCGCGGTAATGTCTTCGGTGGAGCCGTTGCCGCGCTCCATCTTGAAGCGCTGCTTGGGAAATAAGGGCGTGAGATTCTCGAACAGCACCTTGCTCTTGGCGTTTTCCGGCGGATCAAAGTTGATATGGTCCACCTTGAGCAGTGCAAAATAGCGCTCGCCCTCCTTGGGCGGACGGATTTTGCCGGCCACGGAATCGCCGGTGCGCAGATTGAAGCGCCGGATCTGGCTCGGCGAAACATAAATATCGTCAGGCCCAGCGAGGTAGGAACCCTCCGCCGAGCGCAGGAAGCCGAAGCCGTCCTGGAGGATTTCCAGCACCCCGTCGCCGGAAATTTCCTCGCCGTTGCGGGCGTGGGCCTTGAGGATGGAAAAGATCACATCCTGCTTGCGCGAGCGCGCCATGTTCTCGAGGCCCATGGATTCGGCCAATTCGATGATGGCTTCGGCGGGTTTTTTCTTGAGTTCGGTAAGATTCATAAACGTTGTGTACTCGGTCTCTGGTGAAATAAATGAAATAAAATTGGAAAGATCGCCGGCGGACGCCGTGTCATTCAAGGAAACTGTTGCTGTTCAAAAATCGTCGGGTTACCGGCCGTTCTGTGCCGCCGTGTAACACTCGGGCCGTCTCCCGCCGTCCGAGTGGTTCAGATATTGGTTTCGATAAACGCCGTCAATTGTGACTTGGACAGCGCGCCGATTTTCTGCGCCTGCACGTTGCCATCCTTGAATAGCATCAGGGTCGGGATGCTGCGGATGCCGTATTTCTGGGTGAGCTGCGCATTCTCGTCCACGTTGACCTTGGCGATGGTGAGTTTGCCCTTGTAGTCGGTTGCGATCTCGTCAAGGATGGGTCCGATCATCTTGCAGGGTCCGCACCACTCCGCCCAGTAGTCCACCAGCACGGGGAGACTGGATTTCAATACGTCGTTTTCGAAGTTGGCGTCGGTTGTATAAACAATCTGGTCACTCACGGTTAATGGGCCTCCGGTGGTTTGATGATCCCATGTACAACGCGGATAGGGCGCGGATACGTCGGGTATGAGGGGATGTGACGTGTCGTGCCTGTTTCAGGCACAATATCGCGGCTTGCTCGCGGTTCTGGTAAAAGTGTTGTGAAGTGCTGAAACGTCCCGCACGGGGCACGGGCTCAAGGCGTTGGAACGTATTTGAGCCTAACTGCCGCAAGAATGCAAGCCCCGGAGTTCTGACCAAAAATGCCCATGGACCAACACCTGACCGACCTGCGTTTCGAAACCCTGGGTCTGGCCCAACCTCTGCTCAGAAGCCTCACTGAGGCGGGCTTTACCCGCTGCACTCCCATCCAGGCGGAAGCTCTACCGCTGCTCCTCAAGGGCCAGGATGTGGCGGGACAGGCCCAGACGGGTACCGGCAAGACCGCCGCTTTCCTGCTCGCCCTGTACCAGCGCCTACTCACCCGTCCCGCCCGGCCCGAACGGCGCCCGAACCAGCCGCGCGCCCTGGTGGTCGCGCCCACCCGCGAACTGGCCGTGCAGATTTACAAGGACGCGGAAATCCTCGGCCGCCACACGGGCTTCAAATTGGCGCTGGTATACGGCGGCGAGAATTACGACAAGCAGCGCGACACAGTGGCGGCGGGCGTGGACGTGCTCATCGGCACGCCGGGGCGGCTCATAGATTATTTCAAGCAGCACGTCTTCGATCTGCGCGCCCTGGATGTGATGGTGCTGGACGAGGCCGACCGCATGTTCGACATGGGCTTCATTGCCGACGTGCGCTTCCTGATGCGCCGCATGCCGCATCCCGTCGAGCGGCTTAACATGCTGTTCTCCGCGACGCTTTCCTACCGCGTCATGGAACTGTCCTACGAGCACATGAACAACGCCGAGTTCGTACGCATTGAGCCGGATCAGGTCACCGTCAATAGCGTACGCCAGGTGCTGTACCTGCCGGCCACCAACGAAAAAATCGCGTTGCTCATAGGTTTGCTGCGGCAACTGGAAGCGCACCGCACCATGGTGTTCGTGAACACCAAGCGTGTGGCGGAAGACGTGGAAGCCTGGCTCAAGGGTAACGGCTTCAATGCGGCGGTACTGTCCGGCGACGTACCGCAAAACAAACGCCTGCGGCTGCTGCGGGAATTCACCGAAGGCGCGCTGCCGATCCTGGTGACCACCGATGTGGCCTCGCGTGGCCTGCATATTCCCGACGTCACCCACGTCATCAATTACGACCTGCCGCAAGACGCGGAAGATTATGTGCACCGCATCGGCCGCACCGCGCGCGCCGGCGCCGAAGGCGACGCCATCAGTTTCGCTTGTGAGGAATATTCCTTTTCGCTGCCGGAGATCGAGCAATACATCGGCCATGCCATCCCGCGGGAAAGCCTCCAGGCGGACATGTTGGCGACGCTGCAGCCGCCGGCGCACCGTGAGCGGCACCGCCCTCTGCACCCCCACGGCAGGCGCAATGACAATCGCAGTGGACGGCGGGATGGAAGACGGGGAAAAAGATAAGGCGTGAGGCGTATATAAAGGTCTTATCGAGAGAATTCCTCTGTCGAGATTCTTTCTTCTCTTAACTCCTCACTCCCAACCCCTCACGCCTTACTATCTTTATGGCATCAACTCCGCCAGGCTCTCCACTGACGGAAACTCGCCGATTTCCCGCGATGGCTGCTGGCTGTCCGGCCGTCGCATGGCGAAAAGTTGGCGGATGCCGTAATCCCGCGCGACGCGCAACACCGGCAGGCTGTCGTCTGCCAGCAGGCTCGTTTGTGGATCGAACGATTCAATCACGTGCAGCCTTTCCCAGAAAGCGGCGGATTCTTTCGGATAACCAAATTCATGGGATGAAACCACCCGGTCAAAATACCGATCAATATGGGTACATTCCAGTTTGAGCGCCAAGGCATCCGCATGTGCATTGGTCACCAGCACCAGCCGTTGCCCACTTGCATGCAGCCAACGCAGGAAGTCCTCAGCCCCGGAGTGCACGCGAATCAGATGACGCAGCTCGTGCTTGAGCGCCACGATGTCCAGATTCAATTCCACGGACCAGTAATCGAGGCAGTACCATTGCAGCGTGCCCTCCATCGCCCGGAACCGCGGCGTGAGTTCGGCCCTGGCGTCCTCAAGACTCAGGCCGTGATGCTCGCTATACCGCAGCGGCACGTGTTCACACCAGAAATAATTGTCGAAATGCAGGTCCAGCAGAGTGCCGTCCATATCCAGGAACACGGTGCGGATTCTCGACCAGTCGGGAACGCGTTTCGCAACAACGGACATGGTCGCTATCATATACTCCGCATCCGCCCCTATTAAACGCTGCTCACAAGGAATTCCGCGTGTCATTCCATGATGAACAATTACTGGGACCCTTGCTGGATATCGCCGCGGAAGCAGGCAACCGCATCCTCGAGATTTACGGCACGGATTTTGAGGTCAATCTCAAAAGTGACCGCTCGCCGGTCACGGCCGCCGACATGGCGGCGCACCAGACCATCCTGCGAGGCCTGAAGCGGCTCACGCCCGATCTGCCGGTGCTGTCGGAAGAATCCAGTGCTATTCCGTTTGCGGAACGCCGCCGCTGGGAGACGTACTGGCTGGTGGATCCGCTGGACGGCACCAAGGAATTCATCAGCCGCAATGGCGATTTCACGGTGAATATAGCCTTGGTACAACGCGGCGAACCCCTGACCGGCGTGGTGCACATTCCGGTGGAAAGAACCAGCTATTACGGCTGCGTGGGCGTGGGCGCGTTCCGTCGCGATGCCGGGGGCAATCCCCAGGCTATCCACGTACAGCCACTGAACGCCAGTCCCGTACGCGTGGTGGCAAGCCGTTCCCATCGCGGTGAACTGCTGGACGGCTATCTGTCGAAACTTGGCGCCCATGAAATCGTGTCGCGCGGCAGCGCCCTCAAGTTCTGCCTGGTGGCGGAAGGCGCAGCCGACGTGTATCCGCGCCTGGGGCCCACGTCGGAATGGGATACGGCGGCAGGCCATGCGGTACTGCTGGCGGCCGGCGGTCAAGTCATCAGCGTGGATGGTAACCCGCTCGGCTACAATCGCAAGGAATCACTGCTCAACCCACATTTCATTGCCTATGCGGATGCATCCCGCGACTGGCGGCAATACTTGTAGGAACGGCCCTCTGGCCGCTATTCTTCAGGTAATCGCGACGTAGGCGTCGCTCCTACAAAAAACTCAATGAGAATTAGCGGCTAACCGCCGCCCAGCATGCCGCGCTGTAGGCTCTTGGTGGGCGGATTCGGACCCATGTACACCCGCAGCAGCGCTTTGCCGAATGCGTCGCCCTTGATGGTGCCCTTGAGGGTGCCGTTGTAACTGATGCTCACACCGGTGCCGGGGACGTAATCTATGAATATTTCGTCGCCTTTTTTCGCAGCGGTGAACAACGCAGCAAATTGCCCGGCGTCGCTTTCAATGCTGGCGTAATCGTCCTTATTGTTGTTCTGGATATCGTCATGCCAGTTATCAGCAAACTGTTTTTGTGTGACATCGTGCAGCATGTGCATGACCACGCGGTAGGGCCCCTGTTCTGCCATCACCGCTTCCGGCGTGGTGGCTTTCTCGGGCAGATAGATCGCTCCAACATAAATGTCGAAAATGAAATAGGTTCTCAGGCCCATGCCGTTCAGCACCAGGGTCTTGCCGGCTAATGCGGCGGAATCCGGCAGGGTAACGCCTTCAAACGTTGCGGCTTGGACGCCAGCCAAGCCGCATACGGCCAGCAGAATTAATGACGAAAGCAGATTCTTCATGACACTCCCTCCATCCAGTTCAATCAGTATACAAGCCCGATACTTCACCAGATTAGCTGCCCGCTGGTGCATTCTTGAGATAATGTGCGAAGAAACTCAGAGTCCGCCTCCAGGCATCGGTCGCCGCTTTGGGGCGATAGTTCTCGCCGGAGGGGTTGGCAAAAGCGTGACCGGCGTCCGGATATTCGTGGATCTCCGCATCCACGTTTGCCGCCTTCAACGCCTTTTGGAAAGCTCGCACGTCTTGAACAGTGATGCCCTTGTCCTGTTCGCCAAAGAAGCCGATTAACGGCATTTTCAATTTTGACAGCGCCGCCACATCATCCACCGGCCGGCCGTAATACATAACCGTCGCATCAATCTTGTCCGGCAGCATCAGCGCCGTTTGCAAAGACCAGCCGCCGCCGAAACACCAGCCGATGACACCGATGCGAGATGCATGCAGCGTGTCGTGCAGATAGGCGTACGCCTGACGCAGGTTGTCGGCGGCCGCATCCGTATGCGCCAGCACGCCGCCCATGAGCTTTTCCGCCTCCGCCGGCGTAGCAGCCGCTTGACCGCCATACAGGTCCACGGCGAGCGCGGCATAGCCTTCGCCCGCAAGCTGATCCGCCATGCTGCGGATGTTGGCGTTCAACCCCCACCATTCATGAATCACGATGATGCCCGGCAAGCTTCCTTTGGCGTGCAGCGGTTCGGCGAGATAACCTCGCACCGCCTTGCCGTTTACCGTGGCATACACCACCTCCGTGTGCTGCACCGGCCTGGCGGGTTTGGCCTCGGAAACGGGATTGGTTACCGGTGCATCGTGCATGTGCATCGCGGCCATGGCCAACAGATATTGCTGATCACTCATGGCCATCAGCGACGGTGCGCAAAACATGGCAAGCAACAGTACGGTGCCGGTCAACACTCGAGTCAGACGCATGACACTCTCCTTTTAATCGCCGCGATACACGCAGCCTGAAGTACAGGTTTCAGCAATCACCACCTTGGATAGTTGCGGCAAGGATGGTTTCAGTCGCTGCCAGATCCAGCGCGCCAGATTCTCACTGGTGGGATTTTCGAGTCCCGGGATTTCGTTCAGATAGCGGTGATCCAGGACCTCGAATACCGGTGCGAACGCCCGTTTGAGATCAGCGAAATCCATGATCCAGCCGGCATTCGGCTGCAGTTCACCGCTCAGGTAAATTTTCACACGGAACGAATGACCGTGCAGGCGGCTGCACTTGTGACTGGCCGGCAGGTTCGGCAGGCGGTGGGCGGCTTCGATGTAAAATACCTTGAAAATTTCCATCGTTGTCCGTAAATACAGTTGAGAATCGGCTTAATATTCCGTCAGGTATTCTAGCCGAGCCGGACCAGAAAAACGCATAGGGCTACGAACCTGCTACAGCCGACAAGGTGTGGCTTGCACGGACCGCAGTAGTCTCGTATGTTGGAAGGCATCATCGGCAGCGGCGCCATCCGGACGGATTGCGGATTCATGGTAACCAATTCTCCACAGGAAATCCGGGCTAAGCTCGAACAACTACGCCTGGAGCACCGCGATCTGGACATCGCCATCGACCGCCTGGCCGAAGATATCCATACCAATGAACTGCAGTTGAAACGCCTCAAGAAGCGCAAACTGCAGCTCAAGGATTACATTGCCAAGCTCGAAAGCCTGCTCATCCCCGATCTCGACGCGTGATTGACCTGCACCTCCATTCGCGCGCTTCCGATGGCACGCTCACCCCCACGGAACTGATACAGCTTGCGGCCGCGCGTGGCGTACAACTGTTGGCACTCACGGATCACGATTGCGTGGACGGCTTGGCGGAAGCCCGGGCGGCAGCGCAGACCGCCGGCATCCGCTTCATAAACGGCGTGGAACTGTCCGTTACCTGGGAACACAAAACACTGCACGTGGTGGGGCTGAATATTGATCCGGCAAATGTAGAGTTGACCGCCGGGCTGGCGCGTTTGCGTGCGGCGCGCAAAACCCGCGCGTTGGAAATTGACCGGCGGCTCGGCACGCGTGACATCCACGGCGCCTATGCCGGCGCCAATATACTTGCGGGGAATGACAACGTGTCGCGCACTCATTTCGCCCAGTGGCTCGTTGAGCACGGCAATGCGAAAACCCACCAGGACGCTTTTCGCCGTTTCCTGGCGCGCGGCAAACCAGGTCATGTGCCGGTCATCTGGGCGAGTCTGGAAGAAGGCATCGGCTGGATCCACGCGGCCGGCGGCCGCGCCGTGCTGGCGCATCCACTGCGCTACGACATGACGCGCGCCTGGCTCATAAAGGCACTCGCCGCCTTCAAGCAGGCAGGCGGTGACGGTATCGAAGTGATCTGCGGCCACGGCAACCGCGACGAATGTGCCACGGCCGCCCACTACGCGACACGCTTCGGGTTCGCCGCATCCGTGGGTTCGGATTTTCACAATCCGTCCACGCCCTGGAATCAACCCGGAATTGAAATACCAATACGCACCAAACTGAAATTTATCTGGAAGGACTTCAGCCAAGATAATTAGACGAACAGAAATTAGATATTCCTCCGCCCAATAATCTCGAGATGTCTGTGTCATATGCTGTCATATGACCATTCGTAAACTCAATTATGACTTTTGTTATCAGCATATGTGTCGAGTATTTTCCGCTACCTGTATTTGGCCAAGAACCTATAAATTCTGTGTAATTTCCTGGGAAAGAAGGATAAACGACATAAGTAGCATCAGGCTGAAAGGGTCCAAGCAACTGAAGTGGATATGGAATGACTTCGGACGAGCCCTTTACAGCACATCTCGAAACATATAGCCATACATAATCGATCATCTCGCCAGATGTATTTTGTAATTTGACTTCCATCCGCAAGGGACGTATGTAATTAGGATCATTCCATGAAGTCGAGAGGATACGTATCGGTATACGGCCCGCATTCGCACCCTGCTCTCCAGATTGATTCAAATTTGTATTGATCCTATTTGAAATAGGCGCTGCCGCTTGTTGTGCAGAACTGCCATTCACAGATGAGATGGGCGTGCTTACACCGGCGGATTTCGCTATTGGAAGTGAAGTCGGTCGATTTGATGATGACCGCGTTGGCGACATGCTTGGTGATGCTGATGGTTGCGATGGAATAATGCTAAAGTTTATCGCCACTGACAAATGTATCTTTTGATTCAGATATTCCGCCGGGGTCTTTGGGAAGCGCGCATCTTTGACTGCCTGAATTGCGGCCACGTCTTCATATTTATCACCGCTCGACTTCACAATCCTGATATGACTTGCCGTGCCATTAAGATAATAAAATGCAACCGTGGCGATGTCTGTACCCTTTGAACCATGAATAAGTACATGCAGGGGCATCACTACCGCACTTCTGATTGCAGCCCGTAAGCTGGTACCAAAGTCTTTAAAGTCGTTGCTGACAAAAACACTCTTTACTAGCCAGAACCCGAGCGTTTTATCGTTAGTATGATATCCAGTTGGCCATGGAGGAAAATACGAAGCGCGCAATGCCCTCACTTGGGCATCATCAAATTCTTTAGAACCACTGGAGTGTAATATGGTTATATTCTTTGCTCTACCGTCATGATAGAAGTATTTGACTCCAAAGGGTCCAGTTACAGTTTCAGATTTCTTGGGAAGCTGCACATTTGCGTACACTATCCATACGTTCAAATTTCCAAAAGAAGCTACGCAATCGATTTTGTGATCGGCAGCTTTTCTCAGCCATTGTTCGGCCTTAACGCGATCTTCTTTTACGCCCCACCCGTTGTTATACATCAAGCCGATTCGCACCTCTGCCCAAGGATCATCCGCTGCGGCGGCTTTTCTGTACCAACCTAGCGCTCTGTCATAATCTTTTTGCAGGCCCCAATCATCACTCATGTAATACATACCGATATCTGTAGCAGCAGGCATAAAGCCACGATCCACAAGACCATGAAACATTGATAGTGCTAGCTTGGGGTTGGATTTCACTCCTAAACCTGCCTGATACATTCCCGCTATAGCTTCCTTTCCCTGTGGATAGCTACTGTCTGCTGCTTTTTTATACCATTGGAATGCCTGCTTATAGTCTCGCTGCGTCCCAATGCCAGTAGCGTATAACTCTCCGAGACACACCTGCGCCTTGACATCTCCTTTGGATGCAGCAGTACTCACCTGTTGGAAGTATTCCTTGCTTGGGTCCGGCTTCGCGTTGGTCTGACACAGGGCATTCGTCATTACCAAGAGAAGCCCGAATAGCGATGCTGCAATATATCTCGGAGGCTTTGATTTACATTTGTTTAGCGGAGCCATAATCATTCTCAAATAGGATGAATTCAGCTTGAAAAGCCCATTTTCTTCCTCTTACACTCCTGCCGATTTTCCATCTGTACTAAGCGCATATACCTTCGCTTCGATGAATATCTTCACCAGATCCGCGTCCAATTTGCCTTGTTTGGCCTCGTCTTGCAGTACCGTGAACGCCCGCTCTGATGGCATGGATTTCTTGTACGGACGATCCGCAGCGGTGAGCGCATCGTAAATATCCGCCACCGTCATGAGCTGCGAGGGAAACGGGATATCCGCCTGGGTACGGCCGTGCGGATAGCCGCTGCCATCCAGCATTTCATGGTGGGCACCGGCGATCTCCGGAATGGCGGCCAGGTCCGCGGGCCAGGGAATACGTCGCAGGAAATCGTGGGTATGCACCACGTGGGCTTCGATCTCACGCCGCTCCTCGGCTGTAAGGCTGCCGCGCGGGATGGACAATACATTCTGCTCTTCGGTGGTAAGCAGTGGCGTGCCCTCCTCCGAAAGACTGTAGCCTATGGCCTGTTTCAACGCCTTGCCCGGTCTCTTTTTCAGGATGTCGGGTTGGTTGGCTTCCTGAATAGCCACCCAGTATGTTTCCAAAGTTGCGAGTTTGGTCTCCAGCTCCTGTTCAATCGCCTGAAGTTCCTGACGTGAATCCATGCCACTGCGCAGCATGACGAGCTGCTGCGCCAGGGCACGGCGTTTGAGGCGTTCGATTTCCACCGTGATGCGTTCGCGGATCGCCAGATAACGTTCCGGCGTGAGCTTGTGCGATTTGACCAGCACATGCTCGCGCACGCCAAGCTTGCCGAAATCGTGCAGCAAGGCCGCATATCTCAGCTCGTGCAATTGCTTGTCTGTAAAACGGGTACTGCGGAAACGCGCCAGGTTGGAGCGCGGCAGGGCTTCGGCCAATCCGGTAGTCATGCGCGCGACCCGGAAGGAATGCCCGCTGGTCACGGGATCGCGCTGTTCCATGGCGGTCACGGACGCTAGCACGAAACCCTCGAACATGTCATCGAGCTGATGCTGACGCGTCAGGGAAACAGCCAGCAACAGCGTATTGGCAATCGCCGCCACCGGCCAATGGTTCGAGATGCGCACCTCATCCGTCTGCGCCAAAGATTCATCCACTACTAATGCCGCGCCCGGCGCGACGGCTTGCCAGTGCGCGCGGATCATTTCTGTCGCCAGCAGTGCGGGCGTGAGACACAGCACCGTGCAGACCTGGGCTTTCAGATCCGCTGGGGTCGTGATAAGGATAATCTGCAATCCGGATTGCGTGAATATCGCAATCTGGTCAGTGGAAAAATAACCGGCTTCCACCGCGACACCAGTCGCACCGGAAACGCCATCACTCCGGTTTGTAACGGGTGCGCTCATGCCACCCTCAGACATCGCCGGCGACTCGTCTGCGCGGCGTGGTCTTGAGCAGTTCGTCCACCGAGACCGTAGCTACCATCACATCGTCCTGTGTTTCGCTGTCTGTGTTTTCTCTCGTCAGCCATTCACTCCGCATTGTCTGCCGCTCGCCCAGTCCGGCAAAATCAAACTGATTGAGATCAGCGAGATGGGAAAGGGTTACGTCCTGCAAGGCGGCGAAAATCGAGTTGCCGCGCCCAGGAAACTTGCGTTCCCATTCGGCCAGCATGGCTTTGACGGCCTGGCGTTGCATATTTTCCTGAGCACCGCACAGATCGCAGGGGATGATGGGGAATTCTTTGTAGGCAGCGTACCTGGCAATGTCGCGCTCACTGCAATACGCCAGTGGCCGAATCACCACGTGCCGGCCGTCGTCGCTCAGCAGTTTCGGCGGCATGGCCTTGAGCTTGCCGGCGTAGAACAGATTGAGAAAGAAGGTTTCAATGATGTCGCCCCGATGGTGGCCCAAGGCGATTTTGGTGATGCCGTTGTCTGCGGCAAACGCATAAAGCGCGCCGCGCCGCAGCCGCGAACACAGACCGCAGGTGGTCTTGCCTTCCGGGATCACCCGCTTCACCACACTGTAGGTGTCCTGTTCCAGTATGTGGAACGGCACGCCGATTTTCGTCAGATAGTCCGGCAACACATGCTCCGGAAACCCTGGCTGCTTCTGATCGAGATTCATCGCCAGTAGCTCGAACTCCACCGGCGCGCTCTGCCTGAGTTTCAGCAGGATATCCAGCAGCGTATAGGAATCCTTGCCGCCGGACAGGCATACCATCACCCGGTCGCCCGCCTCGATCATGTTGAAGTCCTGGATGGCCTTGCCAACGTTGCGGCGCAGGCGCTTCTCCAGCTTGTTGATATTGACCGGGCGTTTGCGAACTGCGTCTTGCATTACCGCTGCCTTGAGTGGGTGGGCGAAAGCGCATCATTCTAGCCGCAAAACTGCTAGTTTTTGAGCCAATGGAACCCGTGCTGCTGTAATAATGGCCAGACAGGCACGGTCTCTGCCTTATCAACCAGAGGATTGGCTTATGCCTTTTGCCCGGTGGATGGTGCTGTTTGCGGGGGCCGCAATACTCAGGCCCGTAATAGTAAGCGCGGCGCCACAGTCCATTGCCAGCGGCGTCACGCAGGTCAGTCTGCTGGAACTATATACATCCGAAGGTTGCAGCAGTTGTCCGCCTGCCGAGGAATGGCTATCCGGTTTCACTCACGATCCGCGCTTGTGGAAGCAGGTCGTGCCGATCGCCCTGCACGTGGATTACTGGGACAACCTGGGCTGGCGCGATCCGTTCGACAGCCACATCTACACCTTGCGCCAACAGCGATACGCCGAGCGCTGGGGTAACGGCGAGGTCTATACACCCGAATTCGTGCTGAACGGCAAAGATTGGAGCAGTTGGTTCGGTCAGCATTCATTGCGGCTGCTGCATGCAAGCGACGTAGGGCGCCTGAAAGTGACTATGAATAATCCACAGATCACTGCAACATTCACCCCGGTAAACAGTAGCTACGAATCACTTGTTCTCAATGTGACGGTGCTCGCTTTTGACGTAAAGACACGGGTCGGTGCGGGTGAGAACGCGGGGCGGGAACTGAAACATGATTTTCTGGTAATCGGCTACGAACAGCAACCATTCACCATGTCAGGCGCGACATTCACAACTCGCCTACCCATTCCACATGAAATCAGCGTAAAAGCATCGCGCTACGCGCTTGCCGCTTGGGTATCTGCACCAAACAATCCTGCGCCAATCCAAAGCGTTGGTGGCTGGCTTGCTACGGCTCCTGAAACACTGCGCATGGGCGCGATCGTCGGACCCGGTAAGTAAACAATTACGGATATTCGGTGGAATCGCGCTCGCTGAATCGCATTCGCACGATTACATCGTCAGCGATATCAGGTTGTGCGCCGAAAGATAAGTCAGAATGCCCACCGGATAGCAGCAATTTGCCGGTAAAGCGCCAAAGCGCAGGCTCCGCTGTATGATGACCGCTTACCGTCCAAGACACACGAGGAGCCTGAAAGTGAAAAAAGTGATGCGCATCTTCGCAGCCATCATCGGCCTCACAGTCATCGCAAGCGCTCAGGCCCAGACGGAATTTACACCTCCGGCGGGTAAAGGCCGCGCCATAGTCATGGTATCCGGCTCCATGGGAGCCGAAGCCTACGAACCCGCCGCACGCAAGCTTGCGAGCTTCGGCTATGACGTATTCCTCCTGGATGGTAAAAACCTGGTCGGCGACCATGGTATTGGATTGAAAGCAGCCATCGCCAAGGCACAGCAATCCCCGAACGTACTTCCGGGCAAAGTAGGCGTTGTCGGTTTCTCACTCGGCGGTGGGCAGGTTTTGGGCTATGCATCCCGGTGGCCTGATCAAGTGGCCGTGGTAGTGGTGATGTATCCACTGACGCGCGTATTCAAGGATATTCCCGCCACAGTCGGCAGGATCAAGGTACCTGTGCTCATGTTTGCGGGTGAGAAAGATACCTACAAGAATTGCTGCCTTATCGAGACAGCCAGAGCATTCGCCAGTGCAGCGGCGGCGAGTAAGGCTCCCCTAGAATTGATCACCTACCCCGATGCTAGACACGACTTCATGGTCGATGGCTGGCATTACGATACCAAGGCTGCGACAGACGCCTGGATCCGCACCGCCGCGATGCTAAAACAGTACCTTACAGGTTCACCCTGACCTCGGCGACACGGTGAACGAGTTAACCGCGCCCGATATCGGCCACAACCGGACGGTCTCGACCTTTGTCAGATCGCCCACTAGCGGACATTGGTTCATACCCTGACACGGAGACTTCCGATACGTTTAAGATTGCTGGCGGGCAGGCTGGCGGTCAATTCAAAAAAACTGAGAAGGAGATGGAGTGGCCGGCAGTATCAATAGAAGATCTGACTCCCAAGGTCCTTCCACCACGGGCGGTCAGCTAGTTTCATGTTTTGACCTTTTCAGCTTGACCGTAGGTAGACGCAAGCCAATCGAAGAGAGCCGCTTGCCAAAGACTCGGAGCACCTAGCTGGCAATGCTCGCTGCCGCCCGATGCGCGATCGAAGACGATGCTGCGCACACTGCGGGCGTGGGTCAGGCTCCGCTTGAACTCATCCACCTGCCGCAACGGTACGAAATGATCGTCGGCACCCGCGAGTATCAGTACATCGGCAGTGATGCGCGACGCGATGTGTGACAAGGTATAGAGCTTGAATGTCTCGGCCACTGCCAGGGGATCCTTGTCGCCGAAGACCCACTCACCGTTTTGCTGTGCCCAGATCGAACCAGGGTCGGAGTGCAGACCTGCCAGAAATTTCACTACCTGATCATGGCCGTGGTTGTGGAGCCACCACACAAACTTGGGGATGTTGCGCGACGCGATGTCACCACCATCGAAGAAGACGTCATAAGCGACCACGCCGTCGATGCGTGGGTCGAATGCCGCCGCGCGCGGTGCGAGGTATCCGCCCAGGCTTTCGCCGATCAACACTATCTTGGTCGGGGCCGGGTGTTTCGCCAGGAAAGCGTCGAGGATCGCACCGTTGGGTTTTTCCCAATCGGGAGTCATCGTCAAGCCTTGCTCGCGAAGCACCGAACCCTGGCCTGGACCCTCATAGGTCAGTACCGAGTAGCCATGCTGATAGGCTGCCGCGGCGACGGAGAAATAGAGCTCTTCCATGGTGCCGTCATAGCCATTCACCACCACGAGCAACGGCCGCTTCTCCGCGCCCGCCGGGCCCGGGTAATAGACGGTATTCAAATGGTATTTGCCGTAGGGCACGACGCCCCGCTCATACTTGACGCCCAGGGTGTCGAGGCCAGCATATAAGGCATCCACGTTGTCCTTCCAGATAGCCGGACGTCGCGGGTCTTGGGGGCTGAGAAAAAATTCTGCCGAGCGATAGTAATTGCTGGCACGCAGCAGCGCGCGACCCCTGGAGATCGGATCAGCCGTGCCGTGCGCCAGAGCCATCACCCTGTCGCCAGCCGCTTTCCATGCCGTGTACCAGCCATTGGCATCACCGGCTTTGAGGCCGGCGATTGCTTGCGATACCTCTCCTGTGTCGCCCCCGACAACGGAGGTATCGCTCAATACCCGGATTGTCTCGAAGTTGTAAGTCTGATCGGTGAAGAAGCGGGGGTTGCCACGATCTACCGGATGTCTCAGCGCATACCAGGTGACGATGACGATCAGCAGCACCGCCAGACCCATAACTGTAAAGAGGAATTTACGCATGGTTCATTTCCTGATGGAATCACCTGAGGGCAATTCCGCAATTCTACAACCTATGCCCCGCTCTTGGCCGACAGCAAATAATCGTTCCAGCCGCCAAACTATTCGGCCAAAACGAGACGGTCGCAGCTGGTGTCAAGTCGCAAGATAGCGGTCATAGCAAATATGCCTTGACGCGGGAACTTTCGGACTGCGTAACGTCAATTGCCGGCGGGCTGGCACCGGTTGTATGCTCACGCCTAGACTCGGTGTCTGCGAACCTGGCAGGGTTTCAGACTGTCCACTCGATGCGCTCGCGGCCAGCGCGTGAGCTTAGGCGTCTGGCCCCAACCATCATGCGTCAGGGTTCCTTGCGAGCGAGCTAGTCATGTATATTGCAATCGTCGCCGTACTAATGCTCGTCCTTCCACTCGCATCAATTGCGGGCGAAGTTCTGTTTACCGCAGCTCCTTTTTCCTTGGTTCTGGTCGGTAAATGGTTTGTCATCTGGGCTGTCGGTGTACGGCTTTTGCTGGCCGGATTGCGCCAGATCTTGCAGCCACGCTATACGGCGCAGGTCATCTTGTCACTCAAGAGCGAGGAGTCGCTTATCCTGGTGCGTGAGCTCGGCTTCGCCAACCTCGCCATTGGCCTGCTTGGTGTTGGCAGTGCTGTCTTTCCTTCTTGGCGCTTGCCCGCAGCCTTGGCCGGCGGCACGTTCTTCGCGTTAGCGGGCGCGAACCACGTCTTGCAAGCGCATCGCGGGCGGCTGGAGAATGTCGCCATGGTCTCGAACCTCTGGGCTGCATTCGTTCTCTTGGTGAGCTTTGTTGCCATGCTGTTGTCCTCACACATCGGGGTCTAGGCCAACTCGCCGGGTTGCCTAACCCCTCAGTCAAGCTGATGCCGCTTCGTGGCACGGCTAAACTCAGGCGTTACCGACCTTCCAGAAAGCAGCCGTTCGCTATCGTCGGGAAAGGGTCGAAAGCGGACCACTGTAATTTCAGGCGTTCCCTCCCGGTTTGGCATTCCCCGCTTGCGAAAGCAGCGAACCCACCATCGCAGAGAGATCGCCCATGTTGGCCGGCACCACCGTGACGGTGGAATTCTTGGCGATGAGGCCCCACTGCTGCACCCATTGCTGGCCGAGCTGATAATGCAGCGCATCGGCACCGCCTTCGCCGGCCACGGCTTTGCCGATGTCGGAGATCGCTTTGGCGGTCGCCGCTGCCACGGTGGCGATAGCCTGACCCTGACCGTCGGCGCGCAGGATAGCGGACTGGCGCTCACCTTCGGCATTGTTGATCTGGCTCTGCTTCTGGCCTTCTGACTGGTTGATGGCCTGCTGGCGGTCGCCTTCGGACTTGGCGATGGCGGCACGTTTCTGGCGCTCGGCAGTGAGCTGCAACTCCATGGCACGCTGGATCTCGTCCGGCGGCGTGAGATTGCGTATCTCGTAACGCAGCACTTTCACTCCCCAACTGGTGGCCGCCTGGGTGAGCACATCCACCACGCCCTTGTTGAGCGTGTCGCGCTGTGACAGACATTCGTCCAGCGCCAGCTTGCCGACTTCGGCGCGCATGGTGGTCTGCACCAGTTGCACCACAGCGGTAATCACGTTGCTGGTGCCGTAGGCAGCGTTGCGTGCGTCTGTTATCTGATAGTAGAGCACGCCGTCCACCGACAGACGTGTGTTGTCCTTGGTGATGCACACCTGTTCGGGCACGTCCATGGGAATCTCGCGCATGTCGAACCGGTAAGCCACACGGTCAAAGAACGGCACGATGATCTGGATGCCGGAAGTCAGCACGCCATGGAACTTGCCGAGACGTTCTACGACCCAGGCCTGCTGCTGCGGCACGATGCGCATCGCGCGGATAATCATGATCACGGCCCACAGGATGATGAGCAGGCCGACGATTGCAGAAATGGGAATGGGCATACCCATAAACTACTCCTTAATCAGTGAAAGTACCCTTGTCAGCCAGCGGCCTTGATGCGCAGCCGTGAGCCGACGCGCGCCACTACTTCGGCACGCGCACCGATCTTCGGCTGGCCGCCGCCTTCCCACACCGCTTCCCACAGGGAATCGCGGTACTTGACCCTGAGATTGCCGTTGGTTTCCTCGGCCACGGTCACCACTGCACCCTTATCCATATCGTCCAGTGCGCTGTTGGTGCGGCTGGCCTGCATGCGCCGGCGCAGCAGATGCACGAGCGGCAGAGCGATGACGGCCGCCACCGCGAACACGATGGCCGCCTGCCACCACACCGAAGGGTATAACCAGGTATAAAGGGCGGTGGCGAACGCGGCGAACGACAAACCCGCCAGATAGAACGTGAGCGTGGCTATTTCCATAACAGCGAGAACGATCCCGGCTGCCAGGAATGCCAGTGCTATCCAATGATCTATCTTGTTCTCCCATTTCGAATGCGAAAATCAGTCAACCCGCTTTTTTATCAGAAGTTGCACATCATACCGCATCATGTTGGTAATCACCGGATGCGGTTTCGTCATGTCCGGCCGGCATCTTCAAGGCACGCAAGATAAATGTCAGGATAATCGCCACGCCGATGTTGATTACCAGCGAATACAGTGCTGCATATCCCGGCACCGTGAGCGCGCCGAGATGCAACGGATAGATGGAAGTCTTGAAATGCTGCGCCGCGACCATACCGGTGCCCATGATCATGCCTGCGAGCCAACCCAGCACCAGCGCCCAGCGATGCAACCAGCGGGTGTAAAGGCCGATGACCACGGCAGGCAGGGTCTGGATGATCCACACACCGCCGAGCAGTTGCAACTGAATCGCGTACTGCTCCGGCAGAAAGATGATGAACGCCAGCGCCCCCAACTTCACGATCAGCGACACCAATTTTGCCATGCTTGCTTCCTGTTTGCTGCTGGCGCCGGGCTTGAGATATTCCTTGTAGATGTTGCGCGTGAACAGGTTGGACGCAGCTATGGACATGATAGCCGCCGGCACCAGTGCGCCGATGGCAATGGCCGCGAAGCCCACGCCCGCGAACCAGGCCGGGAAGGAGTGCAGCAGCAGCGCCGGCACCGCGAAAGTGCTGCCATATTGCCTGAACCAGCCGGCGTAGGCGGGATCGTGCTGTACACCGGCGGCCACCGCCATGTAACCCAGAAATGCAATCAGCGCAAGCACCAGCGAATACGCCGGCAGCAGCGACATGTTGCGCTTGATGGTTCGGCGGCTGTCGGCGCTCAACACGCCGGTGACGCAATGCGGATACAGGAACAAAGCCAAGGCGGAGCCCAGCGCGAGCGTGGCGTAGGCACTGTAGGTGCCGAGATTGCCACCCGATGGCGGCTTGAGCAGCAGTTTCTCTTTCGGGATGCTCGCAAAAATATGTGCGTAGCCGCCCAACTGCATGGGAATGAGGATGACCGCGGCGATGATGACGATGTAAATCAGCAAATCCTTGACGACAGCAATCAATGCCGGCGCGCGCAAACCACTCGTGTAGGTAAAGGCCGCCAGAATCACGAAAGCGATGATGAGCGGCAGATCACCCACGATGCCGCTGCCGCTGAAACCCATGGCGGCAATCACCACCTGGATGCCGACGAGTTGCAAGGCGATGTATGGCATGGTGGCAAGAATCCCGGTGACGGCGACCACCAGCGCCAGCAGGCCGCTGTCATAGCGGCCACGCACGAAATCCGAAGCGGTGATGTAACCGTGCTTCTGGGACACGGACCAGAGCCGCGGAAACACCACGTACACGAACGGGTACACCATCAGCGTGTACGGCAGTGCGAAGAAACCGATGGCGCCGGCGCCGAACACCAGCGCCGGTACCGCCACGAAGGTGTAGGCGGTGTAAAGATCGCCGCCCAGCAGGAACCAGGTGACCACCGTGCCGAAACGCCGGCCTGCCAGACCCCATTCATTCAGGTGGTTCAGATCACCACGCCGCCAGCGTGCCGCCACGAAACCGAGCACCGTCACGAGACCAAACAGCAGGATAAATACCGTCAGTGCCGCCCAGTTCATGTGGGTCCCCGGTTATTGTTGTAGTTCAAACTTTATTGAAATACGCGGCGGCCGTGACCATGGCCGTGACGATGATCCAGACGAACTGAAACCAGTAGAAAAACGGGATGCCGAACAGCGCCGGGTTCACGCGGTTATATAGAGATACCCACAGGACAGGCCCGTACGGGATGGCAAACAACAGCACATACCAGCAGGTGCTTTTCAGGCGGGTCATGGACGGCTCCCCGGTATTCAACCTTTCACAAAGGTAACGGCTGGCCCGTCAAAGTCAAGACAGCCGGCAAGCCTTCACGATAGCCTCGATGACTCGCCTGCTCGCGTGTACCGGAATCATCGAGTAATGTAGATCGGCTTCACCCGGGAGACTGCCATGAATTTTCTGCCACAGGTTCTCGTGTTCCTGATCGCTGCCTGCATCGCGGTGCCGCTGTCGCGCAAATCCGGCTTCGGCTCGGTGCTGGGCTATCTCATCGCCGGCGTAGTGATCGGCCCCTGGTGTCTCAGATTGATTACCGGGATTGATGCAATCCTCAATTTCTCCGAGATTGGCGTGGTGCTTCTGCTGTTCATTATCGGCCTTGAACTGCAACCCTCGCGTCTGTGGGCACTGCGGCGCACAGTGTTCGGTATGGGCTCGGTGCAGGTGCTGGTGAGCACCGCGTTGCTGACGCTCGCGGCTCACGCGCTCGATCTCAGCTGGGTGCCGGCGCTGGTGGCGGGTTTCGGCCTGTCGCTCTCCTCCACCGCTTTTGTCCTGCAAATGCTGGCGGAGAAGAAACAACTTACGGATCATCATGGCCGCGCCGCCTTCGGCATTCTGCTGTTCCAGGACATCGCCGCCATTCCGGTGCTGGCCCTTTTGCGGGTGGTGCATGGCGGGGCATCGCTGCATAACATGCATTTTGTGTACTCCGTCGTCACCATCGTGGTAGTAGTGGCGGCGCTGGTGTTTGGCGGGCGCATCGTGCTGCGGCCGCTGTTTCGTTTCATCATGCAGTTCGCCAACCCGGAAATCTTTACCGCCGCCGCGCTGCTGATCGTGCTGGGTGCAGGACTGATTGCCAACGCCATCGGCCTATCCATGGGTCTGGGCGCGTTCATCGCCGGCATGCTGCTGGCAGATTCCAGCTACCGCCACGAACTGGAAGCGGACATCGAACCCTTCAAGGGGCTGCTGCTGGGCTTGTTCTTCGTGGCGGTGGGCATGTCGGTGAACCTCGGCCTGCTGGTAAAAATCCCGCTTATCGTCATCGGCGTGGTCGTGGGCATGCTCGTTCTCAAAGGCCTGGTGCTGTACCTCATGGGCAAGCTCTATAAATTGCCGGACGCGGCGCCGCGTAATCTGGCCTTTGATCTCGCGCTGGGCGGCGAGTTTGCCTTCGTGATCTTCAACACCGCAGCGGGCTATCACATCTTCAGCCAGCCACTGGTGGACGTGCTCAATCTTGCCGTGACCCTGTCCATGGCAGCGACGCCGTTCCTGGTGCTGTTCAACGAAAAAGTCATCCAACGTTTCCAGGAAGAACACGCGCCTCCGGAGTTCGACCGCATTGACGAGCCCGGCAATCCGGTGGTGATCGCGGGCTTCGGCCGCTTCGGCCAGATCGTGGGCCGGGTGCTGCGTCTGAAACAAATTACCTTCACGGCATTGGATGCGAACCTGGAAGACGTGGACGACCTGCGCCGCTATGGCAACAAGGTCTACTACGGCGACGCCTCGCGTCTCGATCTGCTGCGCGCGGCGCACGTGGAACACGCCAAAGTCTTCGTGCTCGCCATAGACGATGTGGCCGCCTCCGTGCGCACCGCGGAGATGGTGCGCACGCACTTTCCGCAAGTGCCGGTGTACGCCCGTGCCCGTAACCGCCACCACACGCACCTCTTGACGGAACTGGGCGTCAAAACCATCGTGCGCGAGACGTTATTTTCCAGTTTGAAACTCACGGAAGCGGTGCTCGAAGGGCTGGGACAGCCGGCCCATGAAACCCGCGCACTGCTGGAAAAGTTCCAGCGCTACGACGAAGAATTGCTGCGGCGCCAGTTCGCTGTGTTTCGCGACGAGACCAAGCTGATCCAGACCACCAAGGAAGCGGCGGCGGAATTGAGACGCCTGTTTGAGGAAGACAGCCAGAGCGAATCGGCCAAAGAGCCGGCTGTGTGAGTGGCATGCTGTCTCAATAACGCAGCCTCGGACGCCAATCCGTGCTGCGACCTTCCGGTGTAATGTCCAGCACGCCCCACAAGGGAAACATGAAATCCACGTGCCGCGAGTCCTGATTTTTCTCGCCAGGCACAAACATGAGTTCCGAGCCCCAGAAGTGGCGGATGGCATCGCCGCGTTTGCGGAACACATTCAGCATCGGCCACTGCTTGCCATCCGGACCTTCGCCGAAGTAATCGCGGTTATAAGTGTTGCCGGCCGATGACAACAACCGCAGCCGCCGCCAGCCGCGTTCCTGCGCGAAGGCCAGGATGCGCGGCAACGGCGATTTCGCCACCACCGCAAGATTCACGCGCTGGGTGATATGCAGCGCGTTGCTGTCCAGCGCGTCCAGCATGGAACTGCACATGGGACAAGGCTGTTCCATGGCCGAGCCGTACATGAAGCTGTAGACCACCAGTGTGTCCTTGCCGGGTGCGAACAGTTCCGAGAGCCGCACACGGCGCACGCCCATGAGTTCGTCGGCACCCTCGAAAACATAGTCTTCCGAAACCACGCCACCCAACTGCAGCTTGCGGCGTTGCGCCGCCACCACTTCGACGTGCCGGCGCAGGGCGATTTCTTCCTTGAGCAGTTTGTCGCGCGCTTTGCGGTAGGCACTCGTTTCGCCGGGGAAGCGGTGGCCGTGGAGAGTTTTGCGTGCCACACGCTTGCGGCTGGTGGATTTCTTCTTACGAGGAATCTTGGCCATAATCACCTCATGAGTTCTTATTTCTTTGTGGTTCTGGTTCTATAGTCGGCTTACCATCAAACCATCCACCTAACTTTGCCTTAATTTTTGATGGAGGTGATGCAAGCTTTTGCAGATAAGCCTGAGTCGCTTGGACACCGTACTTTTTAATCAGAACATTGATGCCATTCTCTGCGCTCAACTCACCATAGGCCGCGCCGTAAGACTCAGATGCCCATCCGTTCGCCAGGAAGGGGCAACGAGCACTAATGTTAGCTGCCTTTACGGCAACACAGTTCCACCAAAACGCCTTATACGCCGCAGAATATCTTGCATACGGCGAGGTTCCTGGAAAACCGGGATCGTCCACCTTAGATTGATATTCCACTGGAACAATAATCTTGCATTCTAGATGTGGACCACTATCAGCCGCCACCGCAGTCATAAACCAAAGAAACAGCATCGACGCAATTACGCCCCGGATCATCGTGGACACCCCATGACGGCTGTAAGTACTAATAAAAGCATACCGCTTATTGGATGACCCCGGAAACCGGCGAAAACTGCTTGCGCAGCAGCCGGTTGCGCAGTTCCCATTCCGATTCGGCTGTGACCTGTTCCAGGAATCTGATTTCCTCTGCCACCTGTACCGCCACCGCTACACCGTCGCGGTAGAGCACCCGATTGCCGCCCTGCATCGGTACGCGTTGACCCGGCAGAATCACGCCGACCAGATTCAGCGGATCAGCGGCAGACAGGGACACGAGCGCGCCGGTCTTGGGCCGCTTGCGCCATTCGCGCAAGGCGCCCACTGCCTCCGGCAGCGCGAACTGTTCACCGGAAAATCCCTGCACGAAACGGCCACCGCGGATCTCGCCGCGCGCCTCCAGCCGCCGATAGCTATATAAGAGGTCGCGCCACGGCGGCAGACCCGATTCGCGCGTCAATACTTGACGGAATACCACGCCGTATCGGCTGAGCAACGCACGGGCGATATGCAGGGTGGCCTCCGCATCCAAGACGTGTTCCTGTTCGACCGTCGCGCTTGGCACGCTTGACCAGCGGCCGGCTTCGTCCACGCCCGGCGCATAGCCGCGACGCATGCGGTAGCGGCTGCCGACTGGCGGGCGACGGTTCTGCGGCGTGATGAGCGCGCGCAAGCCCGCAAAGCTGTCCGCTGTCACCAAACCCCGGGCGGTGAGTTCACCCAACGCCGTTTCCACCTGCGTGCGCAACAGGCCGCAGGACTCGACGATATCGCCGAAGAACAGCGCGCCACGCTGCTGCAATGCCGCAAGTATCGTTCGCGCCGCGTGCGATAAATTGAATTGCGTCGCATCCGGCGCCGTAACCAGAGCGCGCCAGTGCGGCAGATTTTCGCGATACACCAGCGCGATGGGTGTGCCACGCACTGGTCCGGCTTTGCGTTCGTCATCGCTGACAGATCGCAGCGGCGTGAGCCGCGTCCAGGCCACGAGTCCGCCGGCACAGAGTTGATCCAGAAAATACGGTGCGTAGTCCGCGACGCGCGCCGGCAGGATGTCCTCTTCCCAGGCCGCAGCGGGCGCGGAATATCCTTCCAGTTGTTCGAGCGCGGCCGCCAGCGCTGCCCGGCCTTCGCTGCGTTCGTTGAGACCGTGCCAGTCCAGCAGAAACCGCAGATAATCCGCCGGCGCCACCGGTTCGATTTCGCTGCTCAGGCGCTTCAAGGTGTAGCGATGGATGCGCGCCAGCAGCCGCCGGTCGCACCATTCCATTTCTATGGCATCCGGCGTGAATCGGCCGCGCATGACGCCGCCCTGGGCTTCGAGACTAAGCAGCAACGCATCGATTTCCGCAGGAGCCAAACCCAACGGCCGCGCCAGCTCCGTTGCCGTCACCGGACCCAGACCTTCCAGCCGGCTGCGCAACAATTCGCGCAGCGCGTCTTCCCGTGAAATGACGCTCCCGGCTTCACGCACTGGCTCGATGACGGGATTGAGTTCCGCGTCCGGCAACGCGGCCAGTAATTCTTCCAGCCGCTCCGCCGCGACCCAGAGTGTAATGCCAGGGTCGGCCTTGATTCGCGTGGCGCGTCTCGCAATGACTAATTCTTCAAAGAAGTGCTGCCAGCCGAAATCGAGCGCGCCGCTTTCCAGCGGTCCGCGCAGGCCTTCGCTTTCGGTTAGAAAACCCAGCACCGTCAGCGCGTCGTGCAGTTCGTCGGCATCGCGCGGGCCGGGCCAGATCTCCGCACGCACCCGCGCGATGGCATGCGGATCAAGCTGCGCCAACTCGCCTGCTTCTTCGAGGCTCATGACGCCGCGCGCTTGCACCGCCAGCGTGCGCCGCTCCTCGGCGGGCGCGTCATCGAGAAATGCATACGGCCTGGCGCCGAGGATTTCCTGCGCGAGCGGCGACGGCGCACTCAGATCCCGCGTCACTACCTTGAGATCACCCGATTCGAGGCGCCGCAGAACATTTATAAAGCCGTTCACGTCCATGACTTCATGCAGACAATCGTTCAAGGTCTGCTGCACCAGCGGATGCTCGGGAATCTCGCGCGCGCCCGCCAAGTTCTCGGCACAGGCCAGCTGGTCCGGGAATACCACCGCGACCAGATCCTCCGCGTCGGCGCGCTGGAATGCAGGCGGTGTGCGCTTGCCATTGCGGTTGCGCTGCACCGCAAGCGCGGTGGTCACGACCCAGCGCCAGCGGGTGCCGAACATGGGTGCGGCCAGCACCGCTTGTTCCAAGACCTCGCGGGCGCTGCCGGAATGCAGATAACGCGCCGCCTCTTCCAGCGGAAAACTGTGAGTGGCACCGAGCGACAGCACAATGGTGTCTTCCAGCGCCGCGGCCTGCAATTCAAAATTGAACTTGCGACAGAAACGCTTGCGCAGCGCCAGACCCCAGGCGCGATTGAGGCGCGAGCCGAATGGTGCATGGATAACCAGATGCTGGTCGCCGGTTTCGTCGAAGAAACGTTCGAACACTACCGTGTCCTGTGTCGGCAGAACACCGAGCGCCGCGTGAGCGGTGGTGAGATAGTCCTGTAATTGCGTCGCTGCTACAGCATCCAGACCGATTGCATTTTCCAGCCACATTTTAAGGTCTTCACCGGCACAAAGTTTTTGTCCGGCGGTTTCACGCAGGCGTGAAACCGCAGCGGACAATTCCGCGCTGCGTCCCGGTGCTTCGCCGAACCAGAACGGGATATTCGGCGGCTGGCCCTTGGCGTCGGCTACATATACTTTGCCCTGCTCCAGTTTCAGGATGCGATAACTGGTGTTGCCCAGCTGAAAGATGTCGCCGGGAATGCTCTCGAAGGCGAAATCCTCGTTGAGCGTGCCCACACGCAACCCTTCCGGCGACAGCACCACGTCGTAATCGAACTGGTCGGGGATGGCGCCGCCGTTGGTGATGGCCACGAGACGCGCACCGCGCCGGCCGCGCAGCTTGCCGTTCACCGCATCCCGGTGCAGATACGCGCTGCGTCGACCGCGGCGCGTGGAAAATCCCTCCGCCAGCATGCGCAGCACCTCCGTGAATGCCTCACGCGTCAGCTCATGATAGGGATAGGCGTGCCGGAAACGCTCGAATAATTCGGTTTCGTCCCATTCCCGTGCCGCGACTTCCGCCACGATCTGCTGTGCCAACACGTCCAGAGGCGCGACCGGAAACCGGATGCGGTCCAGCTCGCCACGCCGCACGCAATCCAGCAAGGCCGTGCATTCCACCAGCTCATCGCGGCTCAGAGGGAACAGATGACCTTCCGGCAGCGCCCCCACGGCATGACCGGAGCGGCCCACGCGCTGCAAAAACGTGCCGATGCTGCGCGGCGAACCGAGCTGGCACACCAGGTCCACGTCACCGATGTCTATCCCGAGTTCCAGCGAGGCGGTGGCCACCAGCGCTTTCAGCTCGCCGCGCTTCAAACGCTGCTCCGCGTCAAGACGATGGGCGCGCGCCAGACTGCCGTGATGCGCGGTGACGTGTTCTTCGCCGATGCGCTCTGCCAGATGGCGCGCCGCGCGCTCGGCCAAGCGCCGGGTATTCGCGAAAATCAACGTGGTCTTGTGAGAGAGGATAAGCTCGGCCAGACGGTCGTAGATTTCTGTCCACACTTCGTTGGACATGACGGCAGCGAGCGGTGATTTCGGCATCTCCAGCTGTATGCGGCGTTCGCGCGTGTAACCGGTATCAATGATGTTGCAATCACCGGTTGTACCGGTGAGAAAGCGCGCCACTTCATCAGTCGGCTTCTGCGTGGCCGACAGACCGATGCGCACAGGCGTGCTGCCGCACAATGCATTCAGACGTTCGAGCGAAAGAGCCAGATGCGCGCCGCGCTTGTTGCCGGCCAGCGCGTGAATCTCATCCACGATTACCGTGCGCACTGTGGTAAGCATGCGCCGGCCGGATTCCGAAGTGAGCAATATATATAGAGACTCGGGGGTGGTGACTAGGATATGGGGCGGCACACGGCGCATGCGCTCGCGCTCGCTCTGGGGCGTATCGCCGCTGCGCACCCAGGCGCGGATTTCAACGTCCGGCAATCCCCGGTTCAGCAGCTCCGTACGAATGCCCTCCAGCGGTGCTTGCAGGTTTTTCTGGATATCGTTGGACAGCGCCTTGAGCGGCGAGACGTAAAGCACCCGGCATTCGTCTTTGAGGTCCTGCGCCAAACCTGCGCGCACCAGACCATCAATGGCGGCGAGAAACGCGGCCAGCGTCTTACCGGAACCGGTGGGTGCGGCAATGAGTGTGTTCCGGCCTTCACGAATCGCCGGCCACGCCTGTACCTGAGCCTCGGTCGGTGCAGCAAACGTGCGCCGGAACCAGGCGGCGGTGGCGGGATGGAAGTTTTCAAGCTCCATGCTGATTCACTGACTGAGGACTACAAGGTTTTGATGGCTCCGGTTTCGTTTTCTCCGCTTCGGCGAGATAGCGTGCATGGCTGCACAGCAACAGTGATCCAACCCTGGTTCGTGGAATGCACCATCAGGGCATGCAATCAAGCCGAACATTTCACTCCCGTGCCGCTCAGGCCGCAGTAGCCGTCGGGATTTTTGGCCAGATACTGCTGGTGGTAATCCTCTGCGTAATAGAACTCGCCCGCCGGCCGGATTTCGGTGGTGATAGGCGGATAACCGGCCGCCTTCACCGCCTGTTGATAGTCTTGCAGTGAGGCTTCCGCCGCGCGCTGCTGTTCACCGTTACATGTAAATACACAGGAACGATATTGCGTGCCCATGTCGTTACCCTGACGCATGCCCTGAGTAGGATCGTGGGCTTCCCAGAACAATTTCAATAACTGCTCGTAGCTCACCACCTTCGGATCGAATACCACGCGCACCACCTCCGCGTGGCCGGTGCGGCCGCTGCACACTTCTTCATAAGTGGGATTGGGTGTATAGCCGCCGGCGTAACCTGCAGCGGTCACGTACACGCCGGGCTGCTGCCAGAACTTGCGCTCTGCGCCCCAGAAACAGCCAAGACCGAACACCGCTTCCTGCAGGCCGGCCGGGAACGGCGGCTTCAGCGGATGGCCATTCACAAAATGCCGCTCGGCGGTGGCAATGGGCGCAGCCCGGCCCGGCAGAGCCTGCGCTTCAGAAATCAGACTGGTTTTTCTGGCATGAGAGAACATGGTGTAAACCTGGATTGCCAACACGGTATAAACGAGGTTATCAAGACCGTATCATACTGCTGTTTATTTCCTGAATCAGTCGCGCATGGAGAGCCCGCATGAATCCCAAGAAAATCGCCGTGGTCACCGGCGCGAACCGCGGCATCGGTCTCGAAACCGTGCGGCAACTGGCGCAGCGCGGTTTCCACGTCATCCTCACGGCCCGCAATCCGCAGGCGGGTGCGGAAACGTTGCGTGGTTTGCAGACTGAAAAGCTCTCCGTGGAGTTGCGCAAGCTGGACGTGAACTCCAGTGAAGATTCCCGGGCGTTGGCGCGGTATATAAAAGAATCCCACGGACACCTGGATGTGCTGGTGAACAACGCCGGTATCCTCACGGAATCTTCCCGCGACAGCGGCACGAAATCCTCCGATCCCCTCAAGGTTTCACCTGTGACGGTGATGGAACACTTCAATACGAATACCCTGGGCGTGGTGCGGCTCATTCAGGCGCTGGCGCCGCTCCTGGTCAAAGGTGCGCGTATCGTTAACGTGTCATCCGGCATGGGCGCGCTCAATGACATGGGCGGCGGTCATCTGGCTTACCGCATCTCGAAAGCCGCACTCAATGTGGTGACGCGCGTATTTGCAGAGGAACTGACAACGCGCGGTATCGCAGTGAATTCCGCCTGTCCCGGCTGGGTGAAAACCGACATGGGGGGCGCCAACGCCAGCCGCTCTATTGAAAAGGGCGCGGAAACTATTGTGTGGCTGGCGAGCGCCCCGGAAGCGACCGGGAGCGGTTTTTTCTGGCGCGACAAAAAGAAAATTCCGTGGTAACGGCACCGACGGGTACCTGAATCCGCAGCGGCACTGCCGGCAGGCTGCTAGGCCGCACGTACGCTTTTCAACGCGCTGCCCCAAGCAACAAGCTGGTCAAGCATGGTATTGACCTCGGCTTCGTGGTGAACAGCCGGTTTGAACATCCTGAAATTCTCGAAATCCGTGTACAGCGACAGCATCACCTGGGCACGCACCGTTGCCACCTGCACTTCGGCCATAATCAAACGCAAATGTTCAACGGCGCGCGCACCACCCGCACTGCCGTAACTTACGAACCCGGCTGCCTTGTTGTTCCATTCCAGGTAGAGAAAATCAATCGCGTTCTTGAGCGCCCCCGAAGTGCTGTGATTGTACTCGGGCGTAACAAACACGAATGCATCCAAGGAGGCAATTTGCTGGGCCCAGGCGAGGGTGTGAGGCTTGCTGTACTGGCCCAAGGAGGGCGGCATCGGCTCGTCGAGATGTGGAAGATTGTAATCCTTGAGATCCACCAGCAAATAATGAGCATCGCTGCGCCTCTTGGCGATTTCATAAACCCATTTCGCGACCGCCTCTCCGTTGCGGCCGGGACGGGTGCTGCCGAGGATGATTCCGATTCGGATTGTCATGACCAGGATTCCTTTGCTGTACTGGAGTTGTCAGTTCGGACTCACGCAGCCAGCTTCTCGGCATGCTGCGTCTCACGCACACTGGGGCGAGCGGCCACACGCTGCATGTAGGCTTGCAGGTTCTTGTACGGACTCAAATCCACGTTCAGGAAGTTGGTCCAGTTCAGAATCGTATAGGCATAAGCATCCGCCACTGTGAACTGCTTACCCATCAGGAATTCGTTCTTGGCAAAGTGCTTGTCCAGAAGCTCGAAGCGCTTCTTGAGCTTATCCAGGGAAATCTTCCTGGCAGCTTCCGGATAATCCGGGTTGAACAGTGCACCCAGACCCTTGTGCAGTTCGCTGCTGATGAAAGTCAGCCATTCGATGGTGCGGTAACGTTCCATGCTGCCCGGCGCTGCCAACAGACCGGACTGCGGTTTGCGGTCGGCGAGATACTGAAGAATTGCCGCGGCTTCCGTGAACAGCGAGCCATCATCCAGTTCGATGGCCGGTACGTATCCCTTGGGATTGATGGCGTAATAGTCCGTACCGGTTTTCACCAGCTTGTGGGTCTTGGTGTCCACCTGCACTGCCTCGTAGGGTAAACCGAGTTCGTTCAGTACGATGTGGGGCGCCATCGAGCAGGCACTGGGGGAGTAATACAGTTTCATGGCGGTTCTCCTTAAGTTTGGTTGAGAAAGGCGTTTTCAGGCCGCTTCAGCCTGAAAAAACGGATAATCGGTATAGCCCTTGGCGCCGCCCTGATAGAACGTATTCTGATCCGCCTGGGCCAGCAGTGCGTTCGCGCGAAAGCGTTCCACCAGATCCGGGTTGGCGATGAATAGCGTCCCGTAAGCCACCAGGTCGGCGCCGCCTCTGGCGATTACGGCATTACCGCGCTCACGGTCATAACCGGTGTTGGTGATGAGCGTGCCGCGATACACCGTGCGATAGTGGGCAGTAATGTTCGGCACCATGTTGGCAATGGCCGACAAATCACCCTGCGCCTCGCGCAGGTGCAGATAGGCCAGCTCGTAGCTCGACAGCGCGCCGATGACGAAGTCGTATAGGGCACGGGTGTCGGAATCCGCCGGCACATTCCAGGTGTTGGCCGGTGACAGGCGCACGCCCACGCGGTCCGCGCCGATGACATCCACAATGCCGTCTACGATCTCGAACAGGAAGCGCGCGCGGTTCGGGATGTCGCCGCCGTACTCGTCGGTGCGCCGGTTACTGCCGTCGCGCAGGAACTGCTCGATGAGATAACCGTTGGCGCCGTGGATTTCCACACCGTCGAAACCGGCTTCGATGGCGTTCTTCGCTGCCTGCGCATAATCCTGCACGACGGCTTTCACCTCGCGGGTTTCCAGTGCGCGTGGTGTGACCGTGTCCTTCAAGCCTTGCGGCGTGAACGACTTGGTATTGGGGTTGATGGCGGACGGCGCCACCGGCAGCGCACCGTCGTGAAAATCCGGGTGGGACACGTAACCCACGTGCCAGAGCTGGCTGAAAATGCGGCCGCCACGAGCGTGCACCGCCTCGGTGACTTTCTTCCAGCCCTTGATTTGGGCCGCAGAATGAATACCGGGGGTGTGGACATACCCCACACCCTGGGGTGAAATCTGACTGCCCTCGGTAATGATGAGGCCCGCGGAAGCGCGCTGCGCATAATACTCAGCGTGTAGTTCCGTAGGCACGTGGTCGCGGTTGTAGGCGCGCGAGCGTGTCATGGGCGCCATGACGATGCGATTGGACAACTCGTAACGACCGAGTTTCACGGGCGTCAGCAGCGGTTGCGTATTCATGTTTTCTCCTATCGCTATACATACGTTTTTACATATTTGAAAATACCGATATACCATGTCTGAAAAAATCCCCTTGCGGGGCAGGCAAACGGGCGACTACAAATCCTTCTTAAGAAAATCGCCCACCTCCCTGAGGGTGGACTCGTTACGCTCATAGAAGGTCCACTGGCCCTCGCGACGCGCCACCACCAGCCCCGCCTGCTCGAGGATGGCCAAGTACTGGGACGCGGTGGACTGGGACAGGCCCAGTTTCGCCTGGATCTCGCCCACGCACACCTTGCGCCCGCGGGCTCCGCCAGAAGGGCAATCACCAAAGTGCTTGCCCGGCTCCTTCATCCATTGCAGGATTTTGAGCCGGGATTCGTTGGCCAGCGCCTTGAAGACTTCCACCTGTTCCATAGCCATTAGTATATCGGCTTTTTTCGATATGTCAATATTATCTGAGCCCGGGCTTAGAACTGGTCTTCGGACAATGCCAGCACGCCGGCGGCGCCGGCGACGATGGATTCCTTTATAGCCGGCGCCCTGGTGAGTTCGTGGTCGGCGTAAAACCGGGCGGTGCCGATCTTGGCCTTATAAAATGAGGCATCCCCCGCTCCTTCCGCGAGGCGCTTCTGGGCGATGAGCGCCGCGCGCGCCATCTGCCAGCCGCCGGCCACGGTGCCGAGCAGCATCAGGAACGGCACCGAACCCGCCGCCGCAGCTTTCACATCGGCGGTGTAATTCTTCACCAACCAGTTCACGGCTTCTTCCAGAGCGTCAATGCCACTGGTCAATCGCCTGCGGATGACTTTCAAATCCTCACTTGATACGTTCGCCAACTCCACATCCAGCTTGCGCATTTCGGCGATCAATCCTTTCGCGGTCGCGCCCTGATCGCGGGCGATCTTGCGGCCGATCAAATCCTTCGCCTGGATTCCGGTGGTGCCTTCATAAATGGTGCTGATGCGCGCATCGCGGAAATACTGCGCAATGCCGGTTTCCTCGATATAACCCATACCGCCGTGGATCTGGATGCCGAGGGAAGTAATGTCTATGGCGTTTTCCGTGCACCAGCCCTTCACCACCGGGATCATCAGGTCCACGAAGGCCTGCGCCTGGGCGCACTGTTTTTCATCTACAAGGTGCATGGCACGGTCCAGTTGGCCGGCGGTCACATAGGCCACGGCGCGCATGGCTTCCACGCGCGCCTTCATGCTCATCAGCATACGGCGTACATCCGGGTGATGAATGATGGTGACAGGTTGGCCATGGCGCACGCTGATGTCCGTGCTCTGCACCCGCTCCTTCGCATAATTGCGCGCCTGTTGCCAGGCGCGTTCGGCTATGCCCAGACCCTGCACGCCCACGCCGAAGCGCGCCAGATTCATCATGACAAACATGTATTCGAGGCCGCGGTTTTCCTCACCGATAAGATACGCGATCGCGCCGTCCTTTTCGCCATAGCTCATCACCGCCGTGGGACTCGCATGGATACCGAGTTTGTGTTCGATGGACGCACATTGCACATCGTTGCGCTTGCCAAGCGTGTCGTCACCGTTCACCAGGAACTTCGGCACCAGGAACATGGAAATGCCCTTGACGCCTTCCGGTGCGCCAGCCACACGCGCCAGCACCATATGAATGATGTTCCCGGTCCAGTCGTGCTCGCCGTAGGTGATGAAGATCTTCTGGCCGGCGAGTTTGTAGTGATCACCCTCGCGCACCGCGCGGCAGCGCACTGCCGCCAGGTCCGAACCGGCTTGCGGTTCGCTCAGGTTCATGGTGCCGGTCCATTCACCCGCCGTCATTTTCGGCAGAAAGCGTTTCTTCAGCCCGTCAGAACCGCTCAGAATCAAGGCTTCGACAGCACCCTGGGTCAGTAGCGAACACAGTGCGAACGACATGTTCGCGGCTTGCCACATTTCCTGTACCGGCGCGGACACAAGTTGCGGCAGGCCCTGACCACCGAACTCCGCTGGAATGGCCAATCCATTCCAGCCATCCGCCACGTAGCGCGTGTAGGCTTCTTTGAAACCTTTCGGAGTGACAACGGCGCCATTGTTGAATTTCGCGCCTTCCTGATCACCGCTTTGGTTCAGCGGCGCCAGCACGTCGGCAGCGAACCTGGCCGCAGCGTCCAGCACGGTTTCCGCCAGCTCCGGCGTGGCGTCGCCGTAACCGGGCAAGCGGGTCACGCCCGCCAGATCGGCAAGCTCGTTCAGGACAAACTGCATGTCACGCAGGGGAGCGGTATAGTCGGCCACGTAAGTTCCTGAATGTGTTGGATAAAGGTCCGGGTCCGGGGCGATGGAAAGCCTATTTTAAGGCGCGGGGCGCCCTGCGGGAAATCCCGTTGCGACCGGCTCTTCCATGAGCTGATGAAACAGGCTGGACTCGCGCTTGTAGAAGCCTTGTGTGTGAAAAGAGTCTTCCAGCTTCAGATATTCGTAATCCAGATGGTGACAGAGTTCGTGCAGGAAGGTGCGCAGAAAACTTTTGAACGCCACCACCTGCTTCTTCTGTGCAGTACGCATCCACAGAGTGATCTTCGCCACCTTGAGCCGGCCTTCCACACCCTCATAGTACCCGTGCAGCTCGCCGTAATCGTTGGAAGGCCGCGCCGCCATCACTTTGAGGGTGACCGGCGGTGTCTTCAGCTGTTGCAGCATGCCGGCCGCCAGTTCCCTGCAAACCGCTTCCACCAGGGCGCGTTTGTCGGTCTTCAGCGCCGCTGCCAGTTTCATCGCTGCCGGCCGCAAGGATCGCGAGTCTGGCAACAGGATGGTTTCAATCCTGTCGCTGGCCTGATAAATACGCTTGTTCCTGGCGCTCAGACGATTGTAATAGTTGAAGACCATGTACCATTATCATGAAGTTATGAATGAAAAGCATCGGTCGCGGATTTATAGCCTCTGGTTTGGCCGGCTCGCGCTGATGGGCGTGCTGTTCTTTTTCCTGGTGTCCGCAGCACTGCAATTCCTGCGGCCGGATTACAGCTTCATGGGTACGCCTTTGAGTTTCTATCTGCTTGGCCCTCACGGCGTCTGGCTGCATATTGCTTTTTATGCTCTCGCGGTTGCGATCGCGCTGTTGGCTGTTGGTTGTTACATCGGGAGTGCGCGCCAAGCGCGCACCGCGGCGACACTGGTGCTTTTCATCCTGGGAGCGCTGGGCGTGGTGGTCACTGCCATTTCACCTACCGATACCACCGACAGGCTGACCTTGTACGGCGCCGTCCACGTTGCGGCGGCCGCGCTCGCCTTTCTCGCCACCAGCGTGGCCATGCTGGTTCAATCCTGGCGCTTCCGGCAAGATTCCCGCTGGCGCCTGCATTCCTGTGCTGCCATGGAGTTGGCCGTATTCGAATTCATCGTACTGTGGTTCTATGCCCTGGTTCACTATCCGGCGCGCGGTTTCATGGAAAAACTTACCATCCTGCTGATCCTGATCTGGCTCACCCTGGTGGCCTGGTGGCTACAATTGCCGCCTGCCAGGATTCATGCCAGCCGACCGCTATAATTTTGTCCATCTAACACAACGCTTGTTACCATGAGCCGCTGGCGCCCTCCTCCACCCAGATCCTCGCCCTACATCACGCTGGCTGGGTACCGGCGGCTGGAGAGCGAACTCAAACAATTGTGGCAGCAGCGCGCCGAAGTGGTGCAGGCACTGTCAGCCGCGGCGGCGGAAGGCGACCGTTCCGAAAATGCCGAGTACATTTACCGGAAAAAACAATTACGGGAAATGGATCGGCGCATCGGCTACCTGCAAAAGCGCATGCCCGAATTGCATGTAATTTCCGATCCGCCGCCTGACAGGACGCGAGTGTTCTTCGGCGCGCAGGTCACATTGGAAGACGAGCGCGGTACGCAAACTACGTATCGGATCGTGGGTGCGGATGAATTCGATCCGAACGAACATTGCATCAGCATTGATTCACCGCTGGCCCAGGCACTTTTCAAGAAAGTTGTTGATGATGAAGTGAAAGTGCTCACTCCTTCCGGCGAGACATGTTATTGCATCATCAAGGTGGGTTATGAAACTTAGACTGGTATTAAGACCGCGGCTCAATTGCCATAGAAATGTTTGCAACGTTGCGCTTAATCCAGACCGACAAAAATATCGTCACGCACTCGACTTCACCGTATGTAGGTTGGCATAAGGCCACGGGCCGTTGCCGACAAATTCCTATTCGAAATCCAGGTCACGCATCCGCTCTGGCTCAGAACTTCCCCAATTCTGGTTATAAAACCCGCATGAAACAAACTGGGGGAAGGAACTATGTCGCCACTCCCCTGGCCTTCTCACATACCCGTGCTTGACAGGATTATAGTGAATATAATCCAAGTGCCGGTGGAAATCGTTTTCATCACGGATAAGATGTTCCCAAAAGCGTTTCTGCCAGAAGAACGGGTTGTTCTTGTGAGTTTCCCTGCCAAGACTCCGCGAAAACTGCGTCTTTATCATTTGCCAACGCGTGGAATAATCAGCATCTGCCGTCATCGTCCATAAGCAATGCAAATGATCCGGCAAAATAACCAGTGCATCCATCTCGAATGGGCGTCTCGACAAAGCATAATGAAATGCAGCATGTAGCTTCTCGGTATTGCTTGCATCACTAAACAACGGCTGTCTATCGCGCGCGACAACCGTGAAGAAATATGTGCCATTGGGCACATACAACCGGTGGTATTCACTCATGTGGACCCTCCTTGTCCAATTCAGATGTCGGGAACGCTACGCTTATCCCGACCTACATTTATTTCCGGAAAAGCTTTTCCAAATCTTCCTTCGCGCGGTCCGCCGCACTATTGTCCGCCGCTAGAAAGGCATGCATCCGCGGTTCGAAGTATTCGCAGAAATTGGCACGCTGCTTGTCTTTGGGTGGGTCAGCGCGCTCTTCGCTACAGCTTTCCGCCTTGTGCAGGTCGTAGAACCTACATAGGCGGCAGACATGCAGTTCGGTGTGACAAACCAGACATTCTGAAATCCGCGACAGCGGCACGGGCACATCCTTGAGCGATGCGCCGCATTTCCAGCATATGAGGGAAGTGGCCGTTTCCACGGCAAAATAATGATCGTTAGGCCCACGCAGCGTTGGAGTCCGTCGGCGCGTGATAATAATCGCTCTCTTCCGAGAGTTGCTGGATCAACTTCTTGAGTTCCGCTTGCCGCAGCTCCGCCGTGGAAACCGGCGCACAATCTTCACACATTGCATCGTCGCAAGGCTGACGCGAGTACAGCCAGTAATGCACGGCGCCGGCCAGCAAGCCGTCGGCGACATCCCACATATCCGCCTCGGGATGCTCGTCGGCAAAATTGTTGGCCAGCTCCACCACCTGCTGCGCGATCGTGTCGAATGAGGAAATCTCGGTAACCATGGGCATGTCCAGCGGGAAATAGGAGCGGGTATTTTAGCAGAAGTCCGAAAAAGGCTTCAGATCAGGCAGCGTGGACGCTGTTCTGGTAGTCAACCCGGCGCTGTTTCAGGTACGCGAGAATGTAATTGAAGCAGCCTTCATAGCGCCCGACGATCTCCGGCGGGTGTACGCCGGACTCGCGGAATTTGCCTTCCAAAAGCAGGTTAGCGCCGGCGGCACAAGTAAAGCCGGTGGTGCGTGCCATGGAAGAGAAGCCGGTAGCAGGGTCGTATTCGTCATGCAATTCCCAGACATGACGCAGGCGCTTGCCATGCTCTTCACCTTCGACCGTCACGCGCATAACCGTGAGTTCCGGTTCACCTGGTTCCAGTTTCCATTGATCCAGCAACAATTTCGCCGACACGTCCAGCGGCCGAACCTTGACGCCACCGATTTCAACCACAGCTTCAGCGAAAAACCCCGCCTGTACCAAGGCCTCGATGAGCGCCACATGACCTGGATAGCGCAGAGTTTTTTCCGCCATCTCCGGGATATGCGTCATGGTCTTGAGCAGCGAGCGTAGCCCGTCGGTGTTGAATGCTTCCAGCGTGCCGACGCCTTTGAATTCCACCAACTCGCGCTCGGTGAGCGCTGGCAGCGTCACGACTTTCCCGCCGCGTTGCAAACGCGCGGGCCGGGTGTATTCCTCAATCACGTCAATGGGCGAGAACGGCGCTTTATACAGGAATGGCGGCTTGGGGTGCTTCGGCAAGCCGCCCACCAGACATTCGAAGCGCGACACTTTCATCTGTGCATCGTGGTGACCGAGGATGATGTTATCCATGCCGGGTGCCACGCCCATGTCCACCAGCGCGGTAACTCCTTTGCGTTTGGCGAGCGCGTCCAGTTCCAGCGCATCCTCGGGAAAAAACGAAATGTCCGCCACATTCTTGCCGGCTTCGATGAGCGTCTTGAGAGTGCGATAACCCATGAACCCCGGTACCGCGCACACCACCAGATCGAACGGCCGCACGAAAGCCGAGAGCACCTTTGCATCGCCGATATCCAGCCGCCGGGTCTTGATTCCATTGTTTGCGAGCTGCGCCAGCGCCTGCGCGCTCATGTCCGCTGAAGTGACATCATGCTGTTGGGCCAGATCCCGGGCGATGACGCCGCCCACCATGCCGGCGCCGAGTACACAGATGTTCATATTTGTTTTCTCTTGGCTCTTGCCGTAACGGGCGCCCATCTTGGTACAAGCCAGTAGCTGGCCGCAAGCCGGTTACCGGCAAGCACCCTGATTCTGCTAACCTAAGCGATAATCAGATCAGCCGGACGCCCGCCATGGCCAGTGAACCCAAAGACCTCGATATCCAGATGCATCCCGAACACCTCTATCAGGAAGAAGTGTTCACGGACCGCAGCGTTGGCACCATCCAGCGGCTTACGCCGGTGACACGCGACGGCGGCCCGGACCAGACCCGGCAGATCATCTACACCGGCCAGACCCAGATACTCACGCCGGTCGGCACCTTGCCCATCAGCTTCGAGATCGAAGCCAAATCCCTCAAGGAAGCCGCGGAGAAATTCGGTGACAGCGCCAAAACCGCTATCGAACAGACCATGAAGCGCCTGGAAGAACTGCGCCGCGAGGCTGCCTCATCCATCGTGGTGCCGGGAAGCGGCAACGGCGGCTTGGGAAATCTCGGCGGTCCGGGTGGCCTGCCCGGCGGCGGCAAGATTCGCATACCGTAAATACAAGTCCCGGATTCGCACCGGAACTGGAACTGCGCCGGATCTATGTAAAAGCAAACCGGCTCATGATCGGCTACCGTCCAAGGCCCAGTCCACGGCTGCATGCGCATGAATTTCCGTGGTATCGAACAGCGGAATGTCTGCCGCTTTTGATTCACCAAACAGCGTAAATTCCGTGCAGCCAAGGATCACGCCTTCCGCGCCTGCCGCCGCGAGACGCGCGATTATTTTGAAGAATACGTCCCGCGACACCGGCCGTACCTCGCCTCTGCACAGCTCATCGAAAATGATGCGGTGGATCGCTTGCCGCTCTGCCCCGCCCGGGATCATTACCTGAAGATTGTGCCGCTGCTCCAGCCGTCTGCGATAAAAATCTTTCTCCATGGTAAAGCGTGTGCCGAGCAAGGCAACGCGCCGGATATCATGCCGTTTGATCGCTTCCGCCGTGGCATCGGCGACATGAATCAGCGGCAACTTCACGGCCGCCTCAATCTCGGGCGCCACCAGGTGCATGGTGTTGGCGCAGATGACAAGCCCCTCAGCGCCGCCGTGCTGCAAACGTCGTGCGGCATCCACCAGCACTCGTGCCGCGCCGGCCCAGTCATCGCTGTGCTGCAATTTCTGCAATACGTCGAATTCGACGCTGTAGAGCAGCAATTGTGCGGAATGCAGTCCGCCAAGACGCTCGGCCACCAATTGGTTGATGCGTGAATAGTAATGTGCGGTGGATTCCCAACTCATGCCACCGATAAGACCCAGGGTTTTCATGAATATTTCCGTGCTGCCGTCTGGCTGTGGATTATATCGGCAGCTTCCCCAAAAGCTCCTGGCGCACTGCCAGCCGCCTACACCCTCGTGCCAAACCCATCTCTCTGCGCCCAGCCGGCATGGGATATGCCTTCACTGTTCGATGGTCCGTAACGAATGAAGGTCGTTCCCGGTGGCTTCACAATGGCTCGCAACCGTATCAATCAGGCTCTGTGCAGCGCTGCGGGATTCGCGTACGATTCGGCCAGTACATGGCGCCTGCCGGGGAGTGCAGCCCAAAGATGCAACTATATATATACACCGGGTCGGCAGTTATTCTGTGTTTTTCTGGGCGTTTGAGCCTCGCGGCCGACCCTGACCGCAGACGAGCGTAGGTATATGCCACTGTTTTTGCCATTAGTGTGGATCGTCGCGGGCTTCACGCTGGCTGCCGGCGTGTGGTGCATATCCGGGAACATCCGCTCCCGGCATACGGCGTTCCTGCCGTTTGGCGTGCTGGCCATGCTGGTGGGTATGGATTTGGCGCTGACCGCGGAATCTTACGCACTCGATTCGCTGGCGCTTATACGGGGAATCTTTGGCCTGCGTATTATTCTGGCTTGTTTCATTTTTCCGGGGGCGGTGTGGTTTATCGGTACCTACACACGATTGCGGAAAGCGTCATCTTGGGCGACGATTTGTGGCTTGCTGTATGCCGTATTTCTGATCGCCTATCTGGGGTCCGGCGGTGAATTGTTTTTTACTGATTGGGTCATGGACCCACCGTTCGTGCTATGGGGAGAAAAATTGTATTCGGCGAGCAGCACGGGCGGGCTGCTGCTGGTGTATTACTATGCTGCGAATTACTCGGTATTCCTGTGGGCCCTGTGGCGCTGTCTGGCCATGTGGCGCACTGGCTTGCGCTACAAGGCGTGGCCGCTATCTACCTACCTAGTCCTGCAGCTTGCCACTGTGGTGATTGATCAATTTAATCAGGCTCAGCACCGCAAGTACATCCCGCTCGCCCAATTCGCATTTCTGGGGCTGGTGACAATCATGGGTGTGTCGCTGTTCATTGAAACGCGGCGCCGCGAAGAGGCATTCTACAAGACGGTCGGGGCTTTGCAGGCGGAAACTGCAAAGCGCAAGCGCCACGAAGCACAGCTGAACTACCTCGCGACGCATGACCCATTGACGGGCCTGCCGAACCGGCGGCTGCTGCGCAGCATACTCGACACCACTCTCCGGCAACACCAGGCCACCGGCGAACTCGGCGCCATCGTGTTTCTGGATCTCGATCACTTCAAGACCATCAACGATTCGCTCGGCCACCAAGTAGGCGACAAACTGCTCCAGCTGATCGCCGAACGCCTGCGCACGGCCTTGCCGGGGAGCCGCTGCGTCAGCCGCCTGGGAGGCGATGAGTTCGGGGTGGTACTCGGCGATCTGGGCCGGGACCGCGCCCAGGCTGAAGCCGCCGCGATGCAGGCCGCGGACAGCTTGCGCGACAAACTGGCTGAGTCCTTCACCCTCAATGAGCATAAGTTTTCGGTGGGCGGCAGCGTGGGCGTGACACTGTTCCCGGACGCACAAGGCGAGGAGAGCACTGATGTCGGGGCCCTGTTCCGCCAGGCCGACCTGGCTCTGTATCGTGCCAAGGCCTCCGGCCGCAACCGCGCCGCGTTGTTTGTGGCGCAGATGCAGCAGGACGCGCGCCTGCGAATGGTAATTGAGGAAGGGTTGCGCACCGTCCTCGACCGGGGTGAACTCGAGCTTTATTTCCAGCCGCAGATGGATTTCCAGGGCCAACTGATCGGCGCCGAGGTGCTGTTGCGCTGGATTCATCCCCGCTATGGCATGATCGAACCGCAGCAATTCATCCCGGTGGCCGAGGAGACCGGACTGATCCACGATATCGGTGATTTCGTGCTGGCGAAGGCCTGTCACTACCTGCGGGAGTGGAACGATGCGACCATGGCCACCCCGCCACGCCTCGCGATCAACGTGAGCCCTTGGCAACTCGCGAGTTCGGGCTTCGCGCGTGGGGTGAAACGCGGCCTGGTGAGCAACGGCATTGACCCGGCGTGGCTGACGCTGGAGATTACCGAGAACGCGGTGCTGCAAGACATCGCCGAAGTCGCCCAGACCATCCTGGATCTGAGTTCCCTCGGGGTGCGCTTTTCGATTGACGATTTCGGGGCCGGCTATGCGGCGCTGGCCTCACTCAAGAGGCTGCCGCTGCACGAACTCAAGATTGACCGCATGTTTATCAATGAAATGCGCATGGATGCGCCGGACCAGTTCCTCAGCACCATCATCACGATGGCCGCGAACATGGGGCTGTACGTGATCGCCGAGGGCGTGGAAACCGAGGCCCAGCGTTCGGCGCTCATGTTGCTTGGCTGCCCCGGATTCCAGGGCTATCTGATCAGCAAGCCCTTGAGCGCCAGCGAGTTTATGAACTGGCTCAAGACCAAGAAGACGATGGCGAGCACGGCTGCTCTGCTGCCTCAGGAGTCCGGTGCTCCCTGAGTGTTGCGTGCCGCAGCGGAGTCGGCGACGAGCGACAACAAATTTAGTGACAGAAGTTGCTCGATGGTTTCCTTGTGCCCGTCCGGCATATAGCGGGTCACTGCCACCGGCTCGCGGCAGGCGTCCAGAACCGCACAGACACTCTCCGGCACCGACAGAAATTCGTAGCTGAGCTTATCGAGCAGCACACGCTCGCCGTCCCGCACGATAAATCCGAAGCGCTCACGGTTGAACACCAGCCGGTGCGCCACCACCGCCTCGCCGTCGGATTCGGCGGCTGACCCCATAATTTCCGTGGTTTCGAGCGGTGCAGTAGCATCGAGATCCAGGTACTGCTGCATGTCGAGCCAGCCGAGCCATTGCGAAGGGGACTTTTTCAGATAGCTGCCAAGCAACGCATACAGCTGATCGGTCGCGGTTTGGCAATAGATATCCCGGTCAATACCGGAATCGGGAGGTTCGATCGGATCGTGAAAGGTCAGACGCCGATCCAGGGGGCTTGTGATTTCGCAGACCACCGGTACGATCGGCAGTTTGAGAAAGTGCGACAGGAACGCAATCCCCTTGCGGGCGTATATCGGCCGGCCGAGCAGTGGGACTTTAAGCATTTTGGCGTCCCGCCGGGCGGCACCCTGAACGCCGGTGTTGCCGTCCAGATAGGCGAGCAGCGAGCACCCGGCGCGGGCTTTGCGCGCCATGCTCAGCGCGGCAGTAGGTTCCTCGGCGTTCACCACCGTAAATTGCGAAGTGCTTTTGAAGTGAGCCTGGCATTGGCGGCTGTGATCCAGATAAATGCTACGTTGCGCGGTGTAATTGCTGCTTTCAACCGGCAGAAGGTAATTGAAACCGCGGCTGACCAGGAGTGTGTTGATCAGCCGGTAGGATCCCAGATGAAAGGTGCAGAAGATGACCGGCGCACCCTTGGCCGCGGTCAGCACCGAGTGCGGATCTTCGATGCGAGTATTGCCCAACAGGAAAAAACTGTCCTCATCGAGTTCCGCCATGAGCCGGTGTAAAAGGACTTCATCAATAATTTTCGGATGCGCCCGCATCGGGATATCGGGCAGCAGATGGTGCAGGTTGGCGGAGGCGAACTCGCGGATGTTGGCTTCGAGTGCATCTTCCCCGTCACCATCGGCGCGACCGCGCGTCGGCGGCATGAAACGATAGGGGCGTGGTAAGCGTGCAAGTGCGTCGAGATATTCTTCGGCGTTCAGCATATGTGGTGTGATGCAGTAGGGTTATTTTATGGTGATCCCTGTCACCGGATAGCAGCATACTGCCGGTGTGCGGCGAAAGAAACCGGACCCGTCCGGACTTGGCAAATCCCAAGGCCGAACGGGGCCGAAGGTCCTTGATTTACATGGCATTGATCAGATGCCGATCTCCGTATAGTGCGGATGTTAAGCCGAGGCCAAGGCGTTGTTGCACGCCGATGTCGATTTCATTATCAGCTCGTCCTTGGCGGACCCGATCAGTTTCTGGATGCCGAGGTCCAACTGACGAACCCGCTTGTTGGTCCTGAACATAACACCTTGAGTCTTTTTCACAGCGAAAAGATTGATGTTCATTGGGAAAACCTCCGAATTACCAATAGAACTTGACCTATCGCTGATGGATCATGAGCCTCCTGTGAGAGGTTTATGCAAACACGGTGTGGCTCAAGCCACGCAGCGACCTGCTGGAGAACCCTCCAGACATCGGCGCTTTTATACCACACATTGCTACAGTCAAATCGGTCGCCCGAAACAGGAAAGTGAGTCAGTCAGTTTATGTCACCCGGTAACAGCCAAACGCACGCTGCAGCCCAGGATCAGATGGAAACGTCGGCCGCCCAGCGCCGTTTTTGCAGGGGCTTGAGTCGCTTCAGGGCTGCCTCCAGCTTCAAGGCGTCCGAGCGGGTGGCCACTTTGACCGAAGCGAGCAGCCTGGCCGGCGGATTCGCACGGGTGAAACGCGCGCCCTTTTTTCCGCCGCGGTGTTCCGCGAGCCGCCGCTCCACGTCCGTGGTGATGCCGGTGTAGAGCCGCCCGCCGCGGCATTCCAGCAGGTAAACGTAATAAGCGCTCAAGCGGCGGCGCCGTAGGCGACGCCGATCGCCCAGGCCGTGACCCGCTGGCACAGCCTGTTGAGGCGTTTGTTGCTGCCCATCCCGCCCCATGGGGAAATCCACCAGGGAAAGCTCTTGGTGCCGCGGCTTTGATACAGCCAGCGCGGGTCTGAATAGAACTGCAGCAGGATCCCGCGGGCTTCCGGCAGGCGCAGCGCCGGAACGAACAACCGGATGAAGAACACATTGAGGACGGCCGCGAACAGGCACGCCAGACAGGCCAGTGCCACAAACACCAGCACCATGGGCGCCAGCACCACCAGAACCTTCAACACCGTCATGGATGAGCGCTGTGGCCCGGCAGCCATAAATGGCGCGAGCTTGGGCAACAGAACGATAACAATGGCCAGGCACGGGAGCGTGCAAAACAACAGCAAACACACCTGGAACACATGCAACTGGTACCAGAAAACCTTGTCCGCCAGCTCACCGGTTATTCTCAGGGAGGCTTTTGGACCGGATCGAGACATGCGCCACGCCCTCATCCAGAACGGGTTTCGGTGCCGGGAATCAGAACCCGGAATCAATCTTATTGCAACAGCGGATGGTCCTTGGGCAGTTGCTTGCTATACCAGATGGCCAGCTTGTGGCGCATGGTCTGCTGCGAGACCTGGTCCTCAGGCAAAGGCTGGATGAGCTTGTCGTGCACCAGCAGCCGGTAGATATAGAGAATCTTCTCGCTGGCCGAATCCGTCGGCTCAAACACCGCGGCGCCGCGCTTTTCGGCGTATTTCACCCCGGCGATGATCGCGCCTTTCACCAATTCTGCTTCGTGTTTCAGTTCTTTCATGGCGGGCTTCACATTCAGTGCGCGAATCAATCGACTCAGACCATTGAATATATCCGTACCCGGTCACTTCTGAATCTTCAGGGCATCCAGCTTCCGCTCGCGCGCGGGCTTACGCAAGCGGCTGATTTCAATCAGGTGCTGCAACTGCGTGGCGCTTTCCGGATCGTGTGCCTGCCACTCGCAGCCGATGACCCCGTTCTTGGCGCGTATGACGTCGGCCTGCAAATCCAGCTTGATGATGTCCGCCACGCGCCATTCCACCGCGAAGTGGGCGCCGCTCTCTGGCAACCAGCCGCTCGGGCAACGCGCGCGAAAGCCGCGCAGCGACAGGTCAATGATCCTGCAATCGTGCAGACGTTCGCCGTCGCGAATGCGGATGATTGAGGTGAAGCGAAAGCGCCGGTGCTGGCGACGATCTTGTTCTTGCTGGGTTGGCATTGGATAAGGGTAGCAATTAGATTGAATCAGTCAAGGGTACTGTTGTTTTGGAGTGGGCGTTTGGCTAGAAGCATAAATCAATCGAGTCTGATAAGTGTTCTGCAGGTGATATAAATTAAACGATCGGACGAGAATACCCATACACGCATGCCCTCGATGGTAATAGTGCTATTACTGCCACGCCCTAGCAAACATTCACGCTCTACAGTAGCAAGATATCAGCGATCAATTGAGTCTGGCCCTCGTCCTATCCTATGATCGCGATCAAGCCCAATTGATCGCCACTTTCTTACCTGCCTGAGCACAATCACGCAGATAGAGATTGATCAGATTCTGGTATGGAATACCGTTCTGGCTTGACAGAGCTTTGAAATAAGAAATAGTTTCCTCATCAAGCCGGATCGTGACCTGCTTCTTCGGCTTGCGCAGGTACGGATTCTTCACTGATTTCGAAAAGTCATACTGTTTTCTCATGCCAACCACCTCATGTATTCATTACGCTCAGCCGCTGAGGCTCAGACGAACACCGCGGGCGAAACACCAAAGCGTTTGGCAAGCTGTTTAATCTGTCGGGCATTCAGTTCACGCTTGCCGGCCAAGGCTTCGGAAACCACGCCTTGGCTCCCAATCTCCGCCAGATCAGCCTGTCGCAAGCCGTGTTCCTGCATCAGATATTTGAGCACTGCGGCTGGTTTGACCTCGGGAATCCGGATATGTTCGGTTTCGTACTTTTCAACAAAAACACCGAGCGCATCGGCCAGCTCCGCTAGCGGGTGCTTCTCGTCCTCACCGATCTCGTCGAGAATCGAATCCAGGATTTTTGTCGCCCGGGCATAGTCCTTCTTCGTGCGCAGCGTGCCGAGCGGTACCACGGCCCGCAGTCGCCGGTACTCCTGAGCTACTTCTTTCATCTGGTAGGCGGTCATCGTTACTCCTTCCACTTATCCTGATTGTACTCGGCATGCGTCAATACATGCCGGATATAAACCTTCTTGCGATTGTAATGAATCGCAGCAATCAACCGGTACTTGTTGCCACCGATATCAAAAACGGTAAATTTCCCAACCTTATCGATCGATGCAAACACGCGCTTGAGTTCGGCGAATGAGCCGAAATCAGTCTTGGCCACGATGGCGTACCAGCTGGCCAGCGGCTCCGCCGCATCCCTGTGCCTGGTTGCGAAATCCCTTAACCGTTTCCTTGTTATGACATGCACCGTCGGATTGTATATCTCAAGGTGAGATATTGCAAGGAACTCGAATATTTATTTTGGAACACGACCTAGACGCGTTACCTAGGGAAACTCTGATTAATGCAGGTATAACCCGATTCCGTCATTCCGGCGAAAGCCGGAATCCAGAGAAATTAATTGCTTGCTGGATGCCGGCTTCCGCCGGCATGACGAGAAACAGAGTAAATCTGAGCCTCCCTAACGTCGGCAGCAACAATTACGGGTAGATTGCCTACCGCGCCTCCTACACAAGCGTGTAATCAGTGGAGCTCGTTCTTGCGTGCATACAGCCCATCGAAGACTGCCTCAAGCCCAGGATGCACGCCACGAATTCCTGCCACCACACTCGCCGCCCAGTCGAAATACTCCTGCTTGCGCTCTGCTGGCCAGTCCTTGGGTGGTGAAACCAGGATGTCGCGTAGATTGCAGATCTTGTCGGCCAGTTTCACCAGTTTGGCTTCGGGAGAGAGCTGCGAGGCATGTTCGATCTGAAGTTGCTTGCGGACCTGCTTGTCCAGTGACTTGTCATCGGTGACCTCCAGCACAATACCGGTGATCTTGCTGCCAAATACTGTCTCAAGTTCGGATGCTGTGGTATTGGTATCCTCGATCGTGTCATGCAGCAACGCGGCACACAGTACTTCGGCATCCGTCACATGGCCTTCATTCGCCAATACATCGGCCAACTCGATGAGGTGATCAATATACGGGGATTGGTCCTGATCCTTGCGTCGCTGGTTGCGGTGTTTATCAGCCGCGAAGGCGGCGGCCTTCACGATTAAGGCAGTGGGATTATCGCGATACTTTGGCATTAGCTTAGGGTAGCATTTAATTTTTTAAGTAAGGGTAGACGATGTTTCCGAATAAGAAGTTTGGAAGACATGAATCCGTCGAGTCTGTCCTATTGATCGTTCTCACTGGATGATCTATCACGTTTTTCAATTCGACCTAACCATGCGTATCCTGCATATCCTGATATGAACACGACAAGACCGATTAGACTCACTATATGCGCATAAGTCTGAAAGTACCGATGCTGGTACCAATACCAATCATAGTCCACAGTATCTATCAGGAAATAACCGACAAAGATTGCGCCCATAACCGTGATACCACCCAATACATAAATCACACGGCATGTTGTTCGAGCAGCTTTTATCCACACAGTCATTAGGTGAGTCCTTACATCACCGCCACCCAAAAATGCGACAACTATCTCTGTCCCTCGTCTTTTTGAGTTCTTATAATGCGCGACAAATGGAACCCTGCCAGTTTCACATCTTCTGGCGCAAGCACTTTGGGTTGATTGGAAAGGAAACTTGGCAATGCCTTCGGCTCCAGCACCCAAATCTGCCGGGTTGAACCCGGTTTCTGTTCGACCCACCAGCCCGGGAAAACGATAACAGGCCAAACATCGAATGTACGACCGGTACTCTCAGACAATATCCTTCTTAGCCAATGTGTCTGAGCCTTAGCCTGTTTAACTGGATCACGATCAGGTTTAATTCCATTAACTAGAATAGTTTCACCATCAAATACGATTTTCGCGTCTGGATGGGGTTTGCTATAGGTTTTCGTTTCGATAGTGAAAATCCCCGCTGGCCCAATAATGACGTGATCGAGATTAAAGCTTTCACCTACTATGTCATGGAACACTTGATAGTGTTGCTCTCTTAATTTCTCAAGATATTGTCCAACTACCTTTTCACCTTTGAGGCCAAGTAATAGCTTTGAGAATGCTGATCTAAAGCGAAAGAATGTCCATAAAACATAAAATATTACAAGAACAAGTATGACTATAGAAAGGATTGGCTTCGTCTTAACAGGATGATAGTAATTCCACCATTCCAGGCCTGCCAGCAAACCAAACACCAGCAGCATCAGTAGCGGAGCCATAAACTTATCGACTATCAGGTTGTATATCTGATGCTCCAGCGATTGCCCTGGATTATGTAGTGGTTTATCTTTCAAAGGTGAACGATTGCTCATAATGGATCTCTAATATTTATTACTTGTTATATTCGATTAATTCCCATTCTGCGATTGATTTGCCGTTGGCAGCTAGCCGAGCCAAGTCAACGAGCTCTTTATACATCTCAATGTTATCCATTTCAGTCCAGTTCGGAGGGCTCTTGGATATCAATCGACTGATAATAATCCTGTCAAAGGGGCAATGCGGTGGATTTGGAATCTTAGCGAGACACCAGAGATACTTAAGATAAAGATTCAGTGATTTTTGAGCGCAGCCTATGCGGAAACGACCATTATTTAGACAAACCCTATGTTCATTACTAATTTCATCAGCTAGCTTTTCAATATTCGCGAAATGCTGTAGATCAGTTATTTGTTGTGTATATGTTTCTCTCAGATTATCTAACTTAGATCTCAGCCCATTTTTAAATATCGACTTATCTTCTTCCAGAGCTGTTTTAGAATAAATCTTTGAGCGTTGAAGCGTAGCTTGCAGCACAAGACTGAAAAGCTCGTCATCCATGAATTTACTCTTATGCGAGTTCATGTCGTTTTTAGCCATAACGAAGTAGACCGCTATCACTCAGCATATTGGGCTAATAGCATCTTCAGCTGCACAAGCAGCCCTGACAGATGCACCTTTCGATAACTTATGTGGTGGTTCCCCATAAAGTTTGTTGGGCTGTAGTTTTAGGCTATTAACCCACTCTTGGAAAGGCTCGACAAAAGGCTCATTCAACTTTACTCGGTGCCCCTGCCCTTGTTTAACAATCTCCTGTAGGCGCGCAGGTAACTTTCGCGGTTTGTCACCGAAATAGAAAAAATGACTGGATAGTAAGACATTCAGGCCACTTAAATCAGTACTAATATTGCCAGCATCATGGACCCCCATGCGTTGCTTAGGCGGTGATGTTGAAAAATTATAGATAGAGTCACCAAGATGTTGTTCCAGATTTGAAGTCCGCATATTCGGTATCTTTTTGGGACAACTTTTTCGTGACCAAGAATCGTATTCAGACATGGATAACTTCTGTGTCACCCGCATGGCATATACGACCTTACTACTGATATCGCCTATTGGGGAATTCCGCGATCCCGTACCAACAACCCAATCCCCTACTTCAGCTGTTCTCCTAATCATTGGCTTACAGATTGCCAATGTACAGATTCCCCAATAAGGGTTTGGTGCTGCTCCGTCGTCATATGGAATGCAATATGTGTAGAGTCTAGGCATTAATTACGCAAATTTTCATTATTGAAACTGATGTTTCAAGACCTGACCCTGAGCCCTTGTAATGGCACGCCCATATTATCGGTTGCCTTTGGCGCGATTGTGAGTGGCACAGAGCATTTGGCAGTTGTCAGGCGAGCTTCCGCCGCCCATGCTCCATGCGGAAACGTGGTCTGCGTCCATTTCGGCGAGCTTCCATATCTTGCTCTTATTGGCAGCATGGCCGACTGCGCAAAGCGGACAATTTGATGTGCTATTGGCTTCGGCAGCTGTAGTCTGCTTGGCGTAGACGGACTTCTTGGTCGCTTCGTCGAACACCCGTACATCCAGGAGCTTCGAATCATGAAGGCCACCGAGAATGTATTCGAAGACGCCGCGACGGCTCTTGACGTACGGGTCACCGTAAAGCCGCCTGACCTCGGCAGAAACTTTGGCCGGATCATATGACTTGGAGTGGTATTGCTCGTAGAGTCGCCCCCACTCCAGCCCCTGCATCTCCTTCTCAACATCCCTGAACACGCTAGACACCCAGTCGATTACGTCGTTGAAGTAGGTTTTCAGCTCATTGATGTTGTCTTTGGTGCGATGGCCGCTCATGTAGCCGCCAATATCACCCTTACTCACCCAGTCCAGCGCCCGTTCCAGGAAGACCTGCCGATTTGCGCTGCCCTTGATGTATGCGCTCCATTTCTGGATATTCGCGTTATGGCTATTGCTGAACTCGGCCTTGGCAAGCGTCACGAATGGGCCAGAATACACGGCGTTGAGTAATTCCTGATCATTAAGCGGAACCCCAGCGATATTGATTGTTTTAAACCATTTTTTTATCTCGCTTTCCGTTCCTTCACATTCATAAATGAGCAGTTTTGTTTCCAATATTTTGGATTTCTTGTCTTTTGCCATACCACTATAATTCTGCGGCATACTGTTTTCATCTATGATGGCAAATTTGTCCGTCACAAACCGGCCAAGACTAGTGATTCGCTGTTGCCCGTCCAGAATTTCCAGATTGTTTTCAGATACCTTATTGAAGTAAATCAATCCTATTGGGTAACCCCTGAGGACTGATTCAATGACGGCCATTTCTTTCTTTCCGTCATCGGAAGCATAGATATAGTTACGCTGATATTCTGGTTGAATGGTAAGTTTGCCCGACAAACCGAATAGACCTTTGCCCTCCAGTTCGTTATAGACAAATCCATCGCAGATTTCTTTGATAGTGATCTCGGTTTTTAAAACTGTTTTCATGCTATTTCTTATGTCTTATAAAAATTCTCTTATACACTCTCTGACCCCCTATCAGCGGCTGCGACACTTTGCTTGATTCGTCCCATAACCCATTAGAAAACCCCCTGCCTTCACTTTCTGTTGCTCCCACAATCACAAACTGTTCTGGGCTGTATTTGTCGAGGAAGGTGATCGGCACACCCATGACGCCGTCGTAGTCGCTGGGAACAGCGTCCGTGAACGACACTTCGATCGCGTCATAGTTATCGTACCGGTCATACGCCGCCTTCCCCTTGATCTCCATGTGTTTGCTGAACCGCAAGTTATCCTCCGTGGTCATGAGGGGCAGTTCCTGGTGTCGGCGGCCATGGTCCAGGTTTGTGTACCAGCGGACGCCCTTGACGCGGATGTACTTGACGCCATTTTCGTCGACCCGCCAACCCGCAGCGTTCAACGGATAGTTGTCTGGAACGCGGAACTCGCGGTCGCCGCTGTGGATGGTAACGCCCATCCATAGCCTGTCGCCCTTGATGAGCGGGAAGATTTCTTTGTACGTGATAGCCTGGACATTACCGATGATCAGAAACCGCTTCTCGTGCTCGACGAGCTGGGCGATGTATTCGCGAAAGAGCGAGAAGGGTGGGTTGGTCACGACGATGTCCGCCTCTTTCAGTAGCGCGATGCACTCGGGGCTACGGAAGTCGCCGCCTCCTGCAAGGCGCGTGCGGGTGTGGGGGTTCCGCTTCAGAAAGAGCTTGACGTCTTCGATGCCGGTCGCGCCGTCTCCGTTGATATCCTTTACTTCCTCGATCTCGATCGCGATCGCCTTGGGTTTTTGGCGCTTACCATTGCCCTCGTCGTACTCACCGAACGTGAGTTGTGCGCCGGCGATGGGGGAGCCATCGTAGCTGGTAGTGACGAGCTTTTTGAGGCCAAGCTTATTGAAGTTGGCGGCGTAGTACTTAAAGAAATTGCTCTCGAAAGGGTCGTCGCAGTTGCAGTAAACGACCTTGCCGCGGAAGACGTCGGGGTCGAACTCGAGGTAGGCCTCGACTTCTTTCTGGATGTCGACATACTGGGTGTAGAACTCGTCCTTCTTGGCCGCCTTCGCGGCGGCTAGATTTCGATTCAACTGCTTGCTTTCCGCTTTCGGCGGCGCGGCAGTCAAACGGCTGGGCCGTCCGAGCCTTTTGCGTGTGTGTTCCCGCGACGCTGTCTTCGCCATGGCCTTAGCTTACTCCACCAGGGTTCGCCGAACGCTTAGTAGACCCCGGATCGGGGAGTATGCAGGCATCGATGAAGCGCGAATCTCATAACCACGATAAGTCAATGACATAGGCACTTTTGTATCCTAGATAAGGTTGTTAACGTTCGTGATCATGAAATTGGATTTGGACACAGCAACTCTTTGTGTGATTGTTCTCTTTGCCACCGGTCCCTGGAGGCACTCGACATAATCCGCCAGCCAAATATAGCAGCCTGAACTTGTAAATACAGGTTTAGGTCAATGCATGAAGCAATCCGGCTCGATTTCTCCGCGTCAAACGCGCCGTGAACTCAGGTTAACCCCTACACCTTCTCAGGGGGTTGCTTCGGGACACTCTTATCCGATGGTGGTTCACTTTCCACCAAGGGCATCACGATGGGTGGTTTGTGAAGTGGTCTGATTAAAACCAGTCCATCCTCGTCCTTGGCCCAACGCTCAAGCATTGGAGTCGGTTTTGATTTCCGCTTGCGCGCCATCTGAATCTACCCCTATTAATACTGATGCCCTTCACCTCTAAGTCGACTGCGCGAGCAGCGTGACCAGCGTCGCATGCTCGTCGGCGGTCAGACTTTCCGCGTTAGCCTGGGCAGCTTGATAATGCGTGATGGCTTCGGCATGCCGGCCGAGTTTATCCAGCGCTTCGCCCCAGTGCAGTTGCAAGGCGCCCCAGCCGGGCGTGTAGCGGGAAGCTTCAGCGTATTTCACGACCGCGTCCTGATATTTACCTTGCACTGCCAGGGCCTCACCCCAATGTTCCAGTGGGTCGCACCAATGCGGTCCGCGTCGGTTGGATTCCTCGAATTTCATGGCGGCGTCTGCGTAATCACGATGCCGCATCAACGCCATACCCCAGCTGTCGTAGGCTTGCGGCAATGAAGGCGCAAGCGCGACCGCGGCTTGATAGTCTTTCTGCGCCTGCGCCCAATCGCCGCGGTGATCGGTGATGTCCGCCTTGAAGCGGTAGCAATCCACCAGATGGCCGCCCTTGGCCATGGCGGCATCTGCTTGAGCGGATTGACCGTTGAGTTCCAGCGCCAATCCCAGATAGCACACCGGCTGCGTCACGAAGTTTGGCAGCTGTGTCGGATTTTGGATCAGCAGAGTATTGGTTGTCTGAAATTGGGTGACGGCCTGCGGGTAATCCTGTCGGTCCAGGGCCATGATGCCCTCCACGAACGCGGTCTCGGCCATCACATAGGCGTCGCTGCCGGCGCCGGGCGAAGTCTGCAGAATTAAAGCCGCCTGCTTGTCGGCGTGCATGCGCGCCAACATCTCGGCATCGAAAGGCGCATCCTGGGCCGCGAGTGAGCCCTGGCCGCCGTGGGCGTTTTCGTCGTCCACCAGTTCCTGGTGCGACGCCGGCAAATCCATGCGCAGTAAATCCGTTACCTGATAATAGAGTCCCGGCACACGTGCCGCGAACCAGGAACCGCGGCGGGCGGTTTTTTCCAGGCGTAATCCGGTCTGGTACGCCGCTTCTTCCTGGCCGAGCAGGATCTGCGAATCCTGCACGTTGCCATACACGATCCAGAAGTGCGGATTCAGGCGCAGGGCCTGCGCGAATTTGTCCAGGCTGGCGGCATTCTGATTCATATCGGAAAGTGCGATGCCCCAGGCATTTAGCAGCCACGGCTGGTCTTTGACAGATGCCTTGGGGTAGGCCGCCTTAATCAGCGCGATGCCTTCCGTATCCCGGCCGTGCTGTTCAAGGTAAACCGAGAACAAATACGGTTCCGCCTGGCCGTAGACATATTCGGCGGCGGCGGTCAAAAGCTTCGGCAAGTCCGCCGGCGCACCGCTGAAGCTTTTAGCCGCGAAGCCGGTGCCGCGCACCGTGATGGCGATCTGCTGGCCCTGCTGCACCACGTCGCCGCTGATCTGGATCTGGTGGCCGAGCCAGGCGTGCAGGGTGCGGCGGATGTCGCCCAGCGACACATGCACCTCCGGTACCTGCAACTGGATGTCATTGCTCCAGGCGTCCTGCAATACCTTGGCCGCCTGGGAACTGCGCGAGGCCGCCTGCAAGGTCTGCAACTGATCCAGGAACCGGCTGGCCACGACCGTGCCGTTGTCGCCGGCATCCACGAATGACGGCGGCACCTGGAACTGGTTCACCACCACCGACTGATCGGTGGCGGCGGAATACACCGCATAGATGATGACGATCAGGATCGCCAGGGCCACCACGCTCAGTGTGGTCTGGTAGATGGCGCGGAAGCGGTCATGCCAACGTTGCGTGCCCAGTTGCGAACGCAACGCGCGGGTCTGAAGTTTGAGGTTCTCGGCATGCAGATCGTGCAACGCGGCCTCGCGTTGAAAATGGGCGATCCGTTCGTCCAGGTAGTGGCGTTTGCGCTCCAGGTGTTCCGGCGACTTGTCCGCCTCGCCCTGGGAAGACGCAGGTGCAGAATTTTTGCTACCGGCAGATTTTTTATTTCCCATGTTTATGCCCCTGAGTATCAGTCTGGCCGGCGGCTTAGGATACGCTTGAGGCAGCCGGTTGGCAGCCCGGTAGCTGGGCCAGCACCGTTATAGCATTCGGCGATGAAACAAGTTCCACGTTGCTACTAATTGACCGGCTTCAAACATGCTTCCCCCGTTTTCTTGGGACTATTCACGTAGGTGCTGACCGGATAGGTGTCGAGGTCTTCGCCTTGGTAGGGTGTCAGCAGCTTTTCCAGCGGCGCTGCATCCTTGTTCTTCGGATCGAGCCAGATTTTACACGCGTCCTTATCCAGGATGGCCGGCATCCGAGCGTGGACCGGCGCGGCAACTGGGTTGGCGTCCGTAGTGATGATGGCGTACGTATCCTCAGCCGCTCCGCTTTCTTCGGGCCCGCACTTGTGCAACGTCTTATGTGGTCCAGCTCCTAACGGTTTTAGGCTACCAAGGGTTTGATATCACGCTCAACTTCCTTCAACAGCGGCTTGGGTAGCGTCTTGAGGTCATAGGTCTGCTGCAGATTCATCCAGAACTCCGGCGTGGTATTGAAGAAGCGTGCCAGACGCAGTGCCGTCTCGATGGTCACAGGGCGCTCCTCTCGCACGATCTCATTGATGCGCGAGGGCGTGACCCGCAGCTGTATGGCCAGCGCGTGCGGGGTCATCTCCAGCGGCGCAAGAAACTCCTCCATCAGCACTTCGCCGGGGTGGATTGGTCGCATTTTGTTACGTTTGTTCATGTTCAAGTGCTATTGGAAAACCATTGGTTCAGCCCATCAATACGTCAGTATTATTCCTTGAGCTTGCTTAGCTCGACGCTGTCCAACACGGCCATAGCGTCGGTCTTGAACTGGGGATCGACATCTCCGGGGTAATAGCGCTCCGAATAGGTGACGCTCACGCCCACGCGTGGATCGTCCGGGTGGCTGCATTTGAGCGAGAGCGCCTCCAGTATCATGGGCTTGTCGCTGTGCGAATGGGTATGAGGAGCATGATCCAGAGTGACGAAGTAGGAGCGGGCGCAGATCGCCTGCCCAATCTTTACGCTGGTCACTTCATGCACCTGCGTCGTGAAGCGCTTCGGATCCGTGTTCTGGTCCTCGCCTGCCTTCACTTGCTGGGCGAAATCCTTTTCAGATACAGGACCTGTAAATTTAAAAAGCTGAGCTTCGACGGCGACGGTTTCGTCCTCATCCACCAGCGGCTTTACCAGGCCTATATGAAAAGGTGTCTGCATGATTACGTACCAGCCGTCACCAACTGGTGGCGCGAAAGAAGCACCGTCCAGGGATAATCGCCCCGAAGAAGGCGACAACTCCGGCAGATTCGGCCGACTGGTGGCACAGGCGGTCAGAAAAAGTGCGGTGAGTACAATCGAAGTCTTGATATACATGGCCTTACCTCACGTTTTGGGTATTCAAGCATCATCACAGGGCCGGTTTCGATGCGGCTCCAGCTTTTATGCAGTCAGCGTCGTTGAGGTATCCGCCGGCTTGACGAATTCCTGCCGGATGTTTTCTGACACGAGTTTCTTCAGTATCCAGCCGAACAGCACCAGGAAGGCGATGTTCACTATGACAAAGCCCACCATGAACACCTGTATGAATGACTGGAACCCCGGTGGCATCCCGGGAGGCGTCATCGCTGTATTCAGGAAGAAATGGATGCCGACCATGCCCAGGATGCCGAAGATCAGATACAAGCCGTTCCAGATCAGTCCGATCACCATGATGACGATGAACGATAGGCGCGCCCAGTTCTTGCGCAGTAACAGCCCGATTGACGACGCGAACATCCAGGCTTGAATCAAGAGGATCACCACGAACACCCAGCGGAACAGCGCCGCCATGAGCGCAGTGGAAATTCGGGGTTGATTGGGACTGAGTGCCGCGCTTTGCGCTATGAGCTTGTCGAACGGGAATACCCAGAACACTACGGTATCCAAACCCAGTATCAGCAGGCCCAGACCGCTCAGCACGATAAATATCCACGCCAGCACGGTCACGAATTCGGATCTCTGTTCCATCACCCGCCTCCCGTCTTGTCCACAAAGACTGTGGTATTTCCAATGAGGATCCCGCAGCTCGCCGGCTTCGGAGCCTGTGATCGTACAGGCATCACACGCAACTGTCAGCGCGGCGGCCGCGAACCGCCAGAAGGCGGCCTTAGCGACATGCGGCGGCATGGGATTGGTTATACTCTGCCAGCCTTTTCATCTTCAGCAACTACCACCGGGAGCCCCCATGCGGTACGCCGTCGTTGCCCTGTTTTTCGCCCTGTGTTCGCCATTCGCCCTGGCCGCGTCCAATCCGCCGCTGCTACTGCAAACCCCGGCGCTGTCCGCAAGCCAGATCGCCTTTGCCTACGGCGATGAAATCTGGATTGCGCCGCGCGGCGGTGGCGATGCCCATGTGCTGGTGGGCGGCAACGGCCTGGCCAGCGGGCCGATGTTTTCTCCCGACGGCAGCCTGATGGCTTACACCGGGAACTATGACGGCAACAACGCCGTGTATGTGGTGCCGGCCGTGGGCGGCGAGCCACGGCGGCTCACCTGGCATCCGGGTTCCGATTCCGTGGTCGGCTGGACGCCCGACGGGCGCAACGTATTGTTTGTTTCCCACCGGAACAGCAATACGGATTCCGACCATCTGTTCACGGTGCCGGTCAGCGGCGGTTTACCAAGCGAGCTGCCGTTGTCCATGGCCGAAGACGGCGCCTATTCGCCCAACGGTTCGCACCTCGCCTACGGCCCGGTGTTCCAATGGGAACCGGACTGGAAGGGTTACCGCGGTGGCCAGACCACACCCATCTGGATCGCACGCCTGTCGGATTCCAGCGTGGTGAAAATCCCGCGCGACAATTCCAACGATCGCAATCCCATGTGGGTGGGCAACACGGTGTATTTCCTCTCCGACCGCGACGGACCGGTGACGCTGTTCGCCTACGACACACACACAGGCCAAGTTGCCAAGCTGCTCGACAACGACGGCTTCGACATTGACTCGGCGTCCGCCAGCCCCGGCGCCATCGTGTATTCGCAGATGGGCCGGATATATCTGTTCAATCTCGCGACCCGCACTTCGACGCCGGTGAACCTGCGGGTGGCAGGCGACATGCCGCAACTCGCGCCGCATTTCGTGAACGTGGCCAAGGAGATTCTCAACGCCGGCATCTCGCCCAGCGGGGCGCGCGCCGTGTTCGAGGCGCATGGCGACATCCTCACGGTGCCGGCGGAAAAGGGCGATATCCGCGACATCACCTCGACACCCGGCGCCGCCGAGCGCGATCCCGCCTGGTCGCCGGATGGCAAATCCGTGGCGTATTTTTCTGATGCCTCCGGCGAATACCAGCTTTACATCCGCGACCAGGATGGCCTGAAACCGCCGCGCATGATTGATCTCGGCAACCCACCATCGTTCTTCTATGCGCCTGCGTGGTCGCCCGACAGCAAACGCATCGCCTACAGCGACAAGCGTCTGAACCTGTGGTACGTGGATTTGGCGCATCCGGTGCCGGTGAAAGTGGACACCGACCTGTTTGACACGCCGCTGCACGAGTTTGATCAAGCCTGGTCGCCGGACGGCAAATGGCTTGCTTACACCAAGCAATTGCCGAATCACCTGCGTGCGGTGTTCGTGTATTCGCTTGCCAGCGGCAAAGCCACGCAGGTGACGGACGGCATGAGCGACTGCCTGTATCCGGTGTGGGACAGGAACGGCAAATACCTGTACTTCACCGCCAGTACCGACATGGGGCTCACCACCGGCTGGCTCGACATGACCAGCGAAGCCCATCCGGTGACCCGCAGCGTGTATGTGGCGGTGTTGCGCTCCGACCTGCCCTCGCCCATCGCACCGGAGACCGGCGATGAAAAGGGCGCCGAACCGTCCAAAGCGGCCGACAACAAGATGAAGGACGAAGCGGCGGACAAACCGGTCGCGGTGCGCATAGACTTCGCCGGCCTGCTGCAGCGCACGCTGGCGCTGCCGATTCCGCCCGCGAACTACGTGGGCCTCGCCGCCGGCAAATCCGGCGAGCTGTATCTGCAGCAAGCGCCGCTGGTGTTCATGGGCAACGGCCCGGCGCCAGTCAGCATCCAGAAATTCAGCCTCAAGGATCGCAAGACACAGCCGTTGCTGGGCGGTGTGACGGCCTTCGCCTTGTCCTTCAACGGCGAGAAGATGCTCTACGCCGTCAAGGACAACTGGTTCATCGCCAAGACCGATGCGCCGCCGAAACCCGGCGAGGGCCAACTCAAGACCGCGGACATGCAGGTATGGGTAGTGCCGCGTGCCGAGTGGAACCAGATGTACCGCGAAGTGTGGCGCATCGAGCGGGACTTCTTCTACGATCCGCACTATCACGGCCTGGATATCGGCGCAGCGGAAAAACGCTTTGCGGTGTACCTGCCGGGCATCGCCAGCCGCGATGACCTGAATTTCCTGTTCCGCAAGATGCTGTCCTACATGTCGGTGGGACACATGTTTGTGCGCGGCGGCGCCGAACCGGACATGAAGAAGGTATCCGTGGGCCTGCTGGGTGCTGATTACGCCCTGGACCACAGCCGCTATCGCTTCAGCAGAATTTACAGCGGCGAGAACTGGAATCCGCAGTTGCAGGCGCCGCTCACCCAGCCGGGCGTGAACGTGAAAGCCGGTGAATACCTGCTGGCGGTGAACGGCCGCGCGCTTACGGCTCAGGATAATCTTTACAGCTATTTCTTGGGCACCGCCGGCAAACAGACGGTGCTGCGCGTGGGACCGAACCCGGATGGCGCGGGTGCGCGCGACGTGACCGTGGTGCCGGTGGCCGACGAGTTCCCCTTGCGCCATCTCGACTGGATCGAGGGCAACCGGCGCCTGGTGGACAAACTCAGCGATGGCAAGCTGGCTTACGTGTATCTGCCGGACACGGCGGGCGGCGGTTTCACCAACTTCAACCGCTACTACTTCGCCCAGACCGACAGGCAGGGCGCGGTGATTGACGAGCGTTACAACCACGGCGGCCAGCTCGCGGATTACATCGTGGATTACCTGACGCGCCGGCCCATGAGCCGCGTGGCCACCCACGAGGGCGAGGACTACACCGAGCCGACCCAGGCGATCTTCGGTCCCAAAGCCATGCTAATCAACCAGTTCGCGGGATCCGGCGGCGACGCGCTGCCGTGGTACTTCAAGCGCATGGGCATCGGTCCGCTCATCGGCATGAACACCTGGGGCGGGCTGGTAGGCATCGGCGGCTATCCGGTGCTCATGGACGGTGGCCGCATCACCGCGCCGCGTTGGGCGATTTACGGATTGCACGGTCACTGGGAAGTGGAGAACCACGGCATCGCGCCCAACATCGAAGTCTGGCAGGACCCGAAGCTGGTGCGCGAAGGCCACGATCCGCAACTGGAGAAAGCCGTGCAGGTATTGATGCAGGAATTGCAGGAACATCCGGCACCGGTCTTTCCGCGGCCGCCGTATACCAACCATCACCCGCACCTGCCGCCGATAAATTAGCGGCCTGCCCGTGAAAATCAAAGGCCGCTCCTTTACGGAGCGGCCTTTTTATTTGTCGGCGTGTGGCCTAGGCCGTTACTGATTTGGAACGCCGGAACCAGGCATCCAGACTCCACGCACCGCCGCCAGCGGCGGCGAAATACAGGAACACGAAACAGTAGAACACCGCCTGTTCACCGTGATTCGTGAACGGGAAAAATCCATTCGGAGCGTGGGCTATGAAATAGGCGAAGGCCATCTCGCCGGAGAGGATGAAAGCCACCGGCCGCGTGAACAGACCGAAAAAAATCAGCACACTGCCGCCGATTTCCAGCACCCCAGCCAGACCAATGAGGGAGAACAGCGGCACATGGCCCATGGATCCCGGGAAGCCGAAAAACTTGGAAGTGCCGTGCTCGATGTACAACAGCGCTACGACGATGCGCAGCACGCTCAGGAGACGCGGGGAACAGGCATCAAGGAATTTTTTGCTGATCATGGTGATTTCCTCATGGTTGCCGGGGATTGCTGTCTGGAGAAATTTCCATCCTCAAAACATAGCGGTCATACCCCCAGAAAATCACCCTTGCCGATTTCCACGCCGTTGTGCCGCAGGATGGCATAAGCTGTGGTCACATGAAAAAAGAAATTCGGATATACGCGCTCGAACAGATAGTCCTGGCCCTTGAGCGTCAAGGTCTTGTCGCGCACTTTCAGTTCGATGCGCCGTTCCTCGGAGCCGTCAATCTGCGCAGGTTTGACGCTCTTGAGATAGGCGATGGTTTTGTCCAGACGCGCGTAGAGCTCCGCGAATGTTTGCTCGTTATCCTCGTACTTGGGCGGCTCCACGCCCGCGAGCCGCGCCGCACAACCCTTGACCGTATCCGTGGCTATCTGGATCTGGCGCACCAACGGAAACATGTCAGGGGCCAGGCGCGCACTGGCAAACACGGCGGGGTCGATCTTCTTCGTCTCGGCGTGGGCTTCGGCCTTTTTAAGGATGGCCGAAAGATTGGTCAGCATGCGGATAAAAACCGGCACTGAGGCCTGATACATGGACAGTGACATGTGCGAACCTCCGGAATGGATCTGGGTGGTTAATGACAGGATGAAATCGGTGCCGGATTTTACACCTTTTGCCCCTGAATAGTTCAGACCGTCATTCCGGGCGTCACAATTCACGCTCCGGGTTGCGGGACTATACTGTTTGCAAACCCTGCCGGAAATTCCCATGAGCAATCTCGTCGCCGAACACGAACCGCTTTCCGGTACCGATGTACCTTCCGCCAAACCTGTCCTGGAAAAACTGCCGGTGCGCGAAACCATCGTTGGCGACGACATGAAGGTCCGGCGTGCATTACCCAACAAGCTGCGGCGGCTGGTGGGCGCCTGGACGTTTCTGGATCACTACGGCCCGGTGACCATCAGCGGGGATGGCAAAGGTATGCGCGTGGGGCCGCACCCGCACACCGGCCTGCAAACCGTGAGCTGGCTGTATCAGGGCGAGGTATTGCACCGCGACAGCCTGGGGTTCAAGCAGCTGATCCGGCCCGGGCAGCTCAATCTCATGACTGCCGGCAACGGTATCGCCCATTCGGAAGAGACGCCGTTCCCGCACTCGCCGGATATCCACGGCCTGCAATTCTGGATTGCGCTGCCGGAAACGCGGCGGCATGGAGAGGCCGTGTTCGATCACTATCCGCAATTGCCGGTGCTGGAGCGCGATGGCCTGCGGCTGACGCTGGTGATCGGCGAAGGATTGGGCGAACACTCGCCGGCGCGGGTGTTCTCACCGCTCACGGGATTCGATGTGGAATTGCGCGACAGTGGCATGCACCGGTTAGCGCTCAATCCCGTCTTTGAATATGCACTGCTGGTAATTGACGGCGCGCTCAATATCGAGGACACAGCCGCGGAACCGACTGCGCTTTACTATCTCGGCTGCGGACGCGAGAGGCTCGCGCTCACCAACAGCAATCCGGCTCGGGCTTTCCTGTTCGGTGGCGCGCCCTTCGGCGAAGAAGTACTGCTGTGGTGGAATTTTGCGGCCCGCACCACGGAAGAGATGGCCGCGGCGCGCAAGGATTGGGAAGCACACGCGACGCGCTTCGGCGAAGTACACGGCTATGAAGGCCCGCGCTTGATTGTGCCGGGATTGAGCACGCGCTTGAAGGCGCGGTAAATATTTGTCGGCCTGTACGACTTTTGCAGGGCACGCCTCACCGTCAGGAAATCATAACGGCCGCTGGATCAGCTCGGAGCGCACAACTGCAAACTGTATTTCGTCCAGGCGAAAGAACACCGGCTCACCGGCGCCATCCGCCAGCATGATGCAACCGGGCACCTCGTCGGAATAGGTGGCGGTGGCCAGGCCGTGAAACATGTCGTCCAGCGGGCCCTTGCCCGAATAATCCAGCACCAGCGGATGCCCGCGGCCGCGCAGGTAGAAGGCCACGCCACCGGCATTCAGCACCGGCGACCAGTCGTTGCCGTTGGGCTGCCTGCTGCTTTGCAGCGACTGGATTTCCTTGACGGAGATAAGTACGCTCAAAACCGGCGAAACCCGAAACAGATAAAAAGCCGGCACATGTGCCTTGCCGGCGGCCAGCGCCTTCACTCCGTCCATCAATTCAGTGTAATCGGCCTGCCCGATATTGACGCGGATCGCTTCCTCGCGACCGTAAAAGGTGAGCCTCAAAAAGTGCTCGCTCATCAGCGGTCTCCTCAGCTATGGCCAAGTGGTGGATACGGGAAATATCCTTGTGCGGGAAAACACTCGCGGGGAAGTATAGACGGGATTACATAACCTGTCAGGATGTTGACTGGTTTTGACGGACAAAACCGGATCGTTCAGCGGTAGAGGTTCTGGATTTCCTCGAGCGCCTTGGCGCCGGGGCAGAGTTCCTCGTAGGGCAGGTCGCGCAGGGCCTCGCTGACGGTGTTGCTGATGTCGTGCATTTCGCGCTGGTCTTCGTCTATATAAAGCAGGCCGGTGACGATTTCGCCACGCTTCTGATGTTTGTGCAGATAGCTGTAGGCCTGGGCACGGTCGGTGGGGTTGTACTCGCGCGACACCTTGCGCAGCAGTACGGTGCTGCCGTCATGTAATTCCACCGGCATGGCTTCACCGTCGTCGTAGGCGGCGCGGATGGGCTTCTTGGGCGGCACGAAGTCAGCGTGCACCGCCGGATGGTAGAACTGGCGAGTATGGGCGTAGCTCTTGGTGGAATCCTCGTGGTCGTTGAAGGTCACGCAGGGCGAGAGCACGTCCAGCATGGCGAACCCGTTGTGCATGATGCCCGCCTTGATGAGCGGCACCAGTTGCGCCTTGTCGCCGGAGAAACTGCGCGCCACAAAACTGCCGCCCAGCGTAAGCGCCGCCACCACCGGGTCTATGGGCGGCTGCTGGTTCACCTCGCCTTTCTTGGCCTTGCTGCCGACGTCGGCGGACGCCGAGAACTGGCCCTTGGTGAGTCCATAAACGCCGTTGTTCTCGATGATGTACAGCATATTGATGTTGCGGCGCAGCGCGTGGATGAACTGGCCGAGGCCGATGGAAAGTGAATCGCCATCGCCGGAGATGCCGATGTAATACAGGTTGCGGTCGGCGGCGTTCGCGCCGGTGGCGATGGATGGCATTCGGCCGTGCACGGCATTGATACCGTGGGATTCGGAGAGAAAATACGTCGGCGTCTTCGATGAACAGCCGATGCCACTCATCTTCGCGACCTTGTACGGCTCGATGTTCAATTCCCAGAACGCCTGGATGAGCGCGGCGGTGATGGAGTCGTGGCCGCAGCCGGCACAGAGCGTGGACATGCTGCCTTCGTAGTCGCGCGTCGTGAGGCCGAGTTCGTTTTTCGGCAGCTTGGAATGCGTGACCTTGGGTTTTTGCATGAAGCTCATGCCGCGGCTCCCTTGGCAAGCGCCTCGCTGACACCGCTGACGATGCAGCGGGAATCAATGGGCATGCCGCCGTAGTGCAATATTGAAATAAGTTTGCGCCGATCCACGTTCGTCTCCAGCAGCAACAATGACTTCAGTTGCGCGTCGCGGTTCTGCTCCACCACAAAGATGCGTTCGTGGTGGTCCAGGAACTCATCTACCTGCTTGCTGAATGGAAAGCCACGCACTCGCAGGTAATTCACCTCCGTTCCCTCGCGTGCCAGCACGTCCAGAGCCTCATGCACCGCGGCATCGCAACTGCCGAGGGACACGAGGCCGGTCTTGATGCCCTTGCGGCTCTTGATAATGGGCGCCGGCACCAGCTCTTTCGCGGTGTCGTGTTTGCGCCGCAGCCGGTCCAGCACATCCTGGTAATCGGCTGCATCCTCGGTGTAGCCGCCGCGACGGTTGTGGCCCGAGCCGCGCACGAAAAACGCGCCTTTTGGATGCACACCGGGATAGGTGCGGTAGCAGATGCCGTCGCCATCAGTGTCGGTGTAACGATGGAAAATCTGCATGTTATCCAATTGTTCGCGCGTATAGACCTTGCCGTGGTCGGGCGCGTACGTCGCGTCCCACTGGATTTTCGGCACCATCCAGTCATTCATGCCTATGTCGAGGTCCGAGAGCACGAACACCGGCGTTTGCAGGCGCTCCGCCAGATCGAAGGCGGCGATGGCAAAATGGAAACATTCCGCCGGGTCCGCCGGGAACAACAACACGTGGCGAGTATCACCGTGAGAGGCGTAGGCGGTGAACAGGATGTCGCCTTGCTGGGTGCGCGTGGGCATGCCGGTGGACGGCCCCACGCGCTCCACGTCGAACAGCACCGCTGGAATTTCCGCGTAATAGGCAAAACCGATGAATTCGTTCATGAGCGAGATGCCGGGTCCGCTCGTGGGTGTGAAGGCGCGCGCCCCGTTCCAGGCTGCGCCCAATACCATACCAATCGCAGCCAGCTCGTCTTCCGCCTGCACGATGCAGTAACGCTGCTTGCCGGTTTCCGGGTCCACGCGATAACGCTCGCAGAAGTCCTTGAAAGCATCCATAAGCGAAGTGGACGGCGTGATGGGATACCAGGCACCGACGGTGGCACCGGCATACACACAGCCAAGCGCCGCCATGGTGTTGCCATCCACCATGATGTGGCCATCAGTGGCGTGCATGGACTCAAGCCGGAGCGGCAACGGACACGCGAAATGTTGTTTCGCATACTGGTAACCCAGTTCGATGGCCTTGAGATTCCCGGCGATGAGTTTCGCCTTGTCGGCGAAGGTTTCCTTGAGCAGCTGCTCCACCACCTGCATGTCGAGATCGAGCAGGGCCGCGAGCGCGCCCAGATAACACACGTTTTTCATGAGAATGCGTGCACGCACATTCTCAAATTCCTTGTTCACAAGTTGCGCCAGCGGAATGCCGACGATGGTCACGTCTTCGCGCGCGATCTGTTTGTCACGCGGCCAGGTGGAATCGTAAATGAGATAGCCGCCGGGACTCATTTCCGCCAGATCGCGGGCGTAGGTCTGGGCGTTCATGGCCACCATGATGTCCACACGGCCGGAACGCGCGAGATAGCCCTCGCGACTCACGCGGATCTCGAACCAAGTGGGCAGTCCCTGGATATTGGAAGGAAAGAAGTTTTTGCCCACCACCGGGATGCCCATGCGGAAAATCGCCTTCATCAGCAGGCCGTTGGCGCTCGCCGAGCCGGTGCCGTTGACGTTGGCGATCTTGATGACAAAATCGTTGATGCGCGTGTTCATATTCAGGCCCGGCGCCGCTCGGGTACTGGCGGTGCGCCCTCATCGCTGGCGTAGGGAATTTTCAGCGTGGATTTCTGCATGTCCCAGGCAGCGGTGGGACAGCGCTCGGCGCACAGGCCGCAGTGCACGCACTGGTCCTCATCCTTGACCATTACCCGGCCGGTTTGCTTCAGTGGTGCGGAGACATATAACGGCTGTTGGTGATTTTCGGCCGGCGCCTTGAGCCGCGAACGCAGATCATCTTCCTCGCCGTTGTGGGTAATGGTGAGGCAGGCTGTCGGACATACGTCAATGCAGGCATCGCATTCGATGCACAGCGGCGCGAAAAACACCGTCTGGATGTCGCAGTTAAGGCAGCGTTCCACCTCGATTTCGGTCTGCTCCGCGCTGAAACCCAGTTCCACTTCAATGTTGATTTTCTTGAAACGCTCCTTGAGACTCACGTGCGGCACCAGCCGGCGTACCGACGGATCAAAGCTGTTGCTGTAACTCCATTCGTGGATTCCCATCTTGGCGCTGGTGAGATTCATGGCGTACGGCAAACGTTTGTGGATGTCCTCGCCGTGGCAGTATTTGTGAATGGAAATAGCGGCCTGGTGGCCATGTTCCACCGCCCAGATGATGTTCGCGGGCCCGAAGCCGGCATCGCCGCCGAAGAACACACCGGGCCGCGTGGACTGCATGGTCTTTTTGTCGACCGCAGGCACGTGCCACTGATCCAGTTCTATGCCAATGTCGCTCTCGATCCAGGGAAAGGCGTTTTCCTGGCCGATGGCCAGCACGATGTCATCCGCAGGGAAAAACTGCTCGCCAGTTTTATGTGCCTTGAGCCTGCCGCCCTCTTCGTGATACTCCAGCACCTCGAACAGCATGCCTGATATGCGCCCATTCTCGAGCACGAACTCCTTGGGCGAATGACATTGCACCATCTCCACTTTCTCCTCGATGGCTTCTTCCAGTTCCCAGTCCGAGGCTTTGGTCATGGTGAGCGGTTTGCGGGCCATGACTTTCACATTGCTGGCACCGAGACGCAGTGAAGAGCGGCAGCAATCCATGGCTGTATTGCCGGCGCCGATGATGAGGACCTTTTTACCCACGGAATCAATGTGACCGAAGGCCACCGACTCGAGCCAGTCAATGCCGATGTGCACGTGCGCGGGATCATCATGGCGGCCCGGGATTTCCAAATTCTTGCCGCGTGGCGCGCCGCTGCCGACGAACACCGCGTCAAACCCCTGGGCGAGCAGCGCTTTCATGCTCTCGATGGGCTGACCCAGACGAAGGTCCACGCCCATTTTCACAATCATGTTGATCTCTTCCGTGAGCACGTTCGCGGGCAGCCGGAACGCCGGGATGTTGGTGCGCATGAGGCCACCGGGTTCGTGCTGTTTCTCGAACATGACGATCTCATAACCCAGAGGCTGCAGATCATTGGCGACCGTTAGCGAGGCACAACCCGCACCGATACAGGCGATGCGTTTGCCGTTTTTCTGTTTGGGAATTTTCGGCAGGCGTTCGGCAATATCGCCTTTGTAATCCGCAGCCACGCGTTTCAGCCGGCAGATGGCCACGGGTTTTTCGTCCACCCGGCCGCGCCGGCAGGCAGGTTCGCAGGGCCGGTCGCAGACGCGCCCGAGGATGCCGGGAAACACGTTGGATTCCCGGTTCAGCATGTAGGCGTCGGCGAAGCGGCCTTGGGCGATGAGACGAATGTATTCGGGTACATTGGTGTGGGCCGGGCAGGCCCATTGGCAATCCACGACCCGGTGAAAATAATCGGGATCGGAGGTGTCGGTTGGCTTCACAAGGACTCCGGCAGCGGACTTCGGGGCTATCGCGCTTCTTGCCGGTCCACTCGGGAACGGGGGGCGATATTCACACGCTACTCGCACCAAGAAGCATAGCCCACACCGGCAAAAAAAGGAGCGTAGCGGGCTTCAAACCGTGAAATTTCGGCCCGCAGATACCCAGTTGAACAGCAGAAGACAGATCAAAATTCATCCTGAAGGCAGGTGACGGGTCAGCTTTCGCCGCCCGGACCGGGGAAGAACTGGGGGGCGGTGCGCTCATTCCTGCTGGCGCGCTTGTGCGCGTACATGGAACGGTCCGCCTCATGCAGCGCGATCTCTATGTCATCCACGCTTGTGAACGCCGCTGTGCCGACACTGGCCCGCAATTTGATGAGCGTGCCGCTATCGGCCACCCTAAGCGATGGCGCGGTGGCGATGAGCTCCTGCATGCGTGGACCGGCGATGTTCACCACGGCACGCGGCATCACCACCAGGAACTCATCGCCTCCCATGCGGTAAAGTTTATCGGAGGGCCGCAGGCCTGCGCGCAGCACCGAAGCAAAGTGTCTGAGTAAAGCGTCGCCGTGCTTGTGACCATAAACGTCATTCACGTCCTTGAGGTTGTCCATGTCGAGCGCCACCAGCACGCCAAAGCTGCCACGGGCGTCTTCAAGTCCGGTGCCCTCATTGAAGGCGCGCCGGTTATAGGCACCCGTGAGCGCATCCAGATAGGATTCACGCAGCAGTTGTTCGTGGGCCACGCGCAGTTCCTGATGGGCTGTATCAATCTCGCGGCGTGTGTCCTCAAATAACACCAGCACCATACCGAAGGCCAGCAGCATGCTGAGGATCAGATCGAGATAATTGTTGGGACCGTCCATCAGGCTTTGCAACCCCGAACCCATTTGTGCCTCCGGCAACACAGTATTCAACAGCACAATAAGGTATCCCAGCCACAATGCCAGGCTAGCCCCCAATACGATGCCGGTGGTGCGCGTGCCCAGGCTGCGACGCGGTATGGGCAGCGTCAGCATGGCTACAGTACAGAAGGCATACACCACCACGTTGCACAGACCCTGCCAGAACATGACGGCGTGCAGCGTGCGCGAACCCGCTACGGATATCAGGGCAACGGCACCGACGGCGGCCCACAACCAGCGCATTAAACCGAAACGCGGCTGGCCCAGACCTCTCAGATAGAGAAGAGTCCCGCGCAGCAGCAGCACCAGGAAGGCAAGCTTGCCGAATTGATAGATGAAATAGCAGATGCCATTCCACCAGAGTGCGCTGGCGTCCTGTCCCGCAATATCCGGCATCAGGTTGTAGCGTGACACCAAGGCAGTGAGCGCCACGGCGAATACGATCCAGGCGTTGCTCCAGGCATAGAAATACGGACGCCGCCCGGCATGACGCCGCAACAACACAAACAGCACCACCAGCAGAAGAATGGTTACCAATTGACTGATGAGGCCAAAAGACAAAAGCACCCGCGCGCTTATAAGATTATTGTTCCCCAACAATGACTCCCTGCTCTTGATATTTTGTGCACACAGCGCCAAACACGCGCTCAACAGCTTTCAAATTCTTGGCTAAATAATGCTCCTGACATAATCTGGCCTCAATACCGCTCATCGCCATAATTGTGCCGCTGATATAGTGCCCCCTCTGGACAGGGAGGTATCAACTCTGCACACTTGCGCCTGGCTCTACTCTACATAAGGTACCTGCCAGCCCTCGGGAGGGGCTTGAAGGAGACCGGGAGGCTTGATGGCGATAGCCACCATGGCGGAACCGCTGGTGCCCAGCCGCAATGTGGGTTCGCTGGTCAAGGCGGAACTCACCAACCTTCTCTATCACAATACCCGTGGCACCCATCTCGGGAGCCTGATTGTTGCCGTGCTCCTGGTGGCGCTTTTCTGGCCTACACCACTTAACCACCTCATTCTGGCGGCATGGCTCGTCTACATGACGGTCATAGAGATCGGCCGCGGCCTGCTGAACCGCCATTTCCGTCGCCATGCAATCGAAACCATACACGCGCCCTTATGGGAGCGCCGTTTCCTCACCGGCAACCTGCTGGCAGCCTGCGGCTGGGGCCTCGCGGCTGTATTGCTGTTCCCGGCCGGCGACGTGGCGCACCAGATGTTTCTCATCACTGTCATCATGGCGGCCTGTGCGGTAGCCATGCCGGCGCTGGCATCCTGCTTCAAGGCCTATCTTGTCTTTCTGTTCATGGCAGCGCTGCCACTCATTGCCAGACTGGTGCTTACCTTTGATGAAATTCAACTGACTGCCGCGGTGCTGGCGTGCGTCATGGTGGTCTTGTTGCTAAGAATGTTTGTCGGCATGCACAAACGTCTGGTGGAGCAGCTCAATACCCGCTTTGCCTTCGCGGATATCGCCGACGAGTTGCGCAACGAAATGAGCGACCGCAAGCACGCCGAGGAGCTGCTGATACAGCTTGCGAACTTCGATTCACTCACCGGCCTGCCGAACCGCACCCAGTTTGAACAGAAACTGGCTAACGCCATCATCCGCGCGCGCCGCGGTGATGCGCAACTGGCGGTACTGTTCGTTGACCTGGACCGGTTCAAGCACATCAACGACTCACTGGGCCATTCGACCGGCGACGAAGTGCTGAAGCGCGTGGCGCAGCGCCTCAAGCGCTGCATCGGCGATCGCGACACGGTGGCGCGGTTGTCAGGCGATGAGTTCATCGTGCTGGTGGAGCACGTGGATCAACGCGACGATATCGCGCAACTCGCGAAACGCATCTTGAACACTATTGCCCGGCCCATGCTGCCCAACGAAACGGAATTGCGTGTCACGTGCAGCGTGGGTATCACGCTGCTGGCGGAGGACAGCCCGGACGCCAAGAGTCTGCTGGCCAATGCCGACACCGCGCTGTACCGCGCCAAACACCGCGGCCGCAACAGTTATCAATTTTTCACCCCGGACATGCACGAGGCAGCACTGCGGCGGCTGAAGCGCGAAGTGGAATTGCGTAAGGCGCTAACGCGCGGCGAACTGGCGCTGCACTATCAGCCGCTGTTCGACATGCTGAACGGCCGGCTCATGGGTCTGGAAGCACTGCTGCGCTGGCACAGCCAGGCATTCGGGCTGATACCGCCGGCGGAATTCATTCCGCTGGCCGAAGAAACCGGTCTCATCATACCCATCGGCGAGTGGGTACTGCGGGAAGCCTGCAAGCAGGCGGTGCTCTGGCGCGAGGTGTACGGCGGCGAATTTCATATGGCGGTGAATCTGTCAGCGCGCCAGTTCACCGCGCCCGATCTCGCCAGCATGGTGGGACGCATACTGGGCGAGAGCGGCCTGCCGGCCCAGGCGTTGCTGCTGGAAATCACCGAAAGCGTGGCGCTCTCCAATGAAGACAGCAACCTGGACCAGCTGCACAAGCTGCACGGCATGGGCATCCGGCTGGCCCTGGATGACTTCGGCACAGGCAATTCCTCGCTGGGTTATCTCAAACGTTTCCCCATTGACGTGCTCAAGCTGGACCAGAGTTTCGTGCGCGATGTGGCCATCAGCCGCGAAGATGCCGCCGTGGCGCGCGCCACCATCAAACTCGCGAATTCACTCGGCATCCGCGTGGTGGCGGAAGGCGTGGAAAATGAAGCCCAGCTCAAATGGCTGCAGATGGAAAGCTGCGCCCTCATCCAGGGCTTTCTGCTGAGCGAGCCGCTGGACATACACGCCTGCGAGCAATTCATTGTGAGCCACGCGCGCATGACCAATCCACCCGTCTCCAATAAAGTGAACTGATTATCACCCCGCCGCACGGCCCGGACGGCAGGCATCTGCTACCATGCGCCACGCCGGAACAAAGAATGCGCACCGATGGGTTTTTTCCATGCCTCGCTGAAATTCTTCGAGCCGTACCTCACCCATTACGGCTACCCGGTTATTTTTCTCGTTATCTTCATCGAGAGCTTTGGCGTGCCGTTGCCCGGGCAGACGCTGCTCATCGCCGCGGCATTGCTGGCGGAACACGGCAAACTTAATATCGCATTGGTGCTGATCACGGCGTTTCTTGCCGCCGTCAGCGGCGATAGTTGCGGTTACTGGATTGGCTATCTAGGCGGGCGCCGGCTGATCCTGCGTTTCGGCAAATATCTGCGTATCGGCGAGCCTCAGGTACGCCGCACAGAAAATGCGTTCAAAAAATACGGTGGCTGGTTCGTGACATTGGCGCGTTTTTTCGAGGTGCTGCGTCAGGTAAACGGCATCGTAGCCGGAGCCGCCGCCATGCCTTTCCGGCGCTTCCTGCTGTTCAACTCCATCGGTGCACTCTTGTGGGTAGGCGTGTGGGGCTTCGGCACCTTCCGTCTCGGCCGGCACCTGCGCATGTATGCCGGCTACTTCGACAAGCTGAGCCTGTATTTCATCGTGGCGCTTATCATTCTGCTGGTGGCTTTGCTGCTGTATTTTCTCAGCCGTCACGGGCATGACCGCGCCGAGTGACAGCTGGCAGCGCCATGCAACCTACGAATCCAACTTGAGATAAGGGAAACACGGTTTCCTGAGCTATACTTTCGGCGAAGCAACTGCATCCGGAAAACGTCCATGAAGAGATTCATTATCGGATTCCTCGCCGCCCTGCTGCTTGTCGCCTGCACCAAAGCACCTGATAAGTCTGTCGCCATCGGGCCCGGCACGCCGGCGGGCAATACCTCCATCATCAAACAAGCTGTCAAGCTGTTTTCGATCTCGTGCATCGGCCTCAACCAGAAGTCCTACGACCTGATGAACTGGCACGCGATCGTGGCCTCGAACGGCAGCAACCCATACAACTATCACACCGAAACCTGGGGCTGGAACAGATGGGTAGAAGTGACAGTGGAAGTACGGCCCAATGCCCGCGACCTGCCGCAGGAATGGAATGCCAAGGGGCAGGTATTGAAATATGACATCGGCGGCAGCCCCCAGCCGGGCATAGACGGCAAGACCACGCTTTCGCAACTCATCTGCGGCACGCTGCCCGTGAGCGATGACCCGGAAAACCCCGACACGTTCCTGGCGGTACCCGAAATGAAGGTACTAGATCAGTTGAAATGAGCCGGGGCGCGGTGGCGTCAGCGTCGCCGCCCACCGCGCGTTATACAAGCCGGATGGGTGGGAAAACCCTCCGGTTTTTTTGTGCTCGAATTGTGAAACCGGCTTTGGGGTATGCTCATGCCGGTTTCGATGGGGAGAAAGTCATGCGCAGAGGTTCCCTGCAACTTGCCGCTGCGCTGCTGGCCAGCGGCGCCGGTATACTTTGCGCGGCCGCGTTGGCACAGAGCCTGGCGCCGACCGCCGGTGCCGCAGCCCGGACCGAACAGGCTGGCAGTGCAGTGCTGGCCGTGGGCACCGTCACTGACACCGCCGCCGACGGCAGCACCCGTCAATTGCAGGATGGCGATTTCATTTACTCCGGCGACCGCATCACCACCGGTGACGACAGTTACGCGGATCTCGATTTCGAGGACGGCGGTCGAATGCTGCTGCGTCCGGACACCGATTTCCAGATCCAGCAATACCATTACGATCCCGCCGCCCACGCCTATGCCCTGGCGCCGTCCACGGAACCCGGTTCCTACGCACAAACGCAGCCCACTGCATCCGCGGAGCCTTCGGCGCCAGTCGCCCCGGCTGCGCAATCCGCGTCCGCGGTCTCCGCTCCGGCCCAACAGGAACATGAAAGCGCGTTCTTCCGTCTCATCAAGGGCGGTTTTCGCGCCATCAGCGGGTTCATCGGCCACGTAGATCATCAGGATTACGCCGTGGAAACACCCGTGGCCACCATCGGCATCCGCGGCACGGGTTACGAAGTCCGTTATTGCGAGAGTGGCTGCGCTGAAGGCGAACAAGGTCTTTACACCGGCGTCGGCACGGGCGCCATTGCCTTGAAAAACCAGGCCGGCGAAAGCGTCACCACGGCGGGCCGTTTCGGTTATGTACAGAACAGCCACGCCCTGTTCCGGCATCTGGCCTACGCCCCGCGTGCGCTACAACACATGCAACTGCCGCCGCGTTATCGTGCGCGAGACGCGCGCAATTTCCGCCGCGTTCAGCTGCGCCGTCAGCAGCGCTGGAAAACAACCCCACAATACCGGCATCGGGCCGGAAATATTCAGCATTACACCGGCCGCGGACAGCAGTATCGGTACGGTGCGCTGCAAAGATCACGAGCTGTTCAGCAAACCCGCCATGCACAACAGCAGCCACTGCCCCAGAACAGGAAAAACCAAGCCCGGAAAAAGAAACGCGAGCACCCGCCCTATCGCCTTTATCATGACGGAGGCTGGTAATGGCGGAGCCTATCACCGGGAAAACCTGTCCCGCCTGCGGCAAGCCCACACCCGACGCGTCACACTGCACGCACTGCGGCGCCCCTCTCAAGTCATCAGCACCGCGCAGGTTCCTGGCTTCGGAAACCCCCGGAGCGGATTACGGCATATACCTGCTGGGAATCCCGTTAATCAGCATCGTGGGTCTGCTGATCGTGGCGCTCGCGGCTCACTCCCTGTCAGGATTGGTATGGATGCTGGTACTCACGGCAATTGTCACGGCGGCCTTCGCCGCCGGCGAGATCTTCCAATCACATATTGCGTGGGAATCCGGCAACCCGCTTAAACCCATGTTCGGCTGGCTTGGTTTCGTCGCCCTGCTGTGGCCCGTGGGTTATCCCGCCTATCTGCGCGCGCGGCGCCGCTTCAAGCTCGGCAACTGGCTGATCGCCGCGCTCGTCGTGGAAGTGATGTTCATCGCCGGCGCCATCCTCGCTGGGGTAATCATCGTCACGGGTTATGGCAAACCGCTGCCCGGGGCTGCAGTCAAGGCAGAGCAAGAATTGGCGTTACTCAAGGCCGACCCCCACTGGATACCGGACCCGGATGACGTTCGTGTGGTGCAGACGGCGTATCTCGACAACTGTCCCGGTAAAACCGTGGAACAGGAAGTGAACGGCTTTTTCGCCTCGCCCCGCTGGCAGGCCGGCGCCACTTCCGAGGGCCGCGATTTCGTGAACGTCAGCGGCATCGTCACCTATCAGGGCAAATCCGCGACCGCCGTGTTCCAGTTCCTGATGAACAAAGACAAGAGTGGCTTCAAATACCAGGCGTTCTCCATAAGCGGTGTACCCCAATCCCTCTACGTGGCCGCCTTCACCCTCGCGCAGATGTGCGGCAGCTAAACCCGCACATTCATTATTGACGTTTTTCCTTGTTTGACGCCAGCGTGGTCCCTGCCTGGAGGTAATCCGCCTCCGCCAGTTGGTTCGCGAGCGTGGCCAGGTCGGTACTGAAATAGCGCAATAATTCCGCCATCGGATCCGGGAATTCCTCCGCCAGCACGGTGGCAAATTCCACCCCGAGTTGCTGTGCTTCCGGCTCGACGTGTTCTGCCTGCCAATAAAGAGCCAGATCCGGAATCGCGAAGCTGTTGACGGCCGCCCGTTCACGTCCCCTGCGCGGCCGGTGCCGGCTCCAGGCAAGGGTCAAGTCCGCACATCGCCACGCCTGCTTCAAACCAGGACCGGCAAGCAGTTGTGCATAGACGATGCCGTCCATTTCCCCTTCCAGGTGCAGCGTTGTCGGAACGCTCAGCACCGCTTCGGTAACCTCCGGCAAGCGTACCCGCGCGGCTTGTCCCCAGAATACGCCGACGGCCCCGATGTCCGCGTCACCGTTACTGAGCAATTCCAGCACTGTGGCGTAGCTGACGGTGTCCATTTACATGAGTCCGGTTCAACGGCCACTGTAAGCTTGCGAACAGCTTTGCCGCCAGTTCCAGTTGGCGACATAGGCATTCACCAGCGCCGGGGCATTGCGGATATACAACAGATTCTCGGCGTTGTCATCGGCCGCCGCATAAGTGAAGTTGTAGGAGCCGGTGATGAGATCACGGCCATCAATGATCATGAGTTTGTTGTGTGCGATACGCACCGAAGCATCAATCCACACCGGGATGCCCTTGGCAGCGATGACCGCCGCCACCGGCTTGTGGCGTTCATAGCTCTCGGCATCGGTTTTGTCGAGGATCACCCGCACATCCACGCCACGCGCTTTCGCTCGTCCCAGCGCCGCAAGGATGCGCCGGTCGCTGAAACTGTAAGCCTGCACCAGGATACTGTGTCTGGCCGCAGCCAGTGCGTTCAGAATCAGTGTCGTGCCGCCGCCACCCGGTGAAAAATCTACCGTTGCCTGCGCGCCGATCAGCTCCACCTGGCTCTGGGGCGGATGCGGCAGGGCGCAGGTTTCTGTCAGAACAAATTGCCGCGCCGAATGCCGCGCCAAAGCCGGCATTGAAGTGGCGAGTGCCGCCAGCAAAAACACGGGTATCCCGAATTTCCTGTGAACCATCGGCATGATGCGCACTCTCGTTTGATGCGGATGCTATATTAACCCATCATTTGCCGATACTACCTGCATGCCGAACGTCCTGTTCCTGCTGGCCCATAACGACGATGAATATTTCGCCTCGCTGCGCATCCGCGAGGAACTCCACCTAGGCAACCGCGTATTCATCGCCTACCTGACTTACGGTGGCCGGCCCGATGAGGATCCGGGTGTGCGCGTCAAGGAAAGCCTCGGAGTATTGGGCAAATCCGGAATCAGGGAAGCTGACTTATTGATGATCGGTCGCCGAAAAGACATCAGAGATCTTCGGCTGCACGAAAAGACCGTTGATGCGTATCAGGATCTTGCCGGGCTTCTGGGAGATATCCCCATCGAACGTATATATGTCATGGCCTGGGAAGGTGGGCATCCCGATCACGACGCGAGCCATCTGATCGGCATGGCGTTCGCGTGCCGGCGGAATCTGCGGGAGCAGGTTTATGAGTTTCCCGCTTACAGCCGGTTCCGCGTCATGCATCCGCCATGCGACGCCTCGGAACTATTGATCGCCGGAACCAGCCGGATGGATGCGTTCAGAACGCTGGTATCGGGATTCAGTTACCGCAGCCAGCGCCGCACCTTTCTGGCCATGCTGCCGGGTTCCATCGTGCAGTTGCTGTTACTCGGCTATCAGAATTACTGGTTGGTGCCGCATGACCGGGATTACGCCAAGCCGCCTCATGCCGGCAGGTTGTTCTATGAGAGGCGCTACCATATTTCCTTTGCAACCTTCTCAAAGAACGTCGCTTGCATTTATCAATATCTTCGGGGATAGGCATTCAAGCGGTGGCGCCGTTCCAGCGCCGAAAAATAAGACTGGTGTTGATGCCGCCAAACGCAAAGTTGTTGCTCATGATGTACTCCGCCTCAAAACCGCGGCCGTCGCCGGTCAGGTAATCCAGTTCTGCGCAGGCCGGATCCAGATTGTCCAGGTTGATGGTGGGCGCAAACCAGTTGTCGCGCATCATCTCGATGCTGAGCCAGGCTTCCAGTGAACCGCAGGCGCCAAGCGTGTGGCCGAAATAACTCTTCAGCGAACTGATGGGCACGCACTTGCCGAGCACCCGGTTGGTGGCGACGGATTCGGCGATGTCACCGCGGTCCGTGGCGGTTCCGTGGGCGTTGACGTAGCCGATGGCTTCCGGCGGAAGTGCCGCATCCTCCAGCGCCAATTGCATGGCGATGGCCATGGTCTGCACCTCAGGTTGGGTGACATGCAAACCGTCGGCGTTGCTGCCGAAACCCGTCACTTCCGCGTAAATACGCGCGCCGCGCTGTTGAGCGTACTCCATATCTTCCAGGATCAACGTCGCTGCGCCCTCTCCTACCACCAAACCGTCGCGGTCGCGGTCAAAAGGCCGCGGCGTGGTATGGGGCGCATCATTGCGGGTGCTGGTGGCAAACAAGGTATCGAATACCGCGGACGGTCCGACGCTCAATTCCTCGGCGCCGCCTGCGATCATCACCGTCTGCTTGCCGTACTTGATGGTCTCATAGGCAAAGCCGATGGCCTGGCTGCCGGACGTACAGGCGCTGCTCGACGGGATGATACGCCCAGTGATGCCGAAGAACAGGCTGATGTTCACCGCGCCGGTATGGCTCATCATCTGAATATAAGTGCTGGAGGTGACGCCGCGCATGTTTCCGGTAGTGGCCATGCGGCCGAACGCCACCACCGGTTCCGCGCTGCCGGAGCAAGCGCCGTAGGCGATACCGGTGCGGCCCGAGGTGAGCACCGGGTTTCCGAGCAGGCCGGCGTCCTGCAGCGCCAGTTCCGTGGCGCGGGTGGACATGAGCGCCACCGGTCCCATGCTGCGCATGCTCTTGCGGTTGTATTGCGGCGGCAGTTCATAGGCGGCTACGGGGGCGGCGAGTTTGGTGTTGAGGTCCTGATAGTTGGCCCATTCCTGCATGTACTTCACGCCGGAATGATGCGCGCGCAAGTTCGCGCCGATGGTTTTCCAGTCGTGGCCGAGCGCCGTTAAACCGCCCATGCCGGTCACCACCACGCGATGCATCACAGCATGCCTCCATTGACGGAAAACACCTGGCGGGTGATGTAGCTGGCGCCGTCGGAAAACAAGAACGCCACCAGCGCCGCGACTTCTTCGGGCTTGCCCGCGCGTCCCATGGGAATCTGCTTGAGCATGTCCAGAAGCGGCAAGCCCTCCAGCATATCGGTTTCGATCAATCCGGGCGCCACACAGTTCACGGTGATGTAGCGGCTCGCCAATTCCACCGCCAGCGCCTTGGACGCGCCAATGACGCCGGCCTTGGCGGCGCTGTAATTCACCTGGCCGCGGTTGCCCATGATGCCGGCGAGCGACGCGAGCGTGACGATGCGTCCGCCTTGGCGCAAGCGCACCATGGGCATGATGAGCGGTTGCAATACGTTGTAGAAACCGCCGAGATTCGTGCCGATGACCCGTTCCCAGTCCTGCGCCGACATAGCAGCAAAAGTATTGTCGGCGGTGATACCGGCATTACACACCACGCCCCAGTATGCGCCATTGGCTGCGATGTCTTTCTCCAGTACGGTGTTTGACTGCTCCCGGTCCGAAACATCGAATGCGAGTGTGCTCGCGCTGCCGCCGGCTTCGTGTATCTGCACGGCCACGGCCTCGGCCTTTTCCGCACGCGCATGATAATGCACCGTGACGGCGAAACCGGCCTTGGCCAGCACCAGCGCGGTGGCGCCACCGATGCCGCGGCTGGCGCCGGTCACCAGCACCCGTTTCGTTGCGTTCACCGACCCACCTCTTCTTCAGTTTGAAACACAGTAAGGGTGGCGCTCGCCAGCGCCGAACCGTTGCTCACGATGCTGCAATCGTAGGCTCCGAGACCCGAGTCATCGAGATAGGAACGTTCCGCCCGGATTTCGAGTTCCAAGCCCCGTGCAAAGTTGGCGACGCTCGGCGCATAGCGGCGCGTGCCAAGGAGATAACCGACTCGCGGACGGCCGCTGCCGCGGCGCGCCAGCAGACCCGCGTGCAGAGCGATGGCCTGAGCCATGAGTTCGATGCCCACCCAACTGGGCACGCCATGTTGTTGTGGCGCGAAAAGCGCATGCGCGCGGCCGATGCGGGCGATGGCGATCACGCCATCTGCGGTTTCCGCGCGTAGCTCGTCTACAAGAATGGCGCTGCCGGTGTGCGGCAACAATTCCGCCACTGCCGGTAATGGTTCAGTCATGGTTTCATTTCGCCAATATCAAAGTTGTATTGCTGCCGCCGAACGCGAAGGAATTGCTTGCCATGATATGGCAATCGCGCGCTACCGTATCCTGCCCGCAGAGTTGCAGCGGAGCCAGCGCCGGATCCCGTTCCCCGTCCCATACATGTGGCGGTAGGCGTGTGCCTGCGGCAGCATCGGTGAGTGCGAGCCAACAGAGTGCCAGCTCGGTGGCGCCTGCTGCGCCCAGCATGTGCCCGACCAGCGGCTTGGTGGAACTGCAGGGTAACTCCGCGGGAAAGACTCGTGCCACGGCGTGGCTTTCCACCAGATCGTTTTGAATGGTGCCGGTGCCGTGCAGATTAAGGTAATCCACGTCACCGGCATCAAGACTTGCGTCGGCCAGCGCTGCGCGCATGGCGAGTTCCGCGCCACGGCCCTGCGGATCCGGGCCGGAGATGTGATAGGCATCGGAGGATTCTCCCACGCCCAGCAGGCACACCGGCCCCGGTTCCCGCGACATGAGCAGCACGGCCGCGCCTTCGCCCAGTGTGATGCCGTCGCGATTGCGGCTCATGGGATTACATACACCCTGCGCCACCGACTCCAGCGCCGTGAAGCCGTTGAGCGTTAGCCCGCACAGGGAATCCGCGCCTCCCACGATCACCGCGTCGCAGACATTCATGCGCAGCAGACGGCGCGCTGAGGCGAAAGCCTTTGCGCTGGAGGTGCAGGCCGTGGACACGGTGAACGACGGGCCAGTGACGCCGAGCGCGCGCTGCAGATATTCCGAAGGGCTGCTGGTTTCCTGCTGGCGGTAATCGAAGCCGCGCGGAAAAGCGCCGGTCTGATGCCACTCGCGCCTCGCCTGTTCGCCTTCCAGGATGCCGGAGGTGCTGGTGCCGAGCACAATGCCGACACGCGCGGGACCAAAATGATTCACGGCCGCATCAATCTGCGAATGGATCTGGTCCACGGCCGCCTGCAGCAGACGGTTATTGCGGCTGTCGTAAGCGGCAAACGCCGGCGAGATGGGCGGCAATTCCTCTCGCACCGTTGCCACGTTTACGTTGCGCTGCGGCACCAGATCATCGCGCGCCACGATGCCGGACAATGAACCCGCGTGCATCCCTGCACGCACCGCCTGCACATCACTGCCCAGCGCGTTGATGATGCCGAGTGCGCGCAGATAAGTGCGTGTCATGGCTGTGACAATGCTTGATTGGCCAGTGGCCGCATCAACACCGACATATGTGCCGGCGGAATGTTAAAGCGTATGCTGGCCTGCGCCAGGGATCCGGCGCTGATTTCGATATGCGCCACGACACGGTCCTGCTGAAAGAGCTCGCGCACGCGCGCGCCGTCCGTGGCCGTAGTCTGGGTCAACGTCAGACCCTGCATCGCCGTTTGCAGATACCGTTGATCGGCCGTCACCAATTCAAGCATGGCGATAAGCAGATCGGCGCGTTGCGAGACCTGGGCCGGTTCACTGTGCAGCGCATGACCGTCGTAGCTGACAGTGAACAAGCTTGGGCCGAAAAGGCTGCTGCCCGCAAGCCGGATCACATGTTGGTCAATGTGCAACTGAGCGATGAACATCTGTTTCCCGCCGTCATGCTCAATCGTCACCATGTGAGCACCATCCACGGCGGGCAGCGCCGCCGGCGGCAGCAGACAGAATTGTCCGCGGCCGAAGGCCACGCAATTCGGTGGCGGTACACTGGCACATCCGGCCAAGAACACCGCCGCCAAAACCAAAGCTGCAAGTTTCAAGTTCATGCGGATGCAGTGTCCTTAATATCCGGCGCGATTGAAAGCGGCGCACTCAGATAGCTCACCAGGATACCGATGAGTGTGGCAAGCCCGAAAGCATGCAGCGCCGGGATGGCGCTGAATATCAGCATGCCGAACGAGCACAGAGTGGTGAGCGCCGCCAGCGTGACGCCTAACGCCGTGGCGCGTGAACGTGCGCCTTCCCGCAGGAATACGGTGTAATCCCGGCCCACGCCCAGCACCAGGATCAGGCCCACGAGCACAAAAATGTTCACCGGCTCGTGCAGCCAGCCGAGCACACCCAGCGTCACCGCCAGCGCCAGCAGCGGCGGGTAGAGCATGTGTACGGCATCGCGGCGCCCATAACGCCAGATGAGCAGCAGCGAAATCAGCACATAGCCGGCCACCACCAGCCAGGTGGCGCGCCAGCGAATCTGCCGGAAGGTGCCGGTGATGCGCTGCAGGGGCGCCACGAAACTTGTGCCCGTTACCCGCGCCGCGGCAGCTTGCAATTGCGCGACTGTGCCAATCGGAGTCATGACGGTGGCGATGAGCGCCGTCTGGCCGCCGGCACGCAACACGAATTGGCCCAGTTCCGGTTCCGCCGTCAGCAGGGCATCGGCTGTCAAAGTCGTGCGCGGATTATTCTTCCAGTTTTTTTCCATGGTATCTACATATCCCGTAGGCAGGCCGGTATGCTCGAAAGCCTGCTTGAGCGTGGCAGGATCGCGATACACCTTGGCCCAGGAATTCAAATTCGCCTGTTGCTGCGCTTCGGATGGCAGAAAACGCGACAGTCCGAGCGCCATCGCGTCGGGGAATTGCTTTGCGGTGACCATGAACAAGGCTTCTTCCCGCTGCAAGACCTGCTGAATGGTCGCGCCTTCGATCAGAAAGAAGCCCGGCGGCGGCGTCTGACCCAGCAGGTTGCGCACATTCTCATCGGCCGCGAGCAAAGGCTTGGGGAAATTCTGCAACTCGCGCACATCGTCGCTGGTGCGCAACTGCACCCATCCGGGAATGGACAGCAGCACCAGGATCAGCGGCACGAGGTAACGCCAGCGGCTACGCCGGCAAGACAGCTTCAATAGCCGCTGCGGCCAGTGTAAGTACTTTGCGAAATGCAGCGCCGGCCGGCGGCGCAACACCGGCGGAAACAGCAATAGCACGGTGGCGTAGGATGCGATCAGACCCACGACCGAAAAGATGGCGATCTGGGTGAGCGCCGGAAATCCCGCCAGCAGCAGGAAAGCGAAGGCGATGACGCCGGTGACGAGTCCCATGCTGAGGCCCGGCAGTACTGTTTTGAGCGTGCGCTCCACCGGCCCATCACCGAACAAGTACTCGGCAAAATACAAAAACGCGTAGTCAATGGCGATGCCGAGAAGCGTGGTGCCGCAGACCAGTGTGAGGATGTGTATGGAACCGAAACAGATCACCACCGCGGCGGCACCGGACAGCACGCCAGCAGCTACAGACAGTACGCCGAGAATGAGCGGCCGCAAGCTGCGGAATACCACCAGGATCAGCAGCACGATGAACAGGATGGACGCCGTGGTCAGCCAGAACACTTCCTGCCGCGCTTCGCGCTGGGCCGCGGCCGAGAATAACGCAGCGCCGGTGGCGAGCACAGTGCATTCGGGACAGCGCGCCTTGACCGCCGCACGCGCCGCGCTCACCGCGGCAACCGCGTGATTCGCGCCCTGCTCGCCGAAGGCCGCTTCGGTAAGCGTGGCGCGCAGCAGGAAATAACTGCGGCCATTGCGTTGCGCCGACATGAATGGACCATCCGGCGTGAAGTTCGGATAAGGCTGTGGCAAGCGCATGAGAAAACGGCCGAGATAGCCGCCAGGATCGGTGCCCAGCACTCCCACCATGCCGGCGGGATTGGCGAACGCGGCCGCCACATCATTGGTGAAAGTGCTGACGGGATTCTTGTCGAGGCGCTGCTGATCCGCAGTAGTCAGCAAGGCGTAAGGATGCTCGCGATACAAATTCAGCAAACTCTGCGCGCTTTGGGCCGGATCCGACACCGGCAGACCCGCTGTTGTCAACGCAGTCTGCGCCGCCTCGGCGCCGTGCTGCGCCTGCGCGTAATCCGCTGCGCTTACCACCAGCAACACATCCCGCAGAAACGCCGTCTGGGTGCGCTGCGTGGCCGCGCCCAGCAATGGCGACTGCTGCGAGGCGGGCAGCAGGTCCAAAAGATTGGTATCCACCGGCTGATGCACGTCGAGCCGCAGGCCGGCCGACACGCATAACAGCGTCAGCGTCACAATCCAGATCAGAGGTTTTATGAGTGCCGCGATGCGTACACTCACGGCGCCCCCTGCACGGCACGAGTATCGAAGAAGCGAATCTCAATGCGACCGCCCGAGGCTTCGTCAATGCGCAGGGATTGGGGCGTGCCGGCTTCGACGACGCTGATGTGCTTGATAGCCTTGGCTACCGGGCCGGGTTTAGGATCAAGTTCGATGCGGCGGCTATCCTTGAGCACCGTTACCTGCACGTCGAAATACCGTTCCAGCCCCGAGGTGTCGCCCGAGAGTGCGCTGGTGAAAATTTGCCTCACCGCACCCAGCCAGGGCTCCTGCCGCGGATCCATATGCCGCACCGACCCGTCAGGCATCTGCTCCTCGACTCCTGACGGGTCCATCTTGAAAACATAGTGATACGGGGAGGTCACTTCCCAGATGACACCGGTGCCGCGGCTGAAATTCAGTTGACCGTGAGACACCAGCGGCTGATCAAAACCCGGCAGCGTGCGAGTCTCGATGAATTTCGCACTGAAGGATTTGGGCGTTGCCAGCAGATTCAAATCTGCCGCGCTGGCACAGGCGAAAGACGCATAGGCAAGCAACAAAATCGCGAGCAGGTGGATGGCAATAACTTTCATAAATAGTTTTTCAGACGTTCCAGAAGGACGGGCGGACTGACCAGTTGCAGTTCAAGCGTGCGGGCATCCACGGCACACTGGATGGTGTAGCCGGTGGTGAGCCGCGCACCTGTGTCGGCATCGCGGATAAGGTAGTCAATCTTGAGACGGTTCTCCCATTCCGCGAGCCCGGCACCGACGATGATGTGCTGGCGGTAACGCACCGCCTGCACGAAACGCACCCGGGTTTCGATGATAGGCCACATGTATTCCGAGGCGCGCATCTCTGGATAATCGTAATCAATCCGGCGCAGAAGCATGCTGCGTGCTGCCTCGAAATAACGGAAATAATTGCCGTGCCAGACCACCTGCATGGCGTCCACATCCTGGAATGGGACTTCCATCTCGACTTCGGCGGATAAGGGCGTGTCTTTCATGATTCTATATAGATTTGCCAGCGGCGTTGCCCTATGGCCGCGCACAAACCGCGCAATTCACTTTCCAATGGCCGGTCCTCTTCCACGAACGGACACAGGCCCAGCACATCCTGCTGCATATCCAGAATTGTCTTGCTTGACCGGTCCTCAGGCAGCGATTTCACACGCCGGCGGATCTCCAGCGCTTGGGTTGCCGCGGCCAGACATGCCGCCGCCACTTGTTCGGTCAATTCCAGCACCCGGACGGCGTCGCGGGCGGCGATGGTGCCCATGCTGACCTTGTCCTGGTTGTGGCATTCGGTAGAGCGCGAGAACACGCTGGCCGGCATGGTGAGTTTGAGCGCCTCCGCGGTCCAGGCCGACACCGCAATCTGCACCGCCTTGAAACCGTGGTTGAGATGCGCACGCTCGCCACGCGCTCCAGAGAGATTGCGCGGCAGGCCGTTGTTGAAACGGCTGTCCACCAGCAGCGCCAGTTGCCGGTCCAGGAGATCCGCAATATTGGCGACCGCGGTTTTCAGGCTGTCGGCCACGAAGGCGATGTGGCCGCCGTAGAAATGGCCACCGTGGTAAATGGCACCGCTGTCGGGATCAATGATGGGATTGTCGTTGGCGCTATTGAGTTCGGTTTCGATGTCACGCCGCATCCAGCCGAGCGCGTCGCTCAGCACGCCAATGACATGCGGCGCGCAGCGGATGGAATAGCGATCCTGCACCCCGGTATTCCGCGCCACACGGCTACTGACGAGATCAGCATATATCCACGCCGCCACCTGCTGCTGGCCCGCATGAGGTTTGGCAGCGAACAGGCCGGGAGCGAAATGCTCCGGGTTGCCGTCCATGGCGAGACTCGCCATGGCGGTGATGCGGCTCGCCAAACGCGTGAGGTATTCAGCCCGCTCCCAGGCGAGGCAGGCAAGTGCGGTCATAACCGAGGTGCCATTCATGAGCGCCAAGCCTTCCTTGGGCTTGAAGCTGAGCGGCTTGATATCTGTTTCATGCAGGGCTTCGGCGGCGGGGCACACGCGCCCGCGGAAGTACACCTCGCGCTCACCCATGAGCGCGGCTGCCACGTATGAAAGCGGTGTGAGATCACCGCTTGCCCCAACCGAACCTTCCTCGGGAATGAGTGGAATGATGCGCTGCTCAAGTAGGGCTTGCAGTTGTTGCAGCACTTCAAAGCGCACGCCGGAAAATCCGGCCGCCAGTGATGCCAGACGCGTCACCAGAATGGCGGCGGCCGAGGGCTCGTCAAAATACCGGCCCAGACCGCAGCCGTGATACTGGATGAGGTGCACCGGCAGTTCTTCCAGCACCGCGGACGGGATGCTGACGGTGCAGGAATCGCCGTAGCCGGTACTCACCCCGTAGATAGGCCGGCCCGAGGCAATGCACTCGGCAAGAATCCGCGCGCCTGTATCAATGCGCATGCGGAATGCGGGTGCAGTACTCAAACTCACGGACGCGCCGCACGCCACCGCGCCGACATCCAAGAGGCTCATTGGCTGGCCGCCTACCGTGACGGTGTGCTTCTCAGATAAGCGGTTGCGAACTTTGTCCATAGGTATCCAGTCTGGGTGCGCCGGTGGAAAGGCGATCCGCCTCCGGGCGACGCTCAGCCCAGAAGTCATAGAAGTTGTACCACTGCAGAGGGTAACGCGCGGCGTACTCCGCGAGGCGCCTGGCATAACGATCCACCAGCAACTGCATGGCCGCGTCCCGTCCGCGGCGCGGCAGGTGGATACGTTCCGCAAAGGACTCCAGATGGATAGTGTAACCGTTGCCTTCAGCCATACAGAAGAACAGATAGACCGGGCATTCAAGTGCGTGCGCGAGTACATAAGGTCCTACCGCGAATGGCGCCGGCCGGCCCAGGAACTCCGCCTGCGCCACAGGACTCGCGGCGGATACTGGCGTGCGGTCACCAACAATCACCACCAGCTCACCGGCGTCCACTTTCTCGCGCAGCATCATCGCGGTATCCGCGCCCAACTCCTGCACCTGGATAAGCCTCTGGCTATATGCCTCGCTGGCTGCTTCGAGTACCGCATTGGATTTGTACGCATGTTGGGTATATACGAGGGCGTTCACTTTCAGGCTTGGCATCTGCGCCGCCAGTGCGCGAGTCACTTCCAGGTTGCCCAAGTGTGCGCTAATTAGAAGCGCTCCCCGGCCGCAATTCAACGCTGCTTCGAGCTGAGCGCGATCCGGAAACCTCAGGCTCACCTGCCGAGGATCGCGCCAGGTCACGAGCATGTCCAGATTCGCAACGGCAAATTGCCAGAAGTGCCGGATGCTGTTGCGCCAGATGGGTCGCGCATTGATGGCGGTGTCATGCACATGGGCCTGCACCGCCGCAAGAAACTGGCGCGACGCGCGGCGCGCCAGGGGGCTGGTGATAAAGAAATAGCCAACCACCGGCACTAGCAGCATGCGGCTGGCGCGCCGCCCGAACCAGGCGTATACCGCGCCGAGGATACGTATGCCGCCCGCGCTGCCGCGCTCGCGCAACTGCGCCCAGTGGCGCGCCCGCCGCCGCATGGAATTGCGACGCAACAGCATGGGAATGCGTGGCAGCATGCCGAGAAGCAGACGAATATGCAGCCAAGTCATGCGCGCGTTGTCAGCGAATAACCGGAAATGCGAGATGCCGTCTTCGGGATACTTCACCCGCGTCGGCAGGAATAGCGTCTCGATGCCGCACCAATACAGACGTACCATGATCTCGGGATCAAAATCCATGCGCCGGCCGATACGCACGCGGCGGACCAGCTCCAGAGCGGGTGCGAGCGGATAGACGCGGAAGCCGCACATGGAATCCCGCAATTGCAGCGATAAGGTCTCGGCCCATACCAGGACGTGTGTGAGGTAGCGCCCGTAAAAGCGCGCAGGCGGCACCGAAACGTCAAATAGCGGCGTGCCGGAGATGAGTCTGTCGGGATTCGCTTCGGCCAGCTTGAGCAGCGCCGGCACGTCGTCCAGATCGTGCTGGCCGTCAGCGTCCACCTGTAGTGCATGGCTGTACCCCAATTCCGCACTACGCTCAAATCCAGCCACCACCGCAGCACCCTTACCCTGATTGCTCGCCAGTGTCAGACATTCCACGCCGGCACCGGATGAAGCGAGCTTGCGCAAAACCGTCTTGGTGGTCTCATCGCTGCCGTCGTCCACAAAGATGCACGGCAGCCCACAGGTAAGCAGACGCGCCGCGATGTGTTCGAGACAGGCATGATGGTTGTAAACCGGGATTACCGCACAGACCTTGAAGTTCATGCGGATGACTTGAATCTCAGGCTGCCCGACGAAAAGCTCGCGCGTGCATCACGGTACTCGAAACTCACGGCCCTGTCAGCGGGGCGGCGTGTCAGCAACAGGCTGATCTCCCTGCCGGGGCCGATGGGCCGCTTGAACTTGAGCTGCTCGACCACGCTTACATTCGGACCATAGCCGAAAATTTCCCCGGAAAAATGTACCACCCAGGCAATCTGCACCACGCCCGGCAAAATGGGATGTCCGGGAAAATGGCCGGTAAACCAGCCGAGATCGGAACGGATATCCAATTCCGCGCGGGCGCTGTCGCCCGTCACTTCCCTGTGCAATACCGCCGGCAGTTCCATCAAGGCCGCTCCATAAAAAGTGCTTGCAGTTTTTCGTGCTCGATCTTGCCCATGTCATTGCCAGGCAGCGCCTCCACGAAACGCCATTTGCGCGGCACCAGCACCGGGTCATACCAGTCACGCAGCATTTCCATAAGCGCCTTTCGGACGTCCGGCGTTCCGGTGCGTTCCACTTGGCGGCGTCCGGCGTTATTTAACACCACTACCGCGCCCACCGACGTTCGGTTTCCTTCCAGCAACAATAACCGGGCTGCACTCACGAGCTCATGAGCCGCAAGACGTTGCTCCATTTCCGCGAGCGAGATGCGCTTGTCCTCCACTTTCAGCACGCTGTCCGCGCGGCCGCACAACCGGAAACGGTTCTGCGGCAACGCTTGCGCCAGATCGCCGCTGTCCACCCAGGCGGCTCGCCAAGTCCAGGGGGAGCGCACCCGCAAAAGCCCGGGTATGATTTCTGGTGCGGTTGTCTCCACGTCCGTGAAAGCTTGCCACGGAGTTTGGCCCGAGGCAGGTTCCCAACTGCGCCAGGCGATGCCGCCGGTTTCAGTGCTGCCGTATACCTCGATGGTCGCGTGCCCGAGTTCAGTCGCGATCTTGGCCGCGGTGGTTTCCGGCAGCGGCGCACCGGAGCTGAATAGGGCCACGAAAGCATTTTTTGGTTGCAGCAGGCCAAAATCGGTAACCCGTGTGAGAAAGGCCGGACTGCTGACTATGAAACAGCGTTCAAAGCGCCTGGCCGCTGCATTGAATTCAGACATTTGCATGCAGGAAGCTGCATAGAACGGGCGCCCCGTCCACAAGGGCCAGAGCACACGGAACAGCAGCCCATATAAATGATGATGCGGCACGCTGGCAAGTACCACGGCGTCGCCAAGCTGCTGCCCCCATTGGGCTTCCAGCGCCATCACCTCGGCGCGCAATTGTCTGAGCTGTTTGTCCACACGTTTGGGCCGACCGGTTGAACCGGAGGTATAAAGCTCTACGGAGAGTGAATCGTCCAAGCCCGCTTCGGTGTATGTATCGGATCCGGATGCCGCGGCCACGTCCAGCCTGATGAACGACGCAAACCGCGCTGGCTGATCCGTGAGTACCGCCGCTGCCTGCGCTTCCGCCACATTCGACGGACCCGAAGCCTGCGGCAAAATCACAGTCTTGCGCGCGTTAGTCAGCGCCAGGAAACCGGCCGCGAACCACAGAGTGTCGTCACACACCAAGGCCCAGCGCTGCTCCGGATGTTGCAGCAGATGCCGCGTAATGCCATCAACCCGCCGACGGAATTCGGCGGGAAACACTTCGCCGGTCACCGTGTAGGCAACCGGCGAATGTTCCTGGGTGGAAAATAACCTGGCTTGGCCAAGCGTGTTCATGGCTGCAGCCGGATACGGCGCACACGGCGTCGGATCAGATATTCCACCAAAAACACGGCTCCTATGAGGAAATAGGAGAGTAATCCGTTGTACAGCGTCCAGACAGCCATGGAGGCATACAGCGTTGTATACAGTGCAATCAGAGTGTTCACCAACAGCACGCCGCTCCATGCCCAGGTGACGCGGCGTGTGTAAAGAATGGCGTCCGGACCCAGTTCAGCGCCGCTGGCACGGGCTATGCGCTCCACCAGCGGTCTGCTTGTGAACAGGGAAATGAAGAACACCAGAAAGAAAACGCTATCAACTGCCACCGGATACAGGCGCACATGCTCCAGGCTCAAGCCGTGACTGAACAGTGTCGCGACGGCAGCCAGCAGCAGGACAGCGGCAAAACCCAGCCATCTCCACGGATGCCGGGATTTGCGCCAAGCCCTGAACAGTACACGCAGCGCCAGCAGTGTCAGCACACCCGCCAGGAGTATTTTCGGCGCCACCCGGTCCGCGGCGAAATACATGGTAAACGGATAGGCAAGCAGGGCCACAACGATCAGCACGGTAAAGACTGAACGGCTCATTATGGGGAAACGAGCAGCTTTTCTATGACACGCTGAACGTCTCCCACGGTACGCACACCCTTGAAGTCCTCAGGACTCACCTTGCGGCCGGTGAGCTCCTGCAGCTTGATGATCAGGTCCACCGCGTCAATGCTGTCCAGGTCCAGATCTTCGTTCAGCCGCGCCTCGGGCGTGATCTTCGCAGGGTCCAGTTCGAACTGCTCGACCAGGGTATTCTGGAGTGTCTGAAAAACGTTTTGTGCATCCATGGGCAGGTCTCTCAGATTGTTTGGTGCGTTGAAATGAATTTGGCCAGGTTCTCCACCGAATAAAAATGCTGGCGGGTCTCGGCGGAGGTAGCGTCCAGGGTGATGTGATAGCGCTTCTGGATGGCAACGCCAAGTTCCAGTGCATCAATGGAATCGAGTCCCAGGCCGTCGCCAAACAGCGGCGCGTGCGGATCAATGTCCGCCGGCGTCACATCCTCCAGATCCAGTACGCTGATAATTAACTGCTTCAGTTCTTCAATAAGCGGGTTCATAAAGTTTGATCTGCTCCTGGAAAAAACTCTGCAGGGCGTGGGTGGCGCGGCGCACCGCCACGCCGGGCAGCGGCGAGGCTGGCAAAATGAATTCGCTCACAGGGCGCGGAGGAAAGATTTTCACGTGCAACACCCAGGCGCGCTCCGGCACCTGATACCACTTGGTGGTTTTGAGCAGGGCGGGCGGCGAACAGTGCATGACCACTGGCAAAATCTCAAGATCACCGCGCACTGCAATTTGTGCCGCGCCGCGCTTGAAACGCAGCGGCTCGCCCGGCGTCGTGCGGGTGCCCTCCGGAAACACCACCAGAATCTCGCCGCCTTGCACTGCACGAATGCAGGTTTCGATCATGCCGGTGGGATCTTCATTACTTATGTAATCCGCCGCGACCGCAAACGCACGCGTGAACGGATTGCGCCACAGGCCGCTTTTTACCACACAATCCGCCATGGGCAAGAGTGACAACAGCACCACCGCATCCAGATAATTCGGATGGGTGGCCAGTACCAGCCGCCCTGGCGCGTGTTTGAGCCATTCCCGGCCCTCCACTTCCACGCATCCAAGTCCCAATCCGCGTATGGCCGCCAGCAGCACCCGGAAGGCCATACTCACCAGCCGGCGCACCCGTCGCCGGCGCGCAACCGCGTTGCCGGGCCAGAGCAGAATCATGGGCAACAGTGTAAGACCCACCAGCACACAGCCCAGCCCGAAGCCTGCGAAACACAGGCCAGTGCCCAAGGCGCGGTACCCATAGCTCAACTTTTTAAGCATGTCCGCCAACACGCTGCAATTGCCAGCCGGGCTCATCCCCGTCCAGGCCGGCCACGGGAGCATCTTGCAACAGGAAGTCCATGAGCGCCACTTCCGGACGCGCCCCGGACGCCGCATTGCGCCCCGGTACCAATCGGCACGACGGGTGTTTGCCATCTGGGGCGGTCAACAACAATCCGACTGCGAAGGCCGGTTCCGGCTGTTCCAGGTGTGCACGGTATTCCGGAGGCAGCGTCTCGTCCGCGTACACCACTAACACCTCACCGGCGCCTTCCGCCAGTATGCCGACACCTTCCAGCAACGCGAACACCAGAGTGCGGTGGCCTGCCGCCAGCGCCGTTGCAGGACTTCGATCGTTGCGCGCAATGGAGAACAGTCCCGCGATGCTGTTGTGCACCGACAAGCTGAAAATCGCGGGCGACAGAGGTTCATTCCGGGCCAGGTCGTCCAGTAATTGCAAGGTACGGGCGATTGAACCGTGTCGCGAGGCGAACACCAGCGGCACAGCCGTACGTTCTTCGGCGCAGCGCCAGGCCACATAAAGAGCCATGCGTCCGACACGATCCAGACGCCGGCGCAGCAATGCCGGCAAAAAGCTTACGTCGGGCAGCTTTCCGGTCTCAATGCGTTTGCCCCCCATCCAAGCCTGCCAATCCGATAGCTCCGCGACACCCGGCGCCCAAGCGCACCAGCCGTTGATGGAAAAATCTCTCGCGCGTTCAGACAATGGCTTCCCCGTCCCCGACGATTGCTCAGCTGGATATTTTGACAGAATTGTGTGCGCTGTCACCCCATCCGCTGCGGTTCTGCCGGCGCGCCCGCGGGAAACCCTCCTTGTTTCAAGGGCTTGAAAAGCTGCTGAAGGCATCCACTGCCAGTTTTGTCCGTGTACCCGGTAAAACGATACGCCAAGCACCGAATGTCCCCGCGGTTGGTGCGCTGAGGGCCGCAATCGCCAATTGCCAGCATCCGTCAATACTTGCCGACCAGAATCGCCAAGGACCTGACAGCTGTTCGGTTGTGCCGGTGAAAGCCGGTGCCTGTGCCGGCCGCAGATCAAATCGTGCGGCGGCAAGTCCTTCCCAGATGGACAGTCCTGCCGCCTTGCAGGTGGCTTCCTTGAGCGTCCAGTACCTGTAAAACAGGTGTAAGCGTTCGGCACCGGTCGCTTGCGCCAGATGTGCCGATTCTGCGGACGTGAACACTCTTTCCACATGGCCAAGCAGTGCGCGTGGACATATTTGCTCCACATCCACGCCGGCCGTTGTGGTTGCAATCGTCAACGCGAGCATTCCACGACTATGGCTCAGATTCAGAAACAGAGCCGCATCCCGGTAAACCAGGCCACCCGTTTCGGCAGCGCACAGCGCGTTGTCATTCACGCAGCCGAGCGTTGCCGCAAGCCCTTCCATGGCCAGCGCCCGTCCGGCCAGCCATTCCAGTCTGCGCCGCGCGGACATCAAACGCCTGTAGCGCGCCCGTTCGCCGGTGTGCAAACGGGGAAGGTAGCGCGTTTCCAGTTGCAGAAAATCCGCGGCGATGACCCGGCTGACATATAGTTGAATGCTGTGATCCATGCGTTAACCGCGTATGCTTGGTTGCGCCGAACGATAGCAGATTCATGTGTAGAATGACCGGCATGCAACACGGGCACCACCCTGCATAATGGAGCACGGTTATGGGCAATGAGCAGGCAAGCGGCACACCCGGAGAGCACTGTGATGTATTGGTGATCGGTGGCGGCCCAGGTGGCAGCACGGCTTCGGTGCTGCTCGTGAGAGAGGGCTGGTCGGTCATGCAACTGGAAAAAGCACATCATCCGCGTTTTCACATCGGCGAATCCTTGTTGCCCATGAACCTGCCGGTGCTTGAACGCCTGGGCGTGCTGGACAAGGTGCGCAAACTCGGCATGTACAAACCGGGCGCCGATTTCGAGGCCGACAATGCGCGCGGTTACAATACCTACGCGTTCGCGCGCGCGCTGGGCGACAGTCCGGCGCATGCCTTCCAGGTCTGGCGGCAGGACTTCGACCAGATGCTGTTCGAACATGCGCGCGCTCAGGGCGTGGATGCGCGTGAAGGCAGCGAAGTAACCGCGGTGGCGCAGCACGGACCGCGCGATTCGACCGTCGAAGTGCGCGCCGACGACGGGCGCACATACCAGGTACGGGCGCGCTATGTGCTCGATGCCAGCGGTCGCGATGCCTTTCTTGCCAGCCGCAAAAAACTCAAACGCAAGAACAGCGAGCACCAGAGCGCCGCAATCTTTGGCCATTTCCGCGGCGCCGCGTACCGCTCCGGGGAGGACAAAGGCAATATCAGCATCTACAGTTTTGAACACGGCTGGATGTGGATGATCCCCTTGCCGGACGGCGTGATGAGCGTGGGAGCCGTGTGCCGCCCGGATTACCTGAAGCAGCGGCGCGGTAAAACGCATGATTTTTTCTTCGAGACCCTCAAGCTCAATTCAGCGCTCTGGGCACGGCTCACTCGGGCCACAATGATAGGCAACGAGGTGCGTGTCACGGGCAATTACTCCTACGACGCCAGTAGCATCGGCGGCCCAGGCTGGATGCTGGTGGGCGATGCTTTCGCGTTCCTTGACCCGGTATTTTCCTCCGGCGTATATCTGGCCATGAGCGGCGCGGAACAAGCGGCGCGAGTGGTCACTATCGCTTTGCATGAGCCGGCCCGCGAGGCAAAACTGCAGCGCCGACTGGAAAAACGCCAACGCGCGGGCATGCGGCGCTTCGCGTTTTTCATCTATCGCTTCAATTCTCCGGTGATGCAGAAAATATTCCGCCATCCGCGCAACTTCTGGAAGGTCGAACAGGGCGTCATTTCGATGCTGGCGGGTGACTTGTTCGATTCACGCAAGGTGTGGTGGCGCCTGCAATTCTTCCGGCTGATCTATGCCGGCACGCTGCTGCACAACCTGCGCCACTGGAACGCCGAACGCCGCTACCGTTTGGCGCAGGCAAAAACGGACTTCAGCGGTGGCACCACGCCGGTGGACCCGGCTTGAGCCGGGGGGGGGAACGGCGTAACAGCCGCGATTGAGGCCTGTTTGCTGACAGTGCTGTGCGCGCTGGCTCCGGTTCTGGCGTGCGCCGCCGAACCAGATGCGCAGACTGCATCGCAACTCGACATCGGTATCGGAGTGGGCGCTGTGCGCTTTCCCTATTATCCCGGCGCGGCCGAAGATCGCACACTGCTGCTGCCGTTTCCTTACATCGTTTATCGCAGCAGGTACCTGGACGTGAACCACGACCAGGTGCGCGGCAAATTATTTAGCGGTCAGCGGCTGTCCCTGGAAGTGGATTTCAGCGGCGCCGTGGCGGTGCCCTCCAATGATGTCCGCGAACGCCAAGGCATGCCTGACCTGGACTGGATCGGCGAAGCCGGGCCAGCCTTGCGTTATCACGTCTGGGGCAATGACGCCGGCAGCGCGCGCCTGGATCTGGTACTGCCGTTGCGCGTGGCCGTCAGTGCGCACGCGCTCACTCTGCACCATCGCGGTTACGTGGCCGCGCCGCGCCTGGAACTTGGGTATCAAATTGGGGAAGACGAGCACGCGTTTAACATCGAAAGCAGCCTCTCGGCTCTCTACGGCAACCGGGATTATTTCCAGTACATTTATGACGTGATGCCGCAATATGCCACGGCCGAACGCCCAGTCTATGCCGCCTCCGGCGGTTATGGCGGTTACACGCTCGAAGTGGGCGGCAGCCTGCATCGTGGAGACATGGTGTACGGTTCGTTCATCAGCTACACCGATCTGACAGGTGCGAGTTTCACCGCCAGCCCGCTGGTGAGTCGTACACATGAAATGACGTTCGGCGTCATGGCAGCCTGGATTTTCAAACGCAGCAGTGATTGAGGGCTGACGTCCAAGCAGCCACAGTACATTTCCAGGATAATCACCCGTATTGGGGCAACGGTGGACCAAACATGGCGGGGAGCCACGGCACGTGATCCAGATCGAGAACTTGAGTTTCCGCTACCCGGGGGCAGAGCGCGAAGCCATAAACGAACTGTTCTTGCAAGTGCGGCCCGGAAGCCTGTTCGGCTTGCTGGGTCCGAATGGTTCCGGTAAAACGACGCTGATTTCGATCCTCACCGGTCTTTTACCTGTGCAACAGGGACACATCCGGATTGACGGCAAATACTTGCCGGCGCGGTCACGTGAGGTTCAGTCGTTCAGTGCGCTGGTGCCCCAGGAATACGCGTTTTATCCGCGCCTGAGCGTAATCGAGAACCTGCGATTCTTCGGTGGTGTGCAGACAATCCCGAGGCGCGAATTGCATGGCTGCATATCTGTGGCGCTGGCGGTAGCAGGATTGGAATCCTTTGTCCCAGTCCGTGCGGAGAATTTATCCGGCGGACTCAAGCGGCGGCTCAATCTGGCCATCGGACTTCTGAACCGGCCGCGTTTGCTGTTCCTGGACGAACCCACCGTGGGCATTGATCCCCAGTCGCGGCATTTCATCCTGGAAGCCATCAAACGTATCAACACTCAGGGCACAACGGTGATATACACCACACACTACATGGAAGAGGTGGAAATGCTGTGCGACGAAATCGGCGTGCTGGACGACGGACGCCTGCTGGCCTACGGCACACTGGAACAATTACTGGGCAGCACGGCAAGCCGGAGCCTGATAATCACGCTTGGCTCACCGCCTACCGCACAGCAGAACCTGGCATTGCGCGCCATTCCCAATCTTGAAGTCGGCCACCACGAATTGCACCTTGCGCAGTGCACCGAGAGCGATTTCAAGCATCTGCTCGCGTTGGTCGCCACCGAAGGCGTAAATATCAGCCGCGTACGTTATGGCTACGGCAACCTCGAAGAATTGTTCTTGCAACTTACCGGTCGGCAATTGAGGGATTAGGCTCATGCCCGTATTCGCGTTGGTCTGGAAAGAATGGAAGCTTTTGCTGCGCGATTGGCACGCCCTGTTGTTGCTGTTCGTGATGCCGGCGGCATTTATCCTGGTGATGTCGCTATCCATGCAGAACAGTTTTTCAGCTCAACGGGGGGTCAGCATTCATTATTATCTTGTCAATGACGACAGCGGTCCGGTAAGTGACGCGCTGGTGAAAAGGTTGAGCATGTCACCGGAATTCACGCGTCTGACAGCGGATGCCCCGGCAGCCGAACTGATTGACCGTGTGCACCGCGACCAAGCGCAATTCCTGGTCGAAATACCCGCTGGTTTCGGCAACGCCATACAGAACACGAAACCATTGGCGGTGCGGATGCTGGCCGGACCCAGTGTCGACCCGGCCGTATACAAACTTTTCGAAGCGACTCTGCGCGGCGTTCTGGCGCGCATCTATCTGCAGCAGACGCTGGCGCCTCTGAAAGCGCAGAAATCCGGTCCTGAAACCGCAGCGAACACGGGAGTGAATCTCGACGCCGCCGACAAGCTGCTGCACGCCGAATCGCTTTATCGTGATAATGGCAGAAACGAGGCGCCTTCCTCGGTACAGCAGAGCGTACCGGCGTGGCTGCTGTTCGCCATGTTCTTCATCGCCATTCCGCTTTCGACCACCTGGGTGCAGGAACGGCAGCAGGGCACCTATGCGCGCTTGCACAGCATGGGTCTGAGTGCGAAGACCCTGTTGTTGGGCAAACTCTTGCCGTATCTCGGCATCAATCTTTTGCAGGTGGTGCTGATGCTGGCGGTCGGCGTTTTCGTGGTGCCGTGGTGCGGGGGTGATCGCTTGACGCTGGGCCATGCGCCGCTCGCGCTGTGTCTGATGACGCTGGCAGCGAGTTTCGCCGCGCTGGGCTATGCGCTGCTGATTGCAAATCTGGTTTCCACCAGCGAACAGGCCACGATTTTCACCGGTGTGGCCAATCTGCTGATGGCGGCGGTGGGCGGTATCATGGTGCCGCGTTTCCTGATGCCGCCGGTTATGCAGGCATTGAGCCAGTATTCGCCCATGGCTTGGGGTCTGCAGGGCTTTCTCGACGTATTCCTGCGGCAGGGCGAACTTGGAACGGTGGCGCCGGACGCTGCGCTATTGTCCGGTTTTGGTCTTGTCTGTCTGCTGCTGGCGGGGCTGCGTCTCGGCATGCGAAAAAGGCAATAAGCGGATATGGACAAAGAGCAACTCAAATACGAGCTCAAGCAAATGATCATCACGGAATGTCAGAAGAATCTGGATCCAAGGCAGATTCCGGACGATGCCGTGCTCATCGGGAGCGAAGGCGAATTGGGTCTCGATTCCCTCGACGCTTTGCAGATTGCGCTGGCGGTCAAACAGAAATACGGCAAGCGCATTGACGGCAACAATCAGACGCGTGCGGCGCTGGCATCCGTGAACGCATTGGCAGACTTTATCTTTTCCGACGCCGCTTCCTGATACCCGTATGAATTGCGCTTACATTCGCGGCGTGGGCCTGATCTGTGCGCTCGGCGAGGATGCGGAAAGCTGCGTGTCTGCCATGCAGCACGGACAGGTGCGACCGGATGCATTGGAGCTGGACGGGTTCGCCGAGCCCCTGCGGATGCCGTATTACCGCATTCCGGATCGCGTTGATCTATTTGACCCGGTTCGCTTCGAACATCTGCTGCCGGGCGTGGTGCATGCCGCCGTGACACAGGCTGATCTGACGGTGGCGGAAATCCGCACGCTACCCTTGTTCATCGGCTCCTCCTGCTTTTCCATTGGCCTATCGGAATCACACTACGCGGCGGCTTTGGCCCACCGGCCGCACAGTGCGATTCCCATGCCTCTGTGTGGTTACCAGGACGTCGCGGCGATTACACAATGGGCACTCGGCAGCACCGGCGATACTTACACGTGGAACACCGCCTGCACCGCATCCGCCAATGCGCTGCTGGGCGCGCTGCACATGCTCGAACTGGGCTGGTACAAGCATGCGCTGGTAATTGGCGCGGAGCTGGCCAACCGCACCACGCTCGCGGGTTTCTCCGGTTTGCAGCTCATAGCCGAGCGATTGCAGCCCTTCGATGCGGCACGCAAAGGTATCGTGCTGGGCGAAGGCATTGGCGCAGTGTTGTTGTCAGCGGATACGGGCTCTGCGAATGATCTTCGCCTCCTCGGCGGCGCAAATAATTGCGATACCTGGAGCGTGACCACCGCCAACCCGGACGGTAAATCCGTCGCGGCGGTATTGCACCAGGCATTCGAACAACTGCATTTGGAGCCCAAACAGGTATGCGGCATCAAGGCGCATGGCACCGCCACATCCACGGGTGACACCGCCGAAGCAGAGGGAATGCGGCAAGTATTTGAAAAATTGCCGCCGGTATGTGCGCTCAAGCCATACCTGGGTCATACGCTGGGAGCGTGTGGCATCAGTGAACTGGTATTGTTTGCGGGCGCTCTTCAGCACGGTTTCCTGCCCGCCACGCCCGGATTCGATACGCCCGATTCCGCATTTGATGTACGGCCTCTAAGGCTGCCCGAATCCGCGCCGCAGGGCCATTACCTGCTCAATCACTTCGGCTTCGGCGGCAACAATACCGTGCTAGCGCTGGAGAAGCCCGCGCCATGATTGATATTGTTTCAGCGAATCATTATTTCCAGCCACTGCGCGATGACGAATCGCTGCCGGTGCTGGAACATATTTTGAAGGACTTGTGCCGTGAGAATTTCCGGCGCATTGATCGCTTCATCCAGTTGGCTCTGCTGGGTTCGGCGCGCTGCACGGCCGGGCACGGCCTGCGGCCGGATTGCAGCCTCTATCTTGGCTCCGGTCTCGGCCCTATGGGCAACAACATCGCGGCCCAGGAGCAACTGATACGCGACCGGGGAATACCCAAGCCATTCAATTTCATCAACACGCTGGGCAGCAGCGCCGGTTTCTATATCGCCAGGAATCTGGGTTTGAGCGGTCAGAATTTTTTCATCTCGCGGCGTGGCGCCAGTCTGGAAGCAGTGTTAAGCGTGGCTGGTGCGGATCTGACGCTCGGGATCGCGCAGCAGGCATTGGTGGGTGTGGTCGAGGAAGCCACGCTGCCACTCGCGGCGCATCGTCAGCGGCAGGGGTTGCCTGCGGATACGCCAATGGCAGAGGGCAGTCACTGGCTGCTATTGCAATCCACGGCAACCGGCGCTGGATCGCTGGAATTGAAGCACTTCGCTGAATTTGCGGAGCTTGAAGGTTTTCTGATATCGGCGTGGCATACAGGCGACCGCTTGTGCTGTGCCCGCAGCATGGAACGCGGTCCTGCGGATGTTCTGCGGCACCGGTTCCCACCTGCCGTCAGCCCTGGTCCGGAGCAGCCATTTCACGACAGTCTGGAAGCAGCGTGGGTGACGGAATTCGCGGCTAGCGGAAATCCCGGCAAGCTGTTTCTGATCAATGGGAATTCCGGGCGTGGCTGGCTTCTATTTCACTTCGGCGCGTAACTGTTTGTAAATATTCTCTTCCGCATTCGCGCACAGCAGCAACTGATCGGCCAGCAGCGCGTAATCCATAGGCATCCGATCCTTGCACATTTTCGCTGCGTGCAGCGCGAAGCGCCGCCATTCATCCCCCACGGTGGTCAACTCAGCGGAAATTTTCGCAAGAGCTGGCTGTTCAAGCATATCCGCGGCTTCCTGCAGGAACGACGCGTACAGGAAACGGAAGCCCGCGCCGCCGGTTCCGATCTCCTCCTGCATGCGCACGATATGCCCCAGGAGTAATTTATTGTGATGCTCCTGATGCGGGTCGAGTTTGCGAATCTTACGCGACACCAGACGGATGCCGCGCACGCCGAGGATCGGCGCCGGCGTGTACAGCATCATGCCTGTGGTGAAGCGGATCGCCTTGCGGATGGCGCTTCGTAAATTTATCTGCGACGGAATGAATTCCGGGTAGTAGAGCAGGCCTCTGGGCGCCAGCACGCCGCGCGTGAAGCGGGCCTTTTGCAGCGCTACCGCATCGCATTCCACCAGGATATCAATCACCGGATCGCTGATCAGATAGTTGTTGCCGCGCTTGCCGTACACCACCAGATTGTGTGCGTTGAAATGGAAACGCATATCCGGCGGGAAATACGTCAGCCAGAATGCCGAGGTCTGAATACCGACCACGCGCCCTTGGGACAGGTAATAATCCAGCGCGGCCATGCCCGCGCCTGGCTGTTTGAATCGTTCAAAGTGCATGTGGATGCCGAGCCGCTTGGTCAGGCCGCGGATCACTTGGCCAGGCGGCATGCGGTAGGCAAACAGCGGCAAGCCGCCGAATTTCAGGAACGGCAAATAGGCGAAACTCAACGCCGCGGAAACACCAAAGGCCATGGGTTCCGAGATTGGCAACTGCTGGTGACGAAGCAACGACGAGATGGCGCCACTTTCGCAATGCGCGCTCTGCCGGTGGTCAAAAGGAATTTCAATGTCTGCCGATGAGGAAACAGCATTCACGGCTGGTCCGGAAGCGTGTCGAGTTGTACGGGTACGATGCCCAACGCTTCGGCATAGCGCCGGCGGCATTTTTCGGGCAGCTTCCGGAATGCACCCGGTTTCAGATGACGTCGCACGCGCCATTTGGAGAAGCCGGTGCTTTGCGCCAGCAGCACCAAGTCCATGCGCTGGCGATACATATGATATTCGAGCGTTGACGCCTGTCCCTGCTGCGCACGCTGCCAGGCATCCGCCGCCTGTTGTTGGTATTCCGCGATGGCCTGATCCAGCACGATCTCCTCGACTTCCCAGCCGCTGCAGGGCGCTTGCACATAGCGGCCACGTTCGTCCACTGCATATAGCAGTTTGCTGTGACCCATGAAGGCCCTGGCATTGTGCTGTGGAACTTCGTCTCTTTTCATTTTGTATTCGGATCAAATTCTTCCATCCGGACCACAAGCGGTTAGGTGCATCCAGGCAGTGCTGAAACGGCCACTTTCAGGAATGTAGCACAGCAAGCGATGACCAGGTTTCAGCTTGCCAGAATGGAACAACTCCTCAAGAATGATGTACAGGGATGCCGCGCCGGTATTGCCCTTGGAATACAGATTGGTGAACCAGCGCTCGAACGGAATGTCGAAACCAGCCTTGCACATGTGCTCACGGACTTTATCGCGGAAATAATGCGAGGAATAATGCGGCAGAAAAAAGTCAATGTCTGAAGTCTTCAGGCTTTTCAGTTGCGGTATTTCACGCAGCGGCCGTTCGACGGTGTACGCCATGACATGTTCGTTGAGCTGCTTGACATCCTGCTTGAGCGTGAACACGGAACGTTTTGCCCATTCTGAAGGATCATATTCCGGCCAGCCCTTGAGCCGGCCGTCCTCGAGCTTTTCCGCGCCGCCGTACATGCAGGCCGGTTGTTCGTTGGCGTAGGAACGCTCCACAATCCAGTCCATACGCAGCGACAAACCCCGCGCCGCGGGTTGCGGCTCGATGAGCGCGGCGCCCGCGCCGTCGGACAACATCCAGCGGATGAAGTCTTTCTGAAACGCCATCACCGGCTGGTTTTCCAGCGCCTCGATCTGCGCGTCGCTCTCGGCCTGGAAATTCCTGGCATGCATCACCGACGACGGGGTTTCCGAACCGGCGCTCACCGCATGTCGAAATTCGCCGCCAGCGACGCCGAGCATGGCGTATTTGAGCGCCGTGGTGCTGCTGATGCACACGCCGGAGATGGAGACGTTTTCGCAGGGCGGAATGCCGAGTTCGCCGTGCACCATGTTGGCGTGGCCGGGCACTAACTGGTCGGCAAAAGTCGTACCGCAGGCGAGCAAATCAATCTGATCCAGCGTGAAATGCCCGTTGGCCAGGCCGCGCACGGCTTCAGCGGTCAATTGAGCGTTAGTGTGGGTGGCTTTGCCGGTTGCGGGATCAATAGCGTAGTGGCGTAACTTGATGCCGTTGGAACGCAGAATGAGGCGCCGCGCACGTGAGGGCTGGCCGCCGATCATGCCCAGTACCGATTCCATTTCATCGTTGCCGATCGGCGGATTGGGCATAAACGCCGAAAGATTGGTGATGTAGGCTTTGCCTGCCATGCTCATGTTCCGTATTCAATTTCCAGAGGGTTCACTGAAATAGGCCTGCTGTGCGACGATGCGTTTGCGCAGCAGCGGCGCCGCCAGGGTTTTGAGCAGCGCGCTGATGGGCAGTACTGTGATAAGCAAAAGGATGAGAAATACGATATAGATCATAACTACCGGCTTACGCGCCCAGGCGCCCTGTTTACCGAGCGCGCGCAGCAATGCGCCCCAGGCGAGAAAACTGCGTCGCGCCGCGCGCTCCGTTGCAATCAACTGCGTGTTGACCTTGACTGCGCCCAAGCCACGCAACACGCCGGCATCGATCGGCTGATTTGCATTCAAGGCTTGCGCGATGCGTTCACCGAAACGCCGGCTGTTGCAGATCTGTTCCGGTTTGACGCCAGCGCGTGGTATCAGGCCGCCCAGCAACGGCCCGCGTTTGCCGGTCAGCATCCACAGCGGCGTGGCGAGAAAGCTGCCGATGCTGCCGGCTTCGTCCACCAGCGCCACGTTGCCGACCAGCCTGGCGCCAGCCGCGGCCAGCAATTCCTTGACGCGTTCCTGTGCCATGAGCCACATGTCGCGGCAGGCGATCACGGTGACCACCGGCGTATTCGCAAGCAACGCCTTGACTTCGGGGTTCTTCAGAAACGCGGTAGTCGGCAGCGAGGGCGACAGAAACCAGACTTGGTAACCGAGGATCACCAGATCAAAATGCTCATTGGCACCCAGGTCCAAGGGTTCCAGTTCCGGCGGATCGAGGTAAATCGCTTCCGGGAAAGTGTCGAAGAAGCGCAGCACCGGCCAGGGAAACGGATAGGGAGCCCTGGGCCGCAAGACGAGCTCACGCAGCTCGATGCCATCGGCTCCGGCCAGTGGCGCGGTCAGCTTGTGGATGACCTCGGTCAATTGCCCGCTGGGGGAAGCGTAGTGGACTGCCAGTATTTTCCGTTTGCCCATAACTGACTGATTTTGAACCCCATCTTAAATGCGAATGCCCCGGTCGCGGCTATCATCGCATAGAGCGCGGATAACTCGATAGCATCCCAACTCCGCGAGGAGCAGGCGCATTCCACCCTACATATCGCAAGTGCCCATACTTTGGCGGGATTTTATGTGGCTATTATCTTGCGGTTTATCAGCTTGACGCGGTTTTGTCCGGAATAATGAAGCGCAGCCTTGGGAGAACATACAGATGCAGTCCGGCTATGAGCAAACCCAAGACGGCGCCAGCTTCCATATCCAGCGCCACGTGCTGTTTGATGGCGAGGGTGGAATAGATAATCACAAGACACCAGGCGCCATTCAGCACGCGCACGGCGATGGGAGCGCTTGTCTGCTTGAGCAAGCGGTGCAGCCAGAGGCCGCTCAGTATCGCAAAGGCCACGTGCAAGGAAGGACAGGCGTTGCCCGAAGCATCCACCGATTTCAGAAACGCAACCGAAGGATAGCGAGCCCAATCTATGTCCGGCCGCGGGACGGTGGTGGGCCAGAAGAAAAAGATTGTGAAACCTGTCAGGCTCAGAACCGTGACCGCGCTGAGATAGGGAACCAGCTCGCGCCAGGTATGGAACAGCACGGGCACCAGAGAGACATACAGCCACAGGCTGGTGTAAGGCACGATGCTCCAGGGCTGGAAACCGATCAGCCGGTCAAGACCGGTTAGCGGCATTACCGTGACCGGAAACGCCGGATGTTCAAGCAACCAGAAATAACCTGCCATGAACAGTGCTATGCACGCCGGCGTGAGCAGCATCTTGGCCGCCCAGTACTGCTTCATCCGGAAAACAAGCTGCTGTCGCCAGCCCGTTTCATGGCCGGCTTCAGTCATGGCCGGACGGCCGTGCGTTTGAACAGACGGGGATTGAATCCTGAAGTGTAATGGCTGCTCCCACACCGGTTTGAGAATCGGGCGCACTGTCACCGCCGGCGATTGTAAGCCATTTTTCGGGACGCATTAAGTTAGAATGAATGAACTGCGACAAAAGGAATCTCGCGTGATCATCAAACCCAGAGTCTGGGGCTTTATCTGCACCACCGCTCATCCGCTTGGCTGCGAGCTGAACGTGCGCGATCAGATCAACACCACCCAGGTCCGGGGGACGCGCACGGATGGACCGAAGCGTGTGTTGATAATCGGCGCATCCACGGGTTACGGCCTGGCGGCCAGAATCACGGCGGCATTCGGATTTGGCGCCGCGACTCTCGGTGTGTTTTTCGAGAAGCCCGGAACTGAGAGAAAAACCGGCACTGCGGGCTGGTACAACTCGGCAGCGTTCGACAAGTTCGCCAAACAGGCCGGTTTGCAGAGCAAATCCATCAATGGCGACGCTTTTTCCCATGCGGCGCGCACGCGCGCAATCGAACTGATCAAGCGGGAAATGGGCGGCCAAGTGGATCTGATCATCTATTCGCTGGCCTCTCCCTTGCGCCGCCTGCCTGACACAGGCGAAACCATACGCTCTTCGCTCAAACCGATCGGTGAAACCTTCACGGCAAAATCATGTGACACCGAAAAGGACGCCATCATCGCGGTTTCCATTGAACCGGCAACGGAGCAGGAAATTCACGATACCGTCACGGTTATGGGCGGTGAGGATTGGGCCCTCTGGATCGAAGCGTTAAGCAATGCCGGAGTGCTGGCAGACAACGCAAAAACCGTTGCATTCAGTTACATCGGGACTGAAATCACCTGGCCCATATACTGGCATGGGACGCTCGGCCGCGCGAAGCAGCATCTCGAGGACACAGTCCGGAAACTTCGCGATGACTTCCAGACCCGCGGGCTGAGCGCCCATGTGGCGATGATGAAATCGGTCGTCACCCAGGCGAGCGCGGCCATTCCGGTGATGCCGCTGTATGCCTCGGTGATATCCCGGATAATGAAAGAAAAGAAACTGTACGAGGGAACGATTGAGCAGCAGAACCGCCTGTTCCGGGAATACCTCTTTCGGGAAGACGCCCGGCCACCGGACATGGATGAATATAATCGCCTGCGACTGGATGATCGGGAGCTTCGCGATGACGTGCAACGGGCCTGTAAAGAATTATGGCCACGGATCACCAGCGAAAACCTCTTCGAGATCACCAACTACGCGGAATACAAACACGACTTTCTACGCCTGTTCGGCTTTGCCAGATCAGACATCAATTACGATACCGACATAGATGCCCGCGCTGTATTTGACTGTGTCGAGCTTTGATCGTTCCAAAAGCAGGTTCTACTTGATGACTTTCAGCCGCGGCAACACCAGCGTCTTGTCCGACTGGCCCAGATCGGCCGCGGCTCCGGAAGATTTTCCCATGACCGCGTCCGTGTTGCTCACAACGCGGTTATGGCCGCGCTGTTTCGCCATGTACAGGAGCGTGTTGGCCGCCATCAGCTCGCTTGCAGGAGTTTGTTTACGGCTTGGTACTACGCTATGCACGCCGATGCTCACGGTCACTGTCCAGCCGATGGGCGAGGCCGGGTTCATCAGGTTCAGGCTTTCCACGTCCCGGCGTAAACGCTCCGCGATCACCCTGCCATGCCGTTCGTTGCAGCCGTAGAGGATCACCAGGAATTTGCCGCCTTCATACCGGGCGGCGAGATCGCCGGGCCGCTGGCGATAATGCTGGATAACGGCGCCCAGCTTGCGCAGACAGATATCGCCAATTGCCCGTCCGAGATTGTCATTGAGCAGTTGCAGGTAATCCACATCAACCAGCAACAGGCTCAATTCCGCCTTGTCGCGCTGTGCCCGCATCCAGGTGTTTACAAAGAACTCGTCCATGCGCCGGCGGTTGGCGAGCCCGGTCAATTCATCCACGCCCACCAATTCGATCATTTCATCGTTCAGCAATCTCACCATGCGACCGTCCAGGAAACTGCGGCGCGCTGCCTTCTCCAAGCGATGGCCGGCATAGGCACCCACCAGGTTGACGATAATCAATTGGACGATGATCGCCTGAAGAGCGATGTTCGGAAGCCCGTGACTCATGAACGCACCGGCAAGATATGCACCGCTTACCGGCAGCGCACATGCCAGACCGTAACCGGAACGCATGCCGGAAATCACGTAGATGTAAAACAGAATGACCAGCATGCCCAAGCCGGAACCGTAGGCCGTCAATTGCGGATATAGGAACACTGCCAAGGCCGTGCCAATTCCGGCGGCCAAGGCGGCTGCCGCATAAACGCTCTGCATTACGGCATCACGTCTCACCCGTAACGCCGCGACCAGTGCGACAGCGATTAACGGCGCGATCAAGGCATAACGAATCAGCCACAGGTTATCCCGGGAAGCCAAATCCAGACGCAAATCCACAAGACCCGCCAGCAGATAAAGCACCAGCCCCAACGCCAGGGTAATGCGCATGCGCGCACGATTATGGTGGGCATAGGACTTCAGGAACAGATCTTCCAGGTGCCTGGAAAAATGCGCCAAAAAAGACCGCTTGGCGGCCAGCAGCCTGGCCACTTCCTGCTTCTCGTTGAATCCCGGCATGCCGGTTTCGGCCGTGTTGTGCATTGTTGTCGCCGTATCACTGCCCGTGTACATAGTTTTATCCAGATCAATCGCTCAAGCAAGCATGGGCAAGAAAGCCATTGATATGCCTGTCATTTACATAGCGCGCACAGCAGCGGGACCAGATCAGCATGCGCGTCGCTTTTTGCAAGATAGGCATCCACGCCCGCCCGTTGCGCATGTTCCCGGTATTCGGGTTCATCGTACAGGGAAAGCACCACCACCCGCGGCGGGTGTGGCTGGTCTTTCAGGAGCTGCGCCACCTCCAGGCCGTTCATGCCCGGCATGGCCAGGTCCACGACCACCACATCCGGTTTGAGTTCCGTCGCCAGCCGTATGCCGTCTGCGCCGTTGGTGGCACGGGCCACCACTTCAACCCCGCGTTTTCGCGCCAACTGCTCGGTCAGTTTTTCGAGGAACAATTCATTGTCGTCCACCAATATCACACGCATGCCCGCACCGTCCCTTTGCTGCAAGGCGCGCAAGCCGCCCTGCCCAACCGGGCTATTCATTAATGTGATGCGGGTGTTGGTACTCAAGCTGGGCGCAGTCTCTGTCATGAATCCGGACCATGCCATAAGAAAATCTCTTACCCGCGTTCACTCCATCTCGTGATGCAGGCTTCAGGCCGATGGCAGGTCTACGCGCACTTCCGTACCCCGCCCGCGGCTTGAAGTGATGGTGAATGTGCCACCCACCAGGCGCACCCGCTCCTCCATGCCCAGCAGACCCATGCTCTTGCCGGCCAACGCTTTGCGCCGAGCCACCTGCACATCGAAGCCCGCGCCGTCGTCCTGCACGGTGAGCGCCAGGTTCCCGTCTGCCAGGTGCAAGCGCACGCGGACTTCACGCGCATGGGCGTGGCGCAATACGTTGGTGAGCGCGCCCTGCAGAACCCGGAAGCACACGGTTTCGATATGCGCCGGCAGCCGCGGCATGGATTTGTCCATGTCCAGTGTCACCTTCAGGCCAGCGGATTCCACCCGCTCGCGCAGATACCAATGCACCGCCGCCCCCAGCCCCAGATCGTCCAACACCGAGGGCCGCAAATCCAGTGACAAGGTACGCACCTGTTGCGCGAGCTGGGTAAGAATGGCGGAGGTTTGGCTGATCTGCGCCGCCAGCGCGCCGGATACTGGGTGGCTTGCCAGCTCTTTCAGTGCAAGCAGCGCGACCGCCAATCCCTGACCCAATTCGTCATGCATTTCGCGGGCTATATGCCGGCGCTCCTCTTCCTGGGCTGCCAGCAGACGCGCGGACAATTGCTGCAATTCCTCAAGATAAATCTGTGCCCGCTGCTCCGCCTCCTTGCGCTTGCGGATATCCACGCCCATGCCGACCACGCACTGCTGTCCCTGCCAGTCAAAATGACGCGCCACGTAGTAATACGGGAGGCGGGTGCCGTCCTTGCAATAGAGTTCCGTTTCACCCTGCATTCCGGTGCCGCTCAGGATTTCCGCCACGTGCCGCGTATGATTGGCGCGCCGGTCCGGTGGCACGATATCGGCCGACTTGATGCTTCTCATCTCTTCCATGCTGTAGCCGGTGATTTCCTCCATTTGCCGGTTCCAGCGCAGGAATTTACCGTGGGAGTTGAAAACATAAAAAACACCCGGCAGGGTATCAAGGGCGTGGAAAACGAAATCCCGCTCGGCCGCCAAATGCTGCTCGGCCGCCACGCGGGCGGTAATGTCATTGATGATCAGCTGGATGTTCCCGTCCCCGCGACGGTGCGCACTTAGTTCCTCGTGTATAAGAAAGCCGCCCTTGTGCCGCAGACGGGACTGAAACTGCAGGGTTTCGCCAGTCGCGACCTGCTGTACGCGCTGAATCGCATCGCTTTCTGCAGGATCCACCAGTTGGGTGATGTGCATATGCAGCAGTTCATCGCGGTTGTACCCGGTCATGCGGCAAAGCGCATCGTTTACGAACAGGATTTCTCCCGACGTCCGGCGCACCATGATGCCCACCATGGCCTGCTCCACCAATTCCCGATACTGGCGTTCGCTTTCTTCGAGCTTGCGCCGCGATTCCAGACGTTCGCTGATATCGCGCTGCACGGACTGGATGTCGCCATTGTGCAATCGCAGCGTGCTCACTTCCACGGGCACGCGATGACCATCTTGATGATACATCCAGGATTCGAAACGTGCCGATTCGCCGATTTTGAGCAGATGGCCGCGTTGTTCCGAGGGCTCGATCAAATCGGTGATGCGCATGCGCAGCAGTTGCTCGCCGCTGTAGCCGGTCATTTTGCAGAAAGCTTCGTTGACCAGCACATATTCGCCCGATACACGGCGCACGGTCACACCTTCCACAGCCTGCTCTACCAGCTCCCGGTATTGCTGCTCGCTTTCCTTGAGCTTCCGGTGCATGGCAATACGCTCGCTGATGTCCATGCCCATGCCCGCAATGCAGGTTTCACCCCGGTATTCAAATCGCCGCCCGATGAAAAAATACGGGAGCCGCCGACCGTCACGCGTGAGCACGCTTGCTCCGGTGGATGCCTCGCCAGCGATAATCACGGCCTGCATGTTCCTATTGGCGGCTACGCGTTGCTCCGGGGCAATGAAATCCACGGGTCGCATGCGTATGATTTCCTCCTTGCCGTAACCCGAGACTCTCTCGAACTCGTTATTCCATAAGAGAAATTTACCGCGCACATTGACCACAAAAAATGGACCTTGCAGGCTGTTGATTGCGTTATAGACAAGATTCCGCTCTTCGTTGATGCGCCGCTCGGCTTCAATGCGTTCGCTGATGTCGCGGACGATGAGTTGTACGTCGCCATTGGCGAGGCATGCTGCGCTCAATTCCAGGGACTTTACCCCACCATCCTTGCGGCGCATGCGCCCTTCGGAACGCAGCGTTTCGCCGGGTTTGAGCTCCGCAGTGCGTGGATCGGGATCCGATTGATCCACGAGCTGCATGACGTTCATGCGCAACAGTTCGCCCCGGCTGTAACCGGACATCCTGCAGAACGCCTCGTTGACAAACAGCAACTTGCCCGAAGGCCGGCGCACCAGGATACCGTCCATGGCCTGTTCCACCACCTCGGCGTAGCGTTGCTCGCTTGTCTTGCGGGCGTACTCGGCGGCCTGCTGGGACGCGACTCGCGCCTGCAAGTGCTCCGCCATGATGTCCACGCCCCGAGCGATGGCGCCGAATTCCCCACCGCTGTTCGCCAGTCGCGTGCGCACGCTCCAATCACCGGCGCTGATGCTTTGCAAGGTCCGCAACAGCGGCCACACGCTGCGCGTGACGAAAGCCGTGGTAAACCACCAAGTACACAGGATGATGAACAGCGCAACGGCTACGATGACCGCCAGTTCGAATGCCAAGGGGCGGAAAGCGGTGCTCTGGATAAATGACCGGTCTATGCCGCTGGCGACATAGATATAACTGTCCGGCACATCGGTGCTTATGCGCTGCACCGAGTAAAAACGGATCCGACCATCAATTCCCGGCAGCGCGCGATTGAGAGTGATTGCCGGAGCCTGCACCACTTTGAACAGGATGCTCTGCGACTGATTGCTGCCGAGAAACCGGGTTAGGTTCGGATGGTGCATTAACACCGTTCCATCACCGCTAAAAACTGTGATTGCCCCGTAACGATACAAGAGGGATGCATCCGTCGTCGGTTGCAGAACTAAAGGAGATACCACGGCATTCAGGGTGCCAATTATTTTTCCCTGGTCGTCAAAATGCGGTGTAGAAAAAACCAGCATGCTCCGATGTGTAATGCGTCCATTTGAAATAACACCACTGACAAATCTATGCGTCACCAGAACCTGTTTGAACCAGCCACGGTCGGCAACATTGATCGGGTACGGAAAAGGCAGTGCACTGCAGCGAAAGTCACCGTTCAGCGAGACCACGACCAGGTTGGGGTAGAGCGGCAACTTCGCGTGCAGCGTCGCCAGTGCGTGACTGCACTCGGCCGAAGGCGCGTTGACGGCGGGCAGCTCTTCCATGACCGATAACAGATTATGGGTTCTGGAGATCAGATCTTTGTAGCGCCCGACGACCTCATTCAGCGCAAGCGTGCTGACACTGTAGGCATAACGGGTCGCGGTGTGATATCGCGCGAAAGCCGTGTAGGTCACGAGTGCCATGGGCGGCAGGGTGCAGATCACCACCAACGCCACCAGGCGCACGCGCAGACTTGCAGGCCAGATGCGTTTCATTTGAAGTCTTCTCTTGGCCAATCACCCCCAAGCACTGCGGCTAGATTAGCACCCACCGGAGCAGGCCGGTCATACTTTCCCCATAAGGGCCTTGCGTCGTCCCCAAATTTCTCCTAGCCATTTCCGGAAATAGCCCAACTCACTGTTTCAAGCCTGCTTGCTATACCTCTTAGTACGACAAAAGCAAACCTGCCGAAAGGCGGGGACGCAAAGTCACCGGTCTAAAGGGCGGCAGCCCCATGACGGCGGGACCGCCAGCAAGATCAGGATAATCCCTGCGCTTTCTGTATTCGGCTGTACCGCTCTTCATGATCCGGCTTTGACGCCGCATTGCTGATCGAGGAGAAATTTATGCCGCGATACATTCATGCCGGGTTTTACGTTCTGCTGACTTCGGCGCTGATGCTGATCTCAATCACAGCCTCGGCGAACAGCGGCAGGGAGCAATTTCTGGTATCGGTGATGGTGATCAGGAATTGCCGCGTCGCCATGCAAAATTTGGCCATTGATTCGGCACCCGCCGGACAGCGCGCTGCCATGATCAAGGGTGCTGTGGCATTCAGCTGCTCCAGAAACACCGGGTATGCGGTCAGTTTCAGCTCCGGAGCTAATCCCGCCGGCACCCGCCCGGTTACCGTAGCTGGCGTGGGCAACGGCGCCACTCAGGTGATGCCGGTTTACAGCCGGATACCCATCCCGCCCGGGAGTCATACCGGAACCCTCGTCATGACCATCAATTACTGAGGCAAGAATTGGGGATGCATTTACACTGTAGTTACTTATCCGAGAGCGGCGACAGGCGTGCAGCATAACGGATAAGTGCTGCGGCATTCGGGATCCCCAGACGTTGCATTAACTCCGTGCGGTGACTCTCGACGGTCTTGACGCTCAGCTTCAGCTCAAACGCAATTTGCTTGACGTTCTTGCCTTCCGAAATCAGGTGCAGGATTTGCCGTTGCCTCGGAGTCAGGTGTTGCGCCTGCCCGGGTTTGCCCACGGCGTGGCCGAGGTATTCCTCGATGACGCGCCTGGAAATGGCAGCGCTCAAAAAAGTTCCGCCGCGCGATACGGCTTCAACGGCCAGTTTGAGTTCATCGGGCGTCGCTTCCTTCAGCACATAGGCGGATGCACCGGAACTCAACGCCTGGTGTACATATTCCTCGTTGGCGTGCATGGACAAAATGATCACCCGGATATCGGCATGCTGCGCGTGGATCTGGGTGGTGGCGTCCAGGCCGTTCATGTCGCCCATGGCCAAATCCATAATCACAATGTCCGGATGAATCTGGTGAGCCAGCGCCACCGCCTCCCGGCCGCTGGAGGCTTCGGCACTCACCTGCACATCCGTCATGCCTTGCAGCAGTCTGATCAGGCCAGCTCTGAAGATGGTGTGATCGTCCGCGATTAAAACCCTGGTCATCTGCCACCTCTTTATTTGCGCATACGCGCCGCAAACCAAACCAGTATTACCCCAAGCATTCAGTATAGTACCGACTGGGCAACCCGCACCGGGCCGTACGGTTTCAAGCCCATGTGGCGGGGGGTATGCTTTCAACAACAGTTATGGGCGAATTGAATCAGCACTGGTGGTCAGGGGCGGGTGAGCCTGAATCAAGTGAAGCACTGCCTCAACTCGGCGAACGCCCGTACATGGATGTCGGGGCTGGCCAACCCACCAGGGATGGTTAGCAAATTTTCACCGATGAATTATTGGTGGCCAGGGGCGGAATCGAACCACCGACACGCGGATTTTCAGTCCGCTGCTCTACCAACTGAGCTACCTGGCCAAAGATGCATAAGGGTACCCAAAGGGCACGCTATTAAACCGGCCGCGCGTGGGTGGGTCAAGAGTTTGGCGATGTTTTTTGACAGACTCGGATGTGGCGACTAGGCTGTAACCAAGTTTTTTATCCTGTGCCTGCATGAACAGCTTCCCGCGCCCCCGAACCATTCCTGTAGCGGATAGCCTCGCCTCGCGCTATCAGCAGGTACGTGCCGTGAGCGTGGACCTGTGCCGTACGCTCGCTCCGGAAGACATGGTGGTGCAGAGCATGCCGGACGCAAGTCCCGCAAAATGGCATCTGGCCCATACCACCTGGTTTTTCGAGCAGTTCCTGCTGAAAACACATCTCCGCAGTTACCGCCCGTTCAATCCGGCATTCGATTATCTGTTCAATTCCTATTACTACACGGTCGGCGCCATGCATTCGCGGCAGCAGCGTGGTCTGCTGTCACGCCCCACGGTGGTGGAGGTCATGGCGTATCGCGATCATGTAGATGCCAACATGGCGCGATTGCTGGAACAGCAGAATACGGATGCCAAGCTCGGCTTTCTGGTAGCGCTCGGACTCAACCACGAGCAGCAGCACCAGGAGTTGCTGCTCACGGATATCAAACATCTGCTTTCCTGCAACCCGCTGAAGCCCGCATGGTGCGAGCTGCCGGCCCTGGCTGCTGCGCCGGCGTCGCCGCTGAAATTTATTTCCCGCTCCGAGGGTCTGTTCTCTATCGGTCATGCGGGAGGGGGTGGCTTCGCCTTCGACAACGAAACTCCGCGCCATCGCGTGTTCCTGCCACGGCATGCCATCGCCTCGCGGCTGGTCACGAACGGCGAGTACCGGGAATTTATCCACTCAGGCGGCTATGACACACCGGAACTGTGGCTGTCGGATGGTTGGGCCACCGTGCAAAAGGAAGGCTGGAACCGGCCGCTGTACTGGAACGAAGACATGAGCGCGGAATTCACACTCGGAGGTGAACGGCAACTGGACCCAAACACGCCAGTGTGCCATGTGAGTTACTACGAGGCGGATGCGTTTGCCCGCTGGGCCGGCGCACGCCTGCCCACGGAAGCGGAATGGGAAATCCTGGCGGTGGAGCAGCCGATCCGGGGAAATTTCATGGAAAGCGGGTTGTTCCATCCGCGAGCGGCCGAGCAAAATGTTCCGCAACTCTACGGCGATGTCTGGGAATGGACCGCGAGCGCTTACCTCGCTTATCCCGGTTTCAAGCCGCTCGCCGGCTCACTCGGCGAATACAACGGCAAGTTCATGGTGAATCAGATGGTGCTTCGCGGCGGCTCCTGCGTCACGCCGGCTGATCACATCCGCGCGAGCTATCGCAATTTTTTCTATCCGCCGCAGCGCTGGCAGTTCATGGGCCTGCGTCTCGCCCGGGACGAATGACATGCAGATATCCCAGGCACTTTCCGTCACCCTGCACGATTATCATCCGCGCGCCGCCGACATGCGCGAGGAAATCCTCGGCGGTCTGCGCGAAACACCGAGAACCCTGCCCTGCAAGTATTTCTATGACACCCGCGGCTCGCAACTCTTCGACGCCATCTGCGAACTGCCGGAGTATTACCTCACGCGCACCGAATTCGGCATCATGGAAGCACACGCAGTCGACATGGCGGCCGCGCTTGGACCGCACGTGCGACTGGTGGAACCCGGCAGCGGCAGCAGCCTCAAGACCCGCCTACTGCTGGATCATCTGCCACGGCCCGCGGCATATGTACCAGTGGACATCTCCCGCACGCATCTGGTGAGTGCCGCAGACCGCTTGAGCCAACTCTATCCCGAATTGGAAGTCCTGCCAGTATGTGCGGATTTCAGTCAGCCGTTTGCCATCCCGGTGCCGCGCCGGCGCGCCGCCCGCACTGCGATTTACTTCCCCGGTTCCACCATCGGCAATTTCGAGCCAGCTCCCGCCATACGCCTGCTCAAACAACTGCGGCGCGTGGCGGGGGCGGAGAGCGGACTGCTGATCGGTGTGGATCTGCAAAAAGATACAGCGATTCTGGAACGCGCATACAACGACGCGACTGGTGTCACCGCCGCTTTCAATCTCAATCTGCTGTTGCATATCAACCGTGAACTGAAGTGCGATTTCGATCTTAGCCGTTTCAGTCACCGGGCCGTGTACAACGCAACAGAAGGCCGCATCGAGATGCACCTGCTGAGCCTCGACAACCAGTCCGTGGAGATCGCCGGCGAAGCTTTCCGTTTTCGTGAAGGCGAATATATCGTCACCGAGTACAGCTACAAACACACCCTGCCCGGTTTCGCCATACTGGCGGCCAAAGCAGGCTTCACCGTGGAACAGGTATGGACCGACGACCGGCGCTGGTTCAGCGTGCAATATCTGACGGCGGCTTGAATTGGTTTTTCATCTTCCCCTTTAGGAGAAGGTGGGAATGAAGGGGGGAGATATTCTCGTGCAGCCTCACATATAATCCAAACGGACACGTGTGCAGCGCACTGACTAACTCAGACGCCGGACAACATAAAGTGATTCGTCTCAAAATTGTATAAATAACGGAGCATTAGACTTGATAAAACCAGTGGCCTTCTGTTTGGCAGTTTTGATCACAGTAGCTGTGGCATTGCCGACTTCGGTACTCGCCGACGGCGCGGCCAAGAATGAGGGTGCGCCGGCTTACACCGCTGACGGCCGACTGATTCCCCCCACAGGCTACTATCATTGGGTATTTCTGACTTCGGATTTGGGCATGAGCTACAGCGAGAGCGGCAGCGCCTCCGACCACCCACCATTCTCCAATGTCTTCGTCAATCCAGCCGCTTATCGTGTATTTCTCAAGACCGGAGACTGGCCGGATAAAACCGTGCTTGTAAAGGAGTTCCGCGGCTCATCCACCAAAGGCTCGATCAACCGCCACGGGTATTTTCAGAGCGGTAAGCCACTTGGCGTATTAGTGCATGTGAAAGACGAGGCGCGATTTAAGGACGGCTGGGCCTTCTTCGCTTTCGATAGTGATGGATCAGCTAAGCCAGCCGAGAAAATACCAGAGAATGCGGATTGCTATGCATGCCATAGCGCACATGGCGCGGTGGATACAACCTTCGTGCAATTTTATCCAAGCCTGTTGCCGATTGCGAAGAAATACTCAACACTCAGTGCGACCTATCTCAAGGATGAAGCGAAACATAAGAGTGCGACCAAATAACTGCTTTGATCTGACAGAATAGAATCACTGTGGGCGGATTTCTGCTTCTGGAATCAATTCAGGTTTCTGGCGAAACATAACCTTTCGGTTTATTCGCGCCGCCGCCAAAAAAGAACTTTTCCATTTCTTCGGCCAGGAACTTGCGTGCCTTGGGGTCAATGGTGGACAGGCGGTACTCATTGATGAGCGTGGTCTGGTGTTGCAGCCACTGCTGCCAGGCCTGTTTGGAGACGTTCTCGAAGATGCGCTGACCCAGCGCGCCGGGATAAGGCGCACGCTCCAGCCCATCCAGTTCTTCACCCAGCAAGACACAGTGAACTTTGCGCACTGTCTGAATCCTCTTCTGATTCCTGCATCAGGGTCTTGAGTAAATGTTTAACCGGCGCCGCGAGACCCAGCCGCGGCGGGGCCTGCAAATCGTACCAAACCTGATCGGCATTATCGCCGACGGCCGCTGATTCGGACACTTCCACTTGCACTGGCTCCAGCTCCAGATGGAAATGACTAAAGCTGTGCCGCAACACCGGCCAAGTGCGCAGCGTGTGTGCACGGATGTGCAGCTGCTCGCGGCACCAGGCCGTGGTGTCCTGAGTCACGGGCATCTCGGGAAAGCCCCACAATCCGCCCCAGATGCCGACGGGCGGACGCTTTTCCAGCAACACCTTGCCATTTTGAGTGACGAGCAATACACGGGTGCGGCGCAGCGGCAGTGATTTACGGGGACGCGGTGCGGGGAAATCGGTTTCACGCTTGAGTTCGTGAGCACGGCAATGGTCCGCCACTGGACATTCATGGCAGCGGGGTTGTGTGCGGGTGCAGAGGGTCGCGCCCAAGTCCATAATTGCCTGGGTGTAGGCGGTCAGGTTTTTGCGCGGCGTGTGCTGCTCGGCCAGCACCCACAGTTGATTTTCGATTTTTTTCTCCCCCACCCAACCCGTAATTGCATGGTAGCGCGTCAGTACGCGCTTCACATTGCCGTCGAGAATCGTATGTCGTTGTCCCAAAGCAAGCGCGAGTATCGCGCCGGCGGTGGAGCGGCCGATGCCGGGCAGTGCCGCCACTTGGGCAAACTCCGCGGGAAACACGCCTTGATAGTCATCACGAATGATTTGCGCCGCCCGCTGCAGATTGCGCGCCCGGGCGTAATAACCGAGGCCGGACCAGAGATGCAGTACTTCGTCTAAGGACGCATCGGCGAGTGTGTGCACGTCGGGAAACCGCGCCATGAACCGTGCGTAATAGGGAATCGCGGTCGCCACCTGCGTTTGCTGCAACATGATTTCCGACACCCAGACGCGGTAGAGCGTAGGTTCGTGCTGCCAAGGCAAATCCTTGCGGCCGTGAATGTGATACCAGCGCAGCAGCCGTGGCGCCAGTTTGAACTCAGCGTGTTTGCGTGGGTGGGGCATGGCTGGCAGGCGCCTTCAACGACGGCGGGTGAACGCGTTCGCGGGCGAGTTTCTCCACGCCTTCCGCGGTGTATTCTCCTTCCGCACGCATTTCGCCCTCCACGAGTGCCGGGCCGATGAGCGGCGGGATCCAGAAATCCGGCGCCACAGTCATTTCCCAGTGCATGCGCGTGCCGCTGTTTTCCGGTTCCAGATGCCAGGAGGAAGAACCCATCTTCACATTGCTTTGATCGTGGATTACTTCCGACACGATATCGTAGGGCGTGAGTTCCTTCACTTGCTGGGTTTCCCGGATGTTGTGACAGAAGAACAGCACACAGGCACGGCTTTCAATAAACACAATATATGTATGCGCATCAATCCGTTTCAGCATCCGGCTCTGGCGAATGGCGCCACTGATGCGGGTGAGGTGGTTGTAATCGGTGAGTACCTTATATACTTGGAGCGGCGGTGCATCCAGATGCACATCCGCGCTCACGTGATATTGATCGCCGTCGTGGGAAACCTTGAGTGAATAGAACTGCGCGGCCCCGGCGCTGCCGCCAAACCATAACGCGATCAGGATCGTCAGAAATGTGCGCCGCACCCGATCCTCGCTGTCACCCCGCGCATCTCAGCCGGTCACAGGAGCGGCAAGATTGTCATCGTCAGTCCGGCGATCCATACGGAATGCCTTCGGGCTTGACGCTCAGGTTGGAGAGGGTGCCGCTGAGGCGCAAGGGAACGGTCTGGCCGGCGAGTCCGCTCAGATCCGAGGCGGCGCCGCGTTTCGGCGTGCCGGCAATATGGGCCTTGAGACTGTAATCCAGCGTGAGTTCCGCCAAGTCCAGCCTGCCTGTACCGCTCAAGCTTAAGAACGGCAGATTGGCGTTGAAGTCGCGGTTGTCCAGCACTCCGTTGCGGATGGTGCCGCTGCCGTGCATGTTGTTGAACTCGGTGCGGTTGGGTGCTGGCGGCGGCGCCGGCTGGTGTTTCCTCATCACGTAAGCACGTTCAATCGAATCCCACACATTGATGCCTTCAATGGCGCCGTTCTTGAAAGAGAAATCCATACGTCCACTGAGTGTGTGGCGGATCTCGCCCACGGTGGGACCGAGGGCGCGGGTATTCATGTGCAGGTTGGCGGTGCCGCTCAGGCGCTTCAACTTGAACAGATCCTGCACCAGCCCGCCGGCCTGCACACTCTGCAACGTCAGGTCTTCCGTGACGATGGGCGTATCACTGCTGGCGTCAATCTGCATATTCCCGCTGAGTGCACCACCATAGAGCTGTGCAGAAAGGGGATTCACGCGCACCACGCCCTGGTGGGCGCTCAAGCCCATGTCAATGTTGCTGCTGTGAGTGTCGAGCAGGGTGAACTGACCGATGTGCAACTGGCCGTCCAGATTCAGGCTGCGCAGGGTGCGCACCGGAATGCTGACCTTGTCTATGTCAATCTGTTCGCGCGGCTGGAGCGGCGTGGCCGGCTTCGGCGGCGGCAGATAGCGGTCGGCATCAAACTGGTCGAGATTAAGATTGAACGTCAGCGCCCTGCTTTTGAAGTCCTTGACAGCAGCGGTGCCGGTAAGCGTGGTGTCATCCAGCTTGAAGCTCAGATTCTCGAGGGTCGCGGAGCCGGACGAAGCGATGAAATCCAGCGAACCTGAAGCCTGGGTGAGGACTTTCGGATCGCGGGTATTGGCGAGGCTGCCGTGACCCAGCGCTGCCAGCACGTCACGCGGCGAGAACGGTGCAAGCTTGAGGCTGCCGTTGAAGTTCGGATCGTCATGCAGCCCCCTGCCCTCCATGTCCATCTGCGCGCTCGCGCCATAGGCGCTGGCGGACAAGCCGTTCACCGCCAGGGTACCCGAATCCAGATTCAACGCCGCCTGCTGCCACAGCAGCTCCGCGTTCACCTGCCCACCGGGGACCGCATTGCCGCTGGCGTTGACCTCAAGTTTGGCGTCGCTGGTGGTGTACATTTTGTGGGCCGGATCCGCGGTCACGCTGCCCTTGAAATCCGCATGCCCATTGAGCTGCGGATTGGTGCCGGTGAAATCAAAATCGGTGCTGAGGCGCAGCGGTTTGCCGGCACTGAACGCGCCCATGTTCACATTGAAATTGCTGATGGTGTATTGCTGATGTTTCTGGGCATCGCTCCAGCGCAGACCGCTGTTGGTGAGACTGAACCCCTGCAAGTTCAGATTCTCGAGACCGTTGCTCCGAATACTGCCGTTCCCGGATGACGGCGTGGAACCGGCGCTGCTCAGGTGATCGAGAATGTCCTGCCAATTATCGTGACCATTCGCGTCGCGTTCCAGGTCCAGGTTCAGCCCGTCGAGTTTGACCGTACCCACTTTGATCTGGCCGCGCAGCAGCGGCCAGAATTGCACGTGCACATCGGTCTCGCTAATGCTGGCGAACGGGGTGTTTCCGAAACCGGACGCGTTGCTCAACGACATGAGTCCGATTTCCGCGCCCAACCAGGGGAAGATCGACAGCTTGATATTGCCCGGAATGCTGAGATCACGCCCGGTCTTGTCCTTCACCGCCTTCGCAATCTGTGGCTTGAAATCGTTGGGGTTGATGATGAACGGCAACACGATCGCGAGAATTATGATCAGCACGATGATGGCCGCGATCACAATGCCAATGATCTTGAGAGGTTTGTGCCTGGATTTCACCGGCGTGGCGCGAGTTACGGGGTTCGGTCTGGTCGGCATGGGAATACCCTATTAAACGAAGCACTATTAGGAATGTCAGAATCTGGAGCGGGTGATGGGAATCGAACCCACGTTAGCAGCTTGGGAAGCTGCAGTTCTACCATTGAACTACACCCGCGCAGGCTGGCCATTCTAGCAGGATGTTCAAAAATGCCGGTACTGGCCGGCCCCTGTTTCCGCTACGCCGCAAACCCGGGCTCCAGCTGCCCGGAGCCTGCTTTCAAGCCACCCCCGCAGGCTCGGCTGCAGTAAAATTGCCTTCTCGAACGACTAGTCCTTCCAGCATGCAGATCCGTCTAAACGGCAAAGCAACCGATATTCCTCCGGCTCTTACGGCCCGGGAACTTATCGGACGCCTGAAGCTAACCGGCAAACGCATTGCCCTTGAAGTGAACGGCGAAATCGTACCGCGCAGCGGCCATGCCGAATACCGTTTCAAGCCGGACGACAAGGTGGAAATCGTGCATGCGATAGGCGGAGGGTGAGGTTTGGCGAAAGACCAACTGGTCTTTCGCCAAACCAAACGCGCAACATGGGCGAGCCGGGAACAGGTGAAGC
>JBAWFA010000006.1:0-15939 GCA_049591455.1 Gammaproteobacteria bacterium
GTTGCGGCGCACGCGCCTCGTCGCCGGCGTGTGCCTGGTGCTGATGCTGGTCGCGATCGCGGGCGCGCTGTTCGGCTGGTATAGCCTAGGGCGCGTGCGCACCGCAAAGGCCGAGGTACAGGCCTCACGCATCAACGCCGAGAATCTGGTGAGCTTCCTGATCGAGGATTTCTACAACGAGCTCGCACCTACCGGCCGCCTCGAAACCCTGGGTAAGCTCGCGCAGAAAACGGTCGCCTACTACGATAGTTTGCCTCCGGCGCTGGTCACCCAACAGACGCAAATCAATCGTGCGATGGCGTTGGTGCGCCTGGGCTCGGCCCAGATCGCCGGCGGCCATCAGAACGCCGCCGGCAAGAGCTTTGACGCCGCCAAGACGACATTCGAAAAACTGCGTGCGGCCGGCGACGATGGCGAGCCAGTGACCTACGGCCTGGCCTTGATCCAGTACAACGAAGGTTATGCGGGCGCGGTGAGTGGTGGTGGTAGCTCGACACCGCTGAACCAGGCCGCCGCCCTGCTGAAACCGCTGGTCAACGGCGCAAATCCGTCGCGCCAAGTGCGGCAACTTTACGCCGATACCTTGAACATTATTTGTCTTAATCAACCTCCGCAGCAGGCTCTGGCGACCTGCGATGAGGCCCTCAAGATCCTCGATGGACTCGGCGCACAGGACCTGTCGGACCTGAATGCGGCCGCATCCTGGGCCGATACCGCCGATACGAAATCGGGAGAATTACAGGCGCTCGGCAGCAACGCCGAGGCGCTGAAGCTCGAGCAGCAGGTGTTCGCGATGACCGAGAAGGTCCTGGCCCGCCGCCCCGGCGATCTGCACGCGTTGGAGGATCGGTTCTTTGCCGCGAACCGGCTCGCGCTCCTCGCCAGCAATCGGCACGATGCGACCGCCGCCATGGGTTACGCCAACCAGTCCGTGCAGGCAGCCCAGGATTGGGTACGCTTCGACCCTTCCAGTATCGATGCCTGGAGCAGATGGGCGCAAGCTCTGGCCGAGGTCTCGGGGCTCCAATATGAGCGCGGCGAGATAGCCCACGCGATCGCCACGCAACGTTCAGCGCTGGCGCTGGCGCAGGATCCGCGCAGCCCCAAAGGCCTCGCTGCTGCGATCTTTTACCTTTGGCGCGGACTCGCTGAGAACCAGGCGCTGAGCGGCGACACCGCGGGCGCGGAACAATCATTGCAGGCCTACCTGCGTGCCCTGTACGCGTACGCCGCGGGACTGCCACCCCATTCTCCACAGCGCCTGCTCGCGGGCAATGTGACGAATCAGCCGCTGACAGCCGGCTCCCTGAAACTGCTCGAAGTCGCTCCGCAAGCCGCGTTGCTCGAAGTCACCACAGCGATCACCAGGATCGAGGCGATTAAGGTGCCGGCGACGGATGCCAATACAACCCGCACGAAGAACCTGATGTTGGCGGCTGGCTTTAATGCGGCCGCACGAGCGGCCGTGCAGCTCGGTCGCTACGGTCAAGCGGAAACATTCGCGCGCCAGTGGCTGGCGCTCACACCCGATGTGATCGTGCAAACCGACCCGAAACCACGCGAATCGTGGGCCGAGAGCGTCCTCGCACAGGCCATCGCGATGCAGGGCCGCGACGCTGAAGCTCGCAACGTGTTGCAACCCGCGCTGGATTACTACCGGCAACAGTTGAAAGCTGGCGCGAACGGCACAGACTTTCGCGGCGATTATGCGTCTGCGCTCTATGTCAGCGCGATTGCCCAGCCGGCCGATGCCGCAGGCCGCAAGCAACGCAAAGCTGACATCGATGAAGCCGCCAAGCTGATTGCCGGAGCGTCCGCGCAGGCGCGACGGCTCACGTACATGCGCTACCTGTCAGGCCTGATCGCGCACGCACAGGCGGGACTAAAGGGCTGATTCACTCGACGGGCCGCTTTTCGGCCGGGGGATATTTGGAGTGATTACCGTGGGCATTTGGCGAAGATCAGGTGCTTGAAATTGCGTGAAAGCCTGCCGCTGGCGTGGTGGCGCGGCGCACCGGGTTGCCGCGGAACACATGCTGCTCGCAGGCAACGGGCTCAATCGCCAACCCGCAAAATCTTGAGGCTGTTGGTGCCGCCAGTGACGCCGCTGAACTCGCCCTTGGTGCAGATGACGAAGTCACCGTCCTTCACGATGCCGCGCTTCTTGAGTTCACCCGTGGCGCTGGCCAGCACCTGGTCCGGGTTGGTATGCATCACGTCGAAAGCAATCGGATACACGCCGCGGTACAGCGTGACCCGCCGGCGCGTTGCCTCGTGACGGGTCATGGCATAAATGGGTATGCCCGAACGGATGCGTGACATCCACAGGGCGGTAGAACCGGATTCCGTGAGGGTGATGATGGCCTTCACGTCCATGTGATTGGCGGCGTACATCACCGCCATGGCGATGGCTTCGTCCACCCGTTCGAAACGCCGTTCGATGCGCCGCTCTACACCCAAGGACGCGCGCTGGCGTTCAGCGCCCTCACATACCCGCGCCATGGCTTCCACTGTCTTTACCGGGTATTTGCCGGAGGCGGTCTCGGCTGACAGCATCACCGCGTCGGTGCCATCCAGCACCGCGTTGGCCACGTCGAGAACTTCCGCCCGGGTCGGCACCGGGCTGTGGATCATGGATTCCATCATTTGCGTGGCGGTGATCACCACGCGATGCTGTTCCCGGGCCCGCTGGATGATAAGTTTCTGGATGCCGGGCAATTCGGCGTCGCCGATTTCCACTGCCAGATCGCCGCGGGCGATCATCACCGCGTCGCTGGTACGAATAATCTCATCGAGGTTCTGGATGGCCTCGGCGCGCTCGATCTTGGCAACGAGACCGGCGTTGCTTCCCGCTTCACGCAGCAACGTGCGGGCGCGTTCAATGTCGCCCGCATCGCGGGGAAACGATACGGCAAGATAGTCCACACCGAGTTCCGCGGCGAATTTAATATCGCGCAAATCCTTGTCGGTCAGCGCCGTCGCCGACAGACCGCCACCCTGGCGGTTGATGCCCTTGTGGTCGGACAGTTCGCCACCGTTCTCCACCAGGCAGACAATGCGTGCGCCCTGCACTTCCCCGACACGGAGACTGATTTCGCCGTCACCCAGTATCAGGATGTCGCCCGCCTTCACGTCCTGCGGCAAGGCCTTGTAGGTCAGGCCGACGGTCTCTTCCGTTCCCGCATTGTCGGCAAGCTGCGCGTCCAGTACGAAGCGTTGACCGTCCTTGAGCGTGATGCGGCCATTGCGGAATTTCTCGATGCGGATCTTGGGACCTTGCAGATCGCCCAGAACGCCTATGTCCTTGCCGGCATGAGCCGCGGCTTCGCGCACCAGTTGCACGCGGCGCCGGTGATCGGCGGTCTCGCCATGGGAGAAGTTGAGACGCACCACATCGACGCCGGCGCCCACGACAGCTTGCATAACCGCCGGCGTGTCGGTGGCCGGGCCGAGGGTGGCAACGATTTTGGTTCTGCGCGGCATGGGATAATTATGTACCCAGGTTATTCAGTAACGCGAGTGCCAATGAAAGTGAGGCGTGCGGCATAAGCAATAGAGCGTACGCTCTTTCGTCACTAACTGATGCTTTACACCTCACGCCTCACCTCTATAAAGTCTGCCTTCACGCTGCGCTGCTTGCCGCGCGCTGTTCCAGCACCGTTACCGCCGGCAACTTCCTGCCTTCCAGGAATTCCAGAAACGCGCCGCCGCCGGTGGAAACATAGGAGATGCGGTCGGACACGCCGTATTTGTCGAGCGCCGCCAGCGTATCGCCGCCGCCGGCGATGGAGAACGCAGAGCTTTCGGCGATGGCGTGGGCCAAGGTTTTGGTGCCTTCGCCGAACTGGTCGAATTCGAATACGCCCACTGGGCCGTTCCAGACGATGGTGCCGGCTGTTTTCAGCAACGCCGCGTACTGCTCCGCGGTGTCGGGCCCGATATCCAGAATCATTTCGTCCGCACTCACCTCATTCACTTTGCGCACGTCCGCTTCGGCACTGGCGGAAAATTCACGGGCCACTACCACGTCCGTCGGCAGCGGAATGTCGCCACCACGGGCTCGGGCGGCGTGCATAAGCCGTTTCGCCTCGGGAATGAGATCGGGCTCGTGCAGGGATTTACCTATCTGGTAACCGGCCGCGGCGATGAAGGTATTGGCGATCCCGCCTCCGGTAATCAACTGGTCCACGGTTTTTGTCAGGGAATCCAGTACCGTGAGTTTGGTGGAGATTTTGGAACCGGCAACGATAGCCACCAGCGGCTTCGCGGGATGGTCCAGCGCACGGCCCAGGGCTTCCAGTTCATTGGCCAGCAGCGGGCCGGCGCACGCGACGGGCGCGTACTTGGCCACACCATGGGTCGAGGCTTCAGCACGATGCGCGGTGCCGAAGGCATCCATTACATAGATGTCGCACAGTGCTGCCATTTTCCGCGCCAGCCCTTCGTCATCTTTCTTTTCGCCTTTGAGGAAGCGCACGTTCTCGCATAGCACCGCAGAACCCGGTTCCACCGCCACGCCGTTGATCCAGTCTGTCGTCAACGGCAGCTTCACGCCCAGCAGTTCCGTCAAGCGCTCGGCCACAGGTGCCAGCGATAGCGTCGCGTTGAACTCGCCTTCTTTGGGCCGGCCGAGATGGGACATGAGCATCACGCGCGCGCCGGCTTGCATGGCAAGTTGGATTGTCGGCAGGGACGCGCGGATACGCGCATCGCTGGTGATGTGGCCGCTCTCGTTGAGCGGCACGTTCAGGTCTTCGCGGATCAGAACGCGCTTGCCGCGTAAATCCAGATTGCTCATTCTCACGATAGACACGTGCGCAATCCCCCGATTATAAATGCGGTAAAAAGAGCGAATTTTGTTCGGGAACAAGGCGCTGCGTCGCCGTTATCTGACAACAGACGCATTTTTACTTCGCATTCCAGAATGCCACGGTGGCATCCAGCATGCGGTTGCTGAACCCCCATTCGTTGTCATACCAGCCGCAGACTTTCACCAGCCGGCCCATGACCTTGGTCATCCAGGCGTCGTAAGTGCAGGAAGCGGGATCGTGATTGAAATCCACCGACACCAGCGGCTGGTCGTTGTAGTTGAGAATGCCCTTGAGTTCGCCCTGACTGGCGTCCTTCATGATCCTGTGTATCTCTTCCTTGCCAGTGTCACGCGCGGCGGTGAAGGTCAGATCCACGATGGACACGTTGATGGTGGGTACACGGATGGAGAAACCGTCCAGCTTGCCGGCCAGTTCCGGGATCACCAGGCCGATGGCTGCGGCAGCACCGGTCTTGGTGGGAATCATGGAATGCGTCGCGGAGCGCGCGCGCCGCAAGTCCTTGTGGTACACGTCCGTGAGTACCTGGTCGTTGGTGTAGCTGTGCACTGTGTTCATGATGCCGCCCACGATACCGATTTTCTCGTGCAGCACCTTGGCGAGCGGCGCCAGGCAGTTAGTGGTGCAGGAGGCGTTGGAAATCACTGTGTGCGAGGATTTCAGAATTTTGTGGTTTACGCCATACACGATGGTAGCGTCCACATCATCGCCGCCCGGTGCGGAAATGATGACTTTTTTTGCGCCGCCCTGCAGATGCGCCGAGGCCTTGGCCTTGCTGGTAAACAGACCGGTGGATTCCACAACAAGTTCGGCGCCGTTGCTCGCCCAGGGAATTCTGGCCGGATCACGCTCGGCAAACACCTTGATCTTGTCACCGTTCACCAGCATGCAGTCGCCTTCCACGGTTACCGTGCCCGGGAATTTGCCGTGAGCGGTGTCGTACCTGGTGAGATAGGCATTGGTGGCGGCATCGCCCAGATCGTTGATGGCCACAATCCTGATTTCATTCGTGCGACTGCTCTCGTACAACGCTCGCAGGATATTGCGGCCGATGCGGCCGTAGCCGTTGATGCCGACTTTGATTGTCATGATCCTGAAACTCCTCTATCCAACTCCAACAATAGTTCATTTCTGGTGAGGAGCGAGGGGAAAAACATTCTCACTCGTCTCACTTCTTCACGCCTCACTCCTCACCGGGTTTTTCTTGATGACCGCTTCCACCGCCTTCACCACGTTGTCCACGGTGAAACCAAAATACTCGAACACGTCCCTGGCCGGCGCCGATTCACCGTAACGGTCAATGCCGATGACGCGGCCTTCCCGGCCCACATAACGGTGCCAAAACCGGGTAACGCCTGCCTCCACCGCGATCCGCGCTTTCACGGTCGACGGCAACACCCGTTCGCGGTAACTCATGTCTTGGGCGTCAAACACGCTGGTACAGGGTACCGACACCACGCGCACCGCAAGTTTTTTTTCAGCCAGTTGCCTGGCCGCCGCTGCCGCCAGTGACACTTCGGAGCCGGTGGCGATCAGAATGGCATCAGGCTGACCTTCGCAGTCCACCAATATATAGCCGCCGCGGCGAATGGACTCCACCTGCACCGGTGCGCGGGAAAAATGCGGCAGGTTCTGGCGCGATAGCGCCAGCGCCGTGGGTCCGTTGCGGCGCTCGATGGCGGCCTGCCAGGCCACAGCCGTCTCCACGTCATCGCAGGGCCGCCACAGTTCCAGATCCGGCATGATGCGCAGGCTCGCCAGATGCTCGATGGACTGGTGTGTGGGGCCGTCCTCGCCCAGACCGATGGAATCGTGCGTATATATAAGGATGCTGCCGACACCCATGAGTGCCGCCAGCCTGAGCGCGTTGCGCGCGTAGTCGGAAAACGTAAGAAAGGTGCCGCCATAGGGAATGAAACCGCCGTGCAACGCCAGACCATTCAGGATCGCCGACATGCCGAACTCGCGCACGCCGAAATATATATAGTTGCCGCCGAAATCCTGGCGCGTAATCGCGCGCGAACCCTTCCAGTTGGTATTGTTGGATCCGGTGAGGTCCGCCGAACCGCCAATCAGTTCCGGCAGAACCGGTCCAAAAACGTTGAGTGTATTCTGCGAAGCCTTGCGCGTGGCTATCTCACTGCCGTTCACTGCCACCGTGTCAATAAACTGCCTGGCATACCCCGGCCAGTTCTCCGGCAGCTCGCCGCTCATGCGGCGAGTGAATTCTGCCGCCAGTTCCGGATAGGATTTTCCGTATTCCTTAAACAGTGTGTTCCAGTTGTCTTCAAACGCCTGGCCGCGCGCCACCGCATTCCAGGCGGCGTAATACTCCGCTGGAATCTCGAAGGGTGCACAGTTCCAGTTGAGCAGCTGGCGTGCCGCGGCCACCTCCTCCTCACCGAGAGCCGAGCCGTGAGCATGGCCGGTGTTCTGCTTGTTGGGCGCGCCGAATGCGATGATGGTTTTGCAGCAGATCAATGAAGGTTTGTCCGTTACCGAGCGGGCTTCCTCGATGGCGCGTTTCACCGCCGCCGCGTCGTGCCCATCCACGTCGCGCATCACGTGCCAGTTATACGCTTCGAAGCGCCTGGGTGTGTCATCGGTAAACCACAGGCCGATGCTGTCTTCGGTGGAGTCAATGGAAATGCGGTTGTCGTCGTAGAAACCGATGAGCTTGCCGAGCCCAAGCGTACCGGCCAGGGAACAGGCTTCGTGGGATATGCCTTCCATGAGACAGCCGTCGCCCAGGAACACATAGGTGTGATGCTCCACGATCTTGAAACCAGGGCGGTTAAAGCGCGCAGCCAGTGATTTTTCGGCGACGGCCATGCCCACGGCGTTGGCCAATCCCTGTCCAAGCGGCCCGGTGGTGGTTTCAACTCCGGGCGTGAGTCCATATTCAGGATGGCCCGGCGTTTTGGAGTGCAGTTGCCGAAAGCGCTTCAACTCGTCCATAGGCAGGTCGTAACCGGAAAGATGCAGTAACGCGTACTGCAACATCGAGCCATGGCCATTGGACAGGACGAAACGGTCCCGTTCCGGCCAGCGCGGGTTGGCGGGATTGTGCTTGAGGTAATCGTTCCACAGGACTTCGGCGATGTCGGCCATGCCCATGGGCATGCCCGGATGACCGGAATTGGCCTGCTGCACCGCGTCCATGGCGAGCGCCCGGATGGCATTGGCGAGTTCGCGTCGGGAGGGCATGAAAACTCCCCGGGAAAGGGCGCGTATTTTCGCTGATGCAGGCACCAGGAACAACCCTGCGCGGGTAGAATGCCGCCCTTCGTCACTCCAACAAGGACCCTTAGCCGTGACCACTGCCCATCGCCGCGAATTTGAGGTTCGCTGGGCCGACCTCGACCCCAACGGTCACCTGCGCCATACCGCCTACATGGATTACGCCGCCCAGGCGCGCGTGGGTTTCCTGAATGACTACGGCTTCACGTTGGAGCGATTCCAGAAACTGCGCATCGGGCCGGTGTTGTTCCGTGAAGAAACCCAGTACCTGCACGAAGTGCGCGCCAACGAACGCATCGGCGTCACCACGGAGGTCACCGGCCTGTCGTCCAACGGCAAACACTGGCGCATCCGCCATAGAATATTTCGTGCCAATGGCGAACTCGCCTGCGTGGTGAACGTGCAGGGAACCTGGCTGGACCTGGTGACGCGCAGAGTGGTGCCTGCGCCGGCCGAACTGCAGGAGGCCATGCGCAAGGCGCCGCGCGCGGATGATTACGCCGAGTTCACGCCCGAAAAACCGGCATGATTTTTGCCGTTTGAAACAGCCTCAACTCATGAACGCACAAAACACCGCCATCGAAACCCGCGGGCTGGTCAAGCATTACGACAAGGTCGAAGCACTGCGCGGCATTGACCTCACGGTGAATGCGGGCGAGATGTTCGCGCTGCTCGGCCCCAACGGCGCCGGCAAGACCACGCTGTTCTCGATCCTCGCCACGCTGCGCAAACCCAGCGGCGGCGAAGCGCACGTCATGGGCCATGACGTGGTGCGCGAACGCAGCACTGTACGCCGGTGCATGGGTATCGTGTTCCAGGAACCGGCGCTGGAACAGAAACTCTCGGTGCGCGACAACCTTATGCTCATGGGCCTGTTCTATGGCTTGTCGGTAAAGGCCACGCGGCTGCGCACCACCGAAATCCTCGAGGCCATCGGCCTTACGGACATCGCAGCGCGTCAGGCGCAAAAACTTTCCGGCGGCCAGAAACGCCGCCTGGAACTCGCCCGCTCCATGGTGCCGAATCCCGATATTCTGTTTCTTGATGAGGCCACGCTCGGTCTGGACGTGGATGCGCGCCGTCAATTCTGGGCGCAGGTGCGCCAGTTCGTGCGCTCCGGCCGCACGGTGTTTTTCACGACTCATTACATGGAAGAAGCCGAGGTGGCGGACCGCATCGCGCTTATCAATAAAGGCGAGATCATAGCGCTGGGTACGCCGCAGGAACTCAAGAACCGCATCGGCGGCGGCGTGATCCTGCTGCGCACGGCGGACGACACGCGCGCCTGCGCGTGGCTTACGGAACACGGCCACAAGCCGGAAACCAGCGAACACGGCATCGTGCTGGTGAGCGAGGAACCTGCCGCAGTACTGCCCACGCTGCTCACGGCTCTGCCGGTGAAAGCCCTGCGCGCGGAAGTGCATGAACCAAGTCTGGAAGATGTATTCCTGAAACTCACGGGCAAGGGCCTCGACAACGGCGAGGCCGTACCGGCCAAATCCGCCTTCGCCATGGGAGGTACGCGATGAGAGGGCTGTTCGCGGTCATCGTGCTGGACCTGACGCGCCTGTGGAAGGAGCGCGTACGACTCATCTCCAGCTTTATCCAGCCGCTGCTGTATCTGTTCGTCCTGGGCTCAGGCCTCGGCGCCAGTTCCATTATGGGCGGTGGAAAATATCTGCAATACATTTTCCCCGGCGTGCTGGGGCTGTCACTGCTGTTTTCCGCGGTGTTCGCCGCCATGATGATCGTATTCGACCGGCAAATCGGCTTTTTGAAAGCCGTGCTGGTGGCGCCGGTTCCGCGCTCTGCCATCGCCATAGGCAAAGTGCTGTCCGGCGCCATTCAGGCACTGGTGCCGGCGGTAGTGATGCTCATCTTCCTGCCGCTGCTGGGCATCCACACCGGCTGGCTGCGCTTTTTCGGATTGCTGGGCGCCATGGTCATGGCTGCCATCACTTTTTCGGCGCTGGGAGTCGCCACCGCCGCGCGTTTCAAGTCCACCACCGTGTTTCCGATTATCTCCAATGCCGTATTGCTGCCCATGTTCTTTCTTTCCGGCGCACTATTCCCACTCTACAGCGCGCCCCATTGGCTCAAGATACTGGCGCACTTTGATCCAGTGGCTTACGCCGTGGACCTGATGCGCGGCGCCACCACCGGTGCGCTGTATTTTCCCCTGTGGCTATCATTCGTGGTGCTGGCGGCCTTCATCATCGTGCTCACCTGGCTCGCAACACGTGTGTTCGCGACCGGCGAAGATGCCTGACAAGGAAATTTCCATGGCAATAGACAAGGTGAATCTGAAAGAGAAATTCGGGCAGTTCGATGATTACTGGGTTCCTAAAATCGCTGGCGACATCAACGATGCACACATCAAACTGGTGAAAATCAAGGGTGAGTTCACCTGGCACCATCACGAGCGCGAAGACGAACTGTTCCTGGTGGTGAAAGGCCGCCTGCTGATGCGCTTGCACAGTGGAGACGTCAATGTAAATGAAGGCGAATTCATCATCATTCCCAAGGGTACCGAACACTGTCCGGCGGCGCTGAGTGACGAGGTCCATATCGTGCTCATGGAGCCGAAAACTACGCTCAATACCGGAAACGTGGTGAACACGCGCACCGTTTCCGAACTGGAACGGATCTGAGATCCGAAAAGCAAGTAACTGCTGATAAGAGTATAATGCGGTCCTGCGTTTTCATCTTTGAAGTGTTAAGCCCATGAACCCCGTCATTTACAGCTTCCGCGGTGCTTCCGGCACCAATTACTCTTATTATGCTTTTGGCATGGATTTCAGGCCCAAGGACAGCCAGTTCGGCAACTACATGTTCGCGCGTCAGTCATCGGAAGGCCGCTGGGTGCCGGTGTATATCGGCCAGGGAAACCTGAAGGAACGCGTCAACGACCAAGCTCACATCAGCCTGGTGCGCAAGAAAGGCGCCACCCACATCCTCGCCCGCATGAACCCCAACGAACAATTACGGCGCGTCGAAGAACTCGATATGCTGGCGGGTCATCCTGAAGCCTGCGTGCCAACCGGATGCAACGAGAACAAGTCCGTCAAACCCGCCCCCTTGCGCGTGGCTCAAAAGCGTAACTGAGCAATCTGCAAGCAAATTGACGATACACGTCGCGATTCAACAATAACATCGCGGCCAGGGTAAGTTCCTGCAACCGGACACGAGAAAGCGGTTCTCTCCATCTCAGCTGGTACGCAACGCATCAACCCTCTCGATCAATTCCCTTGCAATCCGGTTCTTGGGAAACGGGGAAAAGCTGATGCCCTTGGGGAAAAACGTCACTTCCTTGCCGAAACGGCACGGCTGGCGCAGCGTGAGAGTAACGCGCGGCGGATTAATGTAGCCTGCATAGCCGACGTTTGCGATATTGGCCAGCGGAATATGCGCTTCCTCGCCCCCATTCTTGACAAGCAACTCACTGCCGAAGTCCCAGACTTCGTCCACGAGATCAAATACCAGCTTTTTCATGACGAAATAACCTACGCCCATCATGAACATCGACCAGATCAGGACAAAAGCCAGAACGTGATATTTATGCGCGTGGATCATCACGAACACAACAGCCACGGTAATGACGACAAGCAATCCAAACCAGATTACCGGCAATACACGCTTGATAAAAAATGTTTGCCGGGAGGAAATGCGCTGCATGGTCATGATGCAAGCCTGTTCGGTTATTGATGTTGCTTAGACGACGGAAACCATAGCAAAACGCCCTGTACGTGGCCAGCTTCAATCGCGCATGGATTTAGGGCCGCTCACAAAAGGATTACCGCGCTCGTAAAAACGCAACAGCCGGTCAGCATCCTTGTTAATCCCGATGCGCACGCTGCGGCCGATGCGGCTGACGGGCCGGACGGCGGTTCCCAACCACAGCGGGCCCTTGGCGCAGAAATCCAGGCCATCCAGCTTCCTGTTCACGCGCAATGCGGCTGCCAGCCGCCCCGGCCCGCGTGCCAGATCCTTTGCTGCAACACGTCCGCGGCTCCGTTTCATCAGCTCCATGCCTTCCAGCGGCTCCAGCGCACGCAACAATACCCCCGCACCGATGCCCTCCCGACCGGCACTCACGTTGAGCATGAAATGATTGCCGTAAATAAAATATACGTAGGCACGGCCGTGTTCCAGAAACAGCGAGCGGTTGCGTGGCGTGGGTCCATTATAGGCATGGCAGGCGGCGTCGTTGGACAGATACGCCTCAGTCTCAACGATCATCCCGGTGATCCTGCCCTTCGGCAATTCCCGCACCAGCGTCTTGCCAATGAGATAGCGTGCCAGCGCTTCGGCACCCACCGGCAGTTCTACGCGACGAAGACGTTTAGGGGATTGAGAGATCATACGATAAGCCAGAAGTATATTCTGTGCTATCGGAATTGTGAGATGAAAGCGCTAGCGGCCGCGGTTATTTAAGAGCCACACATGTCGGGCACAAAGCGGGGACAGTATGCAGACCAGCCGGTTCAGCAAAATGCAAAAAGCCCTGCCGTGTGGCAGGGCTCTTGCAGTCTGACTCAGACGAAACGCAGATTTACCACCGGGAGCCGCCGTTACCACCACCACCGCCAGTGCGGGGGCGCGGCTTGTCAGTAGCCACGTTCACCTTGAGGGGGCGGCCGCCGACATCCTTGCCGTTCAGTTCCTGGGCCTTTTCCGCCGCCGCCTGAGTGGCGAAGGTGATAAAGCCGAAACCCTTGGGACGGCCGGTGTCACGGTCCATGATCAGGGCGATTTCGGAAATCTCGCCATACGGGGAAAACATTCCACGCAACTGCGCTTCATCCACCGTGTAGGGGAAATTACCGACGTAAAGTTTATTCTGTTCCATTGCAATCTCTCTAAAGTAATTAATGATTCAAGCGTTTGTTCTTGACAACACTTGCATTCATCAGAAGCCATCTCGAAAACAACGCGGAAGCATATGAGTGATATACGGGAATGTACGAGTGCCGCAGGAGGCAGGGTGCCGGGAGCGGCTTTTCGGACTGACGGGTAACAATGCTTTGCGGGACGCAGCGGTTTTTGAGATGGCTTCTGAATATGGCAGTCAATGTAAGAACATGCACTTTGTACCATACGGGAGATGATTAAGCCAGGGAAAACATGCATAAACCTGCAATATTGCTGATTTTTGATCCAAAACCGCTCTAAACGGCGGAAACCAACCGATCCACCTGGCAGTTTCCGTTTCTCACGGAACATTAAGGTCAGATTCTGACCTATCCCGACAATAAAGGCCTTTGAGTTCAGGGTCTTCGGCTGTAGTCTAGTGTAAAAACAATGTGTGCACGGGCTTTTACGTCTGCCGAGGACACCACATCTTCGGAGACACCCATGCACCTAATCCAGTATTGTAGAAGTTTTTTACAGTTTCACCGCCGACGGTGCATCAACGCCGACTGAATGCCTTGCTGGCTGCCGTGGACAGCGTGGCCCAAGCGCCACGGTCGGCATCACCGCCATGGGCAGAGGTTTATCGGCGGCCAGCCAGCATCAAACACTGCGTCAAACGCATGGATCGGCTGGTCAGCCATAGCCGGCCGCATGCTGAACGTGACCAGTTCTACCAAGCAATTATCCAGCGATTGCTGGCACGCTGCGCCCAACCCATCATTGTTATTGATTGGTATCCATGCACCCTAACTCGCCCCCAGAATAGCTCCCAGTGCCCTTCATATGAGCTGCTATGACAGCTCGGGCTGAACTGCAGCGCTGAAGCAGGATCGCAAATCTAAGGCGGCCCTACCTTGTTGCTAAGTCATTGATAGATAAGCTTGTATCTAGGTCAACAGTCTATTATAATAGATTCACTATATAAACCCGAGCCCACCCGATGCCACCCGACTTCGAAACAGTGCATGCATTGCGAAGTGACGTTGCGCTTCAGATTGCGCGCTACACGGAGCGGCTCGGCATCAGTCAGCAAGCTGCCGCAAAACAGCTGGATGTGCCGCAGCCTACACTCAGCAAGATCGTCAATGGGCATATCTCCGATCTTTCGCTCGAGCTGCTGCTGCGGATTGTAGTACGCGCTGGAGTGCGCATTACGCTCCAGACCGGACTTACCCCGCAGGAAGCCGGGGCTTTCGTTTCTGCCGGCCGGTCTTCCTCGGCCCGGGCGTTCCCGTCGAAAATCGCCGCCGGTACTCATGCCTCGCTGAAAGAATCCCTCCGGAAGCTGACTCCAGCGCAGAGACTCGAGGCTTTTCTCGAGCACAATCAGTTGGCGAGCGAGTTGCGTGAGACGGGTCGTGCCGCTCAAACGCCGCACTTGCCTCATGCGTTGTTCGGGCGGTGAGAACAAGTAAAGGCGGGCAGTCCGCCCTTTTACTCCTTGATGTGGTCGAGATATTGCGACGCGAGAAGGTTGACTACGCGGTCATCGGCGCCTTCGCTCTTACAGTACTTGGAGTGGTACGTGCGACCACGGATGTCGATGCGTTACTCTTCACGAAACCCGGTCGCCTGGCGAAGCTTGAAAAGCCATTCAAACAGGCCGGCTTCGACACTGAGCTCCGTACCGCAGAGGCAGACGACCCAGTCTCTGGGATGCTCGTCCTGAGTGATGACTTTGGCAATCACGTGGAGCTCTTAGGCGGTCTTCGCAACATGGATCCGGAGATATTCTCCCGAACCCTCGAGGTCGAGTTCCGAGACGAGAAACTCCGCATCGTCGGACGCGAGGATTTCATTGCGATGAAGTGCTTCGCAGGCGGCCCGCAGGACTTCCTCGACGCTCGGTCAGCCTACCAGGCGGCTTCAGGTCCTCTTGATCTGGATCTGCTGCGCACCGTGACCCGTCGATTCGGGCGCGAGGCCGCGGACAGACTCGAAGAAATCCTAGTCGGTTGACTCGCAGTCCACAGCGATCCGCGAACTAATGAACCCGCTCCAGACCACTCGCCACAGCATCGGATTCACAGCTGATCTCGATTGGAAAGGTTGACGGGCAGGGCTCCGGTCGAACGTCAGCTAGCGGAGATCAACGAGTCTGCTGGGACCCGCCGCACTTGGCCGGAATTTGCCTCTCATCAGTAGGGCGCTTCCGGTAGAGTGGGGATGTGGCGCGGCGGCAGTAGGTTTGGTTTGTCTGTTGCCACCTCTTTCGTCTGGTGGTGCCCAAGTAACCTGCCGTAGCTCCGTTTCCACATGTTCGAGAAAGCGGGCACGTTAAACGTTCCGTGGGACCCCGAGTGGGGTGTGGTTAAATTGACGCTTACAATATAGGGCGTCGAGTTATTGATTTACTGATGTAATTCATTACCAAAAACGTCGTACATATATTTTGTAACCACGCCCTGTGGAGAAATCCTTGAAAGGATATTACCGGTTTCTGGGTCTACGTGGTACGTGGTGGTACCAGTGTGCGAATCTTCAATTGAAGAAATAAAATATCCATCCAATGTGTATCTGATGGTGCGTGTATCCAATATGAATTCTGTATTATCACTTTCACGCACTGTAGCGTATTGGATTTTTGTCATTTCCCCATAATCTTTCAGCTTCGGGTTCCTTTCATATATGTAGAGCGTTACGTCGATATACGGATCTGGACCATATACCAGCTTGCTGATGACCTGACGATATTTGTTGTATTTATAATAGGTATCGGTGATAACAAAACCAGAATCTTTGGCATTCGTGACGTCATTAGTAGATGGTGTTGTGTGGGTAGTGTCAATCCATACCGATTTTGAATTGATTTTATCTAGCCACCATTCTGTGAAATCAGGTGGCGCCAAATCATAATCTGTGACTTCGACGTGGCTGCCGGTTGCTTTGTCAATTTCATAGGCCTTGTTCAATACATTGCCATAAATATCGTAATCATATTCAGTAGTGGCAGTTG
>JBAWFA010000007.1:0-105979 GCA_049591455.1 Gammaproteobacteria bacterium
GTCCTACTCAACAACCTTCAAGTTTTGTACGACGACGAGGGTGATTCATATGGTGAATAAAACACTTAAGCAGCTTTTCGATGAAAGCAAGCTGCGCGATGCATATTGGGTTGAAAAGGTGAAGCTCCAATTCGCAGAAGAACTGGCCAACCTAATGGCGCGCCGTGAAATAAATAAAAGCGAATTGGCCAACCGATTCGGTTCGAGCCCTGCCTACATTACGAAGGCGCTTCGCGGTGACGTCAATTTTACCATTGAAACAATTGTAAAACTTGTCCGCGCTGTCAAGGGACAAGTACATATTCATTTATCCGCTGCCGAAGATGGCTGTCGTTGGGTAGACGTTATTAATGGTACTGCTCGTTTTAAACGGAGTCTCTTCCCGAAAGGCGATTTCAGACCTATTGAAAATAAAATATACAGTGCAAAACAACTCAAGACGGAAGTAAATAATGCGCACAGCTCCGCTGCAGCTTGATGCTTATGTGTTTACCAAAATATTGGTAGAAGCAAATACTGATTATTTACCTGAAAAGCAGGAGGAAATCGAAGATTCAGAAATTAACTTCTCGTTACAAATTACCGTTGGTAAAGATAACGACAACCCACTTCGCTATCAAATAGAGATCCACATCTCAGATTTCAAACCAAAGAAAAGTGGTTTTCTGCCTTACAAGATAGATGCAAAAGTGGTCGGTATTTTCTCTGTTGATCCGGATTTTAAGCATGACGACTTAGAACACCTCATTCATATTAATGGAGCATCAATGCTTTTTGGAGCAGCGCGGGAATATATCCTAATGGTATCTGGTCGTGGTCCTTATGGGCCATTCAAGCTGCCAACGATCAACTTAATACCCACAGTTAAAAGTGGTGAAGAAAAACAAATTGAAGAATCACCTACAGACGCTGAAAAAGTTAATACTTCTGTCAAAGACATTTAAAATCAATTTTATTTTCTACTACAAAAATATCCGCATCTCTCAGTTGCATCTATCGCACCTGTGTTCACAAAAACCATTTGATACAATCTTTCATCCAGGCCGCGCAGCCGTGCGTGGTAACTAGAACCCATACCAAATATAACGTATCTAAACTACATGGCTTATAGAAATCTGCTGCTCTGCATAGGGGCATTATCCGCAAATAACACCGTCTTTATCCGTCGAACGGTTCTGAGTCTCTCACGCCCAATGAGTTGAGCTGTAGATAGGGCGAAACACGGCGCACTAAGGATCTGAAATCGAGTACTGCACGGAATCTTTAACGAAGTAGTATTACCGACGATCATAAATAGATAATAACGTTAAAGTTGTTAAACACACCTGGAAAACTTCATTCTCGTAATTAAAACAACTTGCCAAAATATAGGTATGGATTATCTTGACCAGGCTCCAATGCTAGATGTATCCATTCTAAAAATCCTCGAAACCCCAAAACTGGCGGGTGAGCCCAATCCTGGGTAGCAAACACAGTTGCTTGTACCGTCAAATCGACGCCACAATCTGTATTTGCAACTAATGTGATTGCCAGCCTCCTTAAAGCACCCTCCATCCTGCCAACTCTTGTCGACATGGTCATAGGCAGATCGATAGGACCTAAATCGGAGGAAACCGCATTTATGATATCCGACCCAATTATTGAATACTCTGCGCCCGTATCCAAGAGTGCAAGTTCAGTAGTTCTTAAGGACCCGAATTTGCACGCGACCGCAGTATGTAGCTTACAGTTGCCTACCTGATAATTGATTTCCAGGTCCGCACATCCTGTACTCCAAGGCAATTCTCCATTACCATTTCGTCGCACGACCAACTGGGCAATCACAAGCTCATTCCACCTTTAATATCATTACATGATCAGTATCGTTATTTTCCTTAAGCCACGCCTGCAGCTTTGTCCGCGACTCATCAGCACGTAACAAACTACCATTATCAAGTGCTACCCACATTCCGTGGTATGTGCTTCCATGCATTTTTACCCATTCCATATTTCCACGAATGCTTTTCCCTGTTGCGCTCTGAGTCAATTTAACACTTGGTTTATCTACAATAGATCGAATTCTTGCTATTGATTCATCATATGGGTTAATCGCAGTCAAAAAGAGCGCATGCCGCCGTGCCTCACTAATCTGCCCATCTTTGATTAGCCAACGCAGTTGATTAATAGGACGTTCACTTAATAGGTCAATATTAGGCAGCTCGGCACTACCGACCTGTATCCACCCCCCCAACGCAGAAGTACTTTGAAAGTCGCTGAATACTTTATTAACTCGCAACGCTTGATCTATCGGCATCCCAGTTACTATTGCCGTATAACTCAGTCTCCAGTCGGGACCAATATTTGAAGTATCTAATCCTGTGCGAGAGGATTCGACAAGCTCAGTTAGATAATAAGTTGCTACTGATGTGGAATACGCACGAGTTTCCGATTCACGGACGGCGAGATTACCAAGCACCGGGAGAGTAGATATCGCAGCTTGTGAAGTGGAGTTTTGGGTACTCAAGGAATTTCGCCTTTTTCAGAAATCTCCATACCCATAGATACTAATGTCTCAAAAACTGATACATAATTCTCTTTTCGCAATTCCTCTGAAAATGCAGCCGGTGTACTTATGTCCACTTCAAGCCGGCATGCATTATGCTGTTTCCCCACGTTGGTAACAGGGGGTTTACCTATCGACGTTAATTCAACATGTAATCGGTGCAACTTTGCCACAGACCACTTTGATAGACGATTGATTTCCATGCCATCCGGTAATCTGCGTGGACGATTAATCTGATAGATAAACTCACTGGAATTCTCACCGTCTAAGGGTATGTCCTTCAGATATTGTGATAACAATTTATATCCGGCGAGCCTATCTTCAACCGATTGCAGCATCACAGCGCCGAATGCAATACGCCCCAGTGGCGGAACATCCATTGATAACCAGCGATTCATTAACTTCACAAATGTTGTCACAGCTGCTCCAATTGAACCAATAACAAATAAATTATCCCCAATCTTCTCTGGGTCTGGCGTATATATCCAATCAATTCGGCTCTGCTCCATCGCGAGAATCAAGATTCCTTGTTCGACTGGACCATAATCCTGGTACTGTGGTTGTCTAACACTTACCTTCGGTTGTGTCGAAGTTAATTCTGCCCACCAATCTGATTTTCCGTTTATATTTGACTCACGGAAAAATGCGGTTAATCGCACATTTTCAGCGTTCCAATCTGTCATGGCTTCTCTCTTTAACGGCTATGCACGTCGACCGTAACGATGTCTCACAAGTTTAAAATACATCAGGCGTCAGTTCCTCATAAATCAAGATTTGGATCTCGCTGTCTAGAGACATTGCGTCTTATTGTAACTTCCTGGTCGTCGCGATAGTCCCTTAGAGGAGGTAGCCAGTGTATCAGGGCCATCATATGTTAATAAAATTAAACGTTCACAAAACGTTAGCAATTGAGGATTTAATAAAAGCAGCCGCCCCATGCTGTTTCACGGTACTAGAGCTGTACCTTGTGAGATTGCTCTGAAATTGTCAGCTGCATCAGTTGGCTATGAAATACTCATACTTGGCCGTGATATCGCTCTCTGTCAGACCTCGGGGCTATACCTCACCCTTTGTAAGTATGACCTATACTCCATGCTACCGATCTAACTGCATGACTTTACGGGAATATGCTGCTTTGCGGACGGCCTGATACCCGCAAACAACCCCGCATTTGGACTGTCGAAGCACCGTGGAAACACTAGGGGCGATTTCGACGTGTTGGAGCAGTTGGGGGCTCGTGGCAGCCAAGCGCTGCCCGTGTGGCAACCGGGCAGGCCGTGCCCCCGTTCTGGCCTGTTCTCATGGCCGCTTGGCAAGGCGGTATCATCCAGGAGCATTAAAACCACTTGGTCGAAGTAAGACAATATGAAGCAGGTCATTGTATGGCATTGATTAGATGTTCCGAATGCGGCCGCGACATCTCAGACAAAGCTGAAGCGTGCCCAGGATGTGGAGCACCGATATCCACGACTATCAAGCAAAAGCCTCCGGTGCCGACAGCTGTGAACTACAACCGAGACACTGACACGTTCAAGGGTTCGATGGTTCTGATGGTAAAACTAGCAATGCGTGCTGTACAGGAACTTGGGTGGAAACTTGACCAAGTCAACGAGACCCTCGGCATGGTCACCTTTGAGACCGGAATCAGTTGGGGATCGTGGAGCGGAGTTTCCTGTTCTTTGGACATCGAAGAAGTGTCGCCAGGTATATTCCGTGTCAGCGGGACGGGAAAGCAAAATGTCCGCGGCGGCCAAATGCTCGCATTGAACATTCGCGGCGAGGCGCAGGGTAAAGCACATAAAGCTATAGAAAAGATGAAGCAGCTTGCGGTTTGAAAGTGAAGGGATCGCTGTGGGCTCAGCTACCATAGAGTGAAAGCAGCGCGTCCAAAACTTCATCCGGAGTAGGTTTCAGCGGTTTTGCCGGTTTCACCGGCGACTCCACGGCCGGCAATGGCTCCGGTGACGCATCTTCCGGCGCTTTGCACAGCGGTTTCGCCGCGGGAATGGCTGAGGGTGGCGTTGCCGGAGCTGCTGACGGTTCCGGTTCGATGGGTTTGGCCTCGGACTTCACAACAACGAACGCCGGTTTCCGCGGCTGAGCCAGCTTAACATCTTCCGAGCGGATCTCGTCAGGCTCACGTGGCACCGGTTTCAAACTCAACCCATCAATCACACCGGTCGGACTTGCAGCCAGCGCATCGGTGACCACAGGATCACGGCCGTTGTCTGGGATAAAGATGTGCACCTGACCGACGGCACCGGAGTGCTGCACTTTATCCGTAAGCATGCCGAGATGTCGGGCCAACAGTTCGTACCCGCGTAAAGCCGCACCACGATCCTGTTTCTGCCGGGCCTGCTCCGTCACGAACGCGATCCCTCGCAGCACCTGATCCTGGGTGATCTCTACACGCGCAGCACGTTTCTGCATGGCTTCCTGAACCGCGGCCATGACCTTAACATTTGCTAACAGGCGGGACGCTTGTTCACTGGCCGTCTTCGGGCTGTAACCAGAGCGAACAGCCGCGGCGCTGGCGTTCAGGTCTCGCAAGTACTCACTAACAAACATCGCCTGCTTTGCGGTGAGTTTCGCCATCAAAATTCAGCCGCAGCGTCGCTGGCGAGGCGCTCCCATAACGTGATCCAGCGCGATCGTGCTTCCTGAAACAACAAATCGCGCGCCGGTGGTTCGCCACTCTTAAACGTGCCTACCTTGACGGCCAATGCGCTCGCCGGCGCTGGATCGAGATGTAGCTCGGACGCACCGGTGGCCAGCAGGCGAGTCAGAGCGTCCAGAGAGGGGCTGACTTCCAACACCTGCAGGGCCAGTGCTCGATATTCCGCACCCTGTTCGCCGGCGACTTCCTCGAGGACAGCTATGCGCAGCGGATTCAATTTCGGCATGAGCGTGGCCAGCTCGGCATTGTGCTTGCGCGATGTTTCCACGATCTCGCCGGCGGCACGCTTGGCCGCTGCCGAGTGAGCAATCGCGTCCGCCAGTGACGATGCTGCTGCCTTCCTCTCAGTAGCACGGGGTTGCGGTTCCGGACCGGTACCGCCCGCTCGCGCCCATTCGCCGAGTGCGTCGGCATCTTGCTGCAACACACGTTCTAGATCGGCGCGGCGCTGAGCTTCAACCGCCACGGCCTCGTTCAGTTTTGCCAACGGCAGCGCGCATTCAGTGATTTTTAACTGCAAGCTACGAACCTTGGCGAGGTAATCGGCAAGCATCTGGCGAGCAGGCGAACGCTCCGTGGCCGGCAAGTGGGCAAGATTGCTTTTAGTCATGTTGATCTCCAAGGGTTATTGGGAAACGCCGCCGGGTGGGCTGGCTGGCACAGCGCCGGCGGCGGTTGCGGCAGCGTGCGGGAGCAGGTTGCCAGGGACGCGAACGGATGAAATTAGACGGGGAATCTTGACGTTATGCAGCCTGTTCCAGCACCACGGGCAGCCGGCAACAGCGATACTGGCCCATAGCAGCACGTCGCCGCACAAATCACAGTGCGCCGGTTGGTCCCAGGTGGGCGGTGCAATTCCTTCTCGGCGGAAATCGGTCCAGACGACGGCGATGGCGAATGACCGCAAGAACCGCAACTGGTCGGTACTGGCTTCGAGTTTCTGTAGGTCCTCGGCGCATAATTTCACCAGCAGCTCGGACGCCGTTACGTAGGCGGTCAGGCCACGGCAGGCTTCCTCACATGCTCGCAGCAATGGTAGTAGGCGGGGCTTTTCGGCACGCAGCCGATCCAGCAAGACAGCCGACAGACTGGCATGATCCGGCGCTTTCACGTGCAGCTTGTCGCCGCGCACACTCAACTCAATACCGGAGCGGATGATTTCGGCCAGGCCGTTCATAATTCGGCCTCACGCGCGCGCGGCGAATTCCCCAAAACATCCGAAACATCCAAAACAGTGTCAGGGGATGTTTTAGGTGTTTTGCTTGTTTTGAGTTTTTCCAAAGGCGCGTGGGGTAGATAACGCGCCCATGAATCCAGAAAGTCGGCCCGTAAGTACCCACGCGGCGTCCGGTGGTCGTCACGAAACGTCATCGGGCGGATGCCATAGGGGCGCAGGCGGTAACTTAGACCGCGAGCATCTAGCGGTGAGCCACGCAGGTTGGCCCACGGGGATTCAGGCAGAATGTGAAGCGCAGACAGGATGTTTTCGGTTTGCAGCCTATCGGCGTCGCCGAAGATGGCCCGAAGGTCGGTCAGCAGCAGTACACCGAGGCTCGCCGTTTGCTGCAGCGCATCAGCAACCAATTCCACAGCCGCCGCCCTGGCGCGATCCGGCCAAGTGCCACCTGCAATGTCAGCAACGGTGATCAGCGCTTCCCAAACATCGGCAGATCGATCTTCTATGCCTTGCGGCAGATCGGATAATTGAATTTCCCCAAGCGACGCGGCCCATGCCACAAGCTGCGCTTTGACAGCTTCGCCTTGCGGTCCATTGATCCGCCGTCGATAGGGTTCGATTCGTTCACTTGGAGCGCGGCGACGCATCTTGACGATGACGGACCGCGACAGGATCGTCTCAGGTAGATTACCAAGCCCCGCGATTGCGACCGCACTGTAGGCCGGCAATTCCTCGGTCAAAACTTCCTTGCCACGAACAACGCATCGGCCGGCGACTGCGCCTTTGCGATGGCCAGCGTTCAGCAATCCGCGCAGCTCCTCGTTCTCTTTCGCACGTGGCCCGAACACTGTATCGATTTCATCAAACAATATAGTCGGTCGGCCCTTTTGATCGCCAACCTTGCGAAACAAATAGGTCGCCGACACATTGACGGCTTCAACCGGGAACGGCACCAGTGGTTCGGTCGCTTCCAATGCGCGCGATTTACCGCTGCCCGGCTCAGGCGACAGAAACGCTATGCGCGGAGTCGAATCCCAACGTGCCATCAGGTGGGTATGTGCAACCCACAAAACATGTGCAACATGTGCGGCCTCGGATGGATAAGCGACGAAACGCCCGGTGAATGTGTAAACCGCGTCGAGAATTTTCGCGCCGTCAAACGCCTCGGCAGACTGTGGCGCGGCTGCCTGTGGGCCGTGTGGCTTGTGAAAACGGGCGCGCTTAACAATTTCCGCGCCGGCTTCCTCACATGCTCGCCTATATTCCGGCGAATCTTGGGCTGCTTTGCATGCGCGCACCCCGGCGTTGCTACCATGAACAACCAGTTCACCGATTAGTGGTTGCGGCGTGGCGGCGTTCACGCGGCCTCGCCCGGTCCGATGTATTCCGACAGCCGGGCCTCGAGGACCTTCGGCCGCGCTGCCACGAGCGATTTCACCAAGGCGCGGATCTCTTCCGAGTTTTTACCGGCTGCACGTGCAGCAGCGACAGCTTGATGCTCGGCGACTACTGCGAGCGATTTCTTCCGGCCCTGCTTGATTAATGGCGGCAGAAGACCGGCGGCAATCAGCGCGTAGAACCCGGCAAGCGAGTTCCCGGTTGCCTGCGCCATAGTTTTCGGAGAAGCAAAAATTTGCTCGAGCACGACAGCATTCTCCAAAAAAAATATCTGGAAGACATTGGACGCTCACGGAGGGTGTAGGTAAAGAAAAAATACGCTTCAAAGGGGGTGTTGACGTCACTCTTTTGTGAGTCTGCGCCACAGCGTGCTCTCTGAAATGCCGAATTTACGCGCCGCTTCAGAGTTGAGCTTTTTTTTGTTCCAATTTGGATGTTCAGAATCCATACCGGCGTACTGGTCACGCCAATCTGCGGGCAGTGGACGACGGCCACGCTTCCCCGCTTCTTTGCCCTCCTGTCTTCGCAGTGCTTCGTGACCGCTACTGAGTACTGTGGCCAACTCAACGGCTGAAACATCCCCCAGAGGCCCATCCAATCGGGTAGCCAGGTCAGCGCGCGCCGCGTTGAGTGTATCGGCTATGGGCTCAAATTGCTTCATTGCTTCGGCGTACGCAGCCGACTGCACAGCCAACTGCCGCGGGGTCAGGCGTTTGTTTGGCTTCTTCGGCATCGCGCGTCTCCTCGCACCTCCAAGGGGAAGCCGCACCAGGCCGTTGGAGTACCGGCTTTTCGCCCCGTCGGGCTAGATGCGGCAGTTCACATTCTATCCAGCAGCCCTCAATGGCACCACGTTGCCACCAGTCAGTTCATCGATCATATCCGCCCACGCCTGCATCATCTGGCGGCGCTCAGCCAGATACTCGCTGCGGTTGTAGGCCGCGCGAGTGGCATTAGGTTCACGATGAGCAAGCTGCCGCTCAATAGCATCAGGCTTAAAACCCGCCTCGTTTAGATAGCTCGAAGCCAGTGCCCGGAAACCATGCAGCGTTGTCTTGTCCGCCATCCCCATCTTTTCCAGTGCTGCGCGTGGTGCGGCATAAGACATAGGGTTGCGGCGCTCGCGCGGATTCGGGAACAAATAATCACGTTCGCCGGTAAGTGCATGCAATTCTTTTAGCAATTCAATGGCCTGATTGCTGAGTGGCACTTGGTGCAGTTCGCGGGTCTTGATTCGCTCTGCCGGTACGCGCCACAGCCCAGCAGAAAAGTCAAACTCGCTCCAGCGAGCGCAGCGTAGTTCGCTGACGCGAGTGAACGTTAGCAACAGTAAGTGCAGGCAAATTGCCACCTGACGCTCTGGATACACCTTAATGGCCTTCACCAAGGCGGGAATCTGTGCACGCGGAAGCGCTGCATAGTGAACCGTCTTAGGTGGACTCAACGCCCCACGTAGCGCCCCCGCAGGATCTTGGGATGCGCGCATCGTCACAATGGCATAGCGAAAGATCGCGCTGCTCCATTGCCTCAACTTGCGGGCTGTGGTCGGACTGTGTTTTTCTACCTCTCGCAATGTCGTCAGTAAGTCGGCACTTGTCACGTCGCGCACAGGCAAAGAGCCGATTCGCGGGAATACATACTTTGAAAGTCGGTTGGTAACCTCAGCAACATATTGTGGCACACGGTCAATCAAACGCTGCTTAATCCATTCCTGGGCCACGCTTTCAAATGTGCTGCTTTGTTCTGCGACGAACTTCTGCTTCTCTGTGCGACGAACCTGCGCGGGGTGGACTCCCAGTTTCACCAGTTTTCGCGCCTCAATTAGGCGTGTACGCGCTTCACTCAAACCGATGTCTGGATACTCACCCAGGGCAAAAACATTCTCGCGGCCGGCGATACGATAACGGTAGCGCCATAGGCGTGCACCCGATGGGCGCACTTCTATGTAAAGACCGCGACCGTCTGTTATCTTAAATGGACGCTGACATGGTTTAAGGTGGCGTAACTGCGTGTCGGTGAGTGCCTGCATGGTAATCTCCAGATATTTGCGGGCCTCGATACCCGCAGATATACCCTCAAAATGTTTCGCTTGCTGTGGACAGTCGTGGATGGCGTTGTACACTCCACTAATCGAATCAGCAAGTTACATTTCTCGGTGGACATCCCTAGACGGTGTAGGACAGCTGGAATTAGATAAGATATACTTGGCGGCAGGTCCGATATTCATTTATTCATTCTCGCCAGGATTATTCTCCCATGCGATTCCGTCTTATCGTGTTGAGCTGCATTGCCGCGGCGTTGCTGCTAGCGGGCTGTGCCTCCCAAAAGACCAAGGACCAAAACCTGTCGGCCGCGGCGCTCTACAAGGGCATCGGTGCCAACCTGGCGGCGGGCAATTACAAGACCGCCATCAGCCGCTTGCAGACCCTGGAAGCGCGTTTTCCCTTCAATGATTACGGCACCCAGGCGCAGTTGGATTTGATCTATGCCAACTACATGAACGGCAATTACGATACGGCGGAGGACGCCGCCGATCGCTTCATCCGCGAACATCCACGCCATGCCGACGTGGATTACGCCTATTACATGAAAGGTGTGGCCTACTTTGACCAGGCGCCCGATCCGCTCATGAAGCTCTTTCGCCACGACAACTACCAGCGCGATCCGTCCAATGCGCAGAAGTCCTTTCAGGCGTTCCAGTTGCTGCTGCAGAAATTCCCGAATACCAGATACGCCGCGGACGCGCGCCAGCGGATGGTGTTCCTGCGCGACCGGTTGGCGGATTACGAATGGTCGGTGGCGGATTACTACATGCGGCGCGGCGCCTGGATTTCCGCCATCCAACGCGCCGACAACATCATTACCCATTATCCGCAGACGCCGCGCGTAAAAGACGCTTTGCAGATCCTGACCACGGCGTATCACAAACTTGGCTTGACCGAACTCGCCGACAGCGCGCAGAAAGTGCTTGAAACGAATTTCCCCGGGGCTTCGCCGGATTACAAACCTCACGGACCATCATGAGGGATTCTGACCTTATCTTCTCTCCTTAGGGAAAGACGAAGAGTGAGAAGAACGGCGTGGAGTGAGGACAACCGCTGCGGGACTCTGGTTAGGGGCGAGGTGTAAGAAATGCAGGTTGGGGCGAGCGAAGCGAATCCCAACAGGTTCTCATCATGTTGGGTTTCGGCTAACACCTCAACCCAACCTACATTAATCATCGGTGATAACCCGAGGTAATCGGATAACGCCGGTCACGGCCGAAAGAACGGCGGCTGACGCGTACGCCCGGCGGTGACTGACGGCGTTTGTATTCTGCGTTCTGCACCATTTTCGCCACATGCTTTACGATGATTTCGTCGTAACCCAGCGCCACGATCTCCGCCACGGTCTTGTCATCTTCCACGTATGCCGTAAGAATCGGATCCAGGATTTCATAAGGCGGCAGACTGTCCGAATCCTTCTGGCCGGGCGCGAGTTCGGCCGAGGGCGCGCGTTCGATCACCGCCTCAGGAATTGCCGGCGACAGCGTGTTGCGATGACGCGCCAGCCGATAAACCAGCGTCTTGGTCACATCCTTGAGGGGGGCAAAGCCGCCCGCCATGTCGCCATACAAGGTGGCATAGCCCACGGCGAGTTCGCTCTTGTTGCCGGTGGTAAGCAGCAGTCGGCCGCTGCGATTGGAGAGTGCCATGAGCAGTACACCGCGGCAGCGTGCCTGGATGTTTTGCTCGGTTACACCGGTAATACCTTCGTTAAGCGCGGTCGCAAGCGATTGCAAAAATGCTTCGAAGGCCGGTTCGATGGAAATGCTCTGGTATTCCACGCCCAGGGTTTTTGCCTGCCGCGCAGCTTCTTCCACGCTGAGCTTCGAGGTGTAGCGGGACGGCATCATCACCGCGCTGACATTCCGCTGCCCAAGGGCATCCACGGCAATGGCGAGGGTGAGCGCCGAATCAATGCCGCCGGATAATCCCACCACCACACGCTTGAATTTATTTTTGGTGGCGTAATCACGCACGCCCATTACAATGGCGCGATATACGCTCTCTTCCTCGCTGCGGTCGGTATGCACCTCGCCCGGCACGGCTTCGATGCGGTTGCCGTTCATACTGAAATCCACCGGATACAGCCCTTCCTCGAAGCTCGGCGCGCGTACCGCCACATGGCCATCGGCGTTCACCACCAGCGAGCCACCGTCAAACACAAGTTCGTCCTGACCGCCAACCAGGTTCACGTACACGAGGGGCACGCCCGCATCGGTCGCGCGGCGGCGCAGTTCCTGCACGCGTTGCGCCTGCTTGCCCAATTCGAACGGTGAGGCGTTGGGAATCAACAACAGTCGCGCACCGGCCTTCACCGCGCGGCCAGGCGGCCCTGCATGCCAGATGTCCTCGCAGACATTGAGCCCGAGACTGGCACCGGCGATGTCCACCAGAACCGCACCCTTGCCAGCCGTGAAATAGCGCTTCTCGTCGAACACGCTGTAGTTGGGCAATTCCTGCTTACGGTAGGTGGCGCGCACCGCGCCGCCGCCAATCACGCTGGCGACGTTGTAGATGCGGCCATCCTCATACAGGGGATAACCCACGAGTACGTCAATGCCGTGCAGATCGCGTACGAGACGCTGCACGCCTTGTTCGACTTCGCGCCGCAGGCCGGAATGGAACAGCAGGTCTTCGGGCGGATAGCTGGTGAGCGTGAGTTCCGGAAACACCACGAGTTGCGCCTGGAATTCGTCGCGGCTGCGCAGCGCGGCCGCCATGATTTTCCCAACATTGCCCGGCACATCCCCCACCAGAAGATTGAGCTGGGCCATGACAATCCGAAACGTGGGGTTCATATTGTTATTGTCTCATAAGAAAAATCCCCGCCGCTGGCAGGGATTTTCTTTCGATCACATTCTAAAAGCCTCTGATCCATTAACGATATACACGACTCTTCTTGCTTGCCGCTTTTCCACCTGCCGGCTTGTGCCTGGATCTGGCCGGTTTGCCGACGCGGCGCGCTTTCACCGCCTGTTTTCGCGCCGGTTTGCCCTTGAGGAGCTTCGCCATGGCGCTGCCGAGATCGGCGGGTGAATGCACGGTTTTTACGCCCGCCGCTTCCAACACTTCAAATTTTGCTTGCGCGGTGCCTTTGCCGCCGGAAACGATGGCACCGGCATGGCCCATGCGTTTGCCAGCCGGCGCGGTGACACCGGCGATGTAAGCCACCACCGGTTTCCGCACGTTTTTACGGATGTATTCGGCTGCGGCTTCTTCATCGGAACCGCCGATTTCGCCCACCATGAGGATGCCTTCGGTTTGCGGATCCGCGTTGAAGCGCGCGATCACGTCAATGAAGCTCATGCCGTGCACCGGATCGCCGCCGATGCCCACGCAGGTGGACTGGCCCAGGCCCAGATTGGTTGTCTGGAACACCGCTTCATAAGTGAGCGTGCCGGAGCGCGACACGATGCCCACGCGGCCCTTCTTGTGGATGTGGCCCGGCATGATACCGATCTTGCACTCACCGGGCGTGATGACCCCGGGACAATTGGGGCCGATGAGTACGCACTCCATGTCACGGATCGCGGCTTTCACGCGAACCATGTCGGTGACCGGAATGCCTTCGGTGATGCAGACGATGACCTTGATGCCGGCATCCGCGGCTTCGAGAATTGCGTCCGCCGCGTAGGGCGCCGGTACGTAGATCATGCTGGCCTCGGCGCCGGTCTTGTTCACCGCGTTCTGCACGGTGTTGAACACCGGTAAATTCAGGTGCTTCTCGCCGCCACGGCCGGGGGTCACGCCACCCACCAGCTTGGTGCCGTAGGCGATTGCCTGTTCGCTGTGGAAGCTGCCCTGCTTTCCTGTAAAACCCTGGCAAATCACTTTCGTGTTTTTGTTTACCAATATGCTCATTGAAAAAATCCTCAATACCGCCTCGCCCTCTCCCAGCAAAGGGGCGGGGGAAAGAAAAGGGAATTATTTAATTGAAGCCACAACTTTTTTCGCTGCGTCGGTAAGATCGTTGGCCGGAGTGATGGCGAGACCGCTTCTGGCGAGCAGCGCCTTGCCCTGCTCGACATTGGTGCCTTCGAGCCGCACCACCACCGGCACGCGCACACCGACACCCTTGACAGCGTTGATGATGCCTTCGGCGATGAGATCACAGCGCACGATGCCGCCAAAAATATTGACCAGGATCGCCTTGACGCTCTTGTTCGACAGAATCAGATTGAACGCGGCGGTCACGCGCTCGGTGGTAGCGCCGCCGCCCACGTCGAGAAAATTCGCCGGCGTGCCACCGTACAACTTGATAATGTCCATGGTGGCCATGGCGAGACCGGCGCCATTCACCATGCAGGCGATGTCGCCGTCCAGCGAAACGTAATTGAGTTCATGCTGCCGCGCCTCGCTCTCGCGCGCATCTTCCTGGGTCGCGTCACGCATGGCGGCCAGATCCGGGTGACGGAACAGCGCGTTGTCGTCGAGGTTCAGTTTCGCATCCAGTGCCAGCACCCGGCCGTCGGTAGTCACGATGAGCGGATTCACTTCGACCAGACTCGCGTCCTTCTCCATGAACAGGCGGTATAGGCCACTCATGATTTTGCTGAAAGTGGCCTGCTGGTTTTTTTCGATGATGCCCAATGCAAATGCCAGTTCGCGTATCTGATAAGGCTGGATGCCGGTGGCGGGATGTACATGCGTGCGGACAATCTTCTCCGGCGTTTTGGCGGCGACTTCCTCGATCTCCATGCCGCCGGCGGCGGACGCCATGAACACCACTTGCTCGCGGCTGCGATCCACCAGCACCGAGAGATACAATTCACGTGCGATGTCGGAACCGGCCTCGATCAACAGCATATTGACGGGCAGGCCTTCGGGGCCGGTCTGGTGGGTGACGAGACGCCGGCCCAGCATGCTTTCGGCGGCGGCGTGCACTTCGTCGGCGCTGCGGCACAGTTTCACCCCGCCGGCCTTGCCGCGGCCGCCCGCGTGCACCTGGGCCTTCACCACCCATAGCCCGCCACCGAGCGCTTGGGAGGCAGTCACCGCTTCTGCCGGGGACTTCGCCGGACGGCCATTGGGAACGGGAATGCCGTATGCTGCAAACAGCTGTTTTGCCTGATACTCGTGCAGGTTCATGAGGTGGAGTTCTACAATGGGCGGGAGGGGCGCTATTTTGAAGCAAACAAACTCCATTCGCAAAGGCAGGAACAGCGCGTGAGCCAGTTGCCGCTTGTCGTCACCGGGGAAAAAACAACCGTGCCCAGCACACCGCCGGCGGCAAACACATTGCCCTGGCGTCTGCTGCGGCTGCTCAATGCCTACCGTCTGCTGGTAGGCATCCTGGTCGTGGTGGTTTATTCCAGCGGTTCCGCGCGATTGCTCGGCACCAGTTATCCGGGCTTGTTTCTCTGGACCGGCATCGTTTATTTGATATTTGGCGTGGCCGTAGGCTTCAGCCTGCGCGCGCGGCGGCCGGGTTTCGCGATGCAAGCGCAGATCCATCTGGTGGCGGACATCATCGCAATCACGCTGCTGATGCATGCCAGCGGCGGGCCCACCAGCGGTCTCGGCAGCCTGCTATTCGTATTCATTGTTGCCAACAGCGTGCTCATCCCCTGGCGCACCAGCGTCAGCTTCGCCGCCATCGCCGCGCTGCTGATTCTCGCCGACCACACCTATATGATTTTATACGGTCCCGGCACGCCAGCTGGCTATGTGCAGGCAGGACTGCTTGGCCTGATCTTGTTCATTGCGGCGCTGGCAGGTTCTTACCTGGGGCGCCGCCTCGGTGAGAGCGAGGCGCTGGCGGTACAGCGCGGCGTGGACCTGAAGAATCTGGCGCAACTCAACGACTACATCATCCATCGCATGCGCACCGGCGTGGTGGTGGTGGACGAGCAGGACCGGGTGCGGCTCATCAACGAAGCCGCGCTCACCAATTTCAACAAACCGCAAGCGCATGATTTCAAGCTCGACGATCTCTCGGCGCGCCTCAAACAGGAACTCGACGGCTGGCGCAAAGACGACAACCAGCACCCCGCGTCCTTCACGTCCGAAGATGGCAAACCGGTGATACCCCATTTCACGCGGCTGACACCCGAGGACAGCTCCGGCACGCTCATTTTCCTGGAAGACTCAAGCGTGGTGAGCGAACAGGTGCGGCAGATGAAACTTGCCGCCCTGGGGCGCCTCACCGGCAGTATCGCCCATGAAATCCGCAATCCGCTCGCCGCCATCAGCCATGCCAACCAGTTGCTGGCAGAATCCCGCGACCTGCACGGTGATGACCGGCGTTTCACGGAAATCATCGCCGAACATGCGCAGCGCATGGAGCGCATGGTGGAAACTATCCTGCAGCTTTCCCGCCGCGAAACCACGCGTGCGGAGGAACTGGAACTCGGCCGCTGGCTGCGGGATTTCGTAGCGGAATTCCGCGATCGCCAGGGACTCAATGGCCAGGCGCTGGCGGTGCGCATGGATGCCGAGGATGATATCCGGGTGCGCGTGGATCCGGCGCACCTCTATCAGATCGCCTGGAACCTGTCGGAAAATGCCTTGCGCTACGGCCAGCCTGCGGATGCCAGCGGCGTACCGCTCGTCGAATACCGCATCGGGCCGCTGCCAGCACCCGGCGGCACCGAGCTCGCGATCCTTGACCGCGGCGGTGGTGTGCCGGAGGAGATCGCCGACCACATCTTCGAACCGTTCTATACTTCCAATCCCCGCGGCACCGGTCTCGGGCTTTTCATCGCCCGGGAACTGTGTGAATGCAACCACGCGCGGCTGGTATACGAACGGCGCGTGGAAGGCGGGAGTTGCTTCCGCATCCTGTTCGGCACACCCCAAAGCTGGCTGGCTTGATGAAAATGAACAGCAAACCTCTGGCCCTGATCGTTGACGACGAACCCGCCATTCGCGAACTCCTGCAGCTCACGCTGGAGCGCATGGACGTGGACAGTGCCACTGCCGGCACGCTCGCGGAAGCGCGCGGGCTCATTCAGTCCCGTCCCGTGGACCTGTGCCTCACGGACATGCAGTTGCCCGATGGCAGCGGACTCGAGCTGGTGGTTTACATCCAGCAGCACATGGCCCAGGTGCCGGTAGCAGTGATCACCGCCCACGGCAACATGGAAACCGCCGTGCAGGCCCTCAAAACCGGCGCTTTCGATTTCGTTTCGAAGCCCCTGGATATCGTCTATCTGCGCAATCTGGTGAACACCGCCCTCAAGCTGCGCGAGAACCGCGAACCGGCGGGGACCCGTGGCATGACACGCCTGCTGGGCCAGTCAGACGCCATCGAGCAAGTGCGCACCATGGCGGCGAAACTCGCCCGCAGTCAGGCGCCGGTGCATATCAGCGGTGAGTCGGGTACCGGCAAGGAGCTGGTAGCGCGGCTGATCCACGAGAACGGTCCGCGGGCGGATCATTCCTTCGTGGCGGTGAATTGCGGCGCCATTCCCACGGAACTCATGGAAAGTGAATTCTTCGGTCACAAGAAGGGCAGTTTCACCGGCGCCGTGGCCGACAAGGAAGGTCTGTTCCAGGCAGCCCAGGGCGGCACGCTGTTTCTGGACGAAGTCGCGGATCTGCCGCTGCACATGCAAGTGAAACTGCTGCGCGTGATCCAGGAAAAGGCCGTGCGTCCCGTGGGCGCAGCCAAGGAAGTGCCGGTGAATGTGCGCATCCTGTCCGCCACCCACCGTTCACTCGTGGAACTGGTGCACACCGGCAAATTCCGGGAGGACCTGTATTACCGCATCAACGTCATCGAGCTGCACGTGCCGGCGCTGCGCGAACGCAAGAGCGACATCAGCCTGCTGGCGGGGCATATTCTGGAACGCCTGGCGCACACCCATGCCCGCCCGCCGATCAACCTGGCGCCCGATGCGCTGGCGTTCCTGCAAAGTTACAGCTTCCCGGGCAATGTGCGCGAGCTGGAAAACATTCTGGAACGCGCACTGACGCTGGCCGAGGACAACCTGATCCGTGCCCCCGATATCCACCTGCGCAAGGCCGTGGATACAGCCGCGCCTGTCCGGCCGATTGAACCGGAAGCGGATATGGATATGGACGATCGGACCGTGCCGCTCGGAAGTTACCTCGGCGACCTCGAAAAAGAAGCCATCCGCAAGGCGCTGGAACAGACCAAGTACAACAAGACCGCTGCCGCCAAACTGCTGGGCATGAGCTTCCGGCAGTTGCGCTATCGCATCAAGAAGCTGGGTTTGGAATAGAACCCAAGCCTAGTGAGTGGCATTCCCTATCGTTCGGAAATAGATGGCCTGCGCGCCATAGCGATACTGGCGGTTGTGTTTTATCACGCCAACTTTGGCTTACGCGCCGGCCTGGTAGGCGTGGATGTATTCTTCGTCATCTCTGGTTATCTCATCACGTCACTGCTGTTGCGAGAGTGGGATACAACCAATCACATCAATCTATTCAATTTCTATGCCAGGCGCGTTCGCCGCCTGTTCCCGGCCCTTATTCTGGTGGTCATCAGCGTACTGATTGCTTCATCGCTGCTGCTTTCGCCATTTGGCGAGATCAGGGAAGTCGCACAATCAGCCGCGGCATCGTTGTTGTTCGTCGGTAATTTCTTTTTCCAGATTCACACTGGTGGCTATTTTTCTCCAAGCGCCGAGCACTTCCCGCTGCTGAATATGTGGTCCCTGGGCGTGGAGGAACAGTTCTATCTGTTTTGGCCGCTGGGACTGCTTTTTATTCTAAGATGGCGCCGACAGTCAGCCTTTGCTGTTCTCGCCGTATGCGGCGTAGCCTCGCTGGTATGCGCCGAGACGTTGATGCTCTATACCCCGACCGCCGCGTTTTACGAAATGCCCGCGCGCTTCTGGGAGTTGGCCCTTGGCGGCCTGATTGCATTATGCCCACCGCAAAAACTGGTGGATGGGCGCGTGCCCGCGACTGTGGGTGTAGTTATCGTCCTTGCCTCAACAATATTTCCCATCCAGCATTTTCCAGGCATCGGTGTACTGCCGGCCGTCATCGGTTCGGGATTTCTCCTGTATGCGGTTCACGGATCCACCGAACTCGGATGGATCGGCGCAATTTTGCGTTCACAGCCGATGGTGTTCTTTGGCCTGATTTCCTATTCGTTGTACCTGTGGCATTGGCCCTTGTTCGCTCTGGCAAGAGTGACTCGTGCCGGACCGATACCAATAGGTCTGCGCATTTTGCTTTGCCTGGCTGCCGTGGCGCTGGCGTGGCTGAGCTATCGCTTTGTGGAACGGCCATTCCGCCGGCCCCAGCCCGGAACCTCCGGCCGAAAGGTTGTCGCCGCTGGAATGGTGGCTGCTGCGTCCTTGGCCTTTGCCTCGGTCACGCTCGGCAACGCGCTAAATCGAGAGCCAGCGCCGACGGACCTGGCGTCCCGTACTGCAGGTGATTTTCCGCAAAATCGCTTTCAATGTAATTACCGGGAAGATCAGTCACTCGATGACTTCCCCAGATCAGGATGCGCCTCCGCGGATGACAAGCCAGTGCAGATTGTGATCTGGGGAGACTCCTATGCACTGGCTTGGCAACCGTTTGCCTGGGTTCTCGCTCAACATCAGGACGTGGCAGCGATGGAATATTCACGGGACGGCTGTCCGCCGGTTCTTGATTACGGCAGCGGACACAATTATCTGGAGAAAAAGCGTTGTATCGAATTCAACATGCTTGTGTTTGGCCGGATTAGCGGCATTGGCACATTAATTTTCGCTGCGGATTGGCCTAATCCTGTTACTAATCCTGATTTTTACACGAAGTTCGATGTAACCGTCAAGCAAGTCGCCCCACTGGTCAAGGAAATTATACTTCTCGGGCCGACGCCCAATCTGCGCGATCCCGTTCCGGATTGCATTAGAACACATCATCTGTCGGCTTGTGCGATCAGCTACAGTGATTACAAATTACAATCAGATCCTGTGAGAACCTTGCTGCGTTCTCTCGCAGCAAAATATAAAAACATCGAATATGTGGAATTGAGCAACTTCTTTTGCAACACCGAGACCTGCCCGGCGTTAAAGGATGGATACGGACTTTATTGGGATTCCCATCATGTCTCAACGACAGCCGCACGCGCGTTCTCGCAGACATATCTCGGCCAGCAGAACCAGGACTCCAACGCCAAACAGGTTTCAATGCACCCTCTCTAAACGAAAAATCCATCTGCTCCAGCTTCTGCGAGAACCTGCGGGCACACGACTGTGCAGAGGCATTCTGACATGACGCCCAAAACCCAGAGTTGGCATGGAACCTGCTTCGTGTACCAACGAGGTCCATCTTGTTGGGGATTATGTCATGTCAAAAACAGAGCAGGGCTTTACCTTAATCGAGCTGATGATCGTCATCGCCATCATCGGCGTGCTGGCGGCCATTGCCATCCCCCAATATCAGGATTACGTAACCCGCGCCAAAATCACGGAGGGATTGAATCTTTCCGATGAAGCCAAAGTGGGTGTTGCAGAGATTTTTCAATCACTCGGACACATGCCAGTCGGGGACAATACATTACCTGCAAACAGTTTCGACCTGCCTGAGGCGACCAGTATTGCCGGCAAATATGTCGAGAAAATCACCGTCATCGGCGGGATTATCTATATCGCTTACAACAACAGTGTGGGCAATGGCGTAACCAGTGGCGATTTACTCACCCTTACCCCTTTAACGAGCCCCATGGCAGACATCGTTTGGGCCTGTGGTTACAGTAGCGTGACTGTGAACGGCACCACCGTCGGCGGACCCGCAGCGGGTACTACCGTGCCCGCCAAATTCCTGCCAGTCAATTGCCGTGGCTGACAAAAATTGTCAAAAAGTGACAAAAACGTTTCTTCCGTGTGACTGAGCGGCCGCTCACTACGGAGTTGATTCCTTGAAATCCATGGAAACCCTGCTTGGCACGCCGATTGCTTGACATAGTCTGAAAGCGCCCTTGTGCGCCCTTTGTAATCAAACACTTTAAGGAGTTTCAGTCATGAACAAGGCACAGAAGGGTTTTACCCTTATCGAGTTGATGATCGTGATCGCGATCATCGGCATTCTGGCGGCCATCGCCATTCCCCAGTACCAGGACTATGTGACGCGTTCGAAGATCACGGAAGGCCTGAACCTGTCCGCGGCGGCCCAGACAGCCGTGGCAGAGACCTTCCAGTCACTGGGACACATGGGGGCAACAGGCAATGCCGCGAGCGGAAATAATAGCTTTGGATTGCCCTTGTTGACATCCATTGCTGGTAAATACGTCACTTCAGTCCAAATTACCGATGCTACAGGCTTGGTCACCATCTCGTACAATGCCCAAGTGGGCGGTGGCGTGACTTCAGGTGAAGTGCTGACCCTGACGCCCGGCGTCCCGGCGACCGGCGCTACCGGTTCGGTTATCTGGGCCTGCGGCAACAACACGGTCACCGCCGGTGGTGTTACTGCTGTAGGTGCTGGTACGACCGTGCCCTCCAAATACCTGCCTTCGAATTGCCGCGGATAATAGCGCACGATTCGGTCTGTTATGATTTCGCCCCGGCTTCAAGCCGGGGCATTTTTTTGGTCACCGGGATTCTCAATGCACCTGGGTGATGTTCGCAAACAGCGAATCCTGTTGCTGGCCGCCGTGTGCGTGCTCCTGGCAACCACGGTGATAGCCTATTATCCGGGTCTGCACGGCCCCTTCCTGTTCGATGACATCACCAATATCCGCGACAACCGTGCGCTGCTGTTCGGCAGTTTCTCCTTGCATGCGCTTCTGAGGGCCGCGTTCTCCGCCCGTTCCGGCATCTTGTACCGTCCCCTCAGCATGCTGAGTTTTGCCTTCAACATCCATTTCTTCGGCAACCAGTCTTTTCCTTTCAAACTCATCAATCTGATCATCCATCTGTTCACTGCTCTGCTGATCCTGTGGCTGACCCAGAGGCTGCTTATTAATTGCCGGAACCGATACCGTTTTGAGTGGCCGGACAGTCGCATAAGCTGGGTGAGTGTGCTGGTGGCAGGCGTGTGGATGCTGCACCCGCTCAATCTCACGCCGGTGCTGTTCATCGTGCAGCGCATGACCAGCCTGGCGGCTCTGTTTACTCTGGCCGGGATACTGGCCTATGTGCATGGCCGCGAACGCATGCTGGTTGGAAAGATGGGTTGGCCGCTGGTGTGGCTATTGACCCCGCTCTTCGGCCTACTCGGCGTGTTGTGCAAGGAAGACGCAGCGCTGTTGCCGCTGTATCTGCTTGTGATCGAATGGCTGATATTCGGTTTTCGCGGTGCTCGCCAAAGCATCGCAAAAAATCTGCTGGCGTTCTACCTGTTTGGTTTGGTGCTGCCTGGAATCCTGGGCTTGGCCTATCTCATCCACACCTCGTTCTGGGCCGGCTACGCGTACCGGGATTTCACCTTGCCTGAACGCCTGTTCACAGAATTACGCGTGGTTATCTTGTATGTCCAGTGGACCTTCATACCGGATATAAGAAATTTCGCGCTCTTCCATGATGATATTGCGGTCTCCAAGAATCTGCTGACGCCGCTCACCACACTTTGGAGTCTGCTGGTAATCATCAGCCTCATGGCCATCGCCTGGTGGCAACGCAAACGCCGGCCGATCCTGAGCCTGGGCATACTGTTTTTCTTCGCGGGCCAGGTGATGGAATCCACCATCATCCCCCTAGAGCTGGCCTACGAGCATCGCAACTACCTGCCGGATTATGGTCTCTTACTGGCGGCAATCAGTCTCTTGCTGCTACCCGCAACAGACCATGCAGGTACGGCGCGGATATCGCTGCGCTGGGCCATCGTAATCATGGCGCTTCCAGTATTGTTTCTGACAACGAATCTGCGTGCATCCGAATGGAATAACTACCTGGACTTTACCTATTATGAAGCCCAGCATCATCCCCAATCACCGCGTGCCGTGTACTCGCTAGGACAGATGTATGCGATGCTTGCTCTGGGGGGTGACTCCGGGGCTGCGGACAAAGCGATGCATACCCTGACGCAGGCTACAAGCCTTACCAAGAATATTATGCCGGACGTGGCGATGATGATGATGAGCACGAAATTAAAACTCCCGATAAACCCGGATTGGCTTAGTCACGCGCAGATGATACTCAAGACCCATCCCGTTGGCCCCGAAGATACGGGCTCATTGAATAACCTGACCAACTGCCTGCCGACCGACTGCAAGCCGTTGATCTCTGCGGATCACGCTTTATTACAGGCGGCGTTCCGGTCGGATAATCTGCAAGCCATAAACCGCTCACGGGCGGATTTATGGACCATCTATGCCAATTATCTGACGTTTACCGACGCGCCACTCAGCAGCATAATTACCGCTATGCAGCACGCTGTCCAGGCGGAACCAAATATTCCACGCTATCGCATCAGTTTGACAAAGGGCTTGATCATGTCGGGAGATTTCGACATGGCCAACGAAGAAATCAGTGAGCTATCACGCCAAAATACTTTCGGCAGCGTGGATCAGGATATCCAATCCCTTAGAGCGAGTCTGGAAGCGACCCGGGCTGCCGCTGACAAATCGAAGCACAAATCGCACTGAGTTACGTGTTTCGCCATGGTTAGATTCTGGAAATGCCATGAGACCGACGTGCCGATTCGTACCTAACCGAAATTGTCCAGTACTCTTCATGCGGCGAAGCCCTTAACACCGCATTTAATTTAGCCACCTCCCAGAAGTCATCGCTTCTAAAGTTCGTTTTTGCGAGAATGAGTCCGCATCCCGCCCCACACCGACCGAGCACGGGAGTACATGCATCAATGTCGATTTCGCGGATTTATCAGTGCTTGGCGCTTCTCGCCATCCTGATACTGACGGTGCTCGCCTATCTCCCAGGTCTGCATGGGCCACTGGTATTCGACGACATTACCAATATCGTGCAGAACAAGGCGCTGGTCATGCACGGCCTGGCCTGGGACCAGCTCATGCATGCCGCGCTGTCGTCTGACGCGGGACCCACGCGGCGCCCGCTCAGCTCACTGTCTTTTGCGCTCAATATATATTTCAATGGTCTGGATGCCACGGCGTTCAAGATAACCAATCTCGTCATTCACCTGTTGAATGGCGTGCTGGTTTTCGTGCTGTTGCGGCAAATCGTGGCGCATTGGTCGAAAACGAAGCTCATTGAATCCCGCGTCGTGTCTGTCTGGCTACCGCTGCTTTGCGCGGCTGCATGGTTATTGCACCCGCTCAATCTAACCGCGGTTCTTTATGTGATCCAGCGCGAAACCAGCCTGTGCTCGCTGTTCATACTATTGGGCTGCGTCCTCTATACGCATGGTCGGCTGCGCATGCTGGACGGGAAATCCGGTTGGGTGCGGTTATATATCGGTACGGCTGTCGCCGGGTTGCTCGCGCTCGCCTGCAAGGAAACGGCTGTGCTTCTGCCGGTCTATCTTCTGGTAATCGAACTCTGCGTATTTGGTTTCGGTTCCCAGAAAAGTGGTTTGATTGTTTTCTTCACATTATTCCTGGTCTTGCCTTTGTGCCTTGGTTTGGTGTGGCTCTTCTGGATTCACCACGGCGCGGCCCTGAGTTATACCGGCCGGGATTTCACCATGAGCGAACGGCTGCTCACGGAAACCCGGGTGATCTGGGATTACATCCGCTGGACACTTTTCCCACGCCTGCCGGATCTGGGCCTGTATCACGACGATATTCCGCTCTCCACCGGTCTGCTGACGCCGGTTACCACGCTTCTTTCCATCATCGGACTCATCGCACTGGCTATCACGGCAGCGCTCACCTGGAAGAAACGTCCATGGATTGCGTTCGGCATTCTCTGGTTCTTCACTGGACAACTACTGGAATCCACTTTCTTTCCATTGGAAATCGCTTTTGAACACCGCAACTATTTGGCCGACCTCGGCATTCTTTTCGCGGTCTTCGGGTTCATCCTCACAGAGCGTTCGCGTCTGGTAAACCTGCGCTATCGCATCGGCATTCTGGTAATGCTGCTGCTCACCTATGGCGCAGTTACTGGCATGCGCGCGTATGTCTGGCGCAGCAGCCTGTCGCTGGTGAATACCCAGGCGGCGAATCACCCACAATCCCCGTATGCGACCTACGCTCTGGGGGAGGAACTCACCAATCTGGTACTGGCGGGAGGAAAGCAGTTACTGCCAGATGCCCAAGCTGCCCTGGCGCATTCCGCCTCACTGCCCAATTCCGGCATCATCGCCGGTGCGGCGCTCGCGCTTTTGGAAAGCCAGACCACCGGCAAGAACGATGCCTCGAACTTCGCACGCATGGCGCAACGCTTGCGCACACATGCCATCAGTTCCTCCGACCAGGAGGGACTGGTAAGTCTTGTGGCATGTGAAAACGCCGGCAACTGCCATTTTCCATTGGGCGCATTGCAATCCCTGTTCGATGCCGCCTTGGCTAACCCGCGCTTGCGTGAGAATCCCTCGACCTATGCGAACATTCTCACCGACTATGGCAATTATCTCAGCCAAGGTTCAAACAAGAACTTGCGGAAAGGCCGCTCACTCATGCAGCAGGCAGCGGACGCAATGCCCGATCAACCTCAATACTGCATCAATGTCGTGATACTGGACATTGCCCTTCGGAATCCGGCGTTGGCCGAACGCGACCTTCAGAAACTCACCGCTCTCAATAAACTGGGCAACCTGAACCCAGTGATTTCCGATCTCCAGAAACGCATTGCAGACCTCAAGGTGGTTCCTCCGCCCCCGCCTCCACTCGGCAAAAAAACCATCAAGGAAAAAGTACCCGCCGCTGCGCCCCGGCATTGAAGAATGCTATATTGCTGCGTCAGCGGGGCCAGGGATTACACGAATGCCAAAACAAGCGCAGACGCTCAGTATCGTCATACCCGCCAAGAACGAATCGCCAGCTCTGCCGCCGCTGTTGACTGGTCTTCGCAAGCTGTATCCAGAAGCGGAACTACTGGTGGTAGACGATGGCTCTACAGACAATACATCCGAGGTAGCCGAAAGCCATGGTGCGCGTGTCATACGTCACCCGTATTCGTTGGGTAACGGAGCGGCCATAAAATCGGGCGCACGCTCGGCCACAGGCGATATCCTAGTATTCATGGATGGGGATGGCCAACACGACGCCAATCATGTCTTCACATTACTGGAAAAACTGCATAACGGATACGGCATGGTGGTTGGCGCTCGCGATAACCGTTCGCAGGCTTCAATTGGACGGAGTCTTGCCAATCGCATCTATAATCGGCTCGCCAGTTGGATTGTCGGCCATCGCATTTCAGATTTAACCTCGGGCTTTCGGGCCGTCAGAGCGGATTATTTCCGCGAGTTCATCTATCTACTGCCCAATGGCTTTTCCTACCCCACGACCATCACCATGGCATTCTTCCGCGCCGGATATGGGGTGGCTTACGTTCCCATCACTGCAAACAAACGCATCGGCAAAAGCCATATCCAACCGTTGCAGGATGGCGTGCGCTTCCTGCTCATCATCTTCAAAGTCGCGACACTTTATTCGCCCCTGAAGGTCTTTTTGCCTATCAGCGTGACTTTCTTTGTACTGGGCCTTGGATGGTACATTTACACATTTATTACCACTCACCACTTTACAGTCATGAGTGCTCTGCTGTTTATCACGGCAACCATCGTGTTCCTGATTGGCCTGGTGTCGGAACAGATCACCACACTCATCTATCAACATGTAGAGTAGCACATGAGCGCGCGTGATTGACCAGGCAATAAGCACATGACACATATGAGCCATTCACAAATTGCTCGTGCTGTCAGGTATCCACCAATGACTAACATGGGAAAAGCGGTTCGTCGTGTTAGACCGAACGTCTCCTCGTTCCACCTGATTGGCTACGGAATCCGGAACGCAACCCGTAACCACCCATCATGATGTCCAAACGTTTACGAAAATGCATGCAATACCTACGCCGGACTCCGCTGCACCCGCAATGGCTGATATTTTCGGCCGAACACCGTGCCCGCGATTGGGTACGCAAGCACGCACAGGGCCACGTGCTGGATATCGGCTGCGCGGATGGTTGGGCCAGAATGGTAGTCAACAACTGCGCATATGTCGGATTGGATTACCCCACTACGGCGATCGCGATGTATCGAACTACGCCCGACGTCTTCGCCGACGGCCATGCCATTCCGTTCGCTGGCAGTTCTTTCGATACCGTTCTACTGCTCGAAGTGCTCGAACACGTGCGCGATCCGGAATGTGTGTTGCGGGAAATTGCGCGTGTGCTCAAGCCTGGAGGACGACTGCTACTGAGCGTACCTTTTCTCTATCCGTTACATGATGCACCACATGATTATCAGCGTTACACCGAATACGGCCTCCAGCAAATTGTCGGGGCTGCCGGATTGGTTACCCGCGAGCTTTTGCCACGCGTCCAAGGCCTTGAGTCTGCGGCTTTGCTAACAGCCATCGCCTGCGCCGAATCGGTGTTGCATGCAGCGCGTAACCAACGCTGGCGCCTGATCTTCGCGCCACTCTTCATCACTGCAATACCCTTGGTGAACACGGTTAGCTGGCTAGCCGCGCGGCTGGCAGGCAGATCACAAATATTGGCAGCCGGATTCGCAATGATCGCCACCAAACCAAAATGAATAACCGAATGTCACCAATGAGCAACCGCGTATTAGTCTTGGTCACCAGTTCTTTTCCAATACGCAGTGACGGAAGTGAGGCTGCAGGTTCGTTCGTCGCGGATTTAGCCGAAGAAATGGCAAAATTCATCAATGTGCGCATCGTGGCCCCGGGGTACACCACAATGTCTGAGCAGTGGGCCGAACGGATTGAGGTGCGCCGCTACGCTACACCCCTAAGACCTCTGTCAACATTAAAAGCGTGGAGGGCAAACGATCTTTATTGGATTACACGTGTGCTGTACGGTGGTGCACGAACAACGCGGGCGGCAGTAACTCTCGACGTCACGCACGTATTCGCTTTATGGGGCCTGCCTTGTGGCGAATGGGCACGCCGTGCAGCGCGGGCACGTGGCATCGGCTATTCCGTATGGCTGCTCGGCAGCGATATATGGTCCTTGGGTCGCCTGCCAATATTGCGCGGCATGCTGGCTCGGGTGATCCGTAGAGCACGATCCGCGTATGCCGACGGTTATCAGCTAGCCAAAGATGCCGAACTCATTGCCGGTGTACCAGTGCATTTTCTGCCGAGCACACGGCGCATTGATTTGCCAGACCCACTGCCGCCCCGAGATCAACCACCATATCGCCTGCTGTTTCTGGGTCGTTGGCACCGAAATAAGGGTATTGATTTATTGCTGGACGCACTGGCCATGCAGGGTGACGATGGCTGGCGCCATATCGAAAAGGTCGAAATATGGGGTGGCGGACCGTTGGCGCCGCTGGTACGCGAGCGTGTTGCACAGTTGCGAGCCATTGGGCGGCCCATAGAACTCGGAGGATTCCTCAACAAGCATGAGGCGGAAGCTGCGATTTCCCGAGCAGATTGGGTATTGATTCCTTCACGAATTGAAAGCATTCCTGTCATCTTTTCCGATGCAATGAAGCTCAGGAGACCGGTGATAACGACACCGGTGGGCGATTTGCCACGCCTTGTCGGCGCGGACGGCTGTGGCATCCTTGCAGAACGTGTCGATGCGATGGCCTACCGCCAATCCCTGAATGTCATGCAGCGTACTTCGACGTGGGCCTTTGCCGAGGGGATATCCGTGCAGGCAACCCATTTCGATATCGGGAAGATTGCCGCAAATATATTGCAAACAATCTCTGACCAGGCCTGAAAGCATGTCACCAACCGACCCACGATGGGGCCAGGAAGGCCGTGATCGCAAGGCGGAGGCCATTCTGGCGACCTTGCGACTTCATTGCAGTCAGGACTTACGTGAGGGAATCTGGCTGGATATCGGCTGTGGAAGCGGGGGCATTGCGGCCACGCTTGCGGCTCATGTCGAGCGGGTTGTCGGTGTTGACCCAGAGCCTTGGGAACGTTGGCAATCCTATCGCAGCCAGCATTTGAATCTCGCCTTCCATGTCGGCAGTTACCGCGATCTCGAAACACTGCTGGGCGCGGATTCCTGTTCGGTTGTCATCTGCAATCAAGTTTATGAGCACGTTGATGACCCAAGAGTCTTGCTTGCTGCCATCCATCACGTGTTGAAGCCTGACGGAGTGTGCTACTTCGCCGGGCCTAATTTGTTGTGGCCAATCGAGCCGCACGTATATTGGCCATTCGTGCACTGGTTGCCACGCTCGTTTGCCCATGGTTGGATGAGGACATTTGGATCCAAACGGGCGCACGATCTGGACGCATGGTCGTGGTCTTACTGGCACCTTGTGCAGGCGTTCCGCAATACCGGGTTTCAGCAAAGCGTTGCCGTGCGCGAACGTGTGCGAGCGCATGCATTGCAATCCGGTTCGCTTATGGCACGTGTTCTTGCCGGATTGCCGCGCGTGATGTTTTCTGTGCTGGCTCCATGCGCGCCTGGTTTTGTTTTTGTACTGCGCAAAACAAATACAGTCACATCATGACGCAATATCCATGGCGCAAGCACCTGAACTGGTTGTTCATGCTACTGGCAATGGTGGCGTTGGCATGGGCGGTATGGTTGTTGTGGGACGCATGGCCGGGATTGCGCACCAACCTGCCGCGTCTTCACGTACGCTGGTTGCTGCTGACTCTGGTTGGCAATGTGCTTTCCGGCTATCTGGGGTTCGAAGCGTTCCGCACAATGTTCGAGCGCATGCGCCCCGGGTTGTATGGCCGAACGAGCCTTGGTCATCTGTATTTCACTGGGCAGCTCATGAAGCATTTGCCCGGGCGGATCTGGGGCGTGACCTATCAGTCAACCACTGGCGACCGCGCGACGCTGGCGGAGTGGGTTAGCGTCAGCGCTGTCTACATGGTGCTAACCACCGGCTTTGCGTTGTGGGTGGCCGGAATCGTGCTTGGTTTCATGTTCAGTTGGGCCTGGGGGATTCTCGCTCTAGTCGTAGGGGGTATCTTATACAAGGTTGCATGGCAGGTGCGTCCGCTGATCACATTGCTGGACAAGCTGCGCAAACTGCCGCTGCGCGCGCTAGTGCGCATTTGCGATGCCCTGCAACCATTCGCGGAAGCGGATGCACGCTTTAAGAGGATTATCTGCTGTTGGTTCGTTGCGAGCTGGTTGGTCTACCTGTTGGCGTGGGCGGGTTACGGCATGGCGTGGCCGGACCTCACCGCCGCGGATGGCATCTGGCTCTGCGCCATCTACACGGTAGCCTGGTTTGCTGGGTATGTCAGCCTGATCTCGCCGTCGGGCATCGGCGTGCGTGAACTGGTGTTCGTGGTCTTGGCCCACCGGTTCCCCCCGGATGCCGTAGCAGGGATGGTGGTGCTCGGACGGATGATGCTGCTGGTGGTGGATTTGCTGTTGGGTGTTTTGTTCGCACCATTCAGAAATGTGGTCCGGAACGCCTAGCCTGCGGGCGGAGTGCGCAACGAGCGCTTGGGGCGCGCAGGAACACCAGCGACCAGGGTTTGGGCTGGAACATCGCGTGTGACCACACTGCCAGCACCGACCACGACGCTTTCGTTCAGCGTCATGCCAGCCAGCACCGTGGCATTGGCACCGAGCCAGCAGTCTTGTCCAATCGTTGTCGTCGCGATGCGCGCAGGAAACAGCTCCAGTATGCGAATGCCATGACTGCTGCCAGGATCTTGGTGGGTGAGTATTGTTACTCCTGGTGAGAGGGTTGAACGTGCGCCTATGGTCAGTGGCCCCTCAAGATCGAGCAAGCAGCGCGGCCCAATGTACGCGTCATCGGCAACATGCAAATTGCGAAAGCCGTTTTTCAGATTGAAGAATTGTGCTTCATATATACGGACATTTCGTCCGATATTGGCGCCGAATAATTTGAGTAGTCTGGCGCGCAAGCGTGGGTGTATTGACCAGCGGAGCAATTTCTCCACCGCGATGAATAAACCATGGCGCACCCTGATCCACATCGTTGATCGGACGGTCATGGCGCCCGGCACGAGCAATCGCTGGAAATGCCTAATATGTCCCACACCCCTTTGATCACTCGCTTAACGTCGGTGTAGCTCAACTTGGATGATAGCGGCAAGCTGACGATCTGGCGGCCGATCCGTATTGCGTTTGGTAACTGCTCCGGTTCCCACCCAAAGCGCTCTCTATAGTAGGGATGCTCTGGGAGGGATAAATAATGTACGCCTGTACCCACACGTAAAGTGTTCATGGAATCAAGAAACTCATCGCGTGATACGCCGCACTGATTTTGACCGATTAACATCATAACCAAATGATAGGCATGGCGAGTACTGTTTTCCTGCGGTGGCGGTAAGCTAATCGGCAGGTCCTTGAGACCTTGCATGTTAAGCGCGCCAAATTTCATGACGCCGCTTCCAGTTGGCTTCGACAAGGGCCAATTGATGTATGCCCAAAGCTGCCTGAATATCCATCATGTTGTATTCGAATCCTGCCTCTGTGACGTAATAATGCTTATATCCCTTGTCGCTGAAGCGATGCCAGGCATCCTTGCTCATGCCGTGGAGTGCCAATGTGCGTACGCGAGCCACATCTTGCTCATTCCGGCCAAGCACCATGCCTCCTTCTTCCGTTACAACGTTTTTGGTCACATGAAAATATAATACAACCAAAATCACCGAATGTACCGAGCTTTTGACCCTAGTGCTCAGCTTCTACCGCATGCACACAGTCTTCTATCATCTTTAAATTGTGATTATTGGCTATTCCAATTATTTTATTCACGTTATATGGCCGGCCGGCCTGATGTACAGGCAACAACACCCGCGTACGCGCACTCAATTTAGATTCCACATCCTCAGGGCTTAGATTCATAGCGACGGGATCTACATCAACGAGGATTGGAGTAGCACCAGCATCAATAATCGCATTGACGGTTGCGCAAAAGCCAATATGAGGCCGCGACCGGATGCTTCCTGGAACAGAGCAGGATCACGCGCGGTATCACGCACAAGCAATATTGCGCCACCAGAACCCGCTAACGGGACAAACAAGCTCATTAAAGCCAACGTGGCAACGAAACCGCCATGTCTTTCCACACCCATGGCTCTTGCCAGGAGAACAAGAACACCCGCTTGTAACAGTGCTCGCAGTAATAACCCTGCGCTCACGCGAAGAGTGCCCCAAGCGAGGCGTCCGGGCCTGTAGTGAAACAGCCTGTGAGGTCGCGCGGAAAGGATCATGCGAATCTCTACTTGGCAACCGGCAAATAATTAGATTTGCAGAATATCAGCCCGTCCCCAGCCAGCCCTGTTGTTGCCCCAGATCCCTCGCCAGCTATGGGCCGCAGGCCCCAGCCCCAGCTGGACATTTTCAGGCTATACACTACTATGTCTGGGCAATTTATCGGGTATACTATGTTAAATCGAAGTTACCGGATTTGGTAACCGGGTACCGAGGGATAGGGATATGGCAACTACTTCCGTCAGAGTAAACCTGACCGGCCTGCCCCGCAGGCTGGTGGCTGACGGCGTGCTCAACGAAGCGCAGGCCCTGGATGTTCAGCGGGAAGCCGCACAGGAGAAATTGCTGCTGATCTCCTACCTGGTTCGCCACAAGAAGTTCAATGCCCGGATGCTGGCAAGCGCCGCCGCCGATGAATTCGGCGTGCCGGTGCTGGATCTGGATGCCGTGGATATGGCCCATGCCCCGCTCAAGGAAATGGAAGCCTCGCTTATTGAGAAATACCACGTGCTGCCGCTGTTCCGCCGCGGCCGCAAGATTTTTGTGGGCGTGTCCGACCCCGCCAACCTGCAAGCTCTCGATGAAATCAAATTCAAGACCGGCCTCACCGTGGATGCGGTGGTAGTAGAAGAAGACAAGCTGATGCGGGCCATCGAAGGCGCCGTCCGCTCCATGGATGTCAGCATTGAAGGTCTCGACGAGGACCTGAGCGACCTCGATGTCTCCGGCGAGGAGAATACGCACACCCTCGACGAGGAAAATACCGATATTGACGATGCCCCCGTGGTCCGGTTCGTCAACAAGATCATGCTGGATGCCATCAACAAGATGGCCTCGGATATCCACTTCGAACCGTATGAGAAATTTTACCGCATCCGCCTGCGCCAGGACGGCATGTTGCACGAAGTGGCGCAACCGCCGATAACGCTGGCCATGAAACTTGCGGCACGCCTCAAGGTGATGGCACGCCTGGACATTTCCGAGCGCCGCATCCCCCAGGACGGACGCATCAAACTCAAGCTCTCCAAGACCCGCGCCATTGATTTTCGCGTCAACACCTGCCCGACCCTCTGGGGCGAAAAGATCGTGCTGCGCATCCTCGATTCCGCCACCGCCAAAATGGGCGTTGACGCGCTGGGGTATGAGGATTTCCAGAAGCAACTGTATCTGCAGGCTCTGGCGCGTCCCTATGGCATGATTCTGGTGACCGGCCCAACGGGCAGCGGCAAAACCGTTTCACTCTACACCGGCGTCAACATCCTCAACACCCACGACCGGAACATCTGCACGGCGGAAGATCCGGTGGAAATCCAGTTACCGGGCGTCAACCAGGTGAATGTGCATCCCAAGGTAGGGCTCACCTTCGCTTCGGCGCTGCGCGCTTTTCTGCGTCAGGACCCGGATGTGGTTCTGGTGGGCGAAATCCGCGATCTGGAAACCGCGGAAATCGCCATCAAGGCCGCACAGACGGGCCATCTGGTGCTATCCACACTGCACACCAACGATGCGCCCAAAACCCTTTCGCGCCTGGCGGATATCGGCGTGGCGCCATATTCCATCGCGACCGCGGTCAATCTCATCATCGCGCAGCGGCTGGCGCGGAAACTCTGTTCACACTGTAAACGCGTAGCCAAAATTCCCAAAGAGGCTCTGCTCAAGGAAGGCTTCACGGAGGCGGAAATCACCGCCGGAGTCGAAATCTTCGAGCCAGTCGGTTGCAACCACTGCACCGACGGCTATAAAGGCCGCAGCGGCGTTTACCAGGTCATGCCGGTCTCCGAAGCCATGGGCCGCATCATCATGCAAGGCGGCGGCGCCATGCAAATTGCGGAGCAGGCAAACAAGGAAGGCGTATGGGACCTGCGCAAGGCGGGTCTCAACAAGGTCAAAAGCGGTCTTACCAGTCTCGCAGAATTGAACCGGGTCACCACCGAATAATCCGCAAGGGCATAGTGCAGTCATGGCAACAGCAGCAATCAAGCAAGCGAACTTCTTCTGGGAAGGTACCGACAAGAAAGGTACGCGCATCAAGGGTAAAACCACGGCTTCCAACGAGTCTGCGGTCAAGGCGGACCTGAGGCGCCAGGGTATCGTGCCCATCAGAATCCGCAGGGAAAGTTTCCTGTCGGCCATGGGCCGGGGCAAGCGCATCAAACCCGGTGATATCGCGTTCTTCAGCCGCCAGTTATCCACCATGATGACCGCCGGCGTGCCGCTGGTTCAGGCCATTGATATCATTGGCCGGGGAAGTGCCAATCCGCGCATGCGGGACATGGTTCTCGGCATCAAGGCCGACGTGGAATCCGGCAATACTCTGGCGGATTCCCTGGCCAAGCAACCAATGCATTTTGACAAGCTGTTCGTGAACCTGATTCGGGCCGGCGAACAGTCCGGTTCCCTGGAAACTCTGCTGGACCGGATTGCTACCTACAAGGAAAAGACGGAAGCCATCAAGAAAAAAATCAAGAAGGCCATGTTCTATCCTGCGGCAGTTTTGGTCGTGGCTTTGATCGTCACCGCCATCCTGCTGATCTTTGTGATTCCTGAATTTCAATCCCTGTTCAGCAGCGCCGGCGCCGCCCTGCCGGCGTTCACCCAGATGGTGGTCAACCTCTCGAAGTCCGTGCGCACTAAAGGCTGGCTCTATCTCATCGTCATCATCGCCATCATCGCCGGCTTTATCATGGCCAGAAAACGTTCGGCGCGATTCCATGAACTTGTGGATCGGATGGTGTTGAAGCTCCCGGTCATCGGCATGATCCTCACCAAGTCGTGTATCGCGCGGTTCACGCGTACGCTGTCCACCATGTTCTCGGCCGGCGTGAACCTGGTGGAGGCGCTGGGCTCGGTGGCGGGCGCCACCGGCAATATCATTTATGAAAAAGCCACCCTCAAGATGCGCGACCAGGTTTCCACAGGCCAGCAGTTGAATGTGACCATGGCCCAGAGCGGCATTTTTCCCCACACGGTGGTGCAGATGATCGCCATCGGTGAAGAAGCCGGTTCCATTGATACCATGGCCTCCAAAGTGGCGGATTTCTACGAGCAGGAAGTGGACAATGCCGTGGACGCCATGTCGAGCCTCATGGAACCGGTAATCATGGTGATCCTGGGCATTCTGGTGGGTGGCCTGGTGGTAGCCATGTACCTGCCTATCTTCAATCTCGGCAACGCGTTCTGAACACCGCACCGTCATCACAGGGGCGCGCATGGCGCCCTTGTTTTTAATCATCCTCGAAGGTTCAGCGCATGTATCTGGTGTTTTTCCTCGAGGCCACCCCGCTGGCCTTCGTGGTGGTGGCCATATGCCTCGGCCTGATCGTGGGCAGTTTCCTCAACGTAGTCATCCACCGCCTGCCTATCATGCTGGAACGGGAATGGCAAAGTCATTGCACCGAGCTGAACGGAGGCACGGCAGCAGTCGCGGAACCTTACAACCTGGTGGTCCCCCGTTCCCGCTGTCCCCATTGCGGTCATGCCATCAGTGCACTGGAAAACATCCCGGTGCTGAGCTATCTCCTGTTGCGCGGCCGCTGTCGCGCCTGCGGCGCGCGCATCTCACCGCGCTATCTGGTAATCGAGCTTATTTCCGGGATTTTGTCCGGCTGGCTGGCCTGGCATTTCGGTTTCGGCTCGCCGGCCCTGGGGGCCCTGCTGCTCACTTGGGCTCTCCTGGCTCTGGCGGCCATTGACCTGGAAAAACAGCTGCTGCCGGACAAAATCACCCTGCCCGTCCTGTGGCTGGGCCTGCTGTTCAACCTCGGCCATACCTTCACCGACCCCCGCTCCGCACTCATCGGCGCCGTAGCGGGCTATCTCAGTCTGTGGTGCGTTTATCATGCGTTCAAGCTGCTCACCGGCAAAGAAGGCATGGGCTACGGCGATTTTAAACTGTTTGCCCTGCTGGGCGCCTGGCTCGGCTGGCAAAACCTGCCGCTAATCATCCTGATCGCCGCCGCGACCGGGGCGCTGGCGGGTATTGGGCTGATTCTCGGCCATCGTGCCCAACGCGGCATCCCCATCCCTTTCGGTCCTTATCTGGCCGTGGCCGGCTGGATTGCCCTGCTGTGGGGACCGCAGATTACCCGCGCCTACCTGGGTCTCATGGGCGCCTAGTCAATGCTGAAAATAGGCCTGACCGGCGGCATCGCCAGCGGCAAATCCACCGTCGCGGCAGAATTCGCCCGGCTCGGGGTACCGGTACTGGATGCAGACGTGATGGCCCGGGAGCTGACAACGCCTGAAAGCCCCGGATTGAAACAGCTGGTGGCCATGCTCGGAGCCCAGATTCTCGATGCCCGAGGCCATCTGGATCGTGCCCGTCTGCGCCGCCGGTTATTTGCGGATACTGCGTTCCGAACACAGGTGGAACGCCTCCTCCATCCTCTCATCCTGCAACGTCTCAAAGACCGTCTCGCCGCAGTTGAAGCATCCTATGCGCTCGCCGTGATCCCGCTGCTGGTAGAAAACCCCGATGCCGGAAACCTCGTGGACCGGATTCTGGTGGTGGATTGCCCCGAATCCCTGCAAATCACCCGCCTCACTGCACGCGACGGAGAAACCGCAGAATCGGCCCGTACCCTGCTGGCTGCGCAGGCGCACCGGTCACGGCGGCTGGCGGCGGGAGATGATATTCTGATCAACACAGGCAGTCTGGCGGAGCTGGCCGGCTCCGTTGCCAAGCTGCACCGGTTCTATCTGGACATGGCCGGCAACCCGATGGCTAACCATCCGGCCGCAGGGCTGAGTTAAACGCAATCGGCGGTATGCATATTTTTCATGTTGAACGTTGAGCAAAACCCGGTCGAAAATCTTCTGCCATCCGAGTGGCTGGTGTATGAGCAGCCACTCACCGAGCGGATACGCACGTTCCTGCGTCTGGAATTCCTGTTCGAACAATGTGAGCATTACATCAACCTCACCTCGGCCTGGGACAGCCGTGCCGCCATCACCGCGATTCTCGAAGTCAGTTCCCTGCTTACCCGCGGCGATGTACGCACCGAAGTGCTCAAGGAACTGGAACGCTGCCTGCTGTTTCTGAATCGTCTGACCGGCAGCCCTGAAGTAGATGGCGCGCGGCTGCAATCGGTACTCACCGAACTGGAAACCCTGCGTCACGCCATGAACGGCGACGGTCGGCCTCTGGGTCTTGGCCTCAAGGAAAGTGAATTTCTCAACACCATCAAGAACCGCCTCGCCATCCCCGGCGGCACCTGCCAGTTCGATCTGCCGGCGTATCACGCCTGGCTCACCCAAACCCATGCCAGACGCGCACGCGACTTGCAGCACTGGCTGCAGGAAATCCGGCCACTACGCGACACCATCAACTTGCTCCTGGCGCTGACCCGGGAAAGTGCACTGCCCATGCGGGTCGTGGCCGAACAGGGCATGTATCTGCACATTTTTGAAGGTTCCTCCTGCCCGCTGGTGCGTGTCATGGTGCCGGCCATCAGCGGCGTGTTCCCCGAGATCAGCGCCGGCCGTCAGCGCATCACCGTCCATTTTCTGGAACGCCCGGACACCGGCGGTCGTGCCCAACAAACCAAGCGCGACATCGGTTTCAAACTGGTGTGCTGCCAGCTCTGACGGCGATGGAGGAACCGCAGGAGGTCAAATGTCCGCGCTGCGGCACGCCAGTGCCGTGGACAGCGACATCGGAATGGAAACCTTTCTGCAGCGAGCGCTGCCGCTTGATTGATCTCGGGAACTGGTTGCTGGAAAAACACGCCATTCCCGGCGATACCGCACCCGACGATCAGGATGCGGTGAATGAATAGTCGTTCCATAAGCCGCGCATGGCGGCGATACCATGTGCGCCAAACCCACGCACCCTCTTCAGATGCTCGGGCCGCATGCCGCCGATGGCATACGCCGGTGACAGGCTGAGCGACGCCAAACGCGCAAACCCTTCCCAGCCCAGCGTTGCCGCCTGTGGATGACTTAAGGTAGCGAACACTGGACCAAGGATGATGTAATCCAACCCACAGATCTGCGACTGGCGTATTTCATTCTCATCGTGACAGGATGCCCCCACCATAAAATCCTCCGACAATGGCTTGCGGGTCATTCGCGACAAACGTGCGCTGCTCAAATGCACGCCGTCAGCACCCAGTTGCTCCGCCAGTTCCGGCTCAGAATTCAAAACAACATTCGCGCCGTGACGGTGACAAAGCACAATCACTTCGCGTGCCAAAGATGTGTAATCCGGCAGTGAGAGTTCAGGGGCGCGTAACTGGACGAATTCCACGCCGTGCTCAAGACTGCGCTCTAGAGTTGCCAGGAATTGATCCTGGTCCGAGTCCGGTGAGGGTGTCACCAGCATTTCCAGCGGAAAACAAAGGCCCATCACAATGGTTCTGTCGGCAGGCAGAAGCTTCCGGCCGGGAAGCTCCTTCGGCCTGACCCAGACGAGTGCCTGATTCTCACGTGCGTGCGGCTCGCCGCTGTAATGTTGCACGCGCCAGACCTCCAGTTCCACATGACGCTCGGGATAAGCGTGACTTACATGAATCCAGAATCGCGCGTCGTGCACCGTGATGCCCAGCTCTTCGTGCAGCTCGCGTTTGAGTGCCGCCAATGGTGTTTCACCGGGCTCGAGCTTGCCGCCGGGAAATTCCCAGTATCCTGCCCAGGGTTTTCCGGCAGGCCGCTGGTTGATAAGCACGCGGCCCTGTTCATCCTTCAGAACCGCTGCAATTACATGAATGGTTTCCACTTTAAGTAGCGGCGCTTCGAGAAGTACCGCGGGCGCGGGAACCGGTATTCAATTTCTTTGCCAGGTGATCACGAACTCGTATCGTCACTTGCCCGTCAAGCCCCTTCTCCCGGGAGAGAGGAAACAGGCATGGGCACGTGCCGTACCAGCATTTCGACCTTAATTCAGGCGCCCGTGACACTGTTTGTACTTGAGGCCCGAGCCGCAGGGACAGGGCTCGTTGCGGCCTACTTTGCGGCCTTCGCGCACGAAGGTGGTGACCGGGGCGGCTTGCGGCGCCTCGGCCTGGGCTTCCCCGGCGGGGGCACCGGCCGCGGCGCTGGCCGCATCGGCATGCTGGAATTGCATGGCGCGGGCGCGGCGCCGCTGCTCTTCCACCGCGATCACATCCTCCTGGGTACGTACCTGGACTTTGGCGAGGATGCTCACCACTTCATGCTTGAGACGCTCCAGCATGGTGGCAAACATTTCGAAGGCTTCACGCTTGTATTCCTGCTTGGGATTGACCTGGGCATAACCGCGAAGATGTATTCCCTGGCGCAGATAATCCATGTTCGCCAGGTGTTCGCGCCACAGGTTGTCCAGCACCTGCAAGAGTACCGCCTTTTCGAACTGGCGCATGACCTCCGCGCCGGTCTGCTGTTCCTTGAGTTTGTAGGATTCCGTGAACGCATCAATGATCTTCTTGCGCAGTGGCTCCTCATGGAGGGTTTCGTCGCTTTCGAGCCAGCCTTTGATGTCGAGCTTGAGGCCGAATTCCCGCTCCAGGGTCTCCGTGAGGCCGGCGATATCCCATTGCTCTTCCACGCTCTGCGGCGGTATGTAGTCGTTGATGGTGCCGTTGATAACGTCGGTGTAAACATTCTGGATGGTGCCGGCCACATCGGTCGTATGCAGCAATTCATTGCGCTGCTCGTAAATGACCTTGCGCTGGTCATTGGCCACATCGTCGTATTCCAGCAGTTCTTTGCGGATGTCGAAGTTGTGGGCTTCCACCTTGCGCTGGGCATTCTCGATGGCCTTGGTGACCCAGGGATGCTCGATGGCCTCGTCGCCCTGCACACCGAAGCGCTCCATGATGGCCTTCACCCGGTCGCCGGCGAAGATACGCATCAGGTTGTCGTCGAGTCCCAGATAGAAACGGCTGGAACCGGGGTCGCCCTGGCGGCCGGAGCGGCCGCGCAACTGGTTGTCTATGCGCCGCGATTCGTGTCGCTCGCTGCCGATGATATGCAGGCCGCCCGCCGCCAGCACCGCATCGTGACGCTGCTGCCAGGCTTCACGCACCTGAGTACGCTCCGCCTCGCTGGTCTCGGGCGGCAAAGCCCTGGATTCGACGTCGAGACTTCCGCCCAGCACGATGTCCGTGCCGCGGCCGGCCATGTTGGTGGCGATGGTAACGGTGCCCGGCCGGCCGGCCTGGGCGATGATGTGGGCCTCGCGTTCGTGCTGCTTGGCGTTCAACACCTCGTGCTGGATTTTTTCTTTCTTGAGCAGCGATGAAAGATATTCCGAGGTTTCGATGGACGCCGTACCCACCAACACCGGCTGGCCGCGGCCGTGGGCCTCGCGGATATCGGCGATCACTGCCTGGAACTTGCCCTTGGTGCTGAGATAAACATGATCCGGATTGTCCTTACGGATCATGGGCCGATTGGTGGGGATCACCACTACTTCCAGACCGTAGATTTCGTGGAATTCCGCCGCCTCGGTGTCGGCAGTGCCGGTCATGCCGGCGAGCTTCTTGTACAAGCGGAAATAGTTCTGAAAGGTGATAGACGCGAGCGTCTGGTTCTCTGCCTGGATCTTCACGCCCTCCTTGGCCTCGATGGCCTGATGCAGCCCGTCGGACCAGCGCCGGCCCGGCATGGTGCGGCCGGTGAATTCGTCCACGATTACCACTTCGCCGTCCTTGACGATGTAATCCACTTCACGGTGATACAGCGCATGGGCGCGTAGTGCCGCGTTTATCTGGTGCATGAGCATGATGTTGGCAGCGTCGTAAAGCGAGTCGCCTTCCTTGAGCAACCCGGCTTTGGCCAGCAATTCCTCGATGCGCTCATGACCCTCTTCCGTGAGATAGACCTGTTTGGTCTTTTCATCCATGTTGTAATCGCCGGGACCGTCCTCTTCCTCCTGTTTTTTCAACCGCGGCACCAGCACGTTGACCTTGCGATACAGCTCGGTGTTGTCTTCCACCGCGCCGGAAATGATGAGCGGCGTGCGAGCCTCGTCAATCAGGATCGAGTCCACTTCGTCCACGATGGCGTAATGCAGTTGGCGCTGGGCCTTGTCCTCAAGCCGGAACGCCATATTGTCACGCAGATAGTCGAAGCCGAATTCGTTGTTGGTGCCATAGGTGATGTCAGTGCCGTAGGCATCGCGTTTGACGGCCGGATCCTGACCCACCAGGATCACGCCGACAGTCATCCCCAAGGCCTCGTATACCGGCCGCATCCAGTCCGCGTCGCGTTGCGCCAGGTAATCGTTCACGGTTACCACGTGCACTCCCTGCCCCGGGATGGCGTTGAGATAGACCGCGAGCGTCGCCACCAGGGTTTTGCCTTCGCCGGTGCGCATCTCGGCGATCTTTCCGCGGTGCAGAACGATGCCGCCGATGAGCTGCACATCGAAATGGCGCATGCCAAGATTGCGGCGTGCCGCCTCGCGTACCGCCGCAAAGGCTTCCGGCAGCAAGTCATCGAGGCTTTCTCCCTTCGCGTGGCGCTCGCGGAATTCCGCGGTCTTGGCCTTGAGGGCCTCATCCTCTAGCGCCTGCATCTGCGGTTCCAAGCCATTGACGTGCGTGACGATGCGCTGCATGCCATGCAACAGGCGCTCGTTGCGGCTGCCGAACACTTTTTTCAGAAGACTATTCGCCATGGTTTTATCCGTGCATTTCGGCTTGTCTAATGCGTCCGTTCATAATCCCGCGTGCCAGCATGCCATGTAGGCACCCCGGCCTGGTTTCAAGGTGGTTCCGGTGGGGTCAGGCTGCCGCGGACTGGAATTGCGGACAGAAGGCGGGAACAGCGGCCGAAAGAGCCGGGAATGGGCCTTTCCAACGCCCTGTCAGTCCAGGCTCCGGGGCATCGCGGCCACCCGCACCCGCCCCGAGGCATTCACAAATTGCGCCGGATTGACCGGCTTGCCATTGTATAAGACTTCAAAGTGCACGTGGGGACCCGTGGAACGGCCGGTGGAACCCAGCAAGGCAATTTCCTGGCCTTTTTTCACCACCTCTCCCACATGCACCAGAACCTTTTCGCTGTGGCCATAGAGCGTGGCGTAACCGTTGCCATGGTCAATCTCCACCATGTTGCCGTAACCGGAGCGCGGCCCAGCCCAAGTCACAACCCCCGCGGCCACAGCCTCCACCGGTTCGCCTTCGGGGCCGGCGAAATCTATGCCCGGATGAAACGACAGCTCCCCCGTAAACGGATCAATGCGCATGCCGAACGGCGAACTCTCGTAGCCTTCCACTAACGGTGGACCCGAGGGCCGTGCCTGCAACTGGACATTGCGGTTCATGAGCAGGCTTTCCAGCACCGTAAGCTGTTGCTCGCGTGTGCTGATCTGCGTGGAGAGCTGATCGAGGCTGTCAATGAAATCGGGCAATGCCACGTGCTGCACGGGCCCGCTGACTTCCGGACCACCTTCAGCAGGAGGGGTGTTGAAATCGAATTCGCCTTTCTTCAGGCCCGCCATGCGGGTAAGCTGCTGGCCGAGCGCATCCAGCCGCATGATGTGCGCTTGCAGTTCGCTCACCTTGGCGGACAACGCATCAATATTGGCTTGGGCGACTTGTTTGGCGCGCGCCACCTCCGTCGCCTGGAAACTGAATCGAGTTTCCCAGGCCTGCGCATGAGCCGGGAGCGGAGCCAACCAACTGGCCGCGCTATAACCGGCCAGGAACAAGACGCCGCATACCAGGATGGCCAGAGACGCAGCACTTGCCAGAGTTAAGGGTTTGCCCAGATCCAACTGACGCAAACGGCCCTGTTTCATGAATAAAATACTGCTCATAGTTCGTATTCCCCGAGTTACCGATTGCTCATGATGACACCCAAATCCCACTCCCTCGATGCGCTGCTCACCGGTGGTTCCCGGCTCAAGCTGTTGACGGCGGAAGCCCGACGGCTTACCTGCCTGCGTGACAGGGTGCGCCGCCAATTGCCGCCGGCGTCGGCGCCCCATTGCCTCGGCGCCGAACTGGAAGCCGGGACACTGGTCATCTACATGGACAGTGCGGCTGCCGCCACTCCGGTCCGCTATCAACAGCGTGAACTTATATACAAGTTCGCCGCTGATGCGCTGGCCTGCACCGCCATCAAGGTGCAGATTCTGCCGGAACCGCCACTGTCTCCAGTACTCAAACCCGCCGCGCGCCTGTTATCGGATGCAGTGCGCCGGATGCTCGAAAACACCGCAAACGGGCTTGAAGAAGGATCGCTCAGCCGTTCGTTGAGACGACTCGCCCGTGGTCGCACACCGCGGCAGTAACATTCCATATCGGATGAATCCGTGAGCAGTTAAAGCGCGTGCACCGGCGTCATGTACGAGATGGGTGCCGCTGCCGCATCATCGAAAGTGACTTCTTCCCACGCCGGCTGCTTAGCCAGAAGCGCGCGCAGCAGTGTGTTGTTGAGACCGTGGCCAGACTTGTAGGCGCTGAACGCACCGATCAGACTGTGACCAAGCAGATACAGATCACCGATGGAATCGAGTATCTTGTGTTTGACGAACTCGTCCTCGTAACGCAGCCCGTCCTCGTTGAGAATCCGGTAATCGTCCAGTGCGATGGCGTTATCCAGGGATGCGCCCAAGGTCAGATGCCGCTGGCGCAGCATCTCGATGTCACGCATGAAACCAAAGGTGCGTGCACGGCTTACCTCCTTCACAAAGGAAGTAGTGGAAAAATCCACCGTGGCGCTCTGGGTGTGCTTCTTGAAGATGGGATGGTCGAAATCAATCTGGAAACTCACCTTGAAACCATCAAATGGTTCGAAGCGCGCCCACTTGTCGCCATCACGCACTTCCAGGGCATCGCGGATGCGTATGAAGCGCTTGTGGGCATTCTGTTCCTCGATGCCGGCGGATTGCAGCAGGAACACGAACGGGCCGGCGCTGCCATCCATAATGGGTACTTCGGCGGCGGACAAATCAACATAGGCATTGTCTATGCCGAGTCCGGCGAACGCCGAAAGCAAATGCTCCACCGTGGATATGCGAATGTCGCCGTTCACCAGGGTGGTGCCCAGCATGGTGTCACCCACGTGTTCGGCATGGGCGCGTAACTCGACGGGTTTTTCCAAATCCACACGCCGGAATATGATTCCGGTATTAGGGGCCGCCGGACGCAAGGTCATGTAGACCTTTTCACCTGTGTGCAACCCCACGCCGGTGGCGCGGATACAATTCTTGAGCGTACGCTGTTTCAGCATGCCGTCGTCTTACCTGTTCTACCCGGGACTGCGTGTGAGTCCCGCGCCTGATGACAAGCGCTTTTGCTACTAAAACGCGGCGCCCAGCCCCCCGGCCGACTCCCGCCCATTGATAAATTCGCGACCGCGTACGGTATCACAGGCCGCGCACGCCTAACAAGGTTTCCGGCTCCTCCTCCCGGCCTCAGATCCCGGGGCAGCCGGGCTCAGTCAGCCTGGCGCCGCAGGAAGGCCGGGATATCCAGGTATTCCTGACTCTGGGTATCCAATTCTCCCTGCTCACGCTGTCGCACATAGGCCGGCCGCTCGAGCTTCTTCCAATCGGGCCGATCGTCACTGCCGGTGCGCGCCAATGGCACCAACTGGGGCGCTAACGCCACCACCGGTTTTATCTCCGGGACCACTTGGGCCTGGGACCGGCTCAGGCCTGTGGCTACCACAGTCACCCGGATTTCGTTACTCATGGAGGGGTCCAGCACGGTGCCCACCTTGATGGACGCATCCTCCACCGCGTAACTGTGGGCAATGTCCATGACCTCTTCATACTCGCCCATGGTCAGGTCCATGCCAGCGGTGATATTCACCAAAATGCCGCGGGCGCCGTGCAGGTTGACGTTCTCCAGCAAGGGGCTGGTGACCGCTGCGCCGGTGGCCTTTTGGGCGCGGCCTTCGCCGCTCGCCTGGCCGGTGCCCATCATCGCCATGCCCATCTCCGCCATCACCGTGCGTACGTCGGCGAAGTCCAGGTTCATGAGACCCGGTCGGGTGATGATGTCGGCGATGCCGCGCACCGCTCCGTGCAACACCTCGTTGGCCGCCTGGAAAGCCTGCAGCATGGGAATGTCCCGGCCGAGCACCGCGGACAGCTTCTCGTTGGGAATCACGATGAGTGAATCCACGTACTGGGCCAGTTCCGCGAGTCCCTGCTCCGCCACTTTCATGCGCTTGCTGCCTTCATGGGGAAACGGCTTGGTCACCACAGCCACCACCAGCACATCGAGTTCCTTCGCCACCTGCGCCACCACTGGCGCCGCGCCGGTACCGGTGCCGCCGCCCATACCGGCGGTGATGAACACCATATCGCTGCCGCGCAACACTTCTTCCAGACGGTCGCGATCCTCCAGCGCAGCCTGTTTGCCGGTTTCCGGATTGGAACCGGCTCCCAGTCCGCGGGTGAGGTTGCTACCGATCTGCAACGTAGTTCGCGCGTTGATTTTCTTCAACACCTGCGCGTCGGTATTCACGGCGATGAAATCCACGCCCTCGATACCGCTCGCCACCATGTGTTGCACGGCATTACCGCCGCCGCCGCCCACGCCTATCACCTTGATGATGGCGCTCTGATTAACGTCCTCTTCGATTGTCCAGTTCATGTCCCGGTCTCCTCTGCACGTTTAAAAACGAAACTTCTGTCAAAATGAACCCTGAAACCACTGCTTCATCCGCTGCCATACATCCTTCACATTCACATGGCTCTGGTTGCGCCGTTGTGCGCCATCGCGTGGCAGGCTTTGGGCGCCGAATAGCAACAAGCCCACGCCGGTGGCGTGGATGGGATTGCGCACCACGTCCACGAGTCCTGTGACGTACTGCGGCACGCCCAAACGCACCGGTGCATGGAAAACTTCCTCGGCCAGTTCCACTGCGCCCTCCATCTTGGCGCTACCGCCGGTGAGCACGATGCCGGCGGGCACCGCATCCTCGAAGCCGCTGCGGCGCATTTCTGCCTGGATCAGGCTAAACAATTCTTCGTAGCGCGGTTCCACCACCTCTGCGAGCGTCTGGCGCGCCAGACGCCGCGGCGGACGTTCGCCCACGCTCGGCACCTCGATGGTCTCGTCAGCACTCACAAGCTGCGGCAACGCACAGGCATATTTGATCTTGATTTCCTCAGCGTGATGAGTGGGTGTGCGCAGTGCCACCGCGATATCGTTGGTTACCTGATCACCCGCGATAGGAATCACGGCGGTGTGGCGGATGGCGCCATCGGTGAATATCGCGATGTCGGTGGTGCCGCCGCCCATGTCCACCAGGCACACGCCCAGTTCCTTTTCGTCGTCGTTGAGCACCGCGTAGCTGGACGCGATCTGCTCCAAAATGATGTCGTCAACCTTGAGGCCGCAACGCTCCACGCAGCGCACTATGTTTTGCGCGGCACTCATGGCGCCGGTGACGATGTGCACGTGCACTTCCAGACGCACGCCGGACATGCCGATGGGCTCGCGGATGCCATCCTGGCCGTCAATCACAAAATCCTGCGGCAGGATGTGCAGAATTCTTTGATCCGCCGGGATGCTCACGGCGCGCGCGGCGTCAATCACGCGTTCCACGTCACCAGCGGTCACCTCCTTGTCGCGAATCGCCACCACACCATGGGAATTCAGGCTGCGCACATGACTACCGGCGATGCCGGCGTACACCGAGTGGATCTGGCAGCCGGCCATGAGTTCAGCTTCCGCCACCGCGCGCTGGATGGATTGCACTGTGGATTCGATGTTCACCACAACGCCGCGCTTCAATCCCCGCGACGGGTGCGATCCAATGCCGATGATCTCGATGCCGCGGTCCGCCAGTATCTCGCCCACGACAGCGACGACTTTGGAGGTACCTACGTCCAGGCCTACGATCAATTGCTTGTCGGTTTTTCTAGACATTCGGTCCAACCTCGTTGCTATGCCCATCGGCGGGCGCAGTACATGATTTTTGTGAACCATCCCGGGTGAACAGGCCGGCCCGTGCATCCGTGGCCGGGCGCTCGTCCGGGCCGACATGTCCCGGGCATGCCGGCGAAACCCCCGGGCTCGCCCAACCCACGGCAAACCCATTGGTGTAGCGCATATCCACGTAAGCCACGGTTGCGAGTTTTTCGCTTAGTGTCGGCAGTACCACAGTGGCGAAACGCTCCAAGCGTGGTTCCGACTCCTCCCGGCCGAGACGCACTTCAATGCCATCGTTCAGTTCCAGCGTGGAATCGCCGCGTGCATCCACCGTCAGTTGCAGGATAGAAAGCCCGCGCGGTATCAGTAGCGAGGAGAAAGTGTTGAATTGCGCCAGTACGTCCGGCTCGTCGCCTTCCGGTCCGGACAGCATGGGCAGTTTCGACCAGACACTGTCGCGAGAATCCACGAACACCCGGCCCTGGGCATCCATGAGGCCGTCTCCGTTCCAACGCGCCACCGGCACTTCCTCAGCAATGTCTATATAAAGTGTGTGCGGCCAACTGCGCCGCACCGCCGCACTCGCCACCCACGGCACCGCTTGCACCGCCGTGCGCACCGTTTCCACGTCGGTGGTAAAGAAACCCGTACCCAGCGCCGACAACACCGCCGACCTTATTGCCGGTGGTTGCACGTGCTGCGATCCTCCCGAAACCACGAGTTCGGTAAGCGCCGGTCCTGCCAGCAACGGTTTCGCGTAATGCACCGCTAGGGCAATCACCACTACCAGCACGATCATCACCGTGGCTGCCGCCATCGGCACACGTCGCGGGATGCCACCCTCGCGTTGATGGTTGCGCCGCTTCATGGTCGCCCCGTTTTGGCAGGGTGTACGGGATGTTTGTTCGACAGGCGTTGCGGTAGTTCCGCCGCCATGGCGCCGATGTCGCCGGCGCCCAGAGTCAACAACAGATCGCCATCCCTCAGCACATCCAGCAACGCATCCGGCAGATCCTGACTCTGCGCCACGAACACCGGGTCCACCCGGCCGCGGTTGCGGATGGAGCGCGCCAATGCACGGCTGTCGGCGCCGGCGATGGGCGCTTCACCCGCCGCATACACTTCCAGCAACAACAGTGCATCTGCGTGGGACAATACCTCGGCGAAATCCTCGAACAGATCCCGGGTGCGGGTGTAACGATGCGGCTGGAACGCCGCCACGAGGCGCCGTGACGGCCAACCTTCGCGCGCCGCCTCCAATGTCGCCGCCAGTTCCCGCGGGTGATGTCCGTAGTCGTCCACCAGCATCACCGTACCAGCGGGCGTTTTGATATCACCGTGAATCTGGAAACGACGTCCCACGCCCTGAAAACCGGCGAAGGCTTTCCAGATTGCGTTATCGCCAATCCCGATATCATGGGCAACAGCCATGGCCGCCAGCGCGTTGAGCACATTGTGCCGACCGGCAAGATTGAGCGTCATCTCGAGCGGGGCATCCTGCCCGGGTTTCCACGCCTTGAAATGGGTCTTGTGGCCTTCGCGGCGAATCTCGCTCGCGCGGAAATCCGCCGGCTCGTTCAAGCCATAGGTCACTACCGGCCTTGCCACATTCGGCAGGATATGGCGTACTTCCGCATCGTCCAGGCACAGCACCGCCAAACCGTAAAACGGCAAGTGATGCAGGAACTCGATGAAGGTGCCGCGCAAGCGCGTGAAATCCCCCCCATAGGTGCCGAGATGATCCGCGTCTATGTTGGTGACCACCGCCACCAACGGCTGCAGATACAGGAACGACGCGTCGCTCTCGTCCGCTTCCGCCACCAGATAGCGCCCGGTACCGAGGCGCGCATTGACGCCGGCGCTGATAAGACGCCCACCGATGACAAAGGTCGGATCGAGGCCACCTTCCGACAGTACGCTCGCCACCAGACTCGTGGTGGTAGTCTTGCCGTGAGTGCCTGCCACGGCGATGCCGAAACGGAAGCGCATGAGTTCCGCAAGCATTTCCGCACGCCGCACCACCGGGATGCGGCGTGCGTGCGCCGCGACTACTTCCACGTTGTTCTCGGTAACGGCGCTGGATATCACCACCACGTCCGTATCCGCAAGGTTTTCCACGCAGTGGCCCAACATCACCTGCGCGCCCAATCCCGCGAGACGCCGGGTGATGGTGTTTTCTCTCAAATCGGAGCCGCTCACGTGATAGCCGAGGTTGATGAGCACTTCCGCGATGCCTCCCATGCCGGCGCCTCCGATACCGACAAAGTGAATGCGGCGGATGCGGCGCATGAGTTCGTTCATGCAAGCCCGCCTGCCTGCAAACAGGCATCCGCGACTTTCACCGCCGCATCGGGTTTCGCCAGCACGCGCGCGCGCTTGGCCATCTCCAGCAATGTTGAACGGTCGAGCAGCAGACGCTTCAGCAGGGCGGCCAGTGTGAGCGGTGATAGCTGCGACTGGTTCATTAATTCCGCAGCACCAGCCCACAGCAGAAATTCCGCATTGCGGGTCTGGTGATCGTCCACCGCCTCTGCGAACGGCACCAGCACTGCGCCCAACCCCGCCGCCGCCAGCTCCGCAATGGTGAGCGCGCCGGCACGGCAAACCGCGAGGTCCGCCCAAGCGTAGGCTTGTGCCATGTCTTCGATGAACGGCATCACGCGCGCAGTGAGCCCGCCGGTTCGATACGCGGCCGCGACGCTTGGCGCATCCCGCTCGCCGGTCTGGTGCCAGATTTCGGGATGCGGCGCCGCGTCGAGTTGAGCGAGCGCCAGCGGCACAGTGTCGTTGAGCACCTTCGCGCCCTGACTGCCGCCGATCACCAATACACGCAACGGCCCGGTGCGTGCTGCAAACCGTATTTCAGGAAGAGGCAGCGCCGCAATGACGGCGCGCACCGGATTACCCACGTATTGCGCATGCCGCGGGGCCGCGAAGCTCGCCGGAAAACCTTCCAGCACCCGCTTCGCTACACGACTCAAGACACGATTGGTGAAACCCGGCGCGGCGTTCTGCTCGTGCAGCACCAATGGGCAACCCAGCAGACGCGCGCTGAGGCCGCCGGGTCCGCTGGTAAATCCGCCCATGCCCAGTACCACCGCCGGATGCAAATGTTTCAGAATGTGAAACGCCTGCGTCATAGCGCGGGCGATGCGGAACGGCGACTTGAGCAAAGTAGCCAGGCCCTTGCCGCGGATGCCGCCCACTTCAATCCATTCCACGGGAATACCGGCGGCCGGCACGACGCGCGCCTCCAGTCCATGCTGCGTGCCTATCCAGATCACTTCATGACCACGGGTACGCAATACGTCAGCCACCGCGAGCGCGGGGAAAACATGACCACCGGTGCCTCCAGCCATAATCACAATCTTCATATCTCCATCTCGAATCTCATGCGACCACCTCGCGTTCCATCCAGGAATGACCTTCCCGGGTTTCCCGGTCCACGCGCAAAATCATGCCGATGGCGGTGCAAATCACGATGAGGCTGCTGCCGCCGTAACTCATGAGCGGCAGCGTCAAGCCCTTGGTGGGCAGCGCGCCCATGTTAACGCCCATGTTGATGAACGCCTGCAAACCGATCCACAGTCCCAGACCGAAGGCGAGGTAGGCCCCGAACATCAAGCCCTTCTTTGCTGCGTGCCGTGCAATCACGATGGCGCGCCAAGTGAGGATTAAATACATGCTGATGACCACGAGACAGCCCAGCAGCCCCAGTTCCTCCGCCAGTACCGCGAACAGGAAATCCGTGTGCGCCTCTGGCAGATAAAAAAGTTTCTGCACGCTCTCGCCCAGGCCCACACCAAAGAATCCGCCGCGGCCGATGGCGATCAGCGATTGGGTAAGCTGGAAGCCGCTGTCGAACGGATGACTCCAGGGATGCAGAAACCCGGTGATGCGATCCAGGCGATAGGGTGATGCGACCGCCAACACGATGAAACCCACCGCCCCCAATATCAGGAACAGGAAAAAATCCCGCAGGCGTGAGCCGCCGAAAAACAGTACGGCCATGACGGTGGCGACCAGCACCATGGCGGCGCCGAAATCCGGTTCCGCCAACAGCAGCAACGCCGCCAGAGCGAGCAGCAACATGGGTTTGAGGGAACCGGTGAAGCGCGAAGTGAGTTCTTCGCGACGACGCACGCAGTAACCGGCGATATATATAAGTATCAGCAAGCGCGCCGGCTCTGAGACCTGGAGACGGAACGGCCCCAGCACCACCCAGCGGATGCTGCCGTTCACCTGCCGGCCGATGCCGGGCACGAGCACCACCGCCAGCATCCCCAGAGCCAGCATCAGCAACAGAAAGTTCGAGCGCTGCCATAAGGATAGTGGCAGCAGATAGACAGCGAATCCGCACCCCAGTCCGACGATGGCATACGCCATCTGGTGTTCCAGGTAATAGAACGGATTGCCGGTCATCTTGTCCGCGAGCGTGATGGAGGCGGAAGCCACCATCAGCAGCCCCACGACCAGTATCACGGCGGCTGTCATGATCAGCACCCGGTCCGGTTGAAAGGCGCTGGTGCCGGCTATGGGTTTGGTTTCAGACATCGGCGAGCCTGCTCACCGCCTGCACGAACGAACGGCCGCGATGTTCGAAGTTGTCGAACATGTCGAGGCTCGAACAGGCAGGCGACAGCAACACCAGATCACCGGGGCGGGCGAGTTTGGCTGCAGCTTTCACCGCCGCGTCCATGTCCTTGACCCTTTCCACCGGCACGCGGCCGGCAATGGCCTGTTCAAGAGCCGCCGCGTCCTTGCCCAGCAACACCGCGGCGCGCGCCTTGCCGACCAGGGCCTGCGCCAAGTGGGCGAAGTCCTGATTCTTGCCGTCGCCACCCGCAATCAGCACCAGTGGTCCCGCCAGACCAGACACGGCAGCGAGTGTTGCGCCCACATTGGTGCCCTTGGAATCGTTGTACCAATTGACGCCACGTACCGCCGCCACGAATTCCATACGGTGCGGCAGGCCGCGGAATTCGCCGAGCGCCGTCAGCATCGCATCCATGGGCAGGCCTGCGGCTTCACCCACAGCGAGTGCCGCGAGCGCGTTCGCCAGATTATGATCGCCACGGATACGCAGTTCATCCACACGCAATAATTTTTCATGGCCGCGCGCCAGCCAAAGCCGCTGTTCATGCACGAGGACACCGAAATTGCGGTCATCGGTTGCATCCAGGCCGAAGCTCACCTGTTTGTGCGTCGACGCAACCATCTTTCGCACCCAGCCATCCTCACGGTTGATCACTGCCGTATCGCAATGCGCGAAGATGCGCGCCTTGGCGGCGGCGTAATCCGCAAGCGTGGCGTAGCGATCCATGTGATCGGGCGAGATATTCAGCACAGTGGCCGCGACACAGTGCAGAGAATCGGTGATTTCCAGCTGGAAGCTGGACAGCTCCAACACGTACAGTTGCGGCTCGGGCTCCCGGATCAAGTCCAGCGCCGGCGTGCCGAGGTTACCGCCCACACGCACCTCGACGCCGGCACGCTCCGCCATCAAACCCAGCAGTGTGGTCACGGTACTCTTGCCGTTGGAGCCGGTGATGCCCACCACCGGTGATCGAACTTGGCGCGCGAACAATTCGATATCGCCGAATACCGGCAACCCCAGGGCTCGTGCCTTGGCAATGAAAGGTGTCGCCACTGCAATGCCGGGCGACACCACCACCTGATCCGCATGTCGGAGCGCTTCCTCGGAAAAACCACCCAGGAACACCGCGGCGTCCGGCACGCTGTTGTGCAACTCCTTCAGGCCAGGTGGCCGTTCGCGGCTGTCGGTGACCGCCACGTCCATGCCCTGCGCCGCGAGGAAACGCGCGCAGGACAACCCGGTCTTGCCGAGGCCGACGATGAGCGTCTTGATCCTGTGTTGAGGCATGTGTATGCGCATTTCTCAACGCACCTTCAGGGTGGAAAGACCGACCAGCACCAGGATCACGGTGATGATCCAGAAACGCACAATAACGCGTGGCTCCGGCCAGCCCTTCAATTCAAAGTGGTGGTGCAACGGTGCCATGCGGAACAGACGCCGGCCGGTGAGCTTGAACGAGCCCACCTGCAAAATGACAGAAACGGTTTCCATGACGAACACGCCGCCCATGATGAACAGCACGATCTCCTGGCGCACGATCACAGCGAGCGTGCCGAGCGCCGCGCCCAGCGCCAGCGCGCCTACGTCGCCCATAAATACCTGAGCGGGATAGGCGTTGAACCACAGAAATCCGAGACCCGCACCGACCAATGCGCCGCAGTACACCACTACCTCGCCGGTGCCCGGCAGATACGGAATGGTCAGGTAATGCGCGAAATTGAAATTGCCGGCGGCGTACCCGAACACGCCGAGCGCGCCGCCCACCATCACCGCCGGCATGATGGCGAGGCCGTCCAGGCCATCGGTGAGATTCACCGCATTGCTCATGCCCACCACCACGAAATAGGTGATAAGGATGAAAAATCCGCCGAAGTTCACCGACACATGCTTCAACAGCGGCACGATGTATTCGATTTCCGGTGTACCCCGGTGGCTGGCGTACAGCGCCACGGCCGCCGCGAGACCCAACATGGACTGCATGAAATACTTGCTGGCAGCCGACAACCCCTTGGAATTCCGCAGCACCAGTTTCTTGTAATCATCCGCGAAGCCGACCAGCCCAAAGCCAACGGTCACGCCGATGAGAATCCACACGTAACGGTTGCGCAGGTCCGACCACAACAGCGTGGCGAGGATGATGGTGACCAGAATCAGTGTCCCACCCATGGTGGGCGTGCCGGCTTTGGCAAGATGCGATTGCGGGCCATCGTTGCGCACCCGCTGGCCGATCTGACGCAAGCTCAGCCGACGGATCATGGCAGGTCCGGTCAGGAACGACAGCACGAGCGCCGTGAGCACACCCAGAATGGCGCGGAAGGTCAGATAGGAGAATACGTTGAATGCCGAGTGATAGCGCGTCAGGTATTCGGTAAGGAACAACAGCATGGTTCAGCTCCCGCCCGCGGACTGGCCGAGCGTCTGTGAGGCGCGCAAGGCCTCCACGATGCGCTCCATGCGCATACTGCGCGAACCCTTGATCAGCAGCGTGATGCCCGAACGCACACCCGTGCGCAATGCATCAATCAATGCCTCCCGGTCCACAAAATGTTCGGCGCCCGCACCGAATTGTTCCGTAGCGTGCAGACTTAGACTGCCGAAGCTCACGAGACGCACAACACCCAGCCGTTGCGCCAACTCGCCGCAGTCCGCGTGCAAGCCGGCCGCGTGCTCCCCCAGTTCGCCCATATCGCCGAGCACCAGCCACACGGGGTCACCGAGACTCAGGGCAAATTCCATGGCCACCCTGAGAGACAGGGGGTTGGCATTGTAGGTATCGTCAATGAGCCGACATCCGCGCACGCCGGGCATCACGATCAATCTGCCGGTGGTAACCGGCGTGTTGGCAAGCCCGGTCATGACATCATCCAGGCTCGCACCCGCGGCCGTGGCGGCCGCAGTGGCGGCGAGACCATTCAGCACATTGTGTCGGCCCGGCAGTGACAGATGGATCGTGGCATCGCCCACCGGCGATACCAGCCGGAATTCCCACACGCCGGTGGGCACGGGCTTGAGTGAACCGGGCTGTGGATGGAAATCCGCCTGTTCGCTCAGGCCAAAACTGCGATGCTGGCGCTGACCGGTCAATTCCCGCCACAAGGCCGCATGCTCGTCATCGGCATTGATGATGGCGATACCGTTAGCACGCAAACCGCTGAACAGCGCGCCTTTTTCCAACGCCACATTCCGCACGCTGCCGAGCGCTTCGAGATGTGCTGCACCGGCGTTGGTGACCACACCCACGGTGGCGGAAGTCAATCGCGCCAGGTATTCAATCTCGCCCGGATGATTGGTGCCCATCTCGATGACCGCGGCACGATGTTGCTCATTCATCTCGAGCAACGTCAGCGGCACGCCGATGTCGTTGTTCAGATTGCCGCGGGTGGCAAGCGTGACATGGCGTTGACGCAGGATGCTGACAATCATCTCCTTGACCGTGGTTTTGCCGTTGGAGCCGGTGACGCCGATCACGGGGATGGCGAAACGCCCGCGCCAATAGGTGGCATACGCGCCCAGGGCGCGGCGCGTATCGCTCACCACGATTTGCGGCAGATGGCAGGCCAGCGGATGTTCCACCAACGCGCCGCTGGCCCCGAGTTTCTCGGCCTGGGTTACGAATTCGTGGCCGTTGAACCTCGGCCCGCGCAGCGCCACGAACAATTCGCCCGCCATGAGTTTGCGCGTGTCCGTTCCGATCCGAAGGAATTCCCGGTCGGTGCCGATCAATTTTCCGCCGGTGGCAGACGCGACTTCGGACAGCCAGTGCGCGCTCACGGACCCGCTCCCTTGAGCAGTGCCATCACCGCGTCGCGGTCGCTATAGGGCAGATTACGGTCGCCGATGACCTGATAATTTTCATGCCCCTTGCCGGCCACCAGTACCACGTCTTGTGCTGCGGCAGCGTGAATCGCATACGCGATGGCTTGGGCACGATCGCGCTGCACCCGCACGCGTTTACGCTCGTGAATACCCGCCAGAATCTCCGCGACAATGGCATCGCCGTCTTCGTGACGCGGATTGTCATCGGTGACAATTATCCAGTCAGCGAGCCGTTCGGTGATAGCGCCCATCTGCGGACGCTTGCCCCGGTCGCGTTCGCCGCCACAACCGAACACGCACCAAAGTTGTCCGTTGCAATGCGCGCGCGCCGCGGTGAGCGCTTTCTCGAGCGCGTCCGGCGTGTGGGCGTAATCCACCACCACCAGCGGCTGAGGCGCATGACCACCGAAACATTGCATGCGTCCCGGCACGGTGCGCGCCAGACTTACGGCCTGCAGTGCCTCCGCAAACGGGATATCCAGTGCCAGCAGCACACCAAGCACCAGGAGCAGATTCTGGACGTTGAACTGGCCGAGAAGATGCGAATCAATGTGCCCGCTGCCAAAATCACCCTCTACGTCGAATCGCATGCCACCGGAATGCAGCGCGAGATGCGTGGCGCGCAAGCTTCTGCCCTGCGTTGGGTGCACGCTTTCGAGCATGCAACCGATGCACTCAACTCCGCTTGGCAGCGTGCGCGCCAGTTCCCGACCGAAAGTATCATCCAGATTGATAACTGCGTATTTCAAACCCGGCATCTCGAACAGCCGGCGCTTGGCCGCGGCATAACTTTCCATGCTGCCGTGATAATCCAGATGATCGCGGGTTAGATTAGTGAACACCGCCACTGTCACATGTACACCCTGCATGCGTCCCTGGTCCAGGGCGTGACTCGAGGCTTCCATGCTCACGTAATGCGCGCGCCAGTCGCGGAAGCGCGCCAGCCAGCGCTGCACGTTGACGGCATCCGGCGTCGTGTGCGTTGGTTCCTCGAGCTTGCCATACAGGCCGTAACCCAGTGTGCCTAAATGTCCGCAGGGTTTGCCGAGCTCAGTGAGGATTTGCGCGGTGATGAGACTCACGGAGGTTTTGCCGTTGGTACCGGTTACCGCCATCACGTTTTGGGTAATGGAAGGATCGCCGTAGAAGCGTGCGGCCATGAGGCCTGCATGCTGATCGAGTGCGCGTACCGCGAACGCCGGCAGGCCCTTGAGCGCCGGCAGGTATTTCACCGCGCCCTCGGGGTCGTAAGCCACCGCCACCGCGCCGTGGGCGCGGGCATCTGCCAGATGTTTCAGGCCGTGATGCGCGTGACCGCGGATCGCCAAAAACAGATACCCGGGGCGCACCTCGCGGCTGTCGAGTGCCAAACCTTGTAATGGCATATCGCGGCTCGGCGGAATTTCCGCTTCGCCGCGCAGGATTTCCGCCAGTCGCGTACCGCCCATGGATCGCGCCTGCGCCATCATGATGCGTGCCCCAGGTTCACCACATAGGCGGTGGTGGTAAGCGTGCCGAGATCATCCGGCGGAATATCCAGAAGACGCAGCGCGCCACTCATGACGCGCGCGAACACCGGGGCCGCTACCGTTGCAGCGTAATACTGGCCGCGGCTCGGCTCGCGGATGACGACGATTGTCACCAGCCGCGGATCGGTGGCGGGCGCGATGCCCGCGAACACCGATATATAGTCATTGTCGGAATAGCCGCCGTTCTCGGCGACGTGTGCCGTGCCGGTCTTTCCGGCGATGTGATACCCGGCTATGTCCGCGAGTTTGCCAGTGCCTTCGTTGGACACCACGGTCTCGAGCATGTGACGGAGCGTCACGACCGCCGCCGCGGGAATCACCTGCTGTCCGGTTGGCGGTGCGTCCAGCCGCACGAAACTCGGCGGGATGCGCATACCATCATCGGCGATGATGTCGTAAGCATCCGCCAGTTGAAGCGCGGTTACCGCAACGCCATATCCGTAGGAGATGGTGGCTTGCTGAGCGATGGACCAGCCGCGATACGCGGACAGCGCACCCGGCGCTTCGCCCGGAAAACTGCTGCCGCTCAAATGGCCGAAGCCGAAGGCCGACAGCGTGTTCCACAGCAATTCAGGGCTGAGCGACAAGGCGATCTTGCTGGCGCCCACGTTGCTGGATTTCTCCAGGATGGTGGTGAGATTGATGGCGCCATAGTCGTTGTCGTCGCGGATGGTATAACCCGACACTTTGTAGAAACCCGGCGCGGTGTTGACGATAGTATTGGGCGTGTAACGGCCCGAGAGCAGCGCCGCCAGGATGGCGAAGGGTTTCATGCTGGAACCGGGTTCGAACTGATCGGTTACCGCGCGGTTGCGGTAGAAACTCGCCTGAAAATCACCGCGGTTGTTGGGATTGAAGGATGGCTGGTTTGCCATGGCCAGCACTTCGCCGGTCTTTGCATCCATAACGATGATGGAACCGGATTTCGCCCCCTGTTCCAGCACCGCCTGCTTGAGGGCGCGGTAGGCGAGATACTGCACGCGCAGATCAATGCTGGCTACCAGGTCCTTGCCGGGCCGCGGCGCGCGCAGACTTTCCACGTCCTGCACCGAACGCCCGTAGCGGTCCACGATCACGCGCTCGGCACCGGGCACGCCGCGCAGCCAGTCGTTGTAGGCGAGTTCCAGGCCTTCCTGGCCCGAGTCATCCACGTTGGTGAACCCCAGCACGTGGGCCGTAACTTCACCAGCGGGATAATAGCGGCGGTATTCGCGCTGGCTGTACACGCCGGGGATATCCAGAGCCAGTACTCGCTGCGCCGCATAGGGATCGAGACCGCGCACCAGATAGACGAATTCCTTGTCGTGGTTCTGGCGTACTAACTGCGCAATGTCCGCGCTGCGCAGGCCGAGTGCGCGAGCCAGTTCGGGAATGCGTCCCAGGGCATCGGAGATTTCCTGGGGATTCATCCAGATGGAATCCACCGGCGTGGAGACTGCCAGCGGCTGTCCATTGCGATCCAGGATCATGCCGCGGTGGGCGGGAATCTGGACCACGCGCAGATGGCGTTCCTTGCCCTGGTCCTGCAGGAACTGGTTGTCAAACATCTGCAGATACACGGCCCGCCCGATCAGGGCCACAGCCGCCAAGATAAACACGCCCAGCACCGCAATGCTGCGCCAACTCCGGGAGGTATTTTCCACATCCCGCGCGCTCATGGATGCACCACTACGATCTGGGGATGCGGCGGTATCTGCATGTCCAGTTTTTGCGTCGCCATTTGTTCGATGCGCGCGTGCGTTGACCAAGTGCTCTGCTCGAGCAGCAACTGCCCCCATTCAACATTGATCTGGTCGCGCTGCTGGCGCAGTTGCTGCAGTTGCGCGAACAGCATGCGGTTCTCGTGGCGCGCATCTATGACCGCAAGCGCACTCAGGAACACCGCGACGATCAGCAAGGCCAGCACCGCGCGGGGCAGCTTCATGGCAGACGCGCCGCCGCCCGCAGTACCGCGCTGCGGGCGCGCGGGTTGAGGGCGATTTCCGCCCTGTCCGGATGCACCGCCCTGCCAACTGGACGCAAACTTGGATTCGCATTTGACCGGACCCAGGGGGCGCGCGGATCCGGCGGCATTTCCCGGCTGTGGCTGCGGATAAAGCGTTTGACCAAGCGGTCTTCCAGGGAGTGAAAGCTGATGACCGCGAGCCGTCCACCCGGTGCCAGAACCCTCAGACATTGATCCAGACAGCTCGCCAGTTCTTCCAATTCGCCGTTGATGAAAATACGCAGGGCCTGGAAAGTCCGCGTGGCGGGATGTTTGTTGCGCTCACGTCTAAGAACCGCCCCGCTCACGATAGCGGCGAGCTGTCGTGTGGTGGCAATGGGAGTGGAGGCGCGCACCGCAACGATGGCGCGGGCGATGCGCTTTGCAAAACGCTCTTCGCCATATTGATAAATCACATCGGCGAGTTCTTTTTCTTCCGCCTGTGTGAGCCATTCAGCGGCGCTCTCCCCCGCATCCGGGTCCATGCGCATGTCCAGTGGACCGTCGGACATGAAACTGAAACCCCGCTTTGGATCGTCGAGTTGTGCAGAAGACACACCCAGGTCCAGCAATACGCCGTTCACCTGCCCCGTCACACCCGTTTGCCGAGCAATATGCTCCAGCATGGAAAACGCACCTCTGTGTAGCGTAAACCGCCTGTCATCACCCCACTGCGCCTGCCCAACCGCCACCGCTTCCGGATCCCGGTCAATCGCAATCAAGCTTCCCTGCTGCCCCAACCGCGCCAGGATCTCGCGGGTGTGTCCGCCACGCCCGAAGGTACCGTCCACGTACACACCATCTGCCCGCACCGCGAGCCGCTCCACCGCTTCCTTGAGCAACACCGGCCGATGCACATGTCCGGTATCCATAGGGGTCACAAAGAAAGCCTGGCGAGTTCCTCCGGCAAGCCGCCGCCTGCGCCGTGATCGCCTGCGAGGCTTTCTTCACGCCTGGCGTCCCAGGCAGCTTTGTCCCACAGTTCAAACTTGTTCATGAGGCCGAGCAGCACCACCTCGCGCTCGAGCCGTGCGAATTCGCGTAATTCCGGTGGCAGTAATACGCGGCCGTGACTGTCCATGCCCACTTCGGTGGCATGGCCTACCAGCAGGCGCTGCAATTCGCGCACCTGCGGATGCAGACTGGGCAGATGCACCAGCTTGGCTTCGATTTCTTCCCAGGTCGGCAGTGGATAAATAAGGAGGTAATACCCGCGGTCAATGGTGACCACCAATTGACCGTTGCAGGCTTCCGTCAGACGTTCGCGATAACGCGCCGGAATCGCAAGCCGTCCCTTGGCATCCAGCGTCAGATTGTTTACGCCGCGAAACACATGTCCACCCCGCTATCTGGATGATCCCATTTCATCCCACTTCTTCCCACCACAACACACTATAGAAAGTGATTTACGCCTCGTCAAGGGCAAATCACAAGAAAATGCTTGTGGGACAGGGGCTTAGGTGTTGTTTATGCGAGGTTTCTTGAAAATAAAGACTCAAGAATCAGCAGCTTGGAAAGCCATCTTAGAGGGTACATTAAGTCGTAAGCCGTGATTTTGCATGCACTTATGGCGATCGCGTCCCACTTTACAGGTTCAGGGTTGCAGATTGGCTAAAAATTCACCACATGTCGGCTAAAACTGACTGAAAGTCAATAACGCACGTGATCCCGGCTCAATAAATCATTTAGCTGGACATACGTGAGATCGCACGCCAGCGACTTGAATCCGCCGCCTTCCAAAAATTTCCCGGCCAACTGCTCCGCAAACGCCAAACTGGCCCGGTGCAGACCCGAGCCGACGCTGACCCGGGCTACTCCGAGAGTTTCCAAATCTGAAACCGACGGAGTCTCCGGTCCTGCCAGAATATTAAGCGGGGCCTTAAGCTCCCGGACCAGTTCCGCAATAACGGCGGCATCGTGGATGCCGGGCACGAACAGGCAGTCAGCTCCCGCCTGCCGGTAGGCTTGAAGCCGTCGCAGGGTCTCGTCCAGGCGTGTGGCCGGCACGCCCACCTGGTGCAGGAACACATCCGTGCGGGCATTGATCACCAGCGGCATACCTAGGGCATCTGCCGCGCGACGTACGGCCTGCAGGCGTTCCTGCTGTTCCGCGATTTCATGCAACGGCTGTTTCGAACCTGCCGGCAGACTGTCTTCCAAATTGACGCCCACCGCACCGGTTTCGATCAACCGCTGGATGACCGCCGCCAATTCATCGGGGGTGTTACCGTAGCCCGTTTCCATATCCGCACTCAATGGCACCCGTACCGCAGCCACCATGCGCGCCGTTATCGCCAGCACGTCGTCAAGTGGCGCATGCTGGCCGTCGGCATAGCCGAGACTATTGGCGACGCCGGCGCTGGTGGTGGCAATGGCACGCGCGCCGGCACGCTCGAATACTGCCGCGCTGGCGGCGTCCCAGGCATTGGGCAGCACCAGAATTGGCGGAGCCTGGTGCAAGCGATGCAAGGTTTCTGCCTTGAATATCTGTGTCGTTCTATCAGGCATTGCATGCTCCTTTCGAAAATCCGCGCCATGCACGGTATATATCAGTGCCGCTTCTTGCTATTTCCTGCGTGACCGCGCGCGTTATCCAGAATAAACCGTACATTGGCTGCGTGGACAGAGTTGCGCCAGGCAAATCGTCGGAATTGTTACGAAATGTAACAGCGCCAATTATCCGGAATTGTTACGAAAAGTAACAAGCCTACATTCGAAATTTCAATTAACAGAATTCTGCGATAATGCTTGCCGGATTTTCAGACTATCGAACCTTGATTATCACGGATCACAGAACATGAACATGTCATTCAATCCAGATCACGCTCGCACCAAACGGTTCAAATATGCGTGGGTCATAGTAGTGGTGCTGATGCTCGCCGTCGCAGCCATCATTACCGCCGTAATCCTGCCGGCGCACAGCCAGGCACGCCGCCGATCCGGTCAATTCAGCGGGCCACAACCCGTGCAGGCGGCGGCGGCCGTGCGCGGCGATATTCCGATCACGCTCACCGCCCTTGGCACTGTCACGCCGCTCTCGATGGTGACCGTGCAAACACAAATCAACGGCCAGCTCATGAAGCTCGGATTCACTGAAGGTCAAATGGTCAAGAAAGGCGCATTTCTCGCCCAGATTGATCCGCGTCCGTATGAAGTCGCCCTGGAACAGGCTCAAGGTCAGTTTTCACATGATACGGGACTGCTGCACCAAGCACAAAGTGATCTGGCGCGCTATCGAAAACTGGCCGCCGAGGATTCGATCTCGGCACAACAACTCGAAGACCAGACCTATCTTGTCGAACAATATCAGGGCACGGTCAAATCCGATCAGGCCGCGATAGACAACGCCAAACTCAATTTGATCTATTGCCACATCGTCGCGCCAGTCTCCGGCCGCGTCGGACTGCGCCAGGTTGACGTCGGCAACTATGTGCAAACATCTGACACCAGCGGCATCGTCGTCATCACGGAACTGTCGCCGATCAGCGTGATATTCACTCTTCCGGAAGACAACATCCCGCAGGTGATGCAGCGCGTCAACGCCGGTGCGCAGTTGCCGGCGACACTCTATGACCGCACCAATACCGACAAGCTTGCCGTCGGCACGCTCACGGCCGTGGACAACCTGGTCAATACCACCACCGGCACGGTGCAGTTACGCGCGCTGTTCAAGAACACCGATAACCGGTTGTTCCCCAATGAGTTCGTAAACGTGCAATTGCTGGTGGATGTTCTGAAGAATGCGACGGTCGTGCCGGTGGCGGCCATTCAGCGCGGTGCGCCTGGTACATTCGTGTACCTCGTCAATCCGGACGACACGGTATCGCTGCGCAAGGTGACCCTGGGTCCCACAGACAACGAACGTGTCGCCATACTCTCGGGACTCAACCCCGGAGACCGGGTGGTCACCGACGGCGCCGAACAGTTGCGCGACGGCGCTAAGGTGATGCTGCCGAAGGCCCCTGCAAGCGCCGCATCCGCGCCAGGTACGGCCACCGCCCAGTCACGATCCACAAAATACAAAGGCTCGAGATACCGCCGTCACTCCCCCACGCCGCCGCCATCTGGCAGTTCCTGACCCCGGTTTCAGGTGGCGAGCATCCCGGCATGAATCCGTCGCGTCTCTTTATCCTCCGCCCTGTTGGCACGTCCCTGCTGATGGCGGCCATCGTGCTTGCCGGCGCCGTGGGCTATCTGTTTCTGCCGTTGTCGGCGCTCCCTGAGGTGGACTACCCGACCATCCAGGTGCAAACCCTTTATCCGGGCGCGAGCCCGGATGTGATGACCACATCGGTCACCGCCCCGCTGGAAGTGCAACTCGGCCAAATGCCCGGTTTGAACCAGATGTCCTCGTCTTCTTCGGCGGGGGCCTCGGTCATCACCCTGCAGTTTGATCTGAACCTGAGCCTAGACATCGCCGAGCAGGAAGTACAGGCGGCACTGAACGCCGCCGGCAACCTTCTGCCCGCGGACCTGCCTGCGCCTCCCATCTACGCGAAAGTCAACCCCGCCGATGCCCCGGTCCTGACGCTTGCGGTCATGTCGAGCACGCTGCCGCTCACGCAGGTGGAAGATATGGCGGATACCCGCATGGCTCAGAAGATCTCCCAGGTCGCTGGCGTAGGTCTGGTGAGCATCAGCGGGGGGGCGCGGCCGGCGGTGCGGGTGCACGCCAATCTGCGCGCGCTCGCGAGCTACGGCCTCAACATTGATGACTTGCGCAGTACCCTCGGGAATCTGAATGTCAACACGCCCAAGGGCAATTTCGATGGTCCGTCCCAGTCCTACACCATCAACGCCAACGATCAGTTGCAAAGCCCCGATGCCTACCTGAACGCCATCATCGCCTACCGCAACGGCGCACCAGTGCATTTGTCCGACGTGGCCACGGTGGACGAAAGCGCGGAAAACAACAAACTCGGCGCCTGGATGAACACCACGCCCGCCATCATTCTCAACATCCAGCGTCAGCCGGGTGCCAACGTGATCACGGTGGTGGACCGGGTCAAGGCACTGCTTCCGGCACTGCAGGCCTCGCTGCCAGCTTCGGTCACCGTAGCCACGCTCACCGACCGCACCAATACCATCCGCGCCTCGGTGCGCGACACGGAATTTGAACTGGCACTGGCGGTGGCACTGGTAGTACTGGTGATTTTCCTGTTCCTGCGCAATCTGCCAGCGACCATCATTCCCAGCCTGTCCATCCCGATTTCCATCATCGGCACCTTCGGCGTGATGTACCTGATCGGTTTCAGTCTGGATAACCTGTCGCTCATGGCACTGACCATCGCCACGGGCTTCGTGGTGGACGACGCGATCGTGATGATCGAGAACATTGCCCGTTACGTGGAACAGGGAGAACCGCCGCTGGCTGCGGCACTCAAGGGCGCCCAGCAAATCGGCTTCACCATCATCTCCCTCACAGTGTCCCTCATCGCCGTGCTGATCCCATTGCTGTTCATGGGCGACGTGGTGGGCCGGCTGTTTCACGAGTTTGCCATCACGCTCGCGGTGACCATTGTAATTTCGGCCGTTGTCTCGCTGACCCTAGTGCCGATGCTGTGCTCCAAGCTGTTGCATGTACAGGTGCAGACCCACGCGCCCGTAAACCGTATTTCCGCCTGGAGCCAGCGCTTCTTCGACGCCATGATCTCTCGTTACGAGCGCACCCTTGATTTTGTGCTGGAACACGAGCGCGCCACGCTGCTGGTCGCGGTCGCGACCCTGGTGCTGACCGTGCTGCTGTATTTCGTGATCCCGAAAGGCTTTTTCCCCACCCAGGACACCGGCCTGATCCAGGCGGTGACGCAGGCATCGCCGTCCATTTCCTTCCCCGCCATGGTTGACCGGCAACAGGCGCTGGCGCGGACGATCCTGAAGAACCCCGATGTGGTGAGCCTGTCGTCTTTCGTCGGCGTGGACGGTACCAACACCACCCTGAACAGCGGGCGGTTCCTCATTAATCTGCGCCCACGCGACGACCGGCGGCTGAATGCCAGCGAGATCATCAGCAATTTGCAAAACGAGGTCGCGGATGTTCCGGGAATCACGTTGTACATGCAGCCGGCCCAGGATCTCACCATCGGCGACACGGTCAGCGCTACCCAGTACCAGTTTGTCCTCGAAGACACCAATCCCGACGAACTGGCCCAGTGGTCCGGGACGATGCTGACCCGCCTGCAGGCGTTACCGCAGCTTGCGGACGTGGCCAGCGACCTCGGAGAACAGGGCCTGGCCGCCTATGTCGACATTGATCGCAGTACTGCGGCGCGCTTTGGCATCACACCGGCGACGGTAGATAACGCCCTGTATGACTCATTCGGTCAACGCATCGTTTCCACGATCTTCACCCAATCGAATCAGTATCGCGTCATTCTCGAAGCGGATCCGGCGATGCAGCAGAGCCTGGATTCGCTGGATTCCATCTACCTGCCGTCCTCGGTGGCTACCTATGCCCAGGTACCGCTATCGGCCATCTCCACCATCACAACGCGCCAGACGCCGATGGTCATTAACCATCAGAACCAGTTCCCCGCAGCCACCATTTCCTTCAATCTGGCGAAGGGCGAGTCTCTCGGTGCGGCGGTCAGCGCCATCGAAGGCGTGGAGCGCAACATCCACCTGCCGGAAAGCGTGATCACGACCTTCGAGGGCGCAGCGCTGGCGTTCAAGGCAGCGCTCAGCAACGAATTATTCCTGATCCTGGCGGCGATTATCACGGTTTACATTGTCTTGGGTGTGCTCTACGAGAGTTTCGTGCATCCGCTCACTATTCTTTCGACGCTGCCGTCGGCAGGCGTCGGCGCGCTACTAGCGCTCATGATCGCGCGCAGCGATCTCGACATCATTTCTATCATCGGCATCGTTCTGCTGATCGGCATTGTCAAGAAAAACGCCATCATGATGATTGACTTCGCCCTGCAAGCCCAGCGCGGCGAAGGCCTGCCGCCGCGCCAAGCTATCCGTCAGGCCTGTCTGCTGCGCTTCCGGCCGATCATGATGACCACCATGGCGGCACTGCTGGCGGCGCTGCCGCTGATGCTCGGCACTGGCACCGGCTCGGAATTGCGCCGCCCGCTCGGCATCGCCATCGTGGGCGGATTGCTGGTCAGCCAGTTGCTTACGCTGTTTACCACGCCGGTTATCTATCTTGCCTTCGACAAGCTTGGCGAACGCGTCCGTCTCTGGCGCACGGGCCGCGAGGACGCACGCCCGTGAGTCTCGCCACTCCATTCATCAAACGTCCGGTGGCGACCACGCTGTTGACCGTCGGCATTGCCGTGGCCGGCCTGATCGCATTTCCGCATTTACCAGTGGCGCCTTTGCCGCAGGTGGATTTCCCCACGATCTCGGTGCAGGCGACGCTTCCAGGCGCCAGCCCCGAAACCGTCGCGGCGACGGTGGCGAGCCCCCTTGAGCGCCATCTGGGGGAAATCGCCGATGTGACGGAGATGACTTCCCAAAGTTCGGTGGGCAGCACACGCATCGTGTTGCAGTTCGGACTCGATCGGGACATAGACGGGGCAGCGCGTGATGTGGAAGCAGCCATCAATGCCGCGCGTGCCGACCTTCCGGCCAGCCTGCGCAGCAACCCGACGTACCGCAAGGCCAATCCGGCCGATGCGCCGATATTGATTCTCGCGCTCACCTCCGACACCCTCACCCAAGGCCAGCTTTATAACGCGGCCTCGAACGTGCTGCAGCAACGGCTTTCGCAACTCGATGGTATCGGCGAAGTGGATCTGGGCGGCAGTTCATTGCCCGCCGTGCGCGTCGAACTGAACCCCACTGCGCTGTCCAAGTACGGTATCGGCATGGAAGACGTGCGCGCCGCACTTGCATCGGCCAATGCCAACAGCCCCAAAGGCGCGATCGAATTCGGCGGGCATCACTACCAGCTCTACACCAACGACCAGGCCACCCAGGCAGCGCAATACCGTTCGCTTGTGGTCGCCTATCGGAACGGCGCCGCCGTGCATCTGACGGACGTGGCGGAGGTGGATGATTCGGTCGAGAACGTGCGCAATGCAGGACTCGCGAATGGCCGCCCCGCAGTGTTGGTGATTCTGTACCGCAAACCGGGTGCCAACATCATTCAGACGGTTGACGGCGTGCGTGCGCTGCTGCCAGCGCTCCAGGCTTCGGTGCCTGCAAATATAAACATCGCGGTGGCGCTCGACCGCAGCACTACTGTGCGCGCGGCGCTGCATGATACCGAGCTTACACTGCTGATTGCGGTGATCCTGGTGATCCTGGTGGTGTTTCTGTTCCTGGGTGACGTGCGCGCCGCACTCATCCCGAGCGTCGCGGTGCCGATCTCCATAATCGGCACATTCGGCGGCATGTATCTGCTCGGCTTCAGCCTCGACAACCTCTCGCTCATGGCGCTCACCATCTCCACCGGCTTCGTGGTGGATGATGCCATCGTGGTACTTGAAAACATTACCCGCCACATTGAGGCAGGCATGTCACGCAAGGAAGCGGCCTTGCTCGGCGCCCGCGAGGTGAGTTTCACCGTGCTGTCCATCAGCCTGTCGCTGGTGGCGGTGTTCCTGCCCATCCTGCTCATGGGCGGCATTGTGGGACGGCTGTTCCGGGAATTCGCCATCACCCTGTCGCTGGCCATCGGCGTGTCGTTGCTGGTCTCGCTTACCACCACACCCATGATGTGCTCCAGAATCCTGCGCGAACGCAAATCCATGCGTGCGCGGGCACGGCCGCGCCTGAGTACCAGGCTATTCGATTCCCTGCGCCGCGGTTATGCGCACAGTCTCGACTGGTCACTGCGTCACCCGCGACTGGTAATGTTGACACTGGGCACCACGGTGGCTCTCACGATCCTGCTGTTTATCACGATTCCCAAGGGATTCTTTCCCCAGGAAGACACCGGCCGGATCATCGGCGGCATCCAGGCCGACCAGAGCATCTCGTTCCAGCTCATGCGCCAGAAATTCACGCAGTTCATGTCCATCGTCCAGCATGATCCGGCAGTCGAGAACGTGGTCGGGTTCACCGGTGGCCGGCAAACCAATTCCGGCTTTGTGTTCATTTCGCTCAAACCACTCAGCGAACGCAAACTCTCGGCCGATCAGGTCATCGGCCGCTTGCGCAAAAAACTCAGCCGCGTGCCGGGGGCGCGTCTTTTCATGCAATCGGTCCAGGATATCCACGTGGGTGGCCGGCAGAGCAATGCCGAGTACCAGTACACCCTGCAATCCGACTCCGCCCAGACGCTCTACGAATGGGCACCGCGCCTGCAGGCCGCGCTGCAAAACTCATCCGTGCTGCAGGATGTCAATTCCGACCAGCAGCAGGGTGGACTGGAGACCGATCTGGTGATTGACCGGCCGACTGCTGCGCGCCTCGGCGTCACACCAAGCGAAATTGACAATGCACTGTACGACGCATTCGGGCAACGCCAGGTTTCCACCATCTACGAGCAAATGAACCAGTACCACGTGGTCATGGAAGTAGCGCCTCGTTACTGGCAGAGTCCCGACTCGCTCAAATATATCTACGTGAGTACCTCGGGTGGAGCCGCCAGCGGTACACAATCCACGAATGCGGTGGCCGGCACCGTGACCGCTGCAGCCGGTCCTGGCTCAGGCGCCGCCGGCGCACCCTCGGCGGCAGCCATCGCCAGCGATTCGGCGCGTAACGCCGCCATCAACTCAATCGCCAGCACCGGACACTCGTCGGCTTCCAGCGGCACGCCCGTGAGCACCAGCGCCGAAACCCTGGTACCGCTGGCGGCGTTCACTCGGTATGTGCCCGGCAGCACGCCGCTCTCGGTCAACCATCAGGGCCTGTTCGTGGCGAGTACCCTGTCGTTCAATCTGGCGCCGGGCAAATCGCTGAGCGACGCGGTGACCGCCATCCGCCAGGCTGAAGTCGCGATCGGCATGCCGAGCTCCATCCACGGCGATTTTCAGGGTACGGCGCAGGTATTCGAGCAGTCGCTGGCCAGCGAGCCAATCCTGATCCTGGCCGCGCTGGTGGCCGTGTATATAGTGCTTGGCTTCCTGTATGAAAGTTACGTGCATCCCATCACAATACTTTCCACGTTGCCATCGGCGGGGGTTGGCGCATTGCTCGCGCTCACGGTTTGCCACATTCCCTTCACCATCATTTCCCTGATCGGCCTGATCCTGCTGATAGGAATCGTGAAAAAGAACGCCATCCTGATGATTGACTTTGCAATCACCGCCGAACGCAGCCGCAACCTTTCGCCCGGGGATGCAATCCGGGAAGCCTGCCTGCTGCGTTTCCGTCCCATCATGATGACGACCTGCGCGGCCATGCTCGGCGCCCTGCCGCTGGTGTTCGTCACCGGTTACGGAACCGAGCTGCGGCGGCCACTGGGCATTGCGGTGATCGGCGGCCTGCTATTCAGTCAGGCGCTCACGCTGTACACCACGCCGGTCACGTATTTGTATCTGGACCGCTTGCGTCTGTGGCTGTTGCGGCGTGGCAATCGGCCGCACGGCCTGCCGCCGGCGGCTGTGCAAGGAGAACATTGATGATCCGTCGCGTGTTGCTCACAGGACTTCCGGCGCTCGCGCTGGCCGCGTGCATGGTCGGTCCGAATTATCAGCGTCCCTCGGCGCCAGTGCCCGCCACCTACAAGGAATTGCAGGGCTGGAAAATCAGTCAGCCCCGGGACAACGCTGATCGCGGAGCATGGTGGTCCATCTATCAGGATCCCGAACTGGACAAACTGGAGCGCCAGATAGATATCTCCAACCAGAATATCCAGGCGGCGGCCGCAGTCTATCTGCAAGCCAGCGCGCTGGCGCGCGAAGCCCGCTCCTCGCTGTTTCCGAGCGTTTCCTTAGGCCTCGGCGCCACCCGCCAGGGTGCCAACCGCAGCGGCGCTACCGCCGGCAATGACGGCGGCACCACTGCTACGAATTCCGGTTCCGGTCCGCAAACCAGTTACGACCTGGAAGGCAGCGCCAGCTGGGATTTGGACCTGTGGGGAAAAATTCGCCGCGGCGAGGAAAGCGCGGTGGCCAGCGCCCAAGCCAGCGCCGCGGAACTTGCTTCCGCCCGTTTATCGGCGCAGGCGAGCCTCGCCACCAACTATTTCAATCTGCGTGCGTCGGATCAGTTGCAGCAGCTGCTGGACAAAACCGTGATCGCCTACCAGGAATCCCTGCGCATTACGCAAAATCAGTATACCGCCGGCGTCGCCAGCCGCCTGGATGTCATTACCGCCCAGACGCAACTGCAGGCCGCTCAAGCGCAAGCCATCAACACGGGTGTGCAACGCGCCATTTACGAGCACGCCATCGCGGTGCTCATCGGCAAGCCGCCGTCCGAACTCACGCTTGCCCCCGGCGAATTGACGGCTACGGTGCCACGCGTGCCGGTGACCGTGCCCTCGACCCTGCTCGAACGCCGTCCGGACATCGCCGCCGCTGAACGGCAAATGGCAGCCGCCAATGCACAGATCGGCGTCGCGGACGCCGCGTATTATCCGGATCTCAGTCTGTCCGCCCTGCTGGGGTTCGTGGGCAGTCCGCTCGCCACGCTGGTATCCGTGTCCAACCGGGTGTGGTCGCTGGGCGCGGCCGCCGACGAAACCCTGTTCAACGGCGGTGAGAACGGCGCGGCTGTCTCCGCCGCCGAGGCGGCGTACGACGAAAGCGTTGCCAATTACCGGCAGACCGTGCTGACCGCCTTCCAGGGAGTCGAAGATCAGCTCGCCACCCTGCGAATTCTGGAACAGGAGGCGACGGTCCAGGCTTCCGCCACGCAGGCTGCAAATCAGGCCGTACAGATTTCGCTCAATCAGTACCGTGCCGGCACAGTCACGTATACAACCGTGGTCGCGGCCCAGGGGACCTTGCTGGCCAGCCAACAACAATTGCTAACTATAGAACAGAACCGCTTGGTGGCGTCCGTTACACTGATCGAGGACATGGGCGGCGGCTGGAGCGATGCGGAATTGCCAACTGCAAGCGATGTCAGGAACGGGAAACCCTCTCATCAATAAATTGCCGCGGATGACACTAGGCCAGTGTCCGGCAAAATCAAGAAGATATAAGGAGTCGGCCTGTAAGCCGGGTTCTGTCGGGGACAGCCATTCCTCTGGGATGCGCGTCACCGCGCACCTCAAGCGACCTACCCGGAAGCCGTGCGGACCGCACGTTGCGGGACGAACCCGCGCGCTTCCCTATTTGGTCTTGCTCCGGGTGGGGTTTTCCGTGCCGCGGACGGTTACCCGCCGCGCGGTGCGCTCTTACCGCACCTTTTCACCCTTGCCTGAGCCCGGAGGCCATCGGCGGTGTGTTTTCTGTGGCACTGTCCGTGGGCTCGTGCCCCCCAGGCGTTACCTGGCACCCTGTCCTGCGGAGCCCGGACTTTCCTCCACGCTTGCGCGCAGCGGCCGTCCGGCCGACTCCGGCGACATTATCGGCTTTCTGCATAAGTGAAACAAACCAGATTAAAGGGCCCAAAGGGGTTTACGGTTTCTTTTTTTTGAGGATTTCCACGGCGCGTGCATAGAGGTTGTTCTTCTTCAATCCAGTAATCTTCGCCGCCAGCGACGACGCCTGTTTGACGGGCAATTCTTCCAGCAACACGGCCAGCACCGCGTCGGCATTTATGGCGTTCTTTTGTGGAACAGACCCAGCCACCAGTACCGCCACTTCGCCCTTCGCGGCATGACTGTCCGATTTTGCCCAGCCAGCAAGATCGTCAAGTGTTCCTCCGCGGATGGACTCGTGCAGTTTGGTGAGTTCACGTGCAATCACGGCCTGCCGTTCTGCACCGAATGTCTTTGCCATGTCGGTCAGGGATGCTTCCAGGCGATGCGCGGACTCATAAAAGACCAGCGTTCGGGTTTCGGAAACGAGTTCCGCCAGCCGCGCGCGTCGCGCCGCGGTTTTCTGCGGCAGAAATCCCTCGAACACGAAGCGATTGGTAGGCAGCCCGCCCGCGGACAGTGCCGCAATCAAGGCGCAGGCACCCGGTATGGGAATCACCCGGATACCGGCGGCGCGCGCGGCGCGCACAAGGCCGAAACCAGGATCGCTGATGAGCGGCGTGCCCGCATCCGAGACCAGCGCCACGCACGCTCCCTTCAGCAATTTATCAATCAGTCCGGGCGTGCGTTCCGCCTCATTGTGGTCGTGCAGCGATAAGAGCGGTGTGCGAATGCCGAAATGACTAAGCAACGTTGCCGTGTGGCGCGTGTCCTCGGCAGCGATCAGGTCCGCTTCGGCCAGGGTGTGCTGCGCCCGCGGTGAAAGATCGTCCAGGTTGCCGATGGGCGTGGCAACTATATAAAGCGCCCCCGTATTCTGTTCAGCCATGTTGCCCCCGTGATTTTCCGTGGCCCGCCCGTAAAGGTATGATTACGGTATCGCCCATCCTGCACCGGAAGCCAAAATCCATGCAAGGCAATCCGCCCGGTTCCATGCGCCGTTTCTGCCTGCTGGCCCTCCTCCTCGGCCTGCTGACAGGCTGTGCCGTTACCCCCAGCCAGCCCCCTCAAGGCAGTGCTGCCCAGGCCGCGCAATTGGAACAGCAAGGCAAATTCGCCGATGCGGCACAGATTTATACAAACCTTGCCGCGACGGTTCAGGGCGAACAGCGTAACGAATATCTGGTAAGCGCCGCGGAGGATTGGTGGCAGGTCCACGAAAGTGCGCAAGCCTGGAAGCTCCTGGGTGAGGTGCGAGAACAGGTGCTGTACCCGGCACTAAACGCGCGAGTGGAATTGCTCAAGGCGGATCTGGATTTCGCCGCGCAACAGCCACAAGCTGCGCTCAAGCATTTCAACTTCCCGCTGGCGCCGCTGCCCGACGCACTGAAAGCCAGAACGCTGCAGCTGCGCGCCGAAGTGCATGTGGCGCTTGATGATACGGTCGCCGCCGTGGAGGATCTGAGTGAACGGGAAAACTACCTCGACAATAACAGCGATGCCATCCACGACAACCATCAGCATATCTGGCAGGTAATAACTCAGAGCCACGCGCCGCTCAATATCCTGGCGCTGCCGCAAACCATTTCACAAACGGCGCGCGGCTGGTTGGTGCTTGGCAGCATAACCCGCAACATCTGGCAGCGACCGCAGAATTTGCTGCAGCAATTGCAAACCTGGCAGGCGGAGTTCCCCAATCATCCCGCCGATCAGGACATCGTCCCGGACCTGATCGCAAAACAAAAAGCCTTCGCGACCTATCCAGAGCGCGTCGCGGTGCTGCTGCCCCTGTCGGGCCCCTATCAATCGGTTGCCGACGCCGTGCGTGACGGCCTGTTAACGGCGTACTTTCAGCTGTCGAACAACGGCAGCGCCCCAGCCATCGTGTTCTACGATACCGGCGGCACTGCGGCGGGTGCACAGGCCGCGTACCGGCAAGCCATGGCTGCGGGCGCGGACATCGTGGTGGGGCCGCTCATCAAGGATGCCGTAAACGGCGTTGCAGCGCTGGATTCACTGCAAATTCCGGTGCTGGCGCTCAACACTCTGGACAGCGGCAAACCCGCGCCGGCGGGATTGTTCCAGTTCGGTCTGCCGCCGGAAGATGAAGCGGCGCAGGTGGCGGATCGCCTGATCGCGGAAGGACTGACGCGCGGTGTGGCGCTGGTGCCGCAGAGCGATTGGGGCACGCGGGTCATGAATGCGTTTTCCGCACGCTTCACGCAACTGGGAGGCACGCTGCTGGGCGCCCAAACCTATCCGACGGGCGCTAGCGATTTCTCCGTGCCCATCACGCGCCTGCTCAACCTGAACGACAGCCAGTACCGCGAAGAGCAACTGGGCGGCTCCCTCGGCACGCGCCTGCAATTCGAACCGCGCCGCCGCGAGGACATCCAGTTCATTTTTCTGGCCGCAAACTCCAGTGACGCCAAACTGATCCGGCCGCAACTGCGCTTCTATCACGCCATCAACGTGCCGGTGTACGCCACCTCGCAGGTGTACCAACCGGGCGATCCGGCGGATACGGATTTCGACGGCATCAGTTTCGATGACATGCCCTGGACGCTGGAGACCAACGGCGCGGCGGCCGACACCAGCAAAACCGTGGCGGGTCTGTGGCCCGGCAATTTTTCCGGCAACAGCCGCCTGTACGCCCTGGGCTTCGACGCCTGGCGGCTGGTGCCGCTGCTCTACAAGGGCAGGCCGTTTAGCATGACGGTGCAGGGCATGACCGGACTACTCAGCATGGACAGTAACGGCCGCATCCACCGCCAACTGGAATGGGCGAGTTTCAGGAATGGTATGCCTAAACTGCTGGCGCCAGTTTCGCTGCTGCCCACGGCCGTGGTGGCTACTCCCAACCCATCGCCGTGAATCTCGCACCACATTTGGCTGCCGGCCAAAGAGCCGAGGACCAGGCACTGGAACTATTGCGCCGCGCCGGTCTCAAGCTGCTGGCTCGCAACTACCGCTGCCCACAGGGCGAACTGGATCTGGTGATGACGGACGGCGAAAACCTGGTGATGGTGGAAGTGCGTTTTCGCCGCGACCGCGGCTTTGGAAGCGCGGTAGAAAGCGTGGATGCGCACAAGCAAGAAAAACTGCTGCGCGCCACCCAGCACTTTCTGCAACAAGATGCCCGCTGGCGCCGCCGGCCGCTGCGCTTTGACGTGGTGGCGATGAACGAAACCGCTGATGGAAAAATGCAGACCGATTGGATCAAGGACGCTTTCCGCTCCGATTGATTTGACCCGAGGAATACCATGGAACTCAATGCCCGCGTCACACAGCTTTTCAACGACAGCATTGCCGCCAAACAGGCAGCGCTCAAAACCCTGGTGCCGTCCATCGTCAGCGCCGCGCAACTGATGGCAAATGCCCTGAAAGCCAATCGCAAGATCATGAGTTGCGGCAACGGCGGCTCGGCGGCGGATTCCCAGCACTTTTCCGCGGAACTCCTGAACCGTTTCGAGCGCGAGCGCGCCCCGCTTGCCGGCATCGCACTCACCACCGACACCTCCACGCTGACATCCATCTCCAACGACTACGACTACACCGAGATTTTCTCGAAACAGCTGCGCGCGCTGGGCCAGCCGGGCGACGTGTTGCTGGCTATTTCCACCAGCGGCAATTCGCCGAATGTCATGCGCGCCATGCAAGTCGCCCACGAGAAAGGTGTGTACATCGTGGTGCTCAGCGGCCGCGACGGCGGCAAGATGGCGCCGCTGCTCAAATCGCAGGACGTGGAAATCCGCGTACCGGCGAAAATCACGGCGCGCATCCAGGAAGTGCATCTGCTGTGCCTGCATTGCCTGTGCGATTTGATTGACGAACAGCTCTTTGGCGGAGCGCATTGAGCCCGTGACCAGCGCATCGAAGCTGCCAGCGGAATTTCTCACACAGCTTGCGCACATCGTCGGCACGGAAGATCTATTCACCGATCCCGCCGACCGCTGGCCCTACAGTTATGACAACAGCCGCCGTCAGTCGCAGCCCGATGCGGTAGTGTTTCCAGAAAATCACGAGGAAGTGCGCGATTGCGTGCGCCTGTGCAATGAATTCAGCATACCGCTGCTGGCCCGTGGACTCGGCAGCAGCACCACCGGTTCCGCCGTACCAGTCGCCGGTGGTCTGGTATTGGCGCTGGAGCGCATGCAGCGCGTGCTGCGTTTCAGTCCCGAAGACCGGCTCATGGTGGTGGAAACCGGCATCACCAACACCGCAGCTCAAAACAAGGCCGCCGAAGCCGGATTCTTTTGGGGACCAGCTCCAACCTCCGCGGCCTACTCCACCGTGGGTGGGAATCTCGCCTGCAACGCCGGCGGTCCCAGCAGCGTGAAATACGGCACGCCCCGCGACAACGTGCTCGGTCTGCGCATCGTCACCGGCAAAGGCGAGGAGCTGCGCACCGGCATCTATACCACCAAGGGCGTGATGGGATATGACCTGACGCGCCTCGTCATCGGCTCCGAAGGCACCCTCGCCGTCATCACCGAGGCCACACTCAAGCTCACGCCCAAACCCGAAACCGTGCGCACGCTGCGCGCCGCGTACGCCGACATGTCCGCCGCCGCCGCCGCCGTGTCGCGCATCATGGCCCAGCCGGTCACGCCCTGTGCGCTGGAATTCATTGACCATGCCTCCATCGAGATGATCCGCTCTTACGCCCAAACCGACTTGCCGCACAACGCCGGCGCCATGCTGCTAATCGAAGTGGACGGCCTCGCCTCCCAGATCGAGAGCAGTGCCGCTGCCCTCGAAGCCGCCGCCCGCGGCGAGGGCTTGGTCGAATGGCGCGCCGCGCGCGACCAGCAGGAAACCGAAGCGCTGTGGGCCGCGCGCAAGGCACTCTCGCCCGCGCTGCGCAAAATTGCTCCAAAGAAAATCAACGAAGACATCGCGGTGCCCGTGTCGCGCATGGCGGAGCTGATAACGCGCTTGCAGGAAATCTCGAAACGTTACGGCATCACCAACGTGAACTTCGGCCACGCCGGCAACGGCAACATCCACGTGAACCTACTGGTGGACCCGGAAGATCAAGAACAAATGAAAAGCGCCGAACCGTGCCTGAAAGAAATCTTTGAGCTTGTTCTGTCGCTGGACGGTACGCTCTCCGGCGAACATGGCGTGGGCCTCGAAAAACGGCCTTTCATGTCGCTGGAATTCGATCCGATTCAACTGGACATCATGCGGAGGATCAAACAGCAGTTTGATCCGAAGGGGATATTAAACCCTGGGAAATTGTTGCCGGAAAATTGACTGCAGTCGAGGTTTGCTCCGCTCATCACAAATTATGCGATTCACCAACCCGCGTTTACTCTCCCAAGGATTTCTGCCCTTGCCTCCAAATCAGCCAAAATGCGAGAGCAGAAACGACTCCAATCATCCCAAAGATCACCAAGTCACGTCCTGTTTCACTGATCGCGTTTCTAAACGGCAAATATGCGAAGGCAGACCAATGTACAGCGAGGGCCATCAATATTCCAACAGCGAATCCAACAATGATGCCCGACCACCATCGGATGTATCCAAAATAATTTAGCAAGAAATATGCTGGCGCTCCCAATACAATGGCTGCAGCAAACGAATATGGGTAGAAGATGACCGACCATATTAGTAAATCCGAGAAATGAATCTCACCCAATATAATGGATGCGGTACTTAGAATCACTCCGGGGATTATCGGAGCGACCAAAAACCCCACAAGAGTTAAAAAAATTGACCGCAATCGCCTTGCCTTATTCGTCTGACGATCCTTAATCAGGCGATAGCGGATGTAAATCACTATCGCGCTTATGAGTACGATCCCAAACAAGATAGGTACCACCGCTACTTCTCCATTTATTTTTGCAGAACACGCGGGTTGGTATAAACGAGCCCTCACTCCTCAAGAGAAGAGGGACAAAACATTGTCCGCGTCTCGATCCACGCCAAATCAATCATCTTCGGATTCGGCCGTGGCGCCCAGTACTCTCCGGTAGATCGCCGCATTCTCCGCATCGAAGCAGCAGGCAACGATGCTGCGGTAATCCTTTTCATTCTTGTGCATGACCTTGAGCGCGATGCGCGCGGCGTCCTCTTTCGGATAGCCATATGCGCCGGTACTGATGTTGGGGAACGCGATGCTACGCACCTTCGCCCCTTTTGCCAGAGTGAAGGAATTGCGGTAACAATTTTCCAGCAATTGAGGTTCGCCGTTATTACCGCCGTGCCACACCGGCCCAGGCGTGTGGATCACCCATTTGGCCTTGAGCCGGAAACCCGGCGTGATGCGCGCTTCGCCGGTAGGGCAACCACCGAGCTTCTTGCAGGCTTGCAGCAATTCCGGTCCGGCAGCGCGGTGGATGGCGCCGTCCACGCCGCCGCCGCCGAGCAGCGTAGTGTTGGCGGCATTGACGATCACGTCCACGTCCAAATCGGTAATGTCATATTGAATGACTTTGATCATGCGCGCTTTACTCCCTCCACCCTTTGAAGCAGTCCCCTCATCCCAGCTTCTCCCTCTGAAGGGGGAGAAGGGACAATGAATAAACCCTATTTGACGACCTTGAGGCTGGGCTTTTTTGCGCCGCCGGGCTTGGCGGATTTGGACGCACCCGCCATCGGTGAAACTGAGCCGGCGGGCGCCGGTTCATCTTCCGGGCCAAATACCATGCCTTGACCGGTTTCATGGGCGTAGATGGCGAGAATGGCATCCATGGGAATCCGCAGATGCCGCGAAACGCCGCCAAAGCGCGCGGAGAATTCCACACACTCGTTGGCGAGTTCTAAGCCATTGGTGGCGTCGTAACTGACGTTGAGTACCAGTTTGCCGTCCTTGGCGTAACCGGGCGGGACTTCCACTCCGGCGACATTGACGTCCACCACGAGATGCGGTGTGTGGCGGCTGTCGACGACCCACTGGTGCATGGCGCGGAGAAGATACGGCTTTCTGGAAAGCATGACGAAATAATCCGTTAAGCGACCACTCAGGCGGCTTCGCGCATTTCGCGCTCGATTTCCGTGAGGCTGGACTTGAATGCAGGGCGGTGAAAGATGCGCTCAGCGTATTTGGCCAGCGCCTTCGCCTGAGCTGGAATGTCAATTTCATAGCGCGGCAAGCGCCACAGGATCGGCGCGATGCTGCAGTCCACCAGCGAAAATTCGTCGCTGAGAAAAAATGGCTTGGCGGCGAACGCATCGGAGGCCGCCAACAAGCCTTCGCGCAGCAGCTTACGCGCACGTGCATGGGGTTTGCCGGGTGATTGCTCGATCTCATCCACCAGGCTGTACCAGTCGCGCTCGATGCGATACAGCGCCAGCCGGAAGCGCGCGCGCGCCACCGGGTCCACTGGCATCAGCGGCGGATGTGGAAAACGCTCGTCCAGATATTCCATGATAATGCGCGGATCATAGAGCGCCAGATCCCGGTCCACCAGAGTGGGTACGCTGTTGTAGGGGTTGAGCTCCAGCAGATCCTCGGGCAGCTTGCCGCCTTCAATGTTGACGATATCCATGGCGATGCCTTTCTCCGCGAGCACGAAACGCACGCGGTGGCAATGAGGACAACTGGCTCGGGAATATAGCGTCATGGCGGTCGGCCTGTGGGCAGGAAACGGCGCTTCGGAATGGGCGGAGGAGCGCGTCACGTGACGCGCCCAGTCACACCGCGCATTAGTGTATTTTTTTCCAAATTTCTCTCTTCAGAAGGTAGGCGACGATAAAAAACACGATCAGGAAACCAATCACCCGAAAACCGAGACTTTGACTCTTGAGTTCGATGGGATTACCCATGTAGGCAAGAAAGCTCGTGATATCGCGATCCGCCTTGTCGAATTGTTCGGCCGTCAGCTTGCCGGGTGTCGCCTGCTCGAAGTGATCGAATACCTGATAGCTGCTCCCGTCGGGATTCTTTACGGTAGCAAATACGGCTTTCTGGGTGCCCTGCAATTCCCACAATACGTCAGGCATGGACACGTGCGGGAACACAGTATTGTTCACGCCGGTCGCGGTTTTCGGGTCGAGATAGAACGATTTGAGATAGGTATATATCCAGTCCGAACCGCGGCTGCGGGATTCCAACGACAGATCCGGGGGCGCGGTGCCGAACCAGGTGGTGGCGTCCGCCTGAGGCATGGCGCTCACCATGGTATCGGTGACCTTGCCGCCCGCGAACATCAGATAGCTTTCCAGCTGAGCATCATTGAGGCCCAGGTCCTGTCCCACGCGGTTGTAACGCACGTACTGGGCCGAATGGCAGCCCATGCAGTAGTTCACGAAGAACTTGGCGCCGCGCTGCAGCGAGGCGGTGTTGCTCAGATCAACGTTGGCAGCTTGCAGTTTTACGCCTTCGTCCTGGGCGTGGGCAAACACCGGCAGCAAGCACAGCGCAAGAATAATTATTTTCATTTGGCTGTCACCCTTTCCGGTACCGGCTTCGGCTCGACGAGCTTCAGGGAAACCACCGGCAGCAGCAGGAAGATGATGCAATAGACCAGCGGGATCAGCCAGGAATATATCTTGAGCGCGGCGGCGCCAGACACCCAGCTGAGCGCGTCCAGGCCGGTAATAATTGCCATCACAACGATGAACGTCACCACCAGGAAGGCGCGCGAACGCGGCCTGGAATACACCCAGGAAGTCACGAAGAACAGGAAATACAGTTCGGAAAACCGCTGGCCGATCTCGGCCCAAACGGCGGTGGCCGGCTGCATGCCGATATAACCCAGCACGATAAAGGTGACGGCAAACAGGATCAGCACAAAACGATAGAACGTACCCCGGTAACGGATCGATTTGACCGGATTGCGGTCAATCCACGGCAGCACGAACAAAATCACTATGGATGCCGCCAGGGCCACCACACCCAGCAATTTGTTGGGGATGGAGCGCAGGATCGCGTAGTACGGCCCGAAATACCAAAGCGGATGGATGTCCGGCGGCGTCTTCAGGGGATTCGCGGGCTCGAAGTTGGACGGTTCCAGGAACAGGCCGTGCAGACCTGGCGAAAAGAAGATGATGGCGGAGAAAATCGCGATGAATACGGTAACGCCGCAGATATCCTTCATGGTGTAGTACGGATGGAACGGGATGCCGTCCAGCGGAATGCCATCGGGCCCCTTATGCTTCTTGATCTCCACGCCGTCGGGGTTGTTGGAGCCGACTTCGTGCAACGCGATCAGGTGGAACAGCACCAGGCCCAGGAGCACCAGTGGCACCGCCACCACGTGCAACGCGAAAAAGCGGTTCAGGGTGATGTCGGAAATATAAAAGTCGCCGCGTATCCACTGCTCGAGGCCCGGACCGATGCCGGGGACGGCACCGAACAGCGAAATGATGACGTTCGCACCCCAGAAGGACATCTGGCCCCAGGGCAGCAGATAGCCCATGAAGGCTTCGGCCATGAGCGCCACGTAAATGAGCATGCCGAAGATCCACAACAATTCACGCGGCTTTTTATAGGAGCCGTACATCACGCCGCGGAACATGTGCAGGTACACCACCACAAAGAACATGGAGGCGCCTACGGAGTGCATGTAGCGTATCAGCCAGCCCCAGTTCACATCCCGCATGATGTATTCCACCGAGGCAAACGCGGCGGTGGCGGCGGGCTTGTAGTTCATGGCCAGAAAAATGCCCGTAAGGATCTGGTTCACCAGGATCAGCAGGGCGATGGAACCGAAGAAATACCAGAAGTTGAAATTCCGGGGAGCGTAGTATTCGGAAACGTGCTTTTTCCAGAATGCGGACATGGGGAAACGCGCGTCAATCCACCCGCGCAGGCTGTGCAGCCAGTTGCCGGTGACATCAAGATAGTCGCGTTTGGGTTCTTCGGCGCCCATCAGGCGAATCTCCCGGAATTCTCAAAAAAAATTCTCATGGCGGTGGGCACGTTCACCAAACCAGCGGTTCGGTGTACTTGGAAGTCGAACCTTTGGGGTTCTCTCCAATCCGGATCACCTTGTCGCTGACATAGAAATGCTCCGGCACCGGCAGATTGAGCGGTGCCGGCACGTTCTTGAAGACGCGCCCGGCCAGATCGTACAGGGAACCGTGGCAAGGACAATGAAAACCGCCCGGCCAGGTGGGACCCACGCTGGGATCGCCGGGCTGGGGTACATACAAGGGCGAGCAGCCCAGGTGCGTGCAGATACCGATCACTACGAACAGCTCCGGCTTGATGGAACGCCAGCCGTTTTTGGCGTAGGCAGGCTGCTGCGGCTCGTCGGAATCTGGATCGCGCAGCCGCGGATCGTTCTGGGGGAGTTCAGCGAGCGCTGTCTGGGGGCGCTGCACCACCCAGGCAGGCTTGCCGCGCCAAGTGGCCTTGATCATGCCGCCCGGCTCGATTTTGCTGACATCAATGTCCACCGGACCGCCCAAACCCAAGGCGCGGGCGCTCGGCTCCATGGAGGACACGAAAGGCACAGCGGTCATCACCACGCCCACCGCACCCACCACGACGGTGGCGACAGTGAGAAAGTGACGCTTGCTCTTGTCAATCTCTTCGCTCATTCACCCCTCTCCATCACAATTCAGAACCAGTGCTCACAGGTCAGCAGGCCCGTGGAACGGGATAAACCAGGCGGAAGATAAAACAGAATGGCGCATTATACACAGCGCCTTCGCGGCCCCGCCAGTGTGGCGGACGCCGGCTGACGGGCCTTGCAGCGTCGTGTTAGCGTAGGCGGATGAAATCCCTGACCGGAACCCTGCTCTTGCTGCTGCGGGCCGTAGTGGTGGGTCTCGCCATTGCCTTCGTCGTGGTGTATTTCCGTCCCAGCCTGCTCGCTGGCGCACGGGGAGTTGCCGCGTACAGTTCCGCGGATTCCTATGCCGCCGCAGTGGATATGTCCTCGCCGTCCGTGGTGAATGTGCACAGTGCGCGGCGCGCAAGACTGCCCGCCCCGCTCATGAACGACCCGTTCTGGCAGCGCTACTTCGGAAATCAGCCGGGATCGCCTGGCAACCGCATGGAAACCAGTCTCGGCTCGGGCGTTATCGTGAGCAGCGACGGCTATATCCTCACCAATTACCATGTCATCAGCGGCGCCGACGCCATCCAGGTGGGACTCGCCGATGGGCGCAGCGCAGCGGCACGGGTGGTGGGCGTGGACCCTGACACGGATCTGGCGCTGATCAAGATCAACCTGCCGCATTTGAAACCCATCGAACTCGGACGCTCCGATGATCTGGATGTCGGCGATGTGGTGTTGGCCATCGGCGATCCCTACGGCGTGGGCCAGACCGTAACCCACGGCATCGTCAGCGCGCTCGGCCGCAGCCAGTTGGGACTTTCCACGTTCGAGAACTTCATCCAGACGGATGCCGCCATCAACCCCGGCAATTCCGGCGGTGCGCTAGTGAATACGCAGGGCCAACTGGTGGGCATCAACACCGCCCTGTTTTCTCCCAGCGGCGGTTCCAACGGCATCGGTTTTGCGATTCCTGTGAATCTCGCCCGCGGCGTCATGAAACAGCTCATCTCCTACGGACGGGTGCTGCGCGGTTACCTGGGCGTGGAACCTCAGAACATTACTCCCCAACTTGCCCAAGCCTTCCAATTGAACAGCACGGACGGCTTCATCATCACCAGCGTCGCGCCGGGCGGACCAGGAGGCAAAGCCGGACTGACACCGGGCGATGTGATCGAAACCATTGACGATACTGCCGTAAGAAACAGCAGCGACGCGCTCAATCGCATCGCCAGCAAAGCACCCGGTACGCTCGTGGTGCTGGGTGGCATCCGGCACGGAAAACCTTTCAGCGTAAAAGTGAAAGTCGCGGAACGGCCGGTGCAGCAGAACAGCTAGAGGTTGCATTTCCCGCAGGAGCATCTTGCAGACGTGATTCAAACCCGATAATGGAATCGCGGCAGGCATGCCGCTCGTGCAGATATTCAACGGTGCCCAAACGCAGCTTGCGATTACACTGCCCCACGATTCAGGCGGGAACGCGCCGAATCTTTGCGCCCAACTGACCCAGCTTCTCTTCAATAGCCTCGTAGCCACGGTCAATGTGGTAGATGCGTTCCACCACCGTTTCGCCTTCCGCCACCAGGCCCGCCAGCACCAAACTTGCAGAGGCGCGCAGGTCGGTGGCCATTACCGGCGCGCCGGTGAGATGCGCCACGCCCTGACTGATGGCGGTATTACCCTCAAGACGCACGTCCGCGCCCATACGCTGCATCTCAAGCACATGCATGAAACGGTTTTCGAACACGGTCTCGGTGATGGTGCCGGTGCCCTTTGCCACCACATTCAGGGCAGTGAACTGCGCCTGCATGTCGGTGGGAAACGCGGGATAGGGCGCGGTGCGCACGTCCACGGCCTGGGGCCGGCGGCCGCGCATATCCACTTCAATCCAGTTGCCGCCTTTGTCGACTTTCGCGCCTGCCTCTTCCAGCTTCGAGATCACCGCCTCCAGCAGTTCCGGTTTGGTGTCCTTGACGCGTACGTGGCCACCGGTCAAGGCGCCGGCACACAGATACGTGCCGGTTTCGATGCGGTCCGGCAGCACGTTGTACTCGGTGCCATGCAATGTCTTCACTCCTTCGATGACAATAGTATCGGTGCCGTGACCCATGATTCTGGCGCCCATCTGGATCAGGCACAGAGCCAGATCCACCACTTCCGGTTCGCGCGCCGCATTCTCGATGACGGTGGTGCCATCGGCCAGAGTCGCCGCCATCATGATGTTCTCGGTGCCAGTGACTGACACGGTATCCATGCAGATGCGCGTGCCGTGCAAACGCTCCGAGCTGGCACGGATATAACCGTTCTCCACCTTTATGCTGGCGCCCATGGCTTCCAGGCCGGAGATGTGCAGGTTCACCGGCCGCGTGCCGATGGCGCAGCCACCGGGCAACGACACCTCGGCGCGACCGTAATGCGCCAGCAACGGCCCCAGCACAAGAATGGATGCGCGCATGGTCTTTACCAGCTCGTAGGGCGCGTAAAACTCGCGGATGCTGCCGGGATCCACCTCGATGCGCATGCGCTCGTCAATGGTGACACCCACGCCCATGCGGCCCAGCAACTCAATGGTGGTGGTGACATCGTGCAGGTGCGGCACGTTACCGATGGTGACGGGTCCATCCGCGAGCAAGGTGGCGGCCAGAATCGGCAGGGTGGCGTTTTTGGCTCCCGAAATACGGATCTCGCCTTCCAGGGGACGGCCGCCGCTGATAAGAAGCTTGTCCAAAGAATTGCCTTTCTGCGGTAAGTGCGTCACGGACCCTGTCGGCGGTGCCATTCATCCGGTGTCAGGGTGTTCAAACTCAAGGCATGGATTTCGCGGCCCATGCGTTCGCCCAGGGTTGCGTACACCATTTGATGCCGCGCCAACGGCCGTTGGCCGCTGAACGCCGGCGCGACAACCAGCGCCTCGAAATGGGTACCGTCATCGCTGCTGACACGCACTTCCGCGTTGGGCAAACCCTGCATGATAAGGTGTTCAATCTCAGCGGGATTCAACAGCACGCTCCGTAGGCAACCGGGTACTTGAATATATGGAGGCATGATACCCGATTAGCCGGACCCGCCGGAATGTGCGCCGGCGGGAAGCCGGCGCAAAGCGTGTATCATGTGGTCAAACCGCTTTCCTCCCCGCAACGGCAAGCGACCAGCGATGAACAGGAACGATACCGCCAACCTGCTCCGTTTCGCGCGCCAGGTGCTGGAAACCGAGGCGGCCGCTGTCAGCGCCCTCGCCCCCCGCCTGGATGAAACTTTCGCCGAGGCCTGCCGTCTGCTGCTTGGCTGCCGCGGCCGCGTGGTGGTCATGGGCATCGGCAAGTCCGGGCACGTGGCCAACAAAATCGCGGCAACCCTCGCCAGCACCGGCACGCCGGCGTTCTATGTGCATCCTGGCGAAGCCAGTCACGGCGACATGGGAATGATCACCGGCGGGGATGTGGTGCTGGCGCTGTCCAATTCCGGTGAAACCACCGAGTTGCTTACGCTTCTGCCACTCATTAAACGCCTGGGTGTCAAACTGGTCTCACTCACCGGCAATCCTCAATCCACTTTGGCAAGGGCCGCGGATGTGAATCTGGATGTGAGCGTTGCGCAAGAAGCCTGTCCGCTGAATCTCGCCCCCACCGCCAGCACCACCGCAGCGCTCGCCATGGGTGACGCGCTCGCCGTTTCACTCTTGTCCACCCGCGGTTTCACCGAGGAAGATTTCGCCCGCTCCCACCCGGGTGGCAGCCTCGGCCGGCGCCTGCTGCTGCGCGTGCAGGACATCATGCACACGGGCGAAGCCATTCCCACCGTTCCTGTTGGGGCGCTTTTAAGTCAGGCACTGATGGAGATGACGCGCAAAGGCCTCGGTATGACCATTATTGTGGACAAGCGCCGGCAGGTGGCCGGTGTCTTCACCGACGGCGATCTGCGCCGCGCACTGGACAAGGAAATCAACGTACATCGCATCAGCATCGACGAAGTCATGACACGCAATTGCGCCAGCATACGCGCCGACATGCTTACTGGTGAAGCCATACGTGTCATGAACGAAAAGCGCATCACCGCGCTGCCCGTGGTTGACGAAAACAAAACCCTGATTGGCGCCCTGCACATGCACGACCTGGTGCGCGCCGGCGTGGCGTGACATGACCGACATCCGCGAACGCGTGGCACGCGTGCAACTGGTGGTGTTCGACGTGGACGGCGTATTTACCGACGGTCGGCTGTATTACGGCCAGAACGGCGAAGAACTGAAAACCTTTCATGTGCGCGATGGCCACGGTATCAAGATGTTGCTGAAGTGCGGCATCCAGGTGGCGGTGATCTCGGGGCGCGTGTCTCCCGCCGTCACCCACCGCATGCAGGAGCTGGGAATTACCCACGTTTTCCAGGGCAATGACAACAAAAAATTCATATTGGAAAAGCTGCTGCAAGAACTCCATCTGAGTCCACAGCAAACCGCCTGCGTGGGTGATGATCTGGTGGACTTGCCGCTGATGGACGCAGCCGGACTGGCCATTGCCGTGAGCGATGCCCAGGCGGAGGTGCGGGCAAAAGCGCAATTCATCACTCAGGCGCGCGGCGGCGAGGGCGCGGTGCGCGAAGTCTGCGACCTGATCCTCGCGGCGCGGAACACAAACGGGTGAATCCGCGTTTCTGGCTGGCGATCCTGGTCCTGGCGCTGGCGGCCGGAGGCACCTGGTGGCTGTTGCGGCAGGTGACGCCACCAGTGGTGCAGAAACCCGCTCCACCCACCCATGAGCCGGATTATTATTTCACCGATGCCACGGTCACAACGCTCAATGACGAGGGCAAACCCGCGGCTGTCATGACCGCGCCGCGCATGGTGCACCATCCCGACGATGACAGCGTCGAAGTGTTTGCGCCGCGCATTGAATATTTCATGGCCGGCGCCCAGCCCTGGCATGTGCAGGCGGATCATGGTTTGATGCCTTCCGGCGGCAAGCTGGTCGAGCTGGACGGTCATGTGGTGATGCAGCAGGCGTCGAACAACGGCGGGCCGCCGCTTATCATTAACACCGATAAAATAAACGTGGATATCAATACCAACATCGCCACCACCGCCGATCCGGTGGAAATACTGCAAGGCGCGAGCCGCATGACCGGCGTGGGCATGCAGGCGTATCTGAAGGACAACCGGGTGCTGCTGGAAGCAAACGTGCGGGGTTACTATGTCCACAAGCCGTAAATTGCGTCTGCTGCTGCTAGTGTGTGCGCTCAGCGCCGCGTCCGCCTGGGCGCTCAAGACCGACAAGAACCAGCCCATCAATATTCAGGCGGATCACGGTGATTTTCAGGGCAGCTCCAGCAGCAACAACGGCACCGGTATTTACACCGGCAACGTGCTCATCACTCAGGGCAGCATCCGGATCACTGCCGACAAGGCGGTCCTGCACATGCTGAACGGCGAGATCCAGACGGCGGACCTGACCGGCACGCCGGCCACATTCCAACAGCAACCCGATACCGGCGAGCTGGCGCACGGCATTGCCAACGAAATTATCTATGACCAAAGCAAGAATGAAGTGGACCTGCTGGGCAAAGCGCAACTACACCAGGGCGAGCGCCTGCTTACCGCCGACATCATCCATTACAACACCGCCACCGAACATGTGATCGCCATCGGCGGCAAGAATGGCGGCCGCGTGCACATCACTATTCCGCCCAAACCACGCGCTCCACCGCAGCCAGGTGTTGCGCGACACAAACATGGAAGGCATCCACAATCCGGGATCAATCCACCCCAAAAGAATGGTGCCCAGAGCGGACCTCCATGAGCACACTGCGCACGGAGAACCTTGTCAAGCGTTACCGCCGCCGCGAGGTGGTGCACGACGTTTCCCTGGAACTCGACCGTGGCGAGGTGGTAGGACTGCTGGGTCCCAACGGCGCCGGCAAGACCACATCTTTCTACATGATCGTGGGGCTGGTACCCGCCGACGGCGGGCGCATTTTCCTGAACGGCGCGGAAGTCACGGACTTGCCGGTGCATGCGCGTGCGCGCCTGGGCCTCGGCTATCTGCCCCAGGAAGCCTCCGTGTTCCGCAAGCTGACGGTGGCGGACAACATCCTGGCAATTCTGGAAACCCGTCCCGGACTCGATCGTGCCCAACGGCACAAACGCCTGGAGGAACTGCTGGAAGAATTGCACGTGGCCCATCTGCGCAATTCCCTGGGCCTGTCCCTGTCCGGTGGCGAGCGACGGCGCGTGGAGATCGCCCGGGCGCTCGCGGCGGATCCGGCCTTCATGCTGCTGGATGAGCCCTTCGCGGGGGTAGACCCTATTTCCGTAATTGATATCCAGCGCATCATCGAGCACCTGAAAAACCGCAATATCGGCGTGCTCATCACCGACCACAATGTGCGCGAAACCCTGGGAATCTGCTCACGCGCATATATCATCAGTGACGGTGGAGTCATTGCCGCCGGGCCACCGGAAGTCATCCTCGCCAACCAGCGGGTACGGGAAGTCTACTTGGGCGAGAATTTTAGGCTATAACTATTCCATGGCCCGCGTAGTTCGCAGCCTGCCCCGGGAACGGCACGGCGGTTGTAGGTCACTTCGCCCCAGGGGAATGCCAACTCATTGTTTGCCATAAGGATCCAAGGGTTTTGAAAGCGTCTCTCAACCTGCACCAGACCCAAAGGCTCAACATGACGCCGGAGCTGCGCCAGGCCTTGGGACTGTTGCAGATGTCGGCCCTGGAGTTGAGCGACATGGTACGGCAGGCGCTAGAGCACAACCTGCTGCTGGAAAGAATCGAGGATGGGGACGAAACTCCCACGCCCGAGAACGGTGAGCCGCCGCCAGTGATCACCGGCCAACAAGCCGAAAAACCAGACGAGCCGGAAGACCTGCCAGTGGCGGACTGGGACAGCGCCGAACCGACCCTGGCTTGGGGCGGTGACAACGAAGAAGCAGATTTTCCCGAGCCCGCGGGTTCGCTCTATGTGAATCTGCAGGAGCACTTACACGCGCAGTTGGAACTGGCGCACCTCAGTGCCCGCGATGCGGCCATCGGCGCCCTGCTCATAGACAGCCTCAGCGACGACGGTTACCTGACGGAAAGCCTGGAGGAATTGCGCCAGACCTTCGGTGACATCGGCAGCGCTCCGGAACCGGACGAAATGGAGGCAGTGCTGCATCATCTCCAGACCCTGGATCCGCCGGGCGTGGCGGCCCGTGATCTCAGGGAATGCTTGAGCATTCAGCTGCGCCAACTGGATACTTCCCCCGCCCGCGAACTGGCGCTGCGGCTCGTCAGCACATACCTTGAAGACCTAGCTGCCCACGCCCTCAGCCAGCTTTGCCGCAACCTGAACGTAAACAGTGCTGAACTGGCCGAGGCCATCGCCTTAATCCAATCCCTCAATCCGCGCCCCGGCACCGCGCTGGCTTCAAGCGCGGTGGATTTCATCATTCCCGACGTGGTGGTGTCGCGCCGCGACGGCCGCTGGGTGGTGGAACTCAATCCAGCCACCGCGCCGCGCCTGCGGGTAAACCCCATGTACGCCGCAGCCCTTGGCCGGCGGCGCAATGGTGAAAACGCCAGCCTAGGACAGCAGTTACAGGAGGCGCGCTGGCTGATACGCAGCCTCAAGATGCGCAGTGAAACACTGCTGCGCGTGGCGGAATGTATTGTGCGGCATCAGACGGATTTTCTCAGCAGCGGAGAGGAAGCCATGCTTCCGCTGATGCTTAAGGACGTGGCGGCGGAATTGGAACTGCATGAATCCACCATCTCGCGTGTGGTGGCGAACAAATATCTGGCTACGCCGCGTGGCACGCTTGCCTTCCGGCACTTTTTCTCCAATGAACTGTCTACAAATGATGGCGGCGCGTTGTCGGCCACCGCTATTCGCGCCCAGATCCGCAAACTGCTCGCCCAGGAGGATCCAAACAATCCGCTGAGCGATGACCGTATCACCAAGGAGCTCGTTAGCCGCGGTATCCGCGTGGCCCGACGCACGGTCGCGAAGTACCGTGAGTCCATGACCATTCCCCCGGCTCACGAACGCAAACGCCTCACAACGAGGTGACAACATGAGGACAACGAGGAGTACATCATGCAAATTGACATTACCGGACACCACGTGGACATCACTCCGGCGCTGCGCAGCTATGTACAGAACAAATTCGAACGGCTCGAACGGCATTTTGAACACGTAACCGGTATTCATGTTGTGCTGACGGTGGCCAAGCTGGAACACAAGGCCGAGGCAACGTTGCAAGTAAACCGCGGCAAGCTGTTTGCGGATGCGGTGGACAGCGACATGTACGCCGCCATTGACGCCCTTACGGACAAGCTCGACCGGCAAGTCAAGAAGCACAAGGAAAAACTCACCGCTCACGGCGACCGCACCAGTGTGCGCACAAATACCATGCTCTAGTTCAAGGTCTTGTCGGATTTCGAAAATCGGCAATTCAACCGGAAGAAACGGCACGTCATAATGACGTGCCGTTTTTGCATTCGCGCCGCCAACGGGTATGCTAACGCCATGAACCATACCCTGCTGCACGCCGCGGGAATACCATGCGCCTTGTCATATTGAGCGGCCTGTCCGGTTCCGGCAAATCCGTGGCCCTGCACATGCTGGAGGACCTGGATTATTACTGCGTGGATAATATCCCCGCCGGTCTGTTGCAGCATTTCGTGGGCGAAACCCTGTTGAGCAGCGACCCTGCCTATCACAACATGGCCGTGGGCATAGACGCCCGCAACCGCATCGAAGACATCCAATCGGTGCCGGAAACCGTGCGCCGCCTGCGCACCCAGGGTATCGAATGCGACATCGTGTTTCTGCACGCCGAGGACGGCGTGCTGGTGAAACGCTATAACGAAACCCACCGCCCGCATCCGCTGGCCAGCGAAGACCGTTCGCTGCGGGATGCCATCCGTGCGGAACGCGAATTGCTCGGCGCCATCGCCGACGCAGCCGACGTGGTGCTGGATACTACCCGGACTTCGGTACACGAACTCAGGGAATTGGTGCGTGCGCGAATCCATCGCGGCGAGCGTCGGGGACTGTCGCTGCTGTTTCAGTCTTTCGGTTTCCGCCACGGCCTGCCGGGTGATTCGGATTTCGTATTCGATGCGCGCGGCCTGCCAAACCCCTACTGGGATCCGAAACTCCGGCCGCTCACCGGCAAGGATCCGGTGGTGACGCGTTATCTTGAAAACAGCGACGTGGCGCAGCGCTACGTCCAGGACCTGAGCACGCTCCTGCAACACTGGATTCCGCAATTTGAATCGTCAAACCGCCAATACCTAACCGTCTCCGTGGGCTGCACCGGCGGCTATCACCGTTCTGTATTCGTGGTTGAGAAGCTGGCGGCGCATTTTCGCGCTGCCGGGCGTGAGGTACTGGTGCGGCACAATGAATTGAAATGATGCGGCGCGCGTCGCTCTCTCGATTGGGGATTCTATCTTCTTCTAACCCCCTCTCCCCTTCGCGGGAAAGAGCCTGGGGTGAGGGGGATTAAAGAAATACCGGCTTCAGCATCATTTCCAAGGTTCTTCATCGGCAGCAGCGTCGCTACTTTGGTTTTGCTACAGGGCTCTCGGCCTCAAAACCTATACACGATGCCCAGTGACGCAAGATTAACGTTGTAGGTTCCGGTTTTGCTGTTGTCGCCGAGATTGGCATACCGGTCCCAATCTAATCGCAAGGCCCAATTTTCAACAAATGCCCAGCTTGCGCCAAGCCCATAGGTGCCCTTCCAGTTCATGCTGGAACTGTTCGTTTCTGAGGGTGTACCAGGTACACCTCCCCCATCTGGTATCTCATTGACGTCCAGTTCAACACGGGCGTCAATAACTCCGGCTCGACCGAACACAGCCCACTTATCCGTGAAGGGATAGGTACCTGTGACAGCCACTGTCCACCCGTGTGCCTTGAGCTTTGCATTGACATTGTAATCGGTTGAGCAAAGATACCCGCAGCTCAAAGACCCGAGCCCGAGCACGGTCTGGTTAACCACAATATTATCCGTGGCGCCAGATTCGCCCAAGGCTACATAACTCGCTTCCAGTCCCCAGTACGAATTAAACTGATAACCAGCAGTTAGCCGATACCCGGTATCATTATTTGTGTAGGTTGCTGTGTATGGATTGAAAAACTGTGCTGCTGGAGCCGCCAGATTGGGGAAATGGGATTGTCCTATGTCTGCGGCAATATACCAACCGCTATTATCTGCCAAGGCAATCGCTGGCAAGAAAATTAACCCGGCGGCCAAGATGACAATGCGATTCCATAAGGTGTTCATGTGGCTACCTCCTGAATTGAATTGAGATGCTAATCAACTATAATACTTGTACATTCAAGCAGGGGAATCAGCCCGTAGCTCTCGCTCGGTCTGCTCCGCACCGATAAATGTCAGCAGCTTGTCCGCCTGCGCGAGCGCGTCTTTTCTGCCCAACTCGATGAGCTCGCTGCAAAAGCCGCTCTCGAACAGTAGATAACTGATCAACTGGCTGCCGCTCTTGTGCATGCCGCCCAGACCGCGCAGCAGCAGGCGCACGCTGCGCGGGAATTCGTTGATATGTCGCCGCGCGATGTCGCGGATATCCGCGCTCGGCACGATTACCATGGTGTCTATGATCTTGAGCGGCAGTGGTTCACCGGTTTCCGCGGCCAGCCGTTTCATGGTCGTGTTGATACGCTGCAGGCGTTCCAGGTCGGCGTAGATGCTGTCCATGAACACCACATCCAGCAGGGAGCCGGCGATCTGTCCCAGGGAGGGGTACGGCACTTCCTCGCCTACCTTCGGTAACTTGTTGGCCTGTTCGTTGCGTACGCCAATTATCAGAATGCGATCGGCACCAAGGTGTACTACCGGGCTCAACGGCGCGGTCTGGCGCAGGGAACCGTCGCCGTAATACTCACGGGCCAGACGCACCGCCGGAAAAATCACCGGCAGGGCGATTGAAGCCATGATGTGATCGAGACGCAATTCGACCGGTTGACCGAGGCGACGGGTACGGTGCCAGGGTTTGAGACCCGGTTTGCCCTTGTAAAAGCTCACGGCGCGCGCCGATACATAACCCGAACAGGTAATGGCCAGGGCATCCAGCGCGCCCGCATCAATGCCTTCCTGCAAGCGCGTAAAAATGATATGACGCTCCAGCAAACGCCTGAGTGGTGTGTCGTCCAACAGTGAGATGACGTTGCGCCTTGCGAATCCTGCATGCAGCAACGCCATGAGCCAATATAGGAGATTCTTGAATATCGTAAAGGTATCGGTACGGAACACCAGATCGCTGTGGATGTGTTGCCACACGGCGGCAAGCTCCTCGGCACCGCGGCGGAAATGCAGGGCGTGGGTGGCAATGAGCGTGGCATTGATGGCGCCGGCGGAGGTGCCGGAAATGATCGGGAAAGGGTTGATTGCATCCGGTGGCAGCAATTCCGCGATGGCCTTGAGCACCCCCGCCTGATAGGCGGCGCGCGCACCGCCTCCCGGCAACACCAGTCCCAGCTTCGGCCGCGATGCCGTCCGATCGTTCATGCGGGATTCGCAAACAACTTATGACAACGGACCCGATTATCCGCCACCCCGGTAGCGGCACACATGGGCTGCGGCAAATTGGCCGCTGCGCTCCGGTTGCAGGCTTGCCAAATGCTAAAATTATGTATATTCAAGGCAGTAGCTTTGGGTATTGAAGGAGTTACTTGAGTTGACCCGTGAGAACGCCGCTGACAGTATCCGATTTGTGACGCCATGCTAAACCTGAACCTGTGGCATCCCAAATCCACCAAGAGGCCGGAAGCCCAATTGGAGGAGACAGTGCAGCCAGCCACCGGCCGTCGCCCACTGATGCGCATCGTGGTACTCAACACCAAGGGCGGCTGTGGCAAGACCACTCTGTCCACCAATCTCGCCGGTTATTACGCCTCCCACGGCTACCGCACCGCGCTGCTGGATACTGATTTCCAGGCTTCCAGCTTGCGCTGGCTCAAGAACCGGGGTGAAAACCACGCCGTCGTCACCGGCATCGCCGGTGCGGAGCGCAGCCTGCGTGTCACCCGCAGTTTCCAGTTGCGGATACCGCCGGATATTGAACGGGTCATTGTGGATACGCCGGCTGCGCTGGATCCGGCGCGCCTGCAGGACCTGACCCGCGGAGCCGACGCCATCCTGATCCCGGTACTGCCATCGGACATAGACATCCATGCCGTCTCCCGCTGTATCGCTGACCTGCTGCTGGTCGGCCGCATCGAGCGGCGCACTGAACGCGTGGGCGTGATCGCCAACCGGGTGAAAAAAAACACCCTCATTTATGACAAGCTGCAGCGCTTCCTGCAAAGCCTGGGAATTCCATTCGTGACCAGTTTCCGCGATACCCAGAACTACGTGCGCGCGTCCGAACAAGGCGTGAGCATCCATGAACTGGAAGCCTCCACCGCGCAGCGCGATGTACAGGACTGGGAAACGCTCATCAACTGGCTGGAAAACCGCTCGCATCCGGAATCCACGCCTGCGTCTCCACAAAGCGCCCCCGTCAAAGCCCTGAATCAACCCGCCGGCTGAAACGTCAGAGTGTGTTGCGGCGGGCCGGGCAGGAACGGCGTCGCCATACCCTGCTCCCAGGCCGGCTCGCTATTGCGGTAATAAGGGGAAAACGGATACCCGCTTTGGCCCGTGGGCATCTCGAAAATTCCGTTCTGCTGGTACGCCGGCTCCACGTCCATGCGCTCCGAGGCGCCGAAGTTCACACCCTGCACCCGCGGCATATCGTTATCGCCCGGTAATTGCACCGGCTTCATGTCCAGCCAGCGGCTGAGAAAAGACAGACCACGGCTCATGGGCTGCTGGATACGCACGGTGTTGCGTTCACCCCAGGTGCGGCTGGCCAAACCCGTATTCGGCAACCAGAGGGTCTGGATGACCTGATCCACCGCTGCGAGCATTAAATCGTTCCAGCTTTTGTATTTCGGATCGAGCAGATTCGCAGGCTGTTGGGTGACCATGGCCCATAACGAACCCTCGCGCTGAGTGAGTACCCGGTAATCAAACTGCGGATCAACCTTTTTGCAGGGCGCAGTAAGTGCACTGAATACCATCTGGTCCGCCTGCTGACGGAAATCCCTTACCAGCCGGTAGCCGACTGAATCAACAGCCGCGTTGCCGCCCCAGTCATCCACATAGTGCAGGAATTGCGCGCGCCGTGGATGGCCCCTGACACTCTCCGCCGTCAGCAGGTGCAGCAGCAAAGAACGCCAGCGCCCAAGAAATACGGCGCGATCATCCAGTTCAATAGCCAACATGTCCGCCGGCGTGAATTTGTCCCTGGCCGCGAGATCATCGCGGATCTGCTGGGCGCGTGCGCCGAGATCGTAACCACCGTCACCGATCTGTTGCAGCATGGCGCCATCCACCACCCGCGCATTGGCGGTCCACAATCGTCCATCGGGCGGATTGACGATGCGTGGATAGTGATCCGGCGCGAGCCAGCCGCTCCAGCCCACATCCGGTTTGTCCCAATAGGCCGGAAATGCCGGATCGTAACCCGTGCGCACGGGAATCTTGCCGGCGATGGTCCAGGCGATCTGGCCGGCGGAATCCGCCACCAGGAAATTCTGCTCGGGCATGCCGGCGCGGTTCGCCACCGCCATGGCTTGCTGGATGTTCTGCGCCGACGCCATGTCGCCCAGGTCCGCATTGGTGGCGGCGGGATCGGCGGCGATCCAGTGCACCGTGCGTAGCACGCCGTTATGATCCTTGCCCTCCACCGGCCCCCAGATCGTGTCGCGTACCTCCATTACCACATCCTTGTGGCCCGCCACGTGGATGATTTCCTTGTGCAGCGTGAACGCGTGCCAACCACTGGCAGTCAGGTAATAATCAGGGTCGTCAGTTTTCACGTGCAGCATCACCAGATCCACCCAGTCGCCATAACTATTGGTGAAACCCCAGGCTACGTGACCGTTGCTGCCCGCCACGATTATCGGCAGTCCCGGCAGCGACACGCCGGTAACCGAGATATTCTGTTTCGGCCGTACGCGATCGGGGTAATTAAACTGTGCGCGATACCAGATGTTCGGCACCGAAAGACCCAGGTGCATGTCGTTGGCGAGGATGGCATGCCCGTCGGCGCTGTGGGCCGCGTCCACCGCAAAACTGTTGCTGCCGACTACATACTGTTCTGATAAAGACTTGTGACCGAGGTTCGCGAAATCGGCCCGGGGCAGACTACTTAAATCAACCATGCCGGCCGGGGGAATGGGCGGCGTCGCGTCCGGCTGGCCAATGATCGGCGCGTCCCATTGGGTGCCCTGGGCATCCAGGAACGCAAACAACGGCGCGGGCAAGGTGTCACGCATCAGGACCAAGTCCGATTCGCGCCGATCATGTGCATCCTGCAAATCGAAATACATGGCGAAGATTACCAGCACCGAATCTTCGGGAACCCACGGCTGGGGACGGTGCCTCAATATGGCGTATTCGAACGGCCGGGTTTTGAGCGCCTTGAGCCCGGCGTTCACCCCGGCTGTGTAAGCGTCAATGAGTGCGCGTTGCCCAGGTGAGGCTTGCGCAAGAACCTCGTGGGCCACGGCGCGCAACCGAAACAGGCGATGCTGTTCGTCGAACTTTACTGCCGCTGAGCCCACCAGCGCTGCAAGCTCGCCGGCCGCGAGCCGGCGCATCAGGTCCATCTGGAAAAACCGATCCTGGGCGTGCAGAAATCCGATGGCTCGCGCCACATCCAATTGATTGGCAGCTGTTATGGCAGGCACACCCAGATCGTCGCGGGTCACAGTGACAGGCGCCGTCAAACCTGCCAGTTTCACGCTGCCGTCCAGTTGCGGCGCGCTGCCGCGCAGGAAAATAGTGCCACCGATAATCAGTATCAGTACCAAAACACCGATGCCGATCCCCAATCCGACGAGAGCGCGTTGCATGTGACGCTGCCTTTTTTATGCCAAGTAATCAAATGTTACCCGATACCGTGGAATAGTGTTGGGTGCGCTTGTACTCCTTGATTGTCTGGGGGCGACGTTTCCCCACGATTCCAAATTTATTGCGCTTATCTTAATCGCGCCTAAAAGGTGCTTCTACGCATAAAGATAGGTTCCCCTGGCTAAAGCCGGCGTCCATACCACAGTTCCATACAGAACTGACCTCATTCATCCACGGGTAAGCCCGCGGTGTTCTGTCTGCGGCCGCATAAAGATTCCGCCGGCGCATGACATACGTCATGCCCAAGTATTGACGAATGAAACTGGCGGCTGCAACGCCAGAATCCCATAGTGACCGCCATCCCAATGGAAGGCGATCATGGACAAGCAAAACGATTCTTCCACATGCCTTGCGGCCCTTAAAAAGGTCAGTAAGCGCTACGGCAGCATCACCGCTGTGGACAAGCTGAGCCTCGACATCCGCCGCGGCGAAGTGCTGGCGCTGCTCGGTCCGAACGGCGCCGGCAAAACCACCGGCATCAATCTGTTGCTGGGTCTCGCGTGGCCCACTACCGGCACGGTACAGCTTTTCGGCCAGTCGCCGCGGGACGTGTCAGCGCGCCGCCGCATCGGAGCCATGCTGCAAACCGCCCAACTGGCGAGCCACGCCCGGGTAGATGAAGTCATCGCTCTATATTCAGGTTATTACTCGAATCCGTTGCCTCACAAAGATGCACTGCGCACCGCCGGACTCGAAGGACTTGAAAATCGTCCGGTGGTGAAACTCTCTGGCGGTCAGAAACAACGGCTCATGTTTGCGCTCGCGATCTGCGGCAATCCGGAACTCTTGTTTCTGGATGAACCCACCGTGGGTCTGGACGTGGAATCGCGTCGCGGATTCTGGACGGCCATCCGCAATCTCAAGCAACAAGGCCGCAGCATCGTACTCACTACTCACTACATTGAAGAGGCGGATGCGCTCGCAGACCGGATCGTGGTCATCAATCGTGGCCGGGTGATCGCGCAAGGCTCACCTGCCGAAATCAAGAACACCGTGGCCCAGCGCCATATCCGCTGCGTAACCAAACTGAATGCCGCGCAAATCAGGATGCTGCCCGGCGTGACCTCCGTAAACCAGGACGGCGAGCGCCTGGATATCACCGCGGCACAAACGGAAAGCGTGCTGTTCGAGATGCTCAAACTAGACCACGCCCTGCACGACCTGGAGGTCACCGGCGCGAAACTGGAAGAAGCCTTCCTGGCACTTACCGATGAAACCCGCGAGGAGAAAGCCGCATGAGTATTGTTGCCGTCAAACACTGGACCTGGCGCGACACTCTCGGCGTGTACCTGCGCGAAGGCGGTTTCCAGTTCTGGAGTGTGGTGCGCATGCCGGGTTTCGCCCTGCCGACGCTGCTGTTCCCCACCATGTTCTACGTGTTTTTCGGCCTGGTCTTTGGCCACGGTAATAGTGCGGACATGGCCACCTACATGCTCGCCACCTACGGCACCTTCGGCATCATGGCGCCGGCACTGTTCGGCTTCGGCGTGGGCGTGGCCATGGACCGCGAGCGCGGCATTCTGGCCTTGAAGCGCGTGGCACCTATGCCTCCTACCGCATATCTCTTCGCCAAGACGGCCATGGCGATGTTGTTCGCCCTCATCATCGTGCTGCTGCTGTTCGTGCTCGGCGCGGTATTCGGCGGCGTGGCTTTGCCGTGCAGCAACTGGTTCAGTCTCGCCGGGATATTGATCGCCGGCACGCTGCCGTTCTGCGGACTGGGTCTTATTGTCGGCTTGCGTGTCGGCGGTCAGGCGTCGGCTGCGATTATCAATCTCATCTACCTGCCCATGGCGTTCCTGTCAGGGCTGTGGGTGCCGCTGAATCTCATGCCTCACTGGCTACAGGAATTGGCGCGGATATTCCCTACCTATCACCTGGCGCAGATCGCTCTGGGCGTCATCCACATGGGCGACGGAAGCCGTCTCGCAACGCATCTGTTTTATCTGGCGGCGTTCACCGCACTATGTTTCTGGATCGCGGCCCGCAGCTGGCGGCGCATTCAGGATCGGTAATTTTATAGGGAAGCGATGAATAATTCCGTTCGTACTGAGCCTGTCGAAGTATGAATGGAATTTTCTTTCACATGTTGAATTTTTTAGATTGCTCTTCGACGGGCTCAGGGCGAACGGGAATAAATCAGAGTTTTGCTATGTGGAGAGTCATCATGATCGATCGAAATAAAGGTATCGCTCGCAGCGGCTCGATCATCGCACTGCTGATTATCGCAGCTGTCGCAATCTTGTTCCTGCTGCCCACGCCTAAGCCAGGTCCCACAGCCATCGCAGCTACGGTGACCAAAACTTCAGCCGACAAAGATTGTCTGATACTGCCGGCTTATTTCTCAACACCGGCAGTGGCAGCGGTAATGCCGCCCGCGAGCTTGTGGAAAGGCTGGAGCTACGACAGATCCATCACTCTCAGCGCGACGCCTGTATCGGCGCTCATGGACCAACCGGCTGACATCCGAGTGAACGGACTCAAGCCCGGCGCACCAATCACATTGCGCGCCAGCATGCAGGATTACAAAAGCCGCACCTGGATTTCGCAAGCCACTTTCGTGGCCGATAAAGACGGTGTTGTGGATGTGTCGCAGAAGGCGCCGCGTTACGGCAGCTATTCCGGCGTACACGCCATGGGCCTCATCTGGTCCATGTTGCCGCAGGGCGTTCCGAATCCGCACGAAATACTGTTTGCTCCCGCGGGCGACGCTGAAACCATTCAATTACAAGCTCTGTCAAACGGTCAGATGATCGCCACGACCACGTTGAACCGTTATGGCCAGGCGCCGGGAGTGAAAGCCGCTACAGTCAGTGCCGATGGACTGGTCGGCGAGTTGTACACGCCGACGACGCCCGGCCCACATCCGGCCGTCCTGGTGTTGGGCGGCTCGGAAGGCGGGTTGCATCCACAAGTGGAAGAAGCCGCGCTGCTGGCTTCCCACGGCTACGCGGCGCTGGGTCTCGCCTACTTCCAGGGTTTCGGCGGCAACAATCCGGCACTCGCGAGTCTGCCCAAACAACTGGTGAACATCCCGCTGGAATATTTTGCCAAGGCGGCGGATTTTCTGAAACGGCAACCGGGCATCGAGGCGGATCACATGGCCATCTTGGGTTGGTCAAAAGGCGCGGAAGCCGCACTGCTGGTCGCGGCCACGTATCCGAATGATTTCCATGCGGCGATCGGCTACATGCCAAGTTCGGTGGTATGGAGCGGTATCCAATATGGCCCCGGGCCGGCCGCTTCTTCATGGACACTGGGTAGCAAACCGTTGGCCTGGGCAAACCTGGTCGTGAATCCGGCGATGTTCACTTCCGGCAAACCACTCACCTTCCTCGGCACCTATCAGGCTGGATTACTAAACAAGGATTCTGTCGAGAAAGCCGCCATCCCGGTGGAGCGCATTGCCGGACCGGTACTGCTCGTCTCCGCCGGCAACGATCAAATCTGGCCCTCGCCGCTCATGTCGCGGCAGATCATGCAGCGGCTGGCCTCCCACCACCACGCCTATGCCGATGAGTCGCTGTGTTACGCCGGCGCCGGCCACGCGATTCTGCCGCCTTACCGTCCTACCAACGCCAGCATCGTGGCGTTTCCCGGAGGCAGTTTCGCCTTCGGCGGCAATCCGTCTGCTTACGCCTTCGCCGATCGCGACGCCTGGAACAAGGTGCTGGCGTTTCTGCACAAATCGCTTCACTGAACCCTGATTCACTTAACAGCAACGAGCAGAGAGAGCCATGTCACACTTCACCAACAGCTTTACACTCGCAACCTTTACAGCATGCGCGGTGTGTCTATTTGCCTGTTCAGTCTCGGCCGCACCTCCCGCTCAAACCGCCGCGCCGACGGCTAATGTCGCTCCGACCGGGACGGTCATGATTGGCGACTTCGAGGGCAAGAGTATCCAAGACAAACAATACGGCACGCTGATTCTCAATCACGGCCATGAATTCGGCTGGGGCTGGTCTGCAAGCACCGATCAGCGCGTCGGTGGCCATTCGGTGGCGAGCATTACGCTGATCCATCCCGGCGCCGACGGGACGCACGGTGCACTGCGGGTGAGCGGCGAGATCAAGTCCGGCTTCCCCTACCCCTGGGCCGGCGCTATCTGGTTTCCAGGCCATGAGCCGATGCAGTCTGCGGACCTGTCCGCCAAGAAGGAACTGAGCTTCTGGGCGCGCGGCAAACCCGGCCGCTATTCCATCATGCTGGACGCGGGCTCACCCGTCGGCATTCCGTTGTACGCCTCGTTCGTGACCACGACGCAGTGGAAGGAATACCATATTCCCCTGGCAACCAGTTTTCCCAATGCGGACCTGAAACAGGTGTTCTATGTCGCTTTCAGTGCCGGCAATCCGGGAAAGTTCGAGTTCGATGTGGATCAGGTGACGCTACACTGAGCGCATGAACGCAACCGCCAAAACAATCTGGCAGCCGGTGGTAAGACCCCTCCTGTGGGTCCACCACCGGCTGCTGCCGGGCAACACTCAGTTTGGGTGGACGCCGTATCTGTGGCTGCCGTACCTGGTTTTTTTCTATCTCAACTACACCGGCAAACCCTTCGGCGTGCTGCGCTTGGCCCTATACGCGGTGGCTGGGCTGGTGTTCGTTGTGTTGTACTTCCGTGCTTACAACGCCGCGAACCGCGGCGCGACTCGCGAACTGGGCTGGATAATTGCCGCCATTACGCTCCTGGGTTGCGGATTCATGTGGCCGGATGGCAACGGTCTGGTGTTCTTCATTTATGCCGCCGCACTATGCGGTTCCCTCGGTTCTATCAGAAATGGGCTGCGGGCGCTGCTGCTGGTCATCGCCGCATCCCTGATAAGCGCCTACGGGGTGAAATTGAACGTTTGGGTGCTTTTCTACATCCTGTTCTTCACAATTGTGCTCGGTCTCGGCAATCTGTACTTCGGCGAAATGAGCCGCAAGAACCGTGCGCTCAAGTTGTCGCAGGAGGAAATCCGCCGGCTGGCCGCGACTGCCGAACGCGAGCGCATCGGCCGCGACCTGCACGATCTCTTGGGCCACACGCTCACGCTCATCACCGTCAAGGCAGAACTCGCGGCGAAACTCGCGGAGCGCGACCTTGCGGGTGCGGCGCGTGAAATCCGCGACGTGGAGCGCATTTCGCGCGAAACGCTCGCCCAGGTGCGCGAAGCGGTGGGCGGCTACCGCAGTGCCGGCCTGACCGGCGAACTCGCCAACGCGCGCGTGGCGCTCACCGCGGCCAACGTCAAACTGGCGGAAAAAATCGAGCCACCGAAGCTTTCGCTGGCGCAGGACTCGGCGCTCGCCATGGTGCTGCGCGAGGCGATCACCAACGTGGTACGCCATTCCGGTGCACAGCATTGCCGCATCGAACTGGAAAACGGCGGCCAGCAGTTGCGCCTGTTGATCGAGGACGACGGCCGTGGTGGCGCGCTGCGCGAGGGCCACGGCCTGCGCGGCATGCGCGAGCGCCTGCGAGAAGTCTCGGGACAACTGGAGATTGACTCGGGCCACAGCGGCACGCGCCTGACGGTGTCGCTCCCGCTGCCTGCAACCGGACAGGCAATCGGTCCGGTGATGGCCTGACCATGATCAAGGTGCTCATCGCCGAAGACCAAGGCATGATCCTGGGCGCGCTCGCCGCAATGCTCGACCTCGAAGAGGACATCTCGGTGGTCGCGCGCGCGACCAATGGCAAGGAAGCACTCCGGCTCGCCGCGGAATTCAATCCTGACGTGGTGGTGACCGACATCGAGATGCCGGGCATGACTGGTCTGGAACTGGCCGCCGTGCTCAAGGAAAAACACCACGCCGCGCGAGTCATCATCGTGACTACGTTTGCGCGCCCCGGCTACCTGCGCCGCGCGCTGGACGCCGGCGTAAAAGGCTATCTGCTCAAAGACGCGCCCGCTGAGCACTTAGCGAACGCCATCCGCAAGGTGCACGATGGCGGTAAAGTCATCGCGCCGGAACTAGCCACCGAAGCCTGGGACAACGAGGATCCGCTCAACGACCGTGAGCGCCAGGTGCTGCGGCTCGCAGGCGACGGTTTCGCGAGCGCGGACATCGCTAAACAGCTGTTTCTGTCCGAAGGCACCGTGCGCAATTATCTTTCTGAAGCCATCGGCAAGCTCGGTGCCGCCAACCGCATCGAAGCCGCGCGTATTGCCCGACAGAAAGGCTGGCTGTAATCCCTGGTATCACCGGCAGAAGACTGCCGCTCCGTTACCTCCCGTTTTGTTCCAGTTCCGGCTGCCGCGATGTGCGCTTCTTCGGTTTCGTCACCACTGGCTGCGCCTGAAGGCAAGGGATTTCCACCGCTCCCGATAGGGATATCAAGGAGAGAGGCCGCCGTGAGCGGCAATACGCGGGTTTCAAAGTCGTGCCCGCAGTTCAAGTCCGGGTCGAACCAGTGCTGCTGAGCCCGTTGCTGGCTGCGCTGCCCGCATCCGCCGCAACAGGCACAAGATCGGTATCCTCGTGGAGCCAGTAGAGCTATCGTGTATAGTTCGCCCGCCCATCACGCAATTATGGGCGACTCGCGCCCGGTGCCGGACGTCCGGGGTGGCACCATACCGGGCGTCCTCCGCCCGATGCGTGTTGGTGTAGATTCCACAACCTCACCACGGTGGTGCTCGCCATGACGACATTGTCCGCCACGACGGATCCCACACGGGCCTTCGACGAAGACGCCTGGGACGATCTCCTCAACTACATCGAGGAGCACCGCGTCATCCCGATCATCGGGCCCGAGCTGTTGCGCGTGCAAACCGATCGCGGACTGCAGCCTCTGTACTCATGGCTCGCGGAAAAACTCGCGGCGCGCCTGTCGGTTGACGCGAGCGAACTGCCGCAACCGCTGACCCTCAACGACGTCGTGTGCCGCTACCTCGCCCAGCGTGGGCGGCGCGAGGAAGCCTATACACGCCTGCGCTCCATCATGCGCGAGGTTCAACTTGAGCCGCCGCAGGCGCTGAAGCAACTCGCGCAGATCACCGACTTCAACCTGTATATCACCACCACCTTCGATCCATTGCTGGAAAACGCGGTCAACAAGGAACGCTATGGCGGCCAACCCAGCGCCGAAGTGATCGCCTACGCCCCGAACCGCGTGGCCGACCTGCCCTCGGAACTCGCCGACCTGAAGCGCACCGTGGTCTATCACCTGCTCGGGCGGCTTTCGGCCTCGCCCACCTATGTAATTTCGGACGAGGACATGCTGGAATTCGTGTGCGCGCTGCAATCCGACCACCTCACCCCGGAAAAACTCTTCTTCGAACTCGAACACAACCACCTGCTGCTGATCGGCAGCGATTTCTCCAACTGGATGGCGCGGCTGTTTCTCAGGATGGCCAAGCGCAAGCGCCTGTCCGACCCGCGCGACTTCACCGAGGTGTTGGCCGACGACCACACCTTGAAGGACCAGCGGCTGGTCGCGTTCCTGCAGCAGGTCAGCATGCGCACCCGCGTGTATGGCGGCGCCGCATCCTTCGTTGACGAGTTGCACAAGCGCTGGAGCGCGCGCCAGCAGCCGGTGGCGGCCGCGGACAGCCACGTGCCGCAGCGCTTCCTGCCCCCGGCGCGGGAAATGCCGGAACATGCGGTCTTCATCAGCTACGCGCGCGAGGATTTGCCGGCCGTGCAGCGCCTGAAAACCGGCCTGGATGCCGCCGGGCTGACGACCTGGTTCGACCTCGACCGCCTCGAAAGCGGCGACGACTACGACCGCAAGATCCGCACCAACATCGGCCGTTGCAGTTACTTCGTGCCGATTATCTCGGCGGCCACCGAGCGCCGCCACGAAGCCTACTTCCGGCGCGAGTGGAGCTACGCGGTGGACCGCATGCGCGGCATGGCCGGCGGCTCGGTGTTCATCCTGCCGGTATGCATCGACGATACCCTCGAGGCGACCGCGCTGGTGCCGGATCAATTCAAGGCAGTACACACGGTACACCTCCCATCTGGCGAGCCCACACCCGAGTTCGTCGAGCGTCTCAAGGAGTTGTTCAGCGGGAGGAATACATGACCGACCGTTTCGCTGCGAGCGACCACGCGGTCACGCTCGATCCCGAAAACCCGTGGCTTGGCCTGTTCTCCTACACCGAGGAAACCCGCGCGTACTTCCATGGCCGCGACGAGGAAGCTGCCGAGCTCGCACGCCGTGTACAGCGCACCATCCTGACAGTACTGTTTGGCCAGTCAGGCCTTGGCAAGACTTCGCTGTTGCGCGCCGGCCTGGTGCCGCGGCTGCGCAAGCAAGGCTACTGCCCAGTGTACGTGCGCATCGACTACGCGGCCGGCTCGCCCGTACCTTCCGAACAGATCAAACAGGCAATTTTCCGCGCCACCGAGGCGGCCGGACACTGGGCCCGGCCCGGAGCATCGGCGCAGGGCGAATCGCTGTGGGAGTTCTTGCACCATCGCGAAGATCTGTTGCGCGACGCCGACGGTCACCCGCTGCTGCCGCTCCTGATCTTCGACCAGTTCGAGGAAATCTTCACGCTGGGGCAGGCCGACGATGCCGGCAAACTGCGCGCCAAACAATTTCTCGAGGATCTGGCCGACTTGATCGAGAACCGCGCACCGGCAGCGCTGGAGGCACGGCTGGAACACGACGACAGCGCCGCCGAGGATTTTGATTTTGCACGCGCGGATTACCGGGTGCTGATCGCACTACGCGAAGACTACCTGGCGCATCTGGAAAGCCTCAAGGACCGCATGCCATCGATCACCCAGAACCGCATGCGGCTCGCACGCATGAATGATGCGCAGGCCTTGAGTGCGGTGCTCAAACCGGGCGGCAAGCTGGTCACCCAGGAAGTGGCGGAAGCCATCGTGCGCTTCGTGGCCGGCGGTTCGGAACTCAAGAACGCCGAAATCGAACCGTCCCTCTTGAGCCTCGTCTGCCGCGAACTTAACGGCATCCGCCAGACTCAAAAGCGAAAGGAAATTTCCACCGACCTCTTGGCCGGCTCGCGCGACACCATCCTTTCCGAATTCTACGAGCGCGCGCTCGCCGACCAGCCCGCGGGCGTCCGCTGCGTAATCGAGGATGAACTGCTCACTGAATCCGGCTATCGCGAAAGTCTGGCCGAAGAACGCGTCAGCAAAGCACTTGCCGCAACCGGCGCCGCGCCGGGCACGCTGGCGACGCTGGTCAACCGACGCCTGCTGCGGATCGAGGATCGCCTCGACAGGCGCCGGGTGGAACTCACACACGACGTATTGTGCAGCGTGGTGCTCGCGAGCCGCAACACGCGGCGCGAGCGCGAGGCGCACGAGCAGGCCGAGCGCGCGCTCGCCGACCCGCCCGCGGGCGTCCGCTGCGTAATCGAGGATGAACTGCTCACTGAATCCGGCTATCGCGAAAGTCTGGCCGAAGAACGCGTCAGCAAAGCACTTGCCGC
>JBAWFA010000008.1:0-66883 GCA_049591455.1 Gammaproteobacteria bacterium
ACATGGGCGAGCCGGGACCAGGTGAAGCATCGCTTCGCCCCGGCAAGCGCCCGCACATGGACGTGCGGGCTGGTCAACGCACCATGGAAGGTTTATTGAACGAAGGTTAATAGATGAACACCGCTATCGATCAAGTTGATCAACCAGCCGACATCTTCACCGTCGCCGGCCGTGCTTATCGCTCACGCCTGCTCATCGGCACCGGCAAATACAAGGATATGAACGAAACCCGGCGCGCGGTGGAAGCCAGCGGCGCGGAAATCGTCACGGTCGCGATCCGTCGCACCAATATCGGCCAGAACAAAAACGAACCGAATCTTCTGGAGGTGCTGCCGCCATCGCGCTATACCATCCTGCCCAACACCGCCGGCTGCTATAACGCCGACGACGCGGTGCGCACCTGTCGCCTGGCCCGCGAACTCCTGGACGGGCACAAGTTGGTGAAACTGGAGGTACTGGGTGATGAGAAAACCTTGTATCCCGATGTCACCGAAACCCTCAAGGCCGCCGAATTACTTGTGAAGGGCGGTTTCGACGTGATGGTGTACACCACGGATGATCCGCTGGTGGCAAAACGTCTCGAAGAACTCGGTTGCGCTGCGGTGATGCCATTGGGCGCACCACTCGGCTCGGGACTCGGCATCCGCAATCCGTACAACATCCTGACCATCGTAGAAGAGGCACGCGTGCCGATCCTGGTGGATGCAGGCGTAGGTACCGCTTCAGATGCGGCCATTGCCATGGAGCTAGGCTGCGACGGCGTGCTCATGAATACCGCCGTGGCGCACGCGAAAAATCCGGTGCTCATGGCTTCGGCCATGAAGAAAGCCGTGGAAGCCGGCCGTGAAGCCTATCTGGCTGGACGCATCCAACGCAAACGTTTTGCCTCCGCGTCTTCGCCTGTGGACGATTTGTTCTTTTGAAATCCCGGTAAGCACAGCGTCGCCCTTGCAAGGCACTCCTCAATAGACGTTACATGGACCTTACTCCGGCTCCCCTGTCACCAGGCCGCAGCATCCGCAGCTTTGTGCGACGCGAAGGCCGCATGACGCCGGCGCAGTCCCGCGCACTCGATGAATTGCTGCCACGTTACGGCCTCAGCATTGCGCAAGCGCTGTTTGATTTTCGGCAGATTTTCGGCCGCGATGCACGGCGCACGCTCGAGATCGGCTTTGGCAACGGCGATACTCTGCTGGCACTGACACGTGCGCATCCTGATGAAGATTTCCTTGGTATCGAGGTGCACCGGCCCGGTATCGGCCGCCTGCTCATGGCGCTGGAAGCGGAAAAGATTACCAATGTACGCCTGGTCTGCGCCGATGCCATGGAAGTGCTGACCCGCTGCGCGCCAGAGGCCAGTCTCGATACGGTACTGCTCTACTTCCCCGACCCCTGGCCCAAGAAACGTCATCACAAACGGCGTTTGGTGCAACCGGAATTCGTTTCGCTGGTGGCTCGCAAGCTGAAAATCGGCGGCCTTTTCCAGCTTGCAACGGATTGGCCGGATTACGCGGAACACATGCTGGCAGTATTATCCGCCAGCCCTGATTTCACCACCACCGCTGAAGTCGGCTACGCGTTACAGCCACCGACCCGGTCACTCACCAAATTCGAGCGCCGCGGCTTGAAATTGGGTCATCCAGTGCGCGATCTGGTTTTCAAACGCCGGTAACCTTCACACTCACACACTCAGTGGAAAAATCCGGCCTGTATCCCATCCACCACAAATTGCACCGCGAGCGCTGCCAGAATCACGCCAAACAGGCGTCCCACCACGTTGGCGCCCGTTTCGCCGAGGATTTTCATGAGCCGTCCCGCTGCCAGCATGCACAGCAGTGTGATGAGCAGGACCAGCAACAGCACCACAATCAGGCCGACGAAAGACACCACGTTGCCGCGGGCCTCGCTCACCATGAGCAGGATGGTGGCGAGCGCGCCGGGGCCGGCGATGAGCGGAAACGCCAACGGGAATACCGAGATATCCTCCTTGATACGCGCTTCTTCCTCTTCGCGGGTAGTGGCGGTACGGCCGCCTGACTGGCGCGCGAACACCATATCTATAGCGATGAGGAACAGCAGGACTCCGCCGGCGATCTTGAAGGCCGGGATGGAAATCCCCAAGGCCTTGAGCAGCCAGTCGCCGATGAAGGCGAAGATGAGCAGGATCAGCGCAGCAAGCGCGCTGGCCTTGAACGCCATGCGCCGGCGGTGCGCATTGCCGCTACCGCGGGTCAGCGCGCCGAACATGGGGGTGACGCCGATAGGGTCCACTACCACGAACAGAACGATGAACATGTTGACAAATTTTTCCAGCATCATCCATTGTTCCACGCGCAAAATTATGAGCGTTTACACACGGCTACACATCCAATCTGGACTCATTCTTGAATGAAGCCGGCGCTTGGCGTGCACAGGTATTTCGCAGTAGAAATCCCCGCTTGCTTTACGCGAATTCTGGTTCTATAACATAGGCGTGTGTTTTGCATGGTAGCAATCTTCAGGCCGGGGGCCTACTGCCATGGGTAATATGATGGAACCGGAACCCTTAAAACCTGCCATCGGGGAGTGGTACGCCGATCCGCAAGGCGTCACCTTTGAAGTGGTGACCGTGGACGACGAGGACGGCACTATCGGGGTACAGTATTTCGATGGCACCCTCGAAGAGCTGGATGCGGACGCCTGGACGGAGCTGCAGCTCAAGCCGGTGGATCCACCGGAGGACTGGTCCGGCTCGCTGGACATCGAACGCGAGGATTACGGCGTAGATCTGGATGAGAAGCGCCACGAGTTATGGGCCAATCCTCTGGATCAGCTGGACCAATAACCCATTGCTCCAGCCACGGTTTTAACTCGAGTTCACGAATTGCCTGACGTGTGACCAAAATACGCCACTACCAAACCATTTTCGATCGCCACTGGCAGTGCCGTAAGCCCGCGACCCGGGCAGGGGCCGGCCACACAGATGCCACTCAGGGGATCGAACAGCGCCCCATGGGCCGCGCACATGATCAGAGATTTATCCATGGTCAGAAACGCATCCTCTTTCCAGTTCAGGAAGTTGCCGGCGTGAGGGCAGATGTTGTGATAGGCACGCACCGCATCGCCGCGCCGCACCAGGAAATATTCGTCGGGAATCCGTGCGCCCGGCGGAGAAAAACCGCGGGCACCCGGATCGGGGAGATCCGCAAGTGCACAGACAACATGACGCGTGGTTTCCGGCATGGCAGGATTCAGCAGCATACTTTGCAAGACTGCAGCTTTTCTTTTATTGTCAGCGAGTCATCCAGCCCGGTAACAACATGTTCGCCACCCCGGACGAAGCGGAAACCGCATTTTACACTGCCTTCGCCAACGCCAATCTGGAAGCGATGATGGTGGTGTGGCTGGACAGCGAATCGGTGATCTGCGTGCATCCGGTGGGACCGAAAATCACCGGTCACAAAGCGGTACGCAACGCTTGGGCCGAAATGTTCCGCAGCGGCAACGGTCTGCGTTTCCGGCTGGCGGAAGTGAGCCGTACCCAGGACGCACTGCTGGCCATACATGTGCTGCAGGAACATATCAGCGTGCCAGGGGAAAACGCCGAACGTCCACCCATGATTGCAACCAATATTTATCAGCTCACCCAGGACGGCTGGCGCATGATCCTGCATCATTCCTCACCGGTGGCCGTACAGAACCGGCCGGAAAAACCCCAGGGTCGCTTGCATTAAACAGTGCCATCAGGCTCCTGCGGTGCATTCCGGAACTCTGCCTCATCAATGCGGCGACGCAGCAGCACCAGCAGCATCAATCCCGGCAGTGCCAGCAGCGCACTCACGACAAAGAGCACGCTCCAACCGGCGTATTCCGCCAAATAACCGGCCGGCGGCCCCAGAAATACACGCGAGACGGAATCCAGCGCCGACAGCAGGGCGAACTGGAACGCTGTATAGCGGTGATCACAGAGCGCCATAAGGTAGGCGATGAATGCCGCCGTGCCCATGCCCCAGGCGAGATTTTCCACGCCTACTGCCACCACCATGCCGAGGTAACTGTGGCCGATGATGGACAGTGCCAGAAAGGTCAGAATGGATGCGGCTTGCAGAATACCGAAATAGAACATGGCCCGGAACAGCGACAACCGCGCCATCAGCACGCCGCCGAGAAACACGCCTACAATTGTTGCCGCTATGCCGAAACCCTTGTTCACCACGCCCACGTCAGTGGCGGTGAAGTGCAAGCCCTCGATCAGAAACGCGTTGGTAAGCAAACCAGAAAACCAATCGCCGAACTTGTACAGCACCACCAGCAGCAGTAAACCCAGAGCGCCGCGGCGCATCACCAGTTCCAGCAAGGGTTTTACCACCGCGTCCGCGAGCGTGCGCGGCGGCGTGACCTTGATTTCCGGCTCTGGTCCGATACAGGTGGGAATCATGGCCACCAGCATCAACAGCGCCATCAGAAGATAACTGTTGCGCCAGCCGATGCGATCCGAGAGGATCAATACCACCGCTCCCGCCACGATCATCGCCAGGCGATACCCGCCTGCCTGCACCGCCGCGCCAAGACCACGTTCCGCGGGCCGCAGAATGTCGGTAAAGTAGGCGTTATAGACAATGTCCTGGGAAGCCGACGCAAACGCGAGTGCGAATGCCAGAATCCCCATGCGCCAGGTGTGGCTCACTGGATCGGAAACCGCCATGCCCGCGAGGATCACTGCCAGCGCCAGTTGCGCCAGCAGAATCCAGCCGCGCCGACGCCCCAGAAACGGCGGCACATACCGGTCCATAACCGGTGCCCACAGGAACTTGAGTGAATACGGCAGACCCACCAGCGAGAACCAGCCGATGGTGGAGATATCCACGTGCCGTGTGGCCATCCAGGCCTGCAAGCTGCTGCCAGACAGTGCCAAGGGCAGACCGGAGGAAAAACCCAGCAACAGGGTAATGCCGATGCGGCGATTCCAGCAGATGCGCGCCATTTCCGCGAAGGAGTTTATTTTCAAAGTACGCCCCTTAGAGGGAATATTCACAGGGCGCAATCGTAATCCATGATGAGGGGCGCGTGATCGGAAAAACGCTGTTCCTTATATATGGACACTTTATTCACGGCGTCCTCCAAGCCCGGCGTTACGATCTGGTAATCAATGCGCCAGCCCACATTCTTGGCCCAGGCTTGGCCACGATTCGACCACCATGTGTATTGGTCGGGACGCGTGTCCACTAGCCGGAACGCATCCACGAATCCGGCGGGACCGAAGAGTTCGTCGAGCCAGGCGCGTTCGTGGGGCAGGAAGCCGGAATTCTTCTGATTGCTCCTCCAGTTCCTGAGATCAATTTCCTTGTGGGCGATGTTCCAGTCACCGCACAGAACGTATTCGCGTTTCTTGCGGCGCAGGGATTTGAGATAGGGCATGAAAACCTTAAGGAACCGGTCCTTGGATGCCTGGCGTTCGGGACCGGCGGAACCCGACGGCAGATACAGCGACACTACCGACAAGTTCCTGAAGCGCGCTTCGAGATACCGGCCCTCACCGTCGAATTCCTTTGCGCCGAAACCCATAATCACGTCTTCCGGTTCCGTGCGTGTGTACAGCGCGGTGCCAGCATAACCTTTCTTGTGCGCGTCGAAATAAAAACAATGATGCTTGTCGGGACGGAAAGCAGGGTCCGTCAGCTGATCTTCCTGCGCCTTGGTCTCCTGCAGGCACACTACCTCGGCACGCTGTTTCGGCAGCCATTCGAACAGCCCCTTGCGGGCGGCGGAGCGGATACCGTTGACGTTGAGCGTGATGATACGCATGAGAAGCCTCAAAGAATCCGTGAACCGGGTCAAAACTGAAATGATGTCTCACTCACCATCCCTGGTGCGCCGGCCAGCCCGTACATCCCTGTGCGGGCGCTCGCCGGGGCGAAGCAATGCTTCACATACTTCCGGCTCGCCCCGGAAAACAAAGCGTGTATCATACCCGACCGGTTTGCGGACACGCGGGCGGTTTATGCAGGACTATCGGCGGGAATTCCTGGAGTTCGCCCTGGAACGCGGGGTGCTGCGTTTCGGTGAGTTCACGCTGAAGTCCGGGCGCAAGAGTCCGTATTTCTTTAACGCCGGCCTGTTCAACAGCGGCGTGGCACTCGCCAAACTCGGCTGCTTCTACGCACGCACGGCAGCGGAATCCGGCATCCGCTTCGATATGCTGTTCGGCCCGGCTTACAAAGGCATACCCCTGGTGAGCGTGACTGCCGCGGCGCTGGCCGAACACCACGGCCGCGACCTGCCCTTGTGTTTCAATCGCAAGGAAGCCAAGGACCACGGCGAAGGCGGTTTGCTGGTCGGCGCACCACTCAGGGGACGCGTGCTTGTTATTGACGATGTGATCACTGCTGGCACCGCAGTGCGCGAATCCCTGCACATCATCCGCGAGGCCGATGCGACGCCCGCGGGCCTCATAATCGCGCTCGACCGGCAGGAGCGCGGCCAGCAGGAGAAATCCGCCATCGCCGAACTTCAGGAGACCGAGCATATTGAAGTAGCTGCCATCGCGCGGCTCGAGGATATCATTGCCTGGTTGCAAAACCGGCTGGACCTGGCCCAGCCCCTCGCCGCACTGCGGGAATACCGTCAACGCTACGGCGCCTGATGCGATAAGCACGCCGGGAGGCGGTGCTATACTTTCGGCATCTTCATTGATTCACGCGGTTCCTTGGTCTGCCATATGAAATCCCGGATACTTTCAATCGCATTGGCGGCGCTGCTTGCAGTGACGTTTGCGGCGGGTGCGCTTGCCCAGGAAAAAACTCCCAAACTCTACAAATGGGTGGACAAGAATGGGGTGGTGCACTACGGCAGTAGCGTGCCGCCGGAATACGCCAACCAGCAACTGGATGTGCTCAACAGCGAAGGCGTCACCATTAAAACTCTTGATGTCCACAAGACGCCGGAACAAACCGCCAAAGATGTACAAACACAGAAAGCGGCGGCGGAAAAAGCCAAACAAGACCAGCAACAGCGGGCCAACGACCAGATGCTGCTAGATACCTACACCTCGGTCGCGGATATTGAGCAGGACCGGGACAGCCGGCTTGCCGGCATGGACTCCCAGATTAACGTCATCAACAGCGCAATCAGCGGCCTGCAGAGCAGCCTGGCGGAATATCAGGCGCACGAGAAGGCATTGATCGGTGCGCACAAGCCGGTTCCTGCCAGCCTGAAAAAAAGCCTGGACAGCACCCAGCAACAGCTGGCAACAGATCAGCAGTTGCTGCAAAAACAGGAACAGGGAAAACAGGCCACCCAGGAACGCTACGCCGGATACATAAAACGCTTCCAGCAATTGACGCAGAATCAGGGCGGCGGCAATTGAATATGCGAAACGGCCGTTGACAAATGGCATCCAGCATGGTTTTCTAGCAGCACATACGGCGATGGAGTTCGCCCCGAACCGCCCCAAAGGGCTAATGACTCCTACTGAATCCTGAAATTCAGAGGAGCCGTTACATGGCGTACCGCAAGGCATGCCGGGTCGCCGCGCATAAATGCATTGAGGCGCTCCCCCTAATCACCATTTCCTTGTTCATCTTTTCGGACGCGCGTTGGCATGTTGCGTGATGTGCTGGCGCAGATTGCCCAGGTGCTGGCGGTGTTGCTGCTGGCGCCGCTGATCCAGGGATTTATCCTGCGTTACGAAGAACGCGTGCAACGCGCCCGCGGACCCTCCATCTTTCAGCCGTACCGCGATCTGTGGAAACTGTTCCACAAGCAATTGATTGTTCCCGAAACGGCGTCCTGGATCTTCTGGATGGCACCTATCGTGTCATTAACAGCCATGCTCACTGTGCCGCTGCTCATCCCGGTGCTGACTAATTACCCATTGCCGTTATCCGACATGGGGGACATTCTCGGCGGTGGACTGATCTTGACGCTCAGCACGTTCTTCATCAACCTTGCGGCACTGGACAGCGGCAGCGCCTACAGCGGCGTTGGTTCCAGCCGCACCGTGATGTTGTCCATCCTCACCGAACCCACGCTCATTCTAGTATTTGTGGGCATCACGCTCATGGCGAAATCCATGCTGCCATTCACAGTAAACCATCTGCTGGTGGCCAACAGCGCCGTGTTCTGGAGCCCCACGCATCTGTTTCTGGTACTGGCGTTCTTCATCCTACTGCTGGTGGAGACCGACAAGCTCCCAATTCATTCCAGTACCCACATTGAGGTGTATATGATCGAGGAAGCCCGCATCCTCGAATATTCCGGCCCGCTACTCGGGTTGCTCAAGTGGGCGTCCATGATGAAGCAGTTCATTCTGTATGCGATCTTTTGCAATGTTCTCGTATTACCGTGGGGACTGTCCATTCATGGAACCGCGCTTGGTATCTTGGCGGCGGCCGTCGCGTTGATATTCAAATTTTTCCTGGTGTGTGCGGCCATGGTAGTGGTGGAAACAGCGCAGGCGCGGCTGCGTTTCTACCGTTACCAGGAACCGCTGGCGGCTTCGTTTCTGCTGTCAGTTCTTGCCATCATTGCCAACCAGATTAGGTGAGCCATGCTGGCATCGCATCTTGATCCTCTGGCCGCCTCAGTCTTCAGTCTCATCGCGATTGCCAGCATGCTTTTGTCGTTCGTGATGCTGGGCTCCCGCTGGCTGAAGGATTACATGTATGCCTTCGGCGCCCAGTCCTGGCTCATTGCGCTGCTGTCTTCCCTGGTGGGCTATTACGGCCATTACCCCGAGCTGTATCTCATCGCAATTCTTACGGCTTTGTTCCGTGGATTGTTTCTGCCCTATCTGGTGCTGCGTATCCTGCGAAGGTTGCGCGTGGACCGTGAACTGCATCTTGTCGTGCGACCATCCACCAGTCTGATTGCGGGAGCGGCATGTGTGATCTTTGCGCTGGTGGTGGCGTTCCGCATTTCCAGCGCCATCGGTTTTCCCGAGGACGTGGTGGTGTTGGCGCTCACGGTGATGTTCACCATGAAACTGGTGGGTTTCCTGATGTTGAGTGTGCGTCACGAGGCGGTCAGCCAGATTCTCGGCTTGATGTTGCTGGAGAACGGCATCTTTCTGGGTTCTCAGATATTGATTCCTGGTATGCCAATGCTGATCGAGCTGGTGGTGCTGTTTGATCTACTGGTGGCGGTAGCGTGCTTCGGCGTGCTGGCGCGTTATTTGCTGGCGCGCATCGGCAGCACCAGCAGCCTTGAACTCAAGCGGCTGGTGGGATGATGATGACACCCTGCTTCACCATTGTGCTGATCGCACCGCTGGTCGCAATGGCCGGCGCGCTCTTGATTCGTCGAGCGCGCGTTGCTGAATACCTGAATCTGCTCGCCAGCACCGTGGTGTTTCTCGCCGCCGCACCGTTGCCGTTCTTCGTGACGGCTCCTGTGTTTTTCTTGCGCGGCTATCTGTTTGTAGATTCTCTGGGAGCCTGGATCGCGCTATGCACCGCAGTGGTATATCTGCTCGCATCCATCTATTCCGTAGGCTACATGCGACTGCTTACGGAAGACAGCCATCTGCCGGGGTTCTACGCTCTGTTTGCCGGATTTGCCTGGACCATGCTGATCGCGGCCTTTGTCAACAACATCGGCGTGTACTGGATCGCCATCGAGCTCACCACGCTGGTCAGCACTTTCTTGGTAGGGTTTGAGCGCGCAGCGGAGAGTATCGAGGCCGCTTGGAAATACATCATCGTGGTGTCGGCCGGCATTACCCTGGCGCTGCTCGGCACAGTGCTGCTCTACTGGGGCGGCAGCCTGGTACTCGGTCCGAGCTATGCCATGACTTGGCAGACACTGGCCAAGGTAGCGCCGCACATGAATCCAACGCTACTCAAACTCGGGTTTCTGCTGGTCCTGGTGGGTTATGGCACGAAAGCGGGTCTCGCGCCCATGCATACCTGGTTACCGGACGCCCACAGTGAAGGACCGGCGCCGGTGTCAGCCATGCTCTCGGGCGCGCTGCTCAACACCGCCATGCTCGGTATTGTGCGTTTCCTGGCGATCACAGAGGCGGCGAATATCGGCTGGTTACCGCGCACTGCGCTGGTGGTGCTCGGTATTGCCTCGGTGTTCATCGGAACCTTCTTCATCGTGCGGCAGGAAGGCGTGAAACGGCTGATGGCGTATTCCAGCGTGGAGCACATGGGCATTCTGGCGCTGGGATTCGGATTTGGCGGAGTATTCGGTATTGCGGGGGCGCTGTATCACATGTTGAACCACTCACTGAACAAATCATTGATGTTTTTTGGCGCGGGCAATTCCATGCGACGGTATGGCACCAAAGAAATGCCGGCTATCCACCGTGTGCTGAGAGAATTTCCGGTATCCGGTCTGCTGTGGCTCGCGGGCGCGGTGGCCATTACCGGTGCACCGCCGTTTGGTTTGTTTCTGAGCGAGTTCAACATTCTGCGGGCCGGGTTTTCGGGGCCGAACTTGTGGGCAGCCGTCATCATGCTGGTGCTGCTTATTATCATTTTCATCGGCTTTCTCAATCACTTTCGTGCCATGTACTTCAGCAAGCGAGCGGAAACTGCTCCTACGGGACCGAGTATCAGTTCCTGGTGCAAGCTGCCCATGTGGCTAGCCGCTATCCCGCTTTTGATCCTCGGTCTATGGTGGCCGGAGGGCTTGATGCAACTCTTCACTGGCATAGCACATGCACTCACGGGGGCGGTTTCATGAGGGGCGTAGACGAAATACATGTTGCCCCCACAGAACTCCAACCTGCCTGTGAGGCATTGTTGCAAGAGGGCGGACGCATGCAGATGGCCTGGGCGTGGTTTCCCACGCCGGATGAAATAGAAATCTGCTATCTCGCCACACGGGAAGCGCGTCAGTCACTTCTATTGTGGCGTTGCACCGCAACACACCGGAATCTCCCAAGTCTTGCCGGCATTGCACCGATGTTAGGCTGGTACGAGCGTGAGATCACCGACCTTTTCGGCGTCAGCTTTTCAGGACATCCGGAACCGTATCCGCTGGTGCTGCATGCGGGCGCGCGGCCTATCAAGCCGCCTTTGGATCCGAGCTATCCAAAAGACACGGCGATGCCCTTCGAACGGCTGCCAGTGCGCATCCCGGAAGTGGTAGGTGAGGCCATCCAAGAGCTGCCTTTCGGCCCGGTGCGCGCGAGTGTCATGGAGTCCGCGCAATTCCTGTTCTTTTACTTGGGCGAACATATTTTGCATTACCAGCCACGGCTGTTCTTCAAACACCGCGGCATGGAAAAGCATTTTGAAGGGCTGGACCCAATGCTGGGTGTGGTGCTGGCGGAGCGCGTTTCGGGCGTTGGTAGCTTCGCGCACGCGCTCGCATATTGCCAGGCGATTGAATCCGCATGCGACTGCTTGATCCCGCCCCGGGCCGAGTGGTTGCGGACGCTGCTCGCGGAATTCGAGCGGCTCTACAACCACTTGCATTACTTCGGTCATCTGGCCGATACCACGACCCTCAAGGTAGGCCATGCCGAAGGCATGCTGCTGGAAGAACGAGTCAAACAGATCAATGCGCGGTTGTGCGGCAGCCGGTTTTTGCGCAATGTATTGCAACCGGGCGGTTTGCGTCGCGATGTGAAAATTTACCCCGTATTGTCCGATGAGCTGCAGAAACTGCATCGCGATATCCGAAATTACCTGGAGCAGTTGACGTGCACCACAAGTTACCTGGACCGCCTGATTACAACCGGCGTACTGAGCAAACAAGTGGCCTTTGACCAAGGTGCCACGGGTCCAGTCGAGCGTGCGTCGGGGCTGGATCGGGATTTGCGCCGCGATCATCCCTATGCGGCCTATGGTACGACTGAACTTGAAGTTTGCTTGAGAGAGACGGGCGATGCGAATGCGCGCGCAGAAGTACGTGCTGCCGAGATCGAGGTCAGCATCGAGCTAATCCTGCGGCTGCTGGCCGATGTTCAACCCGGTGCGTTCTGCAGTTCCTGCGTAACTATTCCTTGTGGCGAGGGTCTTGGCTGGTGCGAATCTCCGCGCGGTGCGCTGTATTACGCGGTGCATCTAGATGAGGCCGGCAAGTTGCGTCGCGTCAAAATCAAATCACCGTCGTTCTCAAACTGGCGCGTGTTTCCCTATACGGTGCCAGATTCAAACATGATGGACTATGCCATCAATGAAGCAAGCTTCGGCCTCACCGTCGCCGGATGTGACCGATAGGAGAGCAATATGCCGGTATGGACTTTGTTTGGGCTGACACACGGTATCGCCACGACCGACTGGCCGGCCGACCAAGACGACGGCCAGATAAACGTCCTTGGCATGCCGCGCTATCACCCGGAAAACTGTGAAACCGGATGCAAGGAATGTGTGGCCGTGTGTCTGCCGGACGCGTTGACTCTCACGCAAGACGATGGAATGCGGTTGAATGTGGATTACGGTCGTTGCATCGCTTGCCAATTGTGCGTGGAAGTCTGCCCCACCGGCGCCATGGAGGCGACGCATGATTGGGCATTCGCCGTGCATGAACGCGATGATCTAAGATGGAAGGAAACCTTGCGGTCACCGGAAGCGCGCGCGTTAAAAACAAAAGTGGAGAATGGATTCAAACGCAGTCTGCATATCCGCCATGTGGATGCCGGCTCCTGTAACGGTTGTGAATCGGAATTGCAGGCGCTTAACAATCCGTTCTACAACCTGCATCGGCTTGGCATCTTCTTCACGTCGTCGCCGCGTTTCGCCGACATTTTGTTGGTCACTGGCACCAACACCTATGCCATGCGTGATGCGCTGCTGACAACCTATGACGCCATGCCGGAACCCAAATGGGTCATGGCCTTGGGCACGTGTGCCGTGTCTGGAGGTATTGCCGCCGGGGGTTACAGTTCGGGTCATGGCCTGGAGGGCGTGTTGCCGGTAGACGTGTGGCTGCCGGGCTGCCCGCCCAATCCGGCAGCGATCATTCATGCACTGTTGATGCTCCTGGAGCGCGCACCCCAGCGCGTACATGACGGCAAACCGGGCGGAGAGCACGATGAGTGACTCGTTGATATTGCTGATGATTGCCTGTTGGGTTGCGGCTTGTTTACTGGCTGTCATCGGCCGCGTACTCACGTTTGCGCGCGGCTTGCTTGCGATCGGAGCGCTGGCTGGGATTGTGCTGGCTTTGATGGGTCTTCCAAATGGTACGGTTTTGGTCACCTTGCCATTCAATGTAGGTGCTGGTCCGGTCAGCTTTGAACTTTCACCTGCGGCGCTGTGGTTGATGGGCTTCGGTCTGACGGCGGCGCTTCCGGCCTGCCTGCTCGGCACGCCCGGAAAGGGGAAACGCGGATGGATCGTAGGCGCGGCGCTTGGTCTGCTGGGCGCGCTCGGGGTATTCGGTTTGCAGGACGGCATCGCATTTCTGATCGCATGGGAAATCATGAGTCTCGGCGGAGCCGTGATGATCCTGGGCGGCCGGCGCGCCGGCGGCGGACGCCGCGTGCTCTTTATGCTGGGACTGCTCGAAGTAGGCAGCGTGGCGTTGCTTTTGGCCGTGCTGCTCATGGCTACGTCAGGAACCGCAGGACTGTACTTCGATAATGCGGTTGCAAGCGTGGCAAGTCTTGCGCCGTGGCTGCAAGCTTTGTTCGGCGTGCTCTTGCTCATCGGTTTCGGCGCCAAACTCGGTATTCTGCCGTTCTATGAATGGTTCCCCGCCGCCTATGGTGCGGGCAGTGGTGCGACTGGAAATCTTTTGTCGGGTATCATTCTCAATGCGGCATTTTTTGGTTTAAGCCGCGGATTTATCCACTGGCTATCAAATACTGCCGCCCTATTCGGTTTGAGCATCTTACTGATCGTCACAGGCGTGTTGACCGCTATCCTCGGCGCGCTTTACGCGTTTCAGGAAGATGACTGGCGTGAGTTGCTGAGCCTCTCCACGGCCGAGAACGCCGGCATCGCTGTCACCGCGCTGGGTGCCGCAGGATTGTTTTACGCCCAAGGGCATCCAGACTTGGCTGGCCTCGCCTGGATAGTAGCCATGCTGCATCTGGCCGGTCATACGCTCGCCAAAGGCAGTTTATTCATGGCTGCGGATGGCGTCTATGGCGCGTCCGGCTCCTATCTCATCGCCCAACGCGGTTTGCTGCGCCGCAGTCCCTGGCTGCTGGGCGTGGGCGCGGTATTTGCAGGCATGAGTCTCGCCGCCATGCCGCCACAGGCGGGTTTCGTAAGCGAGTGGTATGTCTTCCAGACCCTGTTCCAGGGATTCCATCTTGCGAGCCTTACGGGACGCTTGGTGATGGCGCTCGCCGGCGCGGGACTGGCGCTGACCGCCGCCATCGCGTTCGCCACATTCATCAAAGCAGTTGGGATCGGTCTGCAGGGTGACGGCGATCATGGCGGAGCGGTTATCGACCGACGGGTGAGCTATGCCACCGGTATCCTGGGGTTGGCCGTGCTGGCGCTGGCAGTGGGCATGCCGTGGTGGCTACACGCATTGGAAAATGCGGCATTTCAACTCTTCGGCGCGCATACCACTGCGGCCATGCACGATGGCTGGATTCTGGTTCCATTGACCTCAAGTTTCGCGTTTATTTCACCCACGCTGCTGGTAATCGCCTGTCCGTTGCTGGCATTGCTGCCCATCGCATTGTTGCTGTCAGCACGCCGTTTCGGCGTGCGTCGTGCAGCCGTATGGTATGGCGGCCTGCCTCGGGACAACGAGCGGGTGGCCACCACTTCGCTGACGTTCTCGAACGCATTACGCACTTTTTACAGTTTCATCTATCGACCAACGCTGGATGTGGAGCATGAACACGCGAGCCAGGGCTATTTCCTGAAGCGTCTGCGATTTAATTACCGTGTAGCACCGATTTTCGGAGCTTTGCTGTTTCTGCCGTTGACACAGCTTGTGAGCAGTGCTTCGCAGCGTCTCCGGGCATTGCAATCCGGTCATCTCAATTTTTATCTTGCCATGATCGGCATACTGCTAGTTCTGGTAATGATAATCGGCGTACTCTGACTGAAGGGGTGCCTATCAGATGTGGACATATTTGTCAGTGGGATTGGGCGGCGCGGTGGGTTGCTGTGCGCGCTACGGTGTAACGCAGTTGGTCCAGCTTGTGTGTGGCAAAAGTTTCCCGCTTGCAACCCTTATTATTAACGTGCTGGGCTGCTTCCTAATGGGGTTTCTTTTCTTTGAAACTTTGGAACGTCTGAGCGTCAGTCCGGTCATGCGCACGGCTATCCTGACAGGAGGACTGGGCGGTTTTACCACGTTTTCAACGTTCAGTATCGAGACGCTCCTACTTTTTGAGGACGGTGAAACCGTTTATGCCGTCTCGTATCTCCTCTTATCGGTTTTTCTGGGGCTCTTGGCCGCAGTGCTTGGCGCCTATATTTCTCGCAACCTTTGATCGAACGAGGTGTTGATATGGAAAAAAAAATGCTGATGGTGCGCATCTATCTGAGCGAGGCGGATCATGGCAAGAAACATAATTTAATGAACGAAATCATGACGATATTGCATGATCAGCATCGCGTGCACGGCGTGACGGTATTCCGCGGTATCGCGGGCTTCGGTACTAAAGGCATCCTGCATTCGGCAGACCTGTTACGCCTGACTGTGAGATTGCCCCTGGTTATCGAATTCTTTGATGACCCAGCAGTGGTCGAGGCGGCCGTCGTTTCGCTGGGCGACTTGATTCCATCTGGCCACCTCGTTTCATGGCCGGTGCAGTGCCGGACCCTGTAACGCGCAACCCGTGAGCATCTTCTAAACGATGGCAGCTATGGGTGAACTGAACGACAACCAGAAGCGTTATGTATTGAGCGTGCTTTCGCAGGTCAATCATTATCTTGAGAACATCGAGGAACTGATCCACGCGAAGAGAACGCTACTCCGTGATTTGCAGGACGACATCGTATTTGTAGAGTGTACCGATCTGACTGCTTTCATTGCATTGATGCGTGCAGAAATACTGAGTATCCGCGATATGTTCATCCTGAAGCATATATCCGAGGCCGCTTCCGCCCGCTGGGGTGTAAGCACCAATCTCGAATTTGCCAGCGTCGAACTCATGGAATTGACGAAATCTAAATTGACTGGATACGGTCCCCTAGACGACAAGGTATTTCGAGATTTGAAGTTACAGATCAGCCGCCTGCAGAAAATGGTAAGCTTGCAAATAAAAAAGTTCCCGCCCACAAAGGTCGGTGACGGCGGCGGTTAACAGAGTGCGGCCACACAGACCGGGCATCACGAAGTGACTGTAACGTGCTGGGTAAACGGTGAGCCAAGTGAGACGGTCTCCATCTTTGATCGCGGCCTGCATTATGGGGATGGTCTCTTTGAGACCCTAGTAGTGCGGGAAGGCCGGATTCTGCTCGAAAACTATCATCTGGAACGTCTCACATACGGCTGTGGGCGTTTGAGGATCGCGCGGCCTGCACTTGGCGTCTTGAAAAGTGAACTCTCGCTGGCGGCACGGAATGAGACGCAAGCAGTGCTGAAGCTTATTCTCACTCGCGGTCGTTGGGGACAAGATTGCCAAACGGACCGGGATAATCAAACCACACGCATCGTCTCGCGGCATCCCTGGCCTGATTACCCGCCGCAGTGGGCGGAACATGGAATCCGTGTGCGCATCTGCGATACCCGTATCAGCCGCAATCCCAAGCTTGCCGGCTTGAAACATCTGAACCGGCTCGAACAGGTGTTGGCTCGCTCCGAGTGGACCGAGGCGGATGATATCCAGGAAGGATTAATGCTGGACGAAGAGGGTTCCGTGATCGGAGGAACCATGAGTAATGTATTCGCGTGGCTGTCACACGGAGTGCTTGCGACCCCAGCTCTGCGGCTTGCGGGTGTCGCGGGCGTAATGCGTCGTTACCTCCTGGAGCGGGCGGAAGGCGCCAGCATGCAGTTGCGCGTGGCCACCATTTCACTGGCGGAACTGATGCGCGCCGAGGAAATATTCGTATGCAATTCCATCATCGGTGTGTGGCCGATCGCTGCCATCGGCCATTGGAAATATTCGGCCGGTTCAGTCACAAGGCAAATCAGAAACTGGGCTATGGAGTGCTAAAGATTCGGCGTCGGTTTTCAGACCGGAAACTAATTGTGGAATTGGACCGGAATACTCGCACCGGGCAATGTTCTTTGTCTCAATGCCGCCCCGAATGACCAAATCCTCCCGCTCCCCGCTCGCTCTCGGCAAATTCAGTGACAATCTCGAACTTCGCCTGCGCCACCGGCACGATGACCATCTGCGCGATGCGTTCGCCCGGCTGAACCGTAAACGTTTCACGGCCACGGTTCCAGCAGGACACCAGGATTTCGCCCTGGTAATCGGAATCAATCAGACCCACCAGATTGCCCAGCACGATGCCGTGTTTGTGGCCGAGTCCCGAACGCGGCAGCAGCATGGCGGCATAACTAGGATCACCGATATGGATGGCGATGCCGGCCGGAATCAGCAGCGTCTCGCCGGGTTTGAGCACCCACGATTCCTTGAGACAGGCGCGCAGGTCCAGGCCGGCGGAACCTGACGTGGCGTAATGTGGCAGCGGAAATTCCCGGCCAATCCGCTGATCCAGAATTTTCACTTTCACGTGCATGCGAACCACTCCCGGATGGCGGAGCTGCGGGGAATCAGAAAGTCATTCCCTTATGTTTCGGAGAGCGCTCGGCAATGAGCCGGATCAGCTTGCGCGCCAACTCGAGTTTCGGCCCGCTGCCCAGTTCCGCTGCGCCGTCTTTCCAGTACACCGTGAGGGTATTATCATCCTGGTCAAAGCCGTGGCCGTTTCCAACCCGGTTGGCGGCTATCATATCGAGACGTTTCTTTTGCAGTTTTTCCCTGGCATGGCTTTCAAGTTTCTCGGTTTCCGCCGCGAACCCGACGGTGAACGGCCGCCGCGCGCGCGCCGCCACTTCTGCGAGAATATCCGGCGTTTTCACCAGCTTCAGCTCCAGACTTGAGCTGCGCTTCTTGATTTTCTGCGCCGCAGCCCGTTCCGGCGCGTAATCGCTTACCGCGGCAGTGGCAATGAAGATGTCCGTTTTGGCCACTTGGTCCATGACCGCTGCGTGCATTTGCACGGCGGTTTCTACGTCCACGCGCCGCACGTCCCTGGGAGTCGCCAGTTTGGTAGGGCCGCTCACCAGCGTGACGTCTGCGCCGGCCTCGGCGGCGGCGCGCGCTACCGCGAAGCCCATCTTGCCGGAGCTGCGGTTGCTCACATAGCGCACTGGATCAATGGGCTCGCGCGTGGGACCGGCGGTCACCAGCACGCGCAGATTTTTGAGCTGCAGGCTCTGCTCATCGTTCAAAGCAGCGAGGATTCCTGCCGGCTCCAGCATGCGGCCCATGCCTGTTTCACCTTCCGCGAGTTCACCGGCTACCGGACCCAGCAGACGCACGCCGCGCCCGGATAAACGCCGCACATTTTCCTGAGTCGCGGCGTTTTCCCACATGACCCAGTTCATGGCCGGCGCCATGGCGATGGGCGATTCCGTGGCAAGACACAGGGTGGTCAGAAGATCGTCGGCGTGGCCGTGGGCGAGCCGCGCCATGAAGTTGGCGGTGGCCGGCGCCACCAGTACCAGATCCGCCCAGCGGGCGAGCTCGATATGGCCCATGGCGAATTCGGCGGACGTGTCCCAGAGTTCCGTGCGCACGGGATGGCCGGACACTGCCTGGAAAGTCAGCGTTGTCACGAAGCGTTGCGCGCTTTGGCTCATCACCACCTGTACGTCGGCGTCTGCTTCCCGCAAACGGCGCACCAGATCCGGGCATTTGTACACGGCGATCCCGCCAGTGACGCCCAGAAGGATGTGTTTGCCGGTCAGTTTCATGCGGTGCCTCAAAAAAGGGGCTACAGGTTACTCTACAGCGGGGAAGGGACCAAGCAAGCCAATCAGTGATGGGCCTTTGCTACACTGCCTGCATGAGTACACCGGAAAACTGGTTCAAGGACGGTGATCACCTTGTGGCCGCCAATCAATACGGCACGCCGGAATTCGCCGAAGGTCTGGAACTCCTGAAGAAATCCGCGGCAGCGGATTTTATCGAAGCGCAGGTAACCCTGGGGCATCTGCATACCCAGGTGCATTTGCTGCCGAATGCCTATCAGGAAGCCGCACGCTGGTATCGAATCGCGGCGGAACGGGAGCATCCCGTGGCCCAGGACCGACTTGCGGACCTTTACATGCTCGGTCGCGGCGTACCGCAAAGCGATACGCAGGCATTCCAGTGGTATGCGCGCACCGCCGAGCAGGCCTACGCCATGGCCCAATGCAATCTCGCTTATATGCACACCCAGGGCCTCGGCACGAAACCCGACGAGGTGGCCGCCACTACGCTGTATCTGCAAGCCGCCTCCCAAGGAGAATCTCGCGCTTATTTCAACCTGGGATTGCGCTATGCCGCGGGCTTGGGAGCGCCGCAGGATCGGGTACTGGCCGGCGCCTGGATGAGCAATGCCGCGCGCCTGGATTACCCCACCGCCAAAGGTGAGCTCGAACTGCTGACCGCGAGGCTTACGCAAGCCGAGCGTATAAAAGTGCGTGAACTCAGCGCCGTTATTGAGGCGAATTTTGTCGCGCTCCAGCAGGCCCTTGCCCGCACGCCCGGCGCCACGGCATCCATTGAAGCTTACCGCCAGATCGTCGAAGAAAACTTCGCGACGCTGGCGGTAGACGGTTTTTCAACCGCCGCGGCCAAGCGCTTGCGACAGACGGAAGAGTCCATTCTCCAGGATTCCGGCCCACACGTGCCGCAATCGCCGGTGACAGTCTGCAACCAGCCACGCATTTTCACGGTGGATGAATTCGTCTCGAAAACCGAAGCCGCGCACCTGATGGCACTGGCGGCCCTGCACATGCAATCCGCCCGCGAACACACGCAGGACCGTTTATCCCAAGAGCACACGGCCTTCACTGGCCACTCGGCCATTTTCCACTCGCCCTCCTGTGACGCGGTGATCCGCAATCTGGAACGGCGCATCGCCGCGGCGTTCAAGCTGCCCATGGAACAGGTGGAACCCGTGTCGGTGCTGCGTTATCAGACCTCGGATCATTATGCGCCGCATGTGGATTATTTCGATGCAGCCCGCCTGGAATATAACCGCCGCATCGGCGACCACTCGGGCCAGCGAGTGGCATCATTCCTGGTATACCTGCTTGCTCCGGAAGTTGGCGGTGAAACCCATTATCTCAAGCTCAAATTGAAGATCGCCGGCCGCCCGCGCATGGCGCTTTGCCATTCAAATCTGACGGCGGCGGGTACGCCGGATCCCATGACCCTGCATACGGGCGAAGCGGTGATCAAAGGTGAAAAATGGCTGGCTCGCACGACTTTGCGTGAGAAGCCATTGCTTTGAGGTGGGTTTCCCGGCCCGATTTGTTTATTTCAGCGTGCGTTTCAAATGCACGCGCGCAAATTTACGTTTGCCCACTTGCAAAACATAGTTCCTTCCGGTCGCGAGTTTCAGGCCGCGGTCCGTGACCTTCTCGCCGTCCACGCGCACACCACCCTGCTCCAGCAGTCGGTTGGCTTCGGATGCGCTACTGGTTAAATTGCACTGCTTGAGTAATTGCACCAGTGGCATGTCCCTCCCGTCGGTGCAAATCTGATGTTCAACTATATCTTCTGGTATTTCATGATTAATATGCAGGGAAATGAAATTACGCATCGCGTTATTGGCTGCCGCTATACCGTGAAAACGGCCAACGATTTCTTTTGCAAGCTCGTATTTGACATCGCGCGGATTTGCGCGACCTTCCGTAACAGTTTTTTTATAATGGTTTATCTTCGAAACGGGCTCAAAGCTCAGCAATTCGAAATAACGCCACATGAGCTCGTCGGAGATAGACATGAGTTTGCCGAACATCTCGTTGGGCGGTTCGCTGATACCGATGTAATTGCCGAGCGACTTCGACATCTTCTGCACACCGTCGAGCCCCTCCAGGATCGGCATGGTGAGAATCACCTGCGGCTTCTGGCCATAGGCTTCCTGCAACTGGCGGCCTACCAGCAGGTTGAACTTCTGATCCGTACCGCCCAGTTCCACGTCCGCCTTGAGCGCGACCGAGTCGTAACCCTGTGCCAGCGGATACAGGAATTCGTGGATGGCGATGGGCTGACCGGCGTTGAAACGCTTGCTGAAATCCTCCCGCTCCAGCATGCGTGCTACCGTGTGCTTGGCGGCCAGTTGCACCAGACCGGCGGCGCCGAGTTTTTCCATCCAGCGGGAATTGAATTCGATGCGGGTTTTATCCGGATCGAGGATCTTGAATATCTGATCTCTGTAAGTATCGGCGTTGCGGGCGATCTCTTCCGACGTGAGCGGCTTGCGCGTGACATTCTTGCCGCTGGGGTCGCCGATCATCCCGGTGAAATCGCCAATGACGAAAATCGCCTCGTGGCCCAGTTGCTGGAATTGGCGCAGCTTGTTGATCAGCACCGTATGCCCCAGATGCAGATCCGGCGCGGTGGGGTCGAAGCCGGCCTTGACCCTGAGCGGCCGGCCGGCCTTGAGGCGTTCCGACAGCTCGGGTTCCAGCAGGATTTCGTCGGCGCCCCGGCGGAGTTCCGCCAGTGCTTCAGCGGGCGTCGGCATGCCCAAACTCCTGAAAATGGCCCCTTAATGCTCAGGGCCTAGAGAGATTTTTCGCTTATCCCCATGATTTGGCATGGATTTAGGGTTGACCCCCGCAGCCTGGCAGGCTAGTGTTACCCGGTTTTCGCTCTCGGGATGGGGGACCATGACCGCACCTAGCAGTCAGCTCAGGGTGGATTATAAGCCAGGCGGCGAGGCCTACGTTCACAGCGTGCACACGCCGCGCGCGCGGCGCCGTTTCTGGCTGCTGTTGACCATAGTTGCAACCGGTGGTGGCTTGTTCCAGTTGTTCAGCGCTTCCGCAGCCATTACCGGACATGGCGCTCGGGTCGCGTCCGTTGCACCTGCCGCCATCCCCACCATCAGCCGATCAGTCGCGCTGTTAGAGCAGAATGCGGCCCCGGAAACGGCGCCCGGAGCAGCGCCTGTCTCCCTGTCCAAAATCAGCAATGTCCCCGGTTCTGAAACCATACAGCTCACGGTACATCGCGGCGACAGTCTGGCCCGGCTGTTCGCGGCCCATCGTCTGAGCGCCGCGGATCTGCATGCGATCCTGGTGCTGGGCGGCGACACTTCGCAGCTGAAACGCATCCGTTCCGGTGAAGTCATCACTGTCAGTCACGACGACAGCGGGCGGATACTCGCCCTGAACATGAAACTGGATGATGCGCATACGCTGGAAGTGGCGCGCGGTGCCAGCGACTACCAGATCAGCATCGCGGATATTCCCACGCAGACCACGGTCGCTTATGCTCACGGCGTCATCGAGAACTCTCTGTTCGACGCCGCCGGCCGCGCCGGCCTGTCGGACCCGGTCACCATGCAACTGATCCATCTGTTCGGTTGGGACATAGATTTCGCTCACGATATCCGCAGCGGCGACTCCTTTACGGTGCTGTACCAGAAGATCCAGCATGCAGGCGAGCCGGTCACGGACGGCCCGATTCTGGCCGCCGAGTTCACCGCTCTCGGCAAGACCTACCGTATCGTGCGTTTCACCGATCCTGCGGGTCACACGGATTACTACACGCCCGACGGTCGCAGTGTGCGCAAGGCGCTGCTGCGCGCACCGCTGGCCTACACGCGCATAAGCTCGGGTTTCAGCCTGCATCGCATGAACCCGGTGCTGCATTACGTGCGCCCGCATTACGGCGTGGATTACGCGGCGCCCATGGGCACGCCTATCGAGGCGGCGGGTGACGGCCGCATCGTATTCGAAGGCCGCAAGGAAGGCTTCGGCCGCTGCGTCATCATCAACCACGGCGACGGCTACAGCACCCTGTACGCGCATATGTCGCGCTTTCGCGGCGGCTTGCACGCGGGCAGCCGCGTGAAACAGGACCAGGTTATCGGTTACGTGGGCATGTCGGGCGAAGCCACCGGACCGCATTTGCATTACCAGATCATGGTAGACGGCGTGCCACGCAATCCGCGCACGGTGAAACTGCCGAGCGCCGAACCCGTCTTGGCGAAATACCAGCCTGATTTTTCCCGCACCCTGGGCATGCTGCTGGCGGAAATGAGCAATGGCGGCGAGACCCGCATCGCCGGCACGGCCAGCAGCACCGGCAAAATCGCCACCGCTCATTGAATACGGACCGGGTTCATTCCGACGTGGGCGACTATTTCATCGGCCTGATATCCGGCACCAGCAACGATGGAGTGGACGCCGCGCTGGTGGAATTCACACCGGCGCCACACCTGCACACCAGCCATTTCCTGCCGTACCCCGAGCGGTTACGCGCGAAACTGCTCGAGTTCGCCGCCGGCCAATATCAGGGCGACGCCATAGACCAACTTGGCCAACTCGATAACGAATTGGGTGGTTTGTTTGCGCAGGCCGCGCTTGAGGTATTGAAACAATCCAGGCTCTCCCGCCAGGATATCCGCGCCATCGGCAGCCACGGCCAGACGGTTCGCCATCGCCCGGCTGGTCCTTATCCATTTACCCTGCAAATCGCCGACCCCAACATCATCGCGGCGCGCACCGGCATCACGACCGTAGCAGATTTCCGCCGCCGCGATATGGCCTTGGGCGGTCAAGGCGCGCCGCTGGTACCGGCCTTCCATCGTGCCGTGTTCGCGGACTCCGGTGAAACCCGCGCGGTGGTGAATATCGGCGGCATCGCCAATCTGACGCTGCTGCCCGCCCAAGACGGGGCGGTGAGCGGCTTCGATACCGGCCCAGGCAATCTGCTTATGGATTCATGGAGTCGCGAACATCTGCATGCGCCTCACGATGAAAACGGCGCGTTTGCGGCCTCGGGAAACGTGGATGAATCGCTGTTAAGCACACTTCTGGCCGACGAGTATTTCCAGCGGCCGGCGCCCAAGAGCACTGGCCGCGAGTATTTCAGCCGGGCATGGCTCGCGCAAAAACTTGCGGGCGGAAATTTCCCGGCAGAGGACGTGATGGCCACGCTCTGCGAATTGACAGCGCGCCCCATCACCGATGCTGTCAATCGCCAAACACCGCGTGTCGCGCGCGTGTTGTTGTGTGGTGGCGGCGTACATAATGCGCATCTCGTCAAACGTTTGACGGCACTTTTGCGCCATTCCACGCTGGTTAATACCTGCGATTTAGGTATCTCACCTGATTGGGTGGAAGCGGCGGCTTTTGCGTGGCTGGCGCGGGAAACTCTCGCCGGCCGGCCTGGCAACCTGCCTAACGTCACTGGTGCCCGCGAACTTGCCGTGCTTGGCGCCATATATCCCGCCTGAACGCAAATGGGCGCCGCAGCGCCCATGGTTCAACCGAAGCCCTGTCCCTTCAGACGCTGAATGAAGAACCGCAGCCACAGGATGTGGTGGCATTGGGATTGCGGATCACAAACTGTGCGCCTTCCAGATCTTCGGAGTAATCAATCTCGGCCCCGGCCAGGTATTGATAGCTCATGGGGTCCACCAGCAGCGTTACACCCTCGTTGCTCACCTGGGTGTCGCCTTCTTCCACATTTTCATCAAACGTGAAACCGTACTGAAATCCCGAGCAGCCGCCGCCATTGACGAACACCCGCAGTTTAAGCGCGGGATTTGCCTCCTCCTCGATGAGCTGCTTTACCTTGCGTGCGGCCGCGCTGGTAAAGACGAGCAACGGGCTGGATGTCTGTGTGTCCATATTAAAGACGCTCGGTGAGTGCTGAGCGTCATTATAACTCAACCCTGTCCCAGGACTCCGCGGCCCGCAGGCGCCGCTTCTTCATTGGATTTCTGGTGGCTCAGAGCCAGCATGGGGCCGGCCGGTTTGTGCACCATCTTGCCATCCACGGTGGCACCCACGGTCATCTCGATGAGGTTGTAATGCACATCGCCGGTAATCCGGGCTTCGGCACCCAGTTCCAGACGCTGTTCCGCATATACGTCGCCCTCCACGGTTCCGTTGATGGTCACGTGGGGCACGCGTATCTCGCCTTTGATGACGCCGTGCTGGCTCAGGCTGAGCATGGACTCCGTCCCGTTTCCGGTGGTCACGTTGCCGCGGATGGTGCCGTCCACATGCAGACCGCCGCTGAAACTTACATCACCGCTGATCTCGGTATTGCGTCCAACCAGTGTGTCAATCCGCACGCCGGGCCGCTGACTTTTACTGCTGAACATTATTCCAACCTCCTAGCTACTGATGCTTTGCCATACAAAGTTCTGTTGCACCGGTCCATGGCCGTTCTCCATCACTGTCACCTCCACCCTACCCGGCACGAAGCCGGCGGGGAAAATTGCGTCCCCTTCCAGGTTCTGAAAATACTGGAAGGCGAAGGTCAAAGGCGCGTCGCCCTTGGGCGCGATGCCGCGCGCGTCGAGAATCACGGGCTTGCCCTGCTGTGCACCGTAAATCTTGATATCCACGCTGCCGGAAATCTCGAATTCCTTGGTGCGCACCTGGACCAGCACCAGATGATAATGATACAAGCGCGGCGCGCCGCCACCCGAGAACTTGAGGCTCTGTACGCGAATGCCTTCCTCACCAGTGGCGGGGGACACGATGCCTTTGTAGAACGCCAGCTCCTCCTGCAAATCGAGCAGCTTGGCCTGCTGCACCTCCAGACCCTGCTGCACTTGTTGGCGCGCCGCCTGATCCACGTCGCGCTCGCGCTGCAGCGCCACGATCTGTTCCTGCAACTGCATATTTTTCTGCGCGAGCGTTTCCGCCTTGTCCTGCAATTTCAGCGCTGCCAGCCGGTCGTAGCCGGCACGGGATTCGCCGTAGAAAAATGCAAGCAGGATGAGGATGACGATCACAGCCAGCGCAATCGCAGTGGCCAGCCACGGTCTCAACGGCCGATGATGTTTGACCACGAGCTGTTTCTGCATCTACACAAAATCCGCACTGGCGACATGAGATTTGGTTATGGTACGCGCTGACCGGCAGACAAACTACCCTGCGCACACCCTGGTTTCATCGGGCGGTGATAGAATTTAACCATAATGTGAACCCCGAGGCAGACAACACTACTGTTGGCGCCTTAAATCCTGCCTTCATATGACTGCCCGATGCCGTCTATCGGGGATTTTGTTACGTTCAGCGCCTCGTAGCATTCAAATCGATGGAGATATACGGATGCACTGGATCCTGGCCTTTCACATCATCTTCATGGTGACCTGGTTCGCGGGGCTGTTTTACCTGCCAAGGCTGTTCGTATATCACGCCGAGGCTCGGGATGAAATCAGCCTGCGGCGCTTCGAAATCATGGAACGGCGGCTGTTCATCATCATGAATATCGGCGGCGCCGGGACCATCGCCTTCGGTTTGTGGCTGCTCATCGGCTGGTGGCTGCCCATACCCGGATGGTTGCACGTGAAGCTGGCGCTGGTGATTTTGCTGATCCTGTACCACATGTATTGCCGCAAGCTCATGACGGATTTCAGGCGCGGCCGCAACCGCCACGGCGCGCGTTTCTACCGCTGGTTCAATGAAATCCCGGCATTGCTGTTGATCGGGGTTGTGATAATGGCGGTAGTGAAACCCTTCTGAAAGCACAACGGCCCGCTTGCGCGGGCCGTTGTGCTGTTTCAGCTGCAATGCTGTTCAGATTTTCTTCTGGGTGTAGTTCTCGATGCCCACGCGCGTAATCAGGTCGAGTTGGGTCTCCAGCCAGTCAATGTGGTCCTCTTCGCTTTCCAGGATGTCCTCGAATAATTCCCGCGAGATGTAGTCGCTTTTGATCTCGCAGTAGGCGATAGCTTCGCGCAGTAATGGCGCCGCCTCCATTTCCAGCCTCAGATCGCATTCGATGATTTCCCTGACGTTCTCGCCGATGTAGAGCTTGCCCAATTCCTGCAAATTCGGCAGGCCCTCCAGGAACAGGACGCGCTCGATAAGCCGGTCGGCGTGCTTCATTTCGTCCACCGACTCTTTGTACTCGTGTTCATCCAATTCCTTCAGACCCCAGTTCTTGTACATGCGCGCATGCAGGAAATACTGGTTGATGGCGGTGAGCTCGTTCTTGAGTACCCGGTTCAGAAACTGGATGACCTTGATATCGCCTTGCATGTTGCGCCTCGGATTGACGGGAAACAGCAGCTCATACTGCTGCCGGGTAGAAGCATAGGCGTTCACGCCAAATAAATCAATAACCCTTTGATTTTGTTGTTAAAATTGAAAGAAAACGCGAACGATTTGGATTTGCGGCAGATTCAGACAGCGATGTGATGAGAAATAACAGGCGTGTTGGAGGCAGCGCTTATTTTCAGCAAATGCTGCTGAATAATCTGTTTCGCCTGCTCTTCACAGCAGCCGCAGTTGGCGGCCACCCCGAATTTGGACTTGAGGCTCGCCAAGCTCGTGGCGCCTTCGGCCACCGCCTTGCGGATCTGACTCTCGGTCACGGTATTGCAGACACAGACGTACATGGTCTTTCCTGGTCGGTTAGCTGGAATCATAAACGCAAATGAGAATGATTGCCAATCCTGCAACCTGGAGCTATACTCTGGCCGTAAATGCGAATCACTCGCATTTACGGCCAGCCACGGAACTGCTGCCAACGAGGAAACCGCATGTCTCTGCGCCTTGCCTCCGTTGCCTTCATCGGCGCGCTCGCCGTCTCAACAGCGACCTTCGCCGAAATTCCCACGGTCGAACTCATGATCCAGAACCGGGTGTTCACCGTTCAGGAACTCAAGCTGCCGGCCGACACCAAAATCAAGTTGGTGGTTCACAACCAAGACAGCATCCCGGCGGAATTCGAAAGCTATGACCTGTCGCGCGAAGTGGTAGTACCGGGACACAATTCGGTGATCATCTATATCGGGCCCCTTTCACCGGGCCGCTACAACTTTTTCAACGATTTCAACCATGCCGCCCAGGGTTGGGTGGTAGTGGCCGAACCCGCGCCCACCACGCATTCCAGTAACTGACATAGCATGCTCGCCACCGCCATTATCGTGTTCCGCGAGGTGCTGGAGGCCGCGTTGGTAATCGCTATCGTGCTGGGCGCGAGCCGCGGAGTCGCGCGACGCGGTTGGTGGGTGCTGGGTGGCATTGTGCTCGGCGCGCTCGGCGCAGGCTGCGTAGCGTTGTTTGCCGATGCCATTGCGCATGCCTTTGCCGATAACGGCCAATCTTTACTCAACGCCGTGATACTGCTGATCGCGGTAGTGATGCTCGCCTGGCACAACATCTGGATGAGCGGCCATGGCCGCAAGCTGGCGGGCGAGATCAAGCAAGTGGGTGCCGCAGTACAGGCGGGCAATAAAACCCTGGCGGCGCTGCTGGTGATCTGTTTCACCGCCGTCATGCGCGAAGGTTCGGAAGTGGTGCTGTTCCTGTGGGCCATCGCAGCCAGCGGCGGACATGAATTCGGCATGACAGTGGGCGGTTTCGCCGGCCTAATTGTCGGTGTACTGGTCGGCGCGCTGCTGTATCGCAGCCTGTTGTTCATCCCCATCCGTTATTTCTTCACGGTCACCGGTTGGTTGATCCTGCTGCTCACCGCCGGACTTGCAGCGCAAGCGGCCGGCTTTCTCAACCAAGCGGGCCTGCTGCCGGCGCTCGGCAACTCACTCTGGAATACCTCGCAAATCTTGAGCCAGCAGAGCCTCTTTGGCCAATTGCTGCACATTCTGGTGGGCTATATCGCCCGGCCCTCCGGCATCGAACTGGCGTTCTACGCAGGCACGTTGATCACTATCTTCGTGCTGATGCAGATCGTGAAACATAAGCACCATGCACCACTGGGTGCTCGTCAACAGTCACCCGTCTCAGCAGCTCATGAATGACTCTCGGCTGTCCGACGCCCTGCACATCCCCGGTAAATTCCGGCGAAAGGTCGCAAAGGTCGCAGCGCTGCTCTTCACCGGCGCGCTGGGGTTGTTGTGTGTGGTGCCGGCAGTCCACGCCGACAGCGAACTGGGCGAATATATCAACGACTACGTCGTATATTCCCCCTATGTTGTACAAGGTCAGAGTGAGGTGGAATTGCGTGCCTCCGCCTATCGTGACAGCAGCCTGGTGCTCGATGACCTGAACGGGCAAGTACTGTCCGTCGCCCACAGCTTCACGGATTGGTGGAAAACCGAGCTGTACTTGGGTGAGTACCTCCAAATTCCACGGCAACCGAGCAACCTCGTGGCCTACGAACTGGAGAACACCTTCCAGCTCGCCTCCCCTGGAAAATATTGGGCGGACCCCGGATTTCTGTTCTCCTATGAATTCGCGACCCACAGCGCCGAGCCCAACGAACTGGAATTCGGGCCATTGTTCGAAAAACGCAGCGGACGCTTCGTGCAGCGCCTCAATCTCATCTGGGAAAAGGAAATCGGCACGGGCGCTGACCACGGTTACGAGTTCCGCAGCGGCTACAGCATCAGCTATCAAATTCGGCCCTGGTTCGCGCCGGGATTGGAAGCCTATTTTCGTCCTGGTAGCAATACGTCCCCCGGTACCAACGCTTACCAGCTGGGGCCGGTGTTATATGGTGAATATGCATACGGTGCCGGCAATGAACTCGAATATAGCGCGGGCGTGGTGTTCGGCATGAACCCGCATGCCCCGGACATGACTTTCATGATGCGCCTGGAATACGAATTCTTCTGACAGCCGGCCAGGACTCCTTTCAGGGCATGTACCTATGAATAACAACCCAGATCACTGCAGAATTCTCCGGCAGGCATTACTGGCCATCACCTTGACAGGCATACTCAGCGCACTCAGTGCTTGCAGATTGACAAATGGCGGTAATCCGGATGAACCGCCCGGACCTGGATGCGTCACCCCCACTGAATGCGGCGTCGGTGAGGCGCTTAACCCCCCGGATCAGTTGCTCGGCGAACGCCTGTTCAAAGACACGCGCTTTGGTCAATATTTTGTCACGCACTCAGGCGGCGCTATCAATGGCGTGAACGTGGGCGAGCCGACCGTCGCTAACGTGCCTACCACCAATCCTGACGTATCCCTGCCCGGCCCCATGGCCGGCCAATCCATGAACTGCCTGCAGTGTCACTTGGTGCAACAGGAGATGAATGTGCCGGGCGGTGGCATGCGCGCCTATACCAACTTTGCCGGCCGTGCACCCCATCCGCTGCGTCCGGAAGATGCCTCGACGGAGGGCGCGTTCACCGCGCGTAAACCCGCACCCATGGTAGACGACTTCAATACCGGCGATGCGGGTCAATGTCTGCATTGGGACTGTGAGTTCGGCGACATGCCGACGCTGGTGTACGACACGCTCACCGGTCGCGACTTCGGCTGGCTGCCTACGGAACAAGGCCAGGCGGTGCAACAAATCGCCCGTGTGATCCGTCTGGACAATGGCACGGATACGCTGGCGCAGCAATTCAGCGGCTCCTTGCCCTATGCCGCTCTGTTCGACTGTAGCGATCCGCAGATCCCTCCTGCGTACAGGCTGCCACAGCAATATTGCCTGAACGTGGCAACAGCCAGCGACGAGCAGATTGCAACCGATGTTGCGAACCTTATCGCATCTTACGTCAACAGCCTGGCGTTCAGCCGTGACAGCAACAATGAGTTCAACGGCTCGCCTTATGACCAATTCCTGATGCTCAATAGCCTGCCGCGCGCACCGGCCGTAAACCAGACCCCTCAGCAATATGCCGCCGCCCTGTTGCAAGCGCTGAGCGGGCTGCGCAATCCGCAATTCGTGAATAACGGCGTGCTCAAATTTCAACATGATCAGCCATTCGTGTTTGGCGCGCAGGAATTGCGCGGCTTGGTGATCTTTCTGAGCCGTCCGGCCGGGGCAACCCTCACACCAGCGGAAATCACCGCCGGCGGCATCGGCAACTGTGCCGCCTGCCACACTCCACCGGATTTCACCGATCATCTGGTGCACAACACCGGTGTCTCGCAATTCGAATATGATTCGATTCATGGTGCCGGCACGTTCATGCAATTGCAAATCCCGACACTCGCGCAACGCAACGCCGATCCCGGCGCCTACCTGCCGACCGACCCCGACGCCGAGAACGTGTATCGTTCCGCCGCTACGCTCGCGGACCCGCAAAAAACCGACTTGGGCGTATGGAACATTTTTGCCAATCCGTATTTCCCCGATCGCCAGGCCAGCCTGCGCGAGTTCCTGTGCTCGATAAGCACCGGGCAATACGCGGATTGCGCGCAAACCGATGAACAATTACTGGATCTGGCGGTCGCCGCATTCAAGACCCGCACGTTGCGTGATCTCGGCCAGTCCGATCCTTACATGCACAATGGCCAGTTTGACACGCTGACGGACGTACTGCAGTTCTACCAGCAGGCCAGTGCGTTGGCGCGCGCGGGAGAACTCCGTAATGCCGATCCGCGCATGCAGAATATAGCGTTGAATGATGCGGATTTGGCCGACTTGGCCGCCTTTCTGACATCGCTGAACGAGGACTACAGCAATTAGTCCCTCCCCGTGTGCTTCGCTTACAATGGAAGCATCCACACCGGGAACCCTCCATGAACGTGCAACCAGATTTGTTCCGTATCCGTCACGCACGGCACGGGGATGCCGCCCTGATCCTGGGTTTCATCCGCGAACTGGCGGAATACGAAAAGCTCGCCCACGAGGTGGTGGCCACCGATAAGGACATTGAGACCAATCTATTTGGTGCTCAGCCAAGAGCGGAGTGCATCATCGCGGAACACGCGAAACAACCTGTGGGTTTCGCGCTGTTCTTCCACAATTTCTCCACGTTCCTGGGCCGGCCCGGGCTGTACCTGGAAGACCTGTACGTGAAACCCGAATTCCGCGGCAAGGGCTTCGGCCGGAGAATGCTCGCGTGGCTGGCGAGATTCGCGGTGCAACACGACTGCGGACGCTTCGAATGGGCGGTGCTGGACTGGAATGCGCCGGCCATCCGCTTCTACGAAAGCCTGGGCGCGAAAATCATTGACGAATGGAAAATCAACCGTGTGACGGGTGACGCACTCAGCAAACTTGCGGCCGAGGCGTCAGATTAGAGATTCGCGTCACCAGCTTGGCGCCGGTGCGCCTTTGGAAAATATCAACGGCGCCAGTTCCGAGAGTGCGCGACGATACACGCGCCGCTTGAAGAAAATTACTTCCTGCAGGGGATGCCAGTAATCTACCCAGCGCCAATCGTCAAATTCAGGTGTGTCGCTGGCATCCAGGCGCACAGCATTTTCGTCGGCGGTGAACTGCAACATGAACCAGATTTGTTTCTGTCCGACACACAGCGGTGCCAGATCATGACGTTGATAATTGTGCGGGAGACGGTATTTCAGCCAGCGGCGGGTGCTGCCCAGCACCTCCACGTGTTCTGGTCCTAGACCTATCTCCTCGGCCAGTTCCCGGAACAAGGCCTGTTCGGAACTTTCATGTTCCTGGATGCCACCTTGGGGAAACTGCCAGCCGGACTGACCTACGCGCCGCGCCCAGAACAGCCGGCCAGCGCCATCCGTGAGGATAATTCCCACGTTGGCGCGGAAACCCTCTGCGTCAATCAATCCGCCTGCCATTCCGGATGCCTGCACGCTCATGGAGCAAGTGTTCCACAAAATCGCGCAGGCCGGCAAATCCGCCCGGTTGTGCCGACCGCAGGATTTCTTTAACCTGCCCACCCTGCCCCGTTTACGAATGTTCACGATGAAACTCGCGCTTTTCGACCTCGACCACACGCTGTTAGACGGCGACAGCGATGACCTCTGGTACCGTTTCCTGGCGGAGCAGGGCGTAGTGGATGGTGCGCATTTCATCGCTGAGCGGGCACGCTTCTCCGCAGATTACCGCGCGGGACGATTGAAGGTACTGGACTTTTACAACTTCGTCCTGAAACCCCTCGCCGAAAATCCTTCACAGCAACTCCATGCCTGGCGACGGCGTTTCGTGATGGAGCGTATCCTGCCGCGCATCACGCCTGCCGCACGCGCGCTGCTAGCGAAGCATCGTACCGCAGGCCATACACTAGCCATCATCACCGCCACCAACCGTTTCATCACGGAGCCAATCGCTGCCGAACTTGGAGTGCAACACCTGCTCGCTACCGAACCGGAACATGACGGCACACATTTCACCGGACGAGTGTCAGGCGTGCCCTGTTTCCGCGAGGGCAAGCTGATTCACTTGCAAGAATGGCTGCACAGGGAAAATCTCGTGCCCATGGAAACCTGGTTTTATTCCGATTCCCACAATGACCTGCCGCTCCTGGAAAGCGTGAACCATCCCGCGGCCGTGAATCCCGATGCGGTGCTGGCACAGACGGCACTCGAACGCCACTGGCCGATTCTGCATATCCGCCGGGAAACAGTGATGGCCGCGCACTGAATATGCAACAGCGCCTGCATCCACTGCCCTTGCTCGGCGCACTGGCGGCGTTGACCGTGATTGCGTTTTGTGTGGCGCTGGCCGTGGGCAGCGTGCCATTGCCGTTGGGCGCCGTGGCACGCGCACTCGGCGGCGGCGGCGATCCGCTCACGCGCACCCTGGTTCTGGAGTTGCGGCTGCCGCGCGCCATCACCGCGTTTGCGACCGGCGGCCTGCTGGCGCTCGCCGGCGCGCTTATGCAGGTGCTGTTGCGCAATCCGCTCGCCGATCCGTACATCCTCGGCGTCTCCGGCGGTGCCGCGGTGGGCGCGCTGTTATCGCTGCTATTCGGTCTCGCGGGTTACTGGATCAGCGGCAGCGCCTTTTTGGGCGCGCTCATTTCCATGCTCATCGTGTTCGTCCTGGCCCACGGCCGCGGCGGCTGGACGCCCACGCGCCTGCTGCTGACCGGCATCGTGGTGGCCTTCGGCTGGGGCGCCGCCATCAGCCTGCTGCTGGTGCTCTCCAGCGACGCCAGCCTGCGCAGCATGCTGTTCTGGCTCATGGGCGATCTTTCCTATCGCAGCAGCGGCTGGTTGCCGCTCATTGTGGTAATCGTCGGTCTCGCCGTCTGCATGCCCTTCGCGCGCCACCTCAACGTGCTCGCCCGTGGCGAGACGCTCGCCGAAGCGCTCGGTATCGCCGTGCGGCCGTTCACTATCGCCATCTATATCGCCGCCTCGCTGTTTACCGCCGTGGCCGTGACGGAAGCGGGTGCCATCGGTTTCGTCGGCCTCGTAATCCCACACATGCTGCGACTAATTTCAGGCAGCGACCACCGCAGCCTCTTGCCGGGTGCGGTGCTGCTAGGCGGCAGCCTGTTGATGCTCGTCGACACGCTCGCACGCACCGTGATCGCGCCGCAGCAATTGCCAGTGGGCGTCGTCACCGCCGCGGTCGGCGTGCCGATATTCCTGTATCTGCTTAATCGCGCACGTGGACCGTTATGAGCGCGGCGCCCTTGCTGCAAACGCGTGCACTCACGGTAAGCATCGCCGGAAAATCCGTATGCTGCGATTTCGATCTGACGCTGCATCCCGGCACCTGTCTCGGCCTGCTAGGTGGCAATGGCGTGGGGAAAACCACCTTGCTGCATACTCTCGCCGGCCTGCGCGCCGCCGAAAGCGGCGAGATTCTTCTGGACGGTGTATCGCTCCACAGCTTGCCGCGCCGGCGCATCGCGCAAGGTCTGGGCCTGCTCATGCAACAACAGGAAGACAGCCTGCCGGCTACGGTGCTGGAGACCGCACTTATCGGCCGGCACCCACACATTGATTTCTGGCGCTGGGAATCCCACGCGGACGTGAATATCGCGCGGCGCGCGCTCAAGATGGTGGAACTGGACGGCCTGGAGCAAAGGGCCCAGACCCAGCTCTCGGGTGGCGAGCGCCAGCGTCTCGCCATCGCCACCATTCTCACCCAGGACCCGAAGGTATTCCTGCTGGACGAACCGTCCAACCAACTGGATCTGCATCATCAGTTGGCGTTACTTGGGCACTTCGCCGCGTTGGTGCGCGAGCAGGCGCGCGCCATGATTCTGAGCTTGCACGATGTCAATCTCGCGGCGCGCTTCTGCAACCGTGTACTCATGCTGTTCGGCGAAGGTGAAGTCCTGTATGGCAGTATTGCGGATGTCCTGAGCGCGGGAAACCTGGGCCGCCTGTATCGCACGCCCGTGATTCCCGTACGCTGGCCCGGCGGGATCGCTTATCTTCCTGGCTGACTTACCAAATGGCAGGCGTTTGACAAGATACCGAGGAAGGTCTTCTCTGACCTCTTTGCAGTCCAAAGACCGGAAAAAATGCGATTTCTGATTTTCTTCATTTTTCGATCATATTTCAATCAGTTTTCAGTCGGTTCCACTGGTTGAAAATGCTTGCACTTCCTGACATCCGGCTGGCAGGTTATTTTTCAACAAGCTGTCAATGCGGTATGCTTAACCTGTGCCGGATATTTCATGATACGGCCGTCCCGGCGGCGTCATTTTCATTCACCGATCAAGAGGCAGGAAAATGATAAGGCTGAACCATTTTACAAAACTGGCCGTTATGGGCACCGCCGGTGCGCTGCTCCTCGGTGGCTTCGCTGCATGCACCCCGTCTCCCAATCCCAGCGCCAAAAAGGTCCTCATGGCCTGTCTCGCCGTTACCAACATTGAGGCCGGCAAGATTTTCGGTGGCGAGTTCACGGCATTCAAACTCTCCGGAGAGGGCTCGCCTATCCATATCTGCGAATACAACGATACGAACAATGACACCGTGGCGCTGTTGCAGATAACCGAGTCTGCTTCCAAAGATCCGGTTAGTGATCTTGCAAAAGATGCGGACACCCAGAAAGGCCTGTTCAAAAACAACATCGTTCCAACGGTGATTCACCCCACCAATGGTTTCGGCGATGGCGCGTTCTATGTGGACAATACCCAAAGCCCGACTGCGACCTCGGTGCAACTGCATTTCATCGAGAGCGGCTACATCATGATGGTGCAGGTGAATAACCCCAAGGATTTCGCAACTGGTGAGAAACAGGCCGCATCCGTTGCGCAACAAGCGCTCGCCAATATCAAGAACGGCAGCGCCTTCCAGACACTCTAACCGGACAATTCATCGAGTAAATCGTCCGCTCCTTGTCTCTTCTCCCGCGGGCGGTAGCGGGGGACGGAAGCTCTGGTTTATATCCTGAGCCCTCAATTACGTGAGCGGGCTTTACCGTAGCGCTTGCGCAATTCAAATCTCAATCACGCCTTCCATATACTTGACCGCCTGCCCCGCGAGCCATACGCGCTCGCCGCGGGCTTCGCAGAACAGCTCGCCGCCCCGCGTCGACAACTGCCGGGCGTGCAGTTGCACCTTGCCGAGCCTTGCCGCCCAGTACGGCACGAGCACGCAGTGCGCGGAACCGGTCACCGGGTCTTCCGGCACGCCCAGACGCGGCGCGAAAAAACGCGACACGAAATCGCAATCGCTGCCCGTCGCGGTCACGATGACGCCCGAAGGGTCGAGTTTCATCAGTGCCTCCATGTCCGGCGCTACCTCGCGCATTTCGCTCTCGGTGGCCAGCACCAGCAGATATTTGATACGCGAAGCCAGTACTTCCCGCGGCCGCAGTCCCAAAGCCTGTTCCAGGCCCGCCGGCGGCGCCACCGGCCGCGGCGGATCGGCAGGGAAATCCAGTTGGATGCGCTCGCCTGCAATTTCCACGTGCAACAGACCGCTTTTAGAATCGAAGCGAATGGCCCGTGTTCCGGGTTTCAGGATGTGGCTAATCACATACGCCGAGGCCAGCGTGGCATGGCCGCAGAGGTCTACCTCCACTTTCGGCGTGAACCAGCGCAGCCGGTAACCGTCACCGGCCGGCACGAAGAAAGCCGTTTCCGCGAGGTTGTTCTCCGCCGCAATCTGCTGCATGAGTTCATCCGGCAGCCACGCATCCAACGGACACACCGCCGCCGGATTGCCGTGAAACAAGCGGTTGGTAAATGCGTCAATCTGATAGATGGAAATTCTCATTGTTCACTCCACAACGCATGCTTATTCATCATAAGACATCTGCATCCTTGACATACAACCACCGCATCTTTACATTGGCATGGCCTTGAGGCGTCATCCTCGCGGATGACACTCGGGAAGCCGGTGCGTCACACGACAATGCCGGCGCTGCCCCCGCAACGGTAGGCGAGTACAGTCTGTCATGAAGTCACTGCGCGCGAAGCGCGGGAAGGCGACAGATTCGGAGCAATCCACTCGCGAGCCCGGAGACCGGCCTTGAGGCACCATTCCGGCGTTGCGGCGGGCAATGCGAGCGGGCCCAAGCCCTTCGTCTTTGTTTTTCCCACGCTGGTGTTGCAACCCTTGCTTTCACGCATGCGGGCGAGCGGCGTGAGGAGAACATCATGCGTAAATCCATACTGCTGGGCAGCGCCGTGGCGCTGCTTGCAAGCTTGCCATTCACAAGTTTTGCCGATGACACCGCCAACCTGGGCGGCCCCATCGTAGTAACCGCTACGCGCACGGCAGTCATTGCCGATCAGGAAGTCGCGCCGGTGATCGTGATTACTGCCCAGCAGATCCAGCTCTCGGGTGCGCAAACCATCGGCGCCTTGTTGCAGCAGTACGCCGGGCTCGATATCGCCAGCAACGGCGGCCCAGGCCAGCCCACCTCGCTATTTCTGCGCGGCACCAACAGCAACCAGACGCTGGTGATGATCAACGGCGTGAAAATCAACCCTGCCGACGGCAGCGGCGCGGCCTTGCAGAACATCCACTTGAACGACATTGAGCGCATCGAAATCGTCAAGGGGCCACGTGCGGCGCTTTACGGCTCGGACGCCATCGGCGGCGTCATCAACATCATTACCAGACAGGCCAGTGAAGGCATGCATTATGGCGCCCAAGTAGGCGCGGGCCGCTATGGCACCCATGACAACGGTGGTCATTTCGACTATGGCCAGGGCGACAGCGCTTTCGGCGTGTCCGCCAGCAATTACCATACGGATGGTTTTCCCTCGGTCGCAGGCACGGATTTCGACAGCGGCAATACCGATCGCACCTGGAATGCCTACGGTCACACCGTGTTAAGCGGCGTAGACGTGAGCCTCAAGCACTGGCAGAGCACCGGCAACACCCAATACACGCAATTTTCCTCGAATCCACCCTACGCTCTGGCACCGTTCGATGAGAACTATGGCGACCAGACCACCAGTTTGGACCTCACGGGTCATTTCCTGACTGGCTGGCGCAGCAACCTGAACCTGAGCCACATGCTGGACGATGTAGATCAATTGCAGCCGGACCCGCTCAACCCACAGCAGCTCCCGGATTTCGTGAACACTCAGCGCAACGTCATTGACTGGCAAAACGACATCGCACTGAGTGAGGATCAGTTGCTCACTGCCGGACTGTATTCAGAAGAGCAACATGCGAGTTCACAATCTTACGGCCTCGGGTTTGACGAACCCGACCGCATCAACGCACTGTACCTCGAAGACAATCTCAGCTTCAGCAAAAACCACCTGGTACTGGCGGCACGCGACACCCACGACCAGGCCTTTGGCAATCACACCACCTGGAACGCCGATTACGGTTACGACCTGACGGACGATACACGACTAACGGCGGGCGCCGGCACGGGTTTCCGCGCACCCAGTGCGGAGGAGCGTTACGGATACGGCGGCAATCCGGACTTGCAGCCGGAAACCTCCCAGAACCTGGAAGTGGGCCTGCGCCAGAAAATCAGCGACGCGCAAAGCTTTACCCTGAGCGCGTTCCAGAACAAACTCGACAATCTCATCGAGTTTGTGGTGACGCCCAGCAACCTGAACGGTGAGAACGAAAACATCGCTCGCGCCCGCGTGCGTGGTCTGGAACTTGGGTACACCCTGGCCCCTCAGTCGTCATGGTCCTGGCGCACCAATCTGATTTTCCAGCAACCGGAAAATGTGGATACAAATTCATTGTTGCTGCGCCGCTCGGAACGCACCCTTACCACCGCGCTCGACTGGCACAATGACTCCACCAGCTTTGGCGTGCACCTCATCGCCACCGGTCCGCGCAACGATCTGGATTTCAACACCGGCACGCCGGTTACCGATGCCGGCTACCTGCTCTCTGGCGTGACTGTGCGACAGCAACTCAGCCACGGTTTCGCCGTCAGCGGCAGTCTGGAAAACCTCTTTGACGTTCACTACCAGACTGCTTCCGGCTACAACACCGCCGGCCGTTCGTTGTTCCTGCGACTGGAATACAGGAATAACTGAAGGGGCAAGTCGTTCCACTTTGTCTCCTCTCCACTTGTAGGGGTGGCAAGGATGAGGGGTATCTCTTTGATGTAGGTGTGAGGAGGAGTTATTTTTGCGGGCTGCGCAACAGAAATTATTTTGCGGGTTCCCGCACACGGTCAAGAGCGGCACGGTCCCAGTGAGCAAGGTCGGCCGCTGCGTCATAGGTGGTCTGGAAGAACTGAAGCAGCATCTCATCGGGCGCGGCCGCATTGCGGACTGTCTCGTACGGCAGAATAAATTCCCGCATGTCGGCGCTGTAATACGCGCCCTTGGGGCTTGCCGCATGCTTCGCGTATCCGGCAGGCTCGGGATAGGCGTAGGCATAGAACGCAGGCTCCGCGACCGCGCCGCCTCCCGGCCAGAAGCCGCAACTGCTGCACTCGTGAGAATAGGCCTCTACCATGACATAGTTCGGGCAATGTGGCGCGCCGCCCGGATGGGTCGGCGCACGCCGTCCCGAAAAGCGCGTCATCGCCAGATCGAAACTGCCCCAGAAGAAATGCACGGGGCTGGCCTTGCCGAGGAAGCGGCTGCGAAATTGCTCCAGCACGCGGCTGATCTGCAGCAGTATCTGCCAGCAGCGGTAGGCAGCATCCGCATCGTACGCGGCATGCTTCCGGTTGGCGGCGAACGGTATAGCGGTTTCAACCTCCACCGGCACCGGCACCAACCTGACTTCCAAATCAAGCGAACGCAGCGCAGCCATGTACTCCGCATAGAAATCCGCTACCGAACGCGGGACCAGAAGAAGTTTGCGGGTCGCGCCGTCGCTGGTCCGAATGACCAGGCTATGCTCAATGAAATCGAATTCCACAGCGAATGCGCGCTTGCCATAGGGAATCGTCGAGGTTGTAAGTCCGCGCGGACTTACATAGAGCGTGACCTGCCACCAGTGATTCATCATGGGCGCGAGCGCAAGCCGTGTCTTGCCCACAATCTGCGTCCACATGTGGAGCGTGGCAAGGGTATCCGCCCAGCCGGTCAGAGGCAGCGCCGGCCACGCCGGATTGGTAGCGTTCACCGAGCCTCCGGCGCGGGTTCCATCATGAGTTCATCCACGTAGCACCATCCCCAATCTTCGTCCGGCTCGAAGCTCTTCATGACCGGATGCTGCGACTTATGAAAATGTTTCGTCGCGTGTTTGCCGGGCGACTGGTCGCAACAACCCACATGACCGCAGCTGAGGCAGAGCCTAAGGTGCACCCACTGCGCACCTGTCTTGAGACATTCCTCGCAACCATCGGGGGTGCGTGGCTGCACATCCCGAACCTGATTCAAATGCGCACACTGTGTTGCCATGGTTTCACCTCTGTTATGGTCTTTTGCAGCGGCCGGCCGTATCTCCAGACTGTCATTCTCAAGTTGGTAAATGAATGTCACTTACTTTGTAAGCTTCCCCTCTCCCAAACAAGAGGATAGGATGATTTCTTTTCCGGAACCGAATACGCTGGTTAACGTCTAACCGGCAGCCATTAACCATACCTCAAGAGAATAACTATGGACTATACCGACGCCACAAACCAGATCGCCAAGATCGAACAGCAGACCCAGGATTTGGCGCAACAGTTTCAAACCTTCGCACAGAAACTCAACTCCAAGGCACCGGACCCCACCACCGGCAAGGAATGGGTTCTGGACCTCAAACAGATCGCCATCAATGTGCAATCCCAGAATCAAACCGTGGTTGCGATGATCAACCAGATGGCCGAACACATACATGACCTGGAGCAGCAGCTCGGCACCCATCCGAACCCCACCATGCAAGCGCGCGGCTGGGGCAGCCAAATGGCACCGCGCGGCGGCGGTTTCTGGGGCAATGTCACTAGCGGCATGGGTATGGGTGCGGGATTTGGCGTTGCCAACATGCTCATCGGCGGGATTTTCAACGCACTCTAAAGAACGCGAGTTCCATTCGACAATTTGTTCCTCCCTTCTTGCAGGGCGAAGCTGGAGAAATGTAAGTTATTTCTATCATAAACAATGAATCAGTGTAATTGCGGCAGTTACTAATGCAGATACCGCCGCAATTGCAGCTGCAATAATTGAGTATTTTATCAACTGCAAATATCTATTCATCAACCTGCTGTCATATTCGAGCTTCCATGATATCCATTTTGCTGTCTGTGGTCCTACTTCGACAACTTGCTCGTTAATAGTGACTACATCTGATCCAAGCGACAGCAGTATTTTAAGCTCGACATCAGAGAGCAGCATAGGATTAGTATCAACGATTCGTGCCAAATTCTCACTGGCAACGGTTATACGAGGTGTAATCGGCATAGTGGAATTTCACGTATATACTAAGCGAAATTTGAAAAATACTTACCCTACAACTTATATGTCAACAACAATCTGTCAGATACAACCTCCGATTCGAGAGTTTGACCTGCCATCTGAAATCGGCGCAGCATTGAACGCCCTACATTGACAAAGATTTCCTCCGCAAAAAGATCATCTGGTGTAGGGATATCACAAATCATTTCACCCGATTTTTTTGTGCCGTCTATGCTCAATGCTACATAAACACCCTTAGACTTACACTGACTTATCTCCTCAAATAATTCTTCTAGGCGGAACTGTTGCCCGCCATAAAGAATTGCCTGACTATGTCTATATGGTGGATCACAATAGATGAGATCACCTTTCCGTGCGTTCTTCATAGCTTCCCGATAATCCATCACGGCAAATTTGCTGGCTCGAACTCTCTCATGCCATAAATCTACTCGTTTGGCGAAGCTATCCGGTGTTATGGGCTCATGAACACCGCACGGTGTTGACATATAACCATCGGTTTGGCGGAAACGAACAACTCCTCCGTAGCAAGAACGAGAAAGAAAGAGAAGATCAGCGCCATTTGGAGCACGATTGTAAAACGCTTTTATCTTCTCGTAGCCGTCTCTTTTGCTATCCCCGTGTGCAATTTCCCAACGTTCCCGATACCACTCTTTTAATTTATTTGGTTCAACTTTGAGCGTAAGCCATATTTCCATGAGTGGCACGAAAGTGTCCGAAGCAAAGGCATCAAGTGGGACAAGCGTTGCCAGAACCGCTCCACTTCCCAGAAATGGCTCGTAATAGTGATTAAACCTCTCTGGAAATGAACCAACGATCTCGTGAGCGAATCTCTGCTTATTACCTACCCATTTCAACAGCTGAGTGGTAAATGGCCGGATGTGCTTGTGAAGGGCATCGTTAAAAAGTATTTGCTGCATCATTGAATTCGTATCTCCATCAATATTCGCCCACTCTAAGGATATCCTCTTTTGGGATATCCGTCTATCGAATCTATATTGTTCAATATGCGTAGGGCTAGTGAAACACAGAAACGCAAGGTACCGGAACTTCTCCGCGATCTTCGCGAAGCTGCGGGGCTTAGGCAAGTCGATTTGGCCGCGCGGCTGAAGAGACCCCAGTCCTTCGTCAGCAAGTATGAGTCTGGGGAGAAAACCTTGGACTTTCTCGAAGTAAGAGAGGTATGCAGGGCCCTAGGCACATCTCTGGCCGATTTTGTACGCCGCTTCGAGGATGAGGCAGATGAAGGCTGATCCTAACTTTGCAACACTTCCAAAATCCTTCTGGGCAGTCGCGCGGAGTGTTAGCCAGAAAGTCGGATACACGATACGAGGCGAAGGCCAAATTAAAGTACCAACCATAGGAGAAATCCGCCAATCGTTTGAGAGCATGTGCCTAAATCTTGATCACATTGGTAATGCCGAGAATCCAACTAATCTCACGAAAACGCTACTCGCATACTACGAACATCGAGCCAAGATACTTAATAAGTTTGTTGAACCTCATCTCATGAATGCAAAAAGTGCAAAATCAGAATTCAACTCGTTAAAGAGAAAACTTAAGCCGTCTTGGCCTATACCTCTGAACAAACAGAAGGGAAAGAAGAAAGCCCCAGCGTATTTCACTGGTATCGTTAACATGTTGATCGAAGCTCACTCGAAAGGCCTTCCTTGTGATTACGATCCTCGCGAACTTACAACAATCACAAGAAACGGTATTCCGCTTCGGACCTTGGCGCGGCGCGTAGATGGCGCTTTCCCAAGCCCGGTTAACCCAGTTGCAATTTGGGAAATCAAAGAATACTACTACACAACGACATTCGGCAGCCGAGTTGCTGATGGCGTGTATGAAACTCTGCTGGATGGCATGGAACTAGAAGAACTTCGTGAACGTGAAAATGTAAAAGTCCTGCATTACTTAATGCTTGATGCGCATTACACATGGTGGGAGTGTGGCAAATCATATCTGTGCAGAATTGTAGATATGCTACATATGGGCTACACGGATGAAGTTCTATTTGGTTATGAAGTAATTGAACGGTTGCCAGAACTGGTCAAGAACTGGGTAAGACTTGCCTCAAAGGCAGACCCACCCTAACATTGGGCAGGCCCAAACCGGTACTCATTATCATATAATTCTCGGTTCCGGCTCCAACCGTATATCAAACTTTCTCTGCACTGAATCTCGAATGCGCTGTGCTATTACCCAGATTTGTGCGCCGGTCGCCTTGCCATAATTCACCAGCACCAAGGCGTGTTTGTCTGATACGCCAGCATCACCCTCGCGAAAACCTTTCCAACCGCATTGTTCGATGAGCCACGCGGCACCTAGTTTTTTTCCGCTTGGTGCGCTGAATACCGGCATACCTGGATATTCATTCTGCAGTTGTACTGCTTGTGTAGGAGAAACAACCGGGTTCTTAAAGAAGCTGCCCGCATTGCCGATGACGGCCGGGTCCGGGAGTTTGCGCAGACGCAGCCGGCAGACCGCGTTCGCGACATTTGTAGCTGTGGGCTTGGCGATTTCCATGGCTGCCAGCTCTTCGCGCACACCGGCATAGTCCAGTTTCAGCGGCGCGGAACGATGCAGGCGTAATTCTATGCCAGTGATAATCCAGCGTTCCGGGTGCTGCTTGAATACGCTTTGGCGGTAACTGAAACCGCACTGCTCTCGAGTAAGCCGCGCCGGCATATTTGCCTGCCGGTCGAAGGCTTCGACAGTTTCGAGCGTCTCCGCGAGTTCCGCACCGTAGGCGCCGATGTTCTGGATGGGTGCGGCCCCCACCCGGCCGGGGATCAGTGACAAATTTTCAAGGCCGCATAAACCTTGCGCCAGCGTCCAGCGCACCAGTCCATTCCAGTTCTCACCGGCGGATGCGCGGATTCGGACATTCCCGCCGTCATCTTCAAGTATTTCAATACCACGTGCGGCGACGATTATCACCACACCGTCAAAATCACGGATGAACAGTACATTGCTGCCGTCACCCAATACCAGCAGCGATTTGTCGCGCACTTGAGGCAGCACCAGTAATTCCGGCAGGGCTTGTGGATCGTTTACCTCCGCGAGTAACGTCGCATGCGCCGGCACACGGAAAGTGTTGTGGTCCACCAAAGAGGCATTATGAAAGAGTGTGTAGGATGAGGTCATGGCGGGTGGAAAGGATAATACAACTCCCGCACCCTTCCCTCTCCCCCTTTCAGAGGGAGAAGAGAAATAGGCAGGTAACTAATTTGATTTACTTCACTTCCGCGGTACCGACATCGCGCGGATCGGCGGCAGCGGTGACTTTGCCGCTGCGATAATCCCAGGTGATGGACTGCATGTTGCCGTATGGGCGTGTTTCCTTGAGCGTATAGCCCATCTTTCCCAGCCCGGTGATTTCATCCGGCGTAAACGCGCCGGGTTCGTAGAACACCACATCTGGCAAATACTGCATGTGATAACGCGGAATGCTGACGATGCTACTGGCGTCGCCACCGTTGAAATAATCGAGCGTGCCGAGCAACACCATGCTGATGATGCGGCTGCCGCCCGGCGTGCCGAGGATTGCCTGCCCGCGCGATGTGTACAGGAAAGTCGGCATCATGCTCGACAGTGGGCGCTTGTGTGGCGCGATCTCGTTGGCGGAATTGCCCACCAGACCAAAGCCGTTGGGTACGCCTGGCTTGGACACAAAATCGTCCATCTCGTCGTTCAGGATCACGCCGGTGTGCGGCGGCATGAACCCAGAGCCGAAACGGAAATTCACCGTGAAGGTCGCACCCACCATGTTGCCGTCCTTGTCCATCATCGCGATGCTGGTGGTGTGCTGGCTTTCCGGCGCCACTACTGTGACCGGCGCCAGATCGCTGCTCGGCGTAGCTCTTCCGGAAAGGATTGCCGCGCGCAAACCGGCCGCGTAATACGGATTCAACAGCCGTGCAATCGGCATTTTTACGAAATCGGGATCGCCCAGGTATTCGGCGCGGTCGCGGTAGGCAAAGCGCATGGCCTCGATGATGAGGTGCTTCTGCATCAAGTCGCTGTCATGCGCCAGATCGTAGCCGGACAGGATGTTGAGCGCCTCCAGCATCACAATGCCGCCGGAGGACGGTGGCGACGCGGAGACAATTTTCATGCCGCGATATTCACCCACCAGCGGTTCGCGTATCTTCACTTTGTAATCGCGTAAATCCTGCAGCGACCAGATGCCGCCATTGGCGCGCACCCCATCCACCATTTCGCTGGCGAGCTTGCCGGTGTAGAACGCCGCCGCGCCGCGCTTGGCTATTAATTCCAAAGTGTCGGCGAGATCCGGCTGCTTGAGCACATAACCCGTGGGCGGTACCTGGCCGTCCGGATAGAACACTTTCCAGGCAGCCGGCCATTGCTTCAATTTCTGTTCACGATTCGCCAACATGCTGTGGAACATGCGATCCAGCGGAAAACCGTCACGTGCGAGCTTGATGGCCGGCGCCAGATCCTGCGCAAATGACAGCTTGCCATAGTGCTTGTTGATATATGCGAGCGCCGCCATTTCGCCGGGAATCCCCGCGGACAGCGGTCCGTTCAGCGAAGCCCCGGGAATCACGTTGCCGTTCTTGTCCTGATACATGGTCGCGGTGGCCGCCGCCGGCGCGTACTCGCGCCCGTCCACCATGATGTTCCGTCCGGTCCTGGCATCGTGCAGCAACCAGAAACCGCCGCCGCCTATGCCCGAGCTGTAAGGTTCGACCACCGACAGCGCCGCGCTTACCGCCACCGCCGCATCAAAGGCGTTGCCGCCTTGCTTGAGCACTTGCATACCCGCTTGCGTCGCATGGGGCTGAGCGCTGGCCACCGCATCGTGATCTGGTTTGAGCGGCGCGGCCGCCAGCAGCAGCGGAAATAACAACAGGAACACAAAACCGATAAGGCGGGATTTCATGGGTTCAGCCCGGATTAGAAAGATGTAGCAGGTTACTGCGGCGACGGGATGAGAGCAACTTTAAGAGAATAAAAATGACGCACTTGCGCGGCAGACGAGCGAAAACCTGATGTTTAGTCCAGCGTCAGCGGCAGCCATGCGAATCACCGGCTTTTATACCGCTTTACCCGGCGAAGAGCAAAACCTGTGAATTCTTAATGGTATTCTTTACTGACTTCGACAGCATGCGGGATGTTGTTGTGTTGCATGAGCACGTGCACGAGCCCGGTGCGAACTTCTTCCGGCAGCGACTGCCGCAGTATCGAGAATAATGCTATCTCTTCCCGCTGATAGTGGTATTCCACGACGTGCTTCAGTGTCTTTTCCTCATCCAGCAGCGCAATAAGCCCAGCCGACGTGACGCCGCGACGGCGTGCGGCTGCAAGCCGTACGCCCGCCTTATGTAGCAGTTCCTCAAGTCGGCGGTGTTCCGCCATATAGACACGCGCCTGCCATTGCCCGGGAGCCTTCTCTTCGACGCAATAAGGCAAGAGGAACCGCTCTTCCAACTGGATCTGATATTGAAGCCGCTTTTGATAATGATCCAGCAGTCGTGCGGCACGCGCCCAGGCGCGCGTAACGAGAGCTTCTTGATGGCGTGCAAACAGCTGCGCGAGCGCCACATGCTCATCCGCCAGCGTAGTAATAGGATCAAAGGCCAACATACCCATCCTCAAAAAACGTGGCTGCCGGAAACGGCGCCATACGTGACCACCCGGAAGGCCAGATGAACGCGAGACATACGTCTCCAGGTGGCCATCCCGTCACCGTCACATCTCATGACCCGCTTGGGCATCCCCGCGGGTCCAGCACGAACGGCAGATGTATTAAAGAATAGCCAGAAGAGGGTCATGGCGTCCAGTCGCCAGAATCGGGCTTGCGGAAACAGGGCCTGAGGCGCACCCACATCAGCGGGTGACCGAGGGGGCCCGCCAGTGATGCTGGTATCCGCGTCCGTGGCCCGAAACGGCTCTCGATGGCCGGAAGGTCGAACCATACCGCCCGCTCACGGCAGGCAAGCTGTTTGCATGAGCGGCCACGATCTGTGAAGGCTGATGATTGATACGTATCCGGTAAAGCCGCTACCGATGCGCTTGGGCCGTTGGCGGGTTGAAGCAGCCGGTTGGGCGCATGTGTCTCAGGATTGCTTGCCGGTGAGACGCCGGTATTTCACCAGCAGATCCTCGCGGGTTTCGCGATGGTCTTCATCCAGCGGAATGCAATCCACCGGGCACACCTGCCGGCACTGGGGCTGGTCGAAATGACCGACGCATTCGGTGCAGAGATTAGGATCAATCTGGTAGATTTCCGGGCCCTGGGAAATGGCGTGGTTCGGGCATTCCGGCTCGCACACGTCACAATTAATGCAGGCGTCGGTGATCTTGAGGGACATTTTCGTTCCGCGGGTAAATCGGCGAGATTATTTTAATGCTTTTTGAGCTTTTGCAGTTCCGCCATCACCGCCGGATGCACAAACTGGGAAACATCGCCGCCGAGCCCGGCGATTTCGCGCACCAGACTGGAAGAGATAAACGTGAATTGTTCCGCTGGCGACATGAAAATCGTTTCCACATCCGGGCCGAGGTGCCGGTTCATGGCCGCCAACTGGAATTCAAATTCGAAATCCGACACGGCGCGCAGTCCGCGCAGGATGGCGTGAATGTCATGCTTGCGCGCGAATGCCACAGTGAGTTCCGCGAAGCCGCAGACTTCCACATTTTTTACATCCATGAGAGCGGCACGCGCCAGTTCCACGCGCTTGTCCAGGGAGAACGCAGGGGTTTTGCTGGGGTTGGCGGCAATGGCCACCACCACACGATCGAATAAGCGCGCCGCACGGCGCACGATGTCGGCATGACCATTGGTAATGGGATCGAAGGTGCCGGGATAGAGAATGCTGGCGGGCATGGGTGCTCCTTTTGGTTGCGCTTGTATAGCGGGCTTTTCAGTCCGCGGCAAGTTCTGCGGTCGTGCGCCGCGCCAAGGCGAAGCCCACGCGGCCCGCGTGGCTTTCGCTGATCAGTTCCCAGGCATCCGGCAGCACCGTTTGGGCACCCAGGGGATATTCCATATATATGTGCGCCTCTGGCGCCAGCCAACCGCCCTGCTCCAGGGCAGCGGCGGATTCCGCTAGCAGCGGCGAAGCGAACGGCGGATCCAGAAACACAATATCGAAAGGCTGCGCTGGACCACGTAGAAACGCGAGCGCGTCGGATTGCAGCACGTCGCCGCCGGTGGCTTGCAACAATTCCAGATGCGTACGCAGTGCCTCAACCACCCTGCGCTCCCGGTCCACAAACAGCACGCCAGCCGCACCGCGGGACAAGGCTTCGAGCCCCAATGCGCCGCTGCCGGCGAACAGGTCCAGACAGTTGGTTTCCGGCAAGCGGTTCATAAGCCAATTGAACAGCGTTTCCCGCACCCGATCGGGGGAAGGCCGGATACCCGGCAGATCCGGGAATTTGAACCGCCGCCGTCGCCATTGGCCGGCGATGATACGAAACTCGTTGCGATAACCGCGACCGGGATTGAACATGAGACAAATCCATGAAATTTGGCAGCTTGGATACATCTTGCGCTGGCATCCGAGATGCTTGCATGACGGCGCGTCTCCAGCGTACCCTAAATCGCCATTTATGGAGGAAAACAAATGAATAAGCGCGCGCTCGTCCTGCTCTCTGTCGTTGCCCCGATACTCACCGCCTGTGTTCACGGCAATAACGCCACTTATTCGCAGAACGCGAGCCAAAGTACGGCTTTCCAGGCGAGTTACGCGCCCCTGTCCGGCGTCGGACCGTTCCCCAATGATTTGTACTTCAATGGCAGCACTACCGGCACCCTGAATATCCCGGTGCTGGCGAGCGGCGCCAGCAACCCGGCCAACGGACCAACCCTGGCCATGAACCACCTGGACGGTTTCGGCACCCAGTCGGTCATCAATGCGTATTTCACCGAGTCGCTGGCTCCTGCCAGCCTGAACACCAGTGACGTGTTTGTTTTTAAGGTCGCCTCCAATCCCTTGAACAAGGCCGTCAATCCCGCTGGCACTGTGACGCCGCTTGTGCAGGGCGCCAGTTGCAGCACGGCCGGCGCCGACTACACCGTCAGCGTATCGGCTGCCAGCGATTCCGGGGGCACCGTGCTCAACATCACGCCCTGCAAGCCGCTCGCGGCAAGCAACCTCCAGATTGTCGGCGGCCAACCTGTGCCGGTGCCGAGCACCTATCTCGTGGTGCTCACCAACAGTATCAAAGATACAAACGGTGATGCCGCCTCGGCCAGTTCCGATTACGCGCTGATCCTCGCGGCCGATCTGCCGGCACTTTCCGGTGGCCAGATGGGCACCACCGGCAACCCGCAACTTGATCAAGTCGCACTGTTCACGCTGCCGCAACTGGCGGTGGCCGCGGGCGCGGGCATCCATCCACAGAACATCGTGCTAACCTTCAGCTTCAGTACCCAATACATCGGCACAACGCTTGCGGCCGTGGAGGCCAATACACCAGCGGGTGTCGGCACAGTGGCAGACACTGGCTTGAATACGCACGCCATCAATGCTGCCCTTCCCGGATTAGCCGAAGTATGGGCCGGTACGCTCAAAATCCCCTACTACCTCTCGGTGGCAACCCCGGCTAATCCCACACCAGCACTGACCGGCTTTTGGCACACGGCCTCTGGTGGAGACACCACCGTGCTCGATCCCATGCCTGCAGCGACCGCCAACGTCACCATCCCGATGCTGGTCACGATTCCTGATAGCAACTCGGGATGCACCGAACCCCCAAGCGGGTGGCCGGTGGTGATTTTCCAGCACGGCATCACCCAGAACCGCGAGAACGTTTTCGCCATCGCCGATGCGCTGGCACATGCCTGTATGGCGGCGGTGGCGATTGATTTGCCGCTGCACGGCGTAACTAGCACCACAGATCCGTTTTATCAAAATCAATTATTCAGTGGAACACCTGCGGCAGCCTTGATGACGGGAGAACGCACCTTCAATTTACCCGAGGTCCCGCCATTCTTCAGCACCGCTAGCAGCACCATAGCGCCATCCGGTAGCTATTTCATCAATCTCGGAAGCCCGCTGACTTTGCGTGACGATCTGCGGGAAGCGATCACCGACCTGATTTCATTGCGCAAGGGAATTCCAAATATCGCCGTCTTCGGCACCGCCAATACTCTTTTTGACGGTTCGCAAATCTCGTTTGTGGGGCATTCCTTGGGCGCAATAACAGGTACCAGTTATCTGGCATTCGACGGCAGCCACATTCTGGCGGCTACATTGGCCAATCCCGGTGGCGACATCACTCAATTGGTGCAGAATTCCGGGGAGTTCGCGCCCATAGTCAATTCGGGATTACAGTCGCAAGGCATCGTACCCGGAACTCAGTTCTATTATGACTATTTCCGGAATACCCAATCGGTAATTGATGCCGGCGATCCCGCCAACTATGCGACATTGGCTGCGGCCAATGATCCCATCCACATGATCGAAGTGGTGGGTGGTTTTGGCGATGATCCCTGCAACGTGCCAGACACCGTGGTGCCCAACAGCAGTACCAATCTGCTGGCGAGTCTCATGGGACTCACGCCGGTCAACAGCAGCGTGGGCCCAGGGGCCACACCCATCCATGCACTGGTGCAATTCACGGCCGGCACGCACGGTTCGCTGCTGTCGCCTGCGGTACCCTCATCCGCCTGTAGTGGCGACGCCCCGCTGTATGGTGCGGTAACACTGGAGATGCAGACAGAAATGGTGAATTTCATGGGCAGTCATGGTTACTATCTGCCGATCAATAACAATCCGCCTGGAATCATCAAGTAATCAGGTAAAATTCGATCCTGCGGGGCGGCTCATGCCGCCCCGATTTTTTGTAGCGAGTACCAATGTTAGGATCACGGTTGGTGTGCCATATCCTTACAGATGAATAAACCAGCCTCCAAAATCAGTTTCGTCAGCAAACTGCGTGAGCGGGTGCAGCGCGTGGCATTGCACTTCACAGCGGGGCGAACAATTGATGAAACACTACTGGATGAATTGGAAACCCAGTTGTTGCAGGCGGATGTGGGCGTTGACGCCACACGCATGATTCTCGAACAACTGCGAATTCGCGCACGTGAAGGCCGATTGAAAGATGCCGGGGCGCTGCGCTTGGCGCTAGTGGAAAACATCACGGCCCTGATCGCCCCGGTGGCACAGCCGCTCAAACTCGAAAGCGCCGGCAAGCCCTTTGTCATTCTGACGGTGGGCGTGAACGGCGTCGGCAAGACCACGACTTTGGGCAAGCTGGCGCAACGCTACAAATCCCGGGGACTCAAGCTCATGCTGGCTGCCAGCGACACCTTTAGGGCCGCCGCCGTGGAGCAATTGCAAACCTGGGGTACCCGTCAAAATGTGCCGGTAATCGCGCAGGCGCCCGGTGCCGATCCGGCGGCTGTGGCGCATGACGCATGGCTCGCGGCCAAATCCCGGGGCAGCGATGTACTGATCGTGGACACCGCGGGGCGATTGCACACCCAGGGCAATCTCATGGAAGAACTCAAGAAGATCCGCCGCGTCCTCGCCAAGCACGATCCGGCCGCGCCCCATGAATGCCTGCTGGTGCTGGACGCCAGCACCGGTCAGAATGCCCTGCGCCAGATCGAGCAGTTTCACGCCGCTGTAAATATAACCGGGCTGGCGATCACCAAGCTGGATGGCACCGCCAAAGGCGGCATCCTCATCGCCGCGGCACAGCGCTTCGCCATTCCCATACGTTTCATCGGCATTGGCGAACAGGCCGATGATCTGGAAGAATTCGATGCAGGTGGATTTGCCACAGCTCTGGTGGGAGAGACGGCGACGTGATCCAGTTCAGTGAGGTGGGCAAACGCTACGACGGCGGCAATGAAGCCCTGGCCGGTGTGAGTTTCAGTGTCGAGCGCGGCGAGATGGTGTTTCTGACCGGTCCATCGGGCGCCGGCAAAAGCACACTCCTGAAACTGCTGGCGCTCATCGAGCGGCCGAGCCGCGGCCAGATCATCGTCAACGGCCAGAACCTGGGCGGTATCCGCCGCCGCCAGATTCCCCAATACCGCCGCCAGGTGGGCGTAATTTTCCAAGACCACAAACTACTGCACGACCGGCCGGTGTTCGACAACGTCGCGCTGCCGCTCACTATCGCCGGCGTACCACCGCAGGAAATTCCCAAGCGCGTGGGCGCAGCGCTGGAACTGGTTGGCCTGCTGCACAAGGAACGCGCGTTGCCGGTGACACTTTCCACCGGCGAACAGCAGCGCGTTGGCATCGCCCGCGCCGTTATCAGCCGTCCGCCCATCCTCATCGCCGACGAACCGACCGGTAACCTGGATCCGGATTTGTCTTTCGAAGTCATGCGCCTGTTCCAGCGTTTGAATCAGGTCGGCATCACGGTGCTGGTGGCGAGCCACGACCATAATCTTATCCGCCGTCTCGGCCAGCGTTACCTGAGCCTGCGCGCCGGCCGCATGGTGCCGCCGGAACTCCAGGGAGGTGCGTATGCCGACGCATGAAGCCGGTGCCCACGGCGCACAACTGAACCGGCGCAACTTGCGCCAACGGCTCAGCGCCTATTTTCTGCACCATCGACAAATGCTGCTGGCAGGATTTTCACGCCTGCGCCGCCACCCGCTGGCCACTTTCATGACCGTGGCGGTTATCGGTATCGCGCTGGCACTGCCCGCCGGCACCTTGGTGCTGGTGAGCAATGCCAAAAGTGTGAGCGGCAACTGGCAAGGTGCGGCACGCATCTCGCTGTTCCTTAAAACGGGGTTGAGCGACAGCGCGGTGCAGCAACTGGCTGATACGGTGCGGGGGCAGGCGGGTGTGGCATCGGTGCAGATCATCACCGCGAGTGAATCCCTGGCGGATTTCCAGCAGCGCTCCGGGTTCGGCGATGCGCTCGCTTTGTTGGGCAGCAACCCGCTGCCCGCGGTGCTGGTGATAACGCCTGCCGCTGATTACACCACGCCAGTAGCGGCGCAGCAGTTGGGCCAAGCGCTCGGTGCGCTGCCGCAGGTGGATCAGGTGCGCATGGACATCCAGTGGTTGAAACGCCTGCAAGCCATGCTGGAGATTCTGCACCGGGCCGTAGTCATCATCGCCTTGCTGCTGGCCATTGCCGTAGTACTGATCGTGGGTAACACCATCCGTCTCGAAATCGAAAACCGGCGCGCAGAAATCGAGGTGAGCAAACTCTTGGGTGCCACCGACCGCTTCATTCGCCGGCCGTTCCTGTATCACGGCGCCTGGTACGGTCTTGCAGGCGGCGTGCTGGCCTGGATCCTGGTGGTCACCGCGCTGCTGCTCATGGCCGGCCCGGTGGGCAATCTGGCGAGCCTGTATGGCAGTCAGTTCAGCCTGCAGGGACTCGGTTTTGAGGGCACCATTGAACTCTTGGTCAGCGGCATTGTACTGGGCTGGTTGGGTTCCTCGCTGGCGGTGGCGCGCCATCTGCGAGCCATCGAACCCACTTGATAACATATTGAGAATAAACGATTTATTTAATCTCTTTTTGGGAACCACTGACCAAATTGGCACTCTAACGCCATGAGTGCTAATATCATCCCCGCGATTTTCAAGGAGGTTCCCATGACCCATGCCGCCCTTATGCCTCGCTCCCAGCAGCTGATCCTGGCCGGTCCCGTCGGCAGTCTGGATGCTTACATCCAGGCAGTGGGCACCATTCCGGTCCTGAGCGCAGCGGAAGAGCAGGCATTGGCAACCCGCTTCCGTGACCAAGAGGATCTGGACGCGGCTCGTGAACTGGTGTTGCACCACCTGCGTTTTGTGGTGCATGTGGCGCGCGGTTATCTGGGTTACGGCCTGCCGTTAGGCGATCTCATCCAGGAAGGCAACATCGGCCTCATGAAGGCAGTGAAGCGTTTCGATCCGGAAGTGGGCGTGCGCCTGGTGTCCTTCGCGGTGCACTGGATCAAGGCCGAGATGCACGAGTTCATTCTCAAGAACTGGCGCATCGTCAAGGTGGCCACCACCAAATCGCAGCGCAAACTGTTCTTTAACCTGCGTGGTTCTAAAAAGCGTCTGGGCTGGATGAACCGTGCTGAAGTGGAAACCATCGCGCGGGAATTGAAAGTGTCTCCCGAAGATGTAATGGAAATGGAATCCCGACTCAGTGGCCATGACATTACTTTCGATACCACACCGGAAACCGAGGACGAAGACAGCCATAGCGTGGCGCCGGCCGTCTATCTGACGGCGGACAGCAATTCCGACCCGGCTCGGGCGCTGGAACGCTCAGACTGGGAGCACCAGGGTGAAACACAGTTGCACCGGGCGCTGACCAAGCTCGATGACCGCAGCCGTAATATCATGCAGCGCCGCTGGCTGGACGATAACAAGGCGACCTTGCAAGAACTGGCTGACCACTATGGTGTGTCGGCGGAACGCATCCGGCAGCTGGAAAACAATGCCATCAAAAAGCTCGGCGTGCTCATGGCCTGAACGGCCGCTCACACAAAACATTAAAACCCGGTAACCCGCCGGGTTTTTTGTTGCCTCCAGTCAAGCTTCAGGCAGAATGGCAAGCGCGCCACTGGAGCACTCGACATGACGACTCAGGAAATCCCAGCCGGCCAATGGAGCCGACCGCTGCGACTGCTGCATCTGCTGCTGGCCATCGGCGTTACGGCGCAGCTGTTCATCGGCAGCTTCATGCATAGTCCGCATCCCGGCCGCCCGGACAGCATGGGATTCGAGGCCCACGAAATTATTGGAGCAGCTGTCCTGGCACTCATTATTCTGCATTGGCTCTGGTCCTGCAGCCATCCCAATGAAGGACTGCGCCACCTGTTTCCCTGGACGCGTCAGGGCCTGCGCAAGGTTGTCGCCGAATTCTGGCAGGGCGTGCGCTATCTGCGCCTGCCGCCTGGGGGACCAGGAAAGGACGGCGGTCTTGCGGGCTTGGTGCACGGCCTGGGTCTGCTCGCCATCACGGCGATGGTGATCACCGGCGGGACGTTCTACTTATCACGCATGGCCGGTGCCGGTCGTGGCACCCTGGAAATTATCGAGGACATCCACGATACCTTCGCCGTCATCGTCTGGGTTTACTGGGGCGGTCATCTGGGCGTAACTGTGCTGCACAGTCTGCTGCGCCAGCCGGTTCTGAAACGCATGTTCAGCCTGGAAAATTAGCGCCTGTTTCAAAACGCCGCACACGCCTGTTTGCATTCAAACTTGTTTGACGCCCTCACCTTTGTCAACGGTTTTCCAATGCACCCCATCCCTGGAAACCTGGATTTCCACGCTGACTCGCGTGGGTGACGCATACCGGTACACTATGCGCTCGCTGACCTTCTTGCCATGATCCTCGTCCTGCCCATATTCAATCCAGGTGTTGCCCTGGATGGTCATGCGCGAGACGAACGGATTTTTACCGCTTGCGCCGGCAGCGAACATTTCATAATGCCAGTAAGTGCGATCCTGACTGTTCCAGGTATCCACCACTAGGGATTGGACGGCCTTGCCGGACCAGACGTTGGAAAAGCTGCATTCCAGAAACACGTGGTTCTCAGACCAGCGGCAATTCTCGTTCCAGGTCCACTTCCCGGCCTTACTGACCGGCGTGTTCTGCGTTTCTCCCTGGAATACCCAGCGGCCCACCGAGACATCCAGTTTCTGAAGCTCGGGAGAAAGCGGCGGGTTATCCGTCGCCAGTACCGGCCCTGCAACAAGGAGGGTGGCGAACATTGCCAAAAATGAAATACGCTTCATGTTATCTCCTTGAGCAGGAAGATTTGGTAGTGGATTATCAGAGTTTGCGCGACGCAGCATACGCCGCCACCGCGATCATGTCGTGCACGCTGAGTTGCGAGGCTTCCAGCCGCATCGGCGCCGCACCGGGATTGATGCGCTTGCCGGTCTGGAACAGGATTAGTTCACGCACGATATAGGTCGGCGAGCGGCCGGCGAGATACGGAATGTCGCCGACGCCCTCCAGCCTTGGGCCGTGACAGGATTCGCAGGACTGTACCCTACCAACACCATGCGCCGCAATTTTTGCCCCCGCCTCAACGCTGCCCGGCGGCACGTAAGCGACAGAGACGGCACGCTCGCTGCCATGTTCGCCGTCTTCAGGTTGGACTTCGATGATGCGCTCGCCGAGCGGTTCGCACGCACCGTCCTTGTCCGGCGCCAGCAGGTAGTCATCCCAATGCGTTGCTGGCACGATTGTGGTTTCGACCACCTTCTCGTGCGACCTGGACTTCAGCCTGGAAAAATACCGCACGGCAGCGTGTTCATCAGCCGCGTCGAGATTGCGGACCTCAAAGGGCATAATGTCGTTGCTGCGCCGGCCATCGCGGAACGCCTGCAGCTGTTCGCGCAGATATGCCTTGGAGAGACCCGCAAGCGATGCAGTCGACGGATATCCCTCGCCGCCCGGCTTGTGGCAGGCCGCACAGGCATACGCCGGCTTGCGCCCCGACGCGACGATGTGCGGCATCGGTGGATGATCCTGCGGAAACCAGTCCGCCACGTCGAAGCCGGTATCGAGTTGTGCGTACGTATAAGTGCGCGTGCTGCCCGGCACGTGCAGCGGCGTGTTCATGTCCGGCTTGGGCGCTTGTAATGCCTTCGGCACGCTCGGATCCGGCGAATGTGGCTTGGGAAACGCCCACGCCTCCGCCGCGCGGATCGCGGCATCTTGCGTGGTTCCTGTACCGGTGACCGTGCCGGCGACTGCGCTGGCAGCAACCATTGCCAGCAATGCCCCCGCCGAAACGACCATCACCTTTTTTAGAGCGCAACGCATATCGAACCTCCAGTCAAATGGAACGCATAACGCACCAATATCGTCTTCACTTCGCACACGCCGCTCACCCCGGAGACAAACCCTTCGGCGTGTAGGGCAAACCCATTCGTTTCAGCGCGGCTCTGAAGCGCGGATCGCCGCGCACCGGAGCGAACGCGGGTTGCCAAACGTTGTCCTGGCCGAACATCACGTCCTGGCCGATGCGCTGCAGCTCATTCAGTGCATCATCGTGATCACCGAGCAGCATCAACCATTTGATTCGCGCAGGCGCGGTCAGCCGCTGATACGCACTGCCATTTGAGGCAAGCACGACCCGTCGTGCCGCAACGCGTTGCGCGGGATCGGCGATGCCGTTCACCAGCAGCTCGTACACGGCCGGGTTCTCTCCGACCAGTTTTGCGCCGGTCTGCAACTGCGCTTTGGCCTCGGCGTAATCGTGCCGATAAATCGCCACATCAGCTGCGATGAAATGACCGAGCGCGTAATCCGAATGTGCGGCGACCATGCTTCGGGCTTGAACATTGGCATCGCCGAAACGGTGCAATGCGGTCAATACATTGGTGCGCGTCGCGGCGATGATGCCCGACAAGGGATCGAGCCGTTGCGTGCGATCAATCTGCGCGAGCGCTTGGTCCAGCTGCCCTTCCCCAAGCAGGAATTGTCCATATTGATCGGCGGCTTCGGCGTCGCCTGGCGCGACCTTCAACGCGCGCAAGAATGCCGCATCCGCGTCCTTCCATTTCCATTGGACGCGATACATCATGCCCAGCGCGACGTAAGCGGACGCCACGTTCGGATCGATCGCCAGCGCGCGTTTTGCAGCCGCCTCTCCGGCCGGAAATGCGGTCTCTGACGGCTCTAGGAAGTAATGCGGCAGTAGCATTTGCGTCTCGGCCAAGGCCGCCCAGGCCTGCGCGTAATTCGGATCGAGCGCGACCGCCTGCTGGAAATCCGCAGCGGCTTCGCGCAAGCCCGAGCCGCGTGCGGCGATCAATGGTAACCCGCGCAGATACAAATCGTGCGCACGGGGATCGATGGCCATTTGTACGACCAGTGATTGGCCGCTACCGCCGGTCAATTGCACCTGCAATTTGTCGGCGATAGCCTTAGAGATTTCGTCCTCGACAGCGAAGATGTTGGTCAGCTTGCGGTCGTAGTTCTCAGACCACAGTTGGTAGCCGCTTTGGGTATCGACCAGTTGCACGGTGATGCGCACTTCGTCGCCCGCTTTCTGCACACTGCCCACGAGCACAGTCGCCACGCCCAGGGTTTCACCGACCTTGCGCAAGTCCTCGCGCTTGCTGCTGAACTGGAATGCTGAGGTGCGCGCGGCCACTTTCAAATCCGGAATCTGCGCAAGCGCGTTGAGGATTTCCTCGGTAATGCCATCACTAAAATACACCTGCTTCGGATCCCCGCTCAGATTTTCCAGCGGCAGCACCGCGATGGATTTAGCCGGGATGGCTGTAGTCGCGTCCGGCACCGGAGTTGTTGCCAGAGTAGTGGCGGCCGCCACCGCCGCAGCCTTCATGTAGTGTTCATTCGCCCGCCACAAAAAAACGCCAGAGAAAATCACCAGCACCACGATAATCAAGGCTAATACCGACCCCACCCGAAAGCGCAGATGCTGCCAATGGGAGAACTTGTCAGAGTTTTCTTTCGATGGCGGGATGAACATCCAACCTACCACCAGCACCACGGGAAACAGCAGAGCCACACCGGCAATCACGAAGCGTACATCCGCTCGCGTCAGGCCGATGTCCGGGAATACTCCATTGGCGACCTGGATCAGTATCCAGGTGACGATGGCATACACGCTCGCCACCCGAAATATATGGTGGCGCTTGAGACGAGCCAGGAAATCATTCATCGCTTGCGCTCATGGCATCGCCTTGGCGTCGGTGGTGGTCGGCAGGCCGACTTTCTTGCAGAACGCCGCGAAGCGCGGGTCGTGCTGGTAGCGCAGGATCAACGGATCGTAGAGCAGGTACTGGATACCGTTATCGCGATTGGCCCAAGCCTGATCCAGCCATTTGAACACGTTGTCCGGATCGCGACGCAGCGCATATACCTCGGCAATCTGGTACGAAGAATCGCCGGCGTGCTTCGTGATCAGTTCCTGCAACGCCGCATCCGCTGCTGCATGGTCCGGACCTATCTGCAATGCCCAGGCCATCGCGATGTCCCGGTTGCGGCCGGCCGGCGTGCTCTGCGCGGCGGCCAACGCGGCCGTGGCATCGCCTTTCAGCACCTCGATGTACGTCAATTCCCGGTAGCTCAGCGGTTGTTGCGGCTCCAATTCCACGCTGTGGCGGGCGGCCGCTTCGGCCTCGTCAAAACGCCCAAGCGCGCCCAGATACGACGCCAGCCAGTCATGCCAGAACGCGCTCAGCGGATTGCCGGCCAGCGCGCGCCGGGCCAACGTGACGGCGGATTTTGGATGCCCGAATTCTGCCGCGCTGGTCGATAGCGAGAAGTACGCGTCAGCATTGCCCGGCGCAAGTTTGATGGCGTGCTGATACTCCGCTCGCGCTCCGCCCCAATCGAAATCGACATTGACGAGCACGGCGCCTTTTTCCAGGTGCGCAACAACCAGATCGGGGTCCAGATGAAGCGCCATATCCGCCGCAGCCCGGGCCTCGGCATAGGCGTGGGGCTTGTCGACAAGGTCAAAATAATATCCGGCCAGGAATACCCACACTTGTGACGCCTGCGCGTAGGCAGCCGCGTAATCGGGATCGAGGCGTACGGCCTCCGCGAACTGCGCGAGCGCTTCGCGGAGATCCGCCTCGTCGCCGCGCTGGTAGTAGAACTGGCCCTGCAAGTAAGCGTTGTAGGCGACAAGGCTGCCGCTGGGCGGACGATCGCTTTGCGGCACCGCGCCGTAATTCGCGTCCAGTAGTTTGGCTTTCAGTGCGTTGGTTACCGACGTGGTGATGTCGTCCTGCAACGCAAACAAGTCCTTGTACGGCCGGTCGTAGTGCCGCGACCACAAGGTGCTGCCGTCGGCGGCGTTGACCAGTTCCGCACTGATGCGCACTTCATCGCCCAGCCTCTGCACGCTGCCTTCCAGCAGATGCGCAACACCCAGCTTTTCGCCAATAACCTGGCTGCTGTCCCCGCTATTGCGGAACCGGAACGACGAATCGCGGCTGATGACCTTCAAGCCTGCGAACTGCGAGAGCGTCGTGATCAGGTCTTCCGACAGGCCATCGGAAAAATACTGCTGATCCTTGTCGCCGCTTTCGTTGACCAGCGGCAGCACGGCAATGGATTTGGCCGGAATCACCGTCACGGCCGACGGCGCAGCGCTGCTCGTTGTGGCTGCGGTCTGCGATCGCACAGTGCTTAATGTTGTGAGGCGTTCGGCACGGCGCTCCGAAAACCGCACGCCGTAAACCCCCGAAATCACTACCAGAACGATCACCACGACGGTGCCTACAGCACTCAGCTTCCAGTGCCGCCGCTGCCACGTACTGGACTTGGCCGTATCTTTCGGCTTGATGAACAGCCAAGCCAGCACCACCACTACCGGAAAGCCCAGCAGCAGCACAATAATGATTGCCGGCACTGCCGCGGTCCAACCGAAGTAAGGAAATGCGCGGCTCACCAGCTGAATCAGAAATCCGGCCACCACGGCATACGCCACCACCACTCCGTACAAGTGGTGCTGCTTCAGGCGCGCCAGGAAACTTAATGGTTCATCCGCCACTGTGAGCCTCCGGAGCCGGAGTCGTGTCAGCGTATTTTTTCAATAACGCCTGAAAGCGCGGGTCGTGGTGGATCGGGTCCCAGGCGGGATCAATCTTCAGCACTACGGGCGAGTAGATGTACCCAATACCGGGCGTGGCGAGTGACTGTGCGAGCAGCGGCACCGCGAGATCTGCACGGCCGGCTTGTGCGTAAAGCGCCGCATTGGGCTCGGCTACCCGCGGGGTGAAAAGGTGATCCCCGGATCGTATGGCCAGTGCCTGTGACTTGGCGATCGCGGCCAATGCGGCATTGGTCTGTCCGAGGCCCAGCTCGGCCGCCGCAATATGGTTCCAGGCGAAGCTCTGCTTGATAGCGTTGCCGGCCAGCGCAGCAAGCCGGACGCGGGACTGCGGCAAGGCTTGTGCATACAGTGTCAGCGCGCGTCCCGAGTCACCCGACAGCCGGTACAGATTGGCCTGCAGCAATGCCTTGGGGCCGACTTGGTAAAAAAAGTTATCCGGTGTGTCTGGAATGCCTTCGAGTAGCGCGAGTGCCTCGCGGTACTTGCGCGCATACATCAGCAACCGCACTCGCAGTAATCGCAACACCGGATCGCCACCCTGCGCCGAGACCAGAGCGCGCGCCAAATCGCCACTGCTCAATAGAATGTTGTAGGAGTAATATTGTTTTGCCGAAAAGTTGTCCGGGTCCAAGGCCAGGGCGCGCTGATAAAACTGTTTGGCCTCGGCGTAACGGTAAATCGCCGCGTAGGTCTCGGCCAAATCTGCAGCCAGGCTGGAGTTGCGTGGATCGAGTGCGAGCGCCTGCTGCAGCGAATCAATGGCGGCATCGAAATGCCCTTGCCGGCGCAGCACGTACCCGATTGCCGCGAGCGCGCCAGCGTCGTTGGGCCGCAGCTTGAGCGCGGCCGCGAACGCCTTGAGCGCAGCCGCGTAATCCTGCCGGCCCCAATAGTCGCTGTAGCCGAGCGCCAAATGAGCCGTGACCAAATCCGGTTGCTTGTCTAGCGCCTGCTTCGCCTGTGCGGCTGCGTCCGCAATGAGTTTCTGTGTATCGCCTCCGCTGCCGCCAAACCAGATCAACCCGCTTTCCGCATAGGACAGTTGTGCCCGCGCCAGCACGAAGCGCGGATACCGGACCAGTGCCTGGCGGTACAGCGGAATCGCTTGCCGAAGCAGCGATCCGTCCTCATTGAGGGTGCCCCTGTTGGTGAAGTACTCGGCACGCAGGAACAGATCGTTCGCCACTGAATCGCTGCTCAGTGCCGTGGCCAAGCGCGCGGTTTCGGCGGGCGAGAGTTTGGCCTTGAGCGCCGTGGCGATCTGCTCGGCCACCTCCCCCTCGACGCCGAAGATGTTGTCCAAAGTGCGCTGGTAACTCTGAGCCCAGATATGGCTATCGGTACTGGCGTCAATTAACTGCACGTTGATCAACACCTGATTGCCAGCTTTCTGCACGCTGCCTTCGAGGATCGTCGCCACGCCGAGCTGTTGCGCGATGGTTGTGAGGTTACCCGGGTGGCTACCGTAGCTTTCGGTCGAGGTGCGTGCGATAACCTTCAGATCGCCGATGTCAGCGAGCTTGGTCAGGATCAGGTCTTGCATGCCGTCGGCAAAATAGGCGTTGTTCTTGTCAGCCGAGAGATTCTCGAACGGCAGCACCGCGATGGATTTGGCCGGGATGACGGTGGCCGCCGAAGGTGCCGGTATGGCCAAGGATGCTTTGGTTTCAGCCACTGCCTCGGCTTTCATGTAGCGCTCGTTCGCGTGCCAAAGATATGCTCCAGAGAAAATCACCAGCACTACGATGATGAGTGCCAGCACCGATCCGACCCGAAAGCGTATGTGTTGCCAGTGAGAGAACTTGGCCGGGTTGTCCTTCGAAGGCGGGATGAACATCCAGCCCAGCACCAGGGTCACGGGAAACAACAGCGCCACGACCACGATGACAATGCGTACGTCGGTTCGCGACAGGCCAATATCCGGAAACACCGCGTTGGCCACCTGGATAAGAATGTAGGCGACCACGGCATAGGCGCTCGCCACCCGGAAGATGTGGTGGCGCTTGAGACGGGCCATGAAGCTCATGGATTCGTCAGTCATCGGATTCCCCACCTTTGGAACGCGGTTTACTATACCCGGAAACAGTATCTTTCAGTGTGCGAAGCCTGCAATCAAACCCCGTGGATGCAGGCCACATACCCCTCATCCCCACCTTCTCCCGCAAGGTGAGAAGGGGTTTGAAAATGGTCCTCACTGGAGCCCGTCCCCACCCAAATGGGGACGGGAATAACGAAGAATTTATGCCGTGGTCGCGTGAATTATTAGCGGCACGTAATGATCCACCAGCAGCAAGATGAAAAGCGCGGTGAGATAAACGATTGAGTAACGGAAGGTGCGCATGGGCAGGCTTGGATCACTGCTGAACCACATGCCGAAAGCGTAAATCAGAAAGATCACACCAAGAATAAGCGCGCCGAGGAGATACAACAGGCCGCTCATTCCGATGAGATACGGCAGTACGCTGATAACAACTAACAGAATGGTGTAGAGGATGATGTTCAACACGGTGTAGGGCACACCGTGGGTCACTGGCAGCATGGGAATACCCACCTTGGCGTAATCCTCGCGCCGGTGGACAGCGAGCGCCCAGAAATGCGGCGGCGTCCACACGAAAATGATGAGGCACAACAGCAGCGCACCGGGCGTAACGTGATTGGTGACCGCCGCCCAGCCGAGCACCGGCGGTGCGGCGCCGGCTATACCGCCGATGACGATGTTCTGGGGCGAAGCACGTTTGAGGAACCCAGTATAGATGATGGCGTAGCCGATGAGCGACGCGAAGGTCAGCAGCGCCGTGAGCCAGTTCACAAATATTAGCAGCACCACCATGGACAGGATGCACAGGATCACCGCGTAAGTAATCACCTGCCGCTCGGTCACATGACCTTGAGGCAGAGGACGGTGACGGGTGCGGAACATGGCAGCATCGGCACGCCGGTCCAGGAGATGGTTGATGGCGGACGCACAGGATGCGGCCAAGCCGACACCGATGGTTCCGAACACAAATTGCCGCAGCGGCACCATACCGGGCACCGCCAGAAACATCCCGACGATGGCGGTGAATACGATGAGCATCACGATGCGCGGTTTGCCCAGTTCGTAGTAATCCCGCCAGGTTGCGTGCGCGGCGTGCATGGATGCGGTTTCAGATGCGTGTGTATTCATTCGGATGCCAAATATACCGAGCCGTCCATTGTGGATTTGCCTGACAGGGTTTTCTCTGCCGCCGTTCGGCTGGACTGATCTGCTACGACAACGGGCAACCGTTTGGCCCAGACCGCCCAATTTAACGCGACGATCGTCGCCAGCAGCAGCGCAGCCACGCCAGTATGCGCGTCAGTGAGCACCAACGGCAGCGCCAAGTGCACCATGCTGATGCCGATGCCAACCTGGCCAATCACCAATACGCCGGCGAGCGCACCCAGCCATTTGAGCGCAGGTTTGCGGCCCCTGAAAATGCATAGGAGGCCGGTGGCTATCACGATGATAAAAGTCACCAGCGCGCCCAGACGATGCGTGACATGGATCGCGACCCGGGCCGGATCGCTCAGGATCCCGCCCTGATAATCGGGGCCAAGGCCGTGCCAGGAGAATGCATCATGGAAATCCATGGGCGGCCACCATTGCGCTTGGCAGGTGGGAAAATCGGGGCAGGCAATACCGGCGTAATTGCTGCTGGTCCAGCCGCCGAGCGTAATCTGGCAAACCAGCACCACAAGCGCCACACCCGCCAGCCAGCGCAGTGTCGTGCCCGCGCTCTCGGCGACGCGCAGCCAGCCGCCAATTTGCAGCATCAGCAATACCAGGAGTGCAAAGGTGAGATAACCACCCAGCAAATGTCCCATGACCACCGGCGGAAACAACAGCAGTGTCACGGTCCACATGCCGAGTAGTGCCTGGAAAATCACGGTCAATAGCACCAAGGAAGGCAGCACCACTGGCCCGCGCGCACGCAAGCGTCGCCACCACGCGGCAATCGCGAGAATCAGGATCAGCACCGCGAGGCTGCCGGCAAAATAACGGTGGATCATTTCCTTCCAGGCGCGGGCCACGTGCAGTGGGCGATTCGCATAACGTGCATCGGCTGCGGCAATAGCCTGGCGGGTATCCGGGACGCTTATATGGCCGTAACAGCCCGGCCAGTCGGGACAGCCGAGCCCCGCCTGCGACAAGCGCACATAGGCGCCGAGCACGATCACCCCGATGGCGAGCAGCGTCGCGAGTATCGCCAGACACAGATACCACTTGCGCGGCATTACATGCCTCCGCCTTGGCCGAGGAGATGCTGGAGGTCCTTGAGCAGCCCTTCCGGATTACCGGAGATGGGATATCGCATGATGTAGAACCCTTTTGGATCCACAAGATAAATGTACTTGCCCACATCTGGCGCGGTTTTACCGTCGACACTGAATTGTTGAATGAAACGTTGCCCGATGGAGCTTGATACATCCGCGACCGTAAGGCCGGGCTGTTCGCGCAATAGTTTGGCGGGATTTCGGGGAGTGCCTTCCACCAGATACAGGCGCCGCACCGATTCGATCTTCTGGCCGAGGGCAATGCGGGTCTGGCGCGTCAGAATCAGAGCTTCCTCGCAGTCCGGATTGCATGCGGCGGTGCTCATGTACACCAGTGTGAAACGGCCCTTGAAGAAATCCGGCGCGAGCGTACCGCCCGCAAGCGGCAGCGGCAACACGGCCATGCTGAGTTCCCGCGCTGGTCTGATGAATTCGCCGTGCTGGTTGGTGCCGAAGTGCAGGTTGTTGATATTGAGATACAGGATCCAAGCCGCGATGAGCGGTATTACAAAGATCGCAAACAATATTGCGACCATTATCCATGGTTTCTTGCTGTGCCCCGATGGCGGAACCTGCTCAATGATTTCAGTCATGTTTGATCCGTTTGCTATTCACCACAATCCAGATAATGAGAAGTGCCAGCGCCAATGCGAACCATTGCAATGCATAGGCAACGTGACGCACCGGCGGAAAGCCGATGTTCGGCTGCCAGTCGCGTACGAAACCGTTCGCCTGATTCACGTCCAGCAGCAGCACCGGTTTGAGCAAGCGGCCGCCGTACAGTTCCGTAAGTATCTGATACGGCGGATACAGCATCGGCTTGGGCCAGCCGGTGGGTACTGTCGTCGTGCCGAGGCGGATACCTGGCACCGGCAGGATTCCCAGCACCCCGCTTACACTGCTCACCTCCGAACTTACACTCACATCCGGAAGTGCCTTTATTACCGGATCTGCGGCCACGAAGCCGCGATTCACCAGCAAAATCGCCTGCTGTGGCTCCAGCACGAACGGCGTCAGCACTTCGTAACCCGCCTGATCGCCGTGCTGCATCTCCTGCAACAGCACCTGGTGCGCGCCGTCATAATGACCCTGCGCCTGCACGTGCCGGTAGCGCGACAGCTCGTCAAGATCTCCGGATGCCAGCGCTGAATTAAGCGATACCGGTGGCAGCGTTGCCGCCTGATGATACTGGGTCAGCAATGCCCGCTTGTAATCAGCACGGCGGAGTTGCCAGATGCCGAGACACACCAGAATAATCAGCAGCGCTACCGTCACCAGGGTCGGCCACAGGGTCGGACGGAACTGCCATTTGCCAATGTTTATATCCACGTGCTAACTTGCACCGAAACTGCCTCATGGCTCACACATGTTCTCCGACATTGTCATTCTCTTCATTCTGTTCATCATCGTCGTGAGCTTGTTCTCAGGCCTGTATTTCATGCTGCATGATCGCGGCCAGTCCACCCGCACAGTAAAGGCGCTGACCGTGCGCATTGTCATATCTCTGATCCTGTTTGCACTTCTCATGATTGGCTATTGGACTGGGTGGCTGCATCCGCACGGGCTGTTTCCACCTCACCGCTAAACGCAAAATCATCGTAACAGAAAAGCAAGAAGCGCTGCACCTGCAGCGCTTCTTGCTTATGCGCTTCTGCAGCCGTCCGTTAGAGCCAATAGACGAATATAAACAGGCCGAGCC
>JBAWFA010000009.1:0-129734 GCA_049591455.1 Gammaproteobacteria bacterium
AAACGAACCGCAGAAAACGCACTTGCGACCCCTCAAAAAGTTGGCCGCACAGGCAAAATGACTGGTTTTCCCTGTAACCATAAGCACTTATCCTATGCCGATGGTTACGAAACGCCCTAATTACCTAACTAGATATACCAGTTTGTTTACAGAGTCTGAGTTTCCTATTCGACTCGTCCCTGGTACTAGAGTTATTGTGTATATCATCATCGATACTATTTTTCCATTTATACAAACGCAACAAAATAGGAATTCCTAAAATAATTAAAACCACATCACCTATTAAGAAGAACATGATGCGTGTTACCCCTGCTCAATCTTGCGCAAGTATTTGCACGAATAAGCGTTCGCACCAAGCGAATGCTTGATGTCTCGATTTCATGCTACTCACGGCGTAGAAATGTAATGTATTACTGGCACCATTCCATCACGCATTAAAAGAGGACAACCACATTTTATTCCGTTTCCGCCGGATGTGCCGCAATCGGCACCGTATCTGGTGCTTCGATGGCAATATCGAACTCGCCGTCCTTCACGCCAACGCGTACGTGACCGCCACTCGCAAGCTTGCCGAACAGCAGTTCTTCCGCCAGCGGTTTCTTGAGAGATTCCTGAATCACCCTCGCCATGGGTCGTGCGCCCATCTTGGCGTCATAGCCGCGGGTGGCGATAAGTTTGCGCGCGGCTTCGTCCACTTCCAGTGTGACGCCTTTCTGCTCCAGTTGGTGTTCCAGTTCGATGACGAACTTGTCCACCACCTTGGCGACGGTGCGCGGATCGAGGCTGTTGAAATGGATAATGGCGTCCAGCCGATTGCGGAATTCCGGGCTGAACAGACGGCGAATGGCTTCCATGCCGTCGGGCGTGTTGTCCGACTGAGTGAAACCGATGGACGGCCGCGCCATGTCCTGGGCGCCGGCGTTGGTGGTCATGACGATAATGACGTGCCGGAAATCCGCCTTGCGACCGTTGTTGTCCGTCAAGGTGCCGTGATCCATGACTTGCAACAGCAGGTTGAAGACTTCCATGTGGGCCTTCTCGATCTCGTCCAGCAGCAGCACGCAATGGGGATGCTTCAGGATAGCGTCTGTTAAAAGACCGCCCTGATCGAAGCCCACATATCCCGGCGGCGCGCCGATGAGGCGTGACACGGTATGGCGTTCCATGTATTCCGACATGTCGAAGCGCACGAACTCGATGCCCAGAATCAGCGCGAGCTGTTTGGTGACTTCGGTCTTGCCGACGCCCGTGGGGCCAGCAAACAGGAAGGAACCGATGGGCCGGGTTTCGGTGCCGAGGCCCGAGCGCGACATTTTGATGGCGGCAGCCAGCGAACCGATAGCCTTGTCCTGACCGTAGATCACCAGCTTCAGATCCCGCTCCAGGTTGCGCAGGCTTTCCTTGTCGGAAGCCGACACGCTTTTGGCAGGGATGCGCGCCATCTTGGCGACGATCTCCTCGATGTCCTGGGCGCTGATGGTCTTGCGGCGTTTGCCGGCGGGGCGCAGGCGCATGTTGGCGCCGGCCTCGTCAATCACGTCTATGGCCTTGTCCGGCAGGTGCCGGTCGTTGATGTATCGTGAAGCCAGATCAGCGGCCATCTCCAGCACCTTGCCGGGATACTTGACCTCATGATGCTCCTCAAACTTGTGGCGCAACCCTTTCAGGATACGCGCGGTCTCCTCCACCGTCGGTTCCGGCACGTCTATCTTCTGAAAGCGCCGCGCCAGCGCACGATCCTTCTCGAAGACGCCGCGGTACTCCTGGTAGGTGGTAGAGCCGATGCATTTGATCTCGCCGTTCTGCAATACCGGCTTGATGAGATTGGATGCATCCATGACGCCACCGGACGCAGCGCCCGCACCAATGACAGTATGGATTTCATCAATGAAAAGGATATTGCCGGAATCCTTCTTGAGTTCGGTGATAACGCCCTTCAGGCGCTTCTCAAAATCGCCGCGGTACTTGGTGCCAGCGATGAGCGCACCCATATCAAGTGAATAAATCGTGCTGTCCCGCAGGATTTCCGGCACCCGGTCCTCCACGATCAGCAGCGCCAGGCCTTCGGCCAGAGCCGTCTTGCCGACACCGGCTTCACCCACGAACAGCGGATTATTCTTGCGGCGCCGGCACAGCACCTGCACCGTACGCTCGATCTCATGTTCGCGGCCGATGAGCGGATCAATGCGGCCTTCCTTTGCACGCTGGTTGAGATTGCTGGCATATAACTCCAGCGCGCTCTTGCCACCCTTGGCGGCGGCGTCCGCGTCGTCCTCGCCCTGCTCTACCACACTTTCGGAACCTTCGTCCTCGTGAATCTTGGAAATGCCGTGGGAAATGTAATTCACGATATCAAGGCGGTTCACTCCCTGGCGGCTCAGCAAATACACTGCATGAGATTCCTTCTCGCCGAAGATGGCCACCAACACGTTGATGGCGGTGACTTCCTTGCTGCCGGAAGACTGCACATGGAATACGGCGCGTTGCAACACGCGATGAAATCCCAGGGTCGGCTGCACGTCCGGATCCGGCTGGTCCAGGTGCGGCGTGTTCACGTCAATGTAATGCGCCAGTTCATGCCGCATTGATTCAATATCAACGCTGCAGGCGCGCAACACTTCGATGACCCGCGGCGTGTCCAGCAGTGCCAGCAGCAGATGTTCCACGGTCATGAATTCATGCCGTTTCGTACGCGCCTCCTTGAAGGCGGTATTCAGGCTGAACTCCAGTTCCTTGCTGAGCATGCTCACGCTTCCTCCAGGGTGCACAGCAGCGGATGCTGGTGCTTGCGGGAATAATCATTCACTTGGGCGGCCTTGGTCTCGGCGATTTCATAGGTGAACACGCCGCACACGCCTTTGCCGCTGGTATGCACGTGCAGCATGATCTGGGTAGCCTGGGTGCGGTCCATGCGGAAGAAGGTCTGCAAGACCTCCACCACGAACTCCATGGGTGTGTAGTCGTCGTTGAGCAGCACCACCTTGTAGAGCGGCGGCCGCTTGAGACGCGGCTTGACCTCCTCCACCACCAAGCCACGCTGGTATTCCTCGTCATGGCGTTCGTCGCTCATGGAGAGATTTTAGACCGAATTCGCGCTGCCGGGTGGTGTCCACCGGAAGTGAATTGACGGCTGAATTGTGAACTGGAGTAGACGCCGGTGGCTATTTGGCGTCATGGTTGGTTACGCCATCCCAGTCCGGCGCCGGCGGGTGCTGACGAAAATAGGCAATGCGATCCAGATACAGGTGATACAGGCCACGCTCCGGCCACGCCTGGCTCAGGGCGAAGAATTCCCGTTCGGCCTTGTCCCAATCCGCGGCGCAGTACCAAGCGAGCGCCTGCTGGTGGCGCGCCAGCAGTAGCCTGAGATTTTTATCCAGCGACCCGCTGGGACCGAGAGGTTCATGGATGGTGACGGGCTGGTGCTTGCCCCGAACCCGTACCCGGTCCAGTTCCAGGAAGGCGAATCCCGGCAGCGCCTTGCAGACGGCTTCACCGCAGACGATTTCCACGCTGTATTGGCGGGTGAGGTGCTGGAAGCGTTCACCCAGATTCACCGCATCGCCCATGACCGTGTAGGCGCGGCGGAATTCCGAGCCCATGTCGCCCACGCGCATGATGCCGCTGCTCAGGCCGATGCCGATGTGCAGTTCAGGCCAGCCGCGTTTCCGGAATTCCGGGTTGAGTGTTTTGAGCGTCGCCAGCATATCGAGGGCTGCTTCAAGGCTGTGTCGTGCATGCTCCGGATCGGGCAGCGGTGCGCCCCAGAAGGCCATGATGGCGTCGCCCATGTATTTGTCTATGGTGCCGCGATGCGCGTGGATCACGCGCGTCATGGGCGTGAGAAATTCATTCATGAGCGCGCTCAATTCCTTGGGGCTCAGCCTCTCGGAAATGCGGGTAAAACCGCGCACGTCGGAAAACAGCACCGTGAGTTCGCGGCTGTCGCTCTCCATGGAATAGCGCTCCTGCCGCGAGTCCATTTCCTCCACCAATTCCGGAGGGATGTACTGGCTGAACATGCGCGACAGATGGCGCCTGCCGCGGGATTCGATAAAGAAACCGTAAATGGAATGCAGCACAAACAGGATAACCAGGAATACCAGCGACACAGCCAGAGGAAAGACGAACTGACCGTACTGCCAGATCAGCAAGTTACCCGCGATAATCAGGATGAACAGCCCGAGCGCCACCGCGCTGCACCATAATATGGAGCGCGTCATGCCGATCCAGGTTACAATGACGGCGATCATCAGCAGCAACAATAATTGTGCACCAAGGGCATATTGCGGCTGATCGCTTTTGACACGCTGATCCAACACCCCGGACAGAAAGTTGGCATGCACTTCCACACCGGGATAGACATTCCCGACCGGCGTGGTGCGCAAATCCGGCTCGCCCGCCGCGGTGGCGCCCACGTACACGATGGCATTCTGCAAAACACTCCGTGGCGCGGTCGCTTCGATTACATCCACGGCGGGTACATGAGGAAAACTGCGCGCATAACCCCGATACGGCACCAACGCGGCCATATCGCGATCCACCGGTATCCGGTAGTTGCCAACGCGAATCTTGTCCAGATGCGCGTTGTCGTAATCAGATGGACTGCCAGCATCGAAGATAAAACCCAGAGGTGCTTGGTTTTGCAATGCCAGCAAAACCGCGAGGTCCAGGGATACATACAGACCGCCGTGATATTCCTGCAACAGACCGATGCGCCGGAACACGCCGTCCTGGCCCACAAATGGATTCGAGAAGAAACCTTGATCCGTAGCAGCCTGGCTCAGCACCGGCAAGTTGCCGATGTAGCTTTGGGCCTGGGGAAAAGCCAAACGGGAATAGTGTTTGTTCAGGTCCGTGGCCACCGGCGGCGGCAATTTACCTTCCGTTTGCCGTTCGTTGAAATTATTTTTCTGTGTGAATACGTAACCCAGCACCACGGGCCGGTGCTGCATGCTGGCGGCGAAAATCTGGTCGCGCTCAAGGCCCGGCTCGAGCATGCGCGCCTGCTTCTGGAAACCGGAGTCGTTCCTGAGCGGGCCGTTCTGCAGCCGACTCAGCAGCGACAGGTCCTGGCTGCGGTCGGCTTCCGGAAAGGTCATATCAAACGCCACCAGCTTCACATGGTAGAAGTCAAACAGATTAGCGACCATCTGTGCCAGCTTGTCACGCGGCCAGGGCCATTGACCTTCTTTTTGCAGGCTCTGATCGTCCACATCCACGATGACAATGCGCGGGTCCACGCTGCCCGGCATAGTGAGCCGCACGCGCGCGTCGTAGGCGTAGTTTTCCAACTGATCCAGCAGGCGTAAAGACAAAAGGCCGGAGAGATAGGCGGCGAACAGCAGCAAAAGCACCAGACTGATGGCGACCCGGATCAGGTGGCGTATCCTCAAGTCTTGTCCCCTCTTTGGCGCAGTGGAGCGTTAGTGTATCCGAAGCCACACGAGGGTCTTTCAGCCCGGCCCTTGAGGCCTTGCCAGTCATGTCAGTATCATGCGGGCAGGTAACCGGCGCCCACCTGGGCTCAATCCCGGCCCGAGCGATGGACAGCAGCTACAAGTTCGAAGGCATCATGCGATTAAACAATCTGCGTATGGCGGATGCAGATACGCTCCTGCATCGTTTCCTGCCGGTAGTGGAGCGGCGCCTGCCGTTGTGGGCAAGCCTGGTGTTCGGCTTGTTGATCGCATGGACCCTGGCGAAGCTCACGTGGACAATTCTACCCGGCCCCCGCCTCGCTACACCTATATATAGTGCGCAAACGGCAGCGGCCATGAAGTTTGATGCGGGTAAACTGGCCGACATGCACCTCTTCGGTGCCGCCAACATCGGCGGCGGGCCGGTGAATGCACCTGAAACAACCCTGAATCTGATCCTGCGAGGTATTGTGGCGGCCAGCTCTGACGACAAGGAATCACTCGCCATTATTTCGTCCAATGGGGTAGAACAGTTATATGCCGTGGGAGCGCAGTTGCCGGGCGGCGCGCAAATCCAATCCATTTATCCGGATCATGTATTGCTGAGTTTCAACGGCCGTGTGCAAACCCTGCGGCTGCCAAAATCCGGCAATGCCGCGGATAGCGGTGATAATTCCATTCTGCCGGGCGTCGTACCGAATGTGGTGTATGGCAGCAACCTTCCGGCCTACCAGAATCTCAATCAACTGCGCAACGAGCTGGTCAGCCATCCCGAACGCCTGCTCGACATGATGCGTGCCATGCCGGTGATGGAAAACGGCAAGCTCAGTGGTTACCGGGTGTTTCCAGTGGGCAACTCGGATGCTTTCACAAAACTGGGGCTCCAGCCTGGCGATGTAGTCACCGCGGTGAACGGCATGCCGCTGGACAACCCTGCCCAGAGCATGCAAATCCTGAGTGGGCTCAAGACCTCGGATCAGGTATCCATCACATTCATGCGCAATGGACAGCAGCAGACCCGAGTGCTGCAACTGCAAAACCCGAACAACTGAAAGAGAATTCACTGTGTCCAGCCAATTTCATCGTATGCGCTTGAATCCATCACTCTGGTGGCAAGTGACGCTGCTGTGTCTCACACTGTTTTTTTTCATGGGAGGTGTTCGCGCCGACAACGGCATCACGCTCAACTTCAAGGATGCGGACATCCGTGAGGTGGCGGCGACCATTGCCCAAATCACCCACAAGAATTTCATCATTGATCCACGTGTCCAGGGCCGGGTCACCGTCATTTCAAGCAAACCCATTAGCCCGGACGCGGTGTATGCCGCATTCCTGTCGGTGTTGCAGGTGCACGGCCTCGCCGCGGTACCGGCCGGCTCCCTGATCAAGATCGTGCCAGCGCTGGAAGCGCGCGAGATGCCGGGTAATGCTTACGGGAGCGGCACACCTGGCGACGCCATAGTGACCAACGTGGTGCAGATCAATAATGTGTCAGCGGCCCAGCTGGTGCCGGTGCTGCGGCCACTCATGTCCAGCGAAGCGCAGCTTGCCGCCTATCCTCCCTCCAACATGCTGATCATCTCGGACCGGGCCAGCAACGTGACCCGTTTGCTGGATATCATCCAGCGCATTGACCAGCCTACTTCCAGCGAAGTTGAAGTCATCCCACTGCAAAATGCTTCTGCCAATGACGTGGTGCAGGTACTGAACTCGCTGCTGCAAAACCAGCAAGGCGGCGAAGCGGGCCCGCCGCTCAAGCTGGTAGCCGATGACCGCACCAACAGCATTCTGGTGGGCGGAGACAAAAGTGACCGCCTGCGCATCCGCGCGCTTATCGCCCGCCTCGACACAGCCACTGAAACGGGCAATACCCAGGTGATCTACCTGCGCTACGCCAAGGCCAAGGACATTGCCGACGAACTCAAGAGCTTCGTCAGCGACCTGCAAAAACAGTCCAGCACGAGCCCCACTAGCGGGGGCGGGGGCGCCAGCCAACCGAATGTTTCCCTGATACCGGACGAGCGCACCAATTCACTGGTCATCACCGCGCCGCCCAAAATCATGCGTGCCGTTCAGGATGTCCTCGCCAAACTCGATATTCGTCGTGCCCAGGTTTTATTGCAGACCATCGAGGCGGAACTCACCTCGGATAAATCCGCGCAATTGGGCGTCACCTGGGTGGCGGACGCGCTCAACAGCGGCGTTGCCGGCGCCACGGATTTCAGCAATACCGGTCCCGGCATCCTGGATCTGGCCCAGCAGTACGAAGCGGGTAGCGCAGCCGTTGTCGCCGGCAGTACCACGTCCTCCGCGGAGGGCCTCACCGTGCCCCAGGGTCTCTCTCTCGGGGTTGGCAAGATAGTCGCGAATGGTTTCAGTTTTGCGGCGCTGGTCAGCGCCTTGGCGGGCGATTCAGAGACCAATATCCTCTCGACGCCGAGTGTGGTCACCATGGATAACCAGGAAGCGGATATCAAGGTGGCGGAACAAGTGCCCTTTGTCACCGGCCAGTACACCAACACCACGGGCTCGACCACTGCCGGCGCGGCGGTGATCAATCCTTTCCAGACCGTGCAGCGCCAGGACGTCGGCCTGGAGTTGAAGATCACCCCGCAGATCAACGAAGGCCATTCCGTTCTGTTGAAAATAGACCAGGTGATTTCCAATCTCACCGGCACCAGCGTCGGCGGGCAGCCCGTAACCAACACGCGTGAGATCAAGACCAACGTCATGGCCACGGACCGCGAGATCGTCGTCCTGGGAGGTCTAATTGAAGACGACTTGATTGAATCCGAGCAACATGTTCCAGTTCTGGGCAGCATTCCATTGCTGGGCAATCTCTTCAAGTATAAGAGTACTACCGACACGAAGAGCAATCTGATGCTTTTTATCCAGCCGACTATCCTGCGAAACCCGGAAACCGCAGATCAATACACCAACCAGACCTACAATGAAATGCGCAACCTCCAGTTGCAGAACCGGGGTCCGGTGCAACTCCTGCCCGGAGATAAACGCTCGGTATTGCAGAACCTGCAAAATAATGGCCGGCCGGCGGCGGCCACCACATCAACGGTGCCGGCAGCTACTACCAAAGCTACTGCTCCGCCCGCGACGGTGAACCATGCCAGTCCGGCACCTGCCGCCTCCACCAAGGCGCCGAGCGCCGCACCTTCAGCCGGCACATCGAATCATGGACCTGAGCGTTAACCCGGACGTACCGGCGATTGCGTCTCTCCCGGAGGCGCAGATCGCAGTACGCGGTATCCCATTCCCGTTCGCCAAGCGCCACGGCGTGCTGGTGGAAAGTATCGAGAACGGCAGCGCACGGGTGATACATCGCAACGATGTAACGCCCGAGGCTTTGCTGGAGACCCGCCGGGTATTGGGGCTGCCGCTGAAGCTGCGCGCGGTCAGCACCGAGGAATTCGATACGCTGTTGCAACAGGCCTACGAGGAGCAATCCAACAGCGCCATGCAGATGATGGAGGGCCTGGACGAGGACGTGGACCTGTTTAGCGTCGCCCAGGCGCTGCCCGAGCCGGAAGACCTGCTGGAAAGCGAAGACGACGCACCCATCATCCGCCTCATCAATGCGCTGCTCACGGAAGCGGTGAAGGAAAACGGCTCCGACATCCACATCGAACCCTTCGAGAACCGGCTGGTGGTGCGTTTCCGCGTGGACGGCGTGCTGCGGGTGGTACTGGAATCGCGCCGCGCGGTGGCGCCGCTGGTGGTTTCGCGCATCAAGGTTATGGCGAAACTGGACATCGCCGAAAAGCGTTTGCCCCAGGACGGCCGTATTTCGCTGCGTATCGCGGGACGCGCGGTGGACGTGCGCGTCAGCACCATTCCCTCAGGTCATGGCGAGCGCGTAGTGCTGCGTTTGCTGGACAAACAGGCGGGCCGCCTGGAACTGGAACACCTGGGAATGCAGTCGGATACGCAACAGCTTATTGACGATCTCATCCACACGCCGCACGGCATCATTCTGGTCACCGGCCCCACCGGCTCCGGCAAGACCACCACCTTGTATGCGGCGCTTACACGCCTGAACGATCGCAGCCGCAACATCATGACGGTGGAAGACCCCATCGAATACTACATTGACGGCATCGGTCAGACCCAGGTGAACACGCGCGTGGAAATGACCTTCGCTCGCGGCCTGCGCGCCATCCTGCGCCAGGACCCGGACGTGGTGATGGTAGGCGAAATCCGCGACCTGGAAACCGCTGAAATTGCCGTGCAAGCTTCGCTCACCGGCCATCTGGTGCTATCCACTCTGCATACCAACACCGCCGTGGGCGCCATCGCGCGCTTGCGCGACATGGGCGTGGAGCCGTTTCTGCTCTCCTCCTCGCTGCTCGGCATGCTGGCGCAGCGACTGGTGCGCATCCTGTGCCCGGAATGCAAACAACCGTACTCGGCGGGCGAACGCGAGTGCAAAGCGCTGGATTTGCCACGCGACAAGCCGCCTACGCTCTACCGCCCCGCCGGATGCGAGAATTGCAACCGCACCGGTTATCGCGGCCGCACCGGCATCTATGAAATGGTGATGGTAGACGAGCACATGCGCAGCATGATCCACGACGGCAACGGCGAACAGGACTTGGAGCACTACGCGCGTACCAAAACCCCAAGTATCCGCCAGGACGGCCGGCGGCGCGTGCTGGGTGGCGAAACAAGTATCGAGGAAGTGCTGCGCGTGACAAGAGCCGATTGATGCGTTCACTGCGCAAACGCTAAGTAAGGTCTGAGGCATGAGATATATGGACTTAAAGAATTTTAATTATCGCTGTGAGGAAGCCAGTCCTCGGGATTCGTTCCGCGTTTTAATCTTTATTTTATTACGCCTCACCCTTCAACCCTCACTCCTCACTTCTTGACATGGGTGCTTTCGAATACTCCGCACTGGATAATCGCGGTCGCGAGCGCCGGGGTGTCGTCGAAGGCGATACGCCACGGCAGGTGCGCCAACAGTTACGCGAGCAGGGCCTGACGCCGCTCGCCATCAACGAAGCTGCGGAACAGGAAGCCGAGGCGACCCGTCGTTTCAGCCTGCGCCGCGGCATCAGTTCCGCGGATCTCGCGCTCATCACCCGGCAGCTGGCCACGCTGGTGCGCTCCGCCATGCCGGTGGAAGAAGCCTTGCTAGTCGCCTCACAGCAATCCGAAAAACCGCGCCTCAAAACCATGCTGCTGGCGGTGCGTGCCCGGGTCATGGAAGGCCACACCCTCGCCTATGGACTCGGCCAGTTCCCGCACGTGTTCCCGGAAATTTTCCGCGCCACTGTGGCGGCCGGCGAACACACCGGTCATCTGGACGGGGTGCTGGAGCGGCTGGCGGATTACGCCGAAAACCGTCAGCAATTGCGTCAGAAAATGACTCTGGCCATGATCTATCCCGTGCTGCTGACGATCATGGCCATCCTGGTGGTAGCGGGACTCATGGCTTACGTGGTGCCGCGCGTCACCGAAGTGTATTCCCACACGGGCCAGAGTCTGCCTTTTCTGACGCTCGCGCTCATCGCCATCAGTCATTTTCTGCACGCCTACGGCATCGCGCTCATCATCGTATTGATTATTCTGTTCTTCCTGTGGCGGCGCGCACTCAAAAAAACCGACGTGCGCCGACGCTGGGATAATTTAAAGCTGCGCCTGCCATTGGTCGGCCGGCTGGTACGCGGCATCAACACGGCGCAGTTCACCCGCACCCTGAGCATACTGGCCGGCAGCGGCGTGCCGGTACTGGAGGCACTGCGCATTTCCGGCGAGGTGGTGGTCAACGTGCCCATGCGCGAAGCTGTGGATGAATCCGCGCTGCGGGTGCGCGAGGGCGCGTCCATCAGCCAGTCGCTTTCCAAGAGCGGCCTGTTCCCGCCCATGGCAGTGCATATGATCGCCAGCGGCGAAGCGAGTGGCAAACTGGACAACATGCTGGAACGCGCCGCAGTGAGCCAGGAACGCGAGCTGGAAACCCTTACCGGCACGCTGCTGGGCATCATGGAGCCCGCGTTGATCCTGGTGATGGGTCTCATCGTGCTGCTTATTGTGCTGGGTATACTGCTGCCCATCTTCGACCTGGATCAGATGGTGCATTGAAAAATTCAAAGCCAAGGAGTCATCCGTGAAGATTTCCATCTGCCTGCTGAGTTGCCTGTTGCTTTGTCCGGTGGCGGCTCTGGCTGCCGATCCTTTCAACTACGACTATGTGGAGTTGGATTACCAACACCTGTCACCCCAGAACGGCGGCACCGAACATGGGCCTGGCCTGGATTTTTCCTACACGGTGTACGACTCGTTGCAGGTGGTGGGCAGCTATGCGCGGCTGGATGCCTCGGCGCCGGTTTCCAGCATCACCTATGACGATTATTTCGTCGGCATCCGCGGTGAAAGCAACTTCGACGACAGTACCGATTTCGTCACCGATATCCTGTATCTCAGCAATCATGCCGGTTATCAGGGTACCAGCAGCACCGACAACGGTTACCGGCTGGCGCTCGGCCTGCGCCATTTATTCACTGCCCGGTTGGAATTCGACGGCAGCGTCGGCCACAACTGGCTGAACCAGTCCTCCAACGATGTCACCGGTGGCCTGCTGTTCAATGCCACGTCCTGGCTGGCCGTAGGCGCAAGCTACAGTCATAACGGCGTGACCAACAACACCACGAGCCTGCAACTGCGAATCTATTTTTAGCCTGAGCTGGAACTTTCGTGGTATTTTGGAACCCTAAGCACCAATTCAGGATTGACTATCCCCAGGGATACAAGTCCGCGCCACTGACTGCAGTCGGCGCGGGCGGGGGTTTGCGCCGCTCGCCGTATTCACCTGGAGAACCACAATGAAAACAGCCCGTCTGCTTCCCGGTTCCTTGCTGCTGTTAACCCTGCTGACCCTGGCTGCGGCGTCCACCTTCGCCGCCACTCAGCCGGCCACGACCGTCACCGCCGCTCCCGACGTTTTCCACAACCTCAAATTCCGTAATCTGGGACCGGCCATCGCCGGCGGTCGCGTGACCGCCACCATCGGCATCCCCGGAAATCCCAATATCTATTACGTGGGCGCAGCCGGCGGCGGCGTTTGGAAAACTGTGGACGGCGGTCTGCACTGGAACGCGATTTTCACCAAGGCCGATACTTCCTCTATTGGCGCTATCGCAATTGCTCCCACGAATCCGAACCTAGTGTGGGTCGGCACCGGCGAAGTGAACATCCGCAATGACGTGCTCGGCGGCGGCGGCCTGTATCTGTCCACCGACGCCGGAAAAACCTGGAAGCTCATGGGCTTCAAGGACGCCGGCCAGATCGGCAAGGTCATCGTGGACCCGCAGGACAGCAGCACGGTGTGGGTGGCGGTGCTGGGCCATGCCTGGGGGCCCAATCCCGAACGCGGCGTGTTCAAGACCGACGACGGCGGCAAAATCTGGAAGAAGGTGCTTTTCAAAAATGACCACACCGGCGCTATTGATCTGACCCTGGACGGCAACAACCCGCAGGTGTTGTTCGCGGCCATGTGGCAGGCGCAGCGCTATCCATGGACCTTGGACGACGGCGGTGCCGACAGCGGCATCTGGCGTTCCACCGATGGCGGTGATACCTGGACCCGGCTCACCACCGATCTGCCCAAGCCGCCCATCGGCCGCATCTCCGTTGCCGTGGCGCCCAGCAATCCTGAGCATCTCTATGCGCTGATTGAAACCAAGCGCGGGAACGGCCTGCTGTTCGGTTCCGACGACCTGGGCGATCACTGGCAGCAGATAAGCGAAGATTACAATCTGGACGTGCGCCCGTTTTATTTTTCTCACGTGTACGTTTCCCCCAACAACGAGAACAAGCTGTATTTCGGCTCGTTCTTTCTGATGGAGTCCGATGACGGCGGTCACACGGCGCGGCCTATCGATCTCGGTGTGCATGTGGATCATCACGCCTTCTGGCAGGATCCCACCAACCCGGATCGCATCATCCAGGGCAATGACGGAGGCGCTTACCTGAGTCAGGACGGCGGCAAGAGCTGGCGTTTCCTAGACGGCATGCCCATCGCGCAGTTTTACATGGTGGCGGCCGACAGCAAGACTCCTTACGACCTCTGCGGCGGCCTGCAGGACAACAGCGGCTGGTGCGGTGCGTCCAGCTCGCTCGCCGACGACGTGGTGAGCGGCAATGACTGGTACACCGTGGTGGGAGGGGACGGCGAATATATCGTGCCGGCCCCCAGCGATCCCGACATCATTTACGGCAACGCGCAAGATGGTGCCATCACGCGCTTCGACACGCGCACCAAACTCTCACCCAACATCATGCCGTATTTCCACGGACCGAGCGGCATCAACGACCTGGAAACCAAAGATCAGAAATACCGTTTTAACTGGACCTCACCCATCGCCGTGTCGCCCACGAACGCCAACACCGTGTATATGGGTGGCAACGTACTGTTCAAGTCCACTGATGGTGGCGATCACTGGGCTGTGATCAGCCCGGATCTCACGCGCAACGACAAGAGCAAGCAGCTCAATTCCGGCGGGCCGGTGAATTTTGACCTGTCCGGTGCGGAGACCTACGACACCATCCTGTCCATCACGCTCGCGCCCACCGATCCGAATGTGATCTGGGCAGGTACGGATGACGGATTGGTGCAGGTGAGCCGGGATGGCGGCCAGCACTGGAACAACGTCACACCCTCCGGTGCGCCTAAATGGAGCCGCGTCTATCAGGTCGGCGTCTCGCCCTTCGATGCCGGCACGGCGTACATCGCGTTCGACAACCACGAAATGGATGACGACAAGCCTTACGTGTACAAAACCGGCAATTACGGCAAATCCTGGCAGCGCATAGACAAGGGCCTGCCGAACCAGTCCGTGCTGGTGGTGCGTGAGGATCCGAACATGCAGCGCCTTCTCATGCTCGGCAACATGACCGGCCTGTGGTATTCCCGGGATGACGGCGGTCATTGGTCTCAACTCAAGGCCGACTTCCCCACCGCCGCGGTATTCGATCTCAAATTCGTGCACCATGATCTGGCTGTAGCCACCCACGGCCGCGGCCTATTCGTGCTGGACAATCTTAAGCCCATCGAGGAAATGAATGACGATGTGGCCAAACAGACTTTCCACCTGTTCACGCCGTCGGAAGGCACGGAATTAGTGCGCTGGTCACGGGGCGAAGGCGCCGAGCCGTCCTTCACTACACCCAACGCACCCGACGGACCGATGCTCGATTACTACCTCAAAACCGAGTTGCAGCCCACGCCCGCGGAAAAAGCCGAGCACCACTCGCCGGTGAAGATCGTCATCACTGACAGCAACGGGCAAACAGTAGCGACCGACTATGGCCCGGCCAAGGCAGGTGTCAACCAGTTCGTGTGGAACATGAACTATGACGCGCCAACCCAGTTGGATTTCGAAGAACTGCCGGCCTACGCCGCTGAAGCTGGGTTTAGCCCCACCGGCCCCACAGTGCTACCCGGCACCTATGAAGTGGCAGTGACGGCGAATGGCCAAACGCAAAACGCCACAGTGATCGTCCGCAGCGATCCGAACCAGAACATGCCAGCGGATGTCATGCAAGCTGATCTTAAAATCGGCCTAGAAGTCAGGAATGAGACAAGTGCCTTCAATGAAATGCTCAATCGCATCGTAGCCATGCAAGACACGCTGAGCGGCTTCGAACAGACTATCACCGGCCATCCGGAGCTGCAGGCTCAGTACGCGGCCGTGCTGTCCCAGGCCAAGACGCTCAACAAGAAGCTCACGAACCTGAAGAACAGCGTGTACAACCCGGACCTGCAGCACATGGTGCCGGAGGACGACATCCATTGGTTGTCACGGTTGAACGGTAAATTGCAGGGACTATCGGGCGTGACCAACCTTGTTGGTCAGACACCGACCGAGCCTATGCAGACAGCTGCGAACGAGATCAGCGCCGAGCTGAACACTGTGTTGACGCAGTTTAATGCCATTCTGGCTACGGATGTTCCTGCTTATAACAAGACCGCGTACGGCGCAGGTGCGCCGACGCTGCTGGTTGGTCAGCCCATCAGTATCAAGCCAGTGCAGATGTAACAAAACCGAAATAGGGATGTAATCCGGGGGAGGGCCTTGCTCTCCCCTTTTTTGTTTAGCAATTCAAGAAAATTGTATGAGAACAATGTCCGGTATTTTTCTGGCAGGGCGGGCTTGCCCACCAAAAATCAATGCTGCGTAAACGCACCCTGCACAATACCTTTTTTCAATACCGGATCAGCGCTGCGCCCCAAGTAAAACCGCCGCCAAAGGCTTCCAACAGAATGGTCTGGCCACGCTGGATACGGCCGTCGCGCACCGCCACATCCAGCGCCATGGGCACCGAGGCTGTGGAGGTATTGCCATGATCCTGAACCGTGAGGATCACCCGTTCCATGGGCATCTTGAGCTTGCGAGCGGTGGCTTCGATAATGCGCAGATTGGCCTGATGGGGGACCAGCCAGTCGAGTTCTGCCGGCGGCATATGATTGGCCTCAAGTGCCTCCACCACGATATCGCCGAGCTTCTTCACGGCCACCTTGAAGACTTCGCTGCCTTTCATGCGGATGAAATCACGTCGTGCGTGAAAATCTTCCGGCTTCTTGGAAACACCGGAAGGAAAATACAGCAAATCGGCATACTGGCCATCCGCATGCAAATGCGTGGAAATGATGCCGGGTTCGTCCGAGGCTTCCAGCACAACCGCGCCGGCACCGTCACCAAACAGCACACAGGTGCCGCGGTCGCTCCAGTCGGTCATCCGCGACAGGGTTTCGCCACCCACGATCAGCGCGCATTTGGCGCTGCCCGAGCGGATGAACTTGTCACCGATATCGAGGGCGTAGATGAAGCCGGTGCACGCGGCTTCCAGGCTGAAAGCCGTACAGCCGTGGATGCCGAGGCGTTGTTGCAACAGGCAGCCCATATTGGGGAACACCTGATCCGGTGTGGTGGTGCCGACGATCACGAGATCAATGTCTTCGGAACCCACGCCCGCCGCCTGCATGGCATTGCGCGCCGCCTGTTCACAGAAATCCAGATTGGTCTCATTGTCCGCGGCAATATGGCGGCGCTCGATGCCGGTACGCGAACGGATCCACTCGTCAGTGGTGTCTACCATTCTTTCCAGATCAGCATTGGTGAGAATCTTCTCGGGCAAACCGCGACCAGTGCCAGCAATCCTGGAATGCAATGGATTCATTGCGCGTTTGCCTGCGATTCCATCAGTTGGCTTTCCAGCAGCTTGCCGATGCGCTGCGGGACCTGATTCTGGACTTCGAGGATGGCGACGCGGATGGCGCTCGCGAATGCCACACGATCAGAGCCGCCATGACTTTTTACCGCTACACCGCGCAAGCCCAGAAGGCTGGCACCATTGTAATTGCGCGGGTCCAGGCGCCTTTTGAGAGAATGCAACACGGGCAGCGAAACCAGGGCCAGGAGACGCGTAAATGCGGTACGGCGGAATTCCTGACGGATCAACTGGCTGATCAGCTTCGCCAGCCCTTCGATGGATTTGAGTGCCACGTTGCCGACGAAGCCGTCAGCAACCACTACGTCAACGTCCTTGGAAAAAATGTCATCCCCTTCCACAAAGCCGATGTAGTTGAGATGGCTTGCGCTAAGTAGTTTTGCTGCCTCGCGTACTTTTTCGATGCCCTTGATCTCTTCTTCACCGATGTTGAGCAAGCCCACACGCGGCGATTCGATGTTATACACCGCACTCGCCAGCGCCGAGCCCATTACCCCGAACTGAAAAAGCTGCTCTGGCGTGCAGTCGGCGTTGGCACCCAGATCCAGCATATGGGTGTGCCCCCCATGAGACGGAATCAAGGCGCAGATGGCCGGGCGGTCAATGCCGGGCACAGTCTTGAGCACGAAACGCGCGGTCGCCATGAGCGCGCCGGTGTTACCAGCACTGACGCAGGCATCCGCGGTCCCGGCTTTGACAATATTTATGGCCACGCGCATGGAGGAATCTTTCTTGCCGCGCAGCGCTTGGGAAGGCAATTCGTCCATGTGCACTACTTGCGAGGCATGCTGCACACTCAGCCGTTCACCGTAGATATCGCGGTAACGGCTTATTCGGGGATTCAGGATTGCAGAATCGCCCACCAGAATGATACGCAGGAAGGCAAATTTAGCGAGCATGTCCAAAGCGGCGGGCACCACCACGGAAGGGCCGTGGTCGCCGCCCATGGCATCCAGTGCAATCGTGACGTTATTGTTGTTCATGCCACGGAGTTGAAAGCTGTGCGCCCTCGCTTGTGGTGCCGTAGCCTGCATCCCTGGGCAGGCATCGGATAAAAATCACCGGAACAACGGATGTTGTTCCGGTGATTCCGAAAACAGAACCTGTTCAGTCTTCCTGAGGGATATTCAGGATTTTCTTGCCTCTATACTGACCGTTGGCGCAAATGTGGTGCCGGCGGTGGGTTTCACCGCTTGTCTTGTCCACGGACAGAGTCGGTCCGCTGAGCGCGTCATGGGAACGCCGCTGCCCGCGACGAGAAGGTGAAACGCGACTTTTCTGAACAGCCATGATGAACTCCTGATGAAAAACATTTGAAACTGTTAGCGGCGCTTCAGCGCTTTCAAGGCCGCGAATGGTTTGACACGCACGGCATGTATACCCTCGCTTTTATGTCGCGGTAGACCACGGCGCATGGACTCTCCGCACTCCCGGGACGATTCGTGCAAGGCCGCCATGGGCAGTGCCAGCAGCAACTCGTCCTCGACAATCTCGGCCGGCTTCACGCGTCCACTGGCGGAAACCAGCGGCTCATACGCTTCCGGCAGACTCGCTACATCTTTTTCGCAACGCACCCAAGCCAGTTTGAAATCCGCTGCGACCGGGAATTCCATGTTCCCAAAACATCGTTGACAGGCGAGAATCAGCATCGCCTGTACACGGCCCCGTATCAGGGTATGCCCACCGTCATGGAAAGCCCGCAATTCAACGGCAGCTTCTCCACCGGGAGCGGCCACTGCTTCTGCGAGCCGCGGCAGTGCGGCAAGCTCCATACGGCCTGAAAGCATCACCGGTTCGAAACCGGTCCGCGTCAGGTCCAGATACTCCGGCAGGGCGCCTGACATAAGCGCGGTATGATACGTTTCGCGACCGGGCTTGTCAAAATAAAATAGCTCCAAGCCCTTGTTTTTATTGCCTCCTTGGCCCCGACCATAACTTGAGCGCAAATCACAGGCATGCAAATCATCCTCGCTTCCACCTCGGCTTACCGCCGCCGCTTGCTGGAACGGCTAGGGCTGACATTCATCTGCGAGCCGCCGCAAGTGGACGAAAAGCCGCAAAACGGTGAAACACCCCAAGCCCTGGTGCGGCGTCTGGCCCGCGCCAAGGCCCAAGCCGTTTCGGCACAGTATCCAGACAGCGTTGTCATTGGCTCCGATCAGGTGGCGGCCCTGGACGGCGCCATCATCGGCAAGCCGGGGAATCATGCGTGCGCGTTGGCGCAACTGACCGCGCTTTCCGGTCGCCGCGTGTTTTTTTTCACCGGCTTGTGTGTGCTGGATACGCGCACGCAGCACTGTCAGGAACACTTGGACCAGACCTGCGTGCGGTTCCGGTCTCTCAGCGCCACGGAAATTGAGCGTTATCTCAAGGTCGAGCAACCCTACAATTGTGCGGGCAGTTTCAAATCCGAGGGGCTGGGAATCAGTTTATTCGAAGCCATCGAATCGGAAGATCCCACAGCGCTCGTGGGTATGCCCCTCATTGCTCTGTGCCACTTTCTGCGGGAGGCTGGCGTGGTGCTGCCTTAAGCGTTTTCAAGCCGGCCCAGAACCGCTCTCAGCGTATCGTCCAGCGGTGCGCTTACCAACAAAGGTTCGCCCGTGGCGGGATGCACAAAGCTCAAGCTGTTGGAGTGCAGGAACATGCGTTTCAAACCCAGTTTTCTGAAACGTTTATTGGCTTCCCGGTCACCATACTTGTCGTCCCCCAGCACCGGATGACCCAGATGCGCCGCATGCACGCGGATTTGATGGGTGCGGCCGGTGAGAATGGATACATCCATCAGCGTCGCCTCGGTAAAACGGCTCACGGGCAGAAAGCGGCTCTCCGCGTCCTTGCCCTCCTCCGTGACCCACACCCGGCGTTCGCCGCTTTGTAGCACGTTCTTCTCCAGCGCCAGCCGGATGCGCTGTTCGCCGCCGCTCCAGTTGCCGGCCAGCAGAGCCAAGTAGTGTTTCTCTACCTGCCCTTCCCGCAAGGCGGCGTGCAAAGCCCGCAAGGCACTGCGTTTCTTGGCGATGAGCAGGCAGCCGCTGGTTTCCCGGTCCAACCGATGCACCAGTTCCAGTGAACGTTCCTCGGGCCACAAGGACCGCAAGGCTTCGATCACGCCGAAACTCATACCGCTGCCCCCGTGCACCGCCATACCGGCAGGCTTGTTGATGATAAGCAGATGGGCATCTTCAAACAGGACGGCATCCCGGAGCGCCACCGACTGGCGGCTGTTGGGCCTGACCATTGGTACGACTTCCGATTGACGAACCGGCGGTACGCGTACTTCATCGCCGTTTTCCAGCCGGTAGTCCGGTTTGGCGCGCCGGCCGTTGACCCGGACCTGGCCGGTGCGCAGCAACCGGTACACGTGACTCTTGGGCACGCCTTTCAGTTGACGAAACAGAAAATTGTCCAGGCGTTGTTCCGCCTGTTCCTCCCCTATTGGCAGACGCCGCGCTTTTGGCGGGAGGTTTTGCACATAAGCTCCTGAAAATAAAAGCCTTCAGGTCGTTGAAGGGACGCGGCTGCGCTGTTATAGTACCCGACAGGTGGCTGAGCCGTGAATAAAACACGCAGTCTTGCGCCACCACCTGAAAGGCCCCGAACGGGGTTTTGCAAGGTTTTATAGGTGGGGTCTGCCGTGCTTAATCCAGCAGCCCCGTGTGTGTATTGACGTCGCCGGCCTGTAACGACCGGGTTCGAGCGCCGTTAGGACTGCGCTCCCATGCCTGATGCATGGTCATGACGCGCCGACTTGCAGCCTGGGTTGGATTTTGTTGGCTGCCGCCCCGCGGCGCCTTGCAAACGAAAGTTCCGAAAATCCCGCCTGAGGCCGTCCGGCCTACCGTGATCCTGCGCAGACCGTGGTTGAGCGTCTGCGAGAAACAACATGAAAAGAATGCTGGTGAATGCAACTCAACCGGAAGAGTTGCGCGTGGCCATGGTGGACGGCCAGAAACTTTATGACCTCGATATCGAAGTCCCCTCCCGCGAACAGAAAAAAGCCAATATCTACAAGGGCAAGATCACGCGCATCGAGCCGAGCCTCGAAGCCTGCTTCGTAGACTATGGCTCCGAACGCCACGGATTCCTGCCCCTCAAGGAAATCTCCCGGATTTACTTCAAGCCCGGTGCCGACTTGTCCGGCCGCCTCAACATCCGGGATCTGTTGCAGGAAGGCCAGGAACTGGTGGTGCAGGTGGACAAGGAGGAACGCGGCAACAAAGGCGCGGCGCTCACCACTTTCATCAGTCTGGCGGGCCGTTTCCTGGTACTCATGCCTAACAATCCGCGGGCTGGCGGCGTCTCACGCCGCGTGGAAGGCGACGACCGCGACGAGCTGCGCGAGTCACTGGCGGCCCTGAGTCTGCCCGACAGCATGGGCATGATCATCCGCACCGCCGGCGTCGGCCGGAGCGTCGAGGAGCTGCAATGGGATCTGGATTACCTCATCCAGATCTGGGAAGCCATCGAAAAAGCCTCGGTGGGACTCTCCGCGCCGTTCCTCATCTACCAGGAAAGTAACGTCATCATTCGTGCACTACGCGATTACCTGCGCACCGACGTAGGCGAAATCCTGGTGGATGATGCGAAAATGTACCAGGAAGCGCGGCATTTCATGGAGCAGCTAATGCCCCAGAGCCTCAACCGGCTCAAGCATTACGAAGATAGCGTGCCGCTGTTCACCCGTTACCAGATCGAAAGCCAGATCGAGGCCGCGTTTGGCCGTGAAGTGCGCCTGCCTTCCGGCGGTGCCGTGGTCATAGACCATACTGAAGCGCTGGTGGCCATTGACGTGAATTCTTCACGCGCCACCAAGGGCGGCGACATCGAGGAAACCGCGCTGCGCACCAACCTGGAAGCCGCCGACGAGGTGGCGCGCCAGTTGCGGCTGCGCGACCTGGGCGGACTGATCGTCATTGACTTCATAGACATGGGACCGCCCAGGAACCAGCGTGAAGTGGAAGATCGTTTGCGTGACGCCCTCAAGATGGATCGCGCACGCGTGCAGGTGGGCAAGCTCTCGCGCTTCGGCCTGCTGGAAATGTCACGTCAGCGTTTGCGACCGTCACTCGGCGAATCCACCCAAGTTGTGTGCCCGCGCTGCAACGGCGAAGGCCATATCCGCGGCGTTGAATCCCTGTCACTCTCGGTGCTGCGCCTCATCGAGGAAGAAGCCATGAAAGAGCGGACCTCTCGGGTGGTGGCGCAACTGCCGGTGAACGTCGCGACCTTTCTGCTCAACGAAAAGCGCCAGATCATCTCCGAGGTGGAGAAACGCTGTGGTGTGAACGTGGTGCTGGTGCCCAACCCGCACCTGGATTCACCGCGCTATGACATCCAGCGGATGCGCGACGATGAACTGCAACAATCGGGCGCGGCCAATACCAGTTACAAACTGGTGACCGAACCCGCCCCAGCGCCGCTTCCCGGCGCGGAACCCAGACGCGAACCCGCGCCGGAACCGGCGGTGAAAGGCATTGCCCCGGCCACACCCGCACCCGTCTCGCGAGTAGAGGCTCCGCGCAAGCCGGGTACCTTGACGCGCCTGTGGCGCGCGTTGTTCGGCAGCGGGGAAAAATCCGTTCAGGCCGAACCGTCGCGTCCGCGCCCGCTACGGCGTGAAGAGCATTCTTGGCAAAGCCGCGAACGAAATCGCGATCGTGATCGCGGCCGTTCGAGTGGATCGGGCTCGCGCCGTCCGGAACGCGGCAACAATCAGCCGCGTTCCCAGGAACGCAACCAATCTCGTAGCCACGCCTATCCGCAGGACCGCCAGCAAGTGCGGCCTCAGGAGCGTGCGCAGGAACGCCCGCAACCGCGCCCCGCGCCTGTGCCGGAGCTCCCTCAGCCGTCCGCAGCTCCGGCACAGGACAACATCACCGCGCCCACAACCCCGGGCAACCAGCCGCCGATGATCGCTGAAAACCGCCCGATGGAGCGCGATGCCCATGGCAACCGTGCCCGCGGCACGCGTCGCGGACGCCGCGGTGGCCGTCGGCGGCGGCGTTACGAGGGAGCCAGGGAACCCGGAACCCGCCCGGCATCGGAAGAAAACCGTTCGGAAAATCCAACCAATACCATTCCGAATTTCCAGGGTGGACCGCCACCTGAATTACCTCCGGCTCCACGAATTTCAACGCCAGATGAAACGCAGCCGCCGGATAAATTCCAGCCAGCCCCTGCGGAAGGCCCCTCACACAAGGAAAAAACCATTCCCCTTTATCGCGCCCGCGAACAGGGTGAGGCACCCGTGACAGAGAAAAGCGAAAATCCAACCACGACCGTCGGTGCCGAACGGCACACGGAATAGACAGACAACCCGCATGTGAATAAAACCTGCCCGGTAATAAACCGGGCAGGTTTTCCATGCGCCCGTCAGCGAAGTTCCAGCGCAATACTCTGCGTTTTGCAAATATGCGCCAGCAAGCCCATGCCACCCTGCTCCACCAGATCCAGAACCTGATTAAAACCATGCGGGCCGTCGTAATACGGGTCGGGCACTTCATCCACCGGGCAGTTCCCGGCAAATTCCAGCAGCAGGTGCACCTCGGCGCGACTGTCATGGGGCTGCAAATTCAGAAGACGGCGGAGATTTTCCTTGTCCATGGCGAGGATGTAATCGAAGGCGTAGAAATCGCCGCCCGTCACCACCCGCCCGCGGTGCCGGCTGATGTCAATACCGCGCGCACGGGCCGCAAGTCTGGCACGTTCGTCAGGCGGTTCGTCCACGTGGTAGGCATGAGTGCCGGCAGAATCCACGTGCAGATCTAGTTGTGGCGCAAAGTCATGTCGCAGTTTTCGGAACACACCTTCCGCTGTGGGTGAACGGCAGATGTTACCCATGCAAACGAAAAGTACGCCACTGACGCGTCCGGAATGGCTTGCATTGTCGTTTCCCATCATCGGCTATTTTGTAACAGCGCGGTAGCGCGCCGAAGATCCTCAGGCGTATCCACGCCGGGTCCGGGCGTTTCCCGCGCCACGTCCACGGCGATCTTCATGCCGAGCCACAGTGCGCGCAGTTGTTCCAGTTTTTCGAGTTGTTCGAGTTCACTGGGCGGCGTGGATGCGAGCGTACGCAGCGCGCCCACCCTGTAGGCATACAGGCCGATGTGGCGCAGCGCACCTCGCCAGTGCTGCTGGGATTGCAACCCCGTGACAGCACCTTCACGGTTCCAGGGGATGGGCGCACGGCTGAAATACAAGGCATTGCCGGCTTGGTCCGTGACCAGTTTCACCACATTGGGATCGAGAAACTCGTTGAGTGAATGAATAGGCGTGCATAGTGTCGCCATCGGCGCATCCTCGTGACTGCCCAGCAATGCCGCCACCTGACTGATAATGGTGCCCGGCATGAGCGGTTCGTCGCCCTGCAGATTCACCACGATTTCCCTATCATCCAGACCGAGCCGGTTAACCACCTCTGCGATACGGTCCGTTCCGGATGCGTGCTTGGTACCGGTCATTTCCACCCGGAAGCCGGCAGCCGCGCACACATCGCGTATGCGGATATCGTCCGTGGCCACCAGTACAGATTCCGCACCGCTCTCCCGTGCCCGCTCGCACACATGCAGGATGAGGGGTTTGCCCAGCATATCGGCTAACGGCTTGCCTGGCAGGCGCTCCGAGGCCATGCGCGCCGGAATGAGGACCGTGAAGCGCATTCAGAATTTCTCGTCGGGTTTGAGTTCACGCGCCTCGTCTTCCAGCATCACCGGAATGCCATCACGGATCGGATACGCCAGCCGGTCCGCCTTGCAGATCAGTTCGTTCTCGGTTTTGCGGTACACCAGAGGACCCTTGCACAGGGGACACACGAGAATTTCGAGCAGTTTCGCGTCCATCTGTTTCTCCTCACTCTATGTTACTGTTTACACCGTCCGGCACCACGCCGGCTGCCAATAACCGTTTGCGCGCAAGGCGCAAAATGCACGCAGTATTCTCATCGGAAAAACACGCGGACGCCGTCACATACCAGTGATTCGGCAACCTAAAGCCGCGACATTTTACCGCGTCTTTCTCGGTCATCAGCACCGGCCCATCGTCATCGAACCGTAGATCCGCTTCGGATAATTCAGCATGATCCGGCAAGGCCCGGCTATCCACCTTCAATCCATGTCCTTCAAGCGCCGCGAAAAACTGCTCCGGGTGGCCGATGCCCGCCACCGCATGTACCTCTCGGCCGGAAAATGTCGCCAACGGCCGGGATGTACCGTCCGCCAAATTGACTGCGCTTCCCAGTTCCATGCGCATGACCGGAGCACCCGTGGGCAGTGAAACGTTCACTGGTAAATCGCCTTTGCAGATGACCAGATCCGCTTGATCCAGCCGTGCTGCAGATTCGCGCAGCGGACCCGCCGGCAGCCGCCAGCAATTACCGAGTCCGCGCCGGCCATCCAGCATGATGATCTCGAGGGCGCGCGGCAAGCGGTAATGTTGTAACCCGTCGTCGCTCACGATCACGTTGACGGGAAACTCCTTGAGTAAGCGCCGCGCTGCGTTGACACGATCCGGTCCGGCCATCACCGGCAGACCAGTATGCCGTGCCAGCAACACCGCTTCGTCCCCGGCCAGCACCGGATCGGTTGCAGGCGTCACCGGCAGCGGCCAGTGGGCCGATTCGCCGCCATAGCCGCGGGTGAGGATGCCGGGTTGAAAGCCCTGAGACTTGAGCGCCTGCGTGAGCCAGATGACGAAAGGGGTTTTTCCGGTGCCGCCGACCGTGATATTGCCGACCACGATAACCGGAACCGGCAATAACGCGATCTTGAAAATTCCGCCGCGATAAGCCCGGAACCGTGCAGCCGTAAGCACGGCGAACAGTGCAGCCAAGGGAATGAAGACGCGGATGGGCCGGTCACCGTACCATCGTCGAAGCAGCCATGCGTGAAATTTTTCGCGCGTCATGCATTGCCTGGAATTTCAGGCGACAGCCGTTTCACGAAACTGCATATGATAGAGTTTGGCATAGTGGCCGTTGTGCGCGAGCAGCTCGGCGTGCCTGCCGCTTTCAATGATGTGCCCACGTTCCAGCACGATGATCCTGTCAGCGCGTTCCACCGTGGACAGGCGATGCGCGATCACCAGCGTAGTGCGCGCCCGCATTAGCCGCTCCAGCGCCACCTGAATGTGACGTTCGGATTCGCTGTCCAGTGCCGAAGTTGCTTCGTCCAGAATCAGCAGCGGCGCGTCCTTTAGCAGCGCACGCGCAATGGCGATGCGCTGGCGCTGGCCGCCGGAAAGCAGCACGCCGCGATCGCCCACCATCGTATTCAGCCCCTGCGGCAGTTCCCGAATGAATTCCATGGCATGGGCCGCTTCCGCCGCCGCTACAATCTCCTGTTCCGAGCGCTCACCTAATGTGCCGTAGGCGATGTTATTGCGGATGGTATCGTTGAACAGCATCACGTCCTGACTCACTAGTGCAATTTGCTCGCGTAAGTCTTGCAAACGGTATTCGCGGATGTCGTGACCGTCCAGCAGGATGGCGCCGCCCCCGGCATCATAAAAGCGTGGCACCAAGCTCACCAGCGTGGATTTGCCGCTGCCGGAGCGTCCCACCAATGCCACCGTCTCACACGGCTGCATCGTGAAGGACACATGCCTCAGCACCTCGCCCTTCGCGGCGCTGTAGGTGAAGCTCAAGTCACGGAATTCCAACGTCCCGTGCGCTCGCACCAGGGCCCGCACGCCACCGTCGGTTTCGCTTTCCTCATCTAATAATTCGAAAATGCTCTGACCGGCGGCGATGCCTTTCTGCAAAGGCGCATTGATGTCGGTGAGGTGCTTGAGTGAAGGCGTCAGCAACAGCATGGCGCTCAGAAACGAGCCGAAGGTCCCCACGGAAATCACGTGCAGCATGGAAGGCAGCGTAGCGATATAGATCACCAATGCCATGCCGATGCCGGCCATGAGCTGGATGATGGGACTGGAACCGGCATTCACCAGCACCAGTTTCATATTGAGCAGGCGGTTGCGTTCGTTCACCTGTTCGAAATGCCGCGTCTCCTGCCCAAGACCGCCGAACAGCTTCACCACACGGTGGCCGCCGATCACTTCCTCGGACACCCGGGTTACGTCCCCCATGGAAGTCTGGATGTGGCTGCTGTAGTGGCGGAAACGGTCGCTGACGAAACGCACCAGCAGGGCGATCAGCGGACCCACCACCAGGGTGAAAATGGACAACACCCAGCTCAAATAAAACATGAGCGCGATCAGGCCGAGTATGGTAAGCCCGTCGCGGATAAGCACCGTGATGGCATTGGTGGTGGCTTCGGCCACCTGCTCGATGTTATAAGTTAGTTTGGAGATCAGCATGCCCGACGAGTTGGCGTCGTAGTAGTGGGTCGGCAGCCGCAGCAGCTTTCCGAATGCCTGACCGCGCAACTGCTTGATGACACCGCGCCCCACCCAACTGATGAAGTAAGTGGAGAAAAATCCCGCCAGACCACGCAACAGGAACAAACCGATCACCAGCAGGGGAATCAACCTGATGCTCTGGGAATTGTGTTGAACGAAACTCTTGTCCAGCAGAGGCTTGACCAGCGCCGCAAACGCGGGCTGCGTCAGTGCGTATACGATCATGCCCAGGATTGCCAGCGCGAACACCTGCCAGAATGGCAGCACGTAGCTCATAAGGCGTTTATAAATCTTGAGTACGCCCCCGTCCAGGCGAAGTCGGCTCATGTCAGTTTTCCGCAGGTGCGTTGGTCGTGAGGATTTGCAGTTGCGTGAATCCCAACTCCCCTGCCACGTCCATCACGGTCACTACGGATTGATGGGTGGAACGCGCATCGGCGCGCAGAATGATGGGCAGGTCACGGCGTTCACCCGCGACCGCCAGCAGCGCTGCACGTACCGCATCCGGGCTGCTGCCGGCCACAGCTTTCTGGTTGACGTAGTAATGCCCCTGCGCGTCAATGGTCACTTCCACGCCCGCAAGCCGCGTGGCAGACGGCGCGACGCTGGCGGTGGGCAAATCCACCGTCAGACTGGTGTTCTGGATGAAATGCGTGGTCATCATGAAAAACACCAGCAGCATGAGCATCACGTCCACGAGCGAAATGAGATTCAGCTCGGGATCTTCCCATTGGCGGGAACGCAGTTTCATGCACGCGCCCTGCGGCCGGTCACGGGTTTGACGGAAGGTTCCTCTGCCGGAGGGCTGTCCGCATCGTGTATCGCATTCATGAGGCGCATGGTTTCACGTTCCATGCGGTCCACCAGATCGTCCACCTTGCCGCGCAGATAGCGATGCAGGATATAGGCTGGAATCGCCACGGTCAGGCCTGCCACGGTAGTGATAAGCGCCTGCGAAATACCGCTCGCCAGCGCCGCGGGATTGCCCAGGCCGGCGGTGGAAATGGCGGCGAATACGTGCATGATGCCGAGCACCGTACCCAGCAGCCCCAGCAGTGGCGCAATGGTAGCAATGGTGCCGAGAGCGATGAGGTAACGATCCAGTTCATGGATCACGTGACGGCCAGTGTCTTCGATGGCCTCGTTCATGACATCGCGCTTCGCATGGCGATATTCAAGACCGGCGGCCAGGATGCGCCCCAGGGGCGAACCCGCGCGCAGAGCCTGCAAGCGCTCCTCGTCAAATTCACCGTTCTTGAGCCAGTTCCAAACCTGCGCGGCCAAATGATCGGGAGCTACACGCCTGGTCTGCAGCGTCCAGAGGCGTTCCGCCACGATGGCCACCACGGCAATGGAACACAGGATGAGCGGGAGCATGAGCCAGCCGCCGGATTTGATGATTTCAAACATACTGGACGCGTATCCGCCGATGAACCCAGCGCATCATACTGGATTTTACCGAGCGGTCGAAACGGCTAGCGCGCGGTCCAGAAACGTGCCCCGTCCAGCCGCCAGCGGCTGGCCACCTGCGGTTCGTGTCCAGGCCACAGGCGGATTTCCACGGCCCCTGACGTAACGGTATCTAGCCGCTGCGCGCCGATATCCATGTAAGTCATTAGCACTTTTGGTTTTGGAAAGTCCCAACGGTTACGGTAACCCACCGGGAACAACGCGAAGCGTGGCGACACGGCCTCCACGAATGCTTCGCTGGAGGAAGTCAGGCTGCCGTGATGCGGCACTACCAGCACATCGCTGCCGAGCCGCGCCTCATCCAGCGCCAGCAGCCGCTGTTCGCCCCGGCGCTCGATATCCCCCACCAACAGAGCATTGCCGCCAATGCCATTTATCTGCAACACACAGGATGCGTTGTTGCCCTCAACGGGTCCGTCCGTTTCGGGTGAGAGTATCTCGAAACGCACTCCGTCCCATTCCCAGGACTGGCCGCGTACACAGCGCTGCGCGCCGATTACGCGTCCCGGATCGCCGGACAATACCGGCATCTTCGGATACGCCACACGCAAACTGCGCAACCCTCCCGCATGATCGTTGTCGCCGTGACTCACGATGGTCAGATCCGGCGCGCCGATGCCGCGGCTTTGCAGCCACGGAATTACCACCAGGCCGCCGGTATCGGAATGATCCGAGAACGCGGGACCCGTGTCATAGATCAACGTGTGACCGGACGTGCGCACCACGGCCGAGAGCCCCTGCCCCACGTCCAGCAAGGTCAGATTGAAGCCGCCCGCGGGTATGCCGGATGGCGTCGGCAGAAACAGCGGCAAAAGCAAAATCATCCCGAGCCAGCGCGCCGGCACACGCCGTGGCACCATCAACCACAGCGCGCCGATCACCGCCATCACCACGGCAAATACCTGGGGCTCTGGCGTAGTCAGATGTGCGATGGACAAATGAGACACATATTCCAGCAGCGGCCAAGTGATCGCCATCACGCCTGTGGCCAGCTTGAGCAGCGCCGCGCCGGCCCAGGGCCAGATACCAAGAAACACGACGCCCAGCAACACCAGCGGCACCACCAGCAGGCTGTACACCGGTACCGCTACGATGTTGGCGATGGGTGAAACCAGAGTGGCGCGATGAAAGAAGAACACCAGCAGCGGCAACAAGCCAATGCCCACGGCCCATTGAGTGCGCAGCAGCTGCATCACTTTACCGCGAGCCGTGTTCAGGCGGCCGCCAAATACATAAAAGATCGCCGCCACCGCACCAAACGATAACCAGAATCCGATTTCGCCGGCCGACAGGGGATTGAGGATCAGCACGGCCAGCAACGCCAGGCCCAGCATGTCCCAGGATCGCGAATGCCGCCGCAACAAGATCGCGCCCGCCACTGCCGCCAGCATGACAAGCGCACGCTGAGTGGGCACGGAGAATCCGGCCATGGCGGCATATAGCGACGCGGCTAAAAGTGCAATCAAGGCGCCCGCGATGGGCGCCGGCAGACGCACGCACAGCCACGCGCTGCGGCGCCAGAGAAAGCGCACCAGCAGGAACACCAGTCCCGCCACCAGACCAATGTGCAATCCGGAAATGGCCACCAGATGGGCGGTGCCGGTGTTCTGGAATATCCGCCACTGCTCCGCGTCAATGCCGCTGCGATCGCCGATGGCGAGCGCCGCGGCCACGCCGGTAAATGCATTCCCGGGCAAGGCCCGCTGCATGGCTCGGAAAATCGCGGCGCGGGCGCGCAATAGTGGAAAGCGCGCCGACTCCCCCAACGCCACGGCCTGATCGCGGACTATATAGCCTGTGGCGCCGATGCCGTGACGGAACAGCCAGCCTTCGTAATCGAAACCGCCCGGGTTCATGTAGCCGCGCGGCTGTTTCAAGCGCACCGTGAACTGCCAATGCTGGCCAGGTGCTGGGACGGTAAAAGTCTTGGACCAACTGAGGCGGATGAGTTTGGGAATGCCGTGACCCGGCGCACGGCCGACCAGCGTTTCGACCGCAAATTCGAAGCTCACATAGTCGGGTTGAGTCTGGGGAATAGAGGCTACCCAGCCGCTCACGGTCAGATCACGGCCTTCCAGCGCTGGCAGGAGTCGCAGAGCCAGCTGGTTCTGGGCACACCACCAGCACCAGCCGAAGCCGATCAGTGCGAATATAAGGAAGCGCGCCGGCCGCCACCACCACCACGCCAGTACCGCCAAGGGCAAGCCCATCAACAGCAGCCATGGGCCGGACGGCAGCACCGGTAGTGCCAGGAGCATCAGCACCCCGGCCAACATCGCGATCCCTGCGATTCCCATGATTTCGTCCCAGCCCCTGGACAGTGGATAATGGCTTGTCCGGTGTCCGCTCCCGTGGGATCGCGCACCGCCGACAATACATTAACTTATAAGCCTCTATCGTCGCGCTGGCAAACCCGCGAAGCGCACCCAGGAGTATCCGCGGCCTCATGCCACGCAAATTCCTCAATAAATTTTTGCCCGGCCGGAAGAAAATCCAGAAGCTCAGCGGCAAGTGGTATCTGCGGCCCTTCAAGGAACTGATCCTTGACCCGGCCCTGTGGCATGTGAACCGTCACGGAACCTGTGCTGCCCTGGCAATGGGCCTGTTCATCTGCTGCCTGCCCATCCCCGGCCACACGCCGTTGGCGATACTCGGGGCGTTCTTGTGGCGCTTGAACCTGCCGCTCGCGGTGGCGGCCGTGTGGCTCAACAATCCCCTCACGGCCGGTGCTATTTATTACGGCAGCTACAAATTGGGCGCCATTCTGCTGCGTGTCAGATTGCTCCCCTTCCCGCACCATTTTTCCCTGGATTGGCTGTTCGCGGAATTCTCGCGTATCTGGGCACCGCTGTGGCTGGGTTGCATCATCGTCGGCATCCTGCTCGCACTTGTTGGTTTTGTGGTGCTCAGCATCGCCTGGCAGATCTCCATTCGTGCGCGCTGGCGCAAACGCCGGCAGGAACGCGCCGCCAGGTAAACCGACGGCTGAATCTGCGTTTGCAATGCGGTTACTCAGCCAATAAGCCGTCTTCCAGGTGCAATACTCGCTGCATGCGCTCCGCCAGCCGCACATCGTGGGTCACCAGCAAAAGGCTGGTATTGAAATCGCGGTTCAGCTCCAGCATGAGCTCATACACCTGCTGGCCGGTGTGGGCGTCCAGATTGCCGGTGGGTTCGTCCGCCAGCACCGCTGCGGGTTGATGAATCAGCGCCCGCGCCACCGCCGCGCGCTGGCGCTCACCGCCGGACAACTGCCCCGGCTTGTGGCCCAGGCGTTTGCCGAGGCCCACCCGTTCCAGCAAGGCCGTGGCGCGCTTTCTGGCCTCGTCGGTTTCGGTGCCGCGGATCAGCAGCGGCATGGCCACGTTCTCCACGGCGGTGAACTCCGGCAGCAGATGATGGAACTGATACACGAAGCCCACGGCGCGATTGCGCAGCAGACCACGAGCTGCGTCGCTCAGACCGTTGATGACTTCTCCCGCCACCTGCACCTCGCCACTGGTGGGCAAATCCAGACCGCCTAATAAATGCAGCAAGGTACTTTTACCGGAACCGGAAGCGCCGACGATGGCCACGCGCTCGCCCGCTGCCACCGACAGATTGATGCCGTTCAGCACCTCGACCACATTACCCGTCTCCGTGAAATGCTTGACGAGATTCCGGCAGCGGATCACCGCACCATTGGTAGTGTCATTCTTCGCGACATGCATGACGTTATTCATACCGCAGCGCCTCCGCCGGCTGGGTGCGGGCCGCCCGCCAGGCGGGATACAAGGTAGCCAGGATGGTCAACACAAAGGTCGCGATGCAGACCTTGAGTACGTCGCTGACGTAAATGTCCGAAGGCAGGTTGCTGATGTAATACACGCTGGCCGGAAATATCTGCACGTGGAAGACATGGCGGATAACTTCCAGGAGATTATTGACGTTCTTCGCCAGCAGGATGCCGAGAACCAAGCCCAGCAGCGTTCCCAGGAATCCGATCAGGGTGCCCTGCACGACGAACACACCCATGATGCTTTTGGGCGTCATGCCCAGGGTGCGCAAAATCGCGATATCAGACTGCTTGTCAGTGACCGCCATGACCAGCACGATGATGATGCTGATAGCCGCCACTAGATCAATCAGCGACAGGATCACGAACATCACGTTTTTTTCGATAGCGATGGCGGTCCACAGATTCGCGTTCTGCTGGGTCCAGTCGCTGATGTAATAATTGCCGTTGAATGTCGAAACCAGTTTGCGGGCAATGTCCGCTGCCAGCAGGTTGTCGTCCAGCTTGAGGCGCACGCCGGTTACGGCGCTCCCCATGCTGTAAAGCGTCTGGGCATCCTTGAGGTTGATGAGTGCCAGGCCGCTGTCATATTGGTACACGCCGGCATAAAAGATTCCCGCTACCGTGAAACGCCGCAGGCGCGGGATGATGCCCGCGGGCGTCACATTTCCCTGGGATATCAGCATAATCACTTTGTCGCCGGGTCCCACACCCAGGGCATAAGCCAGGTCCTTGCCCAGAATGATGTTGTAACTGCCTGGCGCAAGATCGTTGAGACTGCCGCTAATGAGCTTCTTGCCTACGTCGGAAACACTGGCGTCATCGCTGGGGATGATGCCGCGCACGATGGTGCCGCTCATGTTGGCGCCGTTGGCGAGCATGGCCTGGTCCTCGATATACGGCGCCGCACCGGTCACGTGCGGCAGGCCCTGGACTTTTTGCATGACCGATCGCCAGTCGTTCAGCTTGCCGTCGTAACCCGAAATGGTCACGTCGGACACCATGCTCAGAATGCGTGTGCGTAATTCATTCTGGAAACCATTCATCACCGACAGCACGGTGATCAGCGCCATCACGCCGATGGCAATGGCCACCATGGACATGAAAGAAATGAAGGAGATGAACTGGTTGCGGCGCCGGGCACGGAAATAACGCAGGCCCACAAACAGCGGCAGGGGTCGGAACATATGGGCGGGCATTAAAACACAAACGCGCGGCGGCCGTGGCGTTTTCACATCCAGGCAACAATCGGGTTCCTCGGAAAGCCTGACCTCCGAAAATCCATCCGCTTGCCGTGATTTTGCGCTTGGGTTCGGGATAATCCGCGGGTTCGCGGAAACCTATTTAGATTGCTCCTTGCACCAGCCGCGCCGCGCCCAGAGACCGATCAAAGCGCGCCGGGCAATTTCATTAAGCAGGGATGTCAACAAATCCGCCTAAGCCGATGCTCCAAAAGGCTATTTTGAGTCTTTTTGAGGTGCTATAGTTACCCAAAACCCGCAGGGAGACCGTCACATGACCCGTCATGCCTTGAGCGTCTTTGCCGCCGCTGGACTGGCGTTGAGCCTCACCGGCTGCGCCCACAGAGGCATAAAGCCCGCCGCGACACCTGCGGTAGCCGCCCAGCCCGCTGTCACGACGGCGCCCGCCGCGGCCACAGTCACAACTCCGCTGAGCGCACCTGAACCCGGAGCGCCGACGACCGCAGCGGCGGCCACAGCCACTGCGGCTCCACAAGCATCCTCTGCCCCCGCCCCGGCCGCGATGACTGCAACTGCACCGGTAGTTTCCACCACGACAGCGCCAGCGGCTGCCACCGCCACCTTGCCGATGAACACATCCAAAGCCACAGCACCCACGACCGCGGCGGCCAAGGCCAGCGTGGCTCCTGAAGCATCCACCGCTCTAGTCCCGGCTGCGACGGCTGCAACTGCACCCGCGGTCTCCACCGCTGCGGCGCCAACGACTACCGCGGCGCCGGAAGCATCTACTGCTGCTCCGGCCCCGGCTGCGGCCGCGGTTACCATGCCCACCCGCGGCATGAGCATGGCCAATGTGGAGCATGTCTTCGGGCCACCTCAGGAAAAAATTCCCGCTGTACCGGATCCGGGTACCAAGCTACACCCGCCCATCACCCGCTGGGTGTATCCCGATTACGTGGTGTATTTCGAATACAATTACGTGGTGCACTCAGTACTGAAAGCTCATCCTTTCGCGAGCGGCGGCAACTGACGAATTATCCTTTCATATCGTTCATGGACACGCCCGGCCCCGGCCGGGCGTGTCATATCCGGCATCGTCCATGAGTCAATACCGCCTGCCTCCCGAATGGGCGCCACAAAGTGGCGTCATGCTCACCTGGCCCCGCAGCGACGGCGACTGGAACCCCGATTACGCCAGCGTCGAGCGTTGCCATACCTGGTTGGCGAAAGAAATCAGCCTGCGGGAATCCGTTGTCATCACCTGCATGGATGACGCCCACGCGGATAAGATCCGCCGGATGGTGGAATCCACCGGCGGAGAGCCGGAGCGGCTGCATCTGTTCGCCCTGCCCTCCAATGACGCTTGGTCGCGGGATCACGGTCCCATCACAGTATTGAAAGACCGCCGGCCTACGCTGCTGGATTTCGTCTTCAACGGCTGGGGCAGCAAGTATCCGCATGACTTCGATAACGAAATCAGCCGCAAGCTACACGCTCGCGGCGCTTTTGGTACGACACCAATGGAAAGTTTCAAGCTGGTGCTGGAAGGCGGCAGCATCGAAGTGGACGGCGAAGGCACGCTGCTTACCACCGAAAGCTGCCTGCTCAATCCCAACCGCAACCCTCAATTGACGCGCGAACAAATTGAGGCAGAACTCAAACATTTGCTGGGGATAGATTACATTCTCTGGCTCGAGCATGGCGCCATTGATGGCGATGACACCGACGGCCACATAGATACCCTAGCCCGTCTGTGCGATTCCCGCACCATCGCCTATCAGGCTTGTGATGACAAAAATGATCCCCATTTTTACGGCTTGCAGGCCATGGCCGCGGAACTCAAGACTTTGCATCACAGGGATGGTCAGACGTACAAGCTGGTGCCGCTGCCCTGGCCGCAAGCCATCCATGACTACACTGGCCGGCGACTGCCGGCCACCTACGCCAATTTTCTCATCATCAATGGCGCGGTGCTGGTGCCGACCTATAATGACCCGGCAGACGACGTTGCCCTGGCAGCCCTGCGGCCCCTATTCCCCGGCCGTGAAATCGTGCCGGTGATGTGCCGTTCGCTGATCTATCAATACGGCAGCCTGCATTGTGTGACCATGCAACTACCAGAAGGTGTGATTCCTGCAAGCGTGTAATACCGCGTTCTTACCCCCTCTCCCCCTGTGGGAGAGGGTTGGGGTGAGGGGTAAATGAAATATGACTCAAAAGCAGAAATTACTTGCAGTCGGACTGGTGCAGCAGCGCTGCACGGACGATCGCACGCAGAATCTGGCGGAAAGCATCAAGGGCATCCGTGAGGCGGTGAAACGCGGCGCAAAGCTGGTGCTGCTGCAGGAACTGCACACTGGCCCGTATTTCTGTCAGACGGAAGATACCCGTGTTTTCGATCTCGCCGAATCTATTCCGGGTCCGTCCACGAGAGAACTGGGCGCGATTGCCAAGGAACTGGGCGTGGTCATTGTCGCCTCGCTATTCGAGAAACGTACAGCCGGGATTTATCACAACACTGCTGCAGTCATTGAAAATGACGGTGCACTCGCTGGCATTTATCGCAAGATGCACATCCCGGATGACCCGGGTTATTCCGAGAAATTCTATTTCACCCCCGGCGACTTGGGTTTCCATCCCATCCAGACTTCTGTGGGAAAACTCGGCGTGCTGGTGTGCTGGGACCAGTGGTATCCGGAAGGTGCGCGCCTCATGGCCTTGTCCGGCGCGGAACTGCTGCTGTATCCCACCGCCATCGGCTGGACCGACGAAGACGATGTCGCGGAACAAGCGCGGCAGCGCGAAGCCTGGATCACGATCCAGCGTGCCCATGGAATCGCGAACGGCCTGCCAGTCATGGTATGCAACCGCACTGGCATCGAACTAGACCCGTCAGGCCGCAGCACTGGCATCCGTTTCTGGGGTTCCAGTTTCATCTGTGGCCCGCAAGGCGAAATCCTCGCGCAGGCGGATACCGACACGCCCACGGTGCTCACGGCAGAAATAGACATGGCCCGCTCGGAAGCAGTGCGCCGCATCTGGCCGTATCTACGTGACCGGCGAATTGATGCGTACGATGATCTGCTGAAACGCTTCCGAGACTGAGATCGTCAACCGCGTTTAATACACTTAGCTCATTGGTCCGTTCATCACTCGTTTGACTTGCCAACTTCCGGCAATCTTAACAAGCTCATAGTATGACGTTGCAGATAGTGGTCCGCAATGAAGTCTACCTTGCACAAAGGTAGTACCTTGAGAAGGTTCCTGTAACGTACTAAATGAGATCACAAGCGGACCGCCCTCGTTCCCACATTCCACGGGTTTAATTGGCGCTGAATGTTCAGTATTTGCCCAAGATAGATTGAGCCCTCGTGCGCGAATAGCTTTTTTTAATAAATTTTTCACATCATTCGGAATAAGGCTTACATCTCCACCACCAAATATTTCAGCTGAGGGAAGTGGTGGGGGTGGGGGAGGTGGAGGAAATGGTGGTTTTTTTTCAAGTGCATCGTAAAAACTTAGTATCACCTTAGCTGGAGCTGGCGCAAAAAGCATTTCGGAAATATAAATTTTCTTGGGATGTAACCGACCATTGTAGGTGTCATCTGGCCCAATAAGTCTAAATAGCACAAGACTATAAATTGCAGCTTGATCTTGTGTAGGAAGTATTTGTTTGGCCCAACAGGGCATTACAAATATAACTACCGCCAATAATATTGCTAGAAGCGTGGCACAAAGTCTCATACCAACCTCAATCAACTGTTAAATATTTCAGCCAAAACAGAATGGGCTTATGAGATAATATCAAAGTAACGGATAAAGGATTATCCCAAACTTCTAAGCTTCACCCCGCTTCGCGGGGTGGATGCATTTGTGCACCTGAAAAATGAACGCGAATATATTCAAACCTGAATTTCCTGACGCCACTCACCCGCTCGTGCGCTGGGGGCAGTTGTACGGCAGCAGCGCCGCACTGCTGCTGGCCGATACCGCGCAACAATCCTCTGTGCCATTGCTGCTGGCTACGCCCAGTGCCCGCGAAGCAGAACGGCTGGTGGACGAATTACGTTTTTATATCGGCGACAAGACACTACCCGTGGCCTTGTTCCCAGACTGGGAAACGCTGCCTTATGATCTGTTCTCGCCACACCAGGACATCATCTCCGAACGGCTCGCAGCGCTTGCGCAACTGCCGGACATGCACCGCGGCGTGGTGGTGATCGCGGCGGGCACACTCATGCAGCGCCTGCCGCCGCCTGCTTACATCCTCGGCGGAACTTTTCTGCTCAAGACCAGCCAGCAGTTGGACCTTGAAGTCATGCGCGCGCGGCTCATCGCTGCGGGCTACGCCAGCGTCACGCAGGTCATGGAACACGGCGAGTTCGCGGTGCGCGGTGCGCTGCTGGACATCTTTCCCATGGGCAGCCCGACCCCCTTCCGCATTGATCTTTTCGACGAGGAAATCGAATCCATCCGCCGCTTCGATCCGGAAACCCAGCTTTCACAAGACAAGCTCGAAGAAATAAGGCTGTTACCGGCAAGGGAATTTCCGCTGGACGATAGCGGCATACGCGGTTTCCGCCAGCGTTACCGTGCCCGCTTTGAGGGTGATCCGCAGAGAAATCCCATTTACCGCGACGTGAGCAACGGCCTGGCACCCGGCGGAGTCGAATACTACGCGCCGCTGTTCTTTGACCAGACCGATGGCTTTTTTGACTATCTGCCGTCCAACGCCGTGGTGGCAACACTGGAGGACACAGCCGGCGCGTTACAACTGGCCTGGACGCAGATCACGGAACGTTACGAGCAGCACCGCCACGACCTCGAGCGCCCGCTGCTCAAACCCGAAGAACTGTGGCTGACGCCGGATGAAGTGCAAGCGGCGCTAGCCGTACGTCTGCGTATCCAGGTGCAGAGTTTTGAATCGCCTGAACCGTATGCCGTGAATTTCAATGCTGCCGCACCGCTGCCGCTGCGGGTGGAAAGCCGCGCCGAAGAGCCGGTAGCGAAACTGCTGACTTTCCTTGCGGAGTTTCCCGGCCGCGTGCTGTTCGCCGCGGAATCCACTGGCCGGCGCGAATACCTCATGGAGCTGCTTACGCGCCGTGATCTCAAACCTGCTACCGTGGACGGCTGGCCGGCGTTCCTGGAAAGTAAAGCGCGCATTGCTCTCTGCGTTGCGCCGCTGGAACGTGGCCTGCTGCTGCCAGAAGCCGGCATCGCGCTCATCGCCGAGGAACAGCTGTTCGGCCAGCGCGCCCGCCAAACCAGCCGGCGGCTGCGAAACCGCGACCCGGAAGTCATCATCCGCGACCTAGCTGCGCTCAGCGAAGGCGCACCGGTGGTGCACGAGGAACACGGCGTGGGCCGGTATCTCGGACTGCAACTGCTGGAGCTGAACGGCATCGAAACGGAATTCCTGATGCTGGAATACGCCGAGGGCGCAAAACTCTATGTACCGGTGTCCTTGCTGCATCTCATCACGCGCTACAACGGCAGCGCACCGGAGGCCGCGCCGTTGCACCGTCTCGGCAGCGACCAGTGGCTTAAGGCCAAACGCCGCGCCGCCGAACAGGTGCGGGATGTGGCGGTGGAACTGCTCGACATCTACGCGCGCCGCGCGGCCCGCGAGGGCTACACGTTCAAGTTCGGCGAACCGGACTACCAGGCATTCACACAGGATTTCCCCTTCGATGAAACTCCCGACCAGTTACAGGCCATCGAAGGCGTTATCGCCGACATGACCGCGGGGAAATCCATGGATCGGGTGGTGTGCGGCGACGTGGGCTTCGGCAAGACCGAAGTGGCGCTGCGTGCGGCTTTTGTCGCGGTGCAAGGCGGCAAACAGGTGGCGCTGCTGGTGCCCACGACGCTGCTGGCGCAGCAGCACGCCCAGACTTTCCACGACCGCTTTGCCGGCTGGCCGGTGCGCATCGAAGTGCTGTCGCGTTTCCGCACCAGCAAGCAGCAGCACGCGGTCATGCAGGACCTCGCCGCCGGCAAGGTGGACATCATCATCGGCACCCACGCGCTGCTGCGCGACGAATTGAAATTCAGGGACCTGGGCCTGGTCATCATTGACGAGGAACACCGCTTCGGTGTGCAGCATAAGGAAAAGCTCAAGAGACTGCGCGCCGAGGTGGACGTGCTGACCCTTACAGCCACGCCCATTCCGCGCACACTCAACATGTCGCTGGCTGGTTTGCGGGACCTGTCCATCATCGCCACGCCACCGGCGGAACGCCTGGCGGTCAAAACTTTCGTGAGCGAATGGCAGAACGCCCTCATCCAGGAAGCCTGCCTGCGGGAAATCAAGCGCGGCGGTCAGGTGTACTTCGTGCATAACAGCGTGGACACCATCGAAAAAACCGCGGCTGAAGTTGCAAAATTAGTACCCGGCGCGGAAGTACGCATCGCCCACGGTCAGATGCACGAGCGCGAGCTGGAACAGGTGATGCTGGATTTCTACCATCGACGCTTCAATATCCTGGTGTGCACCACCATCATCGAAAGCGGCATTGATGTACCCACTGCCAACACCATTGTTATTCATCGCGCCGACAAGCTCGGTCTGGCGCAGTTGCACCAGTTGCGCGGGCGCGTGGGCCGCTCCCACCACCGCGCCTACGCCTATCTCATTATTCCACCCAGAAGCCTGCTCACCGCGGACGCGGTGAAACGCCTGGAAGCGATCGAATCACTGGAAGAACTGGGTGCCGGTTTCACACTCGCCACCCACGATCTGGAGATCCGAGGTGCGGGCGAACTGCTGGGCGAGGAGCAGAGTGGCCAGATTCACGAAGTGGGCTTCACGCTTTATACCGAACTGCTGGAGCGCGCCGTGCGCGCGCTGAAGGAAGGCCGCAGCATAGACCTGGATGCACCGCTGGAACACGGCCCGGAAATTGACCTGCACATGCCGGCGCTGCTGCCCGCCGATTATATTGATGATGTACACTTGCGCCTCACGCTCTACAAACGCATTGCCAGCGCCAGAAACCCGGACGAGCTGAACGAGCTGCAAGTCGAAATGATCGACCGTTTCGGCCTGCTGCCGCCAGCTGCCAAGACTCTGTTTCGTATCGCCGAACTCAAACTCAAGGCGGCGCCGCTGGGTGTGCGCAAGATTGAAGCCGGCCCCCAGGGCGGCCGTATCAGCTTCAGCGAAACCACAAGTGTGGACCCCGGCGTGGTCATCCGCATGATCCAGCAGCAGCCCAAGCACTATAAACTGGACGGCAGCAACCGCCTGCGTTTCATGCTGGACTTGGAGGATCGGGAACGGCGTATCAATAGCGTGGAGGTGCTGCTGGACGCGCTTACCCAAAAGGCAGTCGCCGCCTGATAACCCGTCATCGCAGTAAGCGTTTACACTAGGCTCGCAATCCGATTGCCTCCCGGGAGAGGCGCGCAAAACGATGCCAGCCTGGATTCGCCGCCCCAAAATGATTCACAAACAGGATTTTCCAGTGAAACTACTGCAAACTGGCTTATTGCTTGCCGTGCTGCTGCTGGCTCCGCCCTATGCCGTGGCCGCAGCCGGCCCAGTGTCTTCCATCCCGGCACCCAACTGGTATGACGTGGAACTCATCGTGTTCCGCAATACCGACCCGCAGGCCGGATCGCTGGAAACCTGGCCCGCCAATCCCGGCGTACCCGACTGGAATAGCGGCGTACCAATGAACCCTGCCGGCAGCAACCTACCCTACATGCAGCTTTCACCGGCGAGTTTTCGCATGGACTACAGTTGGCGGAAGCTACAGCGTTCGTCCGATTATCAGCCGCTGCTGCATATCGCCTGGGCAGAACCGGCCATTGACCGTGCCAGCGCGCCGTTTGTGCGCATCGGTGAACCGCCGACGGCCGCACCGGTTGCGACCACCGTGCTCCCGACCGCAGCAGCACCACCCGCCACCGGCACTCCGGTTTATGGCATCGCCAAGCTCAGCACCACCGGCCTCTATCTTCACTTCGATCTTGACCTGGTGTATTGCGGACCGCCGGCCAAACGCGTGATTCCGTCATCCGCACCCGCAGCCCCGACAGCTCAATCTGCCGCCGGCATACAAGCGACGCAGCAGGCTGCCGCGCCTGCACCCACACCAGCCTGTCAACCCTACCGGCTCACACAGGACCGCAAACTGGATGCTGGCAAGATCAATTACTTCGATCACCCCATGTTCGGGGTGCTGGTGCTGGTGACGCCGCGGATAAAATGACCTATATCCGCTCTTCTGACGGTCTGTGTGAATTTTAATGCGCAAATAATTGCCGGCATGATTTGCGGCCTGCTCCTGATATCGGGCTGCGCCGCTCCCGGCATGCTTACCGACCCACAGCCCGGCGCAATCCCGGAACCTGCAAACGACGAAGAACAGATTTGGGTTCTGGATTCCGGCTGGCACACGGGACTGGTCCTGTCGCGGGCCGAGCTGGGGCAATCATTTATCCATCTGCTACAACCTGCGCCCAATGCCCAATACTTCATGTTCGGCTGGGGCAACCGCCGGTTTTACATGGCGCCAAACCCCACTCTGGGCATGGATTTCGCGGCGCTGTTTCCCTCACGCAACGTGGTGCTGCTCGAAACCTGTGTCAATCCGCCGCATGCATGTTATACGAGCGCGGTTAAATTCCGCATCGTGTCCGTTTCCCATGACGGGCTGAACCACCTCGACCGCTATTTGGCAGATTCCTTCCAAACCGACGCACGCGGCCAGCTCGAGCCGATTTTGCCTGGACCGGATGCCGACAGCGAGTTCTTCGCCTCGGGGTTATCGTATGACGCTTTCCACACCTGCAACACCTGGACCGCCGAAGCGCTGCACGCCGCCGGACTGCCGGTGGCTTATCACGGCGTGATTTTCGCTGATCAGCTCTGGCAGCAGTTGAATCATGACTTCCTTAACAAGGATTCCAGCAACAACCGCACCTGATCCATTGCCTGCTTGAGATAGGTTTCGATTTCCGCGTGAATGTCTTCACGGCTCTTGCCAGCGGCGCGGTTGGTAATGACGGCGCAGCAGGCGTAGGCCAGTTGCTGTTCCCGCGCCAGTGCCGCTTCCGGCATTCCGGTCATGCCCACGAGGTCGCAGCCGTCCGGCTCCATGCGGAGGATTTCTGCAGCGGTTTCGAGCCGCGGCCCCTGGGTCGCGCCGTAGGTGCCGCCGGCCACGAATTGCAGTTTCGCCGTCTGCGCCGCCGCAATCAGCTTCCGACGCAGGGTTTCGTCATAGGGCCAGGTGAAATCCACGTGAATTACCCGTTCCAGGTCCTGCTCAAAAAACGTGTGCTCGCGGCCACAGGTGTAATCCACGATCTGATCCGGAAACGCGATCCAGCCCGGTTGCATGTCGGCGCGGATGCCGCCCACGGCGGCCACCGCCAGCACCTGCCGTACACCGATGCTTCTCAGGGCCCAGATATTGGCGCGGTAGTTCACCCGGTGCGGCGGAATGGTGTGGCCATAGCCATGACGCGGCAGGAACACCACGTCGCGGCCCATCAGGTGTCCGTGAGTGAGTGGACCGGAAGGTTCACCGTAAGGCGTGGCCACCACTTCACGGTGCGTGATTTCAAGACTGCTGAGCGAGGTGAGTCCGGTGCCGCCGATGATGGCCAGGTCAGTCATGCTGCATTCCCTTTGTACGACTCATTTCAGATACTGCATAAATGGCCGGCAGGTTGCGGAGATACGTTTTGTAGTCCAGACCGCAGCCGAACAGGTATTTGTCCGGCGTGGTGAGCCCAACGAAATCAGGCTGCATCCCGCCGCGATTGCGGTCATGGCGTTTCTGCACCAGCACGGCGGTAAATACCTGGCAGGCGTGCTGTGCGCGGCAATCTTCCACGATGCGCGCCAGGGTCAGGCCTTCGTCGAAAATATCATCCACCAGCAGCACCACGCGGTCCCCTAGCGGAATCTCCGGGCGCACGCGCCATTCCAGATCGTGGCCCTTTATGTCGCCCCGGTAACGGGTGGCATGCACATAATCCAGTTGCAAAGGAAAACGCAGTCTGGGTAACAGCCAGCCAGCCGGAATCAGGCCGCCGGTCATGACGCACAGCACCAGCGGGTTGCCGTCAGCCAGAACGCGGGTGATGTCTTCCGCCAGCCGGCCGACAGCGGCTTGCACCGCCTGTTCGGAATGTAGTAATTCCGCCTCCCGCTGCACCTGTCGTACTTCGTCCAGTAAGCCGTCCATGCTCAGGTTTCCAGTTTGAACTCGCCACCGGCGTAATGATTTTCGAGCGCCGTACGCGCCTCGCGCCACTCACGGCTGGCATGCAATTCCTCCCGGGAAATCTCCTCACGGCCGTGCAGGCGCGCCAGCCGCCACTGACTCATGGGGTTGGCGTATTCACCCAAACCTTCAAGGATGGCCGCAACGCCGGCGCGGTTATTGCACACCGGCAGTATGTCGCAACCCGCGTCCAGCGCCATGCGTGCACGCTCCACATAATCACCGACACCGGCGGCGCCGCGCATGCTTAGATCATCGCAGAACACCGCGCCGTCGAAACTCAGCCGTTCGCGCAGCTCCCGTTCGATCCAGCGCCGCGACAGACTTGCTGGCAGCGTATCCATGTCGGGGTAGGCTACATGGGCCATCATGATCGCCGGCAGTTCAAGACGCATGAGCCGCTCGAAAGGCTTGAGATCGTGACGGCGGATTTCATCAAGGGAGCGCCCGTCCACCGGCAACATGTGATGGGAATCGCCCTGTACCGCGCCATGACCGGGAAAGTGTTTGGCTGTAGCCGCCATGCCGGCGCGGCGCATGCCCAAAAGCCAGGCGCGGCCCAATTCACCCACGGTCTCAGCCCCATGATGGAAGGCGCGGTCGCCGATGACGCTGCTCATGGAATAATCCAGATCCAGCACCGGCGTGAAACTCAGATCCAGCCCCACCGCACGCAATTCCGCTGCCATGAGCCAGGCGGTGCTCTCGGCGAGCCGCCGGCCGGTGCTAGCGTCGCGGTCATAGAGTTGGCCGAAGAGCCGTGCCGGCGGCAGGAGCGTAAAACCTTCGCGGAAACGCTGCACCCGGCCGCCTTCCTGATCCGCAGCCACCAGCAACGGTGGCGCGCGCAAGTCATGGATGGCTGACACCAGCGCGGCAAGTTGCTCCGGACCAGCATAATTGCGAGTGAACAGGATCACACCGCCCACCAGCGGATGCCCGAACACTTCCCGTTCCTCGGCACTCAATTCCGGGCCAGTCATGTCCACCATCAGCGGACCGAGACTCATGCGACTTTCTCCAGCACGGCGATGGATTCCACATGCGCCGTGTGCGGAAACATGTCTAGCACGCCGGCGGACAAAAGACGGTAGCCATGTTCCTGGACCAGCACGGCGGTATCGCGTGCCAGAGTGGCAGGATGGCAGGAAACATACACGACGCGTTGCGGCAGCCTTGGGCCGAGGCAGGCGAGTATTTCGCGTGCGCCGGCGCGGGGTGGGTCCAGCAGCAGGCGGTGGTACGTCTGTTTTAACCAGAGCGCATCTTTTTGATCTGTGAACAGATCCGCCTGATGAAAGCGCACATTGCTGAAGCAATTGCGTTCGGCATTGGCGTGCGCCCGCTGCACCAATCCGATCTCACCTTCCACGCCCACTGCTTCTTTCGCGACCCGCGCCAGCGGCAGGGTAAAATTGCCAAGACCGCAGAATAAATCCAGAACCCGGTGTCCGGGCTCCACCTGCAATACCTCGATAACGCGGTTCACCAACTGCCGGTTGATTTCAGCATTGACCTGAATGAAATCCGCCGGTTCGAAGGTGATTTCCACGTCCCAGTCGGGCAACCGGTAACTCAAACTTGCTCGTTCGCCATTAAGTGGTACGGCGGTATCTTTCCGGCCCGGTTGCAAATAGAAACGCAGATCGTGTGCCCATTCAAACACGGATAATTTTCCATGATCCGCCTTGCTGATCGGCGACAGGGTGCGCAATACCAGAACGGTTGCCGTATCACCCACGGCAATTTCAATCTGTGGAATGCGATCAGCGATGCTGAGTTCGCCGAGCAAGGTTGCCAGTGGTTGAATCAAATTGCCGATCTTCGGATGCAGGGTTTCACAGCGGTGCGTGTCCGTGACATGGGGGCTGTATTTTTCCACGAATCCCACCAGCACGCGGCCTTTCACCGGTACCTGCCGAACCGATAACCGCGCGCGCCGCCGGTAGCCCCATACCGGGCCGGTCAGCGGCGCCAGTATTTTTTCCGGTTGCACATGACCGATGCGTTTGAAATTATCCAGCAGCGTTTGCTGTTTCGCGCTGAGTTGCGCCGCAGGCGCCAAATGCTGCAGGTTGCACCCGCCGCAAACGCCGAAATGCTCACAAAGGGGCGTGACGCGCTCTGGCGAAGCTGACAGTATGTTCTGCACTTGCGCTTCATCATAATCACGATGCCGGTGCTGGATGCGGAACTCCACGTCTTCACCGGGCAGCGCGCCTTCGATAAAAACAGTTTTACCGTCAAGACGGGCAATACCGCGACCGTCATGGGAAATCGTCCGTACCAGTGCACGCGCAGATGCGAGCTCCGGGCGCCGGCGTACCGCTGCGCCCGCGTCCATCAGCCGCCCGTTACCTGATCGGATTGCGCCGGCCATGCCGCCAGAAACTCGTTGAGATGGGCCTTGCCAGCGCGGGCCAGTACCTCGCGTACCCGCGCGCATTCCTCGCGGTAGCGCTGTGGATCCAGCCGGCCGCGCATCAATTCAAAACGCAGATATATAAGGTAGGTGTTGAGGCTATCGGTTTCGCAGTAATCCCGGATGCGGCCGATCTCGCCGGCCAGATAGGTTTCCCAGACCTTGCTGCCGTGCATGCCGAGCTTTCCCGGCAAGCCGCAAAGCTGGGCGATCTCATCCAGCCGCGCCGCGCCGCGCAACTGGAATCCCGCCAGCACGTCCATGAGATCGGTGTGCCGCCAGTGGAAGCGCGACAGGTAATTGTTATAGCGAAAGCCGGTTTCCGTTTCGCCCGTTTCCCAATAGCGCGGTGCGGCTATGCCGTGACGCAGGGCGCGGTAATGCAGCACCGGCAGATCGAAACCGCCGCCGTTCCAGGACACGAGGTCGGGGGTGAATTTCTCGATGCCTTCGTAAAAGCGCGCGATCAGCTCCGCTTCGCCGGATTCCGGTGCGCCCAGGGACCAGAGTCTGAAGTCATCGCCGCGCCGCAGGGCGATGGCGATGGCCGCCACCCGGTGCAGATGCAGCGGCAGGAATTCGCTGCCACCGGTTTCCTGACGGCGCTGCTGGAACATGGCACGCGCCACATCCTCGTCCGGCAGCCCGTCCAGGCCGTACAATTTCCGGCCTGCGTCCACATCCGGAATGGTCTCGATATCGAAGGCCAGAACGTTCATGCGCTACCCTGCATCCGGGGTGGTCAGTGTAGCAAAGCGGCACCGACAAGGGGGCCGCGGCCTTTGACCGCGGAAGCGAAAAACCGCACCATAACCTGACTTTCAAATCGAAGCTGCACCCGTGAGAAACCGTTTACACATCATGCTGATACCGGCACGAGACAGCAAGGACAGGCCGTTTGCCCTATTGCAAACGGCTGAGGGCGGAGCATGATCCGCAACTGGAGCATACGCAACCGCGTACTGCTGCTGGCACTGTTGCCGGTCATCAGTCTGGGCGTCGTGCTGGGTGGTTATTTCATCCACAGCCGCGTGCACGATCTGAAATCCTCGCAATCAGCCCTCGGTCATGCACTCGTCAGTCAGCTTGCGTCCGCGGCCGAGTACGGCTTGCTTACTCATAACCCTCAGGTTCTGCAAAGGCTGGCGCGGAATGCCATCCGGGAGCGGAACGTCGAATCAGTCACGATCGCCGACGGCATCGGCCACATCCTCGCTCAGGCCATACAATCCACTCCGCAAAAACCCGGGTTTATAAGCGATGTCGCCCGGCGCATCGGCGCTGAAACAGGTTTCGAAGGTGAGCTGGTATTCACCCGGCCCATTACTCTGCAATCTATATCCGCCGGCGAGTTGAGCGCATTATCGGGTAATCAGGATCAGCGTGTTCAGCCGCAGGCTGGCGCAGCCAGGGTTCTTGGAAAGGTGACTGTGACATTGTCGGAAGTGCAGTTCGCTGAAAGCCAGGCCCAGATTATTGTCAATGGCGGTCTTATCGTGCTGGCCTGTCTGGCATTCGGCATCCTGCTGGCGCTAGCCATAAGCGGCAGCGTGGTCGCGCCCATTGGGCGCATTATTGCGATGGTTGGGCGCTTCAGCTCGGGGGACCATGCCGCGCGGGTACCGGCAAATTCCGGCGGCGAACTTGGACGGCTGGAACAGCAGATCAACCACATGGCCGCCAATGCCCAACGTTCGCAACAGGAACTCCAGGAACAGGTGGATCAAGCTACCGCAGAACTGCGCGGCACGCTGGAAGAAATGGAAATCAAGAGCGTGGAACTGGATCTGGCGCGCAAACGAGCGGTGGAAGCGAGCCGGATCAAATCGGAATTCCTGGCCAATATGAGTCACGAAATCCGCACCCCAATGAACGCGGTGCTGGGCTTCAGCGATCTGCTGACCAGGACACCGCTCAACGAAGGTCAACAGAATTATCTCACCACCCTGCGCCAGTCAGCGCACGCACTGCTGGCGTTACTGGATAACGTGCTGAATGCAGCCCGACTCGAAACCAGTGAACCCGGCATTCAGATGCATCCCTTCGTGCTGCACGACCTGCTGGAGGAGATCGTGCAGATCAGCGCTATGGAAGCCTATACCAAACAACTTGAGCTTGTGCTGCATATCCAGGGCGACACCAGCCGGCCGCTGCTGGGTGACCGTATCAAGCTGACCCGCGCGATCAGCAACCTGGTCACCAACGCCATCAAATTCACCGACACCGGCAGTGTGATCATACGTTCACACACCGAGCCACAGAGGAGCGGCAAAGTTCATGTGAACATCCGTGTTATTGATACGGGCATCGGTATCCGTGACCAGGACCGGCGGCGACTGTTCGAGCCCTTTTTCCAGGTTAACGGTTCCGCCGACAGGCAGCACGGCGGTGCGGGACTGGGTTTATATATCACCAAGAAATTGATTGAGCAGCTGGGTGGCTCATTGACCTTGACGAGCGCGCTCGGTCACGGCAGTGAATTTTGCCTATCACTGGTATTTCCAACGGATGACTCTGCCTCGCTGCCATCGCCGGTTTCCGGCATGTCCGGCGGCAAACGCAAATCCCTGCTGGTGTACGAATCCCAGGCACAGGCTGCTGACGCCTTGCTCGCGCGCCTCGAGCGCCTGGGCTGGAACATGCACCTTGTAACCGGGCTGTCACAGCTGCCTGAATTTCTACAAACGCGGAATCTGCGCGACACCTATGCCGCAGTGTTGTTTTCCTTGAGTTACACGGATCTGCGCGAACCTGCGCAACTGGACAGCCTGCTGACCGGCGCCGCAATGGGATTTCCCTGTATGGCGCTGGTGAATTCGGTGAATGCAGAAATCCAGGCGGATATCAGCCGGCGCATTGGCGGGCCGTGCCTGCCGAAATCCGTCAGCGAAACAACTCTTGGGGAACACCTGGACCGGATGCTCTCTGGTGCGCCGGCCGCGCTTCCCGCCGATGCGCGTGTCAATGCCCCGGTCCTCCGCGGGCTGAATATCATCGTCGCCGATGACAACCGTATCAACCGCCTGCTGGCGCGGATACTTCTGGAAAAATGTGGCGCAACTGTTCTGGAAGCAAAAACCGGACAGGAAGTAATTGACTTGGAAGCCAGGCATCCTGTTGACCTGATATTGCTGGACATGCATATGCCCGGCGAGGACGGCTGGCAGGTGGCCAAGCGTCTCAAATCCGGCTCATCTGCACATCGCGACACCCCGATAATCGCCTTGTCCGCCATACGCAATGAGAAGTCCGCACAAACCCTTGACGAAGCTGGACTGGCGGGGTGGCTGACGAAACCGCTGGAAGCTGACACGCTGCGCGACGCGGTATTGAAACACCTCCGGCCCATGGACGCTGCCCGCTACCAAGCCGGCCCGGTGGCGCTGCGTGATTCGGCGGACCTGGAAACCGCCATCGCCGATCTGCGCCCCTCCATACGCCAGATGCTGACGGAAGATCTGCCGGTGCAATGGCAAGCCATTGAAACCGCATGGCGCGATCAAAACTTTCCCCAGCTTGGGGAACAGTTGCACAAACTGAACGGATCAGCGGCCTTCTGCCGGCTTGCAAGCCTGCATGACGCATGTGACCGGCTGGAAAATTCCCTGCGTCACGCAAAGTCAGAAGATCTTGCGCGTTCAATGGCGCTGCTCGGCCGCGAAATCCAGGAGACGCTTGTAAAGCTCGACGTTTACACTGTCAGGCCGGCGGCCGGCGCTTGAGAATAACCGCAAATGCCAGCACCATTCCCGCTTCATCACTGAGACTCACAAAGGCTTCGCCCGCGCCCAGACGTTCGCATAGCCCCCGTCCATGTGCCGAAAAGATGACGCAGGGTTTACCCCGGAAATCCGGCACGCTGCCTGCATCCCTGAGCCACATGCCGTAGCGGAAACCGGTGCCCAGTGCCTTGACGACGGCTTCCTTGGCAGCAAAACGCGTGGCGAGAAAACGCACCGGATTCTTGCTGAGCTTGAAACCTTCCATCTCTTCCGGCATGAGAATGCGCCTGGCAAAATGTTGGCCGAAGCGCTGCCACGCCAATTCGATACGCTGCACTTCCACCAGATCAGTGCCGATGCCGAAGATCATGCGCGGCGCGCATCCAGCATTATTTGTTTCATTTCGCGCACAGCTTCAGGCAGACCGGTCATGACGGCACGAGCAATGATGCTGTGGCCAATATTGAGTTCGGTAATGATGGGGATGGCCGCCACCGGCGTGACATTATAATAATGCAGGCCGTGACCCGCGTGTACTTCCAGCCCCTGTTGCGCGGCTTGCTGCGCCGCTTGCCGCAGACGATGCAATTCTTCCGCTTGTGCATGCTCGTTCTCCGCGTCCGCATAACGACCGGTGTGCAATTCCACCACCGGCACCCGCAGGAAAGCGGCGGTTTCAATCTGCCCGGGCTCCGGATCAATGAACAGGGCCACGCGCACGCCCGCATCCGCCAGTTGCGCACATACCGAGGCCAGAGTTTCCCGCTGAGCGCGCACATCCAGCCCGCCTTCAGTGGTGAGTTCCTGGCGCCGTTCCGGCACCAGACAGCAATCCTCCGGTCTTAATTGGCAGGCCAGCCCCACCATTTCCGCGTTAGCCGCCATTTCCAGGTTCATGCGGGTCTGCAGCACCGCGCGTAACATCTGCACATCGCGCTCCTGGATATGGCGGCGATCTTCGCGCAGATGCACGGTGATGCTATCGGCGCCAGCATTTTCCGCCAGCCGCGACGCTTCCACTGGATCTGGATAACGGGTGCCACGTGCCTGCCGCAGTGTGGCGACATGATCTATGTTGACGCCGAGCTTGATCAGTTGAACCATGCTGCGCGCTCCGTCGTCAAGATTACGCGTTATTATTGCCTTAAACGCGCGCCTGCCCAAATGCGTGCATCACCTCGCGGGTCTTGAGCGGCCGCTCCCCCAATAACTGATCCAGGACCGCGCGTAACAGACGCCGGGCTTCGCGCAACTGCTCCGGCTGCTCGAGCTTGTCTTCCGCCAGCGCCAGCAGCGTGCTGCCGCGCACGTGTACCCCGGAACCGGTAGTACCCGCAACACGCACCGGACCCTGCTCTGGCTCATAGCGGTATATTGCATCCGCTTGCACCGGCTGGCCGGTTGCCGTATCCCGCTCCAGATTCAATCCATATCCCAAGGCTGTCAGCAGGTGTTTTTCAAACACGCGCAGAGCCAGACTGGTGGCCTGTGTGAGCCGGTTCAGCGCATCCAAATACTGATTGAACAGCTCGGGCTGGGGATCCTGGCGCGGCAGCAGCCGCAGCAGCAGCTCATTCATGTAGAAGCCGCTCAGCAAGGCCTGTCCGGATAAGGGCCGGGGCGCGGCGTCAGGTTCGGCGCCTATGAGTGTGGCCAGCTCTCCGCCGCCTGTCCATGACAACAACAAGGACTGAAACGGTCGCAGCAGAGGCCGCCAAGGCGATTTCGCGCGGCGCGCGCCGCGCGCTACCACGCCCAAGCGTCCGTGATCACGACTGAGGATTTCAACAATACGACTGGTTTCACGCCAGTCATGCTGATGCAATATGCAGGATGGCGTCAGCATCACGCGCTCGGCAGCTCTCATGTGTCGCCCAGGCCGAATGCCTTGAGAGCACGCTCGTCATCGGTCCAGTTGTCGCGCACCTTCGCCCATAGGCGCAGAAATACCTTTTGCCCGGTTTCGCGTTCCAGTTCAAGACGCGCCGCTTGGCCGATTTGTTTGAGCATGCCGCCCTTGTGGCCGATGACGATGGCTTTCTGCCCCTTGCGCTCCACCCAGATGACGGCACTGATATGCAGCACACCTTGTTCCAGCTTGTACTCCTCCACGCCCACAGCGAGGGAGTACGGCACTTCCTGCTCCAGCGTTTGCGTGAGTTTTTCGCGCACGCATTCCGCAGCACGTACCGCGCCATCCTGGTCCGTAAATTGGCCTTGTGGAAACAACATCGGGGACTCCGGCAGCAAGGTCTTGAGCTGGGTCTCGAGTTTGGCAAGATTTTCACCCGTACTGGCGGATACCGGGACAATGAATCTGAAATCTGCCCTGGTTTGAATTTCATCCAGAAATGGCAGAAGCGCCGTGCGCGCCTTGAGTCTGTCTATTTTGTTGGCTGCCAGCGCAAGTGGCCGTTCAAGTGCCGCGCAACGGGAAAGAGCATGCTCGTCATCTTCCGTCCAGTGCCCCGCTTCCACCACCAGCAGCACCGCATCTGCATCCGCGATGGCGTTTACGGCCGCACGGTTCATATGCCGGTTAACAGCACGCCTGGCATTCTGATGCAGGCCGGGTGTGTCCACGAAAATATATTGCGCCTCCGCCGTGGTATGAATGCCCAGAATGCGGCGGCGCGTGGTCTGGGGTTTGGAGGTGACAATGCTCACCTTCGCGCCCACCAGGGCATTCACGAGCGTGGACTTGCCCACGTTCGGCCGTCCCGCCAGGGCGATGAATCCACAACGAAAGCCGGTTTCAGGCATGGGATAACAACTCAAGCACACGCCGTGCGGCTTCCTGTTCCGCACCGCGGCGGCTGGCGGCCACCCCCTGGGCGTGGATGCTCAGCGAGTCTATCTGACAATTTACGTGAAACACCTGACGATGGGCCTGTCCGGTCACGACTTCCACGCTATACACCGGCAACGGTTGGCCACGCGCCTGCAAGGCTTCCTGCAACTGGGTCTTGCTGTCCTTGAGCGCTTCTGTGGAAACCGGAGTCGCAAGCCGGGTGCCAAACAAGTTCAGAATGACGGCGCGCACGTTCTCAAAACCGCCGTCCAGGTAAACGGCGCCCAACACCGCTTCCAGCGCGTCCGCCAGAATGGAGCTGCGGCGCTGGCCGCCGCTTTTAAGTTCGCCGGGCCCGAGGTTTAAATATTCGCCCAACTCGATGTCGCCGGCCACTGACGCAAGTGCATCCTGATTTACCAGGCTGGCTCGCAGCCGTGTCAAGGCGCCTTCCTCAAGCTGTACATGTTTCTCGAACAACTCTGCTGAAATCATCACATTCAGCAAGGCATCGCCGAGAAATTCCAAACGTTCATTATTGATATCGCTGGCACTACGGTGGGTCAGAGCCTGCCTCAGCAACTGCGGGTCACGGAAACGGTAAGCAAGCGCTGCTTCCAGCCGATACGGGGGATCACTCAATGAGGCGTAGCCTGATAGGTCTTGTGGAAATGCACCAAGAGGTCAACATTACCCAAGAAACTGGTAGTTGCATCGTAATCCAATGTGAATACAAGGCCATTGCCATCAGTGTTTGGAGTAATGGTCAGTACCTTCTCCGGGGTCAGGTTGGGATCCTGCACGCCGTTGATCGTGAAAGTCATATCCATGCTGTGCAGTATCTGTTGTGGCATCTCGCCCGCCGTGACTTGTTGAGCTTTCTTTTGCACGACTGAATTGATGGAATAATACTGCATATAAATCGGGAACAGGCTGAATCCAAACCAGAAGACAAATGCAACCAGCAGGATCACGATAATCCAGCTGATAAGTGTCAAGCCGGTTTGATGGCGCTTGTTATTCATAATGCCCCTCCAGAAACGGATAACATGATAGTTGCGTGGCCAAAGTCAATGGATCACCTTTCCCATACGGCGCCAGAGCGCGGAGTCATGGAAGGCGTCCCAGTTCATCCAGATGAAGAACGCCTTACCGACGATGTTCTTCTGGGGAACAAAACCCCAATAACGGCTGTCGCTGCTATTGTCACGGTTATCGCCCATCATGAAATATTCTCCCGGCGGCACGGTCCATTCACCCTGCTTGTGCTCCATCCCAGGGATGATGAGCGTGCCGTGCACCACCTTGCCGAGCGTTTCCTGATGGAGAACCGCACCCATCTGATCAGGCCCGCCATAAAAACCGAGCACTTTGTCGGGAACCTGGACACCATTGATATACAGGGTTTCGCCGCGGTAAACAATACGGTCGCCGGGCAGGCCGATAACCCGCTTGATGTAGTCCACCGTCGGGTCGGGCGGATAACGGAATACCATTACATCGCCCCGTTCGGGCTTGCCGACAGGAATAATCCTGGTATGCAGGATCGGGAGGCGCAGGCCATAATCGAACTTGTTCACGAGGATAAAATCCCCCACTAGCAGGGTTGGCACCATGGACGAAGACGGGATATGAAACGGCTCTACTACGAATGATCGTAGTAGCAGCACGATCAGGAGTACCGGGAAGAAGGACTTGGCATATTCGACCAAAATTGGCTCGCGGCGTTTTTTCACCTTCCGCTCCGCTCCGACAGCCACCGCGGATCCGCCGGGTCTCTGGGTTTTCAGCTGGCGTTTGCGGGCAAAAAACAGTGCGTCCGCCAGCCAAATGAGCCCGGCCAGGGCAGTCAGCAGGGTCAATATCGCTTCGAAATCAAAATCCATAATATATATCTCTCACTTTTGTTGGAATGCAATCACGATTTCTTACCCACGTGCAATATCGCAAGAAAGGCTTCTTGGGGAATCTCAACGGTGCCAATCTGCTTCATGCGTTTCTTGCCTTCTTTTTGCTTTTCCAGCAGCTTGCGCTTGCGGGTAATGTCACCGCCGTAACACTTGGCCGTCACGTTCTTGCGCAGGGCCTTGACCGTGGTACGCGCAATAATATGCGAGCCGATGGCGGCCTGCACCGCTACTTCGAACATCTGGCGTGGAATCAGTTCCTGCATTTTCTCACACAGCTCACGGCCATGGACATAGGCATGGTCCTTGTGGATGATGCACGACAACGCGTCCACCCGGTCGCCGTTGATAAGCAAGTCCAGTTTCACCAGTGGTGCTGACTGGAAGCGCGCGAAACTGTAATCGAATGAGGCATAACCGCGACTCACGGATTTCAGCCTGTCAAAGAAATCCATTACGACTTCACTCATCGGCAATTCATAGGCCAATATCACCTGGGAGCCGTGGTAAACCATCCTTTTCTGCACACCGCGCTTTTCCTCGCACAGGGTAATGATGGAACCCAGATACTGCTGCGGCACCAGAATGTTTGCGGTGATGATGGGCTCGCGGATTTCCTCGATGCGATCCACCGGCGGCAGCTTGGTAGGGTTATCCACGTGGAGGATGCCCCCGGCCGTCGTGAGCACTTCATAAATTACCGTGGGTGCGGTGGTAATGAGTTCCAGGTTGTACTCTCTCTCCAGACGCTCCTGCACAATATCCATGTGCAGCAGGCCGAGGAAACCACAACGGAATCCGAACCCCAGTGCTGTAGAGGTTTCGGGCTCGAAATGCAGGGCGGAATCGTTGAGACGCAGTTTCCTTAAGGCTTCGCGGAAATTCTCGTAATCATCGGAGCGCACCGGGAATACACCGGCGAACACCCGCGGCTGCACCTGCTTGAAACCGGGCAAAGGCGTACTGCAGGGATTATTGGCGTAGGTCAGGGTATCCCCCACCGGCGCACCGTCAATCTCTTTCACACCGGCAATCACGTAACCTACTTCGCCCGTGGCCAATTCATCCTTGTCGTGCATCTTGGGCGTAAAGATGCCCACGCGGTCCACTTCGTGAGCGCGACTGGTGGACATGACCAGGATTTTCTGGCGCCGCTTGAGACTGCCATGCATCACGCGCACCAGCGACACCACTCCCACAAAGTTGTCGAACCAGGAATCAATGATGAGCGCCTGTAAGGGCCCTTGCGGATTGCCCTTCGGCGGCGGGATGCGCCGCACCAGTTCTTCCAGCAACTCTGGCACGCCGGTACCGGTTTTGGCGCTGACACGCAAGGCGTTCTGCGCTTCGATGCCAATGATTTCCTCGATTTCGGTCGCAACTTTGTCCGGCTCGGCATTGGGCAGGTCAATCTTGTTGATGACCGGCATCACTTCGAGGCCTTGCTCCAGCGCGGTATAACAGTTGGCCACGCTCTGGGCTTCCACGCCTTGGGATGCGTCCACCACCAGCAAGGCGCCTTCGCAGGCGGCCAGGGAACGCGAAACCTCGTAGGAAAAATCCACGTGGCCAGGGGTGTCAATGAAATTGAGTTGGTAGGTCTGACCGTTTTTTGCCAGATATTGAAGCGAGACGCTCTGGGCCTTGATGGTGATACCCCGCTCCCGCTCGATGGGATTGGAATCCAGCACCTGATCTTCCATTTCGCGCTCCGTTAAGCCGCCGCAAATTTGTATGAAACGGTCCGCCAAGGTGGATTTGCCATGGTCTATATGAGCAATGATGGAAAAATTGCGCAGGTTCTGCATGTCCACAGCGAATAACAGGCGTGTTCTTGATTTAAATAAGGCTGAATTTTATTACAATTCAGTTGATTGCCGGCGATTTCTAAGCGAGATTCTAAGAATATCGGCCCTTATGATCCAGCGCCAGAATGCCGGTGGCCACACATCAAGGGTGGCGCATTATACTGGGTAAAGGTCAGGTTTTAGCTGATGTGAGGTATTCCTCCAAACCGCCCCGGTCGAGCCTGCCTATGCTCAACACCACTTCTCCGCCCATCAGCACCGGCACTTGTTGGCTGTAACGATCCTTGAGGGTCGCGTCGCCATCCACATCCACCAGCCGGATTTGCACATCCTCTCCGTGCAGCGCATAAATCTCGGCAAGCATCTGTTCGCAGAGGTGACAACCAGTCCGGTAATAGAGGGTCAGCAGGCGACTCATCCATCACCGGCCTGGAGCGGTAGGAACAGGGTTTCACCTGGCCGCTGCACCAGCACGGGTGCCGGCCGAGTGGTGGGTAGCTGTTTTTCCAGGCGCCGGAACTGTTGCAGACTGTTGACCGCAACACCATTCACCATCAGCACCACGTCTCCCGGTTTGAAGCCGGCATGCCGCGCGGCGCCCTCGGCTACCTGTTCCACCACCACACCGCCCTGCCGGAGTTTGAACTGGAGGCGTTCGCTTTCGGTCAGAGGCCGGATCGCCAATCCCAGGGCGTCAAATCCGCTGCCCTGTTTCACATTGGTCATCGCCGGCAGGCTGGTTTCACTGGCAGGCAGAGCCCCGATGCGCACCTGCAGAGTCGCGCGGTTGCCGTTCCGCAATATTGTCAGGGGAATATTCCGGCCCACAGATGTGCTGCCCACCAACGGCGGTAGCGCCTCGGAACTCACCACATCCATGCTGTTGTAGGCCAGGATTACATCACCGGCTTTGAGTCCCGCCCTAGCAGCGGGACTCGCCGGCATCACCTTCTGCACCAGCGCACCTTCGGGACGAGATAAATGCAGGGAGGCAGCCAAATCTGATTGCACGTCCGCGATGCTCACACCCAGCCAGCCGCGAGTCACGTGACCGTGCTGCCGCAATTGCTGGGCTACCTCCATCGCCAAATCAATGGGAATGGCGAAAGACACACCCTGATATCCGCCAGTACGGCTGTATATCTCGGAATTGATGCCCACGACCTGGCCTTGCAAATTAAACAGCGGGCCGCCGGAATTGCCAGGGTTGATGGGCACATCCGTCTGGATGTAGGGCACGTATTGTTCGCCCCCGATGCTGCGCCCTTGGGCGCTGATGATACCGGCGGTTACAGAGTGATCGAAGCCAAAAGGCGAACCGATGGCCAGCACCCACTGGCCCACGCGTACCCGGCCGTCACCGATAACCGCTACCGGCAGGTCACGGGCATTAATCTTGAGCAGGGCGAGGTCACTCTGCGGATCCACTCCCAGGATTTTCGCCGGTAGTACCCGCCGGTCATTGAGTTTGACGTCGATACTTTCGGCGTTTTCCACCACATGATAATTGGTAAGGATTTCACCGTCCGTGGAAATGATGAAGCCGGAACCTAGGGATTCGGTGGCAGGTGAATCAGCATTGTCATCGCTGGAGTCTCCATCGTCATCCTCGCTGCCATTTTCGGGCGGAGTAGCGCCAAAATAGCGTTTGTACCAATCCGGGTAAGAGTCATCGCCATCCTGATCCGGCGCTGGAAGGCCGCTGTTCTGGGTAAGGGTATCTGGCCGTTGTGTGGTGCTGACATTGACCACGACCGGTGAAACCCTGGTTACGACCGCAGTAAAATCCGGCAATACCGCGGCAAAAACTTCGCCTGCCGACAGAGCTGCCGCCCCAGCCAGAAAAATTGGAAGCCAGAAAGTCCTTCGCACAGGTGGCATTGTGGTGCAAGCCCCTCCACCCCGCAAGCACGGGCCTCAGTGCGGCGGCCGTTCTAGCAGTTGCATGGATTGAGCGATGAATTCCACCGTGATGGCAGGGACCTCTCCCACTACCGTCAAATGGTGGCCGCCCACCTGACGACCAAAGGCATTCACCGCACCCATTTCAGAGGGCCCGATGAGCACCTTTCGGCTGGGGGTGGAGGTTTCCGCAAACACCGAGACAGAGGCCAGGCCATCGCTGAATACCAGGTGCCGCACCGGTTCGGGTACGCCCGCCACCCGCTGCACATCACTCAGGGACAATACGAAACCCGGCGGCAGCTGCGTAACTTTCCAGCTGACGCGGGCCTCGTCCGGCGCCAGCTTTTCACTGTCGCCCTGGATGTTCCAGATGTAACCAGGCTGGATCTCCGTAGCTTTGAGGGCCGCATCCGGAATGTTCTTCGGATAGCGCAGTGACGTGAACATGACCCGCTCCACCGTACGCCCCTCGCGGGTCACAAGATCGGAGCGCAATAACATGCCATTGCGCGCATCCAGCCATAGCTTGTAACCGTACCGGTACTGATCGCGCGGCACGATGCTGATCACCTTGCATTGATAGCCGGCGATGCGGTCATCGCCCAGGTCCAGGAAGTCATAATGAGCCGCGAGTTTTTCCGAGTGCACTGCCGGTGGCACAGCCGCCGGAAAATTTGCGGCTGCATAGCGGCGTTCCACTAGTACCGCGTGGCTGTCGGGCAGAACACACTGCACATTCTTGTGGTTTCGGATCACTTCACGCAACGGCCCAGTAAGTGACACCAGCCGCTCGATGCCGCCATCGGCATCTGCGCGGTGCGTGACCCGCATGGTCTCCAGGTGATTACCGCGAATGTAAATGAAAGTACCCTCGTAATTGAGGGTACGCAACGCCGTATTCATGCGGTCCAGCCAGGCTTCAGGACTGCGGGAGTTGCCTGAGGTGTTGTCCGCAAACACCGCTGGCGCGAGCAATGCCGCCAGAAGCGGCAACAGTGTCCAGCGGAACATGCGAGTCATTGCTTTTGTCGCTGAAGCGGTTGTTGTCCAGCCTGAGGTGCGGCGTGCACTTGGCCGTGGGCAGTGTAGGAGGTAATGTAAAAATACGGCAGCATGCCCTGCTGCCCTAAAGCAGCGCTAATCTCACTGTGATTGATGACGTAATTACTGAGTGCTGCCTGCACATCCGGCGAATTGCCGTTCCAGGTGGCATTGCTCACCATTCCATACGCAACCGGTCTGGCCTGGAGCATCGCCGCTGGCGGTACAATCTCGGAAGGCCCTAATGCCGAGTTCGAGCGCGTACTGTCATGACGCAAGCCGATGAGCGCCACCACCGCGACACAAACCGTCACTGCCACGCCCGCGGCGGCCCGGCCGAAATATCCGGACAGGCGGCGCTTTTGCTCCGCTGGTTCCTGGTTGAGCACCGCCATGATGCGGTCCGCAAAACCACGGGTGTCCATCTGAGGCAATGCCTTGCGCATCGCCTCACCGATTAGATGATATCGTTCCCAGCAGATAGACAGGTGCTTTTCCGCCGCGAAGCGGTGCGTCAGCAGCTCGTGCTCGCCTTCCGGCAGCTCATCGTCGGCCAGCGCTGAAATCTGTTCCCGAAGTTTTTCCGTCATGACACCTGTACCATTCCACTAATCAAGTAAGGGATGCAATCTGCCGTCTATCGCCTCGCGCGCCCGGAAGATGCGCGAGCGCACCGTGCCCACCGGGCAGGACATGGTCTGGGCGATTTCCTCGTAACTCATGCCCTCGATTTCCCGGAGGATGATCGCGATGCGCAGATCCTCCGGCAATTCCTCGATGGCTGTTTCCACGGTGCGCTGGATCTCTTCCGTGAGCAGCAGCCGTTCGGGCGTATCCATGTCCCGGAGCCGCGCCTGCATTTCGTACTGGTCCGGATCCTGCAGGTCCACGCCGTGATCCAGCGGCCGGCGGCCTTCCGCCACCAGGTAATTCTTTGCGGTGTTGATGGCGATCCGGTACAGCCATGTGTAAAACGCGCTATCGCCGCGGAATCCTGGAATCGCCCGGTACGCCTTGATGAAAGCTTCCTGCGACACATCCAGCGCCTCGCTGCTGTCGTGTACGTAGCGGCTGATCAGCTTGATAATCTTGTGCTGATACTTGCGTACCAGCACATCAAACGCCGCCTTATCACCACGCTGCACGCGCACGACCAGCGTCTGGTCGGAATCAGCCCTGGCCGGCAGGACTTCGAAGACCGGCTTGGAGCTATGCATATGCTGTGCTCATAGACAGGTTCGGTGGCAGATAGTTCGCCAAAGAGGCTCTGGTACGGTTATATTTTGCGTCCCCGGGAGCCGCAGCGCCCGTAAAAGCTATTTTAGCAGCCTTGGAAGGACCCCGTTGTATCATGCAGCAGAACGCAAGCTATGACGTCCTCATCCTCGGCAGCGGCGCCGCCGGACTGACCTTGGCCCTGCGCCTGCCGGAAACCTGTCGCATTGCCCTGGCCTCCAAGGCTACGCTTTCAGAAGGCAGCACCCTCTACGCACAGGGGGGTATATCGGCGGTCCTGGACAAGGCCGATTCCCTTGATTCCCACATCGAGGACACGCTCAACACCGGCGCCGGCCTTTGCGATCCCCGCACGGTGCGCTATGTGGTGGAACAGGGCCCCGATTGCATCCGCTGGCTTATCAGTCAGGGGGTGAAATTCACCCGTGAACATGAATCCAACGACCCTGCCACCTACCACTTGACCCGCGAAGGTGGCCACAGTCACCGGCGCGTGGTACACGCGGACGACGCCACCGGCCGCGAGATTGAGACCACACTGGAGAAACTGGTTCGCGCACGGCCAAACATTAGGCTGCTGGAAAACCACATCGCCGTAGACATCATCACCGCTGCAAAATTGGGTCTGCCGGAGTTGCGCTGTTACGGTGCATATCTCCTGGACCGGCGTGGCCAGCACGTGCGCACCGTGGGCGCGCGTCACGTGATACTCGCCACAGGCGGCGCCAACAAGGTATACCTCTACACCACCAATCCCGATAGCTCCAGCGGCGACGGCATCGCCATGGCTTGGCGCGCCGGCTGCCGTATCGCAAACATGGAATTCATGCAATTCCACCCCACCTGTTTGTTCCATCCCGCTGCCAAGTCATTTCTCATTAGCGAAGCGGTGCGCGGCGAAGGCGGTAAATTACTTTTACCGGATGGCAGCGAATTCATGAAAAAGTTTGATCCGCGTGGCGAGCTGGCGCCGCGCGATATCGTGGCCCGGGCCATAGACCATGAAATGAAGCGTCTGGGATCGGATCACCTGTTGCTGGACATCAGTCACAAACCCAAAACCTTTATCCAGGAACACTTTCCGACCATTTATGCCCGCTGTCTGGAATACGGTTACGACATGACCGAGGGCCCGATTCCGGTGGTCCCGGCGGCGCATTATACCTGCGGCGGCGTGCTCACGGATTTACACGGCCGCACCGATCTGCCGGGTTTATATGCCATCGGCGAAACCGCGTACACGGGTCTGCACGGCGCCAACCGCATGGCCAGCAATTCATTGTTGGAGTGTATAGTTTTCGGCAGCGCTGCCGCGAAGGATATTGATATAGAGCATGACGATGCGAAATCGCCGCGCAGTTTGCTGAAATGGGATGAAAGCCGGGTCACGAATTCCGACGAGGAAGTCGTGGTCTCCCACAACTGGAGCGAATTGCGCCATTTCATGTGGGATTACGTCGGCATCGTGCGCACCGACAAACGTTTGAAACGCGCGTTGAGCCGAACAGAATTGTTGCTGCACGAGATCGAGGAATACTACGGCAACTTCCGCATCACCGGCGACTTGATTGAGCTGCGCAATCTGGCGCAGGTGGCTAATCTCATCATTCAGTCCGCCATGTTGCGCAAGGAAAGTCGTGGTCTGCATTACACGCTGGATTATCCCGAGCCCGATAATCAACGCATGCCGGTCAATACCGTGCTGGTGCCACCCAATTTCGCCGGCAACCATCAAGCGGTGAACTGGGGAGCCTGAAAGCAGTCAAGTCAGGCCTGCAATCTTTTGCCGGCCCTGGAACTGGTACATAAATACGCTCTACATTTTCGGCGTCCCGTATCGCAGCATCACCCGTAAGTGTCGCAGGTTCTTTGCATTGCAACTGTCTCGCGCCAGCATCACCGCGCGGCGCTTGTGATCAGACGTACGAAAGTGCGCAATCACAATCCAATTGCCCAGATGAGCTTCAGGCAAAAGTTCTACCGTCTCGATGACACCATCAGGCGCCGTGATGCGCCAGCCCTCCTCCGGCGACCACTGCAGGCGTTTCGGTGTACGGCGCCAGAAAATCACCACATTCCACATGAGGCTGCCGAGGATGGCTAGCAGGATAATCAACCGGCTCAGCAGGGAGATAGGTAACTGGGTGCAAATTACTGCTGCAGTAACGTGGATGGCGAACAGCAGTGTCGCGATGAGGCGCGACGGGCGGATATCAAGTTCGAGGGGTTCGCCGTAGGGATTCGACGACACGGCGTTGTTCCTCGGTTTCAGGTTGTTCCCGGCCCATGATGTAGCCAAATAAAACCGGATCGGGCAAATTCAACAGCGCAGCGAATGCCCGTTGGTCTGCGGGCGAAACGGTTCCAAAATGCCTTCCCAAAAAGCCTTCCAGCAGCATATCCAGCTCTTTCATGCCGCGGCGGCATTGCCAGCGCAAGTGCGGAAATTCGCTCATGCCCACTGACCTGTCCATTGTGTCCCAGCCAGTTTTGCTGTCTTTACTCATACATTGCTTTTTGCACAGCACCCGCCACTTTTGGGACCTGCCTGACTCCTCACGCCCTCACGATTTAATCCTCCATCACCCTGCCATTTTCCACCAGGAGTGGGAGTAAAAGAACTATACCATCCCTTCTTAATGTTCCCGCTCCACCATCTTCTGCTTGATCTCACTGATGGCTTTGGCAGGATTGAGACCCTTGGGGCAGGTACGAGTGCAGTTCATGATGGTGTGGCAGCGGTATAGCTTGAAGGGATCCTGCAAATCGTCCAAACGCTCCCCGGTGGCTTCATCGCGGCTGTCGGCGATCCAGCGGTAGGCTTGCAGCAGAATCGCGGGGCCCAGATAGCGATCCGGATTCCACCAATAACTTGGGCAAGCCGTAGAACAGCAGGCGCACAGAATGCACTCATACAGGCCGTCCAGCTTCGCGCGTTCTTCCTTGGATTGCAGCCGCTCGCGGTCCGGTGGAGGCGATTCTGTTTGCAGCCAGGGTTTGATGGAGGCGTACTGGGCAAAGAAATGCGTCAGGTCTGGCACCAGGTCTTTGATGACCGGCATGTGTGGCAAGGGATATATCTTCACGTCGCCCTTGATCTCCTTGGTGTCGTGGGTGCATGCGAGTGTGTTGGTACCGTCAATGTTCATAGCGCACGAGCCGCACACGCCTTCCCGACAGGAACGCCGCAGTGTCAGGGTTGCATCTATCTCGTTTTTGATCTTCAGTAGCCCATCTAGCACCATGGGCCCGCACTTGTCCATGTCCACCTCGTAGGCGTCCATGCGTGGATTTTCGCCGCTGTCCGGATCGTAACGGTACACGCGAAAGCGCTTGATGTTCTTGACGCCTTCCGGCGCCTTCCAGGTTTTGCCTTCCCGGACACGGGAATTCTTCGGCAGTGTGAACTCGGCCATGGATTCCTACCTCTGAATCAGTAAACCCGCTTTTTCGGCGGGAACGGTTTGATTTCGTCCGTCATGGTGTAACTGTGCACCGGGCGGTAATCCAGCTTGGCGTCGCCCTTGTCGTCCAGCCACGCGAGTGTGTGCTTCATCCAGTTCTTGTCATCGCGCTCGGGATAATCTTCGCGCGCGTGCGCGCCGCGGCTCTCGCGGCGGTTGACGGCGCCCGCCATAGTGACCGTGGCGCAGGCCAGAAGATTCGCAAGTTCCAGGGTTTCCACCAGATCGGAATTCCAGATGAGTGAACGATCGCTGACCCGCACCTGTTCGAAAGACTGAAACACTTCCGCGAGTTTCCTGCTGCCCTCTTGCAGGGTCTTGTCAGTGCGAAACACGGCAGCGTCAGATTGCATGACTTTCTGCATACGCAGCCGGATTTCCGCAGTAGGCTCGGAACCGCCGGCGTGGCGCAACTTATCGAAGCGGTCAAGGATCTTCTCGGAAGAATCCTTCGGGAAATGCCGTGGTGTCGCGCCTTTCTTCACGGTTTCGGCGCATCGCAGCGCTGCGGCCCGCCCGAAAACCACCAGATCCAGCAGGGAATTGGAGCCCAGCCGGTTACCGCCATGCACCGAGACACACGCGGCTTCGCCGATGGCCATGAGGCCGGGAATCGGTGCATTCGGATTTCCGTCCTTAATGCTCATGGCTTCGCCATGATAATTCGTGGGAATGCCGCCCATGTTGTAGTGCACCGTAGGCAGCACCGGAATCGGCTGCTTGCCCACGTCCACACCGGCAAAGATACGCGCCGTCTCGGAGATGCCCGGCAGCCGCTCGTGCAGCACGTCGGAACCCAGGTGCATCAGATTCAGAAAGATGTGGTCCTTCTCCGGACCCACGCCCCGGCCCTCGCGGATTTCGATGGTCATGGCGCGCGACACCACATCGCGGGACGCCAGATCCTTGGCATGGGGCGCATAACGTTCCATGAAGCGTTCGCCCTGCGAATTGGTGAGGTAGCCACCCTCGCCGCGCGCGCCCTCCGTGATGAGACAGCCGGCACCATAGATGCCGGTGGGATGGAATTGCACGAATTCCATGTCCTCCAACGGCAAGCCGGCGCGCAACACCATGCCGTTGCCGTCGCCGGTGCAGATGTGAGCCGAAGTGCATGAAAAATACGCGCGCCCGTACCCGCCGGTGGCGAGAATGATTTGCTGCGCCAGGAAACGGTGTAGCGTACCGGTAGCCAGGTCCCAGGCAATCACGCCACGGCAGGTGCCGTTTTCCATGAGCAGGTCAAGCGCGAAATATTCGTAATAGAACTCGGCCTTGTGTTTGAGACTTTGCTGATACAGGCTGTGCAGCATGGCGTGACCGGTGCGGTCAGCTGCGGCGCAGGTGCGGTGCGCCGTGCCTTCGCCGAAATGCGTGGTCATGCCGCCGAAAGGCCGCTGATAAATCTTGCCTTCCTCGGTGCGAGAGAACGGCACACCGTAATGTTCCAGCTCGATGACCGCAGGCACCGCCTCGCGGGTCATGTACTCGATGGCATCCTGATCGCCGAGATAATCGCCGCCCTTCACCGTGTCGTACATGTGCCAGCGCCAGTCGTCCTCGCCCATGTTGCCGAGGGAGGCGCTGATGCCGCCCTGTGCTGCCACCGTGTGGCTGCGCGTCGGATATACCTTGGTGATATTGGCGGTGGACAAACCCGCTTCTGCGAGCCCCAGCGTGGCGCGCAAACCCGCGCCACCTGCGCCCACCACCACCACGTCGTACACATGATCAATCAGCTTGTAGCTGCTATCGGCCATGCGCTCAGCCTCCAAAAGCAACGCGCAGCACCACAAATATGCCGGCGGCCGCGAGCAGAATACAAATGAATTTGAGCAGTACCATGACGCTCAGCTTGAGCCATTCATCATGCACATAATCCTCGATCACCACCCGCAAACCAAGATACGCATGGTAATAAAGCGTGCCAACCAGCAATACCAGCAGCACCGCCACCCACGGCCTATGCACCCAGTTGATTACTGTCACGTAATCGGTGCGCAGATAGATGAGCACCGAAACCACGAACCACAGTATCAGGGGAATAAGCGCGATGGCTGACAAGCGCTGCGCCGTCCAGTGGCGCGTGCCCTCCTTGGCGGAACCTAGACCGCGGGCACGGCCGAGCGGGGTGCGGAAATTCATGCGGCACCTCCCAGGGTATATGCCAGCACGATGGCCAATGCGGTCAATGCCAAGGCGATCACCCATACGGTGTAGCCGCTTATATAGAGCGTGCGGATTTCAAAGCCCTGGCCGGCATCCCAAAAGAGATGACGGATGCCGTTGCACAGGTGATAGAAGAGGCAAAAAGTCCAAGTCCACATGAGAATCTGGCCGATCCAACTGCCAAACAGTGCCTGCGCCACGGCGTAGGCATCTGGACCGGCAGCAACGGCGATAAGCCAGTACACCAACGCCACCGTGCCGAGCGCAAGCCAGATGCCCGTGGCGCGATGCACAATGGACATCGTCATGGTGATCTGCCACCGGTATATACCGAGATGCGGTGACAGAGGCCGGTTGTCGGTCGCCATTTCTGCTACCTCGCCAATGACGGGCCACCCGTGCGGGCGGTCAAAAATCTATGCAGCGGCCGCTTTTTTCCCAATCGCCGTAGCGGGTCGGCTCCGGACCTTTCGGCCCACCGATTTCCCGCGGTCTGGACGGTGGCTCGTATTCCGCCCCGGGGTTTCCCGGCGGCGGCGTGGATGGCGGAGTCGTGTTGTTCTGCTCGGACATGAATTGTTCGTATTGACTGCCCGCGGGTATTTTACACCCAAAGCCGGTGCGGGTGCGGCGCACGCTGACAGCGCCGCCGTTCACCCCTATCATGGACACTTCAGCAGGACATACCGATGCACTCTGACTGGCGTAATTTTCTGCAACAACAGGGCGCGATCTTCAACGCCGGCAGTGTTGCCAATTTCGGCAATCCCGTTGCCGAATTGCGCGCCGCAGACACAGGCGCGGTACTCGCCGACCTGTCCCATGAAGGACTGATCACCGCCACCGGTTCCGACGCCCGCCTATTTCTGCAAGGCCAGCTGAGCACTGATATGCTCGCGCTCACTCCTGCCTTGAGTCAGTTCAGCTCGTGGAGCAGCGCCAAGGGCCGCATCGTGACGCTACTGCGCCTGTTCGAGTACAACGATGCGATATACGTGAGTTTGCCACAAACCCTAACAGCATCCGTGCTCAAGCGGCTCTCAATGCATGTATTGCGCGCCCAGGTGAAACTGGCCGATGCCGGCGATAACATGGCTCGCTTTGGTTTAGCCGGCAAGACAGCACCCGATTTGCTGGCTGCCAGCGGCTTTTCAGCACCGCGGGAAACCAATGCCATCCTGGTAAAAGACGGCGTCTGCATCATTCGATTACACGGCAATACGCCGCGCTTTGCCGTACATGCTAAACCGGAGAAACTTGCGCCATTATGGAAATCTTTGACAGGAAAAGGCGTGCAACCGGCTGGAACCGATACCTGGACGCTGCTCCGGATTCAGACTGGCGAACCTGTGGTCCACCCCGAAACCTCGGAGCATTTCGTGGCACAGATGCTGGGACTGGAAAAGCTGGGCGCTATCAATTTCAAGAAAGGCTGTTATACCGGCCAGGAAGTCATCGCCCGGGCCCATTACCGCGGTGCTGTGAAACGTCATTTGCGCCGTGCGCACTGCGCAACGGCGATCCTGATTCTACCCGGCGCACCGATCCACACCCGAGGAACCGAACAGGCCGTAGCTGAGGTAGTAGATGCCTGCGGCGATGCGAGCGCCATCTGGCAGATGCTGATCGTGCTGCAGGACGAGTTTGCCGGTGCGGCATTACAGATCAATGATTCCATTGTCACTTTAACAACGTAGTGCTCGCTTGCGCAGCCTGCGAGGGAATTGCAGGTTTCGTATCAGGTGCAACCAAACCCCAACGGTCCATAAACTTCCGAATGAATGTGGGGATCCGCTTTATATACCACCCTATCTTCTGACCAGCACGGCCGCGTAAAACCCATCTGTACCATGACGATGTGGCAGCAGGCGCATCGCGCCGTTCCCGGTGAACCCGTCTTTGAGATTAACACCCTGCCGTACCAGGACTTCCTGCGCGGAAATCATATAAAAATCCAGATGGCTGTCGAGGAACGCCGTGACCACCACGTCATTTTCTTCATCCAGCAGACTGCACGTGGCATAGACAAGACGCCCGCCAGGTTTTGTCAGCCGTGAGGCGGCATCGAGAATGCTGCGTTGCACACCTTGTAATTCATCGAGGTCAATGTTCTTCCACTTGATATCGGGATTGCGTCTTAGTGTGCCGGTGCCGGAACAGGGCGCATCCACCAGCACCGTATCCATCTTGCCGTGCAACGGCACCAGCTTCCTGTCGTGCTCGTCGCGGATCGTCAGCCGCTGAATGGTATCTATGCCCGCGCGTTTCAGTCGTGGTTTGAGGCGGTCCAGCCGGCGCGCCGATGCGTCGCAGGCATATAGCGCACCGGTATTGCTCATGGTGGCCGCCAGTTGCAGCGTTTTTCCGCCGGCACCGGCACAGAAGTCCGCGATTTTCTGTTTCGGCTGTGCTTCCACCAGCAATCCCACCAGTTGACTGCCTTCATCCTGCAGCTCGAACCACCCATTGCGGAAAGCTTCCGTTGTGAACAGTGGCCCACGTTTGGCACGACGCAGACCGAAAGGCGAATACGGCGTGGGTATCAGTTCGTAGCCTTCCTCTTTGAGTCGCGTCTGCAAGGCTTCACGGCCGGTCTTGAGAGCATTGACGCGGATGTCCACACTGGCTGGCTGATTGAGTGCGTCGGCAAGCTTCAAGGTTTCCTCTTCACCAAATTCCCGCGTCAGCTTTTCCGTCAGCCAGTCCGGTAAGTTGGCGCGCACTGCCAGGGGAAATCCGAAAAGATCCAGCGCCCTGATGCGCTCCACCAGCGCCACCGCTGTGCCGTTGAATCCGGCGTCCGCCAGCGCCCGCGCACTCCAGCCACCATATTTCAACAGCCACGCAGCCACCAGCCAGTGCGTTTTGTCTTTCTCCAATTCGGGTTTGTATACGGGTGCATGCAACGCTTCCAGTTCGCGCTTGTGGCGCAAGCAACCGTACACCGCTTCCGCAGCGAAGGCCCGGTCCTTGGAGCCCATCTTGCGATGGGTGCTGAAATAGTGATCCATCGCCGAATCGGCGGGATACTGAGGCTGTGTCAGAATGGCGTGCAGGAGTTCAGTGGCCTGCAGCAGTCTTGCCCGGCCGTGGGATATAACAGCCACGTCAGATCACTTTTCGGATGGGGACGTATCGTCCCAGTGAAATACGTGCATAAGCCGGTGCACTACCGGCGCCAACAGCACGCCCGCGGCCACCAGAAACATCAAACCGGCATACAACGCATACAAACCCGCGAAAAGCTTCCCGCCCGGCGTGATCGGTGTTTCCACTGGACCCATGCCACCCAGCAGCATGGCCGAGTTCAGAAAAGCGTCACGCCAGTGCAGATGCTCGTAATACGTATAACCCGTCATACCGATGGCAAGTGACACAATCACCAGGCACTGGACCAGGAGGAAATGCAGGAACATGCGCAGCAGAAATTGAGCACTAGTCAGCGGCGGAGACCGGTGAGTTTCGTACATGAAACTGCCAACTCTCATTCCGCTTCCGGCCGCATCAACGGGAACAGAATCACATCGCGGATGGATGCCGCATCGGTGAACAGCATTACCAGCCGGTCTATGCCGATGCCCTCGCCTGCCGTGGGTGGCATGCCGTATTCCAACGCGCGCACATAATCGGCGTCGTAAAACATGGCTTCATCATCGCCGGCGGCCTTGTCCGCCGCCTGCGCCTTGAAGCGTTCCGCCTGATCCTCGGGATCGTTCAGCTCGGAAAATCCGTTGGCGATCTCGCGGCCACCGACGTAAAACTCGAACCGATCCGTCAGGAACGAATCACCATCCTTGCGGCGCGACAGGGGTGAGACTTCGATGGGATAATCAATAATGAAGGTAGGTTGCTTAAGATTTGCTTCTACGGATTTCTCGAAAATCTCGAATTGCAGCTTGCCGGCGCCATCATTCGGCTTCACGGACATTTTGAGCTTTTCGCACACTTTACGCAGATAGGCTACATCACGCAATTTGTCTCGCTCGAGATGGTTGACCTCGACAATCGCATCTTCCAGTTTCAAACGGCGAAATGCCGGCCCGAAATCGTAGGTCTCGCCCTGCCAGCTAATTTGCGTTCCGGCATTCAATGCTTGAGCAAGGCTACGCAGCAGGCTTTCCGTTAAATCCATCAAGTCTTCATAGGTAGAATAAGCCTGATAAAACTCCAGCATGGTGAATTCTGGATTGTGCCGCGTGGACACGCCTTCGTTGCGAAAATTGCGGTTGATCTCATACACGCGCTCGAAACCACCCACCACCAAACGCTTGAGATACAGTTCCGGCGCAATGCGCAGATACAAATCCATATCCAGGGTATTGTGATGGGTGATGAATGGCCGCGCGATCGCGCCGCCAGCAATGGGCTGCATCATGGGCGTTTCCACTTCCAGAAACCCCACAGCGTTCATGAACTCACGGATATGCTGCACAATCTGCGTGCGTGTGCGAAACAGCCTTGCAGAATCCGGACTCATGATGAGATCCAGGTAACGCTGCCGGTAGCGGGTTTCAGTATCCGCGAGACCGTGAAATTTCTCCGGGAGAGGTCGCAGGGACTTGGCCAGTAATTGCAGTTTCTCGACGCGCACCGACAGCTCATCAGTTTTGGTCTTGAACAGCGTACCTACGGCTGCCACGATGTCGCCAACGTCCCAACCCTTGAAATCCTCGTAGCTTTCGCCTAGTGCTTCTTTCTGCAGGAAAAGTTGCAAACGGCCGGATTCATCCTGGATATGCGCAAAGCTGGCCTTGCCCATGACGCGCTTGGCCATCATTCGGCCGGCCACATGCACACGCACCTGTTCCTTATCGAGCGTCTCGGGACTGTGCTTGCCATAGAGGCCATGTAGGTCCGCCGCCAAGGCATCGCGCTTGAATCCATTTGGAAACGCCACGCCCAGTTCGCGTAGTTTTGCGAGCTTCTCACGGCGTAGCTGAATGAGTTTACTTTCGTCCTGCTGGTCAGTCATGATTCATTTCCCGGACATACCTTGGTTTTCAACCTGAAAAGGCGCAAAGAGCAGGTTTTTGCTCCTGCATTGCTGCTCCGCTCCTCACGCCTCACCTTCTTACAAACCCTGTTTCAATGACGCCTCGATGAAATCATCCAGGCCGCCGTCCAGCACCGCCTGCGTATCACCTTTCTCCACCCCAGTGCGCAGATCCTTGATGCGCGACTGGTCCAGCACATACGAGCGGATCTGACTGCCCCAGCCGATATCGGCCTTGCTGTCCTCCAGTTTCTGCTGCTCGGCGCGGCGCTTCTGATCTTCCATTTCGTAGAGTTTGGCCTTCAACAGCTTCATGGCGGTGGAGCGATTCTTGTGCTGCGAACGCTCATTCTGGCATGCCACCACAATGCCGGTAGGAATATGGGTAATGCGGATGGCGGAATCGGTCTTGTTCACATGCTGACCGCCAGCGCCACTGGAACGATAGGTATCCACCCGCAGATCCGCCGGATTGATCTCGATCTCGATGTCGTCATCCACTTCGGGCGACACGAAGATGGCCGCAAACGAGGTATGCCGCCGGTTGCCGGAATCAAACGGCGATTTGCGCACCAACCGATGCACGCCAGTCTCGGTGCGCAGCCAGCCAAAGGCATACGGTCCCTCAAAATGCACCGTAGCGCTCTTGATGCCGGCCACTTCGGCCGCCGACACTTCCATCAGCTCGACCTTGAAACCACGGCGCTCGCCCCAGCGCAGGTACATTCGCAGCAGCATGTTAGCCCAGTCCTGCGCTTCGGTGCCGCCGGAACCGGATTGCACGTCCAGAAAGGCATTATGGGAATCCATCTCACCGGAGAACATGCGCTGAAATTCCAGTTGCGCCACGTGCTGTTCCAGCGTGCTGACCTCTTTTCCGACCTCATCCACAGAGGCAACATCACCCTCCTCCACGACCAGATGCAATAATTCATGGGAGTCTTCGAGACCGCCGCTAAGCTTGTCCAGCATGCTCACCATTTCTTCCAACCGGGCGCGTTCGCGACCCAGTTCCTGGGCGCGCTCCGGTTTTTCCCATATCTTCGGGTCTTCCAGTTCCTTGCTTACTTCCTGGAGGCGTTCGCGCTTGTTCTCGTAGTCAAAGATACCCCCGGAGAGCCTGCACACGGCTCTTCAAATCGCTGATTTTGTTCCTGATTGGGTTGATATCTTCCACGACGGCGAATCCCCGGGTTCAAAGGTACCTATGGTACTACAGGCGTCAAACCGGCTCGATATGCTCCACCAGCAATTGCAAACGCCGCTCACCGTGATATTCGTTCACATCCGGTCGATAGACAATACGCGCCTGCTTGCAGGCTAGCGGCAACTGTTCGCCGGCCTGGTTGAAGGCGATAGCCTCCAGCCGCAAATTCGTCCGCGGTTCCGCCAACCTCAGTTTCAGATGGCCGCTGCCCACTACGTGCCGTTCCAGCAAGTAGAACACACCATCGAAACACGGCTCCGGAAAGCACTGACCCCAAGGCCCGGCTTCCCGCAACAGTTCCGCACATTCCAGCGTCAGGAATTCCGGCGCCAACTCACCGTCCGTATACAAGACTCCGGCGAGATCGTCTGCTGGTAGCCGGCGGCGCACTTCCGCATCAAAGGCTACCGCAAAATCATTGAAGCAATCCGCTTCAAGCGTAAGGCCAGCCGCCATGGCATGGCCGCCAAATTTCGCGATGAGTCCCGGATGACGCGTGGAAACTGCTTCCAGTGTGTCGCGTATATGCACGCTGCGCACGGAGCGCGCCGAGCCTTTCAGCTTGCCGTCCTCGCCGCGAGCAAAGACGACAACAGGCCGGTGCACGCGATCCTTGATGCGCGACGCCACCAGACCCACGACGCCCTGATGCCAGGTTTCATCGAAAAGGCATAAACCGAAAGGCAATGCTGGGTCATCTTCGTGCCCACCCATGCCGGCGAGTATGCGCAACGCGTCCTCCTGCATCTGCGACTCGATGTCGCGGCGCTCACGGTTGAGCTGATCGAGCCGCATTGCAAGTTCGTGCGCACGCACCGGATCATCCGTCAGCAGACATTCGATCCCCAACGACATATCCGTCAGCCGGCCGGCTGCGTTGAGTCTCGGTCCCACGGCAAAACCGAGATCGGCGGCGGTGATGCGGGAAATGTTCCGCTTGCCGGTTTCCAGCAGTGCCCGGATGCCTGGTACACCGCGGCCGTCGCGGATGCGCGCCAAACCCTGGGCGACCAATACGCGATTGTTGTGGTCCAGCGGCACCAGATCGGCCACGGTGCCCAGTGCCACAATGTCCAAAAATTCCGCCAGGTTCGGCTCAGGAATTGCCTGTGATTCAAACCAGCCGCTGGCTCGTAAATGGGCACGTAATGCCAGCAGCAGATAAAACATCACGCCCACGCCCGCCAGAGCCTTGCTGGGGAAACCATCACCAGGCAGATTGGGGTTGAGGATCGCATCTGCGATTGGCAGCCCCGTGCCGGGAAGGTGATGATCCGTGACCAGCACACGGATATCCGCCGCACGCGCTGCCGCCACGCCCGCGAGGCTGGAAATACCGTTATCCACGGTAATGATCAATTCCGGCTTGCGTTGTTTCGCGAGCGTCACGATCTCCGGGGTCAGGCCGTAACCGTATTCAAACCGGTTCGGAACCAGGTAATCCACCTGTTGCGCCCCGAGCCTGCGCAGCGCACGCACGCCGAGTGCGGAACTGGTGGCACCATCGGCGTCAAAATCGCCGACAATGAGGATACGTCTCTGTTGTTGGACAAAATCAGCCAACAACGTCACGGCTGAGTCCATATTGCTGAAGCCATGGAAATCGTGCAGCGTGGCTAAAGTATTATTCAGCTCCACGCCGCTTTTGATCTGACGCGCAGCATAAACGTGCCGCAGAAGCGGATGCAGGCTGTCCGGAAAGCTCGCGTCCGCAACCGGGATACGGCGCTCGATGCGATGCAGGCTCATGATGCTTGCAGGATTTCAGACAACGGCCGACGGCGGCGCCAGAATTGCCGCAGGCCTGATGGCACAACTCCGTAACTGTACCCATTTCCAGGGTAGGCAATCACTTCGCTGATGTCGCCCTGTCGCAAGCCGCGCAACAATGGCACTGCAAGCTGTTCTTCCAGGCGTGTCACTTCCATCTCCATCGCGAGGTTGATGCCTATAAGTGTTTTCCCTGTGTCTGCTGAGAAATCCAGTTGCGCCGGCCAGCTTCCGCAACGGCTTCCGTTAAACCACGTCAATCCGGTTACCAGCGGAATATTCGTTACGACTTTCTCCGGTCCCTTGACCGGCGTTTCCGGCAAACAGCCGCCGCCCCAGAACCACAGGCTGTTGATAGCCGGCTTGCCGGCCGCTTCGCGGACCTGATTGACCGGGTGCTCATAAAACAGCATCTGTACCTCGTTCATTAGCTGCCTGAGCCGTGTTCCATCTTTACCCGCCGGCATGAAATCAAACACCGGTTGAGCGGTCACTCTGGCGGGAGCATGGGTCATGCAGCTCAGCGGTGCAGGACAGCGCAGATACCAGCGTTCAGGCTCAGGGGTCTCCAGCAAATAGCCATCGGCTTCATAAGTGCGATTGAAAGTCTCTGCCAGGGCGCCCGCTTCTTCCGTTTGCACCTGCAACATCTGGAGTGGCAGCATCACCAGTTGATCCCGGTCGGGCGCCAGATGCACCGGGTCGGCACGAAAATAGAAACCACGGTCACGTTGGCGAGTATCAGCCAGCCGCATGAAAGGAGCAACGAAAAATTCTTCAGCGCGAATGCCAAATATTTCCGCCAGGATGGCGTTATTGTCCAGAACCGCCTGCGTCCGGGCACGGGCAAAAAGGATTTCCAGCGCCGGCAATCGCTGTTGAATGGCGCTGTCCGCGCACAGGGAAACCAGATCCGGAATAAAAAGCGTGATTTCCATGATGAGCAACAGGTTTACTTGTAGTCATTATGCCGTTTCCATTAGGCTAATAACCATGAAATTTACCCAAGACAGGCCCGAAGGCGATATAAACTACATTCGTGCCTATGCGCCGGGACGCATCAATGTCAACGATCGGCTGCTCAATGCCAGCTTTGTCATTACACCTACGGCCCTGAGGGAAAATTGGCCGCCGCAGAGATTTGAGGACCTCACTCTTGAACATTTGCAGGCGGTGCTGGCGCTCAAGCCAGAAATTCTCATTATCGGTACCGGTCCCACTCTGCGTTTCATAAGCCCGGATCTGATGGCGGAAATTCAGCGTCGAGGCATCGGTCTGGAAGTGCTGGACACGGCCGCCGCCTGCCGCACCTATAATGTACTGGTGAGCGAGAACCGCAACGTAGCGGCGGCGCTGTTGATGATCTGAAGCGCTTCCTAATATTTATCCCCCCCCTTTTGAAAATGAGACCGATGGACAGACCGGGATCGAAACGCCTTGGCTGAATTTTCCGCCAGAGGGAACTTGATCTAGCGGTTCTTATTCAAACAGCGATTCTTCCGACAAACCTTCCGATTCGAGAAGCTGACGCAGGCGCTTGAGCGCATTCATCTGGATCTGACGCACACGCTCGCGGGTAACGCCGATGGCATCGCCCACTTCTTCCAGCGTGCCTTTGTCGTGGCCGTTGAGGCCGAAACGCAGTTCCATCACTTCCCGCTGCTTCTCGTTCAGGCGTGACAGCCATTTTTCCACGATGGTTTGCAGGTCTGTATCCTGGAGAATCTGGGAGGGATCGATGTTGTTCTCATCGGGAATGGCATCCAGCAACAGCCGGTCGCCGTCCTTGCCGATGGGCGTGTCCACCGAAGCGACCCGTTCGTTCAGGCCCAGCAGCCGTTTCACGTCCCCTAGGGGCTTGTCCAGCAAGGCGGCGATTTCCTCAGGCGAAGGCGTCCGGTCCAGGGTTTGGGACAGTTCGCGGGCGGCGCGAAGATACAGGTTAAGTTCCTTGATGACATGGATGGGCAGACGGATGGTGCGGGTCTGGTTCATGATGCCCCGCTCAATGGTTTGGCGTATCCACCAGGTGGCATAGGTGGAAAAGCGAAAACCCCGCTCGGGATCGAATTTTTCCACGGCGTGGATCAGGCCCAGATTGCCTTCTTCTATAAGATCCAGCAGCGGCAGGCCGCGGTTGAGATACTTGCGCGCGATCTTCACCACCAGCCGCAAATTGCTTTCGATCATGCGCCGGCGCGAGGTTTCATCGCCTTGCCGCGCACGCCGGCCGTAATAGACCTCTTCTTCGGCGGTGAGCAGCGGCGAATAGCCGATTTCTGACAGGTAAATGCGGGTGGCATCAATCTGTTCTTCGCCGAATTGCGGTTCAGGTTCCACCGGTTCCGGCCTGAATACCGCCGCGGCCACACCATCGAGCAGTGTGTCCTCGGCCGCCTCATCCAGCAAGATGCCCTCGCTCAACGGTTCCCCGCCTTCTGGGTCGGAAAGCAATTCTTCGTCCCGTTCCGGTGTACCGTCACGATTGAGTCTCGTCATGATGTCTTGAACGCTCCCGACAAGCGCGTGTGGATAATCTTGCCAATAGACTGATCACGAATACAAGTGTCATTGCCGCGGCAGGTAACTCAAAGGATTCACAGGTTTACCGTTGTAGCGAATCTCGAAATGCAACAAGGGATGGCCGTCTCGGTTAAGTCCCATGGTCGCGATACTATCACCGGCTTTCACTGTATCACCTTCCTTGACCAGTATCTCGTCGTTGTCCGCGTAGGCGCTCAGGAACTGCTCGCTGTTCTTGATGATGATAAGCTTACCGTAGCCGATGATGGCGCTGCCGGTATACACCACCTTGCCGGATGCGGCCGCGTAAATACCCTGTCCCTGTACGCCACTGATGTCTATGCCCTTGGATAACGGATCGTCCGCGTGGAACATGCGCACCAGCCCGCCCCGGGTCGGCCATACCCAGCGCAGAAGGCCGGCTGGCGGCAAAGAATCAGATGCCGCTGCCGGCGACGGCGCGGTTGATGCCACACGAGTTGGCATGACAGGCTTGACTGTAGGCGCAGCAATGGTACGAACAGACGCTGCCAACACCAGCGTCTGGCCCGGCTTGATGAGGTAATCGGAGCTGACACTGTTCCAGACTGCGACATCGTGATAATCCAGACCGTAACGCCAGGCGATGGAATACAAGGTGTCGCCCGGTTTTATCACGTATTGACGTGGAATCGGCTCCGCCGTAGAGGCTTGTCCCTGCGGCGGCGGCTGGGTGCCAGAAGGATTCCAGGTGAGGGCACCAGCACACCCGGATAACAATATTGCGCAACATGCAGCAATGCAGAGTCGTGAACTGCTCCTCACTCCGCGCCTCCCACCAGCGGCACAAAACTCACCCGGTCCAACACGTTGCGCGCGTAGTGTTGTTCATCACGCCGCGTAATCAGCAAAAGTTCCTGGCCGTTCTGGCCACCCACGGGAATCACCATGCGGCCACCTACGGCCAATTGCGCCAGCAGTGCCGGCGGCACTTCTTCCGGCGCAGCACTTACCAGGATACCGTCATAGTGCGCGTGTTGCGGCCAACCCCACCCGCCGTCCGCATGCCGGAAGCGTACGTTGCGCAGTTTGAACGTGCTCAGAGTTTGCCGGGCACGCTGTTGCAACAGTGCAAGCCGTTCAACCGTGTATACCTGCTCCACCAGCTTGGCCAGAATCAGAGTCTGATAACCGCACCCCGTGCCTACCTCCAGCACCTTGCCGGGGGTGCCGTCCTCCAGCAAGGCTTCGGTCATGCGTGCGACGATGTAGGGCTGCGAGATTGTCTGGCCGAAACCGATGGGCAGCGCCGTGTCTTCATAGGCGCGGCTCGCCAGCGCTTCGTCCACGAACACGTGTCGCGGCGAAGAACGGATGAGATTGAGCACCGCCGCGTTGCGTATGCCCTGCTCCTTGAGGCGCAGCATAAGCCGCTCGCGGGTGCGTGCCGAGGTCATGCCGATGCCGCGGGTACCGGCGACATTCATGGCAATGGTATGCCATGCAACCAGTGAGACAGGGGTTCCAACGCGGTGTACTGGGTAAGATCAATCTGCAAGGGCGTGACCGAGACAAAACAACGGCGCACCGCATTGAAATCCGTACCGATGCCGGCATCCTGTTCGGCGCCCGGCGGACCCACCCAATAAATCGGCCGGCCGCGCGGATCACTCGTCCTGGTGACCGGCTCGGAACGGTGCCGGTGACCCAGGCGCGTGGCCTCCACGCCCTGCAATTCATTCCACGGCACATCCGGCACGTTCACATTCAAAATCGTATTGGCCGGCAGCGGATTGGTAAGCAAGCGTTGTACCAGATCACAGGTGACGCGTGCGGCTGTGGCGTAATGGCGCGGCGTTTCCGTCACCAGCGACACGGCGATGGCGGGAAATCCCAGGAAGCGGCCTTCGATGGCTGCCGCTACCGTGCCGGAATACAACACGTCATCACCGAGATTGGCGCCGGAATTGATGCCCGAAACCACCATGTCGGGTTCGTCTTCCAGCAGGCCAGTGATGGCCAGATGCACGCAATCGGTGGGAGTGCCGTCCACGCACACCACGTCCGGTTCGTCCCGCCGCACCCGCAAGGGCGCGTCCAGGGTCAGGGAATGGCTGGTGCCACTGCGGTTGCGGTCCGGCGCCACCACGGTGACGCTGGCGAAGCCACGCAAGGCTTCGGCCAGGCAACGCAAACCTTCGGCGTGACAGCCGTCGTCATTACTGAGCAGGATTTTCACTCGTCATTCCGCGGATGAAACAGCGAACCTTAGGATACTGTAAAACGACGCTTGATATACTGTTGCCCAGTGGTGCTCATGACAAGCAACGGCAAAATCAGCGATGAAGAGGCGCGTGTGTTCCGCGACGCGGTGGCGGATGCGAAACGCCTGCCGTCCAAACCTGTGCGCCCTGGGCCCAAACCGAAACCGCGCGCCCGTTTTGCACGTTTGGCAGCCGCCGAAGTATTGGAAGACAGTCTCAGCGGCCTGCCGGATCCCTCCGAACCTTTGCTGGGTGATGGTTTGTTCTACACCAAGCCCGGTGTGCAGAACACCGTGCTGCGCAAGCTGCGGCGCGGCCACTTCAGCGTCGGTGCGGAGCTTGACCTGCACGGCTTGCGCAGTGAGGACGCGCGCCGGGCTCTGGCCGAATTCCTGCAATCAGTGCGCGGCAAGCGCATCCGCTGTGTGCGCATTATCCACGGCAAGGGCTACCGCTCCGGACCGCGCGGGCCGGTGCTCAAGCAGAAACTCAACGGCTGGCTCAGACAACGGGACGAAGTCATGGCCTTTTGTTCCGCGCGTCCGGTGGACGGTGGCACCGGCGCGGTGTATGTATTGTTGAACGGCCGCTGATCCATTTTATTACCGGAGATGCTCTCATGCACATCACACTCAATATAAATCTGCTGGTTATCTTCACGCTGGTAGGCGGCCTGATCGTCCTGTTCTGGCCAAAACTTCTTGAAAGGTTGAAGCTATTGCGTTACATCATCGGCATCGGCTTGCTGGCGCTCGGCTTATTGAATCTTTTCGGGATCCATTTTGTCATAATCAATTGACATTTACTGCGTCATTCCCGCGAAGGAAACCGGTTTGTATTGAAGCCTCAGTCCAGCGCCAAGCGATCTCGAATCTAATGAAATGTGTATTGTGCCAAATCAAGTTTTATATTAGTGACGCTGCGGCGCATTCATGACCTTGATATCAACAATATCCTCCTCTGCGAAGGGTATTTCGTCCTTACCATTAACCCCGGCAACGGTACCGCCCACAATTCCGACGTTATCAATTCGCCGCCCATCGCGTAAATATACTGAAATAATCTGAAAGCCCATTCCAGTCTCTGGTTGGGATAAGAGAATCGGTGCCCATTTTTTACTTAGCTCGAACATTTAAACACCATCACCTGATGATCCATTTGCCTATCACCTCAGCAACCCAATCAACCTTTGCGTGACGCCAATTCCGCTACCAGTGCTCGCATCGCGCTTTGCGTTTCAGCACTGAACCACATGTTCATCAGATCATCGTGGCTGCGCTCGCCCAACTCCGAGAACAGCTTAACGAGATCGGCGCGCGCCAGCTTGCGGGTGGCGGCTACCGCCTGCGGCGGAAGCTCCAACAGGCTGCGGCACCATTCCAGCGCCGCGGATATCACCTGCTCCGGCGGCAGCACCTGATCCACAAGACCGATGCGCAGAGCTTCCTCGGGTGCGATCAGCAAGCCATGTAGACACAGGCGTTCCGCCTGACGTGCACCGACCAGCCGTTTGAGCGCGGCGTGGATGACTGATGGCACCGGCAGCCCCACGCGCACTTCGTTGAGGCCGATCTTGAATTTGCCTTCGGCGGCAATACGCGTGTCGCAGAAGATGGCCAGCACCGCGCCGCCGGCAGGGCTGTGGCCGGTGAGTGCCGCTGCTATCGGTATGGGTGACAGGGCGATTAACCGTAGCAGACTAATGAATTCCTTCCAGAATGCGTGCATCGCGGCGCGATCCAGTTTCAGCAATGCTGGTACGTCGAGGCCCGCGGAAAACATGCCCTCGGCGCCAGATAGGATCAGCGCGCGTGTACTGCTTTTCGACGCTGCTTGGATGGCTTCATGCAACTTTTGTACCAATTCTGGATTGAGGGCATTGGCCGGCGGATGGGCGAGCCGCAGTTCCAGAATATTTCCGTGTTCAATTCTCGTCAGCATCGCTGTCTCCTGTATTCGCAGTATCAGTACCTATAAGTTCCCGCAACACCGCCGTAGCATACGCGCCAGCCGGCAGGAAGAATTCCAATGTCAGCGTATGCTCATCGTCGACTCGCCAAGCCAAATCCCGGACTGGCAAACGTAACGAACGGCGCGCCTGCTCCAAACCTGCCGCTTCGAGCCCTCGGGCGAATGAAACATGCTCCTGCACCACACGGTTTTCCAATACTGCAGCCTTTCCAGACACACGGCTTTGGCCCCGGCCCCATAGCGGGCCGCTGGGGTGCACGTCGCTAGACGCAGCGCGCGCTACCAATGTGCCATCCACGCTATCCGCATGAAAAACGCTATGATTGCCATCCAGCATGCACTCCTCGCCCGGCAAAGGCCCGTTCCAGCTACCCTCGGCCACGCGCCGTGACAACACCGCATTGAATATAAGGCTGCGGGCCGTGGATAGCAGCAGTCCACGCAGCTTGCGGTCACGGATGGAACACGGGTCGTCAAAGAATCGTTCGACCTGCTCAATATTGCTGCCGTCGCGGCCAAAGCGTTGTGGGCCAAAATAATTGGGTACTCCCTGCTCGCGGATTATTTTCAATCGCGGTTCCAATGCGGCAACCGGAACAGAGAGCTCGCGCAATACCAGACGGAACCGATTGCCTTTGAGCGCGCCGGTGCGGAGCTTGCGGCTATGCTGCGCCGCCACAAGCACCCGGAATTCCGGATTCGCCAATGCACTCCAATCCGGCTCAGGATGTTTGCCGAGCCACAGGCTGAAATGCTGGATGACGACCGCATATCTGTCCTTGATGCCGGCATAGCTCACGTCGCGTGCGGGTATCCCGGCATAGCGCGCCAGTTCACGCGCCACCCAGATGGTATTGGCGCCGCGCTTTTCCACCCTGAGCAAGCGATGCTCGCCCGCGCCATCTGCTTCAAATCCCAGGATTTCTTCAACCTGGAAATCTTCAGGTGTTGCACGGATCTTACCCTGACATGCAATCGGAGCGTGTGCATGCGCCCATTCCGGCAAAGCTGCCATGGCTATCAGACAGTTTCCGGAACAGCGTCCACCAGCACCACTACCTGGGCGGCGAGGCCCTCACCGCGTCCAATGAAACCGAGACGCTCGGTGGTGGTAGCCTTCACATTTACGCAGTTCAACGGCAGGCCGAGATCAGCGGCCAGGTTGGCGCACATGGCGGGAATGTAGGGTGCGAATTTCGGCGCCTGGGCGATCAATGTTGCATCCATATTTATGGGCTTCAGTTTCAGGACACGCAGTTTCGCCAGCACCTCACGCAGCAGCATGCGGCTGTCGGCACCCTTGTACTGGGGATCGCTGTCAGGAAAATGCTGGCCGATGTCCCCCAACCCAGCGGCACCCAGTAGCGCATTACACAGCGCATGCAGCAACACATCGCCGTCTGAATGCGCGATCACACCGCGTATGAACGGCACGCGCACACCTCCAAGCATGAAAGTGTTGCCGTCACCAAACCGGTGTACATCGAAGCCCTGGCCGATCCTCATGTGTGCCTATCTCCGCGCTGTTTCAGTATGGCTTCCGCCAAACCCAGGTCTCCGATGCAGGTGATCTTGATGTTGTCGCTTCGACCTTCAACCACGCGCACCGGATGTCCGGCGCTTTCCATGGCGGCCGCTTCGTCCGTAGGCGCTTCACCGCGTTTGAGTGCGCCATCCAATGCTTCCATAAGTAATCCGTAGCGGAACATCTGCGGCGTGAGGGCACGCCATAGATTCTGGCGACTGGGTGTTGCACTGATGCGATACTCCTGGTCCACGGTTTTCACAGTATCTACCAATGGCGTCGCCAATATGCCGCCGACCGGATCCTGTCTCAATGTATCGATAAGTTGATTCATGTCCTCAGCATGCAGACACGGACGTACCGCATCATGCACCTGCACCCAGTCCTGCGCGTGCAATTCCTCGCGCAAGGCCTGCAAGGCGTTCGCCACCGAATGGGCCCGCTGCGCCCCACCCTTGACGATGCGCACCGGTTTACCCTGGGAGCGCACCAGATAGTGCTGCCAATGTTGATCGGTTTCCGCGATCGCCACGCTGATGCCCGCGATGCGCGTATCGGCCAGAAAAACATTTAATACGTGCTCGATGACCGTGCGGCCCGCGAGTGTCAGGTATTGTTTGGGAATGGCGCCGCCCATGCGCACTCCGGTGCCGGCGGCAGGAATCACCGCCCAGAACCGCGGTTCATTCCCCATACACTTAATTATTTGACTGTGCCGGTGGCGGCACACGCACGATCTGGTAGAAGGTCTCGCCTTTTTTGATCATGCCCAGATCGCTGCGTGCCTGTTCCTCGATGGCCGCCTGGCCCTGTTTCAAGTCCTGTACCTGAGCCGCCAGCGCCTGGTTGCGTTTCGTGAGTTCGACGTTTTCGGCCTGCTGTGCATTCACCTGCTGTTGCAGTTTCCAGGCCTCATGCAGATCGCCCTGGCCGAACCACAGGTCGTAATGGAACAGCAGCAACAACAGCACCAGAATCACCGGCAGCAGAAGTTTCAGTTGCAGCCCGCGCTTGTTCATGGTTGCCGGATCACACTGGCCGGAAATGCTCCACGGCCATGATAGCGCGCCCGCGTGCCCAGGGATTCCTCGATGCGCAGCAACTGGTTGTACTTGGCAAGCCGGTCCGAGCGCGACAGGGAGCCGGTCTTGATCTGGGTCGCGCGGCTGCCTACGGCCAGGTCGGCAATGCTGGTATCTTCGGTCTCGCCGGAACGGTGGGAGATGACCGCGCTGTAACCCGCGGTCGCTGCCATGTTTATGGCCGCCAGAGTTTCCGTGAGCGTACCGATCTGGTTCAGCTTGATGAGGATGGAATTGGCGATGTTCTCGCGGATGCCTTCTTTGAGTATTTTCGTGTCGGTCACAAAGATATCATCGCCAACCAGTTGCGCCTTTTCGCCCAGCCGCTGGGTCAGCAACCGCCAGCCGTCCCAGTCGTTTTCCGCCATGCCGTCCTCGATACTGAGGATAGGATAGCGGTCCACGAGCCGCGCCAGGTATTCGGCGAATTCGCTGGAGTTGTAATGCCGGTTTTCAGACTCCAGATGATAGTGCCCGTTCTTGTAAAACTCGCTGCTGGCGGCGTCCAGACCCAGATAAATGTCGCCGCCTGGCTCGTAACCCGCATGCTGGATAGCTTCCATTATGACTTCCAGGGCCACTTCGTTGGACGGCAGATTCGGCGCAAAGCCGCCTTCGTCACCGACTGTCGTGCTCAAACCACGCTGGTGCAACACTTTCTTGAGCGCATGGAAAACTTCGGCGCCATAACGTAATGCTTCCGAAAAACTGGGCGCACCCACCGGCAGGATCAGGAATTCCTGCAGGTCCACGCTGTTGTCGGCATGCACACCGCCGTTGATGACATTCATCTGTGGCGCCGGAAGAGTGACTGCGTGCTCGCCACCCAGCCAGCGGTACAACGGCATCTCGTATTCGCGGGACGCGGCCCGTGCCGTAGCCAGCGACACTCCTAAGACGGCGTTGGCTCCCAGACGCGATTTGTTGGGCGTGCCGTCCAGTTCAATCAAAGCACGGTCGAGTTTTTCCTGATCCTCCACGTTCATGCCACGCACGCGACGCAGAATTTCACCTTTCACGTTGGCAACAGCTGTGCGCACGCCCTTTCCACCGTAACGCTTGGCATCACCATCACGCAGTTCCACTGCTTCGCGTGAACCGGTGGATGCGCCGGAGGGTACCGCCGCACGGCCCACGATCCCGGAATCCAGAATCACGTCTACTTCTACAGTGGGATTCCCGCGGGAATCGAGAATCTCGCGTGCACGCAAATCAGCTATCTGGGCCATACCACGGTGTTTCCGGTTATCGGTTGCAATTCATGCGGGCAGTTTGCCTTCCACATACGGATTACGTTTCACTGTACTGTCCAGCGCCTTCAGCGTAAGCAGCAATTCCTCCATCAGAGCAAGATGCCAGGAATTCGGCCCGTCGCAGAGCGCATTATCGGGATCCGGGTGGGTTTCCATGAAGATGCCGGCGACGCCCGCGCCAATGGCGGCGCGAGCCAGTACCGGAATGAACTGGCGCTGGCCGCCGGAACTGCCGCCCTGACCGCCCGGCAGTTGCACCGAATGGGTGGCGTCGAACACCACCGGACAACCGGTGTTGCGCATGACCGCGAGGCCACGCATATCGGTGACCAGATTGTTGTAACCAAATGAAAAGCCGCGTTCGCACACCAGAATCTGCCGGTTGCCGGTGGCACCGGCTTTTTCCACCACATTCGCCATTTCCCAGGGTGACAGGAATTGCCCTTTCTTGATGTTCACGGGTTTACCGGCTTTAGCGGCGCGTTGGATAAAATTGGTTTGGCGGCATAGAAACGCCGGTGTCTGAATCACGTCCACCACGGCCGCGACGGTTTCGATAGGTGTGTCTTCGTGCACGTCAGTCAATACCGGCACGCCGATACTCTTGCGCACCTTTTCAAGGATGCGCAAGCCCTCCTCCATGCCGGGACCGCGGTAGCTCCTGCCGGAAGTACGGTTCGCTTTGTCGAAGGAACCCTTGAAGATATAGGGAATCTTCAAACGCTGCGTGACTTCCTTGAGATGCCCGGCCACGTCCAGTGCCAACTGCTCGCTTTCCAGTGTGTCTGGTCCGGCGATGAGAAAGAACGGTTGATCGTGACCGGCGTCAAAGCCGCAGAGTTTCATGCGCGTGCCGCCTTGAGCGCCGGCTGCGCCGCGGCGTATTCACGCGCTGCCCTGATGAAGCCGCTGAACAGCTTGTGGCCATCGCGCGGTGTGGACGTGAATTCGGGGTGAAACTGAGTGGCAATGAAGAACGGATGAGCCGGCAACTCGATGATTTCCACCAGATCGTCGACGGAATGGCCGGAAAACACCAGGCCTTTCTTCTCAAGCTGCTCGCGGTAATTATTGTTGAATTCGTAACGGTGGCGATGGCGTTCGGAGATCACGTCCCTGCCATACAACTTGTGGGCCAGGGTGCCGGCCTTGAGGCGCGCTTCCTGGGCGCCCAAGCGCATGGTGCCTCCCAGATCCGATTGCTCGCTGCGGGTTTCGGTCTGGCCGCCGCGGTCCCGCCATTCGGTGATCAGCGCGATCACCGGATGGGGCGCGTTGCGCTCAAATTCGGTGCTGTGGGCGCCCTTCAGGCCTGCCATATTGCGGGCGAATTCCGTCACCGCCACTTGCAGGCCGAGACAGATGCCGAGATAGGGAATGCGGTGCTCGCGGGCATAACCGGCGGCGGCAATCTTGCCCTCGATACCGCGTTCACCGAAGCCACCGGGCACCAGGATGGCATCCATGCCGCGCAATAGACCGGTGCCGTGCTTGATCAATTCCTCGGAGTCAACGTAATGGATTTTCACGTCCGTGTGGGTGTGGATGCCCGCGTGTTTCAGAGCTTCATTCAAGGACATGTACGCATCCGCAAGATTGACGTACTTGCCGACCATGGCTACATTGACAGTGGCTTCAGGATTCGTTCGGGCTTCCACCACACGCCGCCATTCGCTCAGGTTCGCGGACTTGGCGTTGATACGCAAATGATCGACCACGATATCGTCCAGACCCTGGCTGTGCAGGATCAGCGGAATCTTGTAGATGTCGTCCGCATCCGGCGCGGAAATCACCGCGCGTTCTTCCACGTTGGTGAACAGCGCAATCTTGCGGCGCGCTTCGTCCGGCAGCGGTTTGGCCGCACGGCACAGAAGAATATCTGGCTGAATACCGATGGAGCGCAGTTCCTTGACGGAATGCTGCGTGGGTTTCGTCTTGGTCTCACCGGAAGTGGGGATATAGGGCACCAGCGTCAGATGCATGTACACGCACTTGCCGCGGCCCATCTCGATACCCATCTGGCGGATGGCTTCGAGGAACGGCAATGATTCGATGTCACCCACGGTACCGCCGATTTCCACCATGCAGATGTCGGCGTTGCCGGAGCCTTCGCGGATGCAACGCTTGATCTCGTCGGTTATATGCGGAATCACCTGCACGGTGCCGCCAAGATAATCACCGCGGCGTTCCTTGCGAATCACGTTTTCGTAGATGCGGCCGGTGGTGAAGTTGTTGCTGCGGCCCATGCGGGTGCGCACATATCGTTCATAGTGCCCCAGGTCCAGATCGGTCTCGGCGCCGTCTTCGGTGACGAACACCTCGCCGTGCTGGAATGGGCTCATGGTGCCGGGATCCACATTGATGTAGGGATCCAGCTTCACCATGCTGACCTTGAGACCGCGGGCTTCGAGAATGGCGCCCAGGGAGGCGGAGGCGATGCCCTTCCCGAGGGAAGAAACCACGCCGCCGGTGACAAACACGAAATGGGCCATCAGGACTCCCGACGCGGCGCCGGGATGGCTCCGCTGAATCGGGAGAACAGACTAGCAGACTCAGCGGCTTGAAAGAAGTGGAAGCGCGCGCGCCCTATGTCTTCGCGGATCCGCTACTGCAACCGCGGATGAGGCAACCATTCAATGCGCAAACCCGGTTCGCCCGTACTGGCTGCAAACGGTGCGCACACAAACAGGCCCGCTACAGCGGCCAGTTGGTCGCCGAGGTAGATGAGCGGCAAGCGTTCCCGCATCCAGGGCAGCACGCCGAGTTCTTGCAGCCACTTCTTGAGGGGCCGGCGGTGGGCATGTCCCGCCGGCTGGCAGAGCTCGCCGCCGGAGCGGAAACTCACCTTGAAACCTGCGGCTGGGTATACAGAGGCGCGCAAGCCTTCTCCTGTGGCCGCCACCAGTTGCAGGATTCCCAGCCCCGAATCCAGCTTTACTGGCTCGCCCCGCTGCAGCTGGAATTCACCGGCCGGCGGCTCTGGCAACGGTGTCAAGGCGTACAGGCGGCCGCGGTAACGGCGTAGTTCCGCGCCTTCCCAGCTGACACAGGGGTTGCGGTCGGCGCCTGCGGGCAGCACATCGTGCATGATTTGTTCCAGTTTGTGGGCCGGCGGCAACGGAATATCCAGTTTTTCCAACCAGTAGCGCAGCAAGTTTTTGGCGCGGCGTACCTCAAGTGTTTGCAGGGCGGACACTGCCAGCGTAGCGTTCTGCTGATCCACGCACGTGACCCAATCTTCTGCCGCTGCGCCGGCAAGCAATTCGAGTGCCTCGCCGCAATGGCGCGCGCTGCGGGACATGGTTTGCGCCGCCGATGGCCAGCGCTCGCGGATCAGTGGAATCACGTGTTGACGCAGATAGTTGCGGTCAAAGCGTGCGTCCGCATTGCTTGGATCATCGAGCCAGTCGAGTTCTTGTGCGTTCGCCCACGCGTGCAGTTCGGCGTGCGGATAACCCAGCAGTGGGCGCGCCAGTTTGCCAACGCCGAGATTGGCAATTGCCGGCATGCCGGCAAGACCGCGCAAGCCGGCACCGCGCAGAGCTTGGAGCAGGAAGGTTTCCATTTGGTCATCCTGATGATGGGCCAGCAGCAGCATGTCATCCGCACGCATCAGCTCGCGGTACACCGTATAACGCAGTTCACGCGCCACGGCTTCGAGGCTCTCTCCTTTCGCGGGTTTCACCTCGACACTGCGGCACTCCAGGGGTATCTGCAATTTCGCACATACCCGCGTGCAATGTGCCTGCCAGTCATTGGAACGGGAATTGACATGATGATTCACATGCACTGCGCGCAGTTCAGCCCCAAGCGCATGCCTGCGTTGCACAAGCGCATGCAGCAAAACGCTGGAATCCAGGCCACCGCTGTAGCCGATCCAATAGCATTGCGCGGCCGGAAGGCCGCGCAGCATCATAATCAGTTTATCGGGATCGAAACTCACGTACAGCGAGCGGGCGCGGCGCTCACTCCTTGTAGCTGCCGAAACTCATGAAACGCTTGTAGCGCGCTTCCAGCAACTCGTCCATGGAAATATGTTCGAGCCGGCTCAAGTTGTCGCTCAAGGCTTTTTTGACGGCAGTGGCCATGCTTTCTGGATTGCGATGCGCGCCTCCCAGCGGTTCCTCCAGCACGGTATCGATGAGTCCGAGGCTCTTGAGCCGTTCCGCGGTGATGCCCATGGCTTCCGCCGCTTCGCTGGCCTTGTCCGCGCTCTTCCACAGGATGGATGCGCAGCCTTCCGGCGAAATCACCGAATAGATGCTGTATTGCAGCATGAGCACCCGGTCGCCCACACCGATGGCGAGCGCGCCGCCGGAACCGCCTTCGCCGATCACGGTGCAAATGATTGGCACCCGCAGCGTGGACATCTCGAACAGATTGCGCGCGATGGCTTCGGATTGGCCGCGTTCCTCAGCACCCACGCCCGGATATGCGCCGGGTGTGTCAATGAAGGTCATGAGCGGCAGGCGGAAGCGCTCGGCCAGTTTCATGATGCGCAGAGCCTTGCGATACCCTTCCGGCCGCGGCATGCCAAAATTGCGGCGCACTTTCTCCTTGGTGTCGCGGCCTTTTTGTTCGCCTATAACCGCCACCGGCCGGCCGTCGAGCCGCGCCACACCGGCAACGATGGCCTGATCGTCGCCAAAGACCCGGTCGCCGTGCAATTCCTCGAAGTCCGTGAAGATACGTGGGATGTAGTCCAGCGTATAGGGCCGCAGCGGATGGCGCGCCAATTGCGCCACCTGCCAAGCGCTCAGGCCCGAGAAAATGGTTTCCGTGAGGGTGCGGCTCTTGGCCTGCAGGCGCTCGATTTCATCGGTGATGCTGACGGCGGACTCGTCACCTACGAAACGCAGCTCCTCGATTTTTGCCTCGAGTTCGGCGATGGGCTGTTCAAATTCGAGGAAATTGAGGTTCATCTTTCAGATATGCACCCAGAGGGTTACAAACGGTACCGGCTGAAGCCGTGGGGCACAAGTCCCTAGGCGCTGGCCGCTGCCCTGGTAGTATCCAGGGGACGCGCGCCGTAGTGCAAACGGATTTTATCCGCCCCCAGCCAGGTCTCCAACCGCCGGATCAGGTTTTCTGCAGGGTGCACCCGCCACGCGTCCCCCAAGGGCACGGGCACGCTCGCCTGCTGTCCCAGATAACGTACCCAGACGCTGCAACGGCCGCCCAAATGGGGCTTGAGCGCGTCCTTGAGGTGTGCGGCGAAATCCGCTGCCGCGTCCGGCGCCCAGTCCAAGTCCAGACGCCGCACATAGCGCTCCCGCAGCTCATCCACACCGTACATGTTCTTCACGGTAACGCGCCAGGCACTGATGAATTCGTCAAATGCCAGCCGGCCTTCGACGATCACTACCTTGTCCTTCAGCGCCAGAGAGCGAAAGCGGTTGTAGGCCTCCTCAAACAAAGTGACTTCCAGCCGGCCGCTTCGATCATCCAGCACCAAGCTGACGCGCCCGCTGCGCTTGCGCAAGCCCATTACCAGACCGGCTACGGTCACGTTACGCGATGCTGCATTGTAGCCATAACCACGCTCACCATCGCCGGCCGGCGGCGTTTCATCTGCCAACTCGCCCAGTGGTGCGGTCACGACGTGCCGCAGGTCCGCGGCATAACGGGTCACCGGATGGCCGGTAAGGTACAGGCCGAGGGTCTCCTTCTCGCCGTGGAGGCGCTCATCTTCCTCCCAGTCCGGAAGCATTGCAGCAGATTGCGGTTGCGCTGGTTTAATGACCGCAGCTCCGGACAGACCGAATAAATCGTTCTGGCCTGCGGCACGCACGCGCATATTCTGATCCGAGCGTGCCAGCGCTTCCGGCAAATTCGCCATGATGGTTGCGCGGTTTGGACCGAGGGAATCCAGAGCCCCGGCGCGAATCAGGGCTTCGATAACGCGCCGGTTGGCTTTCTGCAGATCAATCCGGCCGCAGAAATCTTCCACGCCTCTGAAATCACCACTGCGCATCCGCTCGTCCAGCACGCCTTCGATAGCCGCAAACCCCACGCCTTTGATGGCACCCAGTCCGTACCGAATACTTTTTTGATCCGCCGCCGTGAATTTATAGCCGGAGCTGTTGATGTCAGGTGGTAGGATCGCCAATTCCATGGAACGGCATTCATCAATCAGCGTCACCACCTTGTCGGTGTGGTCCATGTCGGAAGACAGCACCGCCGCCATAAAGGCGGCCGGATAATGTGCCTTGAGCCATGCAGTCTGGTAAGTTAGTACGGCATACGCCGCGGAATGGGATTTGTTGAAACCGTAACCTGCAAACTTTTCCATCAGATCGAAGATGTGGGTGGCAAGCCGCGGATTTACACCGCGCTCCACCGCGCCTTTCGTGAATACATCGCGTTGCTCCGCCATTTCTTCCGCATTCTTCTTACCCATGGCACGGCGCAATAAATCCGCACTCCCCAGGCTGTAACCAGCCAGCAGCTGAGCGATCTGCATGACCTGCTCCTGGTAGAGGATCACACCATAGGTTGATTTGAGAACCGGTTCCAGTTTCGGATGCAGGTAATCCATCTTGGCCTTGCCGTGCTTGCGGGCGATGAAGTCGTCCACCATGTGCATCGGGCCAGGGCGGAACAGCGCTTCCAGAGCCACAATGTCTTCGAAGCGGTCGGGCTTGATCCGGCGGATCAGATCCTTCATACCGCGAGACTCAAACTGGAAGACCGCCGTGGTCTGGCAGCGTTTCAGCAACGCGTAGGTTTCAGCGTCATCCATGGGAAGGGCGGCGATGTCCACGGGTGTCTGATTTTTGGTGCTGCGGTCGACATTTATGATGCGCACCGCCCAGTCAATGATGGTCAGGGTACGCAACCCCAGGAAATCGAATTTCACGAGACCCACGGCTTCCACGTCGTCCTTGTCCAGTTGCGTCACCGGATGGGTGCTGCCAGCTTCGCAATAAAGCGGCATAAATTCGGTCAATTCAGACGGCGCAATCACTACGCCGCCGGCGTGCTTGCCCGCATTCCGTGCCAATCCCTCCAGCGAGCGGGCCAGTTCAATGAGCTGGCGCACATCTTCTTCCGCCTTATAACGCCTCTTCAATTCCGGTTCCTGCTCCAGAGCCTTGTCGAGCGTCATCTCCAGTTCGAAGGGAATGAGTTTGGCAATCTGATCCACGAAACCGTAGGGATGACCCAGCACGCGGCCCACGTCGCGAACGACCGCGCGCGCTGCCATGCTGCCGTAAGTAATGATCTGTGACACGCGCCCGCGGCCATAGCGTTCCGCCACGTAATCAATCACCCGATCGCGGCCTTCCATGCAGAAATCTACGTCGAAGTCCGGCATGGACACACGCTCGGGATTGAGGAAACGCTCGAACAGCAGGTCATGCTCCAGCGGATCCAGGTCGGTGATACCCAGTGAATATGCCACCAGTGAGCCGGCGCCGGAGCCGCGTCCCGGCCCCACCGGCACGCCATTCTCCCTGGCCCAGCGGACAAAATCAGCGACGATGAGAAAGTATCCGGCAAAACCCATGCGCAGGATTACATCCAGTTCAAGCGACAGGCGTTCGCGGTAAGGTCGCGCGCGCGTTTCACGATCTGCGTCTGTACCGTCAGGCAGCAAGGCGAGCCGCTGATCCAGTCCGGTACTGGCTTCGGTACGTAAAAAGGTTTCAATGCTGTGGCCATCCGGCACTGGATAGGCCGGCAGGAAGTTTTTGCCGAGATGCAGTTCATAATTGCAGCGCCGCGCAATCTCGACGCTGTTTTCCACCGCTTCCGGCAAATCGCCGAACAGTTGCAACACCTCCTGTTCGCTGCGCAAATACTGCTGCTCGCTGTAGCGTCGTGGACGACGCGGGTCGTTGAGTGTATGACCTTCTTGTATGCAGACACGCGCTTCATGCGCTTCGAAACTTTCCGCGTTAAGGAACCGTACGTCGTTGGTGGCTACCAGCGGCACGCCGGCAGTAGCTGCGAGTTGCACCGCAGCACGCAGATACTCTTCCTCTCTTTCCCGGCTGGTACGCTGCAATTCGACGTAGAAACGGTCTGAAAAAAGCCGTTGCCATTCCGCGAGCAGCGGGCGCGCATCGCGGCCCGCTAGCAGCGTGCGGCCCACATCGCCTTCACGGCCGCCGGACAATGCAATCAAACCATCGGTATGCCCTACCAGCCACTGTCGCACCAGCATAGGCACACCGCGCTGCTGGCCTTCAAGATAGCTGCGGGTGATGAGCGTCGAGAGATTGCGGTAACCCTGTTGGTTGCAGCACAACAACGTAAAGATGGAAAATGCATCGGTTTCTTCATCATGGAGCCGCAAATCCGCACCGATGATGGGCTTGATGCCTTTGGCTTGGGCTGCCTTATAGAACTTTACCAGCGCAAACAGATTGCCCTGGTCCGTGAGCGCCACCGCCGGCATCTGCATATCGGACACAATCTGTACCAGTTCCGGCACGCGGATGACACTGTCCACCAGCGAGTACTCGCTGTGCAGGCGCAGATGTATGAAACGCGGTGTCATACTCAGGCGATTTTTTTCGGGCAGTGTTTTACCGGCGCGAAAGAACGCCGGTGAATGGCGCAGACGCCGTGGTTCGCGAGCGCATTCAGATGCGCCGATGTGGGATAGCCCTTGTGAACAGCAAAACCGTACATGGGGAATTCTCTGTCAAAACGCCGCATGAGTGCGTCACGTTCCACTTTGGCGAGGATGGAGGCGGCGCTGATAGCGGCGATGGTTCGGTCACCCTTCACGATAGCTTCCACGGGACAGGACAAGGATGGGCAGCGGTTGCCGTCCACCAACACTTTTTCCGGATTCACGCCCAGTGCTGCTACCGCCCGCTGCATCGCCAGCAGCGAAGCCCGCAAAATGTTCAGACGGTCTATTTCTGCATGATCGGCCCAACCCACCGCCCACGCTAAGGCCCGCGCGCGAATTTCCGTAGCCAATGTCTCCCGCTGTGCAGGCGTAAGTAGTTTTGAATCTTTCAAACCATCGACGGGATTGGATGGCGCCAGAATCACCGCGGCAGCGGCCACCGGGCCAGCCAGCGGCCCGCGTCCGGCTTCATCCACACCGGCGATGACGATGCCGTTTTCCTTCCAAGCCATGGTCGGTTGCATGGCGGCTCCCGCGCCTGCGCTTGTTGCCATTCTACCCTGCCGCCGTGGATTGTATTGGCAGCAACGCCAGCACCGCGTCGGCCGCACGGTCGTTGGCCCGGCAGCGCAAATTGCGGCTCAAAGCAGAAAAACTTTTAAGTTGCGCAGCGCGGGCGGCTTCATCCTGCAGCAGCCTGAGTACCGCCGTACCTAGGTCATAAGGCAATGCGCGGTACTGCAGAAGTTCCGGCACTATTTCACGGCCGGCCAGCAGATTGGGCAGTGACACATGACTGGCGCACCGGAACCCCAGCACATGCACCAGCACATAACTGCTGGCGGCAATGCGGTAAGCCACCACCATGGGGCAGTACCACAGCAGGGCTTCCAGGGTCGCAGTGCCGGAAGCTATGAGTCCCGCGTCCACCGCCCCCAGCACTTCGCGCGCGTGGCCGTCTACTACAGTGACGGGCAAGTCCGGTTTGAGCATGCGCAACTGGTTCTTGATGTAACGGCTTAAAGAGGGTGTGGCAGCGGGTATGACGAACTTCAGTACCGGCAACTTATTCGCCAGCCATTGGGCAGTCTCGAGAAACAGCGGCCCCAACCGTTCCACCTCGGTATAGCGGCTGCCCGGCAGTAACGCTACCAGTTGGCAGTCAGTCGGCAGATGCAGCACCTTGCGCAGCGCATTGCGATCCAGGGTTTGCGGAACGCTGTCCGCCAGGGGGTGACCGACAAACACCGCGCGAAAGCCGTGTTTTTCATACAGTGGCGGTTCGAAAGGCAGAAGGCACAACACCAGATCCGCAGCCTTGCCGACGGTAAACACTCGCCGTGGACGCCATGCCCAGATGGAAGGGCTCACATAATGAACGGTGCGGATACCCGCCTTGCGCAACTTTGCTTCAAGGCCGAGGTTAAAATCGGGGGCATCAATGCCGATGAAGATATCGGGCCGGGAGGCCAGAAAATGCTTGCGCAGGCGGCGCCGTAAACGCAGCAGCCGCGGCAAGTGCGCCAGTACCTCGGTAATACCCATGACGGCCAGTTCTTCGGCCTGAGCCAGAGGTTTGCAGCCGGCTGCGGTCATCTCGGGACCCGCAACGCCTTCGAATTCCGCATCAGGTGCGCGTTCGCGGATTGCCTGAATCAGGCCCGCGCCCAGATGATCTCCGGAACTTTCCCCCGCGATGATGCCGATTCGCAGCATGTCCTGATGATACCTGTGAAGAGCCGTGTGATGGACTCAACGGGTGATGCTGCGCTCACTCGTCTCCAGGAATTCGACCATACAGGCAATTTCTGGCTGAGTCGAGGCCAGCGCGCGCAGCTTTTCGATAGCTTCTTCCAGCCGCAACTCCGAGCGATACAGAACCCTGTACGCGTTCTTGATGTTGCGGATCTGTTCCGCTGTGTACGCGCGCCGTTGCAGACCCTCACTGTTGATGCCCCTCGGCTCCACGGGCGTACCAGAAACCATGACATAGGGCGGTATGTCGCGAGTAATATCCACATTCATGCCAGTGAAACTATGAGCGCCGATGCGGCAGAACTGATGAACCTTGGTGAACCCACCCAAGACGGCCCAGTCTTCTATAGTGACATGGCCGGCAAGCGTGGTGTTATTTGCCAAGATTGTATTATTGCCTAGCAGGCAATCGTGAGCAATGTGTACATAGGCCATGATCCAATTATCATCACCTATAACAGTGCGGCCCTTGTCTTGGGCCGTACCGCGGTTGATGGTAACGAATTCGAAAAAAGTATTGCGGTCGCCGATCTCCAGCCAGGTGGGTTCGCCCTCATACTTCTTGTCCTGGGGGATGCCGCCGAGGGATGCGAACGGAAGAATGCGGTTGTCGCGCCCAAGGCGTGTGGGCCCCTGTATCACCGCGTGAGGTCCGATCCGGGTACCAGAACCAATTTCCACTTGCGGACCAATGAACGCTAGTGGCCCCACCGTCACGTCCGCTGCGATATGGGCAGACGGATCCACGACCGCGCGCGGATCAATCAAAGCTCAAACTCCTGTGCTGCACACATGAGCTCGGCTTCCGTAACCACGCGCCCATCCACTTCCGCCCGGGCCTTGAATTTCCAAATGCCACGCTTGTCCCACAGATACTCTACCTTGAGCAGCATCTGGTCACCGGGTTCCACCGGCTTTTTGAAACGCGCATTGTCTATGCCAACGAAATAGTAAAGCTCGTTCGGCTCCGGTGAATGACCGATGGTGGCGAACGCCAACAGCCCTGTGGCCTGGGCCAAGGCCTCCAAAATCAACACACCCGGCATGACCGGCCGATGGGGAAAATGACCGGGAAAAAACGGCTCATTGATGGTGACATTCTTGACAGCGGTAAGCGACACGCCCGGCTTGCAGTCCAGAACTCTATCCACCAGCAGGAATGGGTAGCGGTGCGGCAGCTGCTTCATGATGGCGTGAATGTCGAGAAGCGGTTCCTTGGACATGCTGTTCAATCCTTCAGTTTCCTTTCAATAGCTATGAGCCGGCGCGCGAGCTCATCGAGCTGACGAAAGCGCACGCTGTTCTTGCGCCACTGTACTGCGGTATCCATGGGTAAACTGCCTGAATACACACCTGCTTCATGGATGGAATGTGACACGACCGTCATGCCGGTCACGGTCACATCATCACAGATCTCGATATGCCCGACAACGCCGACAGCGCCGCCAATCATGCAACGGCGGCCGATGACGGCGCTGCCGGAAATTCCGACACAACCGGCAATGGCAGTGTGCTCGCCGATCCGAACGTTATGCCCTATCTGGATAAGATTATCCAGCTTGACACCGTTGCCAATAACGGTGTCCTCCAGGGCGCCTCTGTCAATGGTGGTGTTGGCGCCAATTTCCACATCATCGCCGATTATCACCGAGCCCAGTTGTGGAACCTTGATCCACCGTTCACCATCGCGCGCGATACCGAAACCGTCAGCACCAATCACGGCGCCGGGATGAATCAGGGCGCGCCTGCCCACCCGAATGTCATGACACAAACTTACGTTGGCCACCAGCCTGCTGCGCTCTTCCACATGGGCGCCGGTCATGACCATGCAGTTTGGACCGACGGACACGCCGTCTCCGATCACGGCGCCTTCTTCCACCACAGCACCTGGCCCAATCCAGGCCTCGGTAGCAATCGTTGCGCCGCGATGCACATTGGCCCTGGCGTCCACACCCCGGCGCGCCGGCAGCACGGGAGCGAGCAGCGTGGCCGCACGGGCATACACGAGATACGGATTGGTCGATACCAGAGCCGGCACCGGACAGGCTTCCACATCTTCCGGCGCCAGAATCACGGCAGCGGCGCGCGTCTCGCTCAGGTAACGCCGGTAATGCGGATTGGAAAGAAACGTGATGGTGCCGGGTCCGGCACGCTGGATGGTGGCTATTCCATCTATACGCGTGTTGCCGTCACCACGCAAGGTACCCCCGCAGCGTTCCGCCAGCTCAGCGAGCGTGCATCCGGCCGGCACGCGTATCCCGCCTCAGTTGCCGCTGCCGGCAGATGATCCAGCCGGCGCCTTGAAATCCTTTTGTAACTGCCCCAGCACCTGGTCGGTCACATCCACGGTGCCGTCCGCATAAAAGACTCCTTCGCCGATAATGAGATTGTACCTCTGGTTCTTGGCGAATTCCTGCACTGCTTTGAGTATTACCTGCTGCAGCTTGCCCAATTCTTCATTGCGCTGCGCATTGACGTCTGCCATATAGTCGCTCTGCTTGCGGCTGAAATCTTGCTGCTGGTTGTCCAACTGGTTCTGCAAATCTTGCAGCTGACTGGCGCTCATGACCGCGCCATTGCGATTGATCTGATCCTGGAGGTTCTTGATATTGTCCTGCTCGGATTGCAATGCTTTTCCGCGGCTATCAAATTTCAGATGCATTTCTTTCTTTGCCGCTTCCGCCTGGGGCGACTTATCCAGCAGCGCGGCCATATCCACCACGCCGATCTTGACGTCAACCGCCATTGCCCCCCCCGTATACAAGGCTGCGGCCAGCACAATCAGAGCGATGGATAGTCTGAATGAAATTTTCATACACGCACTCCGAAATAATCAAAAATAGGTGCCGAGGGTGAACTGGAAGCGTTCCGTCTGGTCCCCGGGCTTGGGATTCAGCGGGAAAGCATAACTGAATTTCATGGCGCCGAGGGGCGTCAAGAACGTGGCCGCCACGCCGGTAGACACTCGCAACCGGCTCCAGCGGAAATCGCCGGGGTCGGTAAAGGCGTTGCCCACGTCAACGAAGGCCGCCCAGCGGCTGGAGGCGTTGCCTGCATCCTCCTTTTTGCCAAAGAAGTTTGGCAGAATCAATTCATTCTGCATGTAAATCTGGGCACGGCCGCCGAACGGATAGCCACTCGAATCTCGCGGACCCAGAGTACCTATCTGCCAGCCTCGCACCGAATCAGGTCCACCGTCAAAGAAATTCTTGTAGGGTGGAAAGATGGCCGTCTTGCCGTAGGGTGCCCCGTAATCCATCTCCCCGTTGATTCCATACAAGAACCCCTTGAACAGCGGGATGAACGCCAGTTGCTTGTAAGTCAAAATGTAATATTCCTGGTCAAAACCCGGTAACGCAGTTGTAAGACTGAGGGTTTCCTGCGCGCCGCTGGTCGGGAAAATAATCCGGTTGCGGGTATCACGCACATAACTCACTTTGGATTCGAAGGTGTTGTACTCCAAGGCTGGATACTGGCAATAAAAGCTAAATCCCCGGTTGTCCGCACACGCGCCCAATATTTGAGACACATGGCCATTACCAGGATTGGAGACGAATACCACATATTGCTGTGAAGAACCTAGTTCCGTGAACAGTTCGTTATGGGAGTAGGTGCCGCCAATGCCCCAGGCACTGTACTCCGTCAGCGGAATATTGAAGCTCATGTAAGCACCGTAAGAGTTGGTGGAAAGCGGTGCACTGTTGATGGTGAGCGAGGACGTCTGGGTCTGAAACAGTCCCAGCGTACGGCTGATGCCATTCACGGTCCAATAGGGATTGGTAAAATCGAGAGTGTACTGATGACCGATGTAACTGCGGCTTGCCTGGATGGATAAACGCTCGCCAGTACCGAGGAAATTGGCGTTGACAATCTGACCGTCAATGATCAATCCGGAAGAGCTGCCGTAACCAATACCGGCGGTCGCAGTGCCGGCGGGGCGTTCGGTCAACGTATAATCCAAATCCACTAGGTCAGGCGATCCCGGTACACGCACAGTCTTGACCGTCGCATTGGTAACCCACGGCAGAAAATTCAGGCGCGCGCGTGAGCGTTCCACGTCTACATTTGAAAGCCAGGTGCCCTCGAACTGACGCATCTCGCGCCGATATACCGCATCATCGGTACCGGTAGTGCCACTGAAGTTGATATGCCGGACATAGACCCGCTGACCAGGATCGACATAAAAGGTCATTGAAACCAGCTTGTGCTGCCGGTCAATGTCGGGAATCGGGTTAACCTTGGCGAATCCATAGCCATCCACGCCCAGACGCTTCTGGATAAGGTCAGAGGTGGTAGTAGCGCGCTTAAGTGAAAAAGTATCTCCCGGTTTTACCAGCACAAATTTTTGCAGCACCGCTTCCGGCACCACGAACTGACCAGCCAGTTTCACGTCCTTGATCTTGTAAATCCCGCCTTCTGAAATGTTTACAGTAATATAAACGCTGTTGCGATCCGGCGAAATCGCCACCTGGGCTGAATCAATGGCAAAATCAGCATAGCCCTGATCCATATAATAGGATCGCAGGGATTCTAGGTCTCCCACCAGTTTTTCACGGGCATACTCATCGGAGCTGCCGAAGAAAGTCCAGAAACTCGCCACCTTGAGCTTGAAAGCCTCGCGTAATTCACTTTCGCTGAATGAGTGATTTCCAACGACTGTGATAGAGCGGATTTTGGCGGTCGTGCCCTCGGAGATTTTTACTGCCACGTTCACCTTGTTGTCACCCACATCGGTCACGGTGGGTTTGATTACGACTCCATATTTTCCGTGACTGTAATATTGATCCGTGAGATCCTGGATAAACCCGTCGAGTGTAACCCGGTTGAAAATTTGTCCCTGGGACAGGCCTGCCTTGTCGAGACCTTTGTAAAGGTCATCTGACTTGATCATCTTGTTGCCGGTAACCGCGAAATTCGCGATAGAAGGGCGTTCATGCACGATGATGATGAGGGTATCGCCGTCACGACGCATTTCCACGTCGCGAAAGAACCCGGTCTTGTACAATGCACGGATGGCGTCCTGTATGCGTGCTTCGTTGATCTGGTCGCCGATGTTGATGGGCAGGTAATCGTAGACCGTGCCTTCGGAAATGCGCTGCAGGCCGACGACCTGTATTTTTTTGGCGGTAAACGACTCATCCGCTCGGGCGGCGGGAGCAGTGAACACCAGGAACAGCACGGAGGCCAGGATAATCCCGGTGCCTTTAAGTAAGCCCAATTGCAATCCTCCTTACCCGAACAGTCGCATGAGGTCGTTGTAAATGGCGAAACACATGAGCATTAGCAGCAGAGCGATGCCGATGCGCTGGCCAGTCATCTCGGCCTGGGCGGACAATGGCGAGCCCTTCACCGCTTCCAGGATGTAATACAACACGTGACCGCCGTCCAGCACCGGGATCGGCAGCAGGTTCAGCACTCCAAGGCTGATACTCACGATGGCGAGGAACGCCAGGAACGGCACCAAGCCGCTCTCCGCGGTGTAGCCTGCGTACTGCGCAATATCAATCGGCCCGCTCAGGTTGCGCAGGGAAACCTTGCCGATCACCATGTTCCAGGAAGCATCCAGGGTGAGCCAAGCGAGGCTGCCGGTGCGCGCAAATGCATGCCCCAGAGCGGCCGCGGGATTATACCGTTGTTCCGCCCGCAAACGCTCGCCGAATCCGGGAGGGATTCGCACCATGGCGCCGATGTGCCCCACCATCTGTCCGCCAGGCCCCTGCGTCGTCCCCACGGGCAAAGACAGAACCCGAGTCCGGCCACCCCGTTCCACAGTGATGGACAAGGTCTTGCCGGCGGAAGCTTGTAGTATCTTGACCAGTTGCTGCCAGGATTGGATAGGCGCCGAGCCCACCTGAATAATCTGATCACCTGGCCTCAGGCCAGCAGCCTTGGCAGTACCGTCGTCCTCAAGCTTGTCAATCACGGCCGGAAGATCTGGATTCCACTGGCTCAAACCCAGACCCGTGAGCAGTTGGCCTGGCTCGGTCAGGGCGCGGGTATTGACCGCATGCAGCACCAACTGCTGTTCAGCATTGCCGGGATTGCGCACCCGCACATCCACGTTGCTGCTTTGCATCACGCCTTCAAAGAGTCTCACCAGAACCGTATCCCATGTGAGCGTGGGATGGCCGTTGACCGCAAGAATCTCATCCTGCTTGACAAAACCCGCCAGGGCCGCCGGTGAATTGGCACTTATATCGCCAACAATCGGCGTGATACCTGGAATGCCGATCATAAAAATGACCCAGTAGGCCAGCACCGCGAACAACAGATTGAATATCGGCCCTGCCAGCACCACCGGGAAACGCTTCACCAAAGGCTGGCGATTGAACGCGAGATGCTTCTGCGCTTCCTGCACCTCATCTTCCCGTTCATCGAGAAACTTGTTGTAGCCACCAAGCGGCAGCCAGGCAATCACATACTCGGTCGACTCCGGATGGCGTTGCCAGCGCAGTAGGGGCTTGCCGAAACCAATGGAGAAACGCAGCACCTTGATACCCAAATAACGTGCCACGATAAAATGACCGAACTCGTGCACGGTGATAAGTATGCCAATGGCCACGATGAATGCCACGATGCTGATGAGGATATTCACGCTGCCCGTCCCGCCGCCCTGGTGGTCGCGGCTGTGGCGGTAACGCGCGCACGCTGGTCACATTCCAGTACCGCCTCAATGGAACCCATCGCGGTGGGCGGAGTCTGCGCCAGGGTGTCTTGCACCACTTCGGCGATGGCCGTGAAGGCCAAGTGTCCTTCGAGAAACGCCTTCACCGCCACTTCGTTGGCGGCATTCAATGCTACTGGTGCGCTACCGCCCGTGCGCGCGGCTTGAATCGCGAGATCGAGGCAGGGGAAGGTCGCCAGATCGGGTGGTTCGAAATCCAGATGGGCGGCGTGGAACAAATCCAATGCCGTCACGCCCGCTTCCGCTCTCTCCGGCCATGCAAGACCGCAGGCGATAGGCGTGCGCATATCCGGATTGCCGAGTTGCGCCAGTACCGAGCCGTCTTCGTATTCCACCAGCGAGTGTACGACGCTCTGGGGATGTATCACTACCTCAATGCATTCAGGCGGCATGTCAAACAACCAGCGGGCTTCGTTCACTTCCAACCCCTTGTTCATGAGGGTGGCGGAATCCACAGAAATCTTGCGACCCATTTTCCATTTTGGATGAGCGCAGGCTTGGTCGGGCGTGACGCTCCGCAATTGTTCCTTTGAGCGGCCGCGGAATGGACCGCCGGAGCAGGTCAGCAAAATACGGCGGACACTCGCTGGTCGCGTACCGGTACGATAGCCGTGTGGCATGCACTGAAACAGGGCATTGTGTTCGCTGTCTATGGGAATCAGCTCCGCGCCGTTGCTGCGCAGCGTGTTCATGAACAAGGCCCCGGTCATCACCAAGGACTCCTTGTTGGCCAACAGCACCCGCTTGCCTGCGCGCGCGGCGGCAAGCGTAGGCAACAAACCGGCCGCGCCCACGATGGCAGCCATGACGTAATCGCTTTCCGGTATCGCTGCCACTTCTTCCAGCGCCTCGATGCCGGACAGCACTTCGATCTTCAGTCCCTGCTGCCTGATTTGTTCGCGCAGTTTTTTTGCAGCGATGCCATCCGCCATCACCGCATACTTTGGCCGGTGCTCCAGGCACTGATGGAACAAGCGCTCCGCATTGGTCCAAGCCGCGAGTGCAACGACGCGGAACCGGTCACGATGACGGCTCAACACATCCAGGGTATTGGTGCCGATGCTGCCGGTAGCACCCAGTATGGTGACGCCCTTCATCGCAGCCACTCCAGCAGCGTCAATCCGATCCAGAAGACAGGTACCGCCACGGTCAGGCTGTCAATACGGTCCAGCACGCCGCCGTGGCCTGGAAACAGCACGCCGCTATCCTTGACCCCCGCCTGGCGCTTGAACAGACTTTCCGAAAGATCACCCACGATGGACAGCCATCCCGTCAATACACATATAAGGATAAGAAAGTACCCGCTGGCCGGTAGCGCCCACCAGACGCCCAGCAATGCCACCACCAGCATGGCCAGAGTACCACCCGCCACCCCTTCCCAAGTCTTGCCGGGGCTTACCATCGGGGCCAGTTTGTGGCGACCAAATGCCCGACCGGCAAAATATGCAGCGCTATCCGCTGCCCAGATCAGCACCAGCAGAAACAACAACTTGATTGGTCCATGCTTGCTTTCATGCAAAGCCACCGCCGCCACCCATGCAGGAACCAGTGTCAGGAATCCGCAGAGCAGTTTTGCCGGGCGGACAAATTCCCGCCGCCACCGGAATACCCAGAAAATCGCGAACAGCCACCAGATCAGCGCCGCCAGCGCCACAATCCACAGAATCAGGATATTCCGGCGGGCCAGCCAGAATAGATACAGCAGTACGGCTACCAGAATGATACGACTGATTTTTAGCAGCTCTGCCGTTTCGCCGCTCAGACTCGCCCATTCCCAGGCTGCCACCAGTGTCACCAGGCCGGCTACCAGCGCCAATGCCCAGGTGGGTGCCAGCAGCACCAGCACAGTCACGAGTGGTAATAGGATCAAGGCGGTGAGGATGCGCAATCTAAGCATCGGTTCCGCCCTCTACCTGCTGCTCGGGCGTACGGCCGAAACGCCGCTGACGAGCGCCAAACCAACATAAAGCATCATCCAGCGCTTGCGCGTCGAAATCCGGCCACAGGATATCGGTGAAATACAGCTCCGTATAAGCGAGATTCCACAACAGAAAATTACTGATGCGCTGCTCACCGCCGGTGCGGATAAAGAGATCCGGATCCGGCAAGCTCGCTAGCGTCAAGGATTGTGCCATACAGGTTTCGTCAAGTTCCTCCGGCCGGATGCTGCCGCCGGCTACTTCCGTAGCCAGCCGCCTGATTGCCTGCATGATGTCCCAGCGTCCGCCATAGCTCGCGGCGATGTTCAAGACCATGCCGGTATTGGCGTAGGTTAATTGCTCCGCCTCTCGCATACCTTGCTGCAGGACGCTGGAAAATGTATCACGCGCGCCGATGAAACGGATGCGGATATTGTTCTTGTGCAGTTCCGCAACCTCGCTCTCTAGGGCGTTCATGAACAGGCCCATGAGGCTGCCAACTTCCGTGCGCGGCCGCTGCCAGTTCTCACTACTGAAGGCAAACAGGGTAAGCGCAACGATGTCGTGCTGCACGCAGACCTCGATGACACGGCGCGCAGCAGTGAGTCCGGCGCGATGACCGGCTTGGCGCGGCAACAGCCGGCGTTTCGCCCAGCGGCCGTTTCCGTCCATGATGATGGCGATATGCCGCGGCAGGCTGGGGGTTTCAATCTTGGTCATGCTGTCGCCCTCCACGCCCGAATCATGCTGCAGGGCCGCCGCCGCACATCATCTTCGCATCACACTTCCAGGAGTTCCGCTTCCTTGGCGGCGAGAATCTTGTCAATGTCGGCGATATGCCGGTCGGTGAGTTTCTGGATGTCTTCCTGGGCCCGGCGTTCCTGATCCTCCGTGATTTTTTTGTCCTTGAGCCAGGCCTTGAGTTCCGTATTGGCGTCGCGGCGCACGTTGCGCACCGCCACCCGCGCAGCTTCGGTCTCCTGGCGTGCCACTTTGATGATCTCGCGGCGACGCTCTTCGGTAAGTTGCGGCATGGGCACCCGAATCACGTTGCCGGCGGTGGCCGGCGTCAGATCCAGACCGGAGGTCATGATGGCCTTTTCGATTACTGTCACCATCTGTTTTTCCCAAGGCGTGATGATCAGGGTGCGCGCATCTCCAGCCGTTACATTCGCCACCTGATTGAGTGGCACTTCGGAACCATAGTAGGAAACCCGTAAATGATCCAGCAGACTGGTGTGGGCGCGGCCGGTGCGCAGCCTAGCGAGCGCATCCTTCAGTGTTTCCACGCTTTTGTGCATGCGTGCCGTGGCGTTCTTTTTCATATCGTCAATCATGATTACTCTCCATTATCCACCAGCGTACCCACGTCCCCGGCACCCAGAACGATACGCACGAGATCGCCGGTACGGTTGAGATCAAAAATTCGCAGGGGAATATTGTTGTCGCGGCACAGTACAATGGCGGTGGCATCCATCACCATAAGCTTGTCATTGAGCACCTGATCGAAGCTCAGATGCGCGTAACGCGTAGCTTTGGGATTCTTCTTTGGGTCAGCGGAATACACGCCATCCACTTTGGTGGCTTTGAGCAGCAGTTCCGCCCCGGTCTCGATGGCGCGTAGACTGGCAGCAGTATCGGTGGTAAAAAACGGATTGCCGGTGCCGGCGGCAAAGATGCATACCCGACCTTTTTCCAGGTGCCGCACGGCACGACGGCGGATGTAATCTTCGCAGACCTCGTTGACGCTCAGGCCCGACATGACGCGCACGTGCACGCCGAGGCGTTCCAGTGCATCCTGCATGGCCAGCGCATTCATGATGGTCGCCAGCATGCCCATGTGATCGGCTGTAACCCGGTCCATTCCAGCCCGGGCCAGGCCCGCGCCGCGGAAGATGTTGCCGCCGCCGATTACCATGCCCATCTGCACGCCCAAGTCGCGCACCTCGCGCACTTCTTCTGCCAGGCGTTTGATCACCACCGGATCCACGCCGTAATCAGAACCGCCCATAAGCGCTTCGCCGCTCAATTTGAGGAGGATCCGCCGATAAGCGGAGGTCTGGTTCGACATGGGTTGTCCGCCACGCGAGTAAGAGATACGCAGAGCCCCGCAAAGCGGGGCTCCCGGGCACTAAGGATTGTACCGTAATCCGCGCCAGCAAGCGCCGGAACGGCCGTATTCAGGCGCTTTTGGCGGCTTGGGCCATGACCTCGGCGGCGAAGTCTTCCTGTTTCTTCTCGATGCCGTCGCCCACCTCGAAGCGGGCAAAGCGCAGCACCTTAGCGGCGGCCTGGGCCAGCAATTTCTCCACCGTGATATCCGGGTTTTTCACGAATGGCTGACCCAAGAGAGTCACTTCGGCCAGAAATTTATTGAGACGACCATCCACCATTTTTTCGATAATAGCCGCAGGCTTGCCACTATCTGCCGACTGGGCGCGAATGATCTCGCGTTCTCTGTCAAGCACCTCGAGCGGGACTTCTTCCGGTTTCACGCACAGCGGCTTGCTGGCTGCCACATGCATGGCAATGTCTCTGGCGAGCGTCGGCGTGCCACCCTGCAATTCCACCAGCACGCCGATACGCGTGCCATGCGTATACACACCCAGGATACCGCTGGCCTTGTATAGCATGAATCGCCGCAGGCTCACGTTCTCACCGATCTTGGCCACCAATTCGCGGCGCGCTGTATCCACACTTGTACCGGCCGCCAGTGGTAAATTTTCCAGGGCTTCCACATCTGCTGGTGATTTGGCCAGTACTGTATGGGCCACGTTCGCGACGAAGGCGCTAAAGTCTTCGCCGTTGGCTACAAAATCCGTCTCGCAATTCACTTCCACCATGGCGGCGGTGTTAGCTGTCTGCGCGATGGCAATGCGGCCTTCTGCGGCAATGCGGCCGGCTTTCTTATCAGCCTTCGCGAGCCCCGCTTTGCGCATGTGCTCGAGCGCGAGATCAATGTTGCCGCGAGATTCAGTCAGAGCCTTTTTGCATTCCATCATGCCGGCGCCGGTGCGCTCGCGCAGTTCTTTCACCAATGTGGCTGAAATCGTCATAGCAAAACCTTGAGATATTGATTAAGACCCTGGATATAGGGATGCTGACTGTGTATTCAACCCTATTCTGCGTTTATTCCTGTCCGTCTGCAGACGCATCCTTCTTGGCGGGCTTTTTGCGCACCGTGGTTTTCTTGGCGGCCGCTTTCTTGCGCACCACCGGTTTGTGGTCAGATTCTTCATCCTTGACGGGCTCGGCTTGCACGGCTGCCGGTACAGCGATTGCCGCAACCGGTTTTTCCGGTAGTTTACGTCGTGCCGGAGCCTTCTTCGCAGTCATCCTCGCGGGAGTCTTCTTGCGACTACGGCCGCGTTTCGGGTTGCCGTGCTCATCCAGTTCCACGAATTCATCCTCGTCGGTGCCCGCGAGTTGGGGCATGGCTTCCCTGCCGGCCAGCACGGCGTCGGCTATACCCTGCGCGTACAGTTGCACTGCACGGATGGCATCATCATTGCCGGGAATCACGTAATCAATGCCATCCGGCGCATTATTGGTATCCACGATACCCACGATGGGGATGCCAAGCTTGCGCGCCTCGCTCACGGCGATCTTTTCATGGCCCGTGTCAATCACGAATAGGGCGTCGGGCAGACCGTTCATGTCCTTGATACCGCCCAAACTCTTGTCGAGCTTGTCCATCTCGCGGCGCAGACGGATGACTTCCTTCTTGCCCAGACGTTCGAACGTGCCGTCTTCTGATTGCAAATCGAGTTCGTGCATGCGCTTGATCGATTGGCGCACGGTCTTGAAATTTGTGAGGGTACCGCCCAACCAGCGCTGGCTTACATACGGCATACCGCAGCGGTGCGCTTCCTCGGCCACGGCTTCGCGCGCGGCGCGTTTGGTGCCCACGAACAACACGGTGCCGCCGTCGGTTACCAGGCGCTTTACGAATTCCAGCGCCTCGCGATATAGGGGCAACGTCTTTTCCAGGTTGATGATGTGGATACGGCTACGTTCGCCGAAGATGAAGGGCGCCATCTTCGGGTTCCAGTAGCGGGTTTGATGACCGAAATGCACGCCAGCTTCCAGCATCTGGCGCATGGACAGGTCTGCCATGGATATACTCCTGATGAATGGGAACGCAGGCGTCCCCCGGGTTAGGCCTCCATACACCCCGGATCGCAACCCTGGCCCTTGCGGACCGGCGGGCACCCAGCGAGCGGTATCGGTGTATGTGTGGGGTTAATGAATACAGGCTATAACTTTAAGGTGCCTGTTTGCCAAAAAAGGCCGCGCTTTATACCATAAGCGGCCTGTAACAGCAACGCCAGCAAGGACTTGCACCTGCAGTCCGGCGACCCCACATCCGGCGGACCCATGCCAGTCACTATCAAGACTCCCGAAGAACAAGCGAAGATGCGCATAGCCGGACGCCTTGCCGCGGACGTACTGGACATGATTGCGCCCCATGTGCAGCCGGGCGTGACTACCGACGAGATGGATCAGCTCTGCCACGACTACATCGTGAACACGCAGCAGGCCATCCCTGCCAACGTGGGCTACAACGGCTTTCCCAAGACCCTGTGCACCTCCATCAACCATGTTGTCTGCCATGGCATTCCCAATGACAAGAAACTCAAGAATGGCGACATCATCAATATTGACGTGACCGTCATCAAGGACGGTTTTCACGGCGACACCAGCAAGATGTATTACGTGGGCGAACCATCAGTGCTGGCGAAACGCCTGGTACAGATTACCCACGATGCCATGCTCACCGGCATAGATATGGTCAAACCTGGTGTGCGGCTCGGCGACATCGGATACGTCATCCAGCAATATGCGGAAAGCCATGGCTTCTCGGTGGTGCGCGAGTACTGTGGTCACGGCATCGGCCGCGTCTATCACGAAGATCCGCAGGTGTTGCACTACGGCACGCCCGGCACCGGTTTTGAATTAAAACCGGGCATGACTTTCACCATCGAGCCCATGGTCAACGCCGGCAAACGTCACGTCCGCTTGTTGCCGGACGGCTGGACGGTGGTTACCAAGGACCATTCCCTCTCGGCTCAATGGGAACACACTATCCTGGTCACCGACTCCAGCCACGAAATACTGACCACCCGCGCCGGCGGCGAAATATGAACCGGCGCATCTGATCACATCCGCTTGAACGCCACATCCGACGCCAGGCCTTCCCTGCCCGATACCGCAAAACTCGATCCGGCATTACTTCACAGCGGTAAGTCGTTGCCGACCCTGCGCCGCAACCTGAAAGCCGCCGATGAAATCCAGCGGCAAGAATTTGCCGCAGGCGTTCCGATCGAACAACTGGTGCGGGCGCGCGCGAAAACGGTGGATGTACTCATCAGGCGCGCGTTTCAACTGCACCTCTCGCAATTCGAACCTGAACTCGCACTCGCCGCCGTGGGCGGCTACGGACGCGGCGAGCTGCATCCTCATTCCGACGTGGACCTGCTGATTCTGCTGCCTGCCGAAAATCAGCAACGTTTCCATCACGCCATCGAGTACTTCATTGCTTTCCTCTGGGACTTGGGTTTGCCGGCGAGCCACAGCGTACGCACCATTGAAGAATGCCTCATGCAGGCTCAAGCCGATGTAACAACTGCCACTAACCTCATGGAAATCCGCTATCTGGCCGGTACATCAGAATTGTTTGATGAGCTGCAACAAAGAACCAGAGCGGACGAGTTCTGGCCAGCAAAGAAATATTTTCCGGCCAAACTGAACGAACAACGGCAACGTCATGCGAAATACCATAACACCGCCTACCGGCTGGAACCCAATATCAAGGAGGGTCCAGGCGGCCTGCGCGACATCCAAATAATCAGTTGGGTGGCAAAACGTCACTTCAATGCCAGCACCCTCCGCAGTCTCGTGGAGCATCGATTTCTTGCGGAAGACGAATATCGAAGTCTGCAACGCGGACAGGCCTTTTTGTGGCGAGTGCGCTTCGCTTTGCACCTTTTGTACGACCGGCGTGAGGACCGGCTGCTGTTCGATGCTCAGCCAAAACTTGCCAACCAATTCGGCTACCTGGATAGACCTGAAAGCCTGGCCGTCGAACAGTTCATGCAGAATTACTACCGCGCCATCAAGGAACTTGGCCTGCTGAACGAAATGCTGTTGCAACTGCTGGAGGAAGCGATACTCAGCGACGGGATACCGTCCGCTACGCCATTGACGGGCGAATTCGACGAGCGCGGCGGGTTCCTGCATGCACATGCCCCGGCACTCTTTGCGCACCGGGCGACTGCGCTGCTGGAGCTGTTTCATGTGCTCGAACAGCATCCGCGCCTCAAGGGTGTCGGCGCCGAAACCCTGCGGTCGGTGCGCACTAACCTGCACCGGATAGATGGCGACTTTCGCGCCGACCCCGCGAACCGCGCGTTGTTCATGCAAATCCTGCGGGAGCCACAGGGCGTCACTCATGAACTGCGCCGCATGAACCGTTACGGGGTACTTGGACAGTATCTACCGACCTTCGGCCACATCGTGGGACGCATGCAATACGATCTGTTCCACACCTATACCGTGGACGAGCACATCCTGTTCGTGGTGGGAAACCTGCGGCGCTTTGCCTTGAGCCGCTACGACCACGAATTCCCCCTGTGTAGTCAGATCATGCAGGCGCTCCCCAAGCCAGAACTGGCGTATCTCGGCGCGCTCTTCCATGACATCGGCAAGGGCCGCGGCGGTGACCACTCGGAATTGGGCGCCCTGGATGCGGAAACATTTTGCCTGGACCACGGCTTGAGTCGTTACGATGCCCGGCTGGTGGCCTGGCTGGTGCAACACCATTTGCTGTTGTCACTGACCGCGCAGAAAAAAGACATCAATGATCCCCAGATTGTTCACGACTTCGCGCAGCAGGTAAGCGACCAGCTGCATCTGGATTATCTGTATGTGCTCACCGTGGCCGACGTGCGCGGCACCAATCCTGAACTGTGGAATTCCTGGAAGGCTAGCCTGTTCAGCGAGCTGTATCACAATGCCAGCCGGGCGCTGCGGCACGGTCTGGAAAATCCCATAGACAAGGAAGAACTGATCCGCGAGATCCAGGGCCGTGCGCTGACGCTGCTGCAGGAACAGGGCATGGAACCCAGTACCGTGCGTGATGTCTGGACGGTATTTTCGGAGGAATACTTTCTGTGCCACACGGCGGATGAAATCGCCTGGCACACTGCAGGGTTGCGCGGGAAGCTCGGCACGCACGCACCGCTGGTCTTGCTGCGCCAGCAGACGATGCGCGGTGGCACCGCCGTGAGCATTTATTCAAGCCACGACGAAGCGATATTCGGCCGCGTCACCGCGGCCTTGGCGGAACTGGGCCTCACTATTCTGGACGCACGCCTCATTCCCATGACGAATGGTTATCGCCTGGACACCTACATGGTGCTGGAAGACAACCATGAACCCATCACCGAAACCGAGCGTTTGGCGGAGATCGAGCAAGTACTGAAGCATGAAGTCAATCGCCGTGACTCACTGCCCATGACCGTGACCCGCCGCGCACCCCGCCAGGTGCGCCTGTTCACCACTCCCACCGAGATACAGTTCGCTGACGATTCCCTCAACCGGCGCACGGTGCTGGAAATCAGCGCCGCAGACCGGCCCGGGTTATTGTCCCTCATCGGTCAAGTGCTGAGGAAGTGCGAAGTTCGCCTGCAAAATGCGAAAATAACCACCGTCGGCGAACGCGCCGAAGACGTATTTTTCATCACCGATGCCCACAACCGGCCACTCAATAATCCGGCGGAGCGGGAAAACTTGCGTGTCGCGCTGCTGGCGAACCTTGGTGAAGCCGCTTGAATGCCCAATAAAAACAGGAAATCATGATGAATCCCGATTTGGATAAGTTATTCCCCTACCCCTTCGAGCGCCTGGTGAAACTCAAGCAAGGCATCACGCCTCCGACGCATTTGAAACATATCGCGCTGTCCATCGGCGAGCCCAAACACGCGCCGCCAGAGTTCGTGCTGCAGACCCTGCGAGAAAACCTGGATGGTCTCGGCGCCTATCCCATGGCCAAGGGCCTGCCGGAACTGCGCCAGGCCATCGCCCGCTGGCTGACGCGCCGGTTTCACCTGAAACCCGGCCACGTGGACCCGGAACGCCACGTGATTCCGGTGAGCGGCACCCGCGAGGGCTTGTTCGCCTTTGCCCAGGCCGTGGTTGATCGCAGCACTAAACCGCTGGTGCTAATGCCAAACCCCTTCTATCAAATCTACGAAGGCGCGGCGTTTCTCGCCGGTGCTGAGCCCTATTTCATGGATACCCTGGAAGAGCACGGCTTCCTGCCGGACCTGGATGCGGTGCCGGAGAATGTCTGGAAGCGCTGCCAACTCCTATATATATGCACGCCTGGCAACCCCACCGGCGCGGTCATGGATACCGCCTACCTCAAGCACGTGGTGGAGCTGGCAGACCGGTATGGTTTCGTCGTGGCTTCCGACGAGTGCTACGCGGAAATCTACCTGGATGAAGCCTGGCCGCCGGCCGGCTTGCTGCAGGCTTGCGAAGAAATGGGCCGGCACGATTTCAAGCGCTGTGTGGTTTTCCACAGCCTGTCCAAGCGTTCGAGCCTGCCCGGACTGCGCTCCGGCTTTGTAGCCGGTGATGCCGACATCCTGGCGAAATTCCTGCTCTATCGCACCTATCATGGCTGCGCGGTACCGGTGCCGGTACAGATCGCGAGTATTCGCGCCTGGGACGACGACCGGCACGTGCTGAAAAACCGCCGGCTCTATCAGGCAAAGTTCACCGCGGCCATGGAAATCCTGGGGTCGGTTATGGATGTGCACTATCCGCCCGCGGCCTTCTATCTCTGGCCGCGCACGCCGATTGACGACGAGCGCTTCGCACAGGAATTGTTCGCCCGGCAGAATGTCACCGCGCTGCCCGGCAGCTACCTGTCGCGCCCAGGATCCAAAGGCGACCCCGGCAAGAACCGCCTGCGCATTTCGCTGGTGACGCCGCTAGCCGAATGCGCCGAAGCCGCGCACCGCATCCGTGCCTGCGTGGAGTCTTTGTGAACGCCATCCAGCCTGTCATCGAAGCAGCTTTCGAGCAGCGCAAAGAACTCACGCCTGTCAACACCGCACCCGACGTACGCCATGCGGTGGAAACCGCCATCGCCCTGCTGGACCGAGGTGAAGTGCGCGTCGCGGAAAAACACGGCGACCGCTGGCAGGTGAACGAATGGTTGAAAAAAGCCGTACTGCTGTATTTCCGCATCCAGCCAAACCAGGTCATACAGGGCGACGGGGCGCGCTATTACGACAAAATTCCGTTTAAATACGCGGCCCATACCCAGGCGGAATTCGCCCGTGAGGGCGTGCGCATCGTGCCGCCCGCCAGCGTGCGCTATGGCGCGTACCTTGCGCCGGATGTCGTGCTGATGCCATCCTACGTGAACATCGGCGCCTACGTAGGCGCGGGCAGCATGGTGGACACCTGGGCCACGATTGGTTCCTGCGCCCAGATCGGCAGCAACGTTCACATCTCCGGCGGCGTCGGCATCGGCGGCGTGCTGGAACCGCTGCAGGCGGCACCCACCATCATTGAGGATGATTGTTTCATCGGCGCGCGCTCCGAAATCGTCGAAGGCGTCATCGTGGAAACCGGCGCGGTGATTTCCATGGGCGTGTTCATTGGTCAAAGCACGCGCATCTACGACCGGGAAAGCGGCGAAATCCTCTACGGCCGCGTGCCGGCCGGCGCGGTGGTGGTGTCGGGCAGCCTGCCTTCCGCCAACGGCCGCTACAGTTTGCAATGCGCCGTGATCGTGAAACGCGTGGACGCCAAAACCCGCGCCAAGATCGGTATCAACGAATTGCTGCGCGGAATAACCGAATGAGCGCCGTCCTGGAACTGGCCCGGGAACTTGTCGCCCGTCCTTCGCTCACGCCCGACGACGCCGGCTGCCAGCAGCTCATCGGTGCGCGGCTTGCCAAGCTGAGTTTCAAGATCGAGCACTTGCGTTTTGGCCAGGTGGACAATCTCTGGGCACGGCATGGCAATAGCTCGCCGTTGCTGGTATTCGCGGGACATACCGACGTGGTACCGCCGGGTCCGAAAGAACAATGGAAAAGCGATCCCTTCACACCAGTCATCCGGGACGGATTTCTGTACGGACGCGGCACGGCGGACATGAAAACAGGCCTCGCCGCCATGACGGTGGCCGCGGAGCAGTTCATCACCAGCCAGCCGCACCATCGCGGCAGCCTCGCGTTCCTCATCACCAGCGATGAGGAAGGTCCGTCGGTGGATGGCACCGTCAAGGTGATGGAAGAACTGAAAGACCGCGGCGAGAAAATAGACTGGTGCGTACTGGGCGAACCTTCGTGTCTTGAGAAATTTGGCGATACGCTGCGCCATGGCCGCCGCGGCTCGCTTACCGGTTTGCTGCACGTGTACGGCATCCAGGGCCATGTGGCCTATCCGGAGCGCGCCGACAATCCTATTCATCGCGTGGTGCCGGCCCTCACAGAACTGTGTGCAACCAAATGGGATACCAGCGCTAACCTACATTTCCCGCCCACCAGTTTCCAGATTTCCAACTTCAACAGCGGCACCGGCGCTGGCAACGTCATTCCCGGTCACGCGGACGTGCGTTTCAATTTCCGCTATTCCACCGCCGTCACGGCAGTGGAACTGCAGCAGCGTGTGCATGAGATTCTGGACTGCCACAAACTGCGCTATGAACTGGAATGGCGGCCCATGGGTGAACCGTTCCTGACCAAGCCGGGTGAGCTAAGCGGCGTAGTGCAAGCGGCCGTGAAGAAAGTCACCGATCTGGAACCCAGGCTCGACACCGGCGGCGGCACTTCGGACGGCCGCTTCATCGCACCCACTGGCGCCCAAGTAGTGGAATTCGGCCCCTTGAATGTCAGCATCCACAAGATTGATGAATGTGCGGCGCTGGCGGACCTTGAGCCGCTGGCGGAGATTTACCGAGAGATCATACAAAGATTGTTAGGCTGAAGCGGGTGGACTAGCCCCATATAAACGTGGTCCGTCCCCGAGAGTTTTGGGTATGAAGAAACGCTCAGACCAATTACGGGCGTTAATTTTCTTCTCTCGAAACTATTTGGATGCCAGCTGGCACTGAACCGCGTATAACCGTGGCCTGTCCCTTAACTACCCTGTTTATTACCCTTTGGAACGCATTTGAAGTTAAGCGATGCACTGCCTTCTCTCACAAACGGAACGGCTGCTTTAGTGACAACATTCACTGTTTGAACAACCTGCCCAGATTGGGCACAAAACGCATTTGCTTGTTTATAAATATCAGCTTCCACGCCATATGGTGTTCCAAAAATTCCAGCCGCACTTTGCTTGGATATAAGATATGTATCAGGGCCAGTAGGTATGACGCCAGTAGATGCGCAACCTACAACAGTTGTGGCAATAGCGAGAAATATGAATGCAGTTTTCATTCGTTCCTCCGTTTGCGTTTTTAGCACGTTATTAGAGGACAGATCATGGCGAACCCTACTATGCTTGTCCAATCCGCTGCTGTCGCGCCCAATACCAATTCACGACCAGCCCGCCTATACCCAAGATAATAAACCAGATCAGCACCCATTCCGGCATGGTCAGGCCCAGGAAACGCCAGATGATTACCGAGCAATCGGCGGTGCCAGTGAAAGCCTTGATGATGAATTTGTTAAGCGGCAGTATCTTGAACATGTAATTGAGCCCGGGTCCGCAAGGCGGCGTCATCCATTCCGGGAGGTGCTGCACGTAGATGTGGCGGATGGAAGCCGCCGAACCGGTGGCGGCGATGATCAACAGCAGGATGCCGGAAATACGCGCGCCGACCGCTTTGGGATGCTGCAGGAATGCGATCAGGAAGATGATGCCGAGAATGATCATGGCGATGCGCTGGAATATGCACAGCACGCAGGGTGTGAGGCCATCGTGGAATTGTGAGTAATAGGCGTAAGCCATCAGCAGCAGGCAGATCACGAAACCAATCAGATTCGCCAAGCGACGGAATGACATTATTTTCCCTCCCACAGCACGCTAAAAGCTCAGCGTGGCTGAAGTGACCGAATATCGTAACTGAAATTTGGAATTAATGCGGCTCGCGCACTTCCCTTTCCATGGCTTCAAACCCCGCATGCCTGACATCCTTGCCCTGCACCAGATACACCACATACTCGCAGATGTTCGTGGCGTGGTCGCCGATGCGCTCGAGGGCGCGCGCCGACCACATTACATCCAGTACCTGGCGGATGGAGTGCGGATCTTCCATCATGAAGGTGATGGATTGGCGTGACAGAGCCTCGTACTCGTCATCCACGCGCGCATCCTCGCGCGCCACCTGCACCGCAGCTTCCGCATCCATGCGCGCGAAAGCGTCGAGCGCGTCGTGCACCATCCCCTGCACATGGCTGCCGAGGTGCTGCAAGGCCACATACCGGTCGCCGGGCCGTTCGGTTTCGGCAAGCCGCGCCGCCAGCCGCCCGATCTTCTCGGCTTCGTCACCGATGCGTTCAAGATCGGTGATGGTCTTGATAATCGCAAGGATCAGCCGCAGGTCGCTGGCGGCCGGCTGGCGGCGCGCGAGAATCCGGCTGCACTCCTCGTCTATGGCCACTTCCATCTGGTTGACCTTGTAATCCTGCTGCTCGATGCTGCGGCCCAGTTCGCTGTCGCCTTCCGTGAGCGCGCGCAGAGCATCAGCGATCTGCTGTTCCACCAGCCCGCCCATGGCGAGCACGCGGTTGCGGATGCTCTCCAGCTCTTCGTTGAATTTCTGGGAGATGTGATGGGTCAGATTCAGCTTGTCCATGACAAATCCTTCAGGGCGTTTGTTGAAACAGTATACGCAAGCGGCTGAATAAACGCATGATTCAGGCGGTGCCTGTCTGGTCCCTTGAGCGGGTGACGCGCTCCTGGCCGAAGCGGCAACTGAAGCGGCTGCCGCGTCCCGGTTCGCTGGCAATATCCAGAACCGCGCCGTGGTGCTGAAGCACATGCTTGACGATGGCGAGTCCGAGGCCGGTGCCGCCGCTGTCCCGGTGGCGGGACTTGTCCACGCGGTAAAAACGTTCCGTCAATCGCGGAATGTGCGCCGCCGGAATGCCAATGCCCGTGTCCGTCACCACAAAACACGCATCCTCGTCTGCCTCTGCCCAAGTGACGGTCACCTTGCCATCGGCCGGGGTGTATTTCATGGCATTGAATACCAGATTGGAAAAAGCGCTGTAAATCTCGCGCTCGGCTCCCAATAGCTGCAATGTGTCATCCACTTCCAGGACAAGATCCGGCGGACCCTGGCCCATGGATAGCGCTTCCTCGCGAATGCGCCGGATGAGCGCCGCCACGTCCACCGGTGCATACGGCGCTTCGCGCGGCTCGGTCTCGAGACGCGACAGTTCCAGCAGATCACTTACAATCGCCGTCATGCGCGCGGTCTGATGGTGCATGGCTTCCAGCGGTTTGCCCCATGCCTCGCGCAGGTGTTCATCCTCACCCATGGCCTCCACATAACCGCTCATGACAGTCAGGGGCGAACGCAATTCGTGAGAAGCATTGGCCACGAACTCGCGGCGCATTTCCTCAAGACGATGCAGACGGGTGCTGTCGCGCACTAGCACCAGTCGCTGATCGCCGCCATACGGAACGATGCGCAAGGTCAGATGCTGACCGCGGGAAAACGGCGAAGTCATGGATACCGGCTCGCCGTGGTCATGACCGTTCAAATAACGGATGAAATCCGGATGCCGCATCAGGTTGGGAAGACGTTGGCCCACATCCTGGGGCACCCGCAAATGCAGCAGGCGGCCCGCCGCCTCATTCAACCAGCGGATTTCGCCGACGTTGTCCAGGATCACGATGCCATCCGGCATGGCCACCGAGGAATCGCGAATTTCCCGCAGCAACCGTGCAAGGTTGCGTTTGCGTTCACGCTCGCGGCGCCGCAGCTGATAGAAATGATTGAAAATTTCGCCCCAGATACCCCACGTCACCGGCACATTGAACCGCCGGTTGCGGCGCAGCCAGCGATCCAGCCTGTACAGATTCACGATATGCCAGGCGAGATACAGAGACACCGCGATGAACAGGCAGATGCCTACCTGGCCCGCGATCCAGCCGATGACCAGCGCCACGATCAGCAGCGCCGCCAGGCACAGGCTTTCCAGCGGCCAGCCCCGGTTCATTGGCCGTTTTCCCGCGTCTCGGGCGAGAATCGGTAACCGGTTCCGCGTACGGTTGCCACGTAATGCTCGCAACGGTGTTCTTCAAGCACCCGCCGCAGACGGCGGATGTGCACATCCACGGTGCGTTCTTCCACGTACACACCGCTCCAGACCCGGTCCAGCACTTGGTTGCGACTGAAGACGCGCTCCGGATGAGTCATGAAGAACTTGAGCAACCGATATTCTGTCGGTCCAAGCGCGATCTCTTTTCCGTGAATCACAACCCGATGACTGATGGTGTTCATCTCAATGGCACCCGCCACCAGCCGTTCCTCGTGATCACCACTGCGCCGCAGTACCGCTTCGATGCGCGCTGCCAGCTCGCGTGCGGAAAACGGCTTGGTAATGTAGTCGTCCACACCGCTCTGCAATCCCGTAACCTTGTCGTCCTCGGCGGCACGTGCCGTAAGCATGATGATGGGCAGCTCGCGGGTGGCCTCGTCGCGTCGCAGGGCACGGGCGAATTCCAGCCCACTCATGTCCGGCAGCATCCAGTCCAGCAGCAGCATATCCGGCAGGCGGTCGGCGATGGCGGCACGCGCCGAGGCACATTCACCCGTTTCTGCAACCTTGTAGCCAGCGCGCTTGAGGCCAAAGGCCACCATTTCCCGCAGGGGACGTTCGTCTTCCACTATCAAAATGTGCTTTTCCGCCATGTATGCTTGCCTCTTGGGCTGCTTATTAAAGCAACGGCATGTGACAAATCTGTTACAACCCCGATTTTGGCCAGGCCACCCGATCGCGCAGGTATACCGGCAACGCCGCATCCGCACTCACGACCTGACCCTGGGCCAAAAGCCGCACACCAAGAGTGGCAATATCCCGCGCCGCAGGCAACAGCTTGGCATCCTGGCCTTCCAAGGCGGTACCGAGCTGGGCACTCAGCACTTTGCCATAGGTTGCGAAACCCGACCCTGCACCGAACCAGGAACCCGGCTCCGGCGGTTGCACGGTTTCCGCCGTGCCCAACTGTTCCGGCATACAGGCTTTGAAATCATCGGCGGCACCGGTCTCATAGGCGCACCAATAGACTTCACGCATACGCGCATCCAGGCAGGCGAGAATTTTCTGCCCGCGGTGTTGCCGGTACGTGCCTGCGGCCAGTGCCATGAGATCCGATACCGGCACCACCGGCCGGTCCGCGCCGAACGCCAGTCCCTGCACCACGGCCGTGGCCACTCGCACACCCGTGAAACCGCCGGGTCCGCGGCCGAACGCCAGCGCGTCCAGTTGCCTGAGCGAGACGCCCGCCTCGGCGAGCAGGGATCCCACCATGGGCAGAATCAATTCCGCATGCGCGCGTGCGATGGTTTGCGCACGCTCCGCTACCTCGCCGTCAATCAGCAGCGCGGCGGAGCAGCGTTCGGTGGAAGTTTCCAGCGCCAGAATTTTCATGGTGCCGTCTGCTCAACAGGATTCGGCAAAATGCGTGCCAGGAAATCCTGTACGTCCTTCAGTTTATCCGTTCGGCTCATGGGCGGCAGGCTGTTGAGAAACAGTTTGCCGTAACCCTTGCGGGTCATGCGCGGATCGCAAAGCATCAATACGCCGGTATCGGTATCGTCGCGGATCAGGCGGCCCACACCTTGTTTGAGCGCCAGCACCGCCTGGGGTAACTGGTATTCCATGAACGGTTCGCGGTTCTGTCGCTCAAGCGCCGTGAGCCGCGCTTTCATCACCGGATCGCCTGGCGAAGCGAATGGCAGCCTGTCAATCACCACCACTGAGAGCGCCGGGCCTTTCACATCCACACCTTCCCAGAAACTGGCCGTGCCCAGCAACACCGCATTGCCCAGTTCCCGGAAACGTTCCAGCAGACGGCGGCGCGGTGCTTCACCCTGGACCAGCAGCTGGAACGGCCAATGTCCGCGCACCAATGCCGCCGCTTCCTGCAGGGCGCGGTGGCTGGTGAACAGTAAAAAGGCCCGGCCGCCGCTCGCCTGTACCACCGGCGCTGCCGCTTTAACTACCGCAGCGGTGTACGCGGGCGCGCTTACATCCGGCAGGCCCGCAGGAAGATATAAAAGCGCGTTGTGTTCATAATCGAACGGACTGCCCAGCAGCAGTACTTCGGCCTCTTCCAGCCCGAGCCGTTCGCGGAAATGCTCGAACCCGCCGTTAATGGACAAGGTGGCGGACAGAAACGTCCATCCGCAATGGGACTCCCGCATGCAGGACTGGAAACGGCCTGCCGCATCCAGCGGTGTCAGATTGAGGCTGAATCCACGGCCACGGCGTTCAACCCAGCGCACATACTCCTGTTCAGGCTCGTCAGTCACAAGCTGGTTCATGCGGGCGGCCAGCATCGTGATCCGTTGCCGGCAGTTTTGCAGGCCGGTGGAACGTTCCTCAAGCTGATTCAGTCCCCGCTCCACGAGCTGCAACGCGTTTTCCAGCTCCCGCAATGCTTTATGAAATTCCCGTTGCGGCTGCAGCTCGCGCCACTCGGCGCGCCCCACCACCTGCGTGCATAGCCGCTGCAATTCCGCAAGCGGAAATTCCAGTGCATCCAGAAGATTTTCAAATTCCGGCGTATCCCCCGCCGCTTCCTTGTATTCCTTGCGGATATCCCGCAGCAGCTCGTGCAGGCGGTAACTCGACAGGCTGGCGCCAAAGTATTGGGTGGCAATGTCGGGCAACTGGTGGGCCTCATCCACGATCACTGCATCCACGCCCGGCAGCAGCGCGCCGAAACCTTCTTCCTTGAGCAGCATGTCCGCCAGCAGCAGGTGATGATTGATCACCACGATATCCGCTTCCTGGGCGCGGCGGCGCGCCTCCAGCACAAAGCAACGGGAGTATTCCGGGCATTCCTGGCCGAGACAGTTTTCAACGGTCGAGGTTACCTGCGGCCAGACCGGCGAATTTTCCGGAACTGCGCCGAGTTCGGCGATGTCGCCGCTGCTGGTAGTGGTCGCCCAATTGCTGACGTGCGTCAGTTCCTGCACACGCTCGCGGCTATCGAATAACCCTTCGCTCGAATGCAAGGTCAAGGCCAGGCGATGGCGGCAGAGATAGTTCGCGCGGCCTTTGAGCAAAACCACTTTGGCCGGCATGCCAAGCGCTTCGCGCACCACCGGAAGATCACGGTGATACAGCTGGTCCTGAAGTGTGCGAGTGCCGGTGGAAATCAGGACGCGCTTGCCAGATAACAGCGTTGGCACCAGATAGGCGAAAGTCTTGCCGGTGCCGGTGCCAGCTTCGGCGATGAGGACATCCTGCTGCATCAGAGCCCGGCCAATGGCGGCGGCCAGGGTTTGTTGCGCATGACGTGGGGTGAAGTCCGGAAATTTTCCCGTGAACGCTCCGCCCGCCCCCAGCAGGTCGGAAAAATCAAACATGCCGCTGCGGCTGCGGGATTTGCTTGTGCTTGTCTCCGGAACTGTCAGGGCGCAAGGTCCAAAGGTGATTTCTTGAGAGCGTCCACTTGTGCCTGGCTCAATACGCCCTCCTGGGCGTCCAGTTGCAGAACCTCATTGCGAAGGACCAGTGCCTGGCCGGAATCCCGGCGCGGATCAAAATCACCCGGATCGGTTGAGAGTGCCACCAGCAACGCTACATCCTGGGGTTGCAGCTGCGCAAATGGTTTCTTGAAATATATCTGGCTGGCTGAGGCAAACCCCCGAATGGGATGCCCCAAGTCACTCCCAAGAGTGACATCATTAATATACGTTTCGAGGATGTCAGTACGACTATGCCCGTACTGCAAAGCTATCGCCATCAGACTGGCCGCGGGGATAGACGCATCGGGGAAATACATGCGCACCAGCCGGCTGGTCAGTGGGCTGACAGTCATGTTGCTGTTGTTATAAAAATTCGGATCTACTGCTGCCAGCAGCGTGTTTGGAAGAAATTGCGTGGTCGCCTGCAGGCTCAACGTGAGGCCGTTACGGCCTGCTGTATTCTCCGCACGGTCAGTGGTAAAGCGGTTGTTGATCTGACTCACGAGCCAGCCTGAGTAAGCAATCCCGGCAATGATCGCAAGGGTGATGATAACCAGTACAATCAGCGGTCCGCGGGATCTGTGTTGTGTACCCGACCGTTTTGTGGACCGCTCACGCCGCCGCCGGATCACTCGCTGGGTATCATCGCTGCGGCGCTTGAGAATCTCCCTGATTGTATGCTCACCCATGTTCAAACCCTCTCAAGCAATGTCCAAGTTCTCCCGGCCAGCATTCTAGCATTCGCACGCATCGACTGTGTGTCCGCAGTCGTTCTCCGGCCCCGGGAGACCAGTAAGCGCCCAAGGATTATAATAGGTTTCTCAGCCGTGCTGCCTGGGCGAGAGTCCGGCATCGCCTTTTTCATCTCCAACACACGGGATAGTAATGACCAGCAATAAAGCGCTTTCCGACTGGGTCGCGCAGGTCGCACTGCATACCCAGGCCGATCAGGTTCACTGGTGCGACGGCTCGGATGCCGAGTACCGGAGTCTGGTACAAGCAATGCTCAAGAGTGGCATGCTCCTGGAACTCAATCAGAAAACCCACCCCAACTGTTATCTGCACCGCTCCAACCCCCAAGACGTGGCACGGGTTGAACATCTCACGTTCATCTGCAGTCGCAACAAAGCCGACGCCGGCCCCAATAACCACTGGATGGACCCCTCCGAAGCTCACGCCAGGATTGACGCGTTGTTTGCGGGTTGCATGCGCGGCCGTACCTTGTATGTTATTCCCTACTGCATGGGCCCCCTGGATTCACCTCTGTCACGCTGCGGTGTGGAGATCACCGACAGCCCCTACGTGGTGACTAACATGAAAATCATGACGCGCATGGGGACGGCCGCCTTGAAACGCATAGAGAAGGAAGGCAGCTTCGTGAAGGGTCTGCACTCCGTGGGGGATCTCAATCCGGAGCGCCGTTTCATCATGCACTTCCCCGAGGAACTCAGCATCAAGAGTTTCGGTTCCGGCTACGGCGGCAACGCGCTTTTGGGCAAGAAATGCCATGCGCTGCGCATTGCCAGCTGGCAGGCCAGAAGCGAGGGCTGGCTTGCAGAGCACATGCTTATTGTCGGTATCCAGAATCCACAAGGTGAGGTGCATTACATCGCCGCGGCTTTCCCCTCCTCCTGCGGCAAAACAAATCTTGCCATGTTGATCCCCCCCCCGTCCCACAAAGGCTGGAAGGTGTGGACCATCGGCGATGATATCTGTTGGATGCATCTCGGCAAAGACGGCCGCTTGTGGGCCATCAATCCGGAAGCCGGTTATTTCGGCGTGGTGCCGGGCACCAATCCCAAGACCAACAAGAACGCCTACGACATGATCTCGCACGACACCATCTTCACCAATGTGGGGGTTTCCAGGGACAACCAGCCGTGGTGGGAAGGACTCAAGGAGGGCGCGCCGGTAACGGATTGGCAGGGCCGGCCATTCGATCCCAAGAACGGCCCCGCCGCCCATCCCAATTCGCGCTTCACGGTTTCCGCCAAACAGAATCCAAGCTATTCGCCCAAGGCGGAGGATGCCCACGGCGTCCCCATTTCCGCCATCATCTTTGGCGGCCGCCGCGCCGACATGACGCCGCTGGTTTACCAAGCCCGTGACTGGACCCACGGGGTGCTCATGGGCGCTGGCGTTGCATCAGAAACCACCGCCGCGGCGACTGGACAGGTGGGCGTGGTACGCCGTGATCCCATGGCCATGAAACCTTTCTGTGGCTACAACTTTGCCGATTACTGGAACCACTGGCTGTCGATTGCCGGAAAATCCTCCAGGCTGCCGAAAATCTTCCACGTAAACTGGTTTCGTCAGGACAAGGACGGAAAATTCATGTGGCCGGGTTTCGGGGAAAACTTGCGGATATTGCGCTGGATTATTGATCGCTGCGACGGCAAGGCCCAGGCCGTGGAAACCCCCATCGGTTACCTGCCAGCAACCGGAGCCATTGATACCCACGATCTGGATGTAAGCGCTGAAACCATGCAGGCATTACTGGCCGTGGACCGGAAGAAATGGCGCGCAGAGATGCAGGCGCTCGACGAGTATTTCAGCGGCTATGGCGACAGACTGCCAGAAAAATTGCGAGATGAACATCGTCGTGTGACCGCCGCGCTTGCTCATTAGAAGTGATGCGACGGAAGCTGAAAAAACGTTGCTGCCTGCGGTGGTTTTGGATGATAGCGAAACACTACTGCCGCTGTTCCGTCACCGTGTCATTGCGTGCGCTCTCCAGCAGCTCTGGGCGCACATAAGTGCCACGCGAAGAGACATCCATCAGGCTGACGCGCCGGCCCGCATTGACCTCGACGATCAAATGCTGCCTTGATACATCACTGTACTGGCTGTCCAAATGCACATCGCAGCGGGATGAACGGCCGACGGTGTTGCGCCCCGGCTTCAATGGGTAGGCACCGCTGGCCTCGCTTTCCTTGAACACAACTGCTTCGCCATGCTTGGTCAGACGATAACGATTGGCGCCCAGGAAAACCGTAATATCGGGCTTTTCCTCGAGATCCACTTCCACAATATGGCAATGGGGCAAACGAGAATAGCCATCCAGCGCATCCGACGATGGCGGCGATAATTCATCCACCGCGCTCCTGTGCGGCGCCGCTGTGAAAGAGGGTTCGTTGTCTCCCGCCCGCTCCGGATGCTGGCGGAAACTGTCCAGAGCATCGCGGCGGATTTCCAGAAATCGCATATACTGGGAAAGTGCTTCACGCTGATACGCTTCAACGACATGCTCATTGTTGCCAAGCGCAAACAGGATTGATGGCCAGTCATGGTCATCCGGAACCTTACTGATATCCAGTCGTCGCCAGAGATTTCCAAGCAGTTCACCCGTCTCTCTGGCGGTTACCACCACATCCATTACATTCTGGTGCGCTTGCAGCATTTTACGCGCTTCGCGCCGCAGGGCGCGATCATCAAAACGCCCAAACTCCCGCATACGTTCATCCGGCACCACAAGGCGCGCGTTCAGAAACTGAATTAGTTCCCCTGGCGATGCGAAGGCTTCATTAGTATCTCCCACTCTGATTTTCAGGGAGCGCCGCCGCAGTGTTGCCAGTATGTGTTTCACGGCCGCCATAAATACCCACGCCCAATCCGGTTTTTATCCGGAGCCACTTAATGGATTTGATCTCCGCCAGACTCGATCTCTACTGACCGCATAACTGACTGTTACGCTGCTCGCACTGGTCAACCGGCAGGGTAATACCTTGGCCGGAGACATCATATAGCGAAATATTCTGGAAAAGCGACACATCAACAAAGCCGCTCCCCAGTAGGCCACCGCTCTGTACTAGTGCCGCAATTTGCTGGCCGATGCTGGTTATAACGCCGTTCTGTATGAAAAGCCCCAGTTGCGCAGCGATGGCATCGGCAACGATCGCGCCCGGACCAATCACCACCGGCAAGGTCGGCGGCAGCAGGAATGACTCTATCGCACCACTGGCGATCTGCACCTGACCAGTACTGCTGCTGGTCAGAATATTGAGTTCCTGGCCAAGATTGCCGATCTGGCTACCGGATACCAGTATCACCGTATTCGCATTTATCAGCGTTTGTGAGGTGCCGGGGTTCTGTATGACGCTGTTTTGACTGCCGGCAATCAGCGTAACCGTATTGGCTGTAAGAGTGCCACTGTTCAGGTACAGGTTGCCCATGCCAGCCAGCAGCAGTGTGCCGGAACTTCCCAGCGTCAGGCTGCCGTTCACCGTGACATTACCAGCGAACACAGCCACAGGTGAGCTTATGTACAAGGGGTCTCCAGGTCCGGGCCCTGTACCTATATATAGTCCACCGTTGTATCCGTCCAAGGCGGTATTGTTGAGAGTCAGGCCGCTGCCGCTGCCGCCAATGTTCACGGCCAGCCCTTTGGTCTCCGGCAAGAGTGTCAATGTGGTGTTGCCACGCACCGAGTTCGCGCCGCCATTAAAGCCAATGGCATTGGCCTGGATGGTTGAAGCCGAGACGATATCGAGTATCCCGCCGAAATTGATAGCGCCGGCTTTGCTGTTCAGCGCACCCGCCAAACGGGTGCTGTCCGACTGATAATTCTGGCTTCCCGAAGTAGTCACAGAGGCCAGGTTAATGGTGGAGCTGTTCACGTTGAGCGAAGCAAGCGGTGCGCTGCCGCCGACAATACCATCCAACGACACTTGGCCTGATGTTGCCGTGAGCGTCAGTGCATGAGCACCATTCACCGTTCCGCTGATATCAATATTGCCGCCAGAGGTATCCATCGTGGCATTGGAGAGCAGCACCAGATCGCCGTTCATCGTCAAGCTACCGCCGGCGAGGCTCGAAAGATTGCCTCCCAGTCGCACATTACCGGTGTAGGACTGGCTACCGCTAGTGTTGACATTTGCAAGTGTGATCGTACCGCCATTAATCGTCAGGCTCTTCAGAACCGTGTTCTGCCCAACAGCCGGCAGTATCACGCTGCCGGTGCCGCTGCTGATAGTAAGAGACTGGCCGCCGGCAGTAAGACCATTGATGCCGGTAGCATGCGAAAAATCCACATTACTGTCGGCCGTGCTGATGCCGACGTTTGCGCCTGCAATAATCACATCCCCTGTCACGCCCGTAGCCAAAAGATTATTTGTCGAAATACTCTTACCCAGCGTCAATAGGCCACTGATCTGCAAACTGAGGCTGCCAAGATCGCCGACTGATTCCAGATTTATATTCCCAGCACCGCTGTTCAAGGTCAAGGATGATGAAGCACCGCTCCCGGTAATGCTCTGATTGAATACCAGGTTACCGCCACCAGTGTTGATGCTGGCCACGGCGCCGCTGCCTACAGTAACCGGCGAAGCGAACTGGATGCTACCGCCGCTGCCAGTGATGCTGCTGTCGAGTAGCACTGAACCAACGCCAATCTGAGCCAACGCACCACTCAGGTTCACCGGACCCGTCACCGCAAAGATACCGCCATTATTGATGGTCAACGCGCCGCGGGTAGTAGTGAAGCCCTGCAAGGTAATGCTTCCTGGTGCCGTCAGCGTGGTGCCGGCGGTCGCCCCGCTGCTCACACCGGCAAAACTGATATTCCCGCTGGTGGCACTGACATCCACCGCACCACCACTGAGTACGCCACTGCCATTGCCGGTGACACCGGTTCCACCTATCAGGAACAGAGTGCCTGTACCGGAGCTTACGCTGCTATCAAGATTCAGATTTCCGGCCGCACTCAGATTCACATCGCCGCTGCCACCGGCGGCAATACTGCCGGCGGTCGTAAGAGCACCACTACTGGTGGTGAGGGTAATGGCGCCGTTGCCACCGCTCGTGATCGGGCCATCAGCCGTCATTGCACCAGAAGAGGTGATATCAATCGTGCCATCAGCGGTGCTGATTGCACCCAAGGCAAGTGCGCCTGAATTGTTCACGTCAATATTACCCACCCCAGTTACCGCCGCGTTCAGGGTGTTGACGGCTGTCTCGAGGGGCGCAGCCGCTGTGCCAATGCCTGTGGCCGCTGTGAGGTCAAGTGTGCCGGCTATGACACTCTGACCGGTAACATCGGTGATGGCTCCACTGCTAGTTAGCGTCAGGCTTCCGCTACCGAGGTTGATGCCTTGCAGATCCACACTGCCGGTGCTGATAAATGCATTGCCAGTGGAATTGGTAATTTGTAGAGCGATGAGGTTAGCCAATAACGGATGGCTGGCGGAACCAATGCTGGTTGCGCCGGAAATATCCAGGGTTGTGGCAGTTATGATCGCGCCTGCGCTGTCGGCGATGATGCCGACATCATTGATGGTCAGAGTGGGCGCCGGGGCCGTGAAGGAATTCACGATATTTACTCTGTCGGAACCGCCGCCACCATTGATGGAACCGCTGACACCGGCACTCAGATTAAAGGTATCCGCGCCGCTGCCGCCGATCAGTGTCTGGAAGTTGCTGAAAGACAATGCCCCATTGAGAGTCCCCGCATTGCTGGCAGTCACATCCCAGATATTGGTACTATTGGGTCCTGTGAGACTATTCAGCAATCCGCCAGTACCGTTGGCGCCTATTATATTGGTAATGTTATTGAAGCCACCGGCGATGCTGGCCTCCGTGCCTTGCACGCCATCCAGACTGCCTGGGCCCGTGATCGTCACGTTACGTGCGATGGTATAAGCACTCCAGTCAAGGGTGTCATTGCCACCGCCGCCGTCCACCGTACCGCTCAACGTCGCGCCATTATCAAAGATAAAGTCATCCGCGCCTGTGCCTCCGATCAGACTACCGATGTTGCTAAAGCTGCCACCGATACCCGTGACCGTGCCCTGGTTGGCGCCGGTGATAGTCCAGGTGTTACTGCCGTTGCCACCTTGCAGGCTGTTGCCACTGGCCGTACCACTCCCGCCGTTGATATTTCCAGACAGGCTTCCGCCCGCCAGGATGAAAGCATTGCTGCTGTTCCCACCCGTGAGGTTTGCAATGCTGTTGAACTGGAAGCCGTCCACGGTGCCACCGTTCGCCGAGGTGATTTGCCAGGTATTCGTCTGGTTCGGACCGGTCAACTGGTCGCCGGCGTTGCCACTGCCTATGAGTATGCTGATGCCGCTGAAGCTCCCGCCAATACCGGTCCCGCTGCCTGCGCCCACTCCACTACTCACTGATGTAAGCGTCACCGCGATCGGTCCCGTGTATTGCGAGTAATCCAGAGTATCCACCCCACCACCGCCAGTAATGTTGCCGCTCAGGGAGCCGCCGGTTACGAACGCAAAGGTATCGTTGCCGCTGCCGCCCGTCAGATTCTGGATGTTATTGAACGTGCCCACCAGAATGGTGACGCCGCTCGTTACCTTGCCGCTATTGGCACCATTGATCGTGAAGGTATCACCGTTGTTGTCTCCAGTAAGTGTGTTGATCCCGCCCCCACCGTCAATCGAGTTGACACTCCCGCCCGCAAACACAAAATTGTCATTACCCACTCCGCCCACCAGATTCTGCATACCGGTAAATGTCGCCGCCAGAAGAGTGCCGTTATTGACTTGTACGGTGCCCGCATTTGTGCCCGTCAACGTGAACGTGTCGTTGCTGCCATCACCCGTTAATGTGTTGTTGCTGCCGGTGCCATTCAACTGATCAAAACCGTTGTAATCTGCAGTCCCGCCACCCGTAGTCATGCTGCCGGTGTCCGCCCCCATGAGCGCCCACATGGTTATCGCATTGGGCCCGGTCAGACTGTTGCTGCCCGCAAAACTGGCATCACCTATGAACGTAGTCACGTTATCAAACGTAGTCACGGTACCCGCCTCGCTTCCTTTGAGGCCGATGCTAGCGCCAGCGCCGCTTACGTTGACATCTACGGCCGCCCCATAGCCGCTCCAATCCAGGGTCGCCCCGCTGCTGCTGCCCGTGATGCTGCCTTCGGCCGCAGTGGATGCTATGAACGCGAAGGTATCAATTCCTGCGCCCACCAGGTTATTGGTGGCATTGAAAGTGAATAGCGTGCCGTCGATGTTGCCTTGGTCCGCACCAGTGATATTCCAGGTGTTCGTCCCACCCGGTCCCGTCAGCGTGGTGTTGGCGCCATTACCTGCCAGGGTTCCGATGTTGCTGAAACCGCCTCCGGCCCCACCGTCAATCGCAGTGGCCGCACTCGTGCCTAAATTGACCGTCACGACGCCCGCATAACCGCTGTAATCAAGTGTGTTGGCCCCGCCACCACCATTGATCGTGCCGCTGACGCTGCCGGCGCTGGTAAAGGCAAATACATCATTGCCGCTACCACCGATGAGGGTACCGAAATTGCTGAAGGTAAGCAGTTGGCCATCATTATACGTACCGCCATTCAGGCTGCTGATTGTCCAAAGATTGTTCGTGGCTTCGCCGCTGATCAGGATGTTGCTGACTC
>JBAWFA010000010.1:0-120495 GCA_049591455.1 Gammaproteobacteria bacterium
CCAAGCGCAAGCCCTGAGCGAGGCCCAGGTCAAAGCCCTGGCCGCCTATATCTCCTCGCTGCCCACGCCCCTGCATTCACTCACCCGGCCAGAATTCGGCCACTGACACGCCGGCACCAAAACGCCCCGCAAAACGGGGCGTTTCCGTTTCGGCATGGAAACATGCAAGCCGATCACCCCCGCTGACATAGCACACGTCTCACGGTTTTCAGCGCAGAACCCCGTCATGACGCGCGCGGGTACCGGCAAATACAGTTCCCGCATCATGATGGCATCCCTCTATTAACCGGGAGCCGAGAAGCTCATGAGCACGGATGTCGCCGCAAAGGCGGCAAGAGGGGTCCTTGACACGCAATGATCTCAGGTGTATTTAACCAATTAGTTACTTAACTGCAAGGTGTAATTCAGATGACCCCGGACCCCCTGAGTGCCACCTTTTCCGCCTTGGCGGACCCGACCCGGCGCGCCATTCTGGCGCGGCTAGCCACGGGCGAAACCTCGGTCACGGAGCTGGCCGAGCCCTTCGACATGAGCCTGCCGGCTGTGACCAAGCACCTCAAGGTGCTGGAGCGCGCGGGCCTGATTACCCGCAGCCGGGAAGCACAGTGGCGGCCCTGCCGGCTCAAGGCCACGCCGCTGCGCGACGTGTGCGATTGGGTTTCACAGTACCGCCAGTTCTGGGAAGAGAAACTCGACCGCTTGGGCGATTATCTGCGTGAATTGCAAACCCAGGAAAAGAAACATGAACACAAGAAAAAATGACCCCGCTGTGGCACCGGAGGATCGGGTACTCGTCATTACGCGCATCTTCGATGCGCCACCGAGTCTGGTTTTCAAGGCGTGGACGGAGAAAAAACACATCGGGCAGTGGCTGGCGCCGCGCGCTTTCACGATTCCACATTCGGAGGGGGAAGTCCGCCCCGGCGGCCACTGGCGCTCCTGCATGCGCAAACCCGATGGTACGGAACTCTGGCTCGGAGGTGCTTATCGTGAGGTCATCGAAAGCCAGCGGCTGGTTTTCACCCACGCCTGGGACGAGCCGGACGGCACGCGCGGGCACGAAACCGTGGTGACCGTGACTTTTGAGGACTATGACGGCAAAACCAGGTTGACCTTGTACCAAACCATATTCAAGTCGGTGGAATCGCGCGACGGGCACCGCGGCGGCTGGAACGAATGCCTGGATCGGCTCGCGGAATACCTTCCCGAGCTTTTGAGCCAGGAAGCGATGATATGACCACACGATTCACACAACACACTACCTTCGTCATCGAGCGCATCTACGATGCCACTCCGACGCAGGTATTCGCGGCCTGGGCCACACCCGAAGCCAAGGCCCGTTGGTTTGGAGGTACCGCTGGCAAATGGAAAGAGCTGGAACGTGCATTCGATTTCCGCGTCGGTGGACGTGAGCGTCTGAAAGGCGTTTGGGAGAACGAGACGCCGCACGATTTCGACGCGTGCTATCAGGACATCGTGGCGGACCAGCGCATCGTTTATACCTATGACATGCACATTAATGACAAGCGGATATCGGTCTCGCTCTCGACAGTGGAACTCAAACCCGCAGGCAAAGCCACGCGGCTCACCTACACCGAGCAGGCCGTATTCCTGGATGGCTACGATGACGCGGGTTCCCGCGAGCACGGTACACGAGAGCTGCTGGACAAGCTGGAAGCGGCTCTGCGGCATCAGTAAATTTTGGCGCTGGAGAAAACCATGAACGCAGCAAAACCTGAAACACCAACCGAGCGCGAGCTGGTGCTTACGCGCGTCTTTGATGCGTCGCGAGAACTCGTATTCCGCGCCTGGACCGATCCAGAACATCTGGCGCGGTGGTGGGGGCCTCAGGGTTTCACCAACCCCGTTTGCGAGCTGGATCCGCGCCCCGGCGGCGCCATCCGCATTCACATGTGCGCACCCGACGGCACTGTGTATCCAATGAAAGGCGTATTCCGCGAGATCATAGCGCCCGAACGACTGGTCTTTACCAATATCGCCGTGGACGTGGCGGGCAATCATCTGATCGAAGGACTCACCACGGTGACGTTTGCCGAACATGACGGCAAAACCAAACTCACCCTGCAAACCCGCGGCGTTGCGGTAGCGCCAGTGGCTGCGCAATATCTCAAAGGTATGGAAACGGGCTGGACCCAGAGTTTGGAGCGCCTGGCTCGGCATTTGACACTGAATGACGCTCCGCTGCTAATCGAACGGACCTTCAACGCGCCCGTTGCCCGGGTGTGGAAGGCTATTACCGATAAAAAAAGCATGCGGCGCTGGTATTTCGATTTCGAAGCGTTCAAGCCGGAACCGGGCTTTGAATTCCAATTTGAAGCGCAAGACAACGACGGCGTGAAGTGGGTACATCTCTGCAAGGTGACTGAAGTCGTTCCCGGCAAGATGCTTGCCTACACTTGGCGTTATCAAGGCCAGCCGGGTAATTCTTGGGTGACCTTCGAGCTGTTTCCCGAGGGCGACCGCACACGCCTGCGACTCACACATGCGGGCCTCGAAAGCTTCCCTTCGGTGCCGGCATTTGCCAGGAAGAATTTCGAGGCCGGCTGGACGCAAATTATCGGCAAGAACCTGAAAGAGTTTGTGGAAACGCTCGGTTAAGCCATCACGCACAGGAGGAGTTATGAATTACGTGGAAGGTTTCGTGATACCGGTGCCGAAAAAGAATCTGGCGGCCTACCGCCGCCATACGCGCCGCATGGGCCAGGTCTGGCGCGAGCACGGCGCGCTGCAATACGTGGAATGCCTGGGTGACGACGTGAAACCCGGCAAGCTCACCTCGTTCCCACAGGCCGTCAAGCTAAAGCCAGGCGAGGTCGTGGTGTTCGCCTGGATCGCGTACAAATCACGCGCTCACCGCGATCAGGTTTTCAAGCAGGTCATGGCCGATCCGCGCGTGCCGAAGGACCCGAAGAAGCTGCCCTTCGACGGCCGGCGCATGTTCTGGGGTGGTTTCAAAAAGATGATGGTTCTCTAGGATGCGCAAATGACAGGCAGCGCCACTGAAGCCGACTTTTTCTCACCACCGCAGCGCAACCAGCGCTGGCTGGCGTTCGGCGTCCTGTGTCTCGGCGCACTCATGATCGTGCTGGACACCACCATCGTGAATGTCGCACTGCCTTCCATCCGCACGGATCTCGGATTCTCCGGGACCTCGCTCGCCTGGGTGGTGAACGCCTATTTGCTCACCTTCGGCGGGTTCCTGCTGCTGGGTGGCCGCCTGGGCGATCTCTACGGGCAGCGCCGGCTGTTCCTGATGGGCGTCGCGCTCTTCACTCTGGCGTCGCTGGCCTGCGGTGTGGCCCACACGCAGGGATTCCTGGTCACGGCGCGGGCGATCCAGGGGATCGGCGGCGCCATCGTTTCCGCAGTGGCGCTGTCGCTCATGATGAACCTGTTCACCGAACCCGCCGAGCGCGCCAAAGCCATGGGCGTCTTCGGCTTCGTGTGCTCGGGCGGTGGCAGCATTGGCGTGCTGCTCGGCGGCGTGCTCACGGATACGCTCAACTGGCATTGGATCTTCCTGGTCAACATTCCGGTGGGTGTTCTGGTCGTCGCGCTTGCCATGAAACTGTTGCCGGCTGCACGCGCTACCGCAGCCAGCCGGCATCTCGACATCGGCGGCGCAATCACGGTGACGGCCGCACTTATGTTGGCCGTGTACGCCATTGTGAACGGCAACGACAGAGGCTGGACTTCAGCCTGGACATTTGGCCTGCTCGCCGCCGCTGCGGCGTTGCTGGTGGTGTTTCTCTGGATCGAGGCGCGGGTACGCGCGCCGCTCATGCCGCTCGGCCTGTTCCAGTTGCGCAATCTAGCCACCGCCAACGTGATCGGTGTGCTCTGGGCCGCCGCCATGTTCGCCTGGTTCTTCCTCTCCGCGCTGTATCTCCAGTTGGTGCTGGGTTACAGCCCGATGCAAGTCGGTCTCGCTTTTCTGCCGGCGAACATCATCATGGCTGCATTCTCGGTGGGCCTGTCCGCCAGACTCGTGATGCGCTTCGGCATCCGGCCACCACTCGCGTTGGGGTTGGGACTTGCGGCTATCGGTCTACTGTTGTTCGCGCGTGCGCCGATGCACGGAAATTTCGTGCTTGACGTGCTGCCGGGCATGATCCTGCTAGGCATCGGCGCCGGCATCGCCTTCAATCCGGTGCTGCTGGCGGCCATGAACGATGTGGCGCCGAGCGAATCCGGTCTGGCTTCGGGAATCGTCAATACCGCGTTCATGATGGGCGGCGCACTCGGCCTCGCGGTTCTCGCCAGCCTTGCCGTTTCCCGCACCAACAGCCTGTTGGCCTCTGGCGGCGGCCAGCTCGCCGCCCTCAATGGTGGCTATCACCTGGCCTTTCTGGCCGGGGCATGCTTTGCGGCCCTCGCGGCCGCGCTCGGTGCTGCGCTCTTGCGCACGAGAACGGCGGCGGCATCATCCAGTATTGAATCGGTCACGCCCTGAACTGAACGGGCGCACAAGTGGGCAGGGACAGGGTGATCTTCGGCAGCGTTGGCTAGGTGTCGGCGCTGGCGCGGTTCAGGTAATTTTATGCTCTGCTATCAGCCGGACAAACAAAGTTTGACTCGTACTGACACACGGCCGGAACCATCAATGTGTCAATAGCGTCACATCTACCTTGCCGGTATTCACTTGCAGGTTGATGGTGTCCTTGCCACCGCCCTTGTAGTTCAGGGTATCGCCCGCACCCGCCTTCTGGTGGGTCCCCATTGGAACGCCATCCACGGTCAGGGTCGTGCTGCCCACGCTGGCGCCCAAGGTCACGTCACTATAATTCAGCGTATGGGCGACGGCCTGGATCTTGCCCACATTGGTGGTAATCTTCAGCACGCCGCCGGGAACGTCCAGTTGCACCTTGCCCACGTTCATGTCCGCTTCCACACCGCCTGTGATACCGCTCACATCCAATTTGCCGATGGAAACGTGACTGTTGATATGCACGCTCGCCGGCACCGCCACTATCCAATGCTCGCTGATACCGCTGGCATCGGCATTGGCCGGATACTGCACGCCGAGTTTGAGTGTACCGTTGTTGAGCGCATGGCCGAGACTGGCACCGCGTGCTGCATTCTCGCTGTTGCTGTCAGTGAATAACCCGAAAAAGTTGTTGGAAGGCGCGAGCCCCACACTCACATGCACATTCGAGTCGCTGCTGGGCGTGATGGTGACCTCGCCGATATTGACGGTCAAATTCAGCACCGATACGCCGGTGGCCGACAGCACGGTTTCCAGGGTACGGACCGGTCGCTGCTGTACCGAACAGGCGGCCAGCAGCAGGAGCGGCAAAAGCACGGCAATACGACGCATAACATCCTCCATTAACGTGCCCACCCGGGAGGCGGTAAATCATCGCCTGTTCGGAGCGCGGCCGCAAGCCGTTCTGTGCGAGCAAGTTACTTTCAAATGCCGGCTCACGACCCTGGTTTCGCCTCGCGCCCTTAAAGGATCATGCGGCGTCATTTCGGGATACCGTTGAGATAGTCACTCCCCAACTGCTGCATTTGATCCAGTATCCACGCCTGCCGGCGTTGCAGATAGGCGGAAGGATCGCTCACATTTGAACGGTCCGGCGCGGGCAACGCCGCCGCCAGCAACGCTGCGTCCCCCGGGGTCAGTTGCGCCGGTGTCTTGTTGAACAGATGCCGCGACGCCTCGCCCACGCCGAATACATTGCTGTCGAACTGAGCGGTGTTGAGATACATCTCCAGAATCCGCTGCTTGGACCATTCCGTGTCCAGCAGCACAGTAAAATACGCTTCCAGCGCCTTGCGGAAATAACTGCGGCCGGCCCAAAGATACAGATTCTTGGCGGTCTGCTGGGTAATGGTGCTGGCGCCGCGGATGCGGCGGCTCACGTGATTGTGATGCAGTGCCTTGTCTATGGCCTCCAAATCGAAACCATGGTTATAAGGAAAGGTCTGGTCTTCCGAGGCCACCACCGCGAGGTGCATGGCGGGCGCCATGTCCGGGTAATCCACCCAGAGATAATCAAGGCGCGCATGCGGTTCGCCATGCGCCTGCAGATACAGCAGGCGTTGTTGCATGAATGCGGTGGTGGATGGATTCACGACACCGCGAAATCCGATGCCCACGATAGTAGCCAGCAGCGACAGCCACAGGATCGTCAATATCCGCCAACCGAGCCGGCGCGCCCAACCCGGCTGGCGTATCGCGTTATCGTTAGTGTTTCTCATTGAGGCCGCGTTTCGTATAGAGATACACGGCAAAACTCGGCAGCCAGTGGCTGCCTTCATAATGTTCATCCGTGACCGCGGTGAGGCCCGCGTCGGCATGAATTTGCGCCGTGGCGAATAATGCAGTACGGCGTGAATCAGCATCGGGCAACGCTGCGGCAATGGCCGCCAACATCCAGGCGCGGCTGAGATTCAGCCCATCCAGATGCGCGAGTTTGCCATCGGAAGGATCGCGTGATGAAACCGGTCGTAACCAACCCGTGTCTTCGCCCACGGAAATCTGTGGCAGAAATTTTGTGAGCCATGAGGCAAATTCATTTTGCGGCAGTATCCGGCGCATGAGATCGGCTTCCGCCAATAGCGGTGACAGGAAATCATGTCCCGACGGCTCATAAGCCAGCGGTGCGCTGATATCAGCCGAATAAAACTCATGACCCCTGATCTTTAGCAGTGCCTCAAGTGCTGCGTGCCGGGTGCTGCGTGCGTAGTCATATGCCAGGCCCAGCGCAAAAGCCGTGTTGGCGTGTTCACCGCTGCGAATGGGATGACTCAATTTCGACAGCCATTCGCTTAAACGCCGTACCGTCAGCATTTCCAGCGGCGCCAGCGCGGCCCGCCATTTCGTAGCCTCGGGAATCTGCCATTCATGCAGTTCCGAGGCGAGTTGCAGCAGCCAGGCAAGCCCGTAGGGGCGCTCAAAGCCGGCGCGATGGGACGCCTCGAAATAGCGACATTCAACGGCAATCGTCGCCTCTGTGAGATGCTTATTCAGAACCTCGAGCACATCCGTGGCGAATGTTGCGGCCGGGAATAATCTCAGCAGGCGCACCAAGAGCCAATGACTATGAACTGAAGAATGCCAATCGTAACTGCCGTAGAACGCCGGGTGCAGTGCCCGTGGCGGCTGCACATCCGCATCGTCATTCAACATGTGCATGATGTGGTTCGGATATTCCCGTTCGACATTCTTCAGCGCCATGCGTGCAAATAGCCCGGCAGTTTTCTTGTCCAGATTTGTCATGCTGACCGTCATAGATCCACCAATTCCACATCCGCCGCCGCGATGGCTGTCCCCATAAACAGGCTGCCGATGCGCGCAAAGCGTTCCGCGCCGTCTGTGGCAAGGAAATGCACGCCGCCTTTGGCATTGTGATTGCGCGTCAATTTGCGTTCCGCAAGCAGTTTTCCCACCGCCAGCGCCACGGTCTCACCGGAATCCACAAGTCTTATTTCGGGGCCGGCGACATGCGCGATGGTTTCCTTGAGCAGCGGAAAGTGCGTACAGCCCAGCACCAGACAATCAAGACCGTCGTGCTGTTTTTCCTCCAGCAGCGGATGCAGGTATTCGCGCACCACCGCCTCCACCAGCGGACCCCGGGTCCAGCCTTCCTCCGCTAATGCCACGAACAGTGAACAGGCTTGCGAAAACACTCGCGCATCCGCGCGGCGCGCCTTGATGGCGCGTTCGTAGGCGCCCCCACGCACTGTACTCTCGGTAGCGAGCACAGCGATGTGGCCGCTCTTCGAGGCGTGTACCGCTCTCTCGGCACCCGCCTCCACCACTCCGATGACAGGCAAGGGAGCGAATTCTTTTGTGAGCGCAGGCATGGCGACCGCCGAGGCGGTGTTGCAAGCCACCACCAACAGCTTGATGCCGCGTTCCACCAGATGCGAAGCCGCCTGTACCGCGTAGCGCGTGACGGATTCCGCGCTCTTGGTGCCGTAGGGCAGGCGCGCGGTGTCGCCCAGATACAAAAGATGCTCGGCGGGCAGGCACGTGCGCAGGGACTTGAATACCGTCAGGCCACCCACGCCTGAATCAAAGATGCCGATGGGCTGCTCGGCATGCGCGCAGTTCAGCGATGGGGAGGCATGCATAGTGAGGATCCGGGAAAACCGCAGAGTCATCATCGCATAGCGGTGCGCGCTGCGAAAAGTGGCCACAATGGGAGTTGGCATCCGGATTGCTTGTACTTCACTGGGGAGACGCGGGACAGGAGCGCGCCGGCTGTACCTCCGCAGCCGGCGGCGCCCTGCTTGGGAAGGCCGTGGAAAATGGCCCGCCATCCGTACTTGGGGCGCGGGGCCGCTCCGCACCGTTCTACAGGATGTGGAATAGAGCTTGGGGGGCGACGGGACGCATGTCCGGCAAGCCCCATTTCTTTACGCATCTGACCGATTACGCGAGCTGACAAAATTTGTCAGTATTGCCAAAACAGGTCAGTTGCATGGACGCTATCGGCCACGGGAATAAAAGCCCTACCTGGAAACCTCAATGACGAAACGGAAACGTCGTCTGTTGCTGCTCAGCAGTTCCCGCACTGCGGGAACGGAATACCTGGAGCATGCACGTGATTACCTGCGCAGCTTTCTGAATGTGCGGGCACGCAGCGTGTTGTTTGTCCCTTATGCTCGTATCTCCAGGAACTACGATGATTATCTGGAACGCGTGCGCGCCAACTTTGTCCCCATTGGCTATGAGGTGGCAGGGCTGCACAGTTTCGGAGATCCGGTGCGGGCAGTGACCAAGGCGGAAGCGCTGGTGGTGGGCGGCGGCAATACTTTTCAATTGTTGCGGGAACTGTATGCCGGAAAATTGATGACGATCATTCGCCAGAGGGTGCTGGCTGGCATGCCTTATATCGGCTGGAGTGCAGGAGCCAATATTGCCTGTCCTACCATCTGCACCACCAACGATATGCCGGTGGTATGGCCGGAACGCTGTGAATCACTCAACCTGATTCCGTTCCAGATCAACCCTCATTATACGGATACCCGTCTGCCCGGCTACCAGGGCGAAACGCGTGCCGAGCGGCTACAGGAGTTTACCCGCGTCAATCCGACAGTCCCGGTGCTGGGTCTGCGCGAAGGCAGTGCCCTACTCATCGAGGGCGACGAGATTCAACTGCTGGGTTTGTACACCGCACGCATCTTCACTCACGGCGCTTCACGCGAAATAACGCCGCATGAGTCCCTGGATTTCCTCATGTCGGACGACCCGCGCGCCTGAGACCGCCGGCCGAATACCGGCAGGCGCAGTCGTGCCATCACGCAAAACGACACGATGTATCGCTATAATCCGCGGGCATGGGTGCCGTTCTTTTGCATCATTAATAATTATTTCAAGGAGATCAACATGGGTAAAGGCGACAAGAAAACCGCGCGCGGCAAGATCTGGCGCGGTAGTTACGGCAAATCGCGCCCTCACCACGCCGGCCAGTCGAAGCCCAGCGCGCCAGCAATAACGGCGGCGAAAAAGAAAAGGAAATAGGCCTGTCCGTTCAAGACGATAAAACCGGAGCCAGGCTCCGGTTTTTTCATGCTGCGCGGCGATTCAAGCCACCATGTGGCGTGCCAGATTTTCCAGGAGGGGCAATGCCACGTGTTGTACTCGTGGGCTCAGGTTCAGGGGCTTTATCAGCATTTTCATGCTCATCTCATGCGGGAAATACTGCCCGGCCGCGCGCCGGCAGCGTTTCTGCAAACCACGGTACACCCGTTTGTCAAATGCTTCGCCGGGATGGGAGGTCATATATACATGCTTCATGGCGATAAGGCCATCTTCGCCATCTATCATCTTCAGACGATGCCAGAGAGCCCGCAGCACGCGTGCACGACTCGCGCCCTCGCGTTCGCGGTAACGCAGGAAATAGTGATAGAAATGCTTGTAATGGCGTACCTCGTCTTCGCGGATGCGGTGGGTGAGTTCGCTCAGCACCGGATCGGGGCTGAGACGGCTCAAGGTAGTGTAATAGCTGGCCGTGCCCATCTCCACCACGCAACGCGCGGCCATCTCCATGCTGCGTGTAGGCTCCAGCAAATTTACCTTGCAGCATTCCGAATATTCCGTGAAGAACGACTGGTAGGCTTTCTCCCAGTCAAACTCCGGCCACGCGCTCTGCACGTAACGCTTGAGCGACTGGCCGTGCTGCAATTCCTCGTGTTCCCAATGCTGATCCAGCCAGGCGGTCACCTCGTCATCATCGGAGAAATATTCGATCAGATTGCGGGTATAGAGATCGGTGGTGATCTCGATGAACGATGCGGTAGTCACCAGATAAAAAAGCTCTTCCTGGTCTGCCACCGTTTCCCGCTTGATGGCGTGCCAAGGAATGTCCTCCAGCGTCCAGCGCTGGTGGGATGTATAAGTCGGGTCAATTTCTGGCATCACTGCCCCTGTCGTCGTGTGGACTCTGGCGGGATTTTACGCCAAGCTCGGCTGCTCATCACTTTATGACAGCGTGCGTTTCTCCGGGTTCCAGATGACGCGGGCACGCTATCGCGCTAAAGTAAATATGTCTAAATCCGCAGGAGCCCCCCGTGATCCCATCCCGCCGCATTCTGTTGATGCTGGTCGCCGCCCTGATCATGCTGCTGGCCGGCTGCATGACCAATCCCTACACAGCGCCGCCGGATGTGGCTATGCCTCCCGCGTCCGCTACTGTTCTACCGGACGGTCTCGCGTATCAGGTGCTCGCCTCCGGTATTGGCAGCACACACCCCACGCTGGATTCCACGGTGACGGTGAACTACACCGGCTGGACCATCGACGGCAGAAAGTTTGACAGCACCATCAATCCCGACGGCAGCCGCAGCCCGGCCACTTTCCCACTGAACAAGCTGATTCAAGGCTGGCAGGAAGTGGTGCCGCTGATGGTAACGGGCGAACGGATTCGCGTGTGGATCCCTGGCAAGCTTGCGTACGACAACCGCAACCGTCCCGGCGCGCCCAAAGGCATGTTGGTATTCGACATTGAACTGATAAGTTTCAATGACTGATTCAATTCTGGAACAACCGCGATGCGCAAACTAAGCCTGGTCCTGGTCGCTCTCTGTCTCTGTGGGCTAAGCGTCGCCGCGTATGCAGCGCAACCTGTCGCGCCGCTCAGTGATCTGGACAGTTACGTTCAGAAAATCATGACGGACTGGAAAGTGCCGGGTCTGGCGGTGGCGGTGGTCAAGGACGGCAAAGTGGTGTTGGCGCGTGGATACGGCGTGCGTGAACTGGGTAAGCCCGGCAAGGTGGATGCCGACACATTGTTCACCATCGCATCCAATACCAAGGCCTTCACCGCCGCGGCTCTGGGCACGCTGGTGGCACAGGGCAAGCTCCATTGGGACGATCAGGTCACACAGTATCTGCCGCGCTTTGAACTCAATGACCCGTGGGTGACACGCGAAATCACTTTGCGCGACCTGCTGACTCACCGCAGCGGCTACTGCGATCCCATTTTCATGTGGTTCACCACAGATTTCAGCCGCGAACAGATTATCCAGCATCTGCGTTTTGACAAACCCGCCTACAGCTTCCGCTCGCGTTTCTGCTACAACAACACCATGTATCTGACGGCCAGCCAATTCATTCCGGCCATCACCGGTCAAAGTTGGGAGGATTATGTGCGGGCGAACTTCTTTGTGCCGCTGTCTATGACCCGCACCGATACAAGCGTTGCGGCGATCAGCGCCGATGCGGATGCTGCGGCACCCCATGCTGAAGTGGATCATAAAGTGATTGTCATCCGCCGTTATGCCATGGCCAGCATGGCGCCCGTGGGTGGCATCAATTCCAGCGTCAACGACATGAGCCACTGGCTCATGATGCTGCTCAATGACGGCCGCTACGATGGCAAAACTGTACTCGATCCCGGAATTATCACCGCGATGGAAACCCCGCAGATAGTGATCCCCGTGGACAGTGGGGTCGGCTCCTGGCTGCATGCCATGAGCCCGGACAGCAACTTTTACGCCTATGGATTCGGCTTCGTGGTGGAGGATTACGCCGGCCACAAGCTGGTGATGCACGACGGCGACATTGACGGCATGGCTTCGGCACTCGGGATGCTCCCGGACCAGCATCTGGGCGTGGTGGTGCTTACCAACATGGATCACGACGATGCACGCAATGCGCTGCTCTACCACATCCTGGACGAATACCTCGGCCTGCCGCCCCGCGACGTGAACGGCGCGCTGCTGGCACTGGCGCACCAGCAAGATGCGGCCAGCAAGGCGGAAGCAACGAAACTTGAAGCCTCCCGCATACCGGGCCCGGCGCCGTTGCCGCTCACGTATTACGCGGGCGCGTACAGCAATCCGCTGGATGGCACTGCACAGGTTTCGCTGGAAAATGGCCACCTGGTATTGCGGCTCGGTAATCCCAATTTCACCGGCGACCTGCTTCACTGGAATCACAACAGTTTCCGGGTGAAGCTGCGTTACCCCTTCTACAATGAATCATTCGATCAATATGTGACGTTTGATCTGGACACCACTGGGAAACCCATGGAGCTGCGCTTTTACGACCTGCCGGCGCGTTTCACCCGCGAGACGCCGGCCATCGCAACAAATCACTGAGTCCCGTTTCAGCCGTGCGGTTTTTGGCGTTGTGCGTGGCGGTTTGCGGTTTCAAGGCTTTGCACCTTCCCGCCGGACAGAATGACTTCCTGCAAGAGATACTGCGAACCGAAATCGTAGGTCCAGATTTCTGTACGGGTAATTGCACCGGCGGCATGTCCGCGCTTGTCTCCACCGGAGCGCGAAGAACGTTGGCGTTTGCTTTTGGGCTTGCCGCAACGTGTGAGCAACTCATATACGCTCATACCCAGGCGGATGTCCTGAGGCGTGCAACGGCCGGGTGACGGCTTGAATCCATAACCGGAAGTGTCAATCTCCTGGAGCACTCCGCCATGGAAACGCAGCACCCGCAGCAACTGGCCGGGGCCGAAGTTGTAGTACCAGCGTTCGTCCGTTGATTTGTGAGCGCTGCGCCGGTACATACCCGTGTCGCTGTAGATGAGGTCGGGTTTCCCGCATTTTTTGCGCACCGCGGCGGCACTCTCGCCGGTATCCACCAAACCGTGCTCGCAGCGCCAAGCCAGCGCTGGCGAGGCGCCCAGCATCAACAGGATGGCTCCGGGCCAGATAATCCATTTTATGTTCATACCGGTTCCTTCCGGTTAAAGCCTGCGGTGCTTTATAGCATACGGTAAACTATTGCTATCCCATTTGTGCATTGGTTAAACGGAGGTTTTATGAAAAGCTCACTCACTGTATTGATGGCGGGCGCGCTGCTGGCAACGGCCGGCTGCACCTGGGTATCGCCCAGCCCGGCGGTGAAGCAGGTCGGCATCATGGTATTACCGCAGGATCGCGTAGCTCAGTGCCGGTTGCTGAGCAAAACTGAAGTGTCCGTTGCCGACTCGATCGGCCCGGTGAAACGCGTGCAGGCGGATGTCGAAAAAGACCTGCAGAATTTGGCCATGAACCAGGCGGTAAGCCAGGGTGGTGACACCGTTTCAGCCCTGACGTCGATGAATAACGGTTCCCAGACATTCGGCATTTACAAGTGCCTCGGTGGTGCGTCGTCCACACCGGCGGCGCCGGCCGGCAGTTCGGTGCAAACCACACCGTATCAACCGCCGCGCTGAATTCCGCTTAATCGCCAGTCAGGGCCTGCTTGAGCGGATCCAGATATTTTTCGTAGCGCTTCCAGCGCCCCACGGAGCTGGCGTAGATTGGCTGGCGAACCTGGGCAAGACTCGCGGTTCTAACCGGCCGCGAGGCTTCGTAGAACCGCAGGCAGACGTCATCCCAAGGCAGGCCGCAAAACGCCAGTAGCTTGCGCGCCTGGCTTTCCATATCCGTCACCACGTCCTCGTAACGTACTTCCAGCATGCGCCCCGGCGGCAATACCGCGCGCCAGTGATACATGAGCTCTTCATACAAACGGTAGAAGCGGCCGAGCTCACCGAGCTCATAACTGAAATCGTGCCCGGTGGTGAAATGTTTCGAGAAACAGGATACGCAGGTATCCAGCGGCTCACGTGTGCAGTGAATAATGTGCGCACGTGGAAACGCCAGATGGATCAGCCCCACCAGCACCATGTTGCCCGGCAGCTTGTCGGTGACGCGCGCCGCCGTGGGCATCAGCCCCTTCAGTGCGGCCGAGTAACGTTCGCCGATGCGTTTGATACCCGCGTCATCCAGCTGCGCAAGCCGCCACGGCAGTTCGTCGTCGCTCGTCACCGAACTCAACTCCACGTATAAACATTGGCGCAACAGATGCATTTCGCCCGCCCCGTGTACCCGCGGATGACTTGCTAAAATCTGCTCCACCAGCGTGGTTCCGGATCGCGACATGCCGACAATAAAAATCGGCGATTCGTCATCGGTCCCCGCACCGTTGTGGGCAGCCATGAAGGTGGAATCGAAATAGCGGATGTAATTGCGATAAAACGCCGTCTGGCGTGCCTCGTCATAATTCGAACCGGCGCGTTTCAGGCGGTTGCCTTCGAGAAAATAGTGGAACGCGCGGTCATATTCGCGGGCGTCCTCCCAAACCTTGCCCAAGGCAAAGTGCAACAGTATGGCTTCGCCTGCGGGCCAGGATTCCAGCTTTTCCGCCAGTTTCATGAGCGGCGGCCAGAGTGGATCATCAGGTTTTAATTGGATCAGGCTGATGAGGTTGTAATAAGCCCCCACGTGATCCGGTTTGAGGCGCAAGGCTTCGCGGTAACAGGCTTCCGCGTCTCTCAACTTACCAATGTCGCCCAGAGTGATGCCGAGGCTGTTATGCGCCTCCATAAAATCCGGCCGGATGGCAAGCGCACGCTCAAAACAGGCGCGTGCTTCTTCAGGTGCATCCAGTTCGTGGAACGCGAGCCCCACGCGTTGCAATTTTTCCGCATCTTGAAAGACAAGTGCACGCGCTTCCCGGTAACTGGCCAGCGCTTCTGTACGGCGTACCACCTCTGCAAGCACCCCACCTCTGCCCATCAAAGCTTCAAAATTTCGCGGCTCGAGAGCCAGCGCCTGCGCATAGCTAGCAAGTGCCTCCTCGAAACGGTTTTGCGCCGCCTGCGCCTGGGCAAGCCCAATGAACGCATCCGCGTAATCGGGTTTGAGCGCAAGGGCATCGCGGTAACTGCGTTCGGCCTCGGCATGCCGGCCGAGTGCGTGGAACACGCCAGCCAGATTGTGGCGATAGAGATGACTTCCGGGGCCAAGTGCGATGGCACGTTGCAACAGTCTAAGCGCCCCTTCGTTGTGACCGGTCTGGTGCGCGAGTAAGCCCAAGAAGTGGGTAGCATCGGTGTGGGCTGGCGACTGCCGCAGCACCGCGCGATACCGTTCTTCGGCGCCGGCAAAATCCCCGCGCTGGTGCGCGGCAACCGCTTCCTGCATGAGCGTTTCTATGTGCGTTGCCGCGAGTCCCTCAGTCCTCATAGCCGAAATCCCTGATATACGGCTGTAACTGTTCACGATAGGGCTCGAGATATTGCGCGTAGCGGCGCCAGCGGCCGTGCGCTTCGCTGTACAGGGGGCGGCCTATTTGAGCGTAACTCGCGTTGGCAACCGGACCGCGGGTGCCCGCCTGCGCAACATTATCAAGTACTGCATCCGACCAGGGCAGACCGATGAATTCCAGAATACGGCGCAATTCCCGCTGCGGTTCTGCCAACAGATCCTCGTAACGCACCTGTCTGAAATTCAATGGCAACTGTCGCGCGTAACGCAGCCACAGGGACATCATTTCGCAGTACAGCTTCACGGTGCTTGCAAGCGCCGTGAAGTGCACAGTGCCGCCGTTCAGCTCGAAATTGGTCATGAAGCAGGATAGTGCCACATCGAAAGGATGCCGGGTTACAAACAGGATGGGCGCACCGGGAAATATTCGCTGGATCGCGCCCACATGGGCGGTATGAAAAGGGGATTTGTCCAGTAAACGCTGCGTGTCATGCGCACCGATGACGGCAGCGGCGGTTTGACGGTAACCCGCACGTAACGTCATTTGTTGTTCTGTGGTGAGCGACGCAAGACCGTCGGGATAGCCACCTGGATATGTCGTCAAGGATTCCAGCATGGACTGCAATACCGGCTGCTCTTCCAATATCGCAAACCCCGCATGCGCCCCCAACAAGGTGTCGAGCAGCGTGGTGCCGGAACGCGGAAAGCCAACGATGAAAACCGGGTCATCGCGGCTTTCAACGCGTGGAAGTTCGCGCCATGATCTGATCCAGTCGCGGCCAAACCGTTGCCCGAGGGAAACAATCATTTGCAGATAATTTGCATTCATTGCAGCTTGATACCGGGAGAGTTTCCCGGCCAGTGAATTCGCTTGGGAAAAGTGCCGGAATGCCTCAATATTCTCGCCTGCCGCATCGGCGCACCATGCCAGTTCGAACTCGATATCCAGGTGCAGCTTGGTGGTCAGCGGGCCGTGCAAGAGTTCCTGGAGTGCGGGTTGCGCATCTTTGTATTTACCTTTACGTCGCTGGCAACGGGCGCGTACAAACCGCAAAGTTACGGACGCCGGCCAGCGTTTCAGCCCGTCTTCGATTACTTCAAACGCCGCATCCAGACAGTTGGCTTGCTCATGGAGAATAGCCAGGTTGGCGTAAGGCTCCGGGTAATCCGGTGCAAGTTCACGGGCGCGCTCAAAGTGAGGGCGAGCTTCCTCAAACTGACGACCCAGCATCAGGGCCATACCCAGAACGTCCAGCCATATCGCCGACTCGGGCTGATCTGCCAAGGCGGTGCGCGCCATGGTCTGCGCCTCCGCAAGCTGTCGGCTGTCGAGCAGAGAGAGAGCCAGACGATGGCGTGCGCCCGGATTGTCGGGATATTGGACTGGGCCCTGAGAATTTGGTCGAGTCGCGTCAGGTGATTTTATGTAAGGTTCCTGCACTGAATTTTCATCCGGTTTTCGCCAATTGCCCTCAACCCTGCAGATGAACATTTATTTCCATCATATGCTTGTATGACTCTGCTCATGTAATATCGCATTTCAATAGTTGTTAAGCGGCAACATGTGCATCTTCGAAATCTTGGGCTATTATTAAGATAACGCTCAATCACAGGAGAGAGTGGTTGAATGACGGGAAATAAGAAATCATAAAGATTACCCGGTTGCAAAGTCTCTTGTGGCTTGTGTGCAACATCCTATTAAGGGATACCCGTTGGCCAAACTAAAACTCATCACCAACCCTTGTTTGTCGGGAGAAACTAAAATGTCTAACCGTAACCTGCTGAAACAAGCCATCCAGGCCGCTCTGGCCTGCGGCGTCGCCACCACCCTGGTTGCCGGGCCGGCCGCGCTGGCCCAAGACCAAAATACCAACGCGAATACAACAGCCCAACTTGGCAAGATCGAGGTCACCGGCACCAAGATCAAACGCACCAGCGTCGAGCAGGCCCAACCGATCGTCGTCATCACCCAGCAGGAAATCAAGGCCACGGGTCTTAGCACCATCGGCCAAATTCTGCAGCGGCTGACCTCAACCGGAGGAGCGCTCAACACCATGTCCAATGACGGCGGCAATTTCACCTATAGCGGCGGCGGCCAAACCAACGTGGATTTGCGCAACCTGGGTTCCAACCGCACCCTGGTGCTGGTGAATGGCAAGCGCTGGATTACAGGCCTGGATGGCACGGTAGACCTCAATACCATTCCCGCCGCCATCATTGACCACATCGAAATACTGCAAGACGGCGCCTCGGCGATTTACGGCTCCGATGCCATCGCCGGCGTGGTGAACATCATCACCATTCAAAACTTCACCGGCACCGAGGCCAACGCCTACATGGGCATGTATGACGGCCGTGGGGACGGCGGAGGCTGGGACGGCAAGACCCAGAGCTATGACTTCACCACGGGCACCGGCAACGACCACAGCAACCTGGTGTTCAGCATGTCCTACACGAATCAGAACGGCATCTCGGCGGCGGACCGTACCATCTCCAAAGAGCCGACCTTCGGCGCGGGCTTGACACGCGGCAGTTCGGCCACACCTCAAGGCCGGTTCTATTTCATTCCGCCTTCCGTCAACCCAAGTGGGACAACTACTCCCACTAATGCACCCGCGCCAGGCACAGGACTAACCACGACCCAGTGTCCCAACTCAAATTTTGGTTCAACCGCCAGCCCACAATATTTCCCGTTGTGCGATCTGACGCTTACTCCCGGTCAACCGGGTACCAGCCCTAGCCAGTATGAACCGTGGAACGACCTCACCAGCCGCTTCAATTTCGCTCCTTATAACTATGTGCTGACGCCCGAGGAGCGCTATAGCGGTTATGTGGCTGGCCATACGGATCTGGCTGATAATCTTACCTTCACTGCGGACATGGTCTACAGCCGCCGCAATTCCACCCAGCAGGCGGGACCCACGCCGCTGTTTTTTGCTTCCACCAGCATCGTCACGAACATTCCTGCCAACCAGAAATACAATCCCTTTGGCTTTGATTTGAACACGAATGCTCCCATCGGTCCCGGATGGATGGGGCTCTTGGGACGGCGCATGGTGGAGGATGGACCGCGCATCTATACCGAGAACGAAAACACCTTCCGTTTCAGCGGCGGCTTCAATGGATATTTCGACTTGGGAAGTTCGGAATGGGATTGGGATGCGGGCTATATTTTTTCCAGCGATTCCGAACTGGACACCAATTATGGTTCCTTCAACGTGCAGCAACTGCGTACCGCCATGGGTGATCCCGCCACCTGTGCCGCCACGGCTGGCTGCGTGCCCATCAATTTCTTCGGCGGCCAGACTAGCGCCATCACGCCGGCGCAGCTCGCCTACAGCGCCTATACCCAACAAAACCAAGACCAGAACAACCAGCGCATTTACAACGCCGACATCAGCAACAGCAGCCTCGCCAATCTGCCGGCGGGACCGCTGGGATTCGCGGCCGGCTATCAGTACCTGGAGCATGACGGCTACTTCATCCCGGACTCCGTAGCACAAAACGGGTATGACAGCTTCAATCCTAAAGTGGCGGTGCCGCCCACCTCAGGCCGTATCAGTGAGAACTCGGTGTACGCGGAGCTCGACATCCCGTTGCTCGCGAATCTGCCGGCAGTCAAACTGCTGGACCTGGATGTGGCTTCACGCGCCACCAAGTACAACACTTTTGGCAGCAAAACCACCAGCCGCGCCGGCTTGAAATGGCAGATCAACGACGAGTTCCTGCTGCGCGGCACCTGGTCGCAGGGATTCCGGGCGCCGGATATTGACGACCTGTACGCCGGCAACACATTGCTGTCCTCGGTGGTCACTGATCCTTGTAGCGGTTACACCACCAACGGCGTATCGGCAACCGTAAGACAGCGGTGCGCCAACGGTTTTGGTGGCGTAGCGCCTGTGTCACCGGCCTACACCCAGTCCAACGGCCAGATCAATACACTCGAAAGCGGCAACCCGAACCTCAAGCCCGAGACCTCCATCTCTCGCACTGTGGGCTTCGTGTACAGCCCTGACTGGGCGCCGGGCCTGAACCTCAACATGGATTACTACAAGATCGAACTGGAAAACACCATCCAGCCCCTGAGCGGGCAGGCCATCCTGACCGGCTGTTACGTCGCCGGCGATCTGGGTGACTGCTCCCGTATTGTCCGCGGAGGGATTGGTGCTATCTCGATACTCAACGACAGTGTCACCAACATCGGCGGCACGCGGACGGATGGCTTTGATGTCGGTGCGACCTACGCCTTCCCGAGCACTTCCATCGGTGAATTCAAAGCAGGATTGGACGCCACCTACACCCGCAACTATGAGGAAATACTCCCCAATCCCGGCGGCGGCGCCCTTATCACGCAACTGGCAGGCGTGGAACGCGGCGGCACGGTGTTCCCCTTCGGCGTGCCGCGCTGGAAAGCCAAGACCTCGCTGCAATGGACCCAGGGTAATTGGAGCGCGGAATGGGATATGCGTTACATCAGCGGCCTGACGGAACCATGTTCGGATTCCTTCGACGGCACCTCCAACAGTCTTACCAATTTGGGTCTGTGTTCCAGCCCCAATTACGCCAACAACAGCCTGTCCACCAATTATTTGGGCCAGACCATCTATCACGATGCGCAGGTGAACTACGCCTTCGACCCTGCCAAGATGACGCTCACGTTCGGCATCCGGAACATGTTCAACAAGGAACCGCCATCCTCCACGCAACAGCAGTTGAACAGCTTCGACCCGACGCTGTATGACGTACCCGGGCGCTTCTTCTATGTTCGCGTAGGCTTCAAGTACTGAAGCGCAGTTGATCGCAGGGAATGTGAATCCCGCGGCCCTTGCGGACCGCGGGATTTTTTATCGTCGGCGAGTTGAAACCTGCCCGTGAACTCAGGCGTAGCCGAAGAATTTCACGAATGATTGCAGTCGTGGCAGAGCCGATTGCAGGTGTTTTTCATAACGCCGCCAACGCTCACGCGAAGTGCTGTATATAGGCTGCGCCACTTGATGATAACTGGGCGTATTGATGCGGCGCTGACGTGCGGTCTTGTGGAAGTCCAATACCGCCGGTTCCCATCCCAGATGCAAGAAAGCCAGCAAGCGTCTGGCCTCTGCCTCGGTATCCTCCACCAGGTCTTCGTAACGCAGACGGTGAATCCGCCCGGGGAGCGCTTCCAGCGCGGTCCGACCGACTGCCATAACGGCGGCATAGTACTCCACGGTGCTCTCCAGAGTGAAGAAATGCCGCATGGCGGCATTCGGCTCGAAACTCTGCATGAAACAGGACAGCACCACGTCGCGCGGGTCGCGCAGCGCAAAAATGATGGGCGACGCCGGAAACAACCGGTGGATGAGCGGCAACAGCATGGTGTTGAGCGGCAGCTTGTCAATGAAGAGTCTATCGCGGGGACGCTCCGGCATGAACTCCGCAACACGCGCCCAATATCGCTCGCGGTATCGCCGCAATATGACATCGTCCGCGCCTGCGAATTGCGCGAGCCGGGCATCGCTTGCGGCATAGTCAGTGAGCACGTCTCGCAGGGTTTCTTTTTCTTCCAGCACCACAATCCGCGAATGAGTAGACAGTATCTGGTCCAGCAAGGTGGTGCCGGAGCGGGGGAATCCCAGCAGAAATACCGGCGAAACCGCTGCCGCGGCATCGGTCAACGCGTTAGCATTTTTTACAAGTTCTGCAGACATGCGCTGTATGCACGCGGCGACGGCCAGACTGTAGAGATTATTATCAGTGGCCACATCTCCAAGCGATTCGCGCAACACGTTCTTGGCTTGCATGAAAGCATCGAAGGCGTCGTCGGTCTGTCCGAGGTGGTCGTACGCCATGCCCAACCGGCCCAGTGTTAGTGAGCGGTTAACCGGCGACAACGGACGCTTAAGCTGCGCCTCCAGACGCACAACTGTTTCTCGGTAGCGCCCTGCACGGAAATCCAATTGCGCCCGGGTCAGATTAGCCACTGCATCCTGGGGATTTTCTCGCAGCGCAATTTCCAGCCAGCGTCCGGCTTCGTCAATCTGATTCCGGGCCTCGCAGAGGGTTGCCAGCCCCGCCGCGGCGCCCCCATGGTGGTTATTCAACGCGAGTGTCCGCCGATACTCGGCTTCGGCCCCGCCCGCATCGCCCAATGTCTCACAGGTGACGCCCAGATTGTAATGCGACTCGGTGTTGCGGGGATTCAGTTCCGCGGCGCGCCGGAATGCCGTTTGCGCGCCGGCTATATCACCACTTTCATTTCGCAGAATACCGAGGTGATGCCAGAGCTGCGCGTCACCGGGTTTAGAGACTTGCGCCTGCGCAAGCAGGTCCAATGCGGCCCGCAGATCCTGCTGCTTCCACCGGCACAAACCCAGCAGATGCAGTGCTTCGGGGAATTCCGCTGACAGTTCCAGTACCCGTTCGCACAAGGAGGCGGCGGCGTCGAACTCATCGCGGCCATAACGCTCTGTCGCTTCCAGCATGAAGCGATGAATTTCCATCGTCGCGGCTATCGTCACCGGCATATCAGCGCACTGCGGCCTCGATGCATTGCGCCGCATTCGGCGTGAGCTTGACTGCTTGTTCGCCGGCGGAAAGGTTCTCCTGCAGTTGCTCCACCCGCGAAGCCCCCAGGATTACCGTGCTCACGTGCGGATTCTTGAGACACCAGGCAAGCGCCAGTTGAGCCATGCTCATGTCCAGTTCCCGGGCGATGAGTGTCAAGCGTTTTACCGACTCGATGCGCCTGCGGCCTTCCTCGCTTTGCAGGCGCTCCCTAAGCCATTCGTAACCCGGCAGATTCAGGCGCGAATCCTTCGGAACCCCTTCGTTGTACTTGCCGGTGAGCGCACCGGAAGCCAGCGGCGACCAGATGGTGGTGCCCATGCCGTAATCCCGGTACAGCGGGGCGTATTCCTTTTCCACGCGTTCGCGATGAAACAGATTGTATTGTGGCTGCTCCATGCCGGGCGGGACCAAGTGCTGTTCGCGGGCAACGGCGTGGGCAGCGATGATCTCCTCCGCTGACCATTCCGAGGTTCCCCAATACAGCACCTTGCCCTGCTGTACCAGGTCGTGCATGGCGCGCACGGTTTCCCCGATAGGGGTTTCCGGATCGGGCCGGTGACAAAAGTACAAATCCAGATATTCCACTTGCAGCCGCCGCAAAGCCTGATCGCAGGCTTCAACAATGTGCTTGCGCGACAGGCCGTGCTGGGTCGGTTTCGGATTGGTGTGACTGCCGAAGAATACCTTGCTCGACACGCACCAGGAATCCCGCGGGTATTTCAGATTCTTTAGGGCCTGGCCCATGATGCGTTCCGACTCGCCGTTGGCGTAGGTCTCGGCGTTGTCGAAAAAATTCACGCCCGCATCATACGCGGTGCCGATGCACTGCTCGGCCAGTTTCAGATCCACCTGGTTCTTGAAAGTGCCCCATGAGCCGAAAGACAGAGCGCTCAGTTTTAGGCCAGCTTTGCCCAACCGCCGGTATTCCATTGCCATCGCACTCCCGCATCAGGTTTATGGGTTAATCTTACCGCTCCCCACCCGCAGAGCGCAGTTTTACGGAGTTGGGGCAATTTGAAATAATTGCTTGTGTCATCAATTCGACCCGGAATCGCCATGAACAATGAGCTGGCCCGATACTATCCCGCCCATCTGGATACGGTGAAAAAACGTTTCGGCATGGCGCTGGCGGCGGCCGGGTTCGACGCGGTGGCGGTATTCGCGGGCGGTTTGCATACCCTATTCCTGGATGACATTGATTACCCCTTCCGGGTAAACCCGCATTTCAAGAACTGGCTGCCCCTTCTTCAGGCACACGATTCGTTCGTGGCCTTCGTTCCCGGCCAGAAGCCGGTGCTGGTGTTCTACCAGCCGGAGGATTACTGGTATCTGCCGCCGGAAGCTCCATCCGGCTACTGGGCCGAATACTTCGACATCCGCATCATCAAGCGCCCGGAGGACGCACCCGGCGCGCTGCCAATTGCGCGGCGCTGCGTGTTCCTGGGTGAATGGCAGGAGCGTTTCAAGAACTGGGGGTTTGCCGATGTGAATCCTGAGACCCTGCTCAATCCGCTGCACTACACACGCGCCGCCAAGACCGAATACGAACTGGAATGCATGCGCCAGGCCAATGCCCTGAGTGCCAAGGGCCACCGTGCCGCCGAACAGGCATTTCGCAACCGCGCCAGCGAATTTGAAATCCACACTGCGTTCTGCGCCGCCTGCGGCCAGACCGACAACGAAATGCCCTACAGCGCCATCATCGCGCTCAACGAACATGCGGCCACGCTGCATTATCAATACTGGGATACTGACAAACCCTCGCGGCGCCATTCGTTCCTGATTGACGCCGCCGCGCAGGTGAACGGCTACGCCTCCGACGTGACCCGCACCTATTCAGCCGAACACGACGAATTCCAGGCATTGATTGACGCACTGGACAAGGAACAACTATTACTCGGCAAAAAGGTGAAGCCGGAAGTGGATTTCAAAACACTACACCTGGAAGCCCATCACGCCATTGCACGACTGCTGCGTGATTTTGATTTCGTGCGACTGCCACCGGACGAGATCGTGGCGAAACAGATCAGCAGCACTTTTCTTCCCCACGGCCTGGGGCATCTGCTGGGGCTTCAGGTTCATGACGTGGGCGGTTTCATGGCGAACCCCCGCGGTGACATCATTCCTAAACCTGACGGCCATCCGTATCTGCGCAACACGCGGGTGCTGAAGGAAAACTTCGTCGCCACCATCGAGCCGGGTCTGTATTTTATTCCCGCATTGCTGGCCAAGCTGAAAGCCAGTGAATACGGCCGGCATGTGAACTGGGCGAAAGTGGACGCGTTTCGGCCCTACGGTGGCATCCGTATTGAAGACAATGTGGTGGCCAAGGCAAGCGGCCCGGAAAACCTCACTCGCGATGCCTTTAAGAATGATATGAGTTAGTCCTTATCCCTGCTACCCCTCCAGGGGGGCAGGTAGGAAGAAGCGGCTTTTGACAGCCGCTTTGGATGCACGGACACCGGCTGCAATACTTCAGTGCCGTCACCCACCGCAACGAGACTGTTACGGATGTCCATAAGCCACCACCCGTACGGTTCCGAAAGAGTCCTATTACGGAAACTTACGTTATTAGGTTTAGCCCTTGCCTGAATGGAATTCAAGAAAATCCATGTAACGAAGTGTAACAAGGCGAATTTACGCGGGATTTAAGCGGGCTTTACGCAAATTGACCTTTTCCCGCTTCTCTCTTTCCTGCACGAAAACCTAGTAGGATAAATGCCGCACCGGAACCTCATCCCGGCTTCCCGGTCATAGAGCCTGACGCTTCACCGTCTCCTGGAGATCAAACATGAAGAAAACCCTCGCCTGCTTGCCCTTGCTGGCCTTGCTGCTGGCCCCCGCCTTCGCGGCGGATGCGCCGCCCGCCGTCAAACCGGCATTGGTAGCCAGTGCCGCTCCGGCCCCCAAGGAGGAAAAGGTCACCACCCAGCACAGCGTGACCATCAACGGCCAGACCATCAAATACACCGCCACCGCCGGCACACTGCTGTTGCGGGACGACAAGGGCAACCCGACGGCCAGCGTGTTCTACGTGGCCTATACCAAAGACGGCGTGGGCGACACCAAACATCGCCCCGTGACCTTCCTGTACAACGGCGGTCCCGGTTCCTCCTCTATCTGGTTGCACATGGGCGCTTTCGGTCCCATGCGCGTGGTTGTCAATGATGCCGCGCCCACCCCGCCGCCGCCCTATGACCTGGTGCCGAATCAATACTCGCTGCTGGATAAATCCGACCTGGTGTTCATTGACGCCGTGGGCACCGGTTTCAGCACGATTCTCGGCAACGCCACCGGCAAGGATTTCTGGGGCGTGGATGAAGATGTTAAAGCCTTCGGCCAGTTCATCGAGCGCTATATTACGGTCAACAACCGCTGGAATTCTCCCAAGTACCTGCTGGGTGAATCCTATGGCACCACCCGCTCGGCGAATCTGGTGGATTATCTCCAGCAGCAGGGCGTCGCCATGAACGGCGTGATCCTGCAATCCACCATCCTCAACTACGGCGATACCTTCCCCGGTACCGATCTCGAATACATCTCCTACCTGCCGTCCTATGCCGCCATCGCCTGGTACCACGACAAACTCGCCAACAAGCCAGCGGACTTGCCGGCGTTCCTACAACAGGTGCGGGCCTTCGCGCGCGGCGAGTACGCCGATGCCTTATATCAGGGTTCGAGCCTGCCCGCCGCCGAATACAACGACGTGCTGGCCAAACTGCAACAGTACACTGGCCTGTCGGAACAGTACCTGAAGAACGCCAACCTGCGCGTGGATCCTTCACGCTTCCGCGCAGAGTTGCTGCGCGACGATGATCGCATCATGGGACGTTACGACGCGCGCTTCGAAGGCATCAACATGGACAATGCCGAGGAGTTCCCCGACTACGATCCTTCTGATACTTCTATCAGTCCCGCTTTCACTGCCGCCTGGTACTGGTACTTGCAAAACAATCTCAATTACAAGAGCGATACACCCTACAAGGTCACCAATTTCCAGATCATCCGCAGTTGGGACTGGAAACATCCGCTGCCGGGCCGGCCGTCGTTCTTCATGCCGCCGCTTCCCGATGTAGCGGCGAATCTGGGTCAAGCCATGCGCGAGAACCCACACCTCAAAGTGTTCTCGGCCAACGGCTGGTTCGATCTGGCCACGCCGTTCTTCAAGACCGAGTTCGACCTTGATCAACTGGATCTGCCGCCGGATATCTACAAGAACATCAGTTTTTATTACTACCCGTCCGGCCACATGATTTACCTGTATGTGCCGGCGCTGAAGCAATACAAGAGCGATCTCGCCAAGTTCTACGACGAGACCGAGAACCAGTAAATTTTGACAACCCAAAACACCCGCGGCAACGCGGGTGTTTTTTGTATCACCAGGAAAATCCCATGAAGAAAGCTATCGTTTTGTTGCCGCTACTGTTGTGTGTTTTGAGCATGTCGGTTTTCGCCGATGAACCGCCCGCACAGGCGCTACCTGTGCCGAAGGAAACCAGTTCAATCACACAACACAGCGTGACCATCAGCGGCCGAACCATCCAGTACACCGCCACTGCCGGTAATCTGGTTATTGATAACAACAAAGGAAAGGCTATCGGCAGTTTCTTCTATGTGGCTTACACGCGGGATGGCGTGAAAGATATGGACCGGCGCCCGCTCACCTTCCTGTTCAACGGCGGACCGGGTTCTTCCTCCATCTGGCTGCACATGGGCAGCTTCGGCCCGGTGCGTGTGGAAACCGCAGATGCCAAAGTCACGCCGCCCGCGCCTTATGACCTGGTCCCAAACCAATACTCGTTGCTGGACAAGAGTGACCTGGTGTTCATTGACGCCATCGGCACCGGTTTCTCGCGCATCGTGGGCAAGGGCACGCCCAAGGATTTTTACGGCACCGATCCGGACATCGAGTCCTTCGGCAAATTCATCGAACGCTATGTGACCCTGAACAACCGCTGGAATTCGCCCAAGTTCCTCCTGGGCGAGAGCTATGGCACCACCCGTGCCGCCGGTCTGACGGACTGGCTGCAACAACAGGGCATCGCACTCAACGGCGTGGTATTGCAATCCTCCTGGCTCAACGGTTTCGTGGATTTTCCCGGGCCGGCCTTCAGCCTGGATCTGCCCTATGAACTTTATCTGCCGACCATGGCGGCGGTGGCCTGGTACCACGACAAACTGCCCAACAAACCGGCTGACCTGCCCGGCTTCCTGCAGCAGGTGCGCGACTTCGCCTTGGGCGACTACGCCCGCGCGCTGGACCAGGGCGACAAACTGGGGACAGCGGATACCCAGGCCATCGCCCAAAAACTGCACGCCTATACCGGCCTGCCGGTGCAGTACATCCTCAACGCCAAGCTACGCATCACGCCGGATCGTTTCGAGAAGGAACTGCTGCGCGGTGAGGATCGCACCACCGGCCGTCTGGACGCGCGCTTCCTCGGCATTGATGCCGATGCCGCCGGCGAGACGCCCGCCTACGATCCATCCGGTTCCGCCATAGGCCCGGCCTACACCGCCGCCTTCCACTGGTACCTCGAAAACGATCTCAAATACAAAACCGACCTCGCGTATAAAGTTGAGAATTACCAGGAAGTGGGTCGCGACTGGGACAACAGCCAGCGCATTGACGGCCAGACCTATCCGCTCATGGACGTGGAGGAAAACCTGCGCGAGGCTATGACCCAGAACCCGCATCTGAAAGTGTTTTCCGCCAACGGCTATTTCGATTTTGCCACGCCGTTTTTCGAGACGGAATATGACCTGGATCATATGGGCCTGGATCCGTCCCTGCAGAAGAATATTAGTTACGGTTATTACCAGTCCGGACACATGATCTATCTGCACGTGCCGGCGCTGGAGAAATATAAAGCCGATCTCGCGCACTTTTACGACATTGCTCAATAATCGAAAACATCCGGAGATTTACATGAAACGTCTATGCCTCTGCCTGTTTGCCTTGAGTACGCTGCTGGCAGCCACACCGGTGTTCGCGGCGGATGCCGGCAAACCGGCCGCGACTGGTACATCAGCGGGTACTTCCGCAGTGAAAGAACAGAAATCCGTGACCCATGGAAGCGTGACGGTGAATGGCGAAACCATCAAATACACAGCTACCGCGGGCACCATCATTCTCAAGAATGACAAGGGCGATCCCACCGCCAGCATGTTCTATATCGCCTATACCAAGGATGCCGCTAACTCCGACAAACGCCCAGTAACGTTTGCGTACAACGGCGGTCCCGGCGGTTCCTCGGTACTGGTGAACCTGGGCGGATTCGGCCCCTTGCGCGTGCAGACCACCGACGCGGCGCCCACTCCGCCACCGCCCTATAGTCTGCAAAACAATCCCTACAGCCTGTTGGACAAAACCGACTTGGTGTTCATTGACGCCGTGGGCACAGGTTTCAGCAAAACGCTGGGCAAAGCCACCGGCAAGGATTTCTGGGGCGTGGACCAGGATGTGAAATCCTTCGGTGAGTTCATCCAGAATTATCTGACCGAGAACAACCGCTGGAATTCGCCCAAATTCGTGCTGGGCGAATCCTACGGCACGCCGCGTTCCGCCATGCTGGCCGACTGGCTGCAGAACAACGGCGTCGCCTTGAACGGCGTGATCCTGCTGTCAAGCATCCTCAATTTCAACGACGAGATCTGGTTCCAGCCGCCGGGCTCCAACGATCTTTCCTTTGAGCTGTATCTGCCGAGTTTCGCGGCGGTGGCCTGGTATCACAACCATCTGCCCAACAAGCCCGCGGATTTGCCGGCGTTTCTGCAGCAGGTGCGCCAGTTTGCGCTGGGCGAATACGCCCAGGCGCTGGATGCGGGTGACAGCATTTCACCGTCACAAGAAGCTGACGTTATACAGAAACTGCACGCCTATACCGGCTTGAGCGAAGCCTATCTCAAGCAAACCAAACTGCGCATTGAACCGGTGCGCTTTATGAAACAGGTGTTGCGAGATGAAGGCCGCACCGTCGGCCGTTACGATGCACGCTTCGAGGGCATTGATTTCGATTCCGCCGGAGAATTCCCGGACTACGATCCCTCGAGCACCGCCATATTCCCCGCCGTGGTCACCGCCTTTCACTGGTATCTGAGCAATGACCTCGACTACAAGAGCGACGCGGATTACGAATTTCTGAGCTTCAAGGTGAACCGTGCCTGGGATTGGCACCACAGCGTGGACGGCCAGAAATATCCGGTGCCGGACACGCTGCCGGACCTGCGCGAAGCCATGACCCAGAATCCGCACCTGAAAGTGTTTTCGGGCAATGGCTATTTCGACTTGGCCACGCCGTTCTTCAAGACGGAGTACGAACTGAACCATATGGGTCTGGATCCGTCGCTGCAGAAGAACATCAGCTTCGGCCATTACGGCGATGGGCACATGCTCTACCTCCACACCGCGGCGCTGACCAAGCTGCACGGCGATCTGGATCGGTTCTACGACAGCGCCATGCAAAATTGATCTGTGCCGAAACGGCCACGGACCGGAGCGGTCCGTGGCCCCATCACCACCCCGGCTGGAGCCAGTTCAATCGCGGCTCAGCAACAGTGAACAGGAATGGATTACACTTGGCCGCAACCAGGCACCGCCAAACGGCTTTTTTATCCCTGAACGGACTCGGATCAACGCGAGAAAATCCGGCTCGAACAACGATGGGCACAACATCTGAGCTCTCCCTGCGGCACCCAAGCGGCCGGCTGTCGCCGATGCGCCGGGCACGCTGGTTCAGCTGGGTGCTACTGGCCGCAGTGGTGTGCACAGTGGGCCTGTATACCCTGGAATTCGCCCATCACCACGAAACGCCCGCCGCCGAGCTGCACTGCCCTGTCTGCCAAGTCATGGCCCACAGCGCATTGGATGTGTTTTCGCCTCAGTTCAAGCCGTTGCCACCCGCTATCCGCATCCATTTCCTCGCTTTCACGCCGCACTCCACTTCCGCCCCTGAGCGTTTACTCACCGTCAAATACCAGTCCCGCGCTCCACCCGTTTTCTGACCCCTCCCGCAAGACATCAGGATCCATTCCGTGAGGACGGAGCCGGCGTACAGCCGGATTCCGTGACCACGCAAACACGCGGTCGTGTATCCGATGCTCCGCATAACATCGTTTCCGGCGCGCATCTGAATACAGAAGCGCGTTCAACACAGACAGCAATAAAGCGAGACAAGAACCATGAAACGGACCGGCAAAAATATCTGGATTTGGCTGTTTCTCCCGGCCTTTGGGATGCTCTTTAGCCAGGCTCCGGCACAGGCGCATGCCATCGCCGGCATGCGCCTGTTTCCAGCCACACTGAGTTTCGATGATCCAGGTATAGGCGCCGAACTGCCTTTCGTGTTCGACCACATCAACGCAGATGGCACCGAGCAGAATGTGCTGTCGGCTTCGTTTACTAAACCCATCACACCGGATTTCTCGCTAACCGCTAGCACCGATTACCAAAACCTGGTACCAGGTGGTCTGCCGGCGATTCACGGCTGGGACAACTTCACCGTGGGGGGCGCCTACCAGCTTTACGAGAACGACAACTCCGAGTCCATCGGCATGCTGTCGTTGGCGGATTCCATCGGCGACACTGGCAGCCGCGCTATTGGCTCCACCTACTCCACCTGGACGCCGGAGTTCGCCTTCGGCCAGGGCTTGGGCGAAGTCTCGGCAAACTGGCTAAAGCCCGCAGCCATCTCGGGTGCTGTTTCAGTAGACATGCCCACAAATGGCAGCGTCCCAAGAATGCTCAACTGGGCGTTCTCGCTGCAATACAGCATTCCATACATGCAGAATTTCGTGAAATACGTGGGACTCAAGACGCCTTTCAATAACATGATTCCCATCATCGAGTTCCCCATGCAAACCTGCCTGGATAATGGTTGCCACGGCCAGACAACCGGTTACGTCAATCCGGGAGTCATCTGGCTGGGGCACTATTTCCAGTGGGGCGTGGAACTTCAGGTTCCCATCAACCACCGTACCGGCAATTCGGTTGGCATCCTTTTCGGAGTTGATTTCTACCTCGACGATATCGCACCCCATGGTGTAGGTGCGCCGATTTTCAACTGATTTTCGGAGTAACCACGCATGTTCAAAATTACCCATCTCCTATTGGCTCTGTCTCTGGCGCTGGCTGCGATACCTCCTGCACGGGCGCATGCCTTTCCACAAAACTCGTCTCCTCATGTTGGATCAACGCTCGCCGCCTCACCAACGACAGTACAAGTCTGGTTCGATGGTGAAATCGAACCAGTGTTCTCGACCTTGCTGGTAAAAAATGCGGCGGGAACCCAGGTCAGTCAGGGCAATGGCCAAGTGTCCTCATCCGACAACACCCTGCTTGAAACCACGCTGCCCGCGTCACTACCGGCTGGCCAGTATTTCGTTTTCTGGAGCGTTATCGCCCGCGACGGCCATCACACCGCCGGCCGCTTCCCCTTCACCGTGCAATAGCCGGGAGAACACCCATGACACTGAATGTCGCTTTCACCGCCTTTGATGTTTTGATGGTAGTGGCCACCGTCGGCCTGCTGGCCTGCTGGCTCGCAGTGCTGCCGCGGAAACCGGATATGGCGCTTGAGGCTGGCGTGCGCCGCCTGTTGGGTGCGAGCCTTGTGTTACTCAGCTTGAGCAGCATCGGCATTCTCATATCGCGCACACTCGAACTCAACGGCGGTGTCTGGGGACAACTATTCTCCGCCCTGCCGCTGGCGCTCAAGGTCACTCACTACGGTCATACTTGGGTATTCCGCATTCCGGCTCTGGCGCTCCTGTGGTTCGGCTGGGGATGGGGTGTGCGCCATCGTAATCACACCTGGGCGGCGTGGCTTATGGTCGTCGGCGTGGCGGCAATCGCGCTTACCCGCAGCGAGACTGGCCATCCCGCCGACCACGGGGATTTCACCTTCGCTGTGTGGGTGGATTGGATTCATCTGCTGGCGGGGTCCGTGTGGGTGGGCAGCCTGTTCGGTATGTCGCTCGCGATTTTTCCCAAACTGCTGCGCCGCGGCGAAGTGGCACGCGCCGAGTCCGCAATAATTTTCCAGCGTCTGTCCACTCTTTCGGGGATTGCGCTCGCCGTTATTCTGGCGACTGGCATTTTCACCGCCGTGGGCGAGCTGCAAAGCTGGAACGCATTGTGGACTTCAAGCTACGGCAGGGTGCTGGATGTGAAAATCTTCCTCATAATCCTGATGATCGCATTTGGCACCCACAACCGCTATGCGAAATTGCCGCGCCTCCTGCATAGGGCGGGCAAGCCGGTGAAGGAAACGCCGTTCACGAAGCTCTTCGGTACTTCCAAAACGAACGCCTCATCCTGGAACGGGGATGCGATTCGCAGTTGCGCCCGCGCCGTGTACGTCGAAAGCGTGCTGGGCGTGGGTGTGATCATCGCAGCCTCGATACTGCTCCACGGCATGCCGCCCGCCGATATGCGCACTATGCCAAACATGCCGGGCATGTCCATGCCTGGAATGTCCATGCAGATGCCGCGTGTTGCAGCCCCACCTGTCGCGTCAGCAAAGCCTCAAAGTAGTCTGCATTTACACGGTGGCGGTCATACAATCATTCTGCCAGCGCACGGCGAGTTTCGAAGAAAATATCCCGAACTTAGTGGTGCCTGGTTGAGGTTATGACTATTTCACCAAACATTCCGGCTGCAAAATGACCTGGCTCATGGCAGGCGTATTCAACCACACCATCGCGTGTGAAAGTCCATACCAGATCCCTGGTCTGACCCGGCAATAAGGTGACGCCATTCACATCGTGCATCTCCATACCCGACATGGTCTGCATTTCCTTCTCGTGAGCGGCTTGCAGCGCGGCATCACCGATGACAAATTCGTGGGTGAGCTTGCCGTCGTTGCTGACCACGAACTTCACGGTTTCACCGCGATGCACCGTGATGCGTTTTGGCTCAAAGCGGATGTCCAGCGCCTTGATATGGATGACCTGTACCGGCCCTCCGGACGATCCGGGATGACCGTAAGGGAAATATTCTGTGACGTGTGCAGGCCTGCCGTTATCCATATTCATGGCTTGGGCAGCCAAACTAGAAATACCCAAAGCCGTCAGCCCGATTATCGAAACAATAAGGCGGTCAAAGATGTTTTTCATGATGGTTGTCAAAATGCGGATTGAATTCTGGCCCAGAAGCCGCGCTCTTGACCAATGGGTGCAACGTATAGACTCATATGCTGTCATAAAGTTACCATTATAAGTCTTAATTTGTAAGGAGAATTCGATGAGATGCTTGCCTGTCGAGTTGTCTCTGTGCGCCCTGCTTGTGCTGGGTACACCTCTCATGGCCGGAGCTTCCGCGGCAACCAGCGACAAAACCGCCGAACCGCCGATCCCGAAGGAAACCAGCGCAGTCACTCGACACAGCCTGACGATTGACGGCGAGACTCTCAAATACACCGCCACGGCCGGCACTCTCCTTCTCAAGAACGACAAAGGTGAAACCACTGCCAGTGTGTTCTACATCGCCTATACCAGGGACGGCGCTGACCTGAACAACCGGCCGGTAACCTTTGCCTACAACGGCGGCCCGGGTTTCGCCTCGGCGCTTGTGGACATCGGTGGCTTCGGCCCTGAACGCATTGTATGGGCAGCACCGGGCGACGCCAAAGCCGCGCAGCCGCCCTATCAGCTGGTTGCCAATCAATACAGTATTCTCAAGAGCACCGACTTGGTGTTCATCGATGCCATCGGCAGCGGCTATAGCCGCATTGTCGGCAAAGGCCAACCCAAGGATTTTTACGGCGTCAGCCAAGACGCGGCTGCGTTCGCGCAATTCATCCAGCGTTTCATCACGGTCAATCATCGCTGGAACTCGCCAAAATTCCTTCTGGGTGAAAGTTACGGCACCACCCGCAGCGCGGTTTTGGCGGATGACCTGGTCAACGATGGCGTTTACCTGAACGGCGTGATTCTGTGTTCGACAGGGCTGGACTTCCTGACCATCGACAATGCGCCTGGCAACGATTTGCCTTACATCAGCTATTTGCCATCTTATGCGGCGATTGCCTGGTATCACAAGCGCTTGAATCCGATGCCACCTGATCTCGCAGCTTTCGTGCAGAAGGTCGAACAGTTTGCCGGTACCACTTACGCACGCGCATTGTTCGAGGGTTCGGCGCTGTCCACGAGTGACAAGCAGGCACTCGCTGCGCAGCTTTCAAGTTATACGGGTTTACCTACGAGTCTATGGCTCAAAGCGAATCTGCGTGTATCGCTGTCGGTATTCCGCCGCAACCTCATGGACAATGGCACCATGACCGGGCGCTATGATCAACGTTATACCATATTTGAATTGCAGCCGCTTCAGTCACAACCGGGGCGCGACAATCTTGGCGCCACCACCAGCGCCTACTCCGGCGCGCTCACCGCCACCATGAATCGTTACGTCAGCCAAACGCTGAACTTCCACAGTGACCGCCCATATGTGCAAAGCAGTCCTACCGCATTCCGTGCCTGGGATTGGAGCTATACAACGCCGTTAGGCAGCGAAGATATGGGCTTCGGCGGCCGTGGCACCTGTTGCGGGACGAATGTCGCTCCGGCGCTGGCGCGCGCCATGAGTAACGACCCCGGCATGCAGCTCATGATGAACAACGGCTACTACGATACCGCCACGCCGTTCTTCGGTACCGATTACACGCTTGCCCACATGGGCCTGCCGGCGGCACTGGAAAGCAACATCCACACGTACTACTACCCGGTCGGTCACATGCTGTATCTGGATCCTCAGGTGCTGCCGAAGGTGGATCGGAATATAGATGCATTCATCGAAAACGCTTCTGCGAAGCACTGAAGCGGACACTAAAAAGCTGTTATGCCCGGAAACAGCCATCACAACACAAATGACCGCAAACGACCCATTCCTGTCGGTGGCGACCGGCAGCTTTGAGGAAAGCTGGTTGGGTCGCCGTCGCCAAACCTCGGCTGGCAACCACAAGTGACTGGTCGGTATGCTCGATGTGTGCACCATGGCTACCAGGATTGCTAAACTCAGTCGCGTAACGACAAGGAGGATGACATGATGGGTAAGATCCTAATGCTGTTTGGCTTGTTGACCTTATACTTCACAGCGCCTGCCTTCGCTGCCACGAGCATGCATCAGTCATCACTGGACCTCTGCCACACGGAAAGGACGCTCGCTCGCCAAATGTGGCAACAAGACCTTTATTCCGTTTCGCCCGCCGTCTCATCGATCATGATCGATGCGATAGATGGTAAGACTGTGGCACTACGCAAGGCACTCGCGGGCATGAATGCGAAGGACGCCGAACGCTGGCGACAACTGGCGATGTACTTGGCCTCGTTCGAAGGGCGGGCGGATACCGTAGATGCATTGCTGGACGATGGTGCCAAAGCCGATGGCTCAGCCCTAAACCCACCGCTGAAGGCAGCGTTTTACCACCATGTCGTGGGTCAACTGACGAACGATCCACAAATTAGCCCCAAAGCTGTCAAGTGGATTCAAACCGCAGGCCTCATGAACAATGACGCACACCAGACTGGACCTGCTATCTACACGGCTATCGACTGTTATGACTCGGCTACAGCAAAAGTGTTACTGCGCCATGGCGCAAATCCGATGCACCAACTGAGACCCCACGGCGCGGATCCGTTTATCGCGGCTGTCGTCAACGGCGACGCGGACATCACGAAAGCTATGCTGGACCACGGCGCGGACCCTTGCGTGGAAGATCATCGACTCGCCTACAATCAGAAAGAATATCATCTTCCCGCGCGCACGATCTCAGACATCGGTCTCAAGGCTGACTTGCCTCCTGCGCTGATTCAACGCCTTGCCTGTCACGCGCCCCATTCTTCCAGTTAGTCCCCATGCGCATCTGTGTCTACTGCGCTTCCAGCAACCAGGCTGATCCGCACTGTCGCGCGCAGCCTCCAGTACCAACAAGACAAGCCTCCAACGGCCGTTACCGGGCGACTTGAAAGAGACCGCCACCTGCCGCTCTTGGCCGAATGTGCTTGTTAGCCATGAGGCGCACGCCGGCCCGATTATATTGCATTCAATGTGGTGTCATAATTGCCAGAATTATCGCTTCTCGGAACGAAATAGCCTGTCTTAGCAGGTAACGTGGATTCGGGTGAAACGGGTTTGCCGGAAGCAGCTAACGGTGACATTATCAATGTGTGAACTGTTTGTTGGTTCGCATTTGGCTTTATAGCGCTAGCACCAAACGTCGAAAACCCAATCTAGAGTAGAGGACAATGCCTTCTGCTATTACACAACCGGTTGTTGCTAAGCTTACGCATGCAGCCATTTTTCTCGTGGTGACCTTAAAGCCGGCGTCGCCTTCTCACGACGCCGTACGCGCACTTTGCGCCGATCTAGCTTCTCTTTTGCGTGCAATCGGATTTCGAAATCCGGACAGACGCTTGTCGTGTGTTATGGGCTTTGGCTCAGAGGCCTGGGACCGGCTCTTCGGCCAACCGAGGCCCGCCTATCTGCATGCATTTCGCGAAATCAAAGGCGAACACCAGGCTGTCTCCACGCCTGGAGACATCCTTTTCCACATTCGTGCCACGCATATGGACCTGTGTTTTGAGCTGGCTGCCCAGATCATGACCCGTGTCGGCGATACCGTCACCACGGTGGACGAAGTGCATGGCTTCAAGTACTTCGATGAGCGCGACCTGTTGGGCTTTGTCGACGGCACCGAGAACCCCGTGGATCAGTGCGCCATCGATGCCACGATCATCGGTGATGAGGATCCTGCCTTTGCCGGCGGCAGCTACGTCATTGTGCAGAAGTATCTTCATAACCTGAAGGCGTGGAACGCTGTGTCAGTCGAACAACAGGAGGGAATCATCGGCAGAAAGAAACTCTCGGATATCGAACTGGACGATGCCGCAAAGCCTGCCTACGCGCACAACGTGCTCACTACCATTGAGGATAACGGTGAGCAGTTGGAAATCGTACGTGACAACATGCCCTTCGGCGACGTGGGCAACGGTGAATTCGGAACTTATTTTATCGGTTACGCACGATCCCCAGACCGAATTGAACAGATGCTCATTAATATGTTCATCGGTCGGCCGCCCGGTAACTACGATCGCCTGCTTGATTTCAGTAAAGCGGTGACGGGCACATTGTTCTTTGTTCCGTCCGCGACGTTCCTTGCCAATGTTTCTGTGGCAAGCCAGGATGCTGAAATTCTGTCCCACGACCATAATAATTAGGAAGGCACGACCCAATTCGAAATAGCCGGATTCGAGCGTCAGCTTTTGGGCGATGACTTTTATGCATCGAGTGGCAGGTTTTGGCCGGTCTGAGACATACGAAAGCAGTACTGGGTACCATGCTGACTTACGAATTTCGACAGTGACATGTAGCCCTTCGGGACCGCAATAGGTGACGGCTTTGTGACGAGAATTCAGTGTCGTAATATGGGCCATCACTCTTTCAACTGCTCCTCCCAAAACTGCTGCATCGCGGTAAACAAATGCGTGCGTGCCGCGGGACCGGAGATGCCATGGGTCTTGTTGGGATAGATCAATAATTGATAGGGCTTGCCGGTATCAATCAGCGCCTGGATGAATTGCATGGTGTTCTGCCAGTGCACATTGTCGTCACCGGTGCCGGCCACCAGCAAGAGCGGATTGGCGAGATTCCCGGCCGCGGCCACGGTTGAGCTTTCAGCGTAGCCCGCCGGGTTTTCCTGCGGCGTGCCCATGTAGCGCTCGGTGTAAATCGAGTCGTAGTCCTGCCACTGGGTCACGGGCGCCACGGCGATGCCGGCGCGCCACACATTGGGCGCGTGGGTGAGCGCGTAGGTGGTCATGTAGCCACCGTAACTCCAGCCCCAGATGCCGATGCGGGAGGCATCCACCCAAGGCCGGGATTTAAGCCAGTTCACCGCCGCCAGTTGATCAACCAGCGCCAGCTCGCCTAGATGATCTTTCACTAATGCTTGATCCCGGTGGCTGAAATACGTGGCGGCGCGGTTGTCGGTGGCAAACAGAATGAAGCCCTGGTTCGCCAGCAACTGGTCAAACAGGAAATTCGTTCCACCCCAGGCATCGCGCACGATGGGCGGCACGTCCGGTCCACCGTACTGGTACATGATGACCGGATACTTTTTGCCCGGATCAAACTCCGGCGGCAGCGTGAGCCGTGCGTAAATGGGCGTACGCCCGTCGGCGGCCAGCATGGTGAAGAAGCGCGGTTTCGCGAAGTGATACGGCAGCTGCGCCGCTGCTTGGATCACGACGCGGCGATTGTTTTCCACATTTGCCAGAATCACGGAGGGCGGGATCAGCACATTGGAATAGGTATCCAGATAGTAGCGCGCCTGTGGACCCATGTTGATGTCGTGGGTTCCGGATATGGTGGTCACGGCCCGCGGTTCGCCACCGCGCAATGACACGCGATACAGCTCGGTATTCAGCGGGCCGTGAGTATATTGGGTGAAATACAGCTCACCGCGTTGTTCGTCCACACCGGCAAGTTCGAGCACGTTGTAATCGCCGGATGTAAGTTTGCGTGCGGTGCGGCCGTCGTCGCTGTACAGATATAGATGGTGCCAGCCATCCTGCTGGCTACCCCAGATGAAGCCACCGCTCTTGAGAAAATGCGGCGCATCGCGCACCTCAATCCAGTCCGGATCCGTTTGCGTGACCAGCACACGCGCCCGCGCAGACACGGGATCAGCGCTCAGGAGCTGCAACCGGGTCTGGTCACGGTTCAGCACCTCGCCGTACACCTGATTGCCTTTTGTCAGCCAACCGAAGCGCACGAGATAAGTATCCGGCGTGCCCGCCATGGGCATCCATGCAGTCTTGCCGGTTTGCACGTCGTGTACCCCCAGGCGCACGATGGGATTGGGCGCACCAGCGGTGGGATATTTCTGTTCGTAAACGCTCGGCTGCTGTTCCACATAATTGATAAGCGGGAAGCTGCGCACCGGACGTTCGTCGGATTGCAGAAAAGCAACGTAACGGCTGTCTGGCGACCAAGTGTAGACAGAGCGCAGGTCCAGTTCCTCGGTGTATACCCAGTTCAATTCGCCGTTGAGCACGCCGTCTTCATGGGGCACGACTGTGTGTACGGCACCGCCATGTACGGAAACATAATGCACGTCGCCGTTACTCACGTAACTCACCCATTGTTCATCCGGCGACAACTGCGGATCGCGTTTGACGCCAGATTCGTGGGTGATCTGCGTGGTCGCCCGGCTGCTCAGGTTGTAGAGGTACAGCTGGTCATTGCTGAGGTAAAACAGAGCGTCGCCCTTGGGCGACCAATGATAACTGTCCACGTGATAACGGGTGATGCGCTCCTGCTCTATCTGGTTCTTGATGGCGCTGGGCGGCTCGGCGGCGCTAGCTAGTTGCTTGCCGGTGAGCAACAGCGAAGTCTTGCCGGTTTCCGTATCCACAATATAAAGATCGGCCACCGGATTGCCCACATGACGCAGAAGGTAGGTAAGGTGGCGGCCGTCATGACTCCATTCCACCTGCTCCGGCTGATACCCCGTAAGCCCCGGTTCGGCGAAAATCTGTGCAATGGTATAACCGGGTGAGGGCGTGGATTCGGCGCCCAGCGCCGGCAACGCCAAACCACAAGACAGAAACAGCAGACAGCACACACGGGCAATGGTTTGCATGGGGCTACCCTTTCAGCAGCTTTAATTCAATCGGCCGTAGATTCAATTATAGGCGCGTTATCCGGCAAGCCTGGTTGCGTCTGTTCCAGCCGGCCACTGCGATCCGGATGGTGAAACAAAATCACCACGATTACAGAGGACAAAGCCAGCAGGGCCATGAGCCAGAAGGCATTATTGAAGCTGTGGATCATGCCCACCAACCAACCGGTCACGAGCGGCGCCACCAAACCGGAAATGGCGAAGAAGGTATCCATGACCCCCAACGCGGTACCGGCGCGCTCCTTCGCTACGTCCACGTTGATAGCGTAGAAAGCCGCATTGGCACTCATGGAAAGCCCTACGGCTAGAGAGATGAAGATCAGCATCACACTCAAGTCATGGACAAAGATCACAGGCAGGATGCACAAGCCTGCCAGCAGTTGTGAAATCCAGATGGGATGCGAGCGAGAAATGCGCAGGCTGCCGGTTTTGCGCAGCAGCGCGTCGGACAGATAGCCGAAGCCCCACAGCAATATCGCCGCCACCAGCCACGGCGCGATGGCGAACAGGCCCACTTGTTTCAGATCCAGCTGATAGGCTTTCTCCAGATACGTCGGCAGCCAGGTCATGAAGAAGAACAGATAATAACCAAACACGAAGAATGACCAGTCATTGGCTAGAAGTGTCGGATTGGATAGCAGGAATTTCCACATGCCCCGCATGTGCCGACGACGGTTGTGCAAAGCCTCAGCTTCGCCGATCCGATCCATCCTCTTGCCGTCGCGGATGTGCTCCAGCTCCGCCTCGTTCACGAAACGGCTGTGCTTGGGAAAATCCCGGAAAAGGAACCACCACAAGGGTAGCCAGATGACGCCCAAGAGCATGAGCACGATGAACATGCCGCGCCAGCCCACGTGAATGATGAGTTGGGTGACAATGGGTGCGCCGATGGCGAGCGCCAGCGGCACGGCCACCAGGGAATTGGACAGCGCGATGGCGCGTTCACGGCTGGATAGCCAGTCGGCAACGGCCCGATTCATGCTGGGAAAATTCGGCCCTTCCGCCAAACCCAAGAGCACGCGCGCGCAGGCCAGCATCACGAAACTTACCGCCAGGCCCGTCAAACCGATGGCAATGGACCAGACCAGAGCTGCCCAGAATAGCGTGATGCGCGCGCCATGCCGGTCCGCGAAAATGCCACCGAAAAACGTGGTCAGCATGTAGCCGATGCTGAACGCCGACAGGATGAAACCGCTGAGGAGGTCTTGATCGTGGCGGCTGAAATTCAGGTCACGGGCAATATCGCCGATGCCATAGGAAATGGCGGAGCGGTCAATGTAATTGACCGTGGTGATGAAAAAGATGAGCGCGATAATGATCCAGCGGAAGCGAGTCATGCGCATGGATTTGTCCCCGGAAGTGCCGGCCGGATATACGGTCAATGGGCGCGATGTCCGGCAACCGGTGGCGTGAATTTGACGGTGATGGTTACGTGCTGCGTGGGGCCGTCACCGTTTTTGCCGGTTAACGGCTCAAGATACCACTGCTTCACGGCGGCCAACGCAGCGGCATTGAACAGGTCAGGCGGGGTGGCGGCGATGACTTTGGGATTGACCACCTGGCCGTGTGCGCCAATATCAAAGGCCAGCGTGACGGAGCCGGCGAGACGTTGGCTCAGAAGCTCCGGGGGGTACACCGGATCCATGCGGTATATTCGCCACTGACCTGTGGTCACTATCTCGCAAGTGCTGTCCGGTTCGTATATTTGAGCCTGGTTACGGCAGAAAAACAGGGTTCGGTCCCGGCTGGCATCAGGCCCGAAAAACAGCGGATAAATGAAGCCCCGATCCACAGCTTGAACGCCATCCAGCGCCGGCTTGAACCGCCACTGCTGGAAAGCCATCAGCGCGGATGTGGTGTCCGCGGGTGAAAGTTTCGAAAACGCCGCCTGCGGATTCTGAACGCTGCCGTCGGCCTTGACAGTAAAGCGCAACAGCACCTGCTGGTCCGTTGGGCCGTTTATAAGGGCCTGCAGTTCGGGCGTCATTGCCTGGCTTACGGGTGTGCCGATCATGATCGGCGGGGCGGGGCGAGGTTTGGAAGGCACGGGCGGCGACGCATTAACACATCCGGCCACGAAAAGACCCGCCAATAAAGAACCCAACGCCTTTTGCATCGTTTCTGATCCGGTAATGTGGTTTCTAAAGACTCTTAATTCAAAGAAGGGATAACCCGGCAACCGGGCGCTACGTTAACACGGGTGCCGTCCCTGCCAAAACCCAACTTTCCTGCCCTAGGACCGCCGATTATGGTACTGTATATACATCCAGATTATATACTTGACATACCCACCTGACAAGGGGAGAATATGGCTATACAGGAGAAATAGCCATGTCCAAGAGCAACCTAGAAGCCCTTTATTTTACTAGCCCGGAAGCCGCCCGCAAGCACTTAGAGCGCCAAGTATGGCCGGATGGCCCCGTGTGCCCCCATTGTGGCGCTCTAGGCGACCACTACAAGCTGGAGGGCAAAACCACGCGCCCCGGCCTCTACAAATGCAAGGATTGCCGCGAGCCTTTCACGGTCACAGTAGGCACCATTTTCGAACGTTCCAAAGTGCCGCTGAATAAGTGGCTGCTGGCCGTGTATCTGCTTTGCTCGTCTAAGAAGGGCATAAGCAGCCACCAGATACACCGTACTCTGGGCGTAACCTACAAGACCGCTTGGTTCATGACTCATCGCATTCGTGAGGCAATGAAGGACACCGGAACCGACAAGCTAGGCGGCGCTGGTACTAGTGGCATAGTCGAAGCCGACGAGACCTATTACGGGAAATCCAAAAGCAATCGCAAAGGCGAAAAGCTGGCACCTAAGCAGAAAATCGTCGCATTGGTAGAGCGCAATGGCCGTGTTCGCGCTTTCCATGTGCCGTCTGTAACCGTCCATACCTTGAAGCCGATTCTGGAACAGCAGATCGAAGCGAGTGCCCGTCTTATGACGGATAGCGCTGGCATGTATGAAGAGATTGGTAAAAGTTTCCAGAGCCATGAGACTGTGAACCACACCGTGAAAGAATATGCTCGCGGCGACGTGACCACTAATACTGTCGAAGGTTACTTCGGAATTCTCAAGCGCGGTATTCACGGCATCTATCAGCATGTCAGTCCTGAGCATCTAAATCGTTATGTTGGTGAATTCTCATTCCGTTACAACAATCGCAAAGTGACCGACTCAGAGCGTGCAAACAATGCAGTTAAAGGTATTGTTGGTAAACGCCTAACCTATCGGCGGTCTAACCAGGGAACAGAGGGCGCAGTCTAAGCGCTCTCTCAGGAAATACGTCAAAAAGAATGACAAAAAAAGAAGATGACGAAGAATTTAAGGCGCTTTGTACCTTGATTGGTGCGATGGCGCTTTCATGGGCTTGGGCTGAAATCTGTTTGGGCGTAACAGTTGGGATCATCAATAAATACGCTGGCCCGCTTAAGAATTACTCTGAAGCACCATTGATGCTAGGCAAGCGAGTGAAATATCTTCGTGAAGCGCTAAATAAGTTAACCGTTCTTAATCCTGTTAAGAAGGATGGTCTGGCGCTCGCGGAAAGATTTATGCAGCTTCGCGACAGTCGTAACCATTTCATTCATGGTGCTGCGTGGAAGCATGCTGATGGCAGTTTCCAATTCACCAATATGGGCATCGTCGCCGGGAATTATACGTTCAAGGACAAGGGACTGAATATAACGGATGCGATTGAACTCAATATCAAAATTGGGAAGCTCTCGGACGACGCCAGCGCATATATGTCGCGCGTCACCGCTCTCTTCAGTTAGTTCAGAGCTTATTTTTTCTTCGGCTTCGCCGCCCACACCCTCTTTAGCGCATCGTTGAACGGCACCGTCTGGCGCTCCGGCTTTGACGCTGGCTTCGATTTCTTGGCCTGTGCTTTCTTCATCGTTCAAGCCTAGCACAGGAAGGGGGCTTTTATTTTCTGGGTATTTCATGTATATATACTGGATATACATCCAGTATCCCTGTATGAACACCAACCCGCACTCTCCGCCCAAAGGCCGCGGCGCCCTGTCCAATCCGGAAGGGCGTTTCGAGATGCTGCATCGCGAGAAATTCGACGACGGCTGGGAGCAACACCCAGACGACGAATTGCCACCTTTGGAAACGATAGTCGCTGCCGAACCGGCGCGCTCCATCATCAGCCGCAACCAGTCGCCGGACATTCCCTTCGCCCAATCCATCAATCCGTATCGCGGATGTGAGCATGGATGTATCTACTGCTATGCCCGGCCCAGCCATGCGTATCTGAATCTTTCCCCCGGCCTGGATTTCGAAACCAAACTCTTTTACAAGGAGCATGCCGCCGAACTTCTGGAAAAGGAATTGCGCAAGCCCAGTTACCGCTGCCAGCCCATTACCTTGGGTTCCAACACAGACCCCTACCAGCCCATCGAACGCAAGCTGAAAATCACTCGCAGTCTGCTCGAAGTGCTGCAGCGCTTCCAGCATCCCGTGAGCATCATCACCAAAAGCACGCTGATCAGGCGTGATCTCGATATTCTCGCGGACATGGCGAAACGGAACCTGGCCACGGTCATGGTGAGCGTCACCACACTGGATGACGACCTGAAGCGCAGCCTGGAACCGCGCGCGCCCAGTTCCTGGGCGCGGCTCAGAACCGTGCACACACTGGCCATGCAAGGCGTGCCGGTCGGCGTGCTCAACGCGCCCATCATTCCCATGGTGAACGATGCGGACATGGAGAAAATCCTGGAACAGGCTTCTGCAGCCGGCGCTTGTTGTGCGGGCTATGTGCTATTGCGGCTGCCCTACGAGTTGAAAGACTTGTTTCGGGAATGGCTGGCAACCCATGTGCCTCTGCGCGCGGAACACGTCATGAGTCTCATCCGTCAATCGCGCGGCGGCAAGGATTACGATGCGGAATTCGGCACGCGCATGCGCGGTAGCGGTGAATATGCGGAGCTGATCGCCAAGCGTTTTGCGCTAGCCTGCAAACGGCTGAATCTCGAGTATGCTCGGCGCATGCGGCTCAGCAGCGCCCAGTTCCGCGTGCCCCCCGATGGTTCGCAACTGGAATTATGGTCGTCCTGAGCCTTGCGATTTGATGTGTTTTGAGACTCGCAGCGCGGATCAACTAGTGCACAGAGTCACCGTGCTGATGCACGGTCTCCCCCTTGAGGGATTCCAGTTCACGCGCCACCAGTTTGGGGTCCAGCAGGTTAATCTCCACCAGCCGCTTAAGGTGCGCGAAACTTTCCGGATCCCGAGCTTCCCAGCTGCAGCCGATGTTTTCGCCGTTGACGTGCATCACCACCGCATCCAGTTCCAGCTTGATGAGTTCCGCCAAGCGCCATTCCACCCTCAGGCGGTCACCCTCCGTAGGCCGCCAATTGGCGGGACAGCGCCCCAAGAAACCGCGGAAGGACATATCCAGCATTTCGCATTCTTGCACCGTATCACCCTGACGGACCCGGATAACCGAGGAAAAGCGAAAGCGGCGGAAACGGCGTCGTTCGTGGCCTAGTTGGACCGGCATGTGTTATTCCCAATGGGTGGCGCGGCGTCCTTAGTATAGTCAGCAAATGGCCGCAAATCAGGCCACCCGCCAGCGAATCCGGGCTCCGCCAAATTTCCAGACTCGCAGAAACAATCGTTTTTCCGGATTTCCTGCCCTTCTCCCGGGCCGCACTACTTCCCAGCATTGCCCTAATCTGGTAGTTAAGGGCAGCCGCAAAGGGCGCCTGTCGGAACCCGCGCGGTAACCCCGGTCACCAGACCCCAGCCATCGGGCGGATAACAACATCATGACAACACAAAAGGCCCCTTCCAGGACCCTGGGCTTCACCACCCTGTTTCTGATCGAAATGTGGGAACGTTTCGGCTACTACGGCATGACCGCCGTGGTAGTGCTGTTCATGGTGCAGAAGCTTGATTACACGGACGACCGTGCCAACCTCACCTACAGCGCATTCGCCGCCATGGCCTATGCCATACCCGCGCTGGGCGGCTGGATCGGTGATCGCGTGCTCGGCAGCCGGCGCACGGCTCTTCTCGGGGCCATCATGCTGGCTATCGGTTACATCATGCTTGCCATTCCCAATCCTGCGCTGTTATTCGCCGCATTGGGTGTCGTGGCGGTGGGTGGCGGCATCTTCAAGGCAAATCCCGCCAACCTGATTTCCAAACTCTATGAGGGGGATACGGCCAAGATAGACAGCGCCTTCACCATGTACTACATGGCGGTGAACCTGGGCTCCACCATCTCCCAGATTGCCACACCGCTCATTGCCATCTGGGTCGGCTGGCACGTGGCGTTTGCCGTGTGTGCCGGCGGCCTGATTGCGGGCATCATTAATTATCTGATCATGCGCCGGTATCTTGCTCATGTAGGCTCGGAACCCGATTTCAAGCCGTTCCCATTCAGGCGTATCTTGCTGGTGGTGGCCGGCGCACTGGTCGCCATGGTACTCATTACCGCCATTATCCAGAACCTCAGTGTGGCGCGCGCAATAGTGTGGCTTGCCTTTATTGCGCTGCTCGTAATATTCGGGATACTCATCTGGAAGGGCAGCCGTCAGGAGCGCAAGGGCCTCTGGGCGATCATCATACTCACGGCCGAAACAATGCTGTTTTTTATCTTCTATCAGCAGATGTCCACTTCGCTCACGCTGTTTGCATTGCGCAACGTAGATCTCGGCATCCATATCCTCGGCCTGCATTACTCAGTGCCCGCCGGACAGGTTCAGGCACTCAATCCCATATGGATTTTCATCCTCAGTCCTTTCCTTGCCTGGTTCTATAACCACCTGAGCCGGGGACGGGGTGATTTCCATATCGCCTCGAAATTTGCCATTGGCTTCGTGGTGTTGAGCCTGGGCTTCTTCATCTACGGCGTAAGTGGCCTCTTCGCCGTGGACGGTAAGGTAGGCTTCGGGTGGATGATTGGGGGCTACGGTTTACAGTCGCTGGGCGAACTCCTGATCAGCGGCCTGGGTCTCGCCATGGTGTCACGTTACGTGGGCCCCAAACTGCGCGGTTTCATCATGGGATCCTGGTTTCTGGCTGTCGGCATAGCCCAGTATCTGGGCGGTTTCGTCGCCACCTATGCCAGCGTGCCCCAAGGCGTGACTGATCCGCTCAAAACACTACCGCTCTATACCCACCTGTTCTACGGTCTCGGGATCGTGGCAATCATCGGCACCCTGCTCGCCACGGCCGTTGTGCCGCTCATGAAACGTCTATCAGTGGTGGAACCAGAGCCCGCTCTCGAAGCCGGCGTCTCCGCTGAAACCGTCCGGGCGGAAAAATAGCCTCCGCGAGGTACGCAAGAACGGAAATTGGGAAAGCCAGTGGTGCGATGACGTCAGATACGTGACCGAACGAATCGGTATCTCAGCCGGCCGCCCCGAGCCGGCGTGTCCATGCGGCCAGGTTCACCAGCAATTCCGCGATCAGTTTGCGCGCCGCTTCGTCTGTGAGCCGGCCATTGGCATCGAACTTGTTCTGTGCCAGGGCAATCATAACTTCGGGTTTGTTGACCAGGTGCATGTTGAGGAACACGCAACTACGCCGCAGATCATATTGGGCGCGCGCGCTGCCGAGCAGGCTGCCGGATGCACCCATGATGGCCACGGGCTTGTCGTTGAACGGCTGGCTGGGCGGCCGCGAGGCCCAGTCAATGGCGTTTTTGAGCACGCCCGGCACGGAATAATTGTATTCCGGCGTCACAATCAAAAGCGCGTCTGCCTTGCGGATTTTCTCGCGGAATTCCTCCACTACCGGCGGAAAGCCTTTTTCACGCACGTCCTCGTTGTATACCGGGATCGGCGCGATATCGAAGCTCTCAATTTCCATGTCCGACGGCTTCAGTTCGATGGCCGCTTTGAGCGTCAATTTGTTGTAGGAGCCTTTGCGCAGGCTGCCGGCGAATCCGAGTACTTTCAGTGCCACTGATGATCTCCATTCTCTGGATTGGGGCAGGGTTAATCTCAGAAATTCAGATCGAACGGAAAGCAGGCTGATTTAGAGTAGCACTGTCAAACCTCAAAACAAATATCCATAATCTACAAAACGCCACTTCATAAAAAACGCCCCGCATAAGCGGGGCGTTCTCAATCGCACAATCAGGATTTTATTAATTGGTGACGCGCAATTCCACGCGCCGGTTCTGCGCCCGGCCCGCGGTCGTCTTGTTGGACGCCACCGGATCCGCTTCGCCATAACCCTTGGCCATCAGACGGCTGGCGTCTATGCCGTGATCCACCAGGTATTTCATCACAGCCTCCGCACGGCGCTGCGAAAGCCCCACGTTGTACGCCGCTTTGCCGGTGTTGTCGGTATAGCCTGCCACTTCCGCGTCAATGCCAGGATTGTTCTGCAGCGTCTGCACCGCGCCATCCAGCGTATTCTGGGAAGCCGGCAGCAGACGATCAGAATTGGTGGCGAACTGCACACCCGGCAGTGCGATGATCTTCTGCGGCGCTGGAGCGGGAGCAGGTGCCGGCGCGGGCGGCGGCGGAGCCGGTTGCGCGGGAGCGGGAGCAGGCGGCGGAGTTGGCTGGGATTCGGGTGCCGGAGCAGGGGCCGGTGAGGCGACGGAACCCAGCGGGATCTGTAGACCGATGCTGGCAATCAAGTCATTGAAATTGCCGTTGCCGAAGGTATGCAGCTCCTGCACGCTGAAGCGGATGGCGCCGCCCCAATCCCACGGTGAAGTCAGGAAACCGAGTCCCAAGGTACCGTAGGCTTTTGTATTGCTGCTGCTTCCAGTCGCGCTCTGGTCATTCGCGCCTGCACCCAACAGCACAAATGGCGAGAAAGCTTTCGGACGATCGTTGAAAAACCATAAGCCATTAACACCATATTCAGTCTGGCGGAACGAGCCCGGGATACCGTTCTTGAAGTTCAGGCCGTAATGAATGACGCCGAATTCCAGATTCCAGTCCTCACTGAGTGGCTTGCCCACATCGAGCTGCCAGCCACTGCCGCTGTTGGTGCTTTCGTTACTGTCCGGCCACACGTAACTGTACTGCGGCGTGATATACCAGCGGCTGTCGAAATTCTGATCCTGATCTTGCGCCTGCGCCGTAAGCGTCGCGACCGCCATTCCCAAACCAATCATCACGATCAAAAACTTGAATTGCGGTTTCATGATTCTTGAATCCCCATGAGTTCCTGATAATAAAGCCCCTTACTTGGGCCGATAAAAAAACGCGTTATTTTAGCTGAAATCCCGGCTAAAAGCGACTTTTCAGACGACATTCCATAACCTCCGTGTCTCCCTGCCTTCGCCAATCAACCGGACACGCAAGCCAACAGTTTCTCAGGCGCCAAGCATCAACTTTCCAGCGCGAACGGATACGTAATATGCGCGCCATCCACCTGTGCAAATGGCGTGAGCTTATGGCCCTGCCATTTGTCCGGCCCCATGATGTGGCGCACTTCGATGCCGCGCACTGTTAGTGCATCGGCAATCAGCGAACGGTGACAACGCCAGGGCACGGCCTCGGCGCACATGATGGCGATGTGTTCCTTGCCGGCGGCTTCGATCAATTCGTCCAAGCCGTGCTCAAATTCGGATGTGAGCATGTAGTCGGCGTAACCACGGAAACTCGCATTGCGCCAGCCTATATTGGGTGAATCCTTGCGCGTCTTGCGCAGGCCGCCCAATTCACCCAGATGCATATAACCGATGCCGGTTTGTTCCAATGATTCCGGCAGCGCATCCAGGTTGAATTGCGGATTGTGGCGCGAGCGCGGCACGGTGCGCACATCCACCAGCCACTGCACGCCGTTTTCCCTGAGGAGCGCGATAAATTCATCGAGCGGATGAGTAGAATGGCCAATGGTAAAAATCACCATGGTTTTATGATAATCGCTTGATCAAAAAACAGGGCGGGTAGCCCCGCCCTGTGTGCAAAGTCCCTGAGATATTATGGTTATCAGTCCTTGCTGCCAGTTTGCAGAACCACTTTGCCGCAGCCATGGTTAAGCACCTCCGCTGCGGAAATATAAATGGCCACCAAGCCCGCGATCAAGCCCGTATAACCAGAAATGATGTGAAAGAAACTCATACCTGTCCAGCTCATCAGGCAAGATGTCAACAAGGAAATCCACACCGCCAGCAGAAACAGCGAGCGCGCCCAACCGGCCTTGAATGAACTGAGCCATACGTAGAAGACGAACACGGCCCATAGCAACCAGAACCAGCCGACCGTGCCAGCGGAATCGCCGGCGCCGGTGTGATGCATGGTCCAGAAATAGCCTGCGGCGCTGAAGAAAATAATCGCATCGAGTGTGCGGCCATGGAAAAAGGTCAGTATGGCGATTACACCCAGGACTACGCTACCGAGGGCAAAGTCCATGGCCATTCCGTACATGGCGGAACCGCTGACCCAGCCCGCATCGCCCAAATTCATCATCCATGCCACAAAACCTATACACATGAACCCAATGGTGGTAACCACTACCGATTTATTGTTCATAAAACCTCCGGTTGTAGATAATGAGTTGAGTACAAACGACTGTTTACTTGAAGTGGCCGGTGTACTTGGCAAAGCTCCGTGCCAAACCCCTTGTTCGGGGCCCTTCAGCCGTCGTTCATAGGTATAGACCATGGGCCGGGATTGTGAAGGGTATTACTTTGACTGAACAGAAACGTCTGCGATCATGCAGATATCTGCTTCGATCTTGTGGCCTTTCAAGCAACGGTACCTGAAAGTAATGAAAAAATTACAAAACAAGCAAATAGCATGCCTGAAAAAGCGCCAACCGCGGTTCGGCACTTCAACACGTTCTGAGCAAGCAGATTATGAGCCGAGATAACGGTTCTTGAGGCGCATATAGTGCGCCGCTGAATAACGCAGCATTTCCAGTTCTTTGGCCGTCAGCGGCCGGATTCTCTTGGCCGGATTGCCGCGGTACAACTGACCGGCTTCCAGCTGTTTACCGGGACTCACCAGGCTGCCGGCGCCCAGCAATACCTCCGCTTCAATCACCGCTCCGTCCATGACAATCGAGCCCATGCCGATGAGACAGCGGTCGCCGATTGTGCAGGCATGCAGCAGGCATTTATGACCCACGGTCACGTCCGCGCCGATGACCAATGGAAAGCCGCCGGGACTGTAGCGCCCATCATGGGTCACGTGCAGCACGCTCAAGTCCTGGACGTTGCTGCGCGCGCCGATATGGATGCTATTCACGTCGCCGCGCGCCACTGTATACGGCCACAGAGATACGTCGTCGTCGAGTCTCACCCGGCCGATGACCAGCGCGGTATCGTCCAGATACACCCTCTGGCCCAAAGCAGGCGCGAAAGATTGAAACGGTCTGACAGGCATATTGCTCTCCGGTTCCGGCAAAACGTTATCTTCTAAAGCATACGGGGGTGCGGTGGTTTTGTCCGGTTGTCGCCTCCGGCCAGGGCTGTCCGGCAACGGCTCGCACCGGTGATATACTCGCCCGCCAAACAACCGGTGTGGGGAACAATCATGGGCGTGATCGGTTTCATCATCCTCGCGGTCATCGTTATTGTCATCATTTACGGTTTCGTGCTTTACAACAATCTGGTGTCGTTGAAGAACAACGTCGCCACCGCCTGGTCGAATATTGATGTGCTGCTCAAGCAGCGTCATGACGAACTGCCCAAGCTCGTCGAAACCTGCAAACAATACATGGGTTATGAACAGCAGACCCTGGTGAAGGTCATGCAGGCGCGTGAGGGCGTGCAACAGGCGCGAGCGAGTGGCAATGTAGCGGCCCTGGGCCCGGCGGAAGGACAGTTGCGCGCCACCATCGGCAACTTATTCGCGGTGGCAGAAGCCTATCCCAATCTCAAAACCGATGAGTCCTTCCAGCAGTTGCAGACCCGCATCACCGGGCTCGAAAACAGCATCGCCGACCGGCGTGAGTTCTACAACGACTCCGTGAATGTGTTCAATACCCGCATCGAGCAGTTTCCGGAAGCCATCATAGCGCGCAATTTCGGTTTCAAGGAAACCAGCCGTCTGGAATTTTCTGGAGATGAGAAGAAAGATGTGGATATGAAAGCGCTGTTCAGTTGAGTCTGATACATGTTTGAATTGTCCCGTCCGGACACGTGGGCAACAGCGATTCATGCGGCTGACCCGGGCAGTTTCTGGTTCTGGACCTGCGTGTTCTGTCTGCTGGCCATCACCGCTCTCGTAGCCGGTTTCGTGTTCCTGCTTCGCGCCTGGGCCGTGGAAGAAACGCCTGTTTCCCCCATCCGCTCGGCCGCCCAAGGCTATGTCAAACTCGAAGGTCATGCGGACCTCATGCCCGGTCCGCCGATCATCTCGCCGCTTACCAGCAGCCGTTGCACCTGGTGGTTCTACAGTATCCAGGAACGCCGCAACACCGGGCGCAGCAGCAGCTGGGAGCGGATCGAACACGGCTTCAGCGATGATCTGTTTTTAATCCGGGACGGTAGCGGTCAGTGTGTCGTGGACCCGGCACATGCCGAAGTGATACCCGCCACCGAAACCGTCTGGTACGGAGCCGAACCGCGGCCTTCAACTGGACCCGCGGTCGGCGGTTTTGCCATGGCTTCAAAATATCGCTACGTGGAAAGGCTCATTCGTCCGTCGGAATTCATTTTTGCCCTGGGTTTTTTTCACACCCAGGGCGGAGCAGCGGGTGCCGCTGTCATCAACGACGAGGTGGCGCAGTTGCTGCACGAATGGAAACAGAATCAAGCGGAACTGCTGCGCCGCTTTGATACCAATCACGACGGCCAGATAGATGAACAGGAATGGGAGACCGCGCGGCAGGCGGCGCGACAGGAAGTGCTGGCCCGGGAACAGGCGGCAGCGCAACGGCCGCCCGTGGACGTGCTGGCGCAACCCAAAGATGGCCGCCGTTTCCTCATTTCCACCCGCCAGGAAGCCGGGGTTATCGGGCGTTTCCGGCTCTGGGCCGCGGGTTGTCTGCTGGTATTCGTGGTGTTCGGCGCTATTACGGGTTACATGATCACCACCCGACTGAGTACGCCTGCCGTGGTCCAACCCATCGCGAATGCCGGCCCGTGATAACATTTCCCTGAACACCGTTTATTCGGATTCAATTTTCCTCATGAATGCCAATCCGTTGCTGTCCTACGACGGCCTACCCCCGTTTTCTCGTATCCGCGCCAAACATATCGAGCCCGCCGTGGATGCGGTACTGGCACAAAACCGTTCGGCACTCGCGGAGATCGCCGCGCGCAGCGCTGAGCCCGCGTGGGACTCGTTTGTTGAACCGCTGGAAACCCTGGACGAACGGCTGCATCGGGCCTGGTCGCCAGCCACCCATCTGAATGCGGTGATGAACTCGCCGGAAATCCGCCAGGCCTACAACGCCTGCCTGCCGAAGCTCAGTGAGTACGACACGGAACTGGGCCAGAACGATGCCTTGCAACGCGGCTACGCCGCCCTGAAAGCGGGTACTGAATGGCCGGCCTACGCAGCCGGCCAGCGCAAGCTCATCGAAGATGCCTTGCGGGATTTCCGACTCGCAGGTGTGGACCTGCCGCCGGAAAAAAAACTGCGCTTTCGCGACATCATGCAACGGCTGTCGCAGATCGAAGCGAAATTCGAGGAAAACCTGCTGGATGCGACCCAGGGCTGGTTCAAGCACATAACCGATCTAAATATGCTGCGCGGTATCCCTGAATCGGCACTGACGCGCGCCCGCCACGAGGCGCAATCGCGGCAACTCGACGGCTGGGTTTTCACGCTGGACTATCCCAGCTATTCCGGCGTCGTCACCCACGCGGATGACAGAAACCTGCGAGAGCAGATGTATCACGCTTACGTCACACGCGCCTCCGACCAAGACCCGAACGCCGGCCGCTGGGACAACGGTCCGATCATGCGTGACATCCTGCGGTTGCGCCATGAAGCCGCGCAACTCACGGGCTTTCGGAATTTCGCCGAATATTCTCTCGCCACCAAGATGGTACGCACACCCAGAGAGGTGATCGTGTTCCTCGAAGATCTGGTAGGCCGCTGCCGGCCCAGCGCGCAACGCGGGTTCGCGGAACTGCAAGCCTATGCCCGTGAACGCGACGGCCTCGCGCAACTTGCCGCCTGGGACATGAGCTATTACGCGGAAAAATTGCGGGAAGAACGTTTCGCCATTTCCGATGAAGCCCTGCTGCCGTATTTTCCCGTGGAGCGGGTACGCAATGGTTTGTTCGCCGTCATGCAGAAGCTGTACGGCATCAGCCTCGTGGAAGCAAACGGTGCCGAGGTCTGGCATCCCGATGTGAAGCTTTACGAAATTCGCGACGAATCCGGCGCCCTGCGCGGCCGGCTGTATATGGATCTGTTCACCCGCACCGGCAAGCGCAGCGGCGCCTGGATGGATGATGCCTTGAGCCGCCGGCGCACCTCCCGCGGCGTGCAGATACCGGCCGCCTATCTCACCTGCAATTTCCCGCCGCCGGTCGGCGATACGCCCTCACTGCTCAGCCACGATGACGTACTGACCCTGTTCCACGAATTCGGCCATTGCCTGCACCATCTGCTGACACAGGTGGATTATCCGTCGGTCGCCGGCGTCAATGGCGTCGCTTGGGATGCGGTGGAATTGCCGAGCCAGTTCCACGAGAATTTTGCCTGGACCCGGGAGGGCGTGGCGCTGGTGAGTGGTCATTACCAGACCGGCGCGCCGCTGCCAGATGAGCTTTTCGACAAACTCCAGGCGTCACGGCATTTCCACGCTGCGCTGTTCATGCTGCGGCAACTGGAATTCGGCCTGTTCGATTTCAGCCTGCACCTGAATGCGGACACACACGTGGACACGGATTTCATAAGCAGCACGCTCGCAAAAGTGCGCCGCGAGGTAAGTGTGGTGCCGGCGCCGGAATGGAACCGCTTTGCCCACAGCTTCTCGCATATCTTCGCGGGTGGTTATGCGGCGGGTTATTACAGTTATCTCTGGGCCGAGGTGCTGGCGGCGGACGCCTACGCCGCCTTCGAGGAAACAGATGTATTCAACCGCGCTACCGGCCGGCGCTTCATGGACACCATCCTAGGCCAGGGCGGCAGCCGCGAAGCCATGGATTTATTTGTCGAATTCCGCGGCCGGGAACCTATTCTTGATCCCTTCCTGCGCCTGAACGGAATCGCGGCGTGAAAATAAACACTTGGGCGAGGCGGGTGCTCTCAATGATATGCAGCGGCATGTCATACATGCCGAGCGCCCATACAGGATGTATGGACCGGAGAGCCTGCCAGGGGCGGCATGGTGAGCGGGACATAAACTCATGAAAATAGCTACCTGGAATGTGAACAGCCTCCGCGTGCGCCTGCCACACGTGCTCAAATGGCTGGCAAGCGAACAGCCAGACATATTGGCATTGCAGGAAACCAAAACCGAGGACAGGGATTTCCCGGTAGCCGAGATTCAACGTGCCGGTTACCAGGTCGCGTTCGTCGGCCAGCCGACCTACAACGGCGTGGCGTTGCTGTCTCGTACACCGCTCACGGTCCAGGCAACGGCGTTGCCGGATTTCGAGGATGCACAGAAGCGTGTGCTGGCCGCGAACATCGGCGACCTGTGCATCCTCGATCTGTACGTGCCCAACGGCCAGAGCCTGGATTCCGACAAATATCAATACAAACTGAAATGGCTCAAGGCGCTGAGCACCTGGCTCAAGGAATTGCAGCGCGGGAACTCACGGCTTGTGGTATTGGGCGATTTCAACATCGCGCCGGAAGACCGGGACGTGCACGATCCCAAAGCCTGGGAAGGCCAGGTGCTGGTGAGCGAACCGGAACGCACCGCCTTTCGTGCGCTACTTGAGACGGGATTACAGGACGGCTTCCGTCTGTTTGAGCAAGGCGGCGACCATTACAGTTGGTGGGATTACCGCACCGCCGGCTTCCAGCGCAACCAGGGCCTGCGCATAGACCATATCCTGCTATCACAGGTGTTGGCGGAACACGCGATCGCAGCGCGCATAGACAGGGAGCCTCGCGGCTGGGAACGGCCGTCAGATCACACGCCGGTCAGCGTTGAGTTGCGCTGATACCGGGGTTAACCTGCCGCCACTGGCTCGCACACGAGTATTGAACGTATTGGCAAGGTGAACACATGACTTCGGATGCGGGAATTTTCAGGCTGCTGGGAATCGCAGCATTCTGTTACGCGGGCTACTGCGTGCTGACCGGCAATATCGGCTTGAATATGTGGCGTGCGTCGCGTAGTGACAGTCCCTTTGCGTTCTGGTTTTCGGTTGCTGCCTGGACGGCCTTGGCACTGGTCATTTTTTTCATGCCTGAGCTCCGACATAGTTAGCAACAACGACGCTGGTGATGCCAGGATAATAGGCCACGCAGCGGTTATGGTCTGTCAGCGGGCAGTCCGATGTTTTCCGTCCCTGCCCGTTGCCACGCTCTCCAAAGCCACAGGCCGCCCCACAACCACGCCAAGATTATGAGTCCCGCGCCGATCGTATGCACGAAAGCCGCCAATCGATGATCCCACGCCAGCAGTCCGAGTGGTTCCAGAATATTGTGCCAGTCATGCCGCGAGGCGTGCATCGCCGCCGTTGTCGCATTCCATTCACCTATTAACGGCAGATTCATCGCGCGCGCATCACCGATATAGGGCGCAACATCGAGAAAATTCTCACCCGTCCACCACAGGCAAAAAGATGCCGCGAAGGGATTGTGCTCGCGCAACAGGAACACCACACCCAACAATGCGGGCAGCAGGCATTGGAACAGGCTGCCGCCCAGCAACATCACCCAATGGCCAAATGGACTGAACAGGACGTGCCCAAACTCATGGATAGGCAGATCGGCGAGGTGCAGAAACGAGTGCATTATTCCGAAGCTGCGCCAGCCATAGGCGATGAGGTGGATACCCCAAATCAGTAACAAACCCAATACCAGCGACTCGAGGATAAGTGTGGCGCGATCCGGTTTTCCCGGCATCTCAAACAGGCGCCGCCTCAACACCTGATACCAGCGCTCATCCGGCGCGTCTATCAGTATAGTAGCCGGCGGTGCGGTTTCTTTTGCAGCATGACTGGTAATGTATTTGGCGTATTTCGCGAAGACGATTCCGCATCGTGGACATTCGATATAAGGCGCAGCGTCTCTAGACTCACGACGATAACCGCATTTAGGGCAGGTATCAGGCTCCATGAATTCAATCCAAGCAATTCGCCTTATTGTGATTCACTGCCCAGAATGGCGCAGTTATTCCACTGTAACCGACTTCGCCAGGTTCCGCGGCTTGTCCACGTCGGTGCCGCGTTGCAGGGCGGTGTGATACGCAAGCAACTGCACCGGGATGGCATGCACAATGGGCGAGAGGATGCCCGCATGCCGCGGCGTACGGATCACGTGCACGCCTTCGCTTTCGGCGAAGTGACTGTCCAGGTCCGCGAATACGAACAACTCGCCGCCGCGGGCACGCACTTCCTGCATGTTGGATTTCACTTTCTCCAGCAGTGCGTCGTTTGGCGCGATCACCACTACCGGCATGTCCTTGTCCACCAGCGCCAGCGGGCCGTGCTTGAGTTCGCCGGCCGGGTAGGCTTCGGCGTGGATGTAGGAAATCTCTTTCAGCTTGAGCGCACCTTCGAGCGCGATTGGGTAGTGAATGCCGCGCCCCAGGAACAGCGCGTGCTGCTTGCCGGCAAATATGCGTGCCCATTCCAGGATCTGCGGTTCGAGATTCAGCGCGTGCTGCACGCTGCCGGCTACATGCCGCAGATTCTCGATATACGCCGCCAGCTTTTCCGCACTCAAAAGGCCCCGCTGTCCGGACAGCGTTACCGCAAAAATGAACAATGCGGCCAATTGGGTGGTGAAGGCCTTGGTGGAGGCCACACCGATCTCGGCACCGGCGCGGGTGTAGAACACCAGCCGGGAAGCGCGCGGGATGGTGCTTTCCTGCACGTTGCAGATGGACAGGGTCTTGTCGTGGCCAAGCGATTTGGCATGTTTCAGCGCTTCCAGCGTATCCAGCGTCTCGCCGGATTGTGAAATGGTGATGATCAGTTGACCGGGATTGGGCACGGAATCGCGGTACCGGTATTCGCTTGCGATCTCAACGCTCACCGGCACTTTGGCGATGCTCTCGATCCAGTACTTCGCCGTGAGGCCCGCGTAGTAACTGGTGCCCGCCGCCAGGATTTTAACCGCGGCGGTATCTTTGAAAATCGAGGCGGTCTCATCGCCGAACAACGGCGGTATAAAACCTTCCGTGATGACTCCTTCGATGGTATCGGCCAACGCCGCAGGCTGCTCGTGGATTTCCTTCTGCATGAAGTGCTTGTAAGGACCGAGTTCCATGGAAGCGAGCGACACGCTACTCTCGTGCACTTTGCGTTGTACCGGAGTCCCGTTGCGGTTCACGATGCTGACCCGGTCGCGGCGCACTTCCGCCACATCGCCGTCTTCCAGATAAATCACGCGGCGCGTGGCGGACAGCACCGCAGACACGTCCGAAGCCGCGAAATTCTCGTCTTTGCCGAGACCGATCAGCAACGGACAGCCCATGCGCGCGCATACAAGTGTTTCCGGGGATTTGAGCGACACCACGCCGATGGCGTAGGCGCCCACCAGTTCATGCGCTGCCTTTTGAGTGGCGGAGAACAGGCTTCCGGTCTGGGAAAAATGATAGTGAATCAGATGAGCAATGACTTCCGTGTCGGTCTGGGATTCAAACTCGTAGCCGAGCTCGTGCAGCCGGGTACGCTGCTGCTCATGATTCTCGATGATGCCATTGTGCACTACCGCGATCTCCTCGCGGGACACATGCGGATGGGCGTTGGATTCGGTCACCCCGCCGTGGGTAGCCCAGCGGGTATGGCCGATGCCAATGAGACCGTGCAGCTTTTCGGCATTGGCCCGGCTCTGCATTTCACTGACACGCCCCACGGTGCGCACCCGGCGGATGCCGCCATTCAACACTGCAATACCGGCCGAGTCATAACCGCGGTATTCCAGGCGCAGCAATCCCTCCACCAGAATCGGCACCACATCCCGTTTCGCCACCGCGCCCACGATTCCGCACATGTTCAGTAGTTCTCCGAAGAATCTCCGTTCCTTGTTACAACAGCCATGTCCCGCATCTTGTGGAGCGAGCCCGCTCGCGACATTCGCCAGTAGGGTTGCAAGGCTCTACCTCCTCACACCTCACTTTTTTTGAGGCCGTTTCCACCCGGCAACGGTTTTCTGCTCGGCGCGCGCCACGGTAAGCTCACCGGCCGGTGCATCCTTGGCAATTACCGAACCGGCGCCGATGGTTGCGCCCGGGCCCACCGTCACCGGCGCCACCAGCGAGGTGTTGGAACCGATGAAGGCGTCGTCGCCAATCACGGTGCGATGCTTGTTCACGCCGTCGTAGTTGCAGGTGATAGTGCCCGCACCCACGTTCACATCGCGTCCGAGTTCGGCGTCGCCGAGATAGGTCAGATGATTGGCCTTGCTGCCGGGGCCAAGCCGGCTCTTCTTTACTTCCACGAAGTTCCCGATATGCACCTCGTCGGCCAGTCCCGTTTCGGGCCGGAGGCGAGCAAACGGTCCGATGCGCACCCGCGCGCCGACGCGGGCGCCGTCCAGCACGCAATTCGCGAACACTTTAGTGTCGTCACCGATCTCGCAATCACGAATCAACACATTCGGTCCGACGTGCACCCGGTTTCCGAGCCTCACCTTGCCTTCGAATACGCAATTGATGTCCAAGACCACATCGCGGCCACAGTACAATTCACCGCGCACGTCCAGGCGCGTGGGATCCCTCAAGGTCACGCCCTGCTGCATGAGTATCTCGGCACGGCGTTGTTGCAAAACGCGCTCGGCAGCCGCCAGTTGCCGGCGGTCATTGACGCCCGCGACTTCGCTTTCTTCCGCCGCCAGGATGCCTGACACCAGCACGCCTTCCTTCACGGCTATGGGAATGACATCCGGAAGATAATATTCCTTCTGAACATTATGGTTGCGTACGTTCGCGAACCACCGGCGCAATAGACCTGCCTTGCAAGCCAGAAGTCCGGTGTTGATCTCGTTGATCTTGCGCTCGTCTGGTGTGGCATCCTTGTCCTCAACGATACGCTGCACCTGATCCTCGGTAGCGCGCAGTATCCGACCGTATCCAGCTGAATCGGCAACGCGCGCCGTAAGTATCGCAAGTTCACCGCGCTGCGCTAACGCCACCAGAGCCTGTATGGTTTCGGCGCGCACCAAAGGCACGTCTCCGTACAGCACCAGCACATCGTGATCATCGGGGATCTGCGGCAGCGCCTGCATGACCGCATGACCGGTACCCAACTGCTCCGCCTGCAACACCCATTGCACAGGCAGGTGCTTGAACGCGGTCGGGACCTGCTCACCACCATGTCCGTACACCACATAGATAACGTCGGGTTTCAGAACCGAAGCGGTATGCACCACATGTTCGAGCAGCGTCTTGCCGCCCAGAGGCTGCAGCACCTTGGGCAGATCGGAATGCATGCGCTTGCCTTGGCCAGCGGCCAGGATGACTACGCTTAGCGCCATGGATACCCTGATGTCCTGGAGAAGAATCGTTATATGATAATTGAAAAGCCGCTGTCCCGATGCTTCGTCAGCGGGCCGATCATATCCGGGGATAAAAAGATGCAGGATTTCTACCGACTAATCGTGGCCTGGCAGCCGTTCTTTATCAGCCTGGCGGCAATTTCCGCCACACTGGTAGGCCTCCTGTTCGTTGCAATCTCGTTACACCCCGGCGGTTCGGACCCCGGAGGTAAGGCCAACCTGCAGCGCCTCGCGCAGCATACGTTCGCCGATTTTGTGCAGGTGTTGTTCGTTGGGTTCTTTTTATCGGTGCCGGAAATGGTGCCCACGTTCTATGGGGCAGCCATGTTGCTGATCGTAGCCGTCAGCCTTCGGCCTGTGTGGGTGCAGTTGTCAGCGGCCTGGCGCGACCGCATCCACGCCCCGCACCGTCAGCACCTTCTGCGGCGCCTGGGTCTCTCGCTTCTTGGGCGTGTACTCCTGCTCGTCGGTGCCGGCGAGCTGCTGCTGCTGCAACCCAATCTGGGCACCGTACGACAAAGCGTCTTCTTCGTGTTTTCGGGCAGCGTGGTGCTGCTCATTTCGGCCATGCGCAACGCCTGGTTCCTACTGTTGCAGGATCTGGAATAAAAGATGGGCCGGCAGTGCCGGCCCGTTAAACGCTACGATCGACTTTACGATTCAATGTGAACCCAGTTTCTTGCGGACCTGTTCCAGGGTTCGCAGGCGCGCAAGCGCTTCCGCCAACTCCGCCTGGGCACGCACGATGTCCACTTCGGCGGACTGGTCCGCGAGTGCTTCTTCGGCGCGGCGCTTGGCTTCAAGCGCCGCAGCCTCGTCTATGTCGCGGGCACGCAGCGCGGTATCGGAAAGCACCGTGACCCGGTGCGGCTGGATTTCCAGAATGCCGCCGGACACGTAGAAAATAGCCTCCTCCTCGTTGCCAGTCTTGACGCGCACGCTGCCAGGCTTGAGGCGAGTGAGCAGTGGCGCATGCCGCGGTGTAATGCCGAGCTCGCCCATCTCCGCCGGCGCGAACACCATCTCCGCGGTACCGGAGTAGATCTCCTGCTCGGCGCTCACCACGTCAACGTGAAAGGTCATGGCCATGTATCCGCATATCCGTAATGATTACAGAGTCTTTGCCTTCGCGACCGCTTCGTCAATGGCACCGACCATGTAGAAAGCCTGCTCCGGCAACTGGTCATAGTCGCCGTTGACAATGCCCTTGAAGCCGCGGATGGTCTCCTTGAGCGTCACGTATTTGCCGGGCGAGCCGGTGAACACTTCAGCGACGAAGAACGGCTGCGACAGGAAACGCTGGATCTTGCGCGCACGCTGCACCACCAGTTTGTCTTCTTCCGAAAGCTCATCCATGCCCAGAATCGCGATGATGTCCTTGAGTTCCTTGTAGCGCTGCAATACCGCTTGCACACCACGGGCTGTATCGTAATGCTCCTGTCCGATCACGTTCGGATCGAGCTGGCGCGAAGTGGAATCCAGCGGGTCCACCGCGGGATAAATGCCGAGCGAGGCGATGTCGCGCGACAGCGTGACGGTAGAATCCAGGTGCGCAAAGGTGGTGGCCGGCGACGGGTCGGTCAGGTCGTCGGCAGGCACGTACACGGCCTGCACCGAGGTGATGGAACCTTTTTTGGTGGAAGTGATGCGCTCCTGCAGCACACCCATTTCCTCGGCGAGCGTCGGCTGATATCCCACTGCCGAAGGCATGCGGCCGAGCAACGCGGACACTTCGGTACCGGCCAGCGTATAGCGGTAAATGTTGTCCACAAAGAACAGGATGTCGCGGCCTTCATCGCGGAAATACTCCGCCATGGTAAGGCCGGTAAGCGCCACGCGCAGACGGTTGCCCGGCGGCTCGTTCATCTGGCCATACACCATCGCCACCTTGGAATCGTTCAGGTTCTTGAGGTTGATGACGCCCGACTCCGCCATTTCGTGATAGAAGTCGTTGCCTTCGCGGGTGCGCTCGCCCACGCCAGCGAATACCGAGAGTCCCGAATGTTCCTTGGCAATGTTGTTTATCAGTTCCAGCATGTTCACGGTCTTGCCCACGCCGGCGCCGCCGAATAGTCCGACCTTTCCACCTTTTGCAAACGGACACAAAAGGTCAATGACCTTGATGCCGGTTTCCAGCAGATCGGTGGAACCGGATTGCTCTTCGTAGCTCGGCGCTTTGCGATGGATGGCCCAGTGGTGCTCGGCTTTCACCGGGCCGGCCTCGTCCACCGGCTCGCCCAGCACGTTCATGATGCGGCCCAGCGTGCCTTTGCCCACCGGCACCGAGATGGGCGCACCGGTATTCTTCACCTTGAGACCGCGCTTCAGGCCCTCGGAGGAACCCATGGCGATGGTGCGCACCACGCCGTCGCCCAGCTGCTGCTGCACTTCGAGCGTGAGCCCGCCGTCTTCCAGCACCAGCGCGTCGTAGATTTCGGGGATGGCGTCCCGCGGGTATTCCACGTCCACCACCGCACCAATGACTTGAACAATTTTGCCGAAGCTCATGGTCTTTTCCTCAAAAACTTCCTAAATTCATATAAAAAATTCTTCACGCATCTTCTAGTATGGTCGCTCACTGCGCGTCCGCTGCTGAGGCAGGAAGGGTCTAAACTCCTCACCAAGGCGCGAAACGCCCAGCCTTACTCTCACGCCTCACTTTCTTTAAACCGCCGCCGCGCCGCCCACGATTTCCGCCAGCTCCTTGGTGATGGACGCCTGGCGCGCCTTGTTGTAAGCCAGTTGCAGCGAATTGATCAGGTCGCCGGCGTTGTCGGACGCTGACTTCATGGCCACCATGCGCGCTGCCTGCTCACAGGCCACGTTTTCCACCGCGCCCTGATAGACCTGCGATTCCACGTAGCGCGTCAGCACGCTGTCCAGCAGTTCGCGCGCTTCCGGCTCATAGATATAATCCCAGTGGGCCTGCAATTCCGGATCCTCGATACCCTGCACCGGCAGCAACTGGCTTACGGTGGGTTTCTGGCTCATGGTGTTCACAAACACGTTGTTCACCAGGAACACCCGATCCACTTCACCTGAGCGGTAGGCGTCCATCATCACCTTCACGGTCCCCACCAGGTCTTCCACATGGGGCGTGTCGCCAAGCTGGGTTGCCTGCGCCAGAACCTTGCCGCCCACGCGGCGGAAGAACGATACGGCCTTAGCCCCCAAAATGCAGAAATCCGCTTCCACATTCCGGTCGCGCCATTCGCGCAGCGCCACGACGGCAGTCTTGAACAGATTCACGTTCAGGCCACCGCACAAACCGCGGTCGGTGGAGATGACGATGAAGCCCACACGCTTCACTTCGCGCTCCAGCATGAATGGATGGCGGTATTCTGGATTCGCCTTGGCCAGATGTCCGATAACCTTGCGCATTTTCTCGGCGTAGGGGCGCGACGCGGCCATGCGCGTCTGCACCTTGCGCATCTTGCTGGCTGCGACCATTTCCATGGCCTTGGTGATTTTCTGGGTGCTCCGGATACTCTTGATCTGCGTCCGGATTTCCTTTGCGCCTGCCATAAATTCAGTTGTCTCTTGGTCCTTGTTCCCTGTCCTCTTGCGGGAGAGGAAAGGGTGAGGGGGTTATCACCACGCCTGGGTCTTCTTGAACTCTTCCACGGCTTTCTTCAAACCCATTTCGATCTCGCCGTTGTAATCGCCGCTCTGGTTGATCTTGTCACGCAGCGCCGTGAAGTGTGCCTGGAAATAGCTGTGCATGGCGGCTTCAAAGGCCACCACCTTCTTTACGTCCACGTCATCCAGATAGCCTTCATTGGCGGCGTATAGCGACAGCGCCATGTCGGCGATGCTGAGCGGCGAATACTGTTTCTGTTTCATCAATTCGGTGATGCGCCGGCCGCGTTCCAGCTGCTTGCGTGTGGATTCGTCGAGATCGGACGCGAATTGCGCGAAGGCCGCCAGCTCGCGGAACTGCGCGAGCGCCAGGCGCACGCCGCCGCCCAGCTTCTTGATGATCTTGGTCTGCGCCGCGCCGCCCACGCGCGACACAGAAATGCCGGCATTGATGGCGGGCCGGATGCCGGCATTGAACAGGTCGGTCTCGAGGAAGATCTGGCCATCGGTGATGGAGATTACATTGGTGGGCACGAAGGCCGACACGTCGCCTGCCTGGGTCTCGATGATGGGCAGCGCAGTAAGCGAGCCGGTTTTGCCCTTGACTTCGCCCTTGGTGAATTTCTCCACATAGTCGGGATTGACGCGCGCAGCCCGCTCCAGTAGACGCGAATGCAGATAGAACACGTCGCCCGGATAGGCTTCGCGGCCCGGCGGGCGACGCAGCAACAGCGACACCTGGCGATAGGCCCAAGCCTGCTTGGTCAAATCGTCATACACGATGAGCGCGTCCTGGCCGCGGTCACGGAAGTACTCGCCCATGGCGCAGCCGGAATACGGGGCGATGTATTGCATCGCGGCGGACTCGGACGCGGACACCGCCACCACGATGGTGTAAGTCATGGCGCCGTGCTCCTCGAGCTTGCGCACCACGGCGGCGATGGAGGAATTCTTCTGGCCGATGGCAACGTAAATGCAGAACAGATTCTTGCCTTTCTGGTTGATGATGGTGTCCATCGCTACGGCGGTCTTGCCGGTCTGGCGGTCGCCTATGATCAATTCGCGCTGACCGCGGCCGATGGGCACCATAGAATCAATCGCCTTCAAACCGGTCTGCACCGGTTGCGACACGGATTGGCGTTCGATGACACCCGGCGCCACCTTTTCGATGGGCGAGGTCAACTTGGACTTGATGGGACCTTTGCCGTCTATGGGCTGACCCAGCGAATTCACCACACGGCCCAGCAACTCCGGACCCACAGGCACTTCCAGGATGCGGCCGGTGGTCTTTACCGTGTCTCCTTCGGAGATGTGCTTGTAATCGCCGAGGATCACCGCACCCACGGAATCGCGTTCCAGGTTCAGCGCCAGACCAAAGGTTTGTTTGGGGAACTCCAGCATTTCACCGTACTGCGCCGCCTGCAGGCCGTGGATGCGCACTATGCCGTCGGTGACGCTCACCACGGTGCCCACATTGCGGATTTCCGCATCCGCATCGAAGTGCCGGATGCGTTCCTTGATGAGCTGGCTGATTTCCGAAGGATTGAGTTGCATGATCGGAATCCTTGAAGTCCTTTGAATGGTTACTGGATGATGGCTGCCGCGAGGCGGGCCAGTTTGTCGCGCACGGTGCCGTCGATCACCAGGTCGCCGGCACGCAGAATGGCGCCGCCGATGACGGATTTATCCGTGACGCAGGTCAATTTCACCTGGCGATTGAATTTTTCTTTCAAAACTGTGCTGATGCGCGCCTGTTCTGCCGAATCCACCGCCGTGGCGGCGCGCATTTCCACTTCCACCACGCCTTCTTCCTGTTCGCGCAGTGCCTCATATTCCGCAGCGATCTCCGACAGGATCGGCAGGCGCCGGTATTCGGCGAGCAATTTCACGAAATTACGCGCGTGCTGGCTGGGTTTGTGGCCGGACTTGGCGTACAGCTCCAAAAGCGCCTCGGCACGCACCGGCGCCGGCACCTGTGGATCACCGAGCATTACCTGCACCTCCGGATTGCGCGTAAAACCGGCCAGTAGTGCGAGCAGCGTGCTCCAGAGTTCGAACTCCTTGCGTTCGCGCGCGAGCTCAAACACCGCCTTGGCGTAGGGACGTGCGAGAGTGATGCTTTCGGCCACGACTTTGCTTCAGTGAATTTGCTGCGCGAGTTCGTCCAGCAGGGCCTTGTGGGCCTTGGGATCAATCTCGCGTGAGAGGATGTGCTCGGCAGCGGACACGGCGATCTTCGCCACTTCGGCGCGCAGCGCATCCTTGGCGCGGTTCAATTCCTGCTGGATTTCAGCTTTGGCGGCCTCCACCTGGCGCTGGCGCTCGGCCTGGGCTTCCTTGCGGGCGTCTTCCAGAATCCGCGCGGCCTGCTGGTTCGCCACGTCCACCACTTCCACGCCCTTGTCGCGGGCCTGGTGGAGGATTTCCGTGGCCTTCGCCTGGGCGAGCTCCAGATCCTTCCGGCCGCGTTCGCCCGCGGCCAAGCCTTCTGCGATCTTGTTGGCGCGCTCGTCCATGGCCTTGGTGACGCGCGGCCAGACAAATTTCATGGTCAGCCATACGAACAGGCTGAACACGATGACTTCCGCGATCAGTGAAGCATTTATGTTCACGGTCGTTTACCCTCAATGGGCGCGTAGCACACAGTTGGAATCTAATGTCCCATCACTGCTCTGGCCGCTTCTCTCACGGCGCCCAGGAACGGATTGGCAAAGATGAAGTACAGCGAAAAGCCGACACCGATCATGGCCACGGCGTCCAGCAGGCCCGCCATCAGGAACATGCGGCCGGCCAGCATGCCGGACAGCTCCGGCTGGCGCGCGCAGCCCTCCAGGAATTTGCCGCCCAGGATGCCAAAACCCACCGCGGTTCCCAAAGCGCCCAGGCCAAATATCAGGCCCACGGCCACGACGGTCATGCCCTGAACATGTGCAATCAGACTGACGATATCCATCGAAACTCTCCTACGGCCAATTTGATTATTAAAACAACTCAGTGTGAATCATGTGACTCGTGTGCCATGCTCAGGTACACGATTGTTAACATCATGAAAATGAATGCCTGGATGGTGATGATGAGCATGTGAAACACAATCCAGCCAAAATCGGCAAAAGCTCCAAGCACTCCCAGGGCGATCCCGAATCCACCCCTGACGCTCTGCGCCATCAGCAGCGCGATCAGTACAAACAGCAGTTCGCCTGCGTACATGTTGCCGAACAGTCGCAGCGATAGCGAGATGGGCTTGGCCAGATCCTCCACCAGCCGCAGCAACAGATTGACGGGCATGAAGATCCAGTGCCTGAAGGGACGGAACAGTATCTCCTTGGTGTAGCCTTTGACGCCCTTGACTTTGAAACTGTAGAAAATCATCAGCAGGAACACGCTGATGGACATGGCGAAGGTCATGTTGAGATCGTTGGTGGGCACGATCCGGAGATACACATGCTCAGGGTCCGCGCCAGACGCCATGCCCAGCCACTGGGCAATGCGGGGAAACAAGTCCACCGGCAGCACATCCATGAAATTCATGAGCCACACCCACATAAAAATGGTGAGGGCCATGGGGGCAATGAGCTTGTTCTTGCCGTGGAAGGTTTCTTTCACCTGTGTATCCACGAAACTTACCATGATCTCGACAAACTGCTGCCATTTTCCGGGCACGCCGGACGTGGCCTTGCGAGCAGCGAGCCAGAAAGAAAAGAAAAACAAGAACCCCAATACCAGCGACACCCCGATGGAATCCACATTGAGCGTCCAGAACCCATGACCCACCGTCCAGTAGGTCAGGTGATGGTGGATATACTCATCTGATGTGATGCCCGCTGTCTGACTCATGCCGCCTGCCCGAAACTGATTCTTGCCAAACCGATCCAGTACGCCACATAGGTGGCGATATACGCCAAAATGAGTGGCAAAAACTCTGCTTTCAGCACCACGATGACCAGGATGAATAAGGCCACCGTGATCACGAATTTCAGAGCTTCGCCAACCAGGAACCGTCCGAACCATTGCTGGGGTGCCGCTGCCAGCCCACCGGTGAACAGCTTCGCTGCCAGATAGAGGCTCGCCACCACATTAATGAGCCCACCCAGCAACGCGGACAAGGCCGCGTGAGCCCCCGCCACGCCAGCCGCCACCAGCGTCGCCAGTACGGCCATCGCCAGTTGCAAACCGACGATCAGAAGCGTTCCGCGCCGCGCATTCGCAAAGGTGCCGGCCATGAGCTCAGACTTCCTGGATGACAAAAAGCCACATCGTTGCCGCGCAGCAGCGGGTGACGACTCCAGAAGCCCCAGCTTGTGGAGAGCCGCGCATTTTAGCGGGTAGAGGGGTATTTCTTCAATAAAATCAGGCAAAAATCTAGCGAATGCGGCTAAGAATCCCGTCCAGTTCATCCAGGCTGGCGTAATGAATAATCAACCGGCCCTTGCCGCCGCTGGTAGTTTCCACATTAACCTTGGCACCCAGTTTCTGGGTGAGCTCGTTCTCGAGTTGGCGGATATTGGGATCCACCCGCCGCGGACCTCTTGCGCCCGCGCCGCCGTTTTCCTTGAGCAGCCGCCGTACCAGATTTTCGGTTTCACGCACCGACAAGTGCCGTGCCACTACCCGCCGGGCGGCATCGGTCTGGGCCGGACCCTTCAAGGCCAGTAGGGCGCGCGCGTGGCCCATCTCCAGGTCGCTCCGCTCCACCTGTTCCTTCACTTCGTCGGTGAGTTCCAGCAACCGCAGCAAGTTGGTGACCGCCGCGCGCGAGCGGCCCACGGCCTCGGAGGCCTGCTGATGCGTCATGTCGAATTCGCTGATGAGCCGCTGCAACGCCTGGGCTTCTTCCAGCGGGTTGAGGTCTTCGCGCTGGATATTTTCGATGAGCGCCATGGCGATCGCGGCACGGTCGGGCACATCGCGGATTACGGCGGGAAGCTGGTGCAGGCCTGCCATCTGCGCCGCGCGCCAGCGGCGTTCACCGGCGATGATCTCGTAACGCTGCGCACCACCCGCGAGCCGGTTGTCCGGGACGTGCCGCACTACGATGGGTTGCACCACGCCCTGCGCCTTGATGGAGTCCGCCAGATCCTGGAGGCTCTCCGGGTGCATGTGCATGCGCGGCTGATATTTGCCGGGTTGGATCAGGTCCACCGGAATCTCGCGCAGCTCTTCGGCCATGTCCTCACCGGCCGCAGCCGGCAAAGCACCGCCCAGGAGCGCATCCAGTCCCCGGCCCAGACCCTTGCGTTTCACCACCACACTCACATCTCCCTCGAAGAGCGGGTGATTGTAGCAGCAACGCCGGAAGCCGCACTGTGTTCTTCATCGCGGCGCAGCATTTCGCCGGCCAGCGCGAGGTAGGCAAGCGCGCCGCGTGAGGTGCCGTCGTGCTTAAGCGCCGGCAAACCGAAACTCGGTGCTTCCGCCAAGCGCACGTTGCGCGGAATGATGGTGTTGTAGACCTTGTTGCCGAAATGCAGGATCAGCTGCGAGGACACCTCGTTGGCAAGGTTGTTGCGTGGATCGAACATGGTGCGCAGCAAGCCCTCGATTTCCAGCTGCGGATTCACGCGCTTCAAACGCTCGATGGTGGCCATCAGCGCCGACAGCCCTTCCAGGGCGTAATACTCGCATTGCATGGGAATCAGCACACTGTCCGCCGCCACCAGCGCGTTCACCGTAAGCATATTGAGCGAGGGTGGACAATCAATAAGGATGTGATCGAAATCCGCCCGCACCTCCGCGAGCGCTTCCCGCAAACGGCCTTCGCGGTGCTCCATGCTCATAAGACTGACTTCGGCGGCGGTCAAATCGCTGTTGGCCGGCAGCAAGGCAAAACCGCAGGCGTCCACATTAATCACTGCTGCCCGAATGTTGATTTCACCCATGAGCACTTCATAGGCGCCGCGGGCGAGCGCGTGCTTGTCCACGCCGCAGCCCATGGTGGCGTTACCTTGAGGGTCCACATCCACCAACAGCACACGTCGTTTCGTGGCGGCGAGCGAAGCCGCAAGATTGACGGCGGTGGTGGTCTTGCCCACGCCGCCTTTCTGATTGGTGATCGCGATGATTCGACCCATATTAAAACTGTAGGTTGGGCTGTGCACAGCGAAGCCCAACAAATTGATGATGAAATGTTGGGGTTCGGCAACCTCACCCCAACCTACGCTTTTACAACTTCCACCACGCAGCGCTGCGCATCCAGTCCCGGCACACGGATGGGATGCACCGCAATCAGGCGAAATCCGGCAGGCAGTTTTTGCAACTCGTTATCCGGCGGTTCGCCTTTCATGGCAAGCCAGCGCCCGACGGGCGCGCACAAATGCGCGGTCATATCCAGGAATTCTGTTAGCGACGCGAAGGCGCGGCTTGTCACGGTATCAAAGGGCTCTTCCGGACGATAGTCCTCAGCCCGCACCTGCACCACTTCCACGTTCTTCAGGCCCAGCGTGGTGGCCGCATGGGTCACAAAGCGGGTCTTCTTGCCGTTGCTGTCCAACAGGGTGAAATGCCGCTCCGGAAAGGCGACGGCCAGCGGAATGCCCGGCAGGCCTGCGCCGGTGCCCGCATCCAGGATTTTCCGGTCATGCAGAAACGGCGCTACAGCGAGACTGTCCAACAGATGCTTGTTCACCATCTCCGCGGGTTCGCGCACCGCGGTCAGGTTATATGCCGAGTTCCATTTGGCTAGTAATTCGATGAATGCCAGCAGTTTCACCGGTCCATCGGGCGGCAGTTCCAGCCGCAATTGGGCAAGTCCGGATAAAAGCAGCTGTCTCCAGTCCTGCTGCGCCATGTGGTGACCCCGATGGGTGCGGATTGGAAATCGGCGAAGATTCACTCAGAAGAACGCCACACCCTTCAATAATAGGTGGTGGGCGCCGGCACGACCCGCAACACTTCCTCGACCGTGGTCACGCCTTCCGCCACTTTTTGCGCACCGCGCAGACGCAACGGCTTCATGCCACTGCGGATGGCTTCCTGGCGCAGTGCATCCATATCAAAATCATTGGTGATCAGTTTTTTGATGCCCGGCGAGAAGCTCAGCATTTCGTAAAGGCCGATGCGTCCCTTGTAACCGGTATTGCGGCATTCAAGGCAGCCGACAGCCTTGTACATCTGTTTCGGATTCTGTGCTTTCCAGGGCGCCACCAGATTGGTCCATTCCTCGTCACTCATCTCCCCCGCCTGCTTGCATTGTGGGCATAGGGTGCGCACCAGCCGCTGGGCGATAACGGCGAGAAGCGTGGACTGGAGCAAAAAGGGTGGCACTCCCAGATCCAGAAGACGGCTGACGGATGAGGGTGCATCGTTGGTGTGCAGGGTGGATAACACAAGATGTCCGGTGAGTGAGGCTTGCACCGCCATCTCGGCGGTCTCCGCGTCACGGATCTCGCCGATCATGATGATGTCCGGGTCCTGGCGCAGCAGTGTGCGCACACCGTTCGCAAACGTGAGATCGATGTTGGCCTGCACCTGCATCTGATTTAGCCCAGGATCCACCATCTCGATGGGGTCTTCCACGGTGCAAACGTTCACGTCAGGTTTGGCGAGTTGCTTGAGGGTGGTGTACAGCGTGGTGGTCTTGCCGGAACCGGTTGGACCGGTGACCAGAATGATGCCATGGGGGTTTTCAATCATCGCCTGCCAGAATTTCTCGTCAGGCTCTGAAATACCGAGTTCGCGGTAGCTTCGCAGCAGCACAGTAGGATCGAATATGCGCATCACCAGTTTCTCACCAAATGCGGTCGGCATGCTGGATATGCGCAGCTCCACTTCCTGACCACTTGGATTGCGAGTTTTGATGCGTCCGTCCTGCGGGCGGCGTTTCTCGGAGATGTCCATGCGTGCCAGGATTTTGATACGGCTGGTAACCGGCGCCAGCACTGCGACTGGAAACTGATAAACCTGGTGCAGCACACCATCTATGCGGAAGCGGATCAATCCGGCTTCCCGACGCGGCTCGATATGAATATCGCTGGCGCGCTGATCAAAGGCATATTGCAGCAACCAGTCCACGATGCTGACCACGTGCTGGTCATTTACGTCGAGCTTGCCGGCGCGGCTCAATTCTATGAGTTGTTCAAAATTCTGGATGCCGGTGGCAGCGGTGCCGAGATTCTGGCTCTCTGCGCCGATCACCGAACGGGAAATCGAGTAGAACTCGACCAAATAGCGGCTGATGTCCTCCGGATTCGAAAGCACCCGCCGGATTTTTTTGTGTTGGATCTGGTTGATCTCGCGTTCCCATTCGCGCTCGTAAGGCTCGGATGTGGCTACTACGATCTCATCAGCCGTTACTTCCACAGGCAGTACCTTGAAGCGCGAGGCATAGCCCTGCGAGATCACGCCGGTGATGCGGCGCATATCGAGTTTGAGGGGATCAATACGGAAATAAGGAAGCTTCACCTTGCCGGCAAGCCAGATGGTCAGGCTCTCGATGGTGAGTACGGAATTGGGAGACCGTTCATCCTGCCAGCCGCGTTTACCAATAACAGACAGTGGGTGCTGATCGTCATAGACGCCACGTTCCGCCAGTCCGCGCACCAAGTTCACCCGCTCGGCACTGAGCAGACCGTCGGCTTCCAGCCAAGCAAGCACTTCCAGCAGCGATAGCTTGCGATCAGCGTTCTGGGGGAGCGGGCGGGTACTGGACATTGCTCCAGTGTAGTCAAAAGCCCCCGCGCCTGCACGGCCGGCGCGAATTCTCTATGGGCGCGCCAGCAGCCGGGCCGGATCGTTGAGGTTCAGGGTGCTGATTTTACCGGTCTTGAGGTCCACCACCGCGATGCGGTTGTGATCGGTGTCGGCCACATATAGATTACCGCCCGCGGCGCTCAAACCACCCGGTTCATCGAACTGGCCATCACCGCCGGCAAATGTGGTCACGCGCCGCGTCTTCGGATCCAGCAACCTGATCTTGCTGTTGTAGGTGTCGGCTATATAAAGTAACCCATCGTTCCAGGTGATGCCCAAATCATGTTGCAGGCGCACGTGATCACCCACGCCATCCACGTCGCCGAAATCGAACAAGCCCGTGCCAACCAGTGTGCGTACCTGTGCGCCGGGGCCGAAGCCAACTGCGCGTACTGCGCTCGCTTCCGGATCGGCTACATACATGACCTGACCATCCGTGGTGAGCCCGCTCGATTGCGCGAAACTCGCCTCGCTCAATGAACCATCGCTGATGCCTTCCTCGCCGCTGCCCGCGTACAGGCGGATGGTTTGCGCCATGGGGTCGTACGCCCACAACTGATGTTGGCCCGCCATGGCAATGTACAACAAACCATCGTGCCACAGCACTGCCCACGGTGTGTTGAGTTCCGCGCTGCGCGCCGGTATCACGGGATCGGTCATGTAGGTCTGTTTGCCGTCACCCGCCACCGTGGTGACGGTATGATTCACAAGATCAATCCTGCGGATCGCGTTGTTGTCGGTATCCGCCACATACAGGGTATTGGCATTGGCCAGACTCATGCCTTGCGGGTAATGGAACTCCGCGAAAGAATAGGCGCCGTCTTTCAGGCCGGACAGGCCGTTGCCGATCACTGTCAGCACCTTGCCGGTGAGCGTGGTCACCACGATGCGGTTGTGGTTGGAATCCGCGATGAACAACCGATCGTGCGCCGCGTCCGCCAACACCTTACCGGGAAACAGCAGCGTGGTATTGGGCATTTCCAGGCGGATGTTGCTGAACCACAGCGGCTTGTCATTGATCTCGCCTTTGGCGGCAAACTCTTTTGTCAAACTGCCAATGACTTTGTTCAGCAAGGCATATTGTCCTTCGCCGGATACCTGACCCACTACGTTGCCGGCCGGATCAATCACCGTCAGCGTCGGCCAACCCTCGGCGCCGTACGCGTTCCAGATCTGCATGTCCTTGTCGTTGACCACCGGATGATCAATGCCGTAACGCAACACCACCGCCTCGATGTGCGCGGTCTTGCGTTCCGTGGCGAATTTGGCGGAATGCACGCCGATAATTACCAAGCCGTTGCCGTAGGTTTTCTGGAGCTTTTCCAAATCCGGAATGATGTGGAAACAATTGATGCAACCGTACGTCCAAAAATCCAGCAGCACCACCTTGCCACGCAGTTCCCGCAGCGTGACGGGTTTGTTGCCCGTGTTGATCCAGTCGAGGCCACTCGGAAACTGCGGTGCTGCCACCTTGCCCGCCAGGGACGGCATGTCCGCCGCCAGTGCGAGTGGCACGGCACTCTGGCCGCCAAGCCAGCGCACGCCTACAAATATCACGCCTGCCAACAACAGCAGCGCGACTACCAAAAACGATTTTCCGACGACTTTCATTGGCTTGAACCTGCTGACTGACTATACGGCCATTATGCCTCCGCGGAGGCAGGTCGCTTCCATAATGGACCGGAGCAGATGCTGATTTATTTCGCCAAGATCAGGAAAAAGCAGCCCGGCTTACGCCGGGCTGCTTCATTAGATCTTCACATCACTCACTGCTTGGTATTGGCGGCGTTGTTCAGACGCGTGAGGTTTTCATCCAGGCTTTGGCGCAAGGTAGCAATTGCCTGGTCGGCATTGGTGACCTGGATTTCGGCCCGCGCCAAGTGGCCATAGGCATAGTTGCGCAATTCGGGGTTCTGAGTCTTGCTCAGGACGTATTTGTAAAGATCCGCCACGTCCTTGCGGCGTCCTTCCATCATATAAAGGCGTTGGATGCCGTTCAGATCGGCGATGGCCGCAGCGGTGGGACCATTTCTGTGACCGCCCCAACCGCCGTGAAACCTGTGCATGAATGCGCCGCGGTCAGGCATAGTGCCATGGGAATTGTTGTTAGTGTTGAAGGGTTCGGCGATGGCAAATGAGATACCGCCGGCAAGCAGTGCTCCCAGCAAAAAAGCCGTAAGAACTTTGACAGTCGTGTGTTGCATTGTGAGTCTCCTGATTGATCGGCCCGTTAATGTAGATGGAGAACGTGGACGGTGCATCCACGTTGACTGCGACAAATAATACAAGCATGCCTGGGCACAATGTGTTTCAGAACTTGGCTTATGTGTAACAAATTATTTCCACGGCGCACAATGGTGGGGGCTGAGGAAAAATCTGTTTCAGGCAGATGCCAGCACCGCCGTGCCGTTCAGGCGCCAGGTGCGCAAGGCAGGCAGGGTTTCGTTGGCCTGTGGCGATAATAGACGCATTCACCGCAGGTCCCCGCAATCCACGGCACACCCAGACGCTACCGGGCAGCGGACAACAAAGAAACGCAATTTGCGCGAGAGTGATAGCATTCTCCGTCAGACACGTCGTCTTGCTTGTTGTTAAGGAAAGATCGGCATGAGTCAGCCCGTGTGTGTCGTCCTCGGCGTCGGCCCCGGCAATGGCGCCGCCATCGCGCGTCGTTTTGCGCGCGAGGGTTACAGCCTCGCCTTGCTGGCACGCAGCACGCCATTCTTCGAAAAACTCGCCGCGGAATTGGGGAACGCCCACGCCTACACTTGCGATGCGGTGGATCCTGAGTCGGTCAAAAGCGCCTTTGCTCGTATCCGCACGGAACTCGGCGAGGTGGACGTGCTGGTGTACAACGCCGGCTCTGGTGCCTGGGGCAATGTGGAGGAAGTCAGCGCTGGCGATCTCGAAACCGCCTGGCGTGTGAACGTACTCGGCGCCTTCACCGCCGCCCGCGAGGTGATACCTACCATGAAACAACGCGGCCGCGGCAGTCTTATCTTCATCGGCGCCACCGCCTCGCGCCGTGGAGGCGCGAAAGCGGCAGCCTTTGCGCAGGCGAAGGCCGCGCAGCGCACGCTAGCGGAATCCATGGCGCGTCATCTGTGGCCGGCCGGCATCCATGTGGCGCTGGTTGTGATTGACGGGGTTGTGGATTTGCCGCGTACCCGCGAGCGCATGCCCGGCAAACCGGGCAGTTTCTTCGTCAAACCCGACGATGTGGCAGCGACGGTTCACTGGCTCACGCAGCAACCACGTTCTGCCTGGAGTTTTGAAGTTGAAGCGCGGCCTTTCGGTGAGGTTTGGTAGGTGAACGATATTTATGCCTGCTTTTGGGCTAACCGTGGACCTTCACCTCATCTAAACTTAATGCCAGTAATTGATTTGGTTATGAGCATGTCACCAGTGGAATTCGAAGCATGAATAGTGATGTTTCTCATTTTAATATGCATACGTGACTGATCAAGAGGGGCATTGTGTATGTGGCTAAAGTACCGGAATTCCACAAAAGGGAAAACTCTAACTGCATCATTCATTGGCAAGGGACTCACAGAAATTATTACCCCAAAATCGGAGGAAATTGAGGAGGTGAGGAACTGGAATGTTCTCTCTCCTGACAGCCCGATGCCGTTCCTGGCATTGGCAGCGTTGGGTGAATATGGTGTTGTAATAGGTCTCGGTAGGGAAGTATCCCTTGGCCACTTTGACAAAAATATTGCTGATGCAATTGGATCAACTATTCATTCTGAGTTGATCGACAAATTGGTCGAATCCGGCAAAACACAGGCGCCTCATGAAGATCTGTTATCACAACTAAGTGCTCTTTGCCAGCAAGTAGATGCTGCATATTCTAAGGATGAAGACGATTACCTTAAATCTGGCATGGGAGCTGGCATGGCTATTTATCATGCGATGGGGAACAACGATGACACTCCAAATCCAGAGGATCTATTTAGATACTCAAGTGTAATTCATATAGGCACTGTTGCAGCGGTTTCCCTCTTTGACGACTTGTGGAATAAAAATGTACGCATTGTGAACTAATATTAAACATGAGAGATAGTCGGTATTTAACAAATTGTCTAAATGCGGACTATCGTGATTGTCGCTTTCGGGGCGAACGCAGTCCATGGCCTAGTGACGCATTTACCCGGAGTGTCCAACAGCTATCAGCAATGCCATGTAGCGTGCTGCATTGAAAAACATTTAGAACCTATAATCCCCGCCTAATTTCATGAACTAGGAGATGACCATGGACCCGATCGCTCAGTTCAAAGAGAACGCCAAACAAGGCTGGTCAAGTTTCACCCCGACTGAAATCGCTACGGGCTCAACCGCGCCGCGGCTCGTGCGGTATGCCGGCACCGCACGTGGCATGGAAGTCCTGGATGTGGGCTGCGGCACCGGAGTGGTGGCGCTCACCGCTGCACGGCTCGGCGCACGGGTCACCGGCGTGGATCTCACTCCCAAACTTCTCGAACGTGCCAAACAAAATGCGGCCATCATGAATCTGGAAGTTGACTGGTGTGAAGGTGATGTGGAAGAACTGCCGCTGGATGACGCCAGGTTTGACGTGGTGGTCAGCCAGTTCGGGCACATGTTTGCGCCAAGAGCGGACATCGCGACCAAAGAAATGCTACGCGTGCTCAAACCCGGCGGCACGATCGCTTTCTCCACCTAGCCGCCGGAACTCCTGGTCGGTCGCATGTTCGCGCTCATCGGCAAATATGCGCCGCCTCCACCTCCCGGGTTTTCACCGCCATCGTTATGGGGTGATCCAAACACGGTACGCGAACGACTCGGGAACGCCGTCAAAAATCTGAATTTCGACCATGACGTAATGCGTTTTCAGATGCTCAGTATCCAGCACTACCGGCTTTTCATGGAAGCCAGCATCGGCCCGATTGCAAAACTCATCCAGGCGCTCAGCACATCTGAGCCCGCCAAGCTCGCAACATTGCGTCGTGAATTTGAAGAACTCACTACACTCTATTTCGAGGATAATCACGTGCGTCAGGATTACTTGCTGACGCGTGCGATAAAAGTCTCTTGAGATTGGCGAGTCCGACTATCCGTCATTGCTGCAGGTATTTAAGCAGAACAGATTACGCCGTGAAAATTAGACTACAACAGGTCACACCACCTTCAGCCTTGGCCAGTTCCGAAGCATCCACCGTCCGCACACTTATACCGTGCGCTTCCAGGCGTTCCCGCGTGCTTGGAAATGCCGCGGGATAGACCAGTGTCTTGCCGATGCGCACGGCGTTGGCGCCAAAGGGCTCGGTAGGCGCGACGTCAATCAGGCGCATGGAACCAAATATACCGGTATTCACCCAGTGCCGGTTGATGAGCAGTGTATTTTCAGAAACTTCAGTTGCGGCACTTTTAAGATGCAAACAATCGTGCAATTCCACGGCGGCCACGGAATACCCGAAGGTGGCGAGGATATCACGCAACTGTCCGATGCCTTGCGGATTGCTGCGCTTTGACAGCCCTACATACAGAGTCTTGTTGACTTGCAACACATCACCGCCATCCAATGTACCGGGCGGCTCGATATGGAACAGTTTGCGGTATTGCTTTAGAACACCGGCGACCGAGGCTGTTTCAGCACGCCGGGATTCAGCACCGGGGCGGGTAATCACCGCCAGTTCTTCCAGCACTATGGCGGTATCTTCCACAAACACGGAATCCGGCAGTTCCGGTTCCGCGGGTAAGCAGATCAGCTTGCAACCCAGTTCGGCCAGCAGTGCTTCGTATTGACGGTGCTGCGCGCGTGCGCGCGATACATTTACAGGCTCGCGCGCCAGGTGCGTGAGTTCGCATTGGGCGATGTGTTGGCTGACTTCGCATGTAATGGCAATGAGCATCAGAATGAAGAATCCGGCCGGTCCAGGAATGCAATTTCTTCGGCAGTGGACCCACGTCCGAGAATAGCGTTGCGGTGTGGAAACCGGCCGAAGCGGTCAATGATAGCCTTGTGCTTCAGCTCGTATTCCAGGTTGGCCTCGATTCCCGGCTGGTGGAACAAGCGTTCGGCAATGACGTGGATGGCGCGCGATTCGCTGTGCATGTAGGGCATGTACATGAACACACGGTGTGCAGGCAACAGAGTTTGATCCACACCCAGACCAACCGCTTCTTGCACCAATACTAGAGCCATGCCGTCGCAGGCAAAGGCTTCCGGCCGGTCCCGGAACAGGTTGCGGGAGAACTGGTCCAGCACGATGATTTCCGCCAGCCGGCCTTCCGCGTGCTCGCGCCACTCGAACAATTCTCCCTGCGCAGCGGCGCGATGGACTTCCGAGAACCGCGCGCGAATCAGCGCATCAAATGCTTCATTCTTCGCGAAATGCTGGCTTGGCTTGGTTTCCTCAAACCAGAATCCCAGGATACTTTGCGGGTTCATGTGCCGACACTGACGATTTCAAAACGATGCGCCGTCGAAACTCAAGTCTAGTCCTTCAGCTGCTTTACACTAAACGTTCCGGCAATCAACTGTCCGTCAAACCCGGATGGCGCGTGTCCGTCCGCCGCGTAACGGTAAACAGCAACTTGATAAATTGTCTGCAGCGTGGATTGCACTAACCCTAAGGCCACAAGATAGATGGCTACGATCACGCCCAGCGCCACCAAAACCACAGGGCCGGCGGTGGCGGCGAGTAGCAACACGATTACCGCCGGCACAATGCCAAGCAGTGCGAAAATCAAACCAAAGCTGACGTTACCGATTATCTGCTCACCCCAAGTGTGCTTGAACATGCTGACTGAGCGCTGATAGGCCGCAATTGGTCCGCTGCCTTCGACCACCATCACCGGCAGCACCAGAAACGAAGTAATGGTCCACGCCATACCCAGCAAGCCGACGACGATCCGGCCAATAAATCCGACGCGCTGTTCCAAGAGGCGCAACAAGAAACCCACGGTGCTCGCAAGAAGTGCCCAACCGAAGATCTGCGGCAGTCGTTGCCATGCGGCACTCAATCCATCACCAATGGTCGGCTGCCTGCCATCCATCTGTTTCAACACGCAGGCAATCAGCGCCGAGTTAAAAAATATCATGATGAAGTAGCTGATGAAATAGAACATGAAGCCGGTTGCATACAGTTGTCTGGACGGATGGTTCGGGTCATTCAGGTAGCGGTGCACTTCACCGTCGGCGAACATCGGTATGGCAAAGGCTGCAATGACCAGCGCCAACGCCACGCCGGAGATCAGCGGAAAGATCACCAGACGTTTGTCCCGTTTGAGCAGTTGCCACGAAGCGCCCATCAACTGCCAGGTGCGCGCGAATTTCCCCATGTAAGTCTCTCCCAAGCGGTTATGTATGCACCAAATGGTGCCTGAAGCACCCGGCGTACGCCACTTCCCCAGTTTTCCGGCCTATTTCAGGTACTTTTCCATCCATCCGACCCAGCGGCGGTCCACATCCGTGGTCTGCACGATGTCGTGCGGGAAATGCGTGGGCTCGGGATAGGCATAGAACTCGACGGTCACGCCGTTGTCACGCAGTCCGTGATACCACTCTTCGGCATTGAGGAACGGCACGTTGGCGTCGTCCACGTCGCTCATCAGCAGCGTCGGCGCCTTGACGTTGCGCACGTAAGTGATCGGCGACTGCGCGCGCCAGATTTTCCAGCCTGAATTCGTCCAGGGTGATGAGCCAAAGAAATAAGTATCGCCTCTTTGATAATAGGCCACCGTGTAGTCCATCACCCAGTCGGTGAGTGGCGCACCCGCGACCGCCGCTTTCCACACGTTGTAATGACCGGTGAGCCAGGTGGTCATGTAGCCGCCATAGGACCAGCCAGTCACGCCGATATGGTTCTGGTCCACGATGCCGAGTTTTTCCACCGCGGCGAGTCCCGCCATCACGTCCTTGCCCGGCCCTGCGCCGGTATCGCGATAAATCGCGTGCTGGTAAGCGTCGCCGAGATTGATGCTGCCGCGGTAATTCGGCTGGAACACCAGAAAACCCGCTGCGGCCAGTAACTGCGGCAGCGACGAGAAGCGCACAGTCGAGGCGCCTTCCGGCCCGCCGTGAATGACCAACACCAGCGGATATTGGTGAGCTTGCTGATAATTCACCGGGTAGGTGAGCACGCCATCCTCATGAAAACCGTTTGGCCCGCGCCAATCAACCGGCGTCGTGCGGCCGAGGCTGAGACCATCCACAAAAGCGTTCACGTCGGTGAGCCGGCGCGGTTTGGCATTGACCGAATCCATCACATACAACTCGTCCGGATGCGTGGCGGTAGTGCCGACAAACGCAATGGCACCGGTTTGGGACACGCTCATGTCCGCACCGGCCTGCACGTCGCCGAGATCGAGCAGTTTCGCTCTCTCCAACAGCGGCTGCTCCCAAAGTACTGAGCGCGTGCCGAGTTCACCCTGAAGCAGCAGCGCTTGGCCCTCCGGCAGCCAGACATAATTGTTGAAATTACGCGCGAGTGCCTGCGTGGCATCGAAAATTGTGCCGTGCGCGTTCACGTACACGGCGTTGCCGTTGTTCTGATCGCCATCGCGCGGCCGCAGGAACGCATAAGCGTCACCCGCGGGGGCAAAATTCACCTGTGCTGAGGTTTGCGCGGAAACCAATGTCAGCAGCGCGCCACTCGCGACATCCACTTCCGCGATAACGGAATGGAATGAAGGTCCCCAATACGCATTCGGGAACTTTGTGAACGCAATGCGTGTGCCATCACGGCTCCAGGCCGGCGGCATCGCACCGCCCTGATCCGTGTCCAGGCTAAAGGTACCGTGTGTCAGCTGTTTGGGCGTTCCACCGGTTGACGCGACCACCCAAAGCTGCCACGGTGCCACGGCATCTTTGAGCAGGAAATTGCCGTCGGTTACCTGAAATACCTTGTTGTGCTCCTTGATGGCTGCTGCATTCAGCGGTGGGTCCTGGGCGATGAACGCAAGCTGTTTGCCGTCTGGGCTCCAGGAATAGGTATCCACGCCTTGCTTATTGTCCGTCACGCGCACTGCATCGCCGCCATTCATAGGCATCACGAATATCTGGGCCTTCTTGGTCTCTGCGTCTTTCGCGATGAACGCCAGACGCGTACTGTCCGGTGACCAGCGCGGCGAGGACAGACCTTCGCGGTTCGAGGTCAGCACACGCCGCGCGCCCGTGACCACATTCACCATATCAATTTCCTGTTTGGCCTTGTCAGTCTTCCAATCCGGCGTCGAAGCAATGACCGCGATCTCCTTGCCGTTGGGCGAAATCTGCGGATCGCTTAGGGAAACAATTTTCTGCAGGTCAACAAGTTGGAAGCTGACCGTCGGTGTCGATGTCGCGGCCACGGGCCATAGTAAAAGACAGCCCAACCCGAAAACCACGGAGTATATTGATTTCATGGAATTCTCCACGTCAGAGCAAATGTGTTTTATGACGGAAAAGACTGGAAGACCGCATAGATTGGCGGTGAGCATAGCGAACCCCGAAGAAAACAAAAAGCCCAGCGAGCCGGGCTATTGTTTGGGGAATATTGGGTTTCACTGTGTGCAACCCAACCCATATCAAACAGTCCACAAAGCCATAAAGTCCGTAACCGGAGTTGCCTCCAGTTTCTTCCGGTCAGCGCACAACGTCTTGATGGCCTCGCATTGTTGCACCGGAAGCCGTCCGGCGATGGCGCTCTCGAATTTTTTCACCAGCAGCGGAATGCCTTCGGTGCGGCGTTTGCGGTGGCCGATGGGAAACTCAGCTTCCACGCGCCCGGTCTTTGCGCCGTCCTTGAAAAACACCTGCACCGCGTTGCCAATGTAGCGTTTTGCGGGATCGTAATAATCCTGGGTGAACTGCGGGTTCTCGCGCACTTCCATTCTGGCACGCAGCGCATCAATGCGCGGCTCGGCGGCGATTTTGTCTTCGTAGTCCTCGGCCGTGAGCCGGCCGAAAATGAGCGGAACGGCGGTCATGTACTGGATGCAATGATCGCGATCGGCGGGATTATTCAGTGGACCGGTTTTATCTATGATGCGCACACCCGGTTCCTGGGTTTCGATGACGATCTTTTCGATCTGGCCCAGCCGGCCCTTCACCTGCGGATGCAGTTGCATGGCGCATTCCACCGCCGTCTGGGCGTGAAACTCGGCAGGGAAACTGATCTTGAACAGCACGTTTTCCATCACGTAGCTGCCGTACGCGCGCTGGAATTTGAACGGCTGGCCCCTGAACAGCACGTCGTAGAAACCCCAGGTCTTCGCGGAGAGCGCCGTGGGATAACCCATCTCGCCGGTGAGCGCGATGAGCGCGAGCCGCACGGCGCGCGCGGTGGCATCGCCCGCCGCCCAGCTCTTGCGCGAGCCCGCGTTGGGTGCGTGCCGGTGGGTACGCAGCGCGCCGCCGTCAATAAAAGCGTGGGACACGGCGTTGATCACCTGTTCGCGCGTGCCGCCCAAAAGCGCCGTAACCACGGCAGTGGAAGCGACGCGCACCAGCAGCACGTGATCCAGGCCCACGCGGTTAAAGGAATTCTCCAGCGCCAGCACGCCCTGGATTTCGTGCGCCTTGATCATGGCAGTGAGCACATCGCGCATGCTCAGTGAGGGCTTGCCTACCGAGGCGTTCCTGCGGGAGAGGTAATCGGCTGCGGCCAGAATCCCGCCCAGATTGTCGGACGGGTGGCCCCACTCGGCCGCGAGCCAGGTGTCGTTGAAGTCCAGCCAGCGGATCATGGCACCGATGTTGAAAGCCGCCTGCACCGGATCGAGTTCGTAACTGGTACCCGGCACGCGCGCTCCGCCCTTGAGCGTCGCGCCCGGCACCACCGGTCCCAGCAGTTTGGTGCAGGCCGGATAGTGGAGTGCCAGCATGCCGCAGGCGAGCGTGTCCATGAGACAGTAACGCGCTGTCTCGTAGGCTTCGTTGTTTTTGATTTCGTAATCGCAGACGTAATCGGCGATATCCGTCAGGACTTTCTCGGGATCGGGACGCTTGGCGGACTTAAGATCGTGGGCGCTCATCAAACACTCCGTAGAATTCAGAATTCCGCTTTCTGCTGCCGGCATGGTAATGCGCTGCGTTCTGAATCCTGCAAAAGAACCCCATCACAGCATTCAGAATGCGGAACCGCCGCCTTGCTCATCACTTTGACTCACCCTCACCTTATCCCCTCTCCCAGAAGGGAAAAAGATAAGATCACGGTCTCTTTTCGATAGGTACGAACTTCTGGTCTTCGGGTCCGATGTAATTGGCGCTCGGGCGGATGATCTTGCCGTCGGCACGCTGCTCGATGACGTGCGCGCTCCAGCCGGTGGCACGCGCGATCACGAACAGCGGGGTGAACATCGCAGTCGGCACGCCCATCATGTGATAGGACACGGCCGAAAACCAGTCCAGGTTCGGAAACATTTTTTTCACATCCCACATGACTTTCTCCAACCGCTCGGCGACATCGAACAAGCGCAGATCACCGGCTTCCTTGGAAAGTTTGCGCGCCACTTCCTTGATAACCTGGTTGCGGGGATCGCTCACGGTGTACACCGGATGGCCGAAGCCGATGATGATTTCCTTCGCCTCGACGCGTTTGCGGATGTCGGCCTCGGCCTCTTGCAACGTTGCGTAACGGCTCTGGATCTCATAAGCCACTTCGTTGGCGCCGCCGTGCTTGGGGCCGCGCAGCGCACCGATGGCGCCGGTGATACAGGAATACATGTCCGCGCCGGTGCCGGCGATGACGCGTGCGGTGAAAGTCGAGGCGTTAAATTCGTGCTCGGCATACAGGATCAACGAAGTGTGCATGGCGCGGACCCACAAATCCGACGGTTCGCGCCCGAGCAGCAGGTGCAGGAAATGACCGCCTACGGAGTCGTCGTTGGTCTCAACCTCAATGGTACGACCGTCGTGGCTCCAGTGGTACCAGTAGCACAGCATCGAACCGAGCGAGGCCACCAGCCGGTCGGCAATGTCGCGCGCGCCAGCGGGATTATGGTCGTCCTTTTCGGGCAGTACGCAACCGAGCGCCGAGACGCCCGTGCGCATCACGTCCATGGGATGCGCGGAGGCGGGCAGGGACTCAAGCACTGTGCGCACGCTTTCCGGCAGACCGCGCAAACCCTTGAGCTTGGTTTTGTAGGCTTTCAACTCCGCGCGGTTCGGCAGCTTGCCGTAAATCAACAGATAAGCGACCTCCTCGAAATCGCACTTGTCGGCGATATCGAGGATGTTGTAGCCGCGGTAGTGCAGATCGTTGCCGCTCCTGCCCACGGTGGATAACGCGGTATTGCCGGCGGTGACGCCGGACAGGGCCACGGATTTTTTGGGTTTGAAGCCGGGGTTGGTTTCGTTCATGAGATTCTCCTGCAAAGCATCGCGGCCACAAGCCCGCTCCTACTTTTTGAATAATTCATCGAGCTTTTTTTCGTAGCTCAGGTAATTCAGAACATCGTACAGTTCAGCGCGGGTCTGCATGGTATCGAGGAGGGATTGCTGGGTGCCGTTTTTCCTGAGCGCGGCGTACACTTTCTCCGCTGCCTTGCTCATGGCGCGGAACGCAGACAACGGATAGAGCGCCAAACGCACACCGGCTTCGCCGAGTTCCCGGACGGTGAACAACGGCGTCTTGCCAAACTCGGTGATGTTGGCAAGCACCGGCACTTTCACCGTTTTGGTAAATTCTCGGTACTCGTCGAGCGTGGTGAGAGCCTCGGCGAAAACCATATCGGCCCCCGCCGCGACGTATATCAACGCGCGCTCCACCGCGGCTTTCTGACCTTCCACCGCGTGCGCGTCGGTGCGCGCCATGATGACGAATTTCGGATCACCACGGCCATCCACCGCCGACTTGATGCGGTCGCACATTTCATCGGCCGTCACCAGTTCCTTGCCGGGCCGGTGGCCGCAGCGTTTGGCGGCCACCTGGTCCTCGATATGCAGCCCGGCGGCGCCGGCACGCAGCATTTCTTTCACCGTACGCTGGATATTGAAGGCCGCACCCCAGCCAGTGTCTGCGTCCACCAGCAGCGGCAGACGCGTAACGCCGGTGATGCGGCGGATATCTTCGCAAATATCGTTGAGCGAGGTGATGCCGAGATCCGGCAGACCGAAGGAAGCATTGGCCACACCTGCGCCCGAGAGATACAGCGCCTTGAATCCCGCGCGTTCGGCGAGCAAGCCGCTGTAGGCATTGATGGCGCCCACCACTTGCAGCGGACGTTCGGCGTCGAGCGCGGACCAGAGCCGTGCGCCGGCGGAATCGGGCTGGACCATAGATTGTCCTTGATCTTGCCGGCCGTAAGGGTGGGGGGTTGGTTATTTTACCGGCTTGGGTCGTGCGCCGCTAATCCACACACCCTTGAATCAGGCAACCTTGACCACGATGCGGCCACGGTGGCGGCTTCCCAGCACTTTGTCGAAGACTTTGGGCAGGTCGTCGAAAGGAATGGTGGCCGCAGCAATCTGTCTGAGTTTCGGCGGTTTAAGATCGGTAGCCAGGCGCTGCCAAATCCTTAACCGTAACTTGCGCGGCGTGACCACGGAGTTGATGCCGAGCAGGTTTACGCCCCGCAAGATGAAGGGCATAACGGTGGTGTGCAGCTCATGGCCGCCGGTCAGGCCGATGCTGGCAATGCTGCCCCACCAGCCTGTAGTGCGTGTTAGCCAGGCGAGCATATCGCCGCCGACGTTGTCCACCGCGCCTTGCCACTGAGCGCGCTCCAGTGGCCGCGAACCGTAGTTGATCTCATCGCGCAGCAGGATTGAACTCACGCCCAGTTGCTTCAAATACTCTTGCGCTTCACGCTTGCCGGTGACGGCCACTACTTCATAACCGCGCTTTGCCAGCATGTTGACGGCGAGACTGCCGATGCCGCCGGTCGCGCCTGTGACCACTACGCGCCCACCCTTGGGAATCAGTCCGTTGTGCTCCAGGCGATGAATGGCGAGCGCCGCGGTAAAACCGGCGGTACCGAGCATCATGGCGGTCTGCGTAGTGAGCCCTTTAGGCAGTGGAATAATCCACTCGGATCTGGCGCGTACGTATTCGGCGTAGCCACCGTCGTGATCCTCACCCAGACCGCAGCCGGTCACCAGCACCCTGTCGCCTTTCTTGAAGTGGCGATCCGACGACTCAGCCACAGTGCCAGCGACGTCAATGCCGCCGACGAGCGGAAAACGCCGTAATATTTTGCCCTTGCCGGTGGCAGCCAGTGCGTCTTTGTAATTAACACTTGAATACTGCGTTTTGATGACCACATCGCCCGGCGAAAGATCTTCCAGGGTGATTTCTTCAAACCGCGCGACGACCTGTTTCTCGATCTCGTGGATACGGTAGGCGGTGAACAGACTGGACATGGGGCAACCTCCCGGATATCCGCTCATTCTCTCATAAGCTTTCGTTCGCAAATCCCGCCAAGCAAAACCCCGGCCGGAGCCGGGGTTTTTTTGTCCTCATCTTCGGGATCCCGATTTACGGCTGGAAGTACCAGCGGCCGGTCAGCATCCAGTTACCGGTACTGTCCACATTGCTGCGAGCATAGCTTGCGCCAAGTCCAAAATTGCTGGTAAAGCTGTAGAGCGCACCTACTGTAGCCACGGACTCGGATTTGTTGTGGTCGTGGCTCAACAGCCCCACGTTATCATGGTCAATGAACACGTTCAGCTCGAGCTGGTCAATCACCATGGCGCGGATGCCGACACCGAGGTCATAACCATCCTGGCTATCGCTGGTGGAGACCGTGAAACCCGGGAAAAGGTTGGTGCTCGGCCCCTGCTTCCAGTGGTCTTCAGCGTAGCCAACGCGCCCCACCAAATCCACCGAGTCGGTGAGAGCCAGATGCCCGCCTACGGTCAGCGTCAGGTCAGATGTGAAAAAGCCGCCCGTAAGCGAGCCGCCGTTAAAGCTGTTATGGCCGTAACCGCCGGCTACAAACCAGTTCTCGCTGAAACCATAGCTGCCGTCAAACTGATAGCCTTTACCGCCGGCAAACCCATCAGTCGTGGTCTTTGAATAGCTCAGGTCCAGATAATTGTAGTCAGGAGCGGCCGCGTTGGCCGCCAGAGGAGCGGCGATCGTGAGTGCTGCCGCGATGATGAAAAGTTTTTTCATGATTCAAACATCTCCATAATGATTTTGAAATGACACATCCTGTTCAGGCATACACATCCTATTGGCTGCGCGCATGTCTTACAAGACTTGAAAACGGAGGAACACTCCCCAGAGGGGCTGACTTGAAAAACGGATTTGCCATCAATGCGTTGACGCACCGCTCAAACGGCATTGGGAATAGCGCTCATTATAATGCCCCGGCATGGTCCGGTATTCCGGTATGTTGATAATCGTGATTAAAAACCTCAGCCAGTGCGCTTGAATTTACCCCCGCACTTGCGGATGGCCGCAGCCATTTCGGCGCCGGTCTGGTAGCGCGCATCCGGATTTTTCTGCAATGCCCGCCCCACAACTTCCTTGAGCTTGGGCGGAATGTCCGGCCGCAGAAACGTCACGTCGGGCGGCGGCGTATTGGAAATCTTGAACATCAGGCCGGTCAGGGACGGCGCTTCGAACGGCAATTCACCTCGCACCAGTTGATATAGCGTGACGCCGAGGGAGTACAAGTCGCTGCGGCCGTCCGCTTTCCTGCCGGCCACCTGCTCCGGTGACATATAGGACGGACTACCGAGAATGGTGCCGGTGCGGGTCTTGTTGGCGTTGATTACGCCAGCTACGCCAAAATCGGTGATTTTCAAGCGGCCGGTCTGGCGTTCGTACATGATATTCGCCGGCTTGATGTCGCGATGCACCACCTGGCGGCTGTGGGCGTATTCCAGCGCTTCGGCCACCTTGATGACTATGGCCATGACTTCATCGAGCGGCAGGAGCGCGCCGGGCGCGGCGTAATGCTGCAGGGATTCGCCGGCCAGATAATCCATGGCAATATAAGCGAGACCCTGATCCTCGCCCACATCATAAATCGTGACGATGTTGGGATGATTGAGCTGCCCCGCGGTTTCTGCTTCACGGAAAAACCGGCGGGAGATGTCTTCCGGAATCCCGCCTTCAAATTCATCCTGGAACGATAGGGTCTTGATGGCCACCGTGCGGTTGATCTTCTGGTCCCGGCCCAGATACACCACGCTCATGGCGCCGCGTCCCAGCTCGCGGACAAGCTCATAGCGTCCCAGCACGGGTTTCTGTAGACCGTTTTCCGGCAGAGTGATGTGCGGGCCCCGCCGGCGCGTGATGGTGGTCTGGTTGTCCAATGCCTGTAATTTGTGCAGACGGTCTTCCACATTACCAAACTGTGACACCAGCCGATTCATTTCCGTATAGACTTCCATGGCCTCGGGATAACGGCGATGCCGCTCGTGCTCGTGGCCAAGGCCCAGCATGTTTTCATACAACATCGCCGATGGCAGGCATTTGGCGTAATGCTTGAGTGCTTCATCGAAGCGTCCCTGCGTCTGGCAGGCCAGCGCCAACTGCCGGGTGGTTTCGGAAAATTGCTCCCGTGACACTCCTTGCCGGTCATTCAGGTAGCGCAAAGACAGCACCACTACATGGCCGATTATCAGGAACAGCAGCGGCAGCATCAGCGGCAGCCACAGACCGCGCGAAATGAGCGGCACGAATTCGCCGTTCACCAGCAGGATCAGCACCAGCACACTGGCGGCGATACCCAGCCACATGCGCAGGCGGGTCATGGCGAACAGAAGATAAACGCCCACCAGTAGCGTGAGCAGTCCCCGCAACCACCACGCCCAGAACGGCGTGGCTACCAAATCATCGTTGAGGATGCTCGACACCATGCCGGCTGCCACGAACGCCGACGGCCGGGTCCCGGCTGTCAGTCCCACAATCACCGCCTTGCCGGTGAAATTTTCCGCGGGTACTTTCCCCGTCTGCACGTCGTCAAACTCGTATACCGGAATCGCATCGCGGCCGTTACCGGTGGCATACCGGACAGGTTGCACCCGCATATGCGTGTCGGTGAACAGGTATTCGTCACCCAGGCTGATGCCACCGGTGGCGTGTGCGAAGATGTCGCTGTTCTTCAAACCCAGGTCACGGGCCGCAACCAACAAGCTGAACGCCGGTAGTAATTGCCCGTCGTCATCAACGATCAGCGGTTGCATGCCGCTGTTCGAGAAATCCGGCAAATAGCCGATACCGTCCGCCACTTGTCCAAACCGGGCCAGCGGTGCGCGTACGTTTACACTGAGGGGCCGGAAGAAAATAGCTGCGGCGCCGATCTGTGCCGGATGGGGAACGCTCATCTTGAAAACCAGCCACGGGGGCAGCGCTGCCGTCGCCCGATCGGCGCGAAGCGAGTCATGGGCTGCCAGTATCACGTTGCCCGCACTCTGGATGCTGTCCTCGAAAGCCGCATCCGTGGCCAGGTCTGCCTGCGCACGGGAAACGAGTGCTGCAGCGTCGGGATCGCTATTGATTACATCCAGCGCTGCCAGCTTGTGTAGATAATCCAGCGCGGTGGTGTTCTGGGAAGTATCGAGGGCAGGCACGAAAGCTATGACCCGCGCTTTGGCAGCAGCCAACTGCATGGTCAGTCCGGCGAGCACGTTGCGCGGCCAAGGCAACGGACCATATTTGCGCAGGGCATCTGCATCTATGCCCACCACCACCACATCGGCATTGGGAGGGTGTTGCGGTGCCAGCCACATGCCCATGCCGTATACCGCCTGTTCCGGCCCGCGGCCGAACTGCAACACCGCTGCCGCCGTCAGCAGCAGGGTGATGACGATCCCCGGTATAAGCTTTTTGGCTCGGGTGAGGTTCACGCATTACCTGTATTGAGTTCGAGTTAAGCAAGCATCCCTGCCCCGATTAAGAGAGGCGGACCTGCCCTTCAAAGATATTATGCAAAATAGCTTAACCGAGATTACCCGGCTCGTATACGCGCCAGATGCAGACCGGGGCCCCCTTAGGACCGGGACTCAGTTCGCCGCTTGAGGGCGCGGTTGAAGGCCGCAAACCCTTGCGCCGTGGACGGCTCCAGCCGCCGCCAGAGCAGCGGCGCAAGCAAACCGCCGAAGATTTCGGTTTGCCGCAAACGGGTACCTCCTCCAAACAGGTATTCAAGAAAGAAGCCGTGTTCCCCGTCGAGCAGCCCCGGCACCCCAAGATTTCCGAGCCAGCGAAAAGTGCGTGCCCGGGTGACCTGCAATACCATGGGCTTGAATGTATAGACCTTGCCTCCGGCGCTGGCCAGCCTGATCCGCAGGCGCGAGCCCGGCACCGCCGGGCCCTCGATATTCGTCAGGAACTCACTCCACTCCGGATAAGCGGGGAAATCCAGCAACACCCGCCAGACCGCCTCGGGCGGAGCCTTGATATCAACGCTGGCCTTGAGTTCGCGCTTTATCACGGACGCGAACCTGCGGCACGCAGCAGCAGAACACGCACAAAATCCCGCAGATTACGCCCGGCATTGGCCGCCAGCAGCATGGCAAAGCCCATGAAGTTGTCGAAACTGCCGCTCGTACCAATCAACACCACGGCCAGGATAGCAAGCAACACCGGCAACGCCAGATTGATCCAGACCATCGGCGCGCGCAGAGGATAATTCTGCGCATCGTCTTCCGGCGCGTGGCGCGGCGCCACGGCAAACACGATGGCAGCAATGAGCGGCACAAAAGCCGTGAGTATCAACGTGGCCTGATTGGCATGGCCGGCGGGCATCCAGAACAACCCCTGCGCTATCACCAGCGCCGTGCCGATCAGCCCCAGCAACGCCGCCAGCAGTTGCAGCGCAACCGCGGAAATGCATGGCCCGGCGGATGGAGCAGCGCTCTGCATCGTTAACGGTGCGCGAAGCCGACAATCAGGAGCACCAGCGCCGCTAATGCGAGTCCGCCATGCAATCCTACCACCAGCCCTGACAGAGGCTGGCGGATCACGCGAAACCCGAACAACAGAAGACCACCTGTAGCGGCCAAGATCAGCAGTACCGTGGCGGCGTTCACCGGGATGTTGTGGGGGAAATGCAGATCATAAATTACCAGCAGCACGATGACGACGATGCCGGCCACGCCGTGCAGGCTGCTCATCTGCAGCGGCACCCGATGACCGCGCAGTTCCAGCGTCGCAAGCACAATACCCGCGAGCACCACCAGGATGACCAGGATCAATAGCGCCAGCAGCATGCAATTCCACTCGTCCCAAAAGGACGCCCATGATAGCGGCGCATGTCCGGCGTGCAAGCCGGTTTAACGGCCTCTGTAGATCACCCGCCAGATGCGGCCGTGCTGGGAATCGCTTATATAAAGAGCACCGTGCGGACCCATGGCGACGCCGTTAGGTCGGAAGTGTGCATCGTCCGGCGAACCAATCGGCGTCACGCCGGCAAAACCGTCAGCAAAAACCCGATAGTCGCCTGAAGGTCGCAGTCCATTGAACGGTACGAACACCACGTTATAACCCGCCTGGGGCAGCGGCGCGCGGTTCCAGGAACCATGAAACGCAATGAAGGCACCGTCGCGATACGCTGCCGGGAATTGTTTTCCGGTATAAAACATCACCGCTTCCGGCGCCCAGTGGCCGGGAAATGCCAGCACCGGTTGGCCGTATTGGCCGCAATCGCCGCTTGTCCGGCCGTCGCCGCCGTATTCGGGCGCCTGCACTTTCTTGTGCTGGAGTTGATCGTAATAGCAATACGGCCAGCCGAAATTGTCGCCGCGACGCACCAGCAAAAATTCCTCCGCCGGCAATTCCGCGCTCTGCGCTGCGGTATAGAGCTTCGGCCAGTTGTCATACAACTGATCACGGCCCATTTGCACCACGTACAATGCTCCTGAGCGGGTATTCCATGTAATGGCCACCGCATTACGGATGCCGGTGGCGTAACGCACGCCGTTCTTGCCGAATACCTGATTGATTTTATCCGCATCGAATTCCCAGATACCGCCATGCTCCGCCAGCCAGGGGCAAGGCTTGATGCCGGGCGAACCCCGCGTACGATCCTGCCGCTGGCAAGCATTGGACGGTGCGCCCACGTTCACATACAGGTGCCCGGCATCATCGAGAGCGATGGTCTTGGCAGAGTGCTCGTGTTGCTCGGGAAAGCCGCTCACTACCACTTGAGGCGACGTCTGCGGCAGCAGCTCACCGGGCCGCAGCTTGTAACGCAGTATTTCCGTGGTGGTGGCGAAATACAGATAGCCGTCGTGGATGCCGATGCCGGTGCCAGCGTACTCGCCGAAATACTTGACGACATCGGCATGGCCATTTCCATGTGTGTCCCGCAACGCCACGATGCCGCCGCCGTGTGCTGGTTTCAGCAAGGCCACATACACATCGCCGTTGCTGTTGACAACGATATGCCGCGCCGTACCGAGATTATCGGCGAACACATTCGCGCAAAACCCTACCGGCAGCGTGATGCCGCCGTTGCCGGCGTCGCACTGTGCCGCCGCTGTAATAGGCCACATTACAACAAGCGCGATACTCAACAAGGGAATTGACAGCAATACACGCATAAGGCACCTCCTGCGTCCGGGAACGAATGGTTCAAACAGCTCCATCGAGGCGCCGTACCTGGTTTGATCCGTTACTGGATGGTGAACGGCATCAGTGTGGAAATGTAAACGCTCGGGGCCAGCTCATCCGACGTAGGTACACCTGTAGCCATGCAGTTGACGTTAGTCGATGTGCTGGAGGAACTCGAACTGCTGGTACTGTTGTTGCAGGTCATACCGGCGAACACTTCGTAATTACCGCTAGGTACCAGCTGATCGTTGTCGTCGGTCTGGTCCCAGGTGACGGTGTAGGTCTGCGTCTGGCCCGCCGCTAAAGTGAGGGTAGTCGTGTTCTGACTGAACGTCTGCACCAGTGACCAAGTCCACACCTCGGTGGCACTGCCGCTGTCCAGCACCACGAAGTTGTACTGTTGCGCGGTATTGAACGAAATGGTCTGGCTCGACGTAGTGCGGTTACGCACGCTCAGCACCAATTGGATTGGCTGGCCAAGAGTGAAACTGCTGGTGGTGTTGCCACTGGCGTCCTCGACGGCGAGCGTGGTGACAAAATCCGGGCCATTGGGACCGATGCCGCTACTGGTGCTCTGGCATTGGGTAGCGCCCAGTAGCAAGGCGGCGCAGATAACGATACCTGTCACACGCATAAGCTGCCTGATCATCGCTTCACGCTCCTGCTTCCCGACTGCATAAATTATAGTCCCACACCGCATTGTGCCGCCCGAACCGCAGACCCTAAAAATGCAATACAAATCAAGCCGAATCATCTATCCGTTCCGGTAAGATGCGGCTGTTGGGGGGATATTCGCGCAAGCCATGGAACACACCACTCTGCGCTCGATCCTGATCCTGCTGGCCGTGGCGGTGGTTGCAGTGTCGCTCGTGCGGCGCGTGAAAATGCCCGCTGTCATCGCCTATCTGTTCAGCGGTTTCCTGGTGGGTCCACACGTTCTCGGCTGGATTCCCGACACCGCGGACACCCGCGATCTGGCGGAATTCGGCGTGGTATTCCTGCTGTTTACCCTGGGTCTCGAATTCTCGCTGCCCAAACTCCTGGTCATGCGCAAGGCGGTGTTTGTGCTGGGCGGCGCCCAAGTGCTGCTCACCACTCTCGGTACCGCGGCCATTGCCTGGGTACTGGGCACAAGGGTTCCCGTGGCCATCGTGCTCGGTGGCGCCTTCGCCATGTCCTCCACTGCTATCGTGGTAAAACAACTGGGGGAACAGAACGAACTCAATCTGCAGCACGGCCGTCTGGCCATCGCGGTGTTGCTGTTCCAGGACCTGGCGGTCATTCCCCTGCTGATCCTGATTCCCGCGCTAGCCCATGGCAGCGGTACCGCCATCGCCGGCGATTTGCTCGTGGCGTTCGTGAAAGGCGCGGTTGCGGTGATTGTGATTCTGGCCTTCGGCCGCTGGCTGCTGCGGCCCGTATTCCACCAGATAGCCAGCGCACGTTCGGCGGAACTGTTCACGCTGGCGGTGTTGCTGGTGACGCTGGCCGCGTCTTGGAGCACGGCCGCACTGGGTTTATCCCTCGCGCTCGGCGCGTTTCTGGCAGGCATGATGCTGGCGGAGACCGAATACCGTCACGAAGTGGAAGCGGACATCCGGCCGTTCCGCGACATTCTGCTGGGGCTGTTTTTCGTCACCGTGGGCATGCTGCTCAATCCGCACACCATCGCACGGCACTGGTGGCTGCTGCTGATTGCCGTGGCAGCCATCATGTTGTTCAAGACAGTGCTGATTATGTTCCTGAGCCGCGGATTGCACGCAGACCGTAGCGCGGCCTTGCGCACCGGCATCGTGCTGGCGCAGTGCGGTGAATTCGGCTTTGCCTTGCTGGCCCTGGGCCTTGCGCAAGGCGTGATCCGCGCGCCGGTGGCGGAGTTCGGTCTCGCCGCCATCGTGCTCAGCATGATCGTTGGACCGCTGGTAATCCGCGTCAATCGCACTATCGCGGCGGGCCTCTTTCCGCACGATGCAGCCGACGAACAAGACCGTCTGCAACATGACATCGGCCAACACCAAGTGCACGCCGAGAACCATGTGCTCATCGTGGGCTACGGCCGCGTCGGCCAGAATGTGGCGCGTTTTCTGGAGCCGGAAGGTTTCGGGTTCGTGGCCCTGGACCTGGACCCGGTGCGCGTGAAACGCGCTCGCGAGGCCGGCGACCCTGTGTACTACGGCGACGGCACCAATCCGGGCGTACTCAAAGCCGCCGGCGTGGAACGGGCGCGGGCGGTAGTCATCAGTTATTTCCAGGTGCCCACGGCGCTCAAGATTCTCGGCCACGTGAAGAAATTCCGTCCCGACATACCGGTGCTGGTGCGTACCCGCGACGACGTGGACCTGGACAAGCTTATGCAGGCGGGCGCCACGGAAGTGATACCCGAGACCATGGAATCGAGTCTCATGGTGGCGTCGCACCTGCTGCATCTGCTGGGCATGCCCATGAGCAAAATCCTGCGCACGATCCAGGAGGTGCGCTCCCACCGTTACAGCCTGCTGCGCAGCGTGTTCCGCGGCCAGGATGCGCTGCCCATGGATGCGTCACACGCCTTCCGCGAACAACTTTACACCGTGACGCTCGCGTCCGGCGCACACGCTGTCAACCGCAGCATCGGTGAACTCAATCTCAAGAACAAAGGCGTGGTGGTCACCGCTTTGCGCCGCGAAGGCGTGGTGGGCCGCCAACCACCAAAAGAAACCGTCTTGAAGGAAGGCGACGTGCTGGTACTCTGGGGCACGCCGGAAGATCTGGAAATCAGCGAAGAAAAGCTGCTTAGAGGCACCTGAATGTCAGGAACACAAAAACTGGTAACGGTGGCAAGTTATGTGAATGCCTGGGAAGCCCGCATCGCCTCAGGTCGATTAGAGTCAGAAGGCATCTCTGTATTTATTGCTGATGAGAATTATGTGTTACAGAACTGGGCCATCTCACAGGCATTAGGCGGTGTGAAGATGCAGGTACTCGCGAGCGATATCGAAAAAGCCAGAAAAGTCATCGCTGCATTAAACAATGGTGAATACGCGCTACTTCCCGATACCGAAATCGAAAGGAACGCTGAACTGGCCTGCTCAAAATGTGGCTCTCATAACATCAAGACACGATTTTCCTTGCGCAGTTGGATGCTTATGCTGGGAACCTTAGTAGCTGGCGCTGGCTATCCTGCCCGCCGAAATATGCACCAATGCCAGGGATGTGGATATAAATGGCGAGAATAATCTCCTAACCGAAACAGGATAAAGATGACCAACATCGGCACGCCGCTCACACCCTACGCCACCCGCATCATGCTGCTGGGCTCGGGCGAACTCGGCAAGGAAGTCACCATCGAGGCGCAGCGCTTTGGCGTGGAAGTCATCGCCGTGGACCGTTATGATCATGCGCCCGCCATGCAGATGGCGCACCGCTCGCACGTCATCAACATGCTGGATGGAAAAGAGGTGCGCCGCGTGGTGGAGCTGGAGAAACCCCACTACATCGTGCCGGAACTGGAAGCCATCGCCACGCCCACTTTGCTGGAACTGGAAAAGGAAGGCTGGACGGTGATTCCCACAGCGCGCACCGCGCGGCTCACCATGGACCGGGAAGGCATCCGCCGGCTGGTGGCGGAAGAACTGAAACTGCGCACCTCGCCTTACCGCTTTGCCGGCACGTATGAGGAATTCCGCGTCGCGGTTAAAGCCATTGGCTTGCCCTGCGTGGTGAAACCGGTAATGAGTTCCTCCGGCAAGGGACAGAGCGTAATTGAAAAGGTATCGGATATCGAAACCGCCTGGGACTATGCGCAAAAAGGCGGCCGCACCGGCCAGGGCCGCGTGATTGTGGAAGGCTTCGTGGATTTCGATTATGAGATCACGCTGCTGACGGTGCGCCACGCCGGCGGCACCCTGTTCTGCGAACCCATCGGCCACCGCCAGGAGCACGGCGATTACCGCGAATCCTGGCAGCCGCAGCCCATGTCGCCAAAAGCGCTCACCGAAGCACAACGCATAGCGAACACCATCTCCGGCAACCTAGGCGGACGCGGCATTTTCGGCATGGAATTTTTCGTGAAGGGCGACGAAGTATGGTTCAGCGAAGTCTCGCCGCGTCCGCATGATACGGGCCTGGTAACTCTGATTTCCCAGGACCTGTCGGAATTCGCGCTGCACGTGCGCGCGGTGCTGGGACTGCCGATTCCCGTAATCCACCAGCACGGCCCGGCCGCGTCGGCGGTGATCCTGCCGCACGGCGATTCCAACGGGCCGCTGTTCGAGAACGTGGATGCGGCCTTGCAGGAACCGGACACCATGCTGCGCCTGTTCGGCAAGCCGGAGATCCGCGGTTATCGGCGCATGGGCGTGACACTGGCGCTGGGCAAGTCCATTGACCAAGCCCGCACCAAGGCCATGCGTGCGGCAGCAGCGGTGAAAGTGAAATTGTAATTCCCAATATCACCCCCGCCTTCTCTCATCGACGGAGAGGGGGCAAGCGTTACAGGAGCGATCTCCCGATCGCGTTTGTTTTTCATCAAGGAGTCTCCATGCCTTCATTCGATGTAGTCTCGAAAGTCGAAAACGCGGAACTGACCAATGCCGTGGACCAAGTCAGTCGCGAGATCAGCACACGTTACGACTTCAAAGGTTCCAGCGCCGGGATTGAACGCCAGGAAAATGTATTGACGGTGTTCGCCGACAGCGAATTCCAGTTAAAGCAGGTGCAGGACATCCTGTATCAACGTGCTGCCAAACGCGGCATAGACATAGCCAGCTTCGATCCGCAAAAGATCGAAGCCATCGGCGGCGACAAGGCCAAACAACTTATCAATGTGAAACAGGGTATAGACAAGGAGCTGGCGAAAAAGATCGTGAAACTCATCAAGGACAGCGGTCTCAAACTACAAGCCGCCATCCAAGGTGAAGAAGTGCGCGTGAGCGGCAAGAAGCGCGACGACCTGCAAGCCGCCATCGCGCTTTTGCGCAGTGCGAAACTCGAACAACCGGTGCAGTTTGTGAATTTCCGGGATTAGCGAGGCGCGGTTTCGGCGAAGGAATGGCGCGTCATCAGCTTGACGTAATACTTCGCCAAGTTCGGGTGGCTTGATCGCCAGTCAATCTCCGGCAGACGGAAGGACAGCCATCCCAGCGCACAACCCGTGGCGATATCGGCGAGCGTGAAACCTGTGGCCACACACCATTCCGATTCGCCAAGATCCCGGGCCATGACTTCCAGGCCCGCGTTCATCTTGCTGCATTGCCGATCCACCCATTTGCGGCTGCGCTCCTGCGGCTCGCGCTGAGTCTGTTCCAAACGCATGAGCACGCCCGCGTCCAGTACGCCGTCCGCCAGCGCTTCCCAGCGCCGTACCTCGATATGGTCCCGGCCAGTGGCGGGAATCAGCATGTTGGCCGGCGGCAGTGAATCCAGGTATTCGCAGATCACGCGTGAATCGTAGAGCGCGCGGCCGCCATCCAGAATCAGGCATGGTACTTTTCCCAGCGGATTGAGCGTCTGAATCCTGGTGTCCGCGGCCCACACGTCTTCCAGCACCAACGGGCATTCGATTTTTTTCTCTGTTAGCGCCACCCGTACCTTGCGCACGTAGGGGCTCGACAGGGAACCAATAAGTTTCATCCCGCACCCTCAACCCTGGCACTTTGGAGATGGCTGATTTTAAGACTTATTCTTTGCGGGCGCGGATGATGCAATGCGCAAATCCACCTCGCCCACGTTGACGCTGAGTTTCATACTGTCGGGACCGCTGCCGGTGAGATGGATGCGGCGGCCGAGGCCACTGTGCCGGCCACCTTCGCCCACATGTTTGCCGTTCATGAAGAGCGCAGCTTCGCCGATGGCGCTGGATAGTTCGATGGACCCAAGCTGTTTGCTGCCCGACGTGGCGCTGATCTGACCCACGTTCACATTGACTTGCAGCGGTCCGCCGGGCGTATTGAGATCAATTTCGCCCACGTTGAGGTCGGCATGCACCCCGCCGCCGACGCCGGCCACATTCACCTGGCCCACTTTCATGGCGATAGTCAGTGCCAGGCGTGCAGGAATCTGCACATCCCATTTTTGTTTTACATCGCTGTTGTTCAGTTTCCCAGGTGCTCCGAGCGACAAATCGAGAACGCCGCCGGTTTTCTGCTGATTGATCTGCGCGGCCTGGATATCCTTGCTGGTGGCAGTGCTTTGCCAGTGAAAAAACCAGAGGAACCCCCGGGATTTCTGCTGCAGCGTGACGTGTACGTGCACGACATCATCGGCGGACGGCGTGATCCGCAGTTCGCCGACCCCGACCGTAATAGCCACGGAATTGATGCCGGTGGCAGGGATATCAGCCGACAGCGTGCGCGTAGCAGCGGCGTGGGCGAACACCGGCACAGCCAGCAATAGCCCGAGAACCGTCATGCGTCTCATGATGCTGACCTCCGCCACTCAGATTTCAGAGCGGTTGCGCCGCAACCAGATGGCGCCCAGGATAAAAATAATCCCGATGCCCACCCCGATCCACATCTCCGGCAGAACAAACATGTGCGCCAAGCTGGCGCCGAACGTGACCACCGCCACACCCTGCGGGCCAAACATGTGCGTTCCGACCTGAAAGCCTTGATGCGTGACGCTGATGTTATAGCCAGCGATCAGTATGATCCCGCGACCGATGTGGCCGAGAATGCCGTCACTCAGGTAATGAGTACGGAACACGATCAGTTCTATGAGAATCGCGCCCAGCGGTATTAGCACCACCCAGGCTAACACCAGCTTCTTGGACCAGGCCGAGCACAGCAGGAACCAGCCCCAGTAGGGCAGCAACCACAACGATTGCTGGATGAGCGCAAACGCTAGAACGATCCAGGTCAGAATGATCGTGCCCGGATAGAAGGCTTCATGAAAAAAATTGACGCCCATGATGGCGGCGGCAATCGTGAAGATGATGCCAGCGATGATTTCGGCGATGACCACCAGCACGAACATGAAGGCCGGCGCCGTCACCATGCCGGTGAACAATTTGGAAAGCACCGTGCTCGTATCCGATACTGGCATGGATTTCCAGAACAGCACGCTGCGGTCCTTCCGGTCGGCATACAACGAGTCCATGAGATAGAAGCTCACCATGAACAGCATCACCACGTTGAAGAAACCCGCTATCGTCAACATAGCGACGTGCAATCCACCGCGTGCATCGCCACCGACCCCGGCGATGTTGTTGACGGTAATCACGCCCTTGTGCGCCATCACGATTAGCGCTACGCCGCCGTACAGACTGCCGATTACGGCCAGGCAGGCCACCACAATCGGCACGATCCACAACGCCTTGTGCTCCCACACTTCACGCTTGGCCAGTGTCCAATACGGCGTCATGGTGTTCATTGCACATCTCCTTTCATCTTCGCCACGAACAGGTCGGCAACACTCGGTGTATGAATTTCGCCCAGCTCCTGCAGCTTGCTTCGATCCACGCCTTCGAACAGGAACAGTTTCTTGCCGAAGATTTCGCGCTCACTCAACGGTTTCAGGCTGCGCGCAGCCTCGGTCTTGTCGGCATTCACCAGGACTTCGGCGTATTTCTCGCCCACACCCTCCATGGAATCGTTGAGCACGATCCTGCCGTTGTTGATGAACATGAGATGGGTGAGGAGCTTTTCCACTTCCTCCACCTGATGGGTGGTGACGAGGATGGTGCGCTTCTCGTCGAAGTAATCATTGAGGAGATTCGAGTAGAACTCCTTGCGGAACAGGATATCCAGGCCAATGGTGGGTTCGTCCAGCACCAGCAGTTTGGCATCAATGGCCATGATGAGCGCCAAGTGCAACTGCGTGACCATGCCCTTGGAAAGCTGGCCTACCCGGCTCTTCTGGGAAATTTTGGTGCGCTCCAGAAAATGCAGTGCGCGCGCACGGCTGAAGTGCGGGTGCACCGCCTCCACGAACTCGATGGCATCGGCGACCTTGAGCCAGCGCGGCAGCGTGGCCACATCGGCGATGAAACACACCTCGTGCATCATCTTTTCGCGGCCCTTGCGCGGGTCGTGGCCGAGCACGTTCAGCTCGCCTTCGAAATTGGTGAGACCGAGGATGGCCTTCAGCACCGTGGTTTTGCCTGCGCCGTTGGGACCGATGAGCCCCACGATGCGGCCTTCCTCGATGTCGAGATCCACCTTGTCGAGCGCGCGCAGGCTGCCGTAATTCTTGCTCAGTCCCCGGGCTTTTATCAGTGTGCTCATGACTTGCTCCGTTTGCCGTCATCCACGGCGTTCAGCAATTCCTTCACATCCAGATCCAGGCGGGTGATGCGCTGAACGATGAGAGGCCACTCGGTCTTCAGAAAGACCTCGCGTTCGTTCTTCATGAGCGCGCGGCTGGCGCCGGTTTTCACAAACATGCCGAGGCCGCGGCGCTTTTCCACCAGGTCCTCGTCCACCAGCGCTTGGTAGCCCTTGAGCACCGTCAGAGGATTGATCTGGTAGTCAGCAGCAATGGTGCGCACCGAGGGTAGCGGATCGCCTTCCTTGAGGCTGCCTTCCAAAATCATGGCGACTACCCGGTCCCGCAGCTGGCGGTAGATCGGCGTGTTGTCGTTCCAGTTTGGATCCATGAACGTCTCCCCTGCTGCTCTAGCGGACTAGAGCGCTGATTCAGGTTACCTTAGCCGCCCTGACCTTCGAACGCCAGCATGTTAAGCAGACGCATGGCCGCATCCGCGTCCAAAAACTGGCCGGGGGAGAGCGCATTCAGCGTCTGTACCAGGGAAGCGGCGGCTGAATCCTCCATTCTGTTGCCCGTGTCGGACTCTGCCAGCAGCGTGGCCGCCTGACGGCGGACACCGTGGGCTCCGGCGTAGCGCCAGTCGGCGTCGCTGGGTGTGACCACGATGGCCCCCAGATTCACGGTGCCGGGTATGGCATCGGCCGGGGTCACCACAATAGTGCCAAGTTCGATGGTGTTTGCCTGACGCATCGAATGCTGGTGAACGCTGTCGGTTGTGATGGCAGCGATGGCAGCGGCGTTCACGGCAAAGGCGATAGCGAAAATGATTTTGCGTGTGCTGTTCATGACTGTTCTCCTTGCTCTCTCTGTAATTTGGCCGGGTGGCCATTCGGTAGTGGTGATGTAGATAACTATAACACCAAATAACTATAATGCAAGAGTTCGGATGAAACAATTTCAATGAATATTTTATCCCTTTTAAATCAATTACTTACAGACGTCAACAAGCCCGTTCCAGGTTTGCCAGCTCTTTTATAGCCTTACGGTTTTCGCCAAAACTGAACCCACTACCGCTTGACTGTCGTCAGGAAACGAAGCCCGTTAACCCGCCAAATGTGCCAGTGTTGGGTGCGAAGACACAGCCTTGCGCGCGTTTCTGATGGCATGGGCGCAGCAGTGGACTATGCCGAAATCACAGGCGCGGTCTTGAGGCATACTGCCGCCACTCATCGGAGCGATATCTATGCTGATTTACGGGGCCTACGGCTATACCGGCGTGTTGATCGTGGAAGAAGCACTGGAACAGGGTCTGCGCCCGACGCTGGCTGGTCGGGATCCGGACAAGCTAAAAACCCTGGCGGAGCGCTATGGCTTGCCGTCAGTGACGCTCGATCTCCGCGATCAGGCGGCTCTGGACGAAGCGCTCAAAGACCGGCGCGTGGTGCTCAACTGCGCCGGTCCGTTTGCGCACACCTACCGCCCCATGGCGGAAGCCTGTCTGCGGCAGCACGTGCACTATCTCGACATCACCGGTGAAATCCAGGTATTTGAAGCCCTGGCGGCACTGGACGATGCCGCCATCAAGGCCGGTGTGATGCTGTTGCCGGGCGTGGGTTTTGACGTGGTACCCACGGATTGTCTCGCCGCCCACTTGAAAGACCGCATGCCGAAAGCCACGCACCTTGCGCTCGCGTTCCGCGGCACTGGCGGTTTTTCCCGCGGCACGCGTCGCACGATGCTAAAAGGACTTGAAGACGGCGGCGCCGTCCGCCGCGCCGGCCGCATCGTGCAAGTACCGGCCGCCTGGAAAACCCGCCATGTGAATTTCGGCGAAGGCAAACCCCGCGCCGCGGTGTCCATACCCTGGGGCGATGTGGCGACCGCCTGGCATAGCACCGGGATTCCGAATATCGTGGTCTACGCGGCGCTGCCGTTGGCCCAAATCCGCTCGCTGCGCATGAGCCGCTATCTTGGCTGGCTGTTGCGCAATCACTGGGTGCAAGTACGGCTGCAACGTCGCATTGACTCCGGCACCGCTGGACCGAGCGGTGCCACTCGCAAGAGCAGCGAAAGCCTCATCTGGGGCGAAGTGCGCAATGCGGAAGGTCAAGTCCTGCAAAGCCGCATGCGCTGCGCCAACGCCTACAGCTTCACCGCACGCTCCGCCGTGGGAGCGACACGCCGCGTGCTTTCCGGCGACGCCCGGCCCGGATTTCAGACGCCGTCGCGTGTCTTCGGCATCGGTTTCGCATTGGCATCGGGCGCGCGCATCACCGACCTGCCGTAACCTGACCCGGGTCCGTGCCGGGTGTTAAAATTTGCGCTTCCCGTTTTCTTTTGTGTCCGCACCGCGGCACGCTTTATCTTGATCTGCAAAAACCTACGGAGCATTCCATGCCTGCCATCAAAAAACCTGTACGCATTGCCATTACCGGCGCTGCCGGCCAGATCGGCTACCAGCTTACTTTCCGAATCGCCGCCGGCGACATGCTGGGCCCCAATCAGCCGGTAATCCTGCAACTGCTTGAAGTCGCTGCCGCGCAGGGCGCACTCAACGGCGTGGTGATGGAATTGAACGACTGCGCTTTTCCGCTGGTGCAAAACATCGTCGCGACCGACGATGCTGAAATGGCGTTCAAGGATGCGGATTACGCGATACTCGTGGGTGCCAGACCGCGTGGTCCCGGCATGGAACGCAAAGATCTGTTGCTTGAAAACGCGAAAATTTTTTCCGCCCACGGCAAGGCCTTGAACAAAGTGGCGAAAAAAACCATCAAGGTGCTGGTGGTGGGTAATCCCGCCAACACCAATGCGCTCATCACCGCCGCCAACGCCCCGCGCCTCAATAAGAAAAACATTACTTCCATGATGCGCTTGGACCAGAACCGCGCCATGTCACAGTTGGCCGCCAAGACTGGCGTCCACGTAAACGATGTGAAACGCGTGGTCATCTGGGGCAACCATTCCTCCACCCAATATCCGGACATTCACCAGGCCACGGTGAAGGGTAAGCCGGCGGTGAAACTGGCGGATGAGAACTGGGTAAAGAACGAGTTCATTCCCACGGTGCAACAGCGTGGCGCCGCCGTCATCAAGGCGCGTGGCGCGTCCTCCGCGGCTTCCGCTGCCGCCGCTGCCATTGACCACATGCGCGACTGGGTACTGGGCAGCAAGGGCCAGTGGGTCAGCATGGGTGTGCCGTCGGACGGCAGCTACGGCATCAACAAGGGCATCGTGTACGGCGTTCCGGTGGTGTGTGCGAAGGGCGAGTATAAGATCGTAAAGAATCTGAAACCCGGTCCGTTTTCGCAGGAGCGAATGAAAGCTACCGAAAAGGAATTGCTGGAAGAACGCGAAGGTGTGAAAGCCCTGCTGGGCGGTTGATCACCGTTTAAGCAAAAACAAAAGGCCGCAGGTTTTGCCCGCGGCCTTTTTCTTTCCATGAAACTGACTCAGTGAGAGCCGTGTGTTGAGCTGATGAATTTCGCAGCGTTGTCATGCAATTCCTTGAGCGAAGGAACATGCACATAAACCATGTGCCCGGAGTCATAGAACGCATACTGTATATTGCTCTGCAGCTTGTCCGGCATGGGCAGGTGGTGCATGGTATAGACCGCCGCATAGAACGGCGTGGCCAGATCGAAATAGCCGGAGTTCAACAGCACCTTGAGGTCGGGGTTGTAGATCATCGCCGACGCGAGGTCCGGCATCACGTTGACGCCAAATGGGTTGGGGAAAGGGGAACCCGGCGGTTGATGCTGAAACTTCCACTCCGGGAACACGTTGATTTCCGGACGGTACACCATGTCCTGGCCAAACTTCAGGTCCTTGCGCACATAGTCGTTGAACGCCGCCACGTAGGCCGAGCTGATGGCCGCGGATTGCGGGTCGTAGGAAGCCTGTTCTGCCAGCGGATCCATGACCGGTCCAGCGAAGCGGCTGTCCAGCCGGCCGGTAAGATCCTCGGAATCCAGCAGCAGTTCATGCTCGAACTCAGGGCCGGTGATGCGCAGATTGGCTTTCAAAATATAGCTCACCGGCAGCCCGATGTAGTTGTGCAACTGCTCCGCAATCTGCTGCTTTGTAGTCGGGTCGAGCGTTGAACCTGCCTGCAGTGCTTTCGCGTAGTCATTCATGGCGAACTGTTCCACTTGTGCCAGGAACGGTTGTAGATCCGACGACTGATTCTGCAGCTTGTGGTGATACCAGGCGGTGGCGGCAAACGTCGGCAACATCAGTTCATACGGCAGATCAACGCCGGGATTGGCATTGGGGAAATCGGCGTTGATATCGAAGTTGAGGATTTCCGAAAGCAGGATCACGCCGTTCAGGTCCACGTCGTCGTCTGTTTCAAGATCATTGGCCAGCACTGCCGAGCGGGTGGTGCCATAGCTCTCGCCGAACAGGTACTTCGGAGAATTCCAGCGGCCGTATTTGGACAGGAACTCGGTGATGAACTGCGCGAAAGCCTTGCCGTCCGGGTCCACGCCGTAGAAATCCTGAGGCGTGCCCACGCCGCCCTTGTCCTTGTCGAGGACGCGGCTGAAACCGGTGCCCATGGCGTCAATGAACACTTCATCGGTGGCGTCCAGCAGGCTGTAATCGTTGTTCACCAGTTGATACGGCGCGGCGGGGGTGTGGGTGTGGTCAGCCGTCACGACCCGGTGCGGGCCAAAGGCGCCCATATGCAGCCACACGGTGGAGGAACCGGGACCACCGTTATAGAAAAACGTCACGGGCCGGTTGCTGGGATCGGCGCCGTCCTTGAGATAGGCCACATAAAACATGCTGCCGGTTGGTTTGCCGTCCTTGTCCTTCAGAATCAGGGTGCCGGCCACGGCCTTGTAGTTGATGCGCTGGCCTTCCACCGTCACCGAACCCTGGGTAGTGGATTCCTGGGGTGCGGTGGGCGAGGCAGCTGAGGCCGCCGGCGCCTTGGCCGCAGGTTTGTCCGCCGCGAAAGCCGGCAAAACCAATGTGCACAAGGCGAGTACGGCCATCAAGCTGGATATCTTCACGGGGGTTCTCCTCGAGGATTATTGTGATTGTGCGAATACTGGATGCTGTCAGGACACCGGTTCTGCCAGTTAAGTTCCCATCAGCGGCGGCTAGGAACGGCAAGCATAGCCTCTTTCACGCTCGAATTGAAATCTCCAGCCTCCAGGACTTGCGCGTGTTCTGGCATCAACCCCGGAGCGGGTGCGGGCGGTATCTCCAGAAGTAAAATGTGGTCGGCCTGCTGCCGGGGAGGAAAAAGTGCACTATTACCCACCATCAACCGGTAACAGCCCGGCAAACGCCGTGAATGTCCGCCACCCGGAGGAATAATTAAAGACATGACACGGATCAACATCCGCCTGCCGGATACGTTTCCGTTCAGCACCGAACTGGACGTGCGCGTGGGCGATCTCAACTACGGCAACCATTTAGGCAACGACGCGGTGCTGACGCTGATCCATGAAGCCCGCCGCCGGTATCTCGCCTCGCTCGGCGTCGAGGAAATCGCTGCGGATGGTATCGGCTTCGTGATCGCTGATGCTGCGGTGGTGTACCGCGCCCAGGCATTTTACGGCGATAAATTGCGCATCGAAGTGGCGGCGGGGGAATTTGGGAGCCGCGGCTGCGACTTCTATTACCGCGCGAGCCACATGACGAATGGGCGTTTGGTGGCGGAAGCCAAGACCGGTGCGGTGTGTTTCGATTTCGGTACGCAGAAAACCAGCGTTTTCCCGCCGACGGTGCTGGCCAAACTGCGTGACAGCATTAAGTAACCACAGTTACCAGCGGAGGCATCCTTAGAGTATAGTTTCGCGAACCACCAGTCCGGTGGACTGCGAATTATTTCCAACCGGCCCCCCGTCAACAACAAGCAGGGACTCATCCCGTGTCAGCCGTCATCGCTATTATCTGGATCATCATATTCATCGCCTTCAGCCTGACGCTTTTGTACCTGCGTACCTCGCTGCTGGTGGCAACCGGGCTGTATCTCCTGTATTTCATCATTTATACCCTCATCGGCACCGGCCCTGACTGGCTGACGCTGCTGTTCTGGATCATTTTCCTAGCCATCGCCATCCCGCTAAACATCAAGGAGCTGCGCCGTCACTGGATCAGCAAGCCGCTGCTGGACGTGTTCCGCAAGGTCATGCCGGAGATGTCCGAAACGGAAGCTGCGGCGTTGGAAGCTGGCACCGTATGGTGGGACGGCGAGCTGTTCAGCGGCAAGCCCGACTGGAAGAAACTGCTCAACACACCGGCACCGAAACTCTCCGGGGAAGAACAGGCGTTCTTGGACAAGGAAGTGGAAGAACTCTGCGGCATGCTGGACGAATGGAAAATCACCCACGAGTGGGGCGATCTGCCGCCGCAAGCTTGGGAGTATCTGAAGAAGAGGGGCTTCTTCGCCTTCATCATTCCCAAACAATACGGCGGCAAGGAATTCTCAGCGCTGATGAATTCCGAAACCCTGACAAAAATCGCCACACGCAGTCCCACCGCCGCCTCCATCATGGCAGTGCCGAATTCCCTAGGCCCGGCGGAGTTGTTATTGCGTTACGGCACCGATGAACAGAAGAATCATTACCTGCCACGGCTTGCCTCCGGCGAGGAAGTGCCGTGCTTTGCACTCACCTCGCCCACGGCTGGTTCCGACGCCGGCTCCATCACCGATTACGGCGTTGTCTGCAAGGGTATGTGGGAGGGTAAGGAAGTCACCGGCATCCGCTTGAACTGGAACAAGCGCTACATCACGCTCGCGCCGGTGGCCACGCTGCTGGGTTTGGCGTTCAAACTCCACGATCCCGAACATCTGGTCGGAACCCGGGATGAATACGGCATCACCTGCGCATTGATCCCGGTGACACTGCCGGGCATCAGCATCGGCCGGCGGCATTTCCCGCTCAACATCCCGTTCCAGAACGGCCCCACCCACGGCAAGGACGTATTCGTGCGAGTGGAGTCCATCATCGGCGGCATGAAAATGGCGGGGCAGGGCTGGCGCATGCTGATGGAATGCCTGGGCGCGGGCCGCGCCATCTCGCTGCCGTCCAATACCACCGGCGGTGCGCGGCTGGCGGTGTATGCCACTGGCGCGTACACGCGCGTGCGCCAGCAGTTCCACGTTCCCATCGTGAAATTCGAGGGCGTGGACGAGGTGATGGGGCGCATGGGGGGACTGCTGTATTCCATGGAAGCGGTGCGCACCATGACCGCCGCGTCCATTGACCAAGGCGAGCAACCGGCGGTGTGCGCCGCCATCTCGAAGTACCACGTCACCGAAATGGCCCGCATCGTCGGCAACGACGCCATGGACATCCACGGCGGCAAGGGTATTCAGCTCGGTCCGCGTAATTACCTGGCGCGCGGCTATGAGTCCATCCCCATTGCCATCACGGTGGAAGGCGCAAACATCCTGACGCGCAATCTCATGATCTACGGCCAGGGCGCCATCCGCTGTCATCCTTATGTGCTGAAAGAAATGCGCGCCGCCACCATGGTCGAGCATGCGATCAACGAGACAACCGATGAGCAACGTGCTTCGGCTGTAAACGAGCACAATGCGGCGATCAAGCAATTCGACGAAGCAGTCTTCGGCCACATCGGGCTGGCACTCAGCAACGCGGCGCGCTCGCTGATCCTGGCGCTCACAAATGCGAAGTTCACGCGCGTACCGATTCAAGGCCATACGCGGCGCTACTACCAGCACATCAACCGCTTCAGTGCGGCCTTTGTGCTGGCTTCCGATGTCGCCATGCTGACGCTCGGCGGTGCGCTCAAGCGCAAGGAGAAACTCTCCGCGCGCCTCGGCGATATCCTGAGCTATATGTACATCGCCTCGGCGGTGCTCAAACGCTACGAGGATCAGGGCCGCCAGACCGAAGACCTGCCGCTGGTGGAATGGGCCTGCCGTCAGGCGCTGTATCACTTGCAGGAGCAGATGCACAGCTTCCTGCGCAATTTCCCCAACCGTTTCGTGGCGGCGGTACTGCGGTTCCTGATCTTCACCCGCGGACGCACGTACTCTGCGCCAAGCGACGCCTGCGGCCACCGCATCGCGGAACTCATCAGCACGCCTTGTGCCGCCCGCGCACGGCTGACTCGTGATACTTACGTGGCGGATGCCCAAAGCCCGGTGGGCATGTTCGCCGAGGCGCTGGAGCTATCCCTGAAACTGGAGCCCGTGGAAAGGAAAATCCACACTGCCATGCGTGCTGGCGAACTCAAGCTGGACCCCGGCGACTCGCAGACAGACGCCGCGCGTGAGGCCGGTATCATCAGCGATCAGGAGGCGCGGCAGTTGCAGCGCCTGGAGGAACTCACCGGCGATATCTGCGCGGTGGACGACTTTGCACCGGATGAATTGGGTACCAAGCCTTTCCCGCCACATCCTGTCCGTGCGTAAAAACAGACTTTTGCTGAAGAGAAATCCCCCGAATAGCGTTGCGGTGGCTGATGCCGTCATCTACGAAGTCACCCTGGACGCCCAGGCAGACATCGTCGTGGAATTCGATGCCTGGCTGACGCAGCACGTGCATGACATGCTGCAACTCCCCGGCTTTCTGGATGCAAGGATATTGCATCCGCAATTTGAGGGTGCGTCCGGGGACGAGGTTCCAGTTACCACGATACGGCGCGTCGTGCAGTACACGCTCGTCAGCCAGAGCGCCCTGGATAATTATTTTAAAAGCTATGCGGAACGCATGCGCGCCGGGGGAATCGAGCGTTTCGGCGACCGCATCAGCGCGAGCCGCAGGGTATACAAGCTGCCTGTTGTCGTTGCAAGTGCAAATGCCACGCCGCCGGTTGCGTCCGCCACGCTGCTGCGCTGTCAGAACTGCGACAGCATCCTGACCGGAAATTTCTGTGCCGTATGCGGCCAGAAGAACCACACCTATGCTGCACCTCTGTGGAATGATATCCAGGATTTTTTCGGCACCCACTTCGGCTTCGACACCAAATTCTTCCACAGTATCCTGCCGCTACTGTTCCGTCCGGGATTCCTGTCGCGCGAGTACTCCGCCGGCCGGCGCGTGCGCTACATCAATCCGCTGCGCCTGTATTTCTTCAGCAGCCTGCTGTTCTTCTTCATCGCCTGGACGTTTGCAAACCCGCAATTCGTGCGTTTTAACGATTCAAGCCCGAGCGTGCAAAGCAGTCATACACTCACTCAAGCCGAACAGCAAAAGATTGAAAACAGCCCTTATCTGTCTGATAAGCAAAAGAATCTGATCATCAACGGTTCGAAAAATACGCCGCCGGGCAATACTGTGTCAGGCGCAGGTAAGGACAACAACATAAAAATGGATATGTTCGGCATGCATTTCAACATGCCAATAACGGAATTCAGGGCCAAGATTACCCACGCCCTCGAAACCAGCCTGCCAAAATTGATGTTCGTGTTCCTGCCGCTGGTGGCGCTTTTGTTGAAGCTGTTTTATATCCGTTCCAAGCGCTTCTACATGGAGCACTTGATCTTTACCCTGCACAACCACGCGTTCGTGTTCGTGGCCATGATCTTCATAGTGTTGGCCGGTATTCTCGCCAAACATGCCGCCTGGGCGGTGTCGCCGGCGCATTATTTCAATGTGATCATCGGCTGGTATATGGCGATTTACATCTTCCTGGCCATGCGGTTCTACTACAGGCAATCCTTCTTCAAGACCCTGGTCAAATATTTGCTGATCGGTTTCATTTACTGGGTGACGATGTTCATCACATTCGTGGCGGGCATGGTCCTGATACTTGCTGAAGTGATCACAACCTGAGCGGATGCCGGATATGGGCGGTCAAGCGCAAACGCGGTTGCGGCCGGAATGTTTGGCTTCGTAGAGTTTTTCATCGGCCGCGGCAATAAGCGCTTCTACTTCATAGCCGGGAGGAGCCGCCGCCACTCCGAAGCTGATGGTGACTTTCAATTCCGGTTCGACCTTTTCCCATTCATACGTCTCCACTTGATGGCGGATTTTCTCGCACACGGTCGCGGCATTATCACGCGAAGTCTCAGGGAAACACAGCAGGAATTCCTCACCGCCGTAACGGGCGATGATATCAATCGAGCGGCATTGGGCGCGCATGATATTAGCAATTACCCGCAGTACGTCATCACCCACCATATGGGAAAACCGGTCATTGACCACCTTAAAATGATCGATATCCGCCATGACTAGAGCGAGATGGCGTTTGTAACGCTGCGCACGGCTCACCTCGACGCCGAGCCGGCCGTCCAGGTAACGGCGGTTGTACAGTCCCGTCAGGTCATCCTCAAGCGTCTGCCGCTGGAGCGTCAACACCAGTTTCTCCTTTTCGCGATTAGTGTTGCGCAGGGATTCAGCGAGTGCGTGCGATTCATCTTTCTGGGCTGCCAGATCCCGGGTACGTTCGGCTACCCGTTGCTCCAACGCGTTGCGGTTATTTTCCAGTTCCTCGAACAGGCGCGCATTAGCGATGGCAATAGCCGCCTGACTGGCAAAGGTCATTAGCAGGTTCACATGGGATTCGCCGAATATCCCTCCGGTATAGCTCTGCACACTCAACACGCCCAGCACCCGGCCGCGATAGGTCATGGGTGCTGCAATCATGGATTTGGTTTGCGGCGTATCGCCGATGTTGATCATGATGCGTTTGAATTCGCTGCCCTCCTGTTCCCAATCACGGATAAAGGCCGGTTTGTTGTGGGTTACCACCCATCCCATGATGCCCACGCCCAGATTCTGGCGACGCTGTGGTTGGCGTCCCTGCGGATTGTGATGCAGCCGGATGTCTATTTCCCTCGAGCTTTCGTCATACAGCGCCAGGATGAATGTATCGAATGTCATCAGGCTCCGGCTCTCGCTGAAGATCAGCTCCAGCAACTCATCCAACACCAGCGAACTGCTGACCGCTTTGCCCACGCGATTCACCGACACCAGCTCGTCCACTTTGGCTTCGAGCGCGCGTCGCGTATCCGCCAGCCGGCGCACAATGAGCACGATGAGCGCCAGCACGATGAGAAACAGGGCAAAAACCGACATCTCTAGCCGGTTGTAAATCAGTGCGGTGAACACTGCCAGCGGGATGGCCGCCAGATCCACGGTGGCGGCGAACAAGCCGAACGCCCTGCGCCAATCGTAATGCTCCAGCCAGGCAATGACTGCCATGAACAGCATGTTCAGCAATTGCATGAACGACGCCAGAATGATGATCAACAGCACGTCGCGCGGATCGAGGCGCATGAGCGGTACTGCACCGCCAAAGGACTGGTACAAGCTGCCGGTGATCAGAATCGTGAACGCCAACATTCCGGCGTTGTGCAGGGCACGCACCATCACGAGCCGCGTGTCACCTCCGCGCGCGACTCCCCACGGCAACAGCGGCCAGATCAGGGCCGCAATGCCGACGATCCAGGCGGCTTCCAGCGTACCGAAAATCAGGATGCTGGCGAACTGCACTACCCGGTCAAGAGACACGTAGCCCACATGCGGCGCCGGAAAGCCAAATGCCGCCACCGCGACGCCAAACAGGATAAAGCCGACGAACGCCTGCACACTGGTGATTTGCAGATCGGACTGAAACGACAGATACACGAGCACTGCCACGGCAGCCGCGGCAAGCGCTCCCGCATAAACCAGTGAAATGTATGGGATGGTTCTTATATTCTGCATAGCTTCCCTGGCCGATTCCCCAGCCCTCGGTAAGCCGGCGCCAACCTTGCTCAAGGGCGGCCTAGTTTACAAAATATCCGCCCTCCCGGTGGGAACCGGCATGCTAAACTTAAGGCCTAAACCAGCGACAACCCAGGTTTGTTCGCAAATACCGCCTATGAAACACCTGATTCCCCTCCTGCTGGCTGCTCTGGCAATGCTGCTCGCGGCGTGCGCCCCGCGCGTGTACGTGGACCACGATGACACCGCCCGCTTTTCCAATCTACGCACCTTCGCCTGGATCAGTCCGCCCATGGGCCCGGTGAACAACCCGATCCTCGACAGCCAGATTCTTGAAGAGCGCGTGCAGCGCGCCGTGGTGGCGAACCTCGCCAGCCGCGGCTATGTGCAAACCACGCCGGACCAGTCGCCGGATTTTATCGTAACCTATCACACCGTGAGCAAACAGAAACTGGAAAGCAGCGGGACCAGCTTTTCGGTTGGCGTTGGTGGTTTCTATCCCTACGGCTTCGGCAGCGTTTTCATGCCGGTGGGTAACACGGTGCAATCGCGCGAACAGGGAACCTTGATGCTGGACATCATCAACGGCCGCAGCAAACGACTGGTGTGGCGCGGTTGGACCAAGGACTGGATCAGCCAGGACAACTATTCCGATAAAGCGGTCAGCGAAGACGTTCAGAAAATCCTCGCCAAGTTCCCGCCTGCCTGAATGTCGTGGACCGCGACGCGGAAGCCTTAACAAGTCTCAAAGAGCTTGACAAGGCTTGGATAGTGCCCAAGGGCACGGCGTTCCGCACATTCAAACAGGCACTGCCCGCGCTGGTGGAAAACCGGGATTTCATCCGTCTGGATGCCATGCGTCATCACACAGAAATCGAAAACCTGCGGGCTGCCGGACGGATTTATGCCGGCAGCGCGAACGTGGTTCTACTGTTCAAAACCGGCGTCAACAAACTCGCACGTCCGTGAACAGCCGCCTGATCGCGCACGTGGACATGGATGCGTTCTACGCTTCCGTGGAACAGCATGATCAGCCCGAACTCAAGGGCCGTCCGGTGATCGTGGGTGGCCCGAGCCGGCGTGGCGTGGTATGTGCGGCGAGTTATGAGGCGCGTGTGTTCGGCGTGCGCTCTGCCATGCCCATGTACGAAGCGCGGCGCCGCTGTCCCGAGGGCGTATATCTGCCAGTGCGCATGAGCCGTTATAAACAGCTATCAACGGAAGTCTTCCGCTGTTTCGCGGATTTCACGCCGGTGATCGAGGGTCTGTCATTGGATGAGGCGTTCCTGGACCTGACCGGCGCCGCCGATGGCCACGATCCGATCATCCTCGGCAGTAAAATCAAACACTCCATCCGGGCACGCACTGGTCTCACCGCTTCCGTGGGCTTGGGTCCGAACAAACTCATCGCCAAAATCGCGTCCGAGCGCAGCAAACCCGACGGTCTGTTGCATGTCCCTCCAGAACACGTGCGCGAAGCCCTCGACCCGCTGCCGGTCACCGTGCTTTGGGGTATCGGACCGCGTACCGGTGCGCATCTGGAAAAAGCCAGCATCCGCACGGTTCAGGAATTGAGGCTCGCACCGGAATCCCTGATCAAAGCCCTGTTCGGCAATCAATCGCGGTTTTTTCAGACTCTGGCCGAAGGCAGGGACGAGCGCGCGGTGGGCGGCGGCGATCATGAGCGTTCCGTGAGCCACGAAACCACGTTCGAGCACGACCTGACTGATGCGCACACGCTTGCCCTGGAATTGCGTCCGCTCACCGAAGGTTTGTGCGCGAGCCTGCGCCGCCATGCACTCTTGCCTCACACGCTGATGCTCAAACTTCGCACCGCGGATTTTCACCGTCACACCCGCCAGCGGCGTTTCGCACCCCCGGACAACAGTTTCGCCGTGCTTTGGCCCCTGGCTGAAGACCTGTTGCATGACTGGCTGCGGAAAAACCCCGGCCGTCCGCTCCGGCTTATCGGTGTGGGCGCGCGGGATTTCGCCGCCAATGATCAGCTCGTGCTGTTCGAGGAAAGTCTGAGCCGCGGCCGGCGACTGGATGCGGCCACCGACGCAGTGCACGAACGCTTCGGCGAGGAAGCCCTGTGGCGTGGTGTGCCCCCCCGCCCGGAATAGGGCATTATTTACCCATGTATGCCACGTATTTCGGTTTAAGCGAAACCCCTTTTTCCATCACGCCGGACCCGCGTTATCTGTTTCTTTCGGGACAGCACACGGAAGCGCTCGCGCACCTTTTATACGGCGTTACCGAAGGCGGCGGCTTCATCCAGTTGACCGGCGAAGTGGGCACTGGCAAGACCACGTTGATTCGCAGTCTGCTGGAAAAACTCCCGGACACCGTGGACGCGGCGCTCATCATCAATCCGCGGGTCAGTATCCCGGAGTTCCTGCGCGCCATCTGCCGGGAATTGCACGTCGCCTGCATGCCGCAACAAAGCCCGCAGGAACTCATTGATGCCTTGAACGCACGCCTGCTGGAAGCCCATGCCAAAGGCCGGCGGGTGGTGCTCATCATTGACGAAGCCCAGGCCCTGAGCAGCGAGGTGCTGGAACAGGTGCGGCTGCTCACCAATCTCGAAACCAGCCGGCAAAAACTCTTGCAGATCATCCTGGTGGGCCAGCCGGAATTGCGCGAATTGCTGGCGCGCCAGGAGCTGCGCCAACTGGCCCAGCGCATCACCGGCCGCTATCACCTCGAACCCCTGTCGCCCAAGGAAATCCGCGCCTATATACACCACCGTCTGAACGTGGCGGGTGCCATCGCGCCGATCTTCACCGGCTCCGGGCTGCGTGCAGTACAGCGCGTCACCCAAGGCATTCCGCGGCTCATCAACATCATCTGCGACCGCGCGCTGCTTGGCGCCTTTACCCGCGAGCTCCGCCAGGTGGACGCGGGACTGGTACGCCATGCAGCGCGCGAAGTACTGGACGACAGGTCAACCGCCGGGAATCGCAAGACACTGGCTTGGCTCGGGATTTGCGCCGTGGTCCTGCTGTCGGCGGTAACGCTACTGGCCGCCACCGGACATTTCGAAGCCCTGCACGCGGACAAACCATCGCCGGGCGTTGCGAAACCGGTGTCGTTAATCATAAAGACGCCACCGGTTGTCACGGTGATCGGCTGGCTCACGGATTCAACCCAGCTCACGGACACCGACACCGCGTTCAGTACACTCTTTTCCCTGTGGGGCGCCCATTACTCGCCGGGCGGGGCCGGAAGCGGCTGCCTGGAAGCCGCGCAGGCGGGTCTGCACTGTCTGTATCGCAAGGGCACCTGGAACAACCTGCGAAGTTTTGACCGGCCCACCATCATTACCCTCACGGGCGCGCAGGGTGTCTTGCATCAGGTGGTGGTGACGAAACTCGATGCCGATCAAGTCACGCTGCAGGCAGGAACTGCCAGCCGGAGTTTCCCCATCAGCGAGCTGGATCCGTTGTGGTACGGCGATTATCTGTTGCTGTGGAAACCCAATCCCAACGCGCCCATGCCCTTGAAACCAGGCATGATCGGCACGGCGGTGGCCTGGCTGCGGACGCAGTTGGCCACGCTGCAACACACGCCCGATTCCGGCAGCGGCACCTATGATGCCAGCCTGACGACGGCGGTGAAACAATTCCAGACATCGGAACATCTGAAAGTGGACGGCATCGCCGGCGAGGAAACCCTCATCCACCTCAACTCGGCCCTGGACGTGCCCGGCACGCCGACACTCACGCCGACAGGACACTGAGCATGTCGCTGATCCTGGACGCCCTGCGCAAATCCGAACGCTCCCGCCAACAGACTCTTACCGGCCAAGTGAGCACCGCCGATGCGCCGGCGCGCGGACATATTCCGGTTCCCTGGGCCACGCTTATCGGCATCCTGCTCATCGTCAATATCATTGTTCTGGCGATCATTTTCTGGCGCAGCCACAGCAGCGTAGTTGTGCCTGTTTTGCCTGTGACACAGGCAGTCCGCAGCGCACCATCCGCTGTTGAGCCGACATTCATTTACCATCCCGAGATACGTTCGTTGGCGATGGAAGCCGCGGCAGCAAGCTCGTCGCCCGCGACTCCCGCAAATACAGCCTTTACAGCGGCTGCCGTGACACCGGCAAAAGCCGCATCGACACATATCGCGCCTGCTGCGCCGGTAACGGTGCCGGCCACTGCAGCCGCCGCACCTGGAAACAGTGCGAACCTTTCCACAGACAACGCACCTCCACTGGACACCTTGCCACTGGCTTTCCAGCAGTCGCTTCCGTCACTGCACTTGGATGTGCACAGCTATTCACAAAACCCCGCCGACCGCTTCGTGGTCATCAACATGCAGCATTACCAGAAAGGCGACACCTTGAAAGAAGGTCCGAAGGTGATCCAGATCGTTCCTGATGGTGTGATCCTGGAATACAACGGTCAGCAGTTCCTGTTGCCCAGACCTTGAGACGCCGATTTCTGTCATTGGTGCTTCTTAAAGATTGAGTCATGCACGATATCTAGGTGCTGAGCCCCGGCATCGGAAAATCTGTCGTGCACTGAAAGGCTGGAGCTGCAGACGGCCTTTCCGGATAAAGCCCGCTCTCAGAAACTCTTCGCGTTCGCGAGTGCCCACGGCTTCATATATAACTCCGGCGTGCGGCCTTCGAGCAGGTCACCGGGTTCGAGGTAGGGATACAGCTCGCGGTAGGTTCTGATTTCCGTCAGCGATACACGCCGGTTGAGTACTTCGGGCTTCAGGTCCTCTGGACCTTTGAAACCGGCGGCGGCAATCACCCAGAGGAAATGGCGGATGGTGTTCTTGTGGTAGTTGGCTACCCGTTGAGCCTTGTCTTTCACTACCAGTCCCTGCACGCGCCACGGATCCTGGGTGGTGACTCCGGTGGGGCAGGTGTTGGTGTGGCAGCGACGCGCCTGGATGCAGCCGAGCGCGAACATCATGCCGCGGGCCGAGTTGCACATGTCGGCGCCCATGGCAATCTTCGCGGCCACATCAAAGCCACTGATGATCTTGCCGCTCGCCATGACGCGGATTTCACCGCGCAGGCCAGCGCCCACGAGCGCGTTGTGGGCGAAGATCAGCGCGTCCACCAGTGGAGTGCCCATGAAGTCGGACAATTCCTGGGGCGCGGCGCCGGTGCCGCCTTCACCGCCGTCTATAGTGATGAAGTCCACCAGAATTTTCGTTTCCAGCATGGCCTTCAAAATGCCCATGAACTGGTCCTGACGGCCGATGCACAGTTTGAAGCCCACCGGTTTGCCGCCGGACAACTCGCGCAACTGCTGCACCCATTCGAGCATCTCACGCGGCGTTTTGAAGACGCTGTGATAGGGCGGTGAATCCACGTCATGGCCCATGGGCACACCGCGCGCCTCGGCGATCTCGCGCGTCAGCTTCGCCGCCGGCAGGATGCCGCCACCACCGGGTTTGGCGCCCTGCGACAGCTTGATGGCCACCATCTTCACGTTATCGAGCGTGGCCCGCTCTTTGTATTGCACCGGGTCGAATTTGCCGTCTTTGGCACGACAACCAAAATAGCCGGTGCCCAACTCCCAGATGAGATCGCCGCCCGGTTTAAGGTGATATTTGCTGATGCCGCCCTCGCCGGTGTCGTGCGCGAAGCCGCCGAGTTTCGCACCGGTGTTCAAGGCCTCGATGGCATTGGCCGACAGGGCACCGAAGCTCATGGCGGAGATGTTGAAATGTGAAGCCAAGTAAGGTTTCGCGCACTGACTGCCGCCGACTTTGACGCGCGGCTCTTCTTTGTCGGGCCAGCGTCCGACGATGGAATGGTTGATCCATTCGTAGCCGGTGCGGTAGACGTTCTCGACGGTGCCGAACGGATGCACCAGTCCCTCGTTCTTGGCGCGTTCATAGACCATCTCGCGCTGCTCGCGCGCGAAGGGCAGGCCCTCCATGTCGCCCTCGATGAAATACTGGCGGATCTGTGTATGGATATCCTCGAAGGCGTAGCGCAGGTGGCCAAAGATTGGATAGTTTCGCAGGATGGTGTGGTGTGTCTGGCTCAAGTCGTAGATAGCGAGCAGTGCGAACAGCCCGCCGATAATGAATGCCCACCAAAACGGATGCCAGAACACGCCGATAACGGCGATGGCGATGAGCATGATCAATAATGCGATGACGACAGTTCTTTTTCTCATGACAGACCCTTTATAAAAAGGAACATGGTCAGCCATCGGACCGGTAATTACCGGACGGCGCGGCGATCAGACGGAAGCGGCGGAATTATACGCCCGCGGCCCGGAAACTCAGGTGCGGCGGGCCATATTGTGCCAGCGCCGCACCTGTCGAGTACACTGATGCGCATGGCTATCATCGTTCAACTTGTGCCGCGGGTATGAATATCCTCATCGTTGACCATTCCAAGGTGTTCCGAACCGTGCTGCACAAGATGGTGGCGAATCTGGGACACCACCCCATCTCCGTGCCCACCGCCGAGGAAGCCGTGGACATGCTGCACAGGGAATCGGTAGGGATGGTGTGCGCGGCGCTGACGCTGCCGGGCATGGACGGCATCACCCTCTGTCAACAGGTGCGCGCGCTGCCCCAATATCTGAAGACACCGTACATACTGCTGACTTCCACCGACGATCAGCGTTTGCGCCATGAAGCCTTCGAGGCGGGCGTGACCGAAATCCAGGAGCGCACCGATGCCAGGGAGCTCACGGATCGTCTGAGCCGTTTCTTCCTGGACGAGCCGCAGGAAGTGCGCGGCCAAGTGCTGTATATCGAGGACAGCCAGGTGGCCTCGCACATCATGATCAAGCTGCTGACGCAGATGAACCTGCACGTGGATCATTTCCGCATGGCGGACGAGGCCCTCGAGGCTTTTGAAAAGCAGGATTACGACCTCGTCATCAGCGACATCCTGCTGGAAGGCCCCATCAGCGGTGTCGGTCTGGTGAACCGGGTGCGCAATCTCTCCACTCCGAAACGCCGCGTGCCCATCCTCGCGCTTTCCGGCATGGACGATCCGTCACGGCGCATCGAGCTGTTCCGTCTCGGCGTCAACGACTACACCACCAAACCGCCGTTGGAAGAGGAGGTACGCGCACGAGTGCGCAACCTCATCATCAACAAGCAGTTACTGGATCAGGTGGAAAAACAATCGCACCAGCTTTACCAATTGGCCATGAAGGACCAGCTCACCGGGCTCTACAATCGCAACTCGCTACGGGAATTCGCTCCCAAATATTTCAGCAATGCCTCGCGCTACGATTACCCCCTGAGCTTGCTGGTGATTGACCTGGATCACTTCAAGAACATCAATGACAATCATGGCCATCTCGCCGGCGACAACGTGCTGGCGCAGACCGGCGCGATGTTGCGCCAGGCCTGCCGTGACGGCGACCTGGCGGCGCGCGTGGGCGGTGAGGAATTTGTGGTGCTGCTCAATCACTGCGAGGCGGACGACGCGCGCCGCCGCGCCGAGGATATCTGCAAGGCTATCGCGGATCTGCGGCCGGAAGGCATATCCGTCACCGCCAGTATCGGTATCACGGCGCGCCCTCAGGGCAAGACCATCAAATTCGAGGAATTGTTCAAACTCGCTGATCACGCCATGTACGAGGCCAAGAAGCAGGGGCGCAATCGTGTGGCCTTTGTACCCTACATATGATTAGGTAATTAGGGCGAAACGTAACCAAAATAGAGTTTCAGGAACCGTTTGAAGAGGTTCTCGCGGCGGTGGTTAAAGCGGTATTCGATTTCTTTGAGGTACATGGGGAAATGGTAGCGCGAAACG